>CAVRCY010000014.1:0-495055 GCA_963719775.1 uncultured Acidimicrobiia bacterium
AGTTCTTCTCCAGCTCCACGATGTAGGCGTCGGTCAGGGCCTTCAATATCGGGAAGTCGGGGATGCTGACGACCAGGATGTTGGCGGCGCCGTTGGAGTCGACGATCGCCCAGTTCGCCGATCAGGGGACCGGTCTTCTCGACGAACGTGGCGTCGGCGCACTGCATGTAGATGTTCGTCTCGTCGCCCCCTGGCGGCTCGGTGTCGTAGCAGCTAGGATCTTGATCCCCTTCTCGGCGGCGGCCTGGGCCTGCTCCTCGTACAGCGAACGAGGCTCGCCGGAACTGGCGATGTAGTCGGCGCCGGCGTCGATCGCCTGCTGGAAAGCGGGACCGGGATTGGCGCTGTCCGAAGGGATCACGAGCAGCGGAGTGGTCGCGGCCTGACACCGACGGTCTCGTAGGGGCACACGGACAGCTGGCACTCGAGCCAGGCGAACGTCTTTTCTCGGGCACGCCGGTGAGCGGGATCGTCACGCCGATCGGCTGGTTCGGGTCGGTGTACTGCTCGACAACGGCGCAGGGCGGCGGCCACACCCGGAGCATCGTCCGTGGCCCCGGTCCCAGCCGCAGGGCGTCGGTGCCGGATGCCTCCGTGCCCGCTACCTCCGTGCCGGTGGCCGCGGTGCCGGTTGCGTCGGGTGCCTCGGTCGGGCCCGCGCTCGCGTCGGCGCTGTCATCGTCGTCGCCGCCGCACGAAGCGACCAGGAGGGCGCCCGCAAGGAACGCCACGCTCAGCTTTCGGCTGTGTCTCATGTATCCCCCATTCAGGATCGTGGCGTTGCTCGCACCGGTCTCACAGATCGGGGTCGTGGCCGAGCACGGCCGGGTTCGGCGGCCACGCTCAGCACACCGATGAGGGGTTCGGCGAGCAGGGCCTCACGCTCGGCGGGCGGGATCTTGCTGACCATGACGGCTCCTTCAGTCCAATCGGTTTGTGTCGGCGGCGCTTCTCGCCGGTTTGGCGGTAGAAGTCGAGGAGTTCGGGTTGGTCGACGGCGTCGTGTTGTGCGGCGCCGGCGTAGCCCCGGAGGACGTTCTTTATGGGCAGCTCGAGCTTGTTGCCGGTGCGTGTGTGCGGAACCCGGGGGGTTTGGAGAAGGCCGCCGGGGACGGGTCCCCGGGGGGACCCGGGCGCGCGGCTGCCCGGATCGCCTCGGCGAGCTGGTCGTCGAGTTGCCGCTCGTTGGTGAGGGTGACGAACATCGGCATCCAGTAGCCGCCGTCGGCTTCCCGGTATCGGCGCGCCGTCGGTGATCGCGTCGGGTGTGGTGTGCCAACTCACGTCGCAGAACTCGGTGACGGCACGCCAGATGTCGACCGACCATCGCCACAACTCGTCGTAGGGCGCGTCGGCGGCGGGGCCGCCACGATCGGCGACGAACCGGGTCCATTCGGTGATCAGTGCGGCGTCGGCCCGGCCGAGGGTGTCCAGACGCGGGCTGGCGGATTGCCGGTCACGACGGTTGTGTGTGGCGCCACGGCCGCGACCGATGGTGTTGCGGTGGCCGGGCCGCCGGTACGGCGTTCGGGTCCACGCCGGCGACGATCGGGTTGGCCACGGAGCCGATGCCTTCCACGACCAGGGTGACCACGTCGCCGGGCTGGAGCGGCGGTGGCGCGTCGTCGCCCAGGTGTGCCCAGTACTCGAGTAGGCAACCGGCGCCGCACGTTCCGGAGGCCAGCACGTCGCCGGGCCGCAGTTCGGCGCCCCGCGAGGCGAAGGCGACCATCTCCTCGAACGACCAGGACATGTTGGCCGAGGTGTCGCCACCGGCCGGCAGCGGAACGCCGTTGAGCTCGGCGTGCATCTCCAGCGCTAGCCGGCCGTCGCGGCGGTAGGGCTCGAGTTCGTCGGCGGTGACGATCCATGGCCCGAGCGTGTTGGCGAAGTCCTTGCCCTTGACCGGGCCCATGCCGACCGGTATCACCGGTGACATGAGGTCCCGCGCGGACCAGTCGTTGAACAGCGTGTAGCCGGCGATGTGCTCGGACGCCTGTTCCGGGCTCAGGTCCTTTCCGGGCTTACCGATGACGGCGGCGAGCTCGAGCTCGAAGTCGAGCATCCGGCACCCCGGCGGGACCGCGACTGGGTCGTCGGGTCCCACCACGGCGTTGGTGTTGGAAAAGTAGAACAGTGGTTGGTCGTACCAGGCCGGGTGTGGTGCCGACGCGCCGAGCAGCTTCAGGCTGCCCTCCAGGTGTTCCTCGAAGGTCAGGAAGTCGCGCAGCGTCTTCGGCCGCACCGGCGCCAGCAGCCGGACCTCGGATACTCGCCGCGGTTGGCCCTCCCGTGCCCGTTCGACGAGGTCGGCGCGCTGTGTCGGAGTCGCGGCGAGCAGGTCGTCCAGTTCGGTGCCTGCGATAAGCGGCTGGACCTGATCGGCGTCGACGATGCCGAGCCTGGTCGCGTCGTCGATCTCGATTCGGGCGATCTTCACGCGGTCGCTCCGTGCGGGTTGTGGTCAGGTGTCGACGTCATGCGGGGCGTGCTGAGCTCGAAGTCAGCGATCCTGCCGAACTGCTCCAGCCGGTCCGCGCGCGGCCGGGTGGGGTCGAGCTCCTCGTAGACGTTGAGCACGTTGGCGGCGATGCGGCCGTGCTCGGACATCGCCGCGAACCGGCCGAGGTCGATCGACGCGACGGCCTCATCGACGCTGAGTCCTTCGGCGAATCGCTTGGTCGCCTCCACCTTGACGAACTCGAGGTAATCGCGGACCCTGCGGACGCCGTCCTTGTCGGTGAGCGGGCCGTGGCCGGGCACGATGGCGGCCAGTTCGAGGTCGAGGATCCGGTCACAGGCTGCGATACAGCGGGAGATCGGACCGGTCCACACGAGCGGGGCGCCGCCGATGAAGAGGATGTCGCCGGTGTAGACGACCTTGGCGTCCGGCACATGGACGAGGATGTCGCCGGGAGTGTGCGCCGGGCCGACCTGGATGAGGCGCACCTGTCGCCCGCCGACGTCGAGGTCCAGTTCGCCGGTGAAGGTGCGGGTGGGCGGGGTGGGGGTGATCCCGGACAGGTCGAAGTGGCTGGCGACGGAGCGGATGAACTCGCCGACCTGGTCGTCGCGGTTGGTCAGGTTGTTCATCTCGGTCACCACGGCCGCTGTCATGTGCTCGGCTGCCGCCTCCGACGCGACGATCTCCACCTCGGGTCCGGCGACCAACTGGTTGCCGAACCAGTGATCGGCGTCGGAGTGGGTGTTGACCAGCGTCCGGATGGGGTGGCTCGCGGTCAGTGGGCCGTATCCGTCGAGCATCTCCGCGGTGTGCGGGAGGTCGTAGTGCGTGTCAACCAGGAGCGACACTCCCGCGCCGCGCACCAGGCCGGTGTTGCTCTCGCCCCAGCCGCCCTCCGGAATGAGCCATGCGTGACAGTCGCCGCCCAGGTCGTGGGGCCCTTTCGAGTAGCCCGCCATCACGACGCTCCTGTCGCCGGAACCAGGCGCACGGGCAGGGAGTCGAACTTGCGCATGGTCTGGCTGGGGCTCCGTTCCGATTCGCCGGTGCGCTCGAACCGCTGCACCCGGCGGGCGAGCTCGGTCAGCATCGACGTGACCTCCAGGCGCAGGAATGGCGCGCCGAGGCACAGGTGGATCCCGGTCCCGAACGCCAGATGCGAGCGGGCGTTCTCCCGGGTCACGTCCAACCGGTTCGGGTCGGGGAACTGTCGGGGATCGCGGCCCGCCGACGCCAGGATGACGCCGACCGCGGCGCCTGCGGGGACGGGGGTCCCGCCGATCTCGGCCTCGGCACGCGTGCGCCGATAGAAGATGCGGAAGGGGGCCTCGAAACGCAGCAGCTCCTCGACCGCGTTCGGGATCAGGTCCGGGCGGGCGCGCAGCAGCTCCCATTGGTCAGGGTGCTCGATGAACGCGTCGATCGCGTTGCCCAACAGCGCCCCGCTGGAGTCGATACCAGCCATCCAGATGGAGGCGAGCGTCATCAGCCGCTCCGGACCCTCCGCCTCAAGCCCGCCGTTCGGGCCGCCGGACTCCATGATCACGTGCCCGAGGCAGTGCGCCGGCATGCCGGGGACGCCTTCCTCGACCAGCCAGTTCAGCGCCTCGATCAGCAACTCCGTATGGCGCGGGCTCCCGGCCGGCTCCTCGTTGCGAACGACCGCGTCGCTCCAGTCGGCCACCTTCTGACAGCTCGGTGGGGTGAGACCGGTCAACAGCTCCATCGCCCGGTCGGGCATCGCCTGGGCCACCACCTGGACGGCGTCGATCTCACCGAGCGCTACCGCCTGCTCGGCGATCGACTCGGCCGCTGACTGAACTCCGACTCGTAGCTCCTCGATCTCGCCCTTGGCGAACGACGGTTGAACCGCCCGGCGGATACGGGAATGCACCGGCGGGTCGTTCTCGATCAGCGGATACCGCTCAGTCCGGCCACTGGCGCCCGCATAGGTGACCCCGTCGCCCGAGACGAACTCCTTGTGGTTGCGCAGCACACGGTCGCCTTCCGCGTAGCCGGGCACCAACCAGATCTCACGCTCTGGCTCGAAGACCACCGGTCCCAGTTCGCGCAGCTTTTCGTAGTGCGGGTAGGGATCGAGCAGCGCATGTGGCTGGTAGATGTCGAGGTCGCTGGCCGCATCGACGGCGCTATGGTTGGACATGTCACCCCCCGTGACGAGGTCTGTTGCACCCGAGTGCAGCGGATCGTCTCAGTTTGCACTCGAGTGCAAACGATGTCAAGAGTGACGTTTCAAGGTCTGGAAGGAGCAGGAGTGACGGCGACCGCGACCGAGCGAGGCGTAGCGGGCCGGTCCGCCCCCGCTACGAGAGACCTGCTCTACGAGGCGGCGGCCGCTCTGTTCGTGGAGAAGGGCTACACGGACACCACGATGGCGGACCTCGCCAAGCGGGCAGGCACCGTTCGGCGCACGGCGTTCAACCACTTCCCCAGCAAGGGCGACATCCCGATGTTGTGGTACCGGCGGATGGCGGACCGCGCGCTGGATGTGATCACCGACTCCACGGACCAAAACACACCGGAGCGGATCCGCGCCTACTTCCGCCAGATATGCCGGCTGGTCGACGCGGAGCCCGAGCTCAGCCGGCAAATGATGCTTGGCTGGACCGCAGCGACCGGCCCGATCCGCTATGAGTCACAGTCGCTGGCCGACCTGACGTCAATGCTCCGAGACGGCCAGGCCAACGGACAGATCGACCTGACGGTCGACGTCGCCGTGGCCGCCCGCACCCTCAGCGACGTGCTCCAGGGAGCGACCTTCCGCTGGGTCCGCGAGCAGGACGCCTCCCGAACACTGGAGGCCGCCGTGGACGCGGGTATCAAGCTCGTCCTGTCGGGCATCCGGTCGCCCGCCTGACACGCGCCCCGGGTAGCTTCGACCGGCCCTCGCAATCACCTGGCCGGGCCAGGTAACCCAAAGGGGGATCAGGAACACGAGGAGCATCCTCCAGCAGCGAGCGGTCGTCTACTTCACCTACTGGCAGGACGTGACTTCTGAGCAGACCGCCGAAGTACTTGGCATCGCGACCGGCGCTTCGTCGTTCCCAGGATCTAGTACGGGCGCTTCAGGATCACCCGATAGCCGTTCTCCCGCCCGATCTCGAACCGAACGAAGCCTGTGACCTCCCAGCCGTCAGCGCCAAGTTGGTTGAGCGCCTGCTCGGCGCCGCCCTCAAACTCGCGCCCGGTCTCGAACCGCAGCGTTTGGTACTGCCATCGGAGCGTTGATGCGCTGGGCTGAACGTTCGTCATCCTGTTCTCCTCGCTCGTGCCCGGTCTCGCGGCGGCCAGGCAATCACACGGCGAGGGGTGCCCCAAGATCGCGCCCGGTACCGCGCAGGCTCCGCGCCCGAGATCGCCGGCTCACCGACGCCTTGCACGCAGAGGTCTGGCCGTGCTGCTTACTCTCGCGAGCGCACCGACGGGTTGTCGGGGCGCCAGCGACTCAGCGCCGACGGACCTCCGCCCCAGGCGATGAGCCTCGCCAGAGCTGCCTGATCGGCGCTCTCCGCGCTCCTCGCCGGCACCGAGCTGATGGCGCCCCGACTCGGCGTTCTCACGCACTCGATCGGGCCGCCGCCTTCCCTCCAGCCCGCCATATCCGCGCTCATCAGGACGGCCTCGAGACCGGCATCGCCGTGTGGCAACGGTCCGAGCGCGCCCGTTCGGTAGTGCCGCATCGGCGCGCCGGCTCACCGGCTTCAGCGGATTCCCGTGTCGCAGCTGATGTCGGCTCGCACCGACCGATCCACCGGCACCGACACCGTGACCGAGTCGCAGAACGGCGGTGCCGCGCCGGTGTCGGCCACGAGCGTGTAGTCGCCAGGCTCGAGCGACAGGGTGTAGTCGCCGGCGGCGTCTGTCCGCGTGCTGGCGACGATGGCGCCTTCACCGTCGTGGGCGCTGATCTCGGTGTCCACCGGCCGCGGCGGGCACGGCTCCTCGGGCGTTACCACGGGGCAGGTCGGTCCACCGCGCACCACGCCGAACACGCGGCCGTCGGGTGGACGTGTGGTCGCCGGCACCGTTCGCTGAGTTGACGAGCCGGCCCGCTCGTCGCTCCCGCACGCAACCACGGCTACGGCGAGGAGCGCCACGAGGGCGTCACGGACTGGCATCAGCCATTCGACGTCTGCCCGCATACCCCAGTTCCGTTCACGTTGAACGTTCCATGCTGACGTGTCTCGCGTCGTCGGGTCCGGCTCCGCCGCGGCGTGGGGCCGCAAACCGTAGACCGCACCGGACGAACCGCCGGGCCCCGGCGGCGGTGTATGCGCCGAACAGCCGAACCGTTCGCCGGCACCGCGCAACCGACGGGCCCGTGCCATCGAGGCGGCGGTAGAGGACGCACCGTCCCGGGATTAGTTCCCGTTGGATACGGCCGTGGATCCGCGGCGTTGGGTGCGCCGCTACACCACGCCGGCCCAAGATCTTCCGCGACTGCGGGGCAACGGCGTCTTGAACGACCGCCCTACTCGGCGAGGCGACGCCAAGCGGCCATGTCTGCGTTCGAGCTGGCGGCTCGCGGGCGCTCTCCGGCTTCGACGACGCCCTTCGAATGGGGATCGTGCTCGTGTCTGGTGGTCATGGCAACACGGCGGTGGCGTCGACCTCGACGAGAAGGTCCGGTTCGCTGAGCGCTTGGACGCCGATGAGCGTCGCCGCTGTGAGGGGGACGGTCCCGAGTCGAGCGGCGACGCGGCCGACCCCTTGTTCGAAGTCCGCCATCTTCTCCGGACGCCAGTCGACGAGGTAGATCGTGATCTTGGCGATGTCTGCGAAGGAGCCTCCAACCGCGGCCAGCGCCGTGGACACGTTCAGGAAGACTTGCTCGACCTGCGCGGCGAGGTCGCCGGGCCCGACAGGATCGCCGTCAGCCGTGCGGGCGACCTGCCCGGCGAGGTACACCGTTCGCGTCCCGGTGGCAACGGCTACCTGCCGATACGTATCGGGATCCGGTAGGCCCTCGGGGTTCAGCAGTTCGATCGGCATGGCAGCTCCTTCGTGGCCTGCCGCGAGCAGGCAGTGGGTTGGTTGAGTCGGGGTGATGTGGCTGTTGTATACCCACTTCGATGGCATGCCCGGGCTGTGGCGAGCCGTCCGCCAAGAGGGATTCACGCGCCTGGCCGGCGAGCTGGCATCCGTGACGACCACTCGAGACCCGATCCGCGATCTCATGACGTACGGCGCGGCGTACCTCGCCAACGCCATCGCTCACCCCGATCTGTACCGAGCCATGTTCGACGCCGGATTCGATCTCGAGAACCCCGACGCCGCGGCCTTCCAAGCGACTTGCCCTGCCGTGTAGATGAGGTGGCCACTGCGCGTGCCCGGCGAGTAGGGATACTCGCGTCGGGGCTGGAAGCTCAGGTTTGCGGGGCACAGGATCTGCTTGGGCACGGGACCTCCTTGATGACGGCCTGCGCCGCAGTCTCGCCGGGCCACTCAGCTCCGTTCGCGGCCATCCGATCCCGCCTCGCCCTGCGAAGGGCATCGTCGAATTGAGCGCGCGTGGGCGGGGCGCTCACGACCTACCGAACGTCGTCGACGGACCATCCGATCGCCGTCGTCGAACAGCTCGACCTACCCCTTGCCCGCGGACGGCGAACTGGGAACAATGTGCTCGCCCATGCGTCGTTCGCTCATCGTCCTCCTCGCCGTCGGCTCTCCTCGCGGCGCTCGCTCCTGCGAGCACCGACGCCCAGCAGCAGGGCGGGGTTCGGCCGGACACCTCGTTCGGCAATGGGCTTGGGTACGTGACGCTCGTACTGAGCGGACAGTCGACGCTCGCCTTCGCCGCGATCGCAACCTCGGATGGGATCGTCGTCGCCGGGCAGGCGGCCCCTCCGGACGGGAATGGCCAGGTGCTGGTCGCCAAGTACGACTCCACCGGTCGGCTCGACCCCGCGTTCGCGACGCAGGGGATCTTCCTGAGCTCGCTGCCGGTGGCCGATGCGCCATTCGTCGCCACTGCCGTCGCGCAGGATGCGGGCGGGGGGCTCCTGGTCGCCGGCGGGTACGGGCAGGGCTCGGTGCTCGTGCTGCGGCTGACCGCCAACGGGCAGCTCGACACCACGTTCGGCACGGACGGGCTGACGACGATTCCCGTGGGCTCGATCGCGAATTCGATCGTGATCCAGGGCGACGGACGGATCCTGGTCGGGGCATCCAACTTGAATGAGCAAGGGCGGCCGATGGTCGTGGCGCGGCTGACACCGACTGGCGCGATCGATTCCAGCTTCGGTACGAACGGGACGACCGAGATCCTCTTCTGGGACTCGCTCCACGCCTCGAGCGCCGGCGTCACCGGCTTGGCGGCGGCCCCGAACGGGATGATCGTCGGCTCCGGCCACATCGACTACATCGGCGGCGACGGGCACGGCAGCGCCGGCGTCTTTCGGCTCACGTCCAGCGGCCAGCTCGACCTCTCCTACGGCACCGGGGGCGGCGTGGAGGTCGCGTTCACGAACCCGGACGGCTCGTTCGTCTCGTGGTTCCCGTGCGCGATGACGCTTGATGCCGACGGCCACGCGACGGTCACCGGTGACGGTTCGCCCGCCGCTGGGAACGCGATCCTCACGATCCGCCTGACGGCGGCGGGCGTTCCGGACCCGTCGTTCGGTACGACCGGCACTGGCCGGGTCGTCATCCCAGGCGCGAGCGGCGGGGAAGACACGACGTGCGGCGCGGCGGCCAACGGGGGCGTCTTCACGCTCGGCGCCGGGGCAAGCTTCGCGCAGCTCCTCCCGGACGGCACGCCCAACGCCAACTTCGCTCCCGGCGGCATCACGAACATCGGCACGCCTGCGGGCCTCGCCATCAACGCGGTCGTGTTGCCCAGCCCGCAAAGCGCCGTGCTCGCCGGCGTCACCGGAGACAACAACCTCTACGTCGGCCGCTTCCTGCTGCCCGCTCCGCCCGTGCCCGCCGCCCCTGTCACGACCACGACCCTGCTCGTGCCTGCCACGTTGCCCGCCACCGGCGGAGGAAACGGCCAGACGCTGGCGGGTGTCGGTCTCGTCCTGATCGGCCTCGGGGCCCTGCTCGCTACCACCACCCGTCGTCGCACCTGAGCTGCGTTCATGATCGCCGGGATCTACATCGAGCGTGAGGCGAACCCGGGCGCGTTGGCGTCGTTGGTGGGCGGTGGCGGCGCGGCTCGTCCGCGACGCGGTGGTTGATCACTCGGTTCCGAAGATGCGGTACTGCTGGATGACCTCTTGGGTCACGGCGTTTGGCGGCACGATGCATCGCGCTCCGATGTCGGCGACGAAGGCTCGGAAGGCGTCGTTCTCGCTGGCCGCCATTCGGGCCTGGTCGGACTCATAGATCCCGATGTGGGTGAACTGGGTTCCGTCGGCTGACTTCAAGACTCCGTAGTGGACGCCTTCGGGACGCTCGTGACGCAAGTGTGCGAATACGGCTTCAATGAGCTTGCGATGTTCGTCGAGGCGGTTCGGGTCGAGTTCGTAGCGGACGATCACTGCGTCCATGGTTCCTCCAGTCCCAAGCCCTCGGCGGACGGGTTGCCACGCCGGGCACAATAGGTAATAGTAGTGTTACATGTGTGGCCGACACGGTCCAGCGCAGCGAAGACGACGCCGACCACCTGCTTTGGCGGGCCGTGGCCGACCCGACCCGCCGCCGGATCCTCGACCTGTTGCGCACCGCTCCCCGCACGACGGGCGACATCGCGGCGGCGTTTCCGATCTCGCGGATCGCCGTCATGCGACACCTCGCCGTGCTCGATCATGCCGGGCTGGTCGTCAACCGCAAACGGGGCCGCCAACGCTGGCACTACGTCAACCTGGCGCCGCTGATACGACTCCACGAACGATGGAGCACGCCGCAATCGGAGACCGTGGCCACCGGCCTGCTGCGGTTCAAGCAGCACGTGGAGGGATCGATGACCGCTGACGTCTCCACGCTGGACATCGCCGTTGAGGTCAACCTCGCGGCACCACCACGAACCGTGTTCGAAGCGCTGACCGCCACACCTGGGGCGTGGTGGGGACACCCGTTTCTTCGTCCCGAGGCGACCGGCCTGACGATCGAGCGTCACCTCGGCGGTCACCTGCTCGAACAGTGGAACGGCGGGGCGGTGATCATGGCGACCATCACGGGCCTCACTGCCGAGCGTTGGCTCCAGCTGACCGGGCCGTTCCATCTCGGGGTGGCCACGGCAGTCGCCGAGTTCGACCTCCACGGGGTCGACGGCGGAACACGCCTCTCGCTCACCCTCCGCGCCCTCGGCCTCCTCGACCCGGACGTCGCCGACTCGTTTCGAGACACCTGGCGTGAGCTGGTGACGGTCCGGCTGAAAGCCTTCATCGAGAACGGAACCCGGCTCGGAATCGACCCCGCCTGACGCAAGGCAGACGTCCGCACGGCAGACGCTGTGTCGTCCGGGAGGCCACCGCGCCATCGACATCCACGGCACGATGAGTTTGGCGCGGTCGCGCGGTCCGGACTCAGGCAGGACTCGGATACAAGGACCGAGGACCACCACGTGAGCAACCACACCGACATCGTCGATGACTACATGGAAGGCTTCAGGCGCAGCGACAAGCCGGGGATCCTTGCCCTGCTTGCCGACGACGTCGCCTGGGACCTCCCCGGCTTCCGTCACCTCACCGGCAAGGCCGACTTCGAGGGCGAGATCGTCAACCCCCGGTTCGAGGAGAACCCGACGCTGGTGGTTGACCGCAAGGTGGAGGAAGGCGACACCGTCGTGTGCATCGGCGAGGGCCAGGGGCAGATGAGGACCGGTGACCAGTTCCGGTTCGCCTTCTGCGACGTCTTCACGTTCCGCGACGACCTGATCTGCCGGGTCGAGTCCTACATCGTCCCGCTCACCGGTCCGTCCGTCGCCGAGCTCGCCGAGGGGTAGGTCCGGGTGACCTGCACCAGACCCTGGTGTTCAGCCAACGGGTGTCAGGGCGACGCGGACGGCGACCGCGAGCGGGGTCGTCGGGCGCCCAATGAGGGCCGCCAGCGTCGTGGCTGGCGCGTCGAGCCATCCGTTGGCGATGTTCATGTCGGCATCGACGAGCAGCTCGGCGTACGCGCTCGGCACACCGGCGGCGGTGAGTGCGGCCCCGTACTCGGCCGGCGGCAGGTCGGTGTAGCGAACCTCGCGGCCGAGCTGCTCGGACACGACGGCGGCCAGGTCGTGCATCGTGAACGATTCGCCTGCGAGCTCGTACATGGCGCCTTCGTGGCCGCTGCCGGTGAGCACAGCCGCTGCGGCGGCGGCGAAGTCGGCACGGGTTGCGGCGGCGATTCGACCCTGGCTGGTACTGCCGATGAACGCGCCGTGTTCCAGGGCTGCGGCGAGGTTCTCCGTGTAGTTCTCGGTGTACCAGCCGTTGCGCAGGCTCGTCGAGGCGAGACCGGAACGGGCGATGATCTGCTCGGTGGCGACGTGCTCGGCGGCGAGCTTCAGCGGCGAGGTGGCGGCGTGGAGCAGGCTTGTGTAGGCGAACAGTGACACGCCCTCGACGGACGCGGCGTCGACCACCGCCCGGTGTTGAGGCACCCGCCGCCCGGGCTCGCTCGACGAGATCAGCAGCACCTTGTCGGCACCGGCCAGCGCTGTACGGAGTGAGGACGGCTCGTCGTAGTCGAGCCGGCGGACATTCACGCCTCGCTCCGCCAGGTCGGACAGCGTTGCTCAGGGGTGCGTACCCCGGCGACGATCTCGGCGGGGCTGAGGGTGGTGGTCAGGGCGTCGATGACGAGGCGGCCCAGACGCCCCGATGCTCCAGTGACGACGATCATGATTTGTCTCCAGACGTGCGTGCGGGGATGAGTGTGCTCCGTACCTTATTGCCGGGAGAGAGAAACTTTCTCTGAGAGAGTACCTACTTCTGGGTAAGCGGATAGGTTGGAGGCATGCCGACAACGACCGGTCATCGGTTGCAGGATGTGATGGAGCAAGCGGCACGGCGAGGCGATGTCTACGCACCCGACTGTCCGTCTCGGGGCGTGCTCGAGCACGTCACCAGCAGATGGGGCGTGCTCGTGCTCGTCGGGCTCCTCGGCGGGACGCACCGCTTCAGCGAGCTCAAACGCAAGGTCGCCGGGGTGAGCGACAAGATGCTGGCCCAGACCGTCAAGGCGCTCGAACGAGACGGGTTCGTCGAGCGGACGGCACACCTCGAGGTACCCGTGCGTGTCGAGTACCGCCTCACCGACTCGGGTCACCAGGTCGCCGTGCGCATCGCAGAGCTGACCGACTGGATCGAGGACCACATCGGCGAGATCCTCCTCGCCCGCCAGCAACACGACTGATGCCGCGCGATCGGTGTACGGCCGCGTTCACCGAGGTGGAGTGGCAGCTAACCCGAGCTCGGGCGGCGCTTGCGTGGCGCCGCGGAGCGGGGTGGCTGGGCGCGCATGTGGTCGCGCACGCGGGTCATGATGTCGCCGAGGTGGTGCAGGTCGTCATCGGACAATGGCTCGAACACGAGGCGGTGGACGACCTGGCTATGGCCGGGCAGGACGCGGTCGACGAGGGCTCGGCCATTCTCGGTGATGGTGACGAGGGTGGCGCGCTCGTCGTTCGGGCTTGGTTGGCGGGCGATGAGGCCGGCCTTCTCCAGCAGCCCGGCCTGGTAGGTCAGGCCGCTGCGGCTGTAGACGACGCCGTCGGCCAGCTGCGTCATGGTCAGTTGGCCGTCGGCGTCGGCGAGGCGGGCCAGGAGCTGGAATTGCACGTAGCTCAGATTGCCCTCGGTGCGGAGGTGCTGTTCGACGTTGTGCTGGAGCAGGCTGACGGCTTCGATCAGCGCGAAGTAGGCCCCCAGCTGCCGGGGATCGAGCGCCTCGACGCCGTTGGCGCCGGTGTCGGGGTGGGCGCCGGTCACCCCACTCACCGTACGTGCTTCGAATCCACAGCACTGTGCCGACCGTCACTGCTCCACCGGGTGTGCTTCGAAGTCAAACCAGGTTAGCTCTCCTCATGCTTCAACTTCGAAGCATGCAGGGCGAAGGAGAGCGATCATGAAGGCAGTGCGTTACCACTCCTACGGCGACAGCAACGTCTTGGTCTACGAGGAGGCAGATCGTCCGTCGGCGGGTGCAGGACAGGTCATCGTGCATGTGGCCGGCACCGCGTTCAATCTCTTGGACGCGGCGATCCGTGCCGGCTTGCTGCAGCAGGTGTTCCCGGTGGCACTCCCGCACATTCCGAACTACGACGCGAGCGGTGTCATCACCGAGGTCGGTGAGGGCGTGCGCGGCTGGAGCGTCGGGGACGCCGTGGTGGCGTTCCTGCCGCCAACCGCGCCCGGCGCGGCCGCCGAGTACGTGGCCGCGCCCGCCGAGGCATTGGCACCCGCTCCTCGCAGAGGCGAGCTGGTCGACGCCGCGGCACTGCCCTCGGTCGGGCTGACGGCCTGGCAGTCGCTGTTCGAGCACGCCCGCCTGAAGACGGGCCAAAGCGTCCTGATCGACGGCGCGGGAGGCGCGGTGGGCGGGTACGCCGTTCAACTCGCCGCGCAGGCCGGTGCCGCCGTGATTGCGACCGCCAGCGCGCGCAGCCTCGATCGCATCCGCTCCTACGGCGTCGAGCGGATCGTCGACTACACCGCCACGCCGATCGCACAGGCGCTGGCCGGGCAGCGGTTCGACGTAGTGCTGCACCTGGCGCCCACCAGCCCGGACCTGGCGCCCACCAGCCCGGAGGAGACCGCTCAGCTGGTGGATCTGGTCGCCGACGGCGGATCCTTCGTCAGCACCACCACGGTCGGCCCGGAGAATGCCTTGCGCGGGGTTCGCACGGTGCGGGTCTTCGTGCGCAGCGACGCCGCCCAGCTCGCCGAGCTCGTCGCCCTCGTCGACGCCGGAGCTCTGCAGATCGACGTGGCCGAGCGGCGGCCGCTGCCCGACCTGGCCGCCGTCCACGACCAAGCCGCCGCCGGACGGCTGGCCGGCAAGACCGTCCTGACCCCCTGACCTGCGACGCAGGGCGAAACCGAGCATCTGGGCGCGCTCCTTCCCATCCGACGTTCTGGGCGCAATCCTTCGCACCTGTCGCGAAGATCCGCGCCCAGTTTGATCCGGGCCCCCCTCTGGAAGTCGGCGCAGATCCGGCGCACGCCCTCCCGCAACGGAGGTGCCTCTATTCTCCGGGCAGTCACGTGACCGAAGCCACCGACGCGGTCAGGGAGTTCTGTCGCCGGGGCGACACAACGGCGAGGTGATCTGAGAGATCTTGCGTCATCCAAGTCGCGAGTGCGGCTCCGGGGGAAAGGGAGGAACAGCATGAGCTATCGAGGTATGACCGTCGCGCTGGTCGCTGGGCTGTTGGCCGTTGCGGCCTGTGGCGGCAGCGATCCAGAGGATTCCAGCCCAGTCATCGCCGCGGCGAACGGACTGGTGAGCAGCGGTGAGCGGTCGGTGGGACTCACGCCTGAACAGCGGGCGGCACAGCTCGAAGCGGTCGCCGATTGGGCGAGGTCCAATGACATGACCGGTCTGTCACCGATGTCGCTCGCTCCGGTCGATCGGGACGTCACCGCCGACGCGCGCCGCGCCGAGGCGCTGGCGGCGGTCGCCGAGTTCGCCATCGCCGAGGGCCTGACCGGCCTGTCACCAGTGTCATTGCGCCCCATCGACGACCAAGGATGACGAGGTCCGCACTGCGTCACTCGAACGCGTCCGTCGGGGCTCGAAACCTCGCCGAGCACCCGACGCGGGAATGTGCGCCGGCAGTCCGAGGTTGGGCGTCACGCGATCGCGGAGGTGACGCATGCCGAAGGCAGTCCGGTTCGAGGAGTACGGCGACGTCGAGGTCCTGAAGGTCGTCGAGGTCGAGCGGCCGGTGCCCGGGCCCGGCCAAGTGCTGGTCCGGGTCAAGGTGGCGGGCATCAACCCGGGGGAGGCAGCCATTCGCAGGGGGTTGGTGCACGACCGATGGCCGGCCACGTTCCCGTCGGGGCAGGGCAGTGACCTGGCAGGGATCGTCGACGAGCGCGGTGCGGGGGTCACGGGGTTCGCCGTTGGCGACGAGGTGATCGGCTTCACCCATGACCGAGCGAGCCACGCCGAGCTCGTCGCCGTCGACGCCGACCACCTCACGTTCCGGCCAGCCGGCGTGCCGTGGGAGGTGGCCGGGGCATTGTTCGTCGCCGGCACCACTGCGTATGCCGCCGTGCGCGCGGTGGCGCCGGGGAAGGGTGAGACGGTCGTGGTGTCGGGAGCGGCGGGCGGAGTGGGGTCGCTGGCGGTGCAGCTGGCGGCAGCGGCGGGCGCACATGTGATCGGGATCGCCAGCGATCCGCACCACGACTGGCTCCGCAGCCACGGCGTGCTCCCCGTCCCGTACGGCGAGGGGCTCGCCGAGCGGCTCCGAGCAGAGTCGGCGGGGGCCATCGATGCGTTCGTGGACACGTTCGGCAACGGCTACGTGGACCTCGCCGTCTCGCTGGGTGTGCCACCAGGGCGGATCGACACGATCATCGACTGGGCGGGGGCTGCCAAACACGGGACACGGACCGACGGCAACATGGTCGGTGCCCGGGCCGAGGTGCTCGCCGAGCTCGCCGGCCTCGTCGACGAGGGCAGGTTGGACGTGCCGATCGCCCGCAGCTATCCCCTTGATGAGGTCCAGGAGGCGTACCGGACTCTGGAGCGGCGCCACACCCTCGGCAAGATCGTCCTCGTGCCCTGACCACGACGGTTCACCGAAGCCGATCAGCCGCACTGCTCGGTGTGCGTCGCTGACGATCAGGCGTCGACGGGCTGCGCCAGCGCCCATTCACTCGCCATCGCGGCGAGATGCCCGACGGCGCCGGCGCCCCACATCTCAGCGGCCGCGTCGCGCTGCTTGGGGTCGGTGCCGGTGACCGTGAGAGTGATCCGCGCTCCGTGGCCCGTGCCGTCAGTGAGCTCCACGCGCACGCGGTCGCCGGGCCCGCCGGTCGGGGCCACGTCGAAGGCCAGCACGCGGTGCAGCTCCACCTCGGTCATCGTGCCGATCACGACCTCCGGCGCCATGTACGGCGTCAACGGCTCGCCGACCGCGGGCGCCGCACGTTGCACGCCGGTGTCGCGGTCCTTGCCGAACCACAGGTCCCAGGCGACCTCGGTCGGGCATGTCAGTTGTCGCTCGACGCGCACCGTCCACCGGCCGTCGGACTCGGTCAGTTCGGGCCGGTCGAGCCCGAACTCGTGGACCAGCTCCTCGTGCCGGGCGATACCTCGGTCCGGTGGCGGCAGCGGCTCGCCGGCGAGCACACGTCGCAGGCCGCCAAGGCAGAGGTCCCAGCCGGTGGCGAAGCTCGGCGCGCCGTAGCGATCGTCGAACGAGTGGGTCAGCGCGAACGTCGTGCCGTCGCCGTCCGGCGCGAGCTCGAACGTCAGCCGGTCGGTCCCCCACGTGAAGGCGAACCGTCGCGGTGGATCGACGGCCTCGACGATCCCCACCGTGCCGTGATCGTCCTCGAACGCATCGAAGCGCACCGTCGCGCCCGGAACGAGGTCGAGCTCGACCGGGCTTGGGAACCATTGGCTGAGGTGCTCGGGCGTCGTGGCGGCTCGCCACACCTTCTCGATCGGATGCGGGTAGCGGCGCTCGACACGGACGGTCGGTCGCCCGTCGAGCGTGAGGAATTCGTCAGCGGTCATCGGTGTCTCCTTGGTCGTCGGGCATCGCGTCGAGGTGGGTGCCGAGGCGGTCGAGGCGCGACTCCCACATCCAGCGATAGGGCGCCAGCCAGTCGTCGAGCTCGGCGAGCGGCTCCGCGCGTAGGCCATACCAGCGGCGTGGCCCGTCCACTCGGACGGTCACGAACCCGGCGTCGCGCAGGACCCGAAGGTGCTTGGACGTCAGCGGCTGGGTCAGCCCGAGGGCCTCGGAGAGCTCGCCGACGAGATGCTCGCCGTCGCGGAGGCGGTCCAGGATCGATCGCCGGATCGGTTGCGCCAGCACCTCGAACGTCGTGAGCATCATGGCCATCATGCCATCAGTGGCATATGCCTTGCAACTCATGTGAGAGCTGCTCGGGTGGTGGGCCCGACTGCAGAGGCTCGATCGGTGAGCGCAGCGGACTGACACCCGCACGCTCAGCTCACCGTTTGTGCTGCTCGATCGTCAGCGCGTCGTCAGCGCGTCGTCAGCACGTGATTCGACAGTGCTCTCATGCCAGACGCCAGCGAGATCCTGCTGCGCCGGCTGATCGGTGGAGATGTCACGGCAACGACGGAGATCCTCGCTCGGGCCAGGACCAGCACCGCGGCGACCGTGCTCGTGGCCGCTGCACTGCTGACCGACGGCGACGGCGACCTGCTCGCCCGCGCCGCGACGAATGCGGTGACCACTCGCGATCGCCAGCTCGTCGCCATCGCCGCCGCTCATCTCGACGGGGATGACGACCTGCTCGACGCCCTCGTTCGAGACCACCTCGCCGACCATCCCGACAACGTCTTCGCTGCCTGGATCGCCGCAACGCACACCTGCGCCGGCCAACCCGACCACTGCTAGGAGCCATCGTGACCGACCTTCAGATCATTCCGTCATCCGTCACCACCCGCAGCCCCGGGCTGCGCGTCGCAGCCCGCTGGATGGTGACCTTCATCGGCTTCCCGCTCGGCGCCGTCGCCGCCAAGGCGATCGCCGGGCCGGTCGACAGCTTCATCGCTGCCGTGGTGGGTGGACTCATCACCGGGGCCGTCCTCGGAGCGGCACAGTGGTGGGGCTTGGGCCGCAGCGGCCCACCAGCCCTTCGCTGGATCGCCGCCACCGCGGTCGGACTGATGGTCGGCCTCGGCGTCGGCGCGACGGCCGTCGGTTTCGACACCACCGTTGGCGCACTCGTCGTCCAGGGGGCGGTCTGCGGGTTGGCCGTCGGGGCGGCCCAAGCGTCGCTCCTGCGCAGGCGGCTGGGGCGCCTGGCCCTGGCGTGGCCGCCGGCACTCGGCGCCATGTGGGCAGCGGGATGGGCGGTCACCACCTCCATCGGGGTCCGGGTCGACGACCAGTTCAGCGTGTTCGGCTCGAGCGGTGCCGTGCTCGTCACCGGACTGACCGCCGTGCTGCCGCTGGCGCTCCACCGAACCGAAGGGATCGCATCATGAGCCGGCACGTCGTCTTCGGCACCGGCCAGGTCGGCCGACTCGTGGTCGAGCAGCTCGTCCGGCTCGGTGTCGACGTCGCCGCAGTGAACCGCCGTGGCGACGCGGACATCGCTGGCGCCGAGCTCGTCTGCGGTGACGCCACCGACGTGGCCTTCACCACGACGATCGCCGCCGGTGCCGACGTCGTCTACTTCTGCCTCAACGCGACCAACTACGGCGGGTGGGCCGAAGAGTTTCCCCGGTTGCAACGCGCCGTGCTGGCCGGGGCTGCGGCCGCCGGGGCACGCCTCGTGGTGCTCGACAACCTCTACAGCTACGGCCCGACCGGCGGCGAGGACCTCGTCGAGACACGTCCGGCGCGACCCAACTCGAAGAAGGCAGCGACCCGAGCGGCGATGACCGACGAGCTCCTCCAAGCTCACCGGGCCGGCCGCGTCGAAGTCGCCGTCGGGCGAGCCTCGGACTACTTCGGTCCGGGCACCACCCAGTCGGCGTTGGGCGAAGCCGTCTTCGGCGCCGCGCTGGCCGGTCGTCGCCGCGCAGGTGATGGGTCGCCCCGACCTGCCCCACAGCTACTCGTACACCCCCGACGTGGCCGCCGCGCTGGTCACACTCGCCACTCGGCCAGAGGCCACCGGGACGGTGTGGCACTTGCCGATCGCCGAGACGCGCACCACCAGGCAGATCATCGACGACGTCTACCGGCTGGCCGGCCGACGACCCCGTTGCTTCGCCGCCGGGCGGATGACGCTGCGCCTGGTCGGGCTCGTCAAGCCGGCGATGCGTGAGTACCTCCACACCCTCTACCAGTTCACCGAGCGCTGGGTCGTCGACGACACGAAGTTCCGTGCCGCATTCGGCGATCACACGACGCCCCTCGACGACGCGCTCGTCGCCACGCTGCAGTGGTACCGCGACGCCGCCGAGCTCGCCCACCCATCGAGCACCGGCCGGCAACGGCCGGTCGCGCCACCGCTCGTCGATTCCTCGCCGTCCCACCTCATCGACCCAAGGAGACGATCATGAACCTGCACACCACCCGCCGGCTCTCGGCCATTGCGATGGCCGGTGCTGCTGCCCTCGCCATCGCCGGCTTCACCGCGCTCGGATCGGTGTTCGACTATCCCGCGATCCTCAAGTCCCCGACGGCCGAGATCCTCGCCACTTTTCGACGGCAGCAGGCCGCCGTCACCGGCTGGTTCCTCGTCCTCGTCGTCAGTGCCGCGCTGCTCGCACCGATCGGGGTGCTCCTCGGTCGTCTCGCCGGCGGCAAGCTCGGCCCGTGGATCGCCGGTCTCGGCATTGCTGCGGCCACGGTCCAGGTCATCGGGCTGTCGCGTTGGGTGCTCCTCGTCCCGGGTGTCAGCGACGACGCGCTCGTCCCCTCCCGGACGGCGAACGCGCACGACACGTTCGAGACGTTGCACACGTGGCTCGGCGAGGTCGTCGGCGAAACCGTCGGCTATGCGCTCACTGCCGCGTTCACGGTCCTCGTCACGATCGCCGTCACCCGCGTGGTCGCACCGCGCTGGATGACCTACGTCGGCTACGCCTCGGCGGCGCTCATCGCCACCGGTGTCCTCATCCCGCTCGGGGTCGGCGCGGCCGACCTCACCAACTTCGTCGGCTACGTCGCCTGGTGCCTCTGGCTCATCGCCATGGCCGTCGCCGTCTGGCGGTGGAACCCGGCGATGCCCACGACGACGAGGAGCACGCCGATCGTCGTCACCGAACCGGTCGCTTCGGCGTCGTGATCGGTGACCACCGGTGAGCCAGCACCGCGCCGCCCGGCCGCCGGCCGCCGACGAGGCTGAGCGGGGTCCTACGCTCTCGGCGTGTTCCGGATCTCGGTGCTCGGTCCGGTCGAGGTCAGGCGCAATGGCCGGGTCGTGTCCGTGCCGACGGGCAAGACGGCGGAGCTCCTCGTGCGCCTGGCCGTCGATGCCGGCCTGCCCGTCCATGCGGACCGGCTCGTCGAAGACCTGTGGGCCGCCGACGCGGTCCGCACGCGCCGCAACACCCTGCAGTCGAAGGTCTCCCAGCTGCGCCGAGCGCTCGGGGATCCGGCCGTCATCAGCGGCGGTGACGGTTCCTACACGCTCGCTGTCGACCCGTCTGAGGTCGACGCCCTGGCCGTGTTGCAGCAGACCACTGAAGCCACCCGTCTGCTCGGCATCGGCGACGACCGGCGGGCCGGCGAGCTCTGTGGTGCGACCCTGGCGATGTTCCGCGGCGACGTGCTCGGAGGCGCCGGCGAGTGGGCGGCGCCGCACCGGGCCCGCCTCGAGGCGGCGCGGCTGACCCTCGTCGAGACCGGTCTGGCGGCGCGAATGCAGCTGGGCGAGGACGGTGACGTGATCGGCGACGTCGAGGCGGCGATCGCCGCGCACCCGTTCCAGGAGAGCCTGTGGGTGCTGCTGATCACGGCGCTCTACCGAGCCGGCCGGCAGGCCGACGCACTCGCCGCGTACCGCCGGGTTCGCGACCTGCTGGCCGAGGAGCTCGGCCTCGTGCCCGGACCGCAGCTCCGGCAGATCGAGCACCAGGTCCTGGTCCAGGACGAGTCGCTCGACGTCGCGGCTCGATCGGCGGACGGGCGGCACTCGTCCGGCAGGGAACCTGCCGTCGTTGTCGTCCGAGCTCGTCGGCCGCCGTCAGGAGCTCGCCGACGTCTCCGAGCTGCTCGCCACGCAGACGGTTGGTCGAGATCGTCGGACCAGGTGGTATCGGAAAGACAGCGGTCGCCATCGCCGCCGGCCGAACGATGCGTCGGCCCGGAGGCGTGTGGCTGGCCCGGCTCGAGATGGCGACGACGGCGGACGATGTCGTCGACACCGTCATCGCCGCGCTGAACGTGACGGGTGGCGAGGCGGCCCTCGTCGAGCGCCTGCGTGACGGCGACGCGCTCGTCATCCTCGACAACTGCGAGCACGTCGTCGATGCCGCCGCCGACCTCGCCGTGCGGCTGCTCGACGCCGCGCCACGGCTGCGTGTCCTGTGCACGAGTCAGGTGCCGCTCGACGTCGACGGTGAGACCGTCCTCGAGCTTGCCCCGCTACCGCTCGGCGACGCCATCGAGCTGTTCAACCGACGGGCCACCGCGCAGCAGGGCCGCCGGGAAATTCGTGATGCCCAGGATGCGGTGCACGACTTGTGCCGATCGCTCGACGGGTTGCCCCTGGCCATCGAGCTCGCCGCGGCGCGGACCAAGACGTTGTCCGTCGAGGAGATCACCCGGCGCCTCGACGACCGCTTCGAGCTGCTGCGCGACCCGACGAGCCGCAAGCCGGAACGACGGCGCGCCCTCGGGGCGACGATCCGTTGGAGCTACGACCTGCTGTTCCCCGATGACCAGCGTGGCTTGTGGGGGCTGGCCACGTTCCCCGGAGGCGCCTCGCTGGCCGCTGTCGAGCACGTCCTTGACGCGCTCGCGGTGCCGGCACCGTTGGCCATCGACATCGTCGGCCGCCTCGCCAGCCGTTCCCTTGTCATCGTCGACGACGTGGAGGCATCGGCGCACCGCCGCTACCGCCTGCTCGACAGCATTCGCGCGTTCGCCCTCGACGCCATGTCCCAGGCCGGGCTCACGGAGACCGCCCTGGCCGCCCACGCCCGCTGGTTCGCCGCAGCCGCCGCAGCGTCCACGGACGGCGTGCGCAGCAGCCGCCAGGCAGAGCATCTGTCGTTCGTCCGGTCGGAGCGCGCCAACATCGACGCCGCGCTGGCGTGGTGCGCGACCCATGATCCGCTGCTCGGGCTGACCATCGTCAACGGGTTCGGGTGGGCCTGGGTCGTGCTCGGTGACAGCAGGGGTGCACAGCGACTGATGGCGGCGCTCGACGCGGCGGGCGACGCGGCGCCGCCTCACGAGCGCTGTACGGCGTTGCTGCTGATCTCCTGGTTGGAGGCATCGACGGGTGACCTGGCGCGAGCTCGCCAGCACATCGCCGCGGCCGAGAACCTGGCCGCAGACATCGACGACGACGAGCTGCGGGCGCGCTGCTGCTACTACCTCGCCTACGTCGTGTCCCACGACGGCGACTTCGAGCAAGCGATCGAGCTCACCGATCGGAGTCGTGTGCTCTATGGAGCCCTGGACCGGCCATGGGACCAGGCCGCCAACTCGCTGTTCGCCGCCCGAGCGGCCATCTCATCCGGCGACGAGGCGCGCAGTGCCAACGCCCGCGAGCTGGTCGAGCAGTCGCTGTCCTTCGTCGACGACCCGTGGCTCGACGTGCGTCGCGAGGCGATGCTCGGCGAGCTCGCCCGTCTCCAGCACCGCTTCGACGATGCCGTGCGGCACATTGCTCGGGCCGCCGACACATCGCGACGGCGCGGCTACTTGCAGACGGAGGCCTACCAAGTCGCCAGCTTGGGACGGGCCCAGTGCCAGGCCGGCGACTACGTCTCTGGCGTGGTCACCCTCGGGTCGGCCGTGGACAAGGCGGAGGCCACGGGTGACGTTCGGATGGCGGCGCTCGCTCGCGTCCACCTCGGCCGCGTCCTGCGCGCGGTGGGGGAGGAGGAGAGGGCGCGGACGGTGCTGGAAGCCGCAGCTGCGTGGCACCGCAACGCCGGAGGCGGCGAACAGGTCAGGCTCGGCGAGTGTCTCGTCGCCGCCATGGACGCCGCCGATGGAGTTCCTGATGCCGAACAGCGCCTGGCAGCGCTGCTCGACACCGCCCGCGCTCACGGTGAGGCACACGTGGAGGTGTTCGCCCTCGACGCGCTCGCCCGCGCCAGCGCTCGAGACGGCGACCTCGACGCCGCCCTGTCCCTCGCCGCGGAAGCGAACCGCCGGATGGAGGCTGCCTCCCACTTCATCACCGAGCGCGACCGCGTCGACGCTCACGAGCTCCGGCCGATCGTCCCCCACTGAGCGACGCCACGCCGCGAGCAGACGACCTGCCCTCGGGAACTGTCACCCGAACGGGGCATTTGCTGGCTCGAACGTTCGACCGTCCTGTCCGTGGGTAACCACCCGGCGCATCGCGTACGGGAGGAGACGACATGGACACTCAGCGAGACCTCGCCACACCCATTGAGCCGTCGGTCGAGCCATCGGCCGAGTCGATCGCCGATGATCCCGAGGGCGGCCCGCCGGGCGCACCGCCGGCGGGGTCGGCGTCCACGGAAGGTGCGGGCGGCACGGTCAGCCGCGTCGCCGATGCCGCTACGTCGGCGGCGGGCGGTGCTGCGTCGACGGCCGGGACGGAGGCCAAACGCGTCGCCGCCGAGGCGTCGAGTCAGGTGAGGTCGGTCGTCGACGAAGCCAAGGGCCAGCTCGGCGGCCTCGTCGACCAAGCTCGTCAGGAGGTGCGGGAGCAGGCGTCCGCACGCGGCGCGCAGGCTGCCGGTGGGCTGCGCAGCTTGTCCGGCCAGCTCGAGGCGCTGACCAACGGTCGACCGCAGGAGGCCGGTCCGTTGCCCGGGTACCTCGATCAAGCTCGCAACCACGTGTCGACGTTCGCCAGCGCGCCTCGATGAGCGTGGCATCGAGGGCGTCCTCGGCGACATGTCGAACTTCGCCCGCCGTCGCCCAGGCATGTTCCTCGCCGTCGCCGCAGGTGCCGGTTTCCTCGTCGGGCGCATGGTCCGCTCGGGTGTCAGCGTTGCCCGCAATGACTCGGGTGATGCCGCGACTTCCGCGCCGGGCGCGGTTCCCGGGTCGTCTCCGGAGATGCTGCCGCCGCCCACGCCGCTGACCACCGGGACGATGCCGTCGTGACGACCGATCAAGAGGGCGTCGACCTGTCGACGCAACCGAAGCGGCCCGATGCGTCGCTCGGTGAGCTCTTCTCCGAGATGACCAGTGAGCTCGGGACGCTGTTCCGCCAGGAGCTCGATCTGGTCAAGACCGAGGCCAAGGACGAGGCGACGAAGGCCGGTAAGGCGTCGGCCATGTTCGTCGTCGCCGGTGTCGCCGCCCTGCTGGCGCTGGCCTTCTTGTCGGCGGGCCTTGCGTGGCTGCTCGACAACGTGATGGGCAGCGCCCTGGCGTTCGCCCTCGTCGGCGTGCTGTGGGCCGTGGTCGGGGCGGTGCTGGTGGCCGTCGGCCGCAGGAAGCTGGCCGCTGTCCGCACCCTGCCCGAAACCAAGCGAAGCATCAAGGAGGACGTGGAATGGGCCAAAGCGCAGAAGAGCTGAGGCGGGACATCGCCGACACGCGAGCTGACCTGAGCGAGACCCTCGACGCCATCGGCGACCGAGTCAGTCCTGGCCGCATGATCGAACGGCGCAAGACCCGTATCTCCAACGGTTGGCAGTCGGTCAAGGAGCGCGTCATGGGCTCGGCGTCGAGCGCCGGCCACGCCGTGGCCGATCGGGCGCAGAGCGCCGGCGAAGGTGTGGGCGGATCGGCCGGGTCGGCGATCGACGCTGTGCGAGCGGCGCCCGACGCGGCCAAGGAGCAGGTTCAGGGCAACCCCCTCGCCGTCGGCGCCGTGGCGTTCGGTGTCGGCTTCCTCGTCGCCGCCGCGTTCCCGCCGTCGAGAACCGAAGAAAAGGCCGTCGAGCAGGTGCTCGACACGGCCGAGCCGATCAAGCAACAGCTCTTCGAGTCCGGGCAGGAGATCGGCCAGCACCTCAAGGACTCGGCCACCGACGCCGTGGAACAGGTCAAGCAGACGGCGAAGGAAGGCGCCAGCGAGGTCGCCGAGACGGCCAAAGACGCCGCCCAGACCAGCACGACCGCAGCCAAGGACGCCGCCGACACCGTGCGGACGGAGGCCACGCCCGACTAGCGGCCACGCGACCCAGCGCCATCGGTCGCCGCACTGCATGCGTCGAACGCCACTTACGAGCCCCTGGAGATCTCCACCATGGTCGTCAAGAAGTCCACCGCCCGAGGCACGTCCACGCCGTCGAACGCGCCGAAGGGGAAGGCGCGGCGGCGACCGGCCGTCGACGCCGCTCCGGACACCGTGCCGGCGGCCGACCTCGTCGGTGAGGTGCGATCCGGCGGCGAGACGCACCAGCAGGTGGGCGACGGGTTCGCTCGCCTGACCACCCAGCAGGGCATTCCGGTCTCCGATGACCAGAACACGCTGCGCGTCGGCGCCCGGGGCCCGGCCACGCTCGAGGACTTCCACTTCCGCGAGAAGATCTTCCACTTCGACCACGAGCGCATCCCCGAGCGCGTGGTGCACGCCCGAGGGTTCGGGGCGCACGGGTTCTTCGAACCGTACGAAGCGCTGACCGACATCACGCGCGCCGACCTGTTCCAGCGGGCCGGGGAGCGAACACCGGTGTTCGTGCGCTTCTCCACCGTCGCCGGGAACAAGGGATCGTTCGACCTCGCCCGGGACGTCCGTGGCTTCGCCGTCAAGTTCTACACGCAGGAGGGCAACTGGGACCTCGTCGGCAACAACATCCCGGTGTTCTTCATCCAGGACGCCATCAAGTTCCCTGACATCGTGCACGCCGTGAAGCAGGCGCCCGATCGCGGCTTCCCGCAAGCCCAGTCGGCGCACGACAACTTCTGGGACTTCATCTCGCTGATGCCCGAAGCGACGCACATGGTGATGTGGACGATGTCGGACCGGGCCATCCCGCGGTCGTTCCGCTTCATGGAAGGGTTCGGCGTCCACACATTCCGACTGGTGAATGCCGCTGGCGAGTCCACCTTCGTCAAGTTCCACTGGAAGCCCAAGCTCGGCCTGCAATCGGTCGTCTGGAACGAGGCCGTCAAGATCAACGGCGCCGACCCCGACTTCCACCGGCGCGACCTGTGGGATGCGATCAACGTCGGGGACTTCCCGGAGTGGGAACTCGGCATGCAGCTGTTCGACGACGACTTCGCCGATGCCTTCGACTTCGACATCCTCGACGCCACCAAGATCATCCCGGAGGAGCTCGTCCCGGTCCGCCGCGTCGGCCGGCTCGTGCTCGACCGAACGGTCGACAACTTCTTCGCCGAGACCGAACAGGTCGCTTTCTGCACCCAGAACGTCGTTCCGGGCATCGACTTCAGCAACGACCCCCTGCTACAGGGTCGCAACTTCTCGTACCTCGACACCCAACTGAAGCGACTCGGCGGACCAAACTTCACCCACCTTCCGGTCAACGCTCCGAAGTGCCCGGTGGCCCACTTCCAGCAGGACGGCCACATGGCCATGCGCAACCCGGTGGGTCGGGTCAACTACGAGCCCAACTCGTGGTCGGGCGAGGTCGCCGGACCACGCGAAGACCCCGTCGGCGGCTACCGGACGTTCCCCGAGCCAGTGACCGGGGTCAAGGAACGGGTCCGCTCCGAGCGGTTCGCCGACCACTACAGCCAGGCCCGTCAGTTCTACGTCAGCCAGACGCCGGTCGAGCAGGCCCACATCGTCGACGCGTTCGTGTTCGAGCTGTCGAAGTGCGAGCAGCCGGGCATCCGCGCTCGCATGGTGGCGAACCTGCGCAACGTCGACGAAGACCTCGCCCGGGCGATCGCCGATGGGCTGCGGCTCGATCCCTACCCCGCGCCTTCGGTGCCCGCCCGTCCGCCCATCGCATCGCTCGAACGGTCGCCCGCACTCAGCATCGTGGCCAACGGCCCCAGCGGTTTCGCCGGACGGAAGATCGGGGTGCTCGTCACGGACGGCACCGATGCCGCCCTGCTGCGGGCGCTGCGCAAGGCGGCGGCCGCCGAGGGCTCACTCGTCGAATTGGTCGCTCCCCAGGTCGGCGGCGTCGTGACCAGCGATGGCGAGCTGATCCCGGCCCACCAGAAGATCGACGGCGGGCCGTCCGTGCTCTACGACGCCGTGGTGGTGCTGGCCTCCACGGATGGCGCTGCGCTGCTGGCCTCGGATGCCACGGCCAAGGATTTCGTGACGGACGCCCACGCCCACTGCAAGTTCATCGGCTACACGTCGTCATCGCAGGCGCTGCTCGAAGCGGCCGGCGTCGCCTCCCTGATGGACGCGGGCTGGATCGTGTTGGACGAGCGCGCCGCACCGGCCACCTTCATCGAGGCCTGCCGTGGCGTTCGCTACTGGGCCCGCACTCCGGACATCAAGTCGACCTGAGCGTTGGCGGTTCGCCGTTCTTGGCGCCCATGGTGCCACCGCGCGAACTGGGCGTGATCTCTGACAGCCCTTGGCAGAGATCACGCCCAGAAACCGGCTGGCGGGGGATTAGGTCTTCCCGGCCGCGGCGCGCACGCGGCGGACCGCCGTCTCGCCGGCGCTGCGCGCCATGTCGAGGGGCAACGACGCTGCCGCGGCGAGGATGTTGCCCGGAGGCTCGTCCGGTCCGCGGGGGTGCGGCTTGGTCGGCGCCATCTTCTTCGCCGCGGCCAACGTCGCACCGAGCTCATCGAGCTCGGACCTGGTGAAGTCCCGGCGCATTTTCGGGAACAGCTCGCCTTCTTCCTCTTTGACGTGGTGGCGGACGTTCTCGGCCAGCACCATGAACTTGGCATCGAAGCGCTCGTCGTCCGGGGTCATCCCGTCGAGCTCGGACAGCAACCACTTGGCGACGTGGTGCTCCTCGAGTGCCTCGAGGACGAGGTCCTCGTCGTCCGGCATCCGTTCGCGCGCCGCGGGATAGAGGTGTTGCTCTTCGATCACCGCATGCTGCGACAGGGCGGTGATGACCTTCCTGGCAACGTCGGCCTTCGTCTTCTTGGCCCGCGGACCGAGGCCCTCGAACCGCTTGAACAACTTCTCGACCTCGGCATGATCGGCCTTCAGCAACGCAATTGCATCCATCGAACTCCATCCTTCACTGTGCGACCATGGGGACGAGCGACCCCGTACCCCCAGGCAGTACGCCGTAAACGAGGGCACGGCCGATCATGGCCCAGCGAGACCGGCCGCTCGCCTGACACGTTCGCGCTCAGGCGACGGCGAGCGGTTCGCCCGTCTCCAACATCGTCTTGAGGCTGGCGATGATCGGCGGCCAGCCTTCGGAAACCCCGGCCAGCACGACGCTGCCGGGATCGAAGCCGTCGTGTGTCACGGTCAGCTTGACGACGCCGCCGACGGGCTCGATGTCGAACGTGACCTTCGAGCGGCGTTCGTTCGCGGCGTGCTGCAGGGAGTCCACCTGGTCGCCGAAGGCGGCGAGGAACTCAGGGGTGATCGTGTGCCAGGTGTAACTCAGCTGACGCGGCGGATCGGAGGCCAGCACGACCTGTTCGTCGTCGGCGATCGTGACGTTCTCCACGTCCCACGTGACGGTCGAGCCGACCTCCCAGTCGGACGCGAGTGTCACTCCCCAGTAGCGCTTGGTGAACGCCGGGTCGGTGAGGGCGGTCCACAGCCGTTCCGGAGTGGCGTTGATGTAGGTGGTGTAGACGAAGGTGTTGTCCATCGTGTGATGCTCCAAGGCGTCCTTGAGGTCGGCGAGGGCGGTGGCCCGCGCCCGGTCGTATTGCGTCATCCATCGCTCGGCGATGGCGTTGATCGGCACGGCGTTGAGGAAGTGGAGCTTCTCGCGGCCCCGCCGTTTCGTGCTGACCAGATTGGCGGCCTCCAACACCGCAAGGTGCTTGCTGACGGACTGCCTGGCCATCGCCAGCCCGGCGCACAGCTCGCGCAGCGTCTGACCGTTGCGTTCGTTGAGGCGGTCGAGCAGGCGGCGCCGGTTGGCATCGGCGAGCGCTTTGAAGACGTCGTCCATGATCGGTGGTTGGTCGTTGGTCCGTACTGGTGAAAGGCAACCATCTGGCTGCCTTTCACCATACGCAGCCAACTGGCTGCCTGTCAAGCGCCGCCGATCGTGACGCCGTCGTATGGTCGTGCCCCATGGCAACGCCGGCGGCCGTGCTCTTCGACCTCGACGGCGTGCTCGTCGACTCCGAGACGGTGTGGGACGAGGCTCGCCGGAAGGTCGTCGCCCGTCACGGAGGTGTGTGGCGAGCCGACGCGACCCGAGCGATGATCGGGATGAGCTCCACCGAGTGGGCCAGCTACCTCCGTGAACACCTCGGCGTGCAGCTCGATCCCGATGCCATCGTCGCCGAGGTGGTGGCGTTCGTCGAACACGAGTACACGAACCGGCTGCCGTTGCTTCCAGGTGCGGTCGCGACGGTCAGGGCGCTGGCCGCCCAGTGGCCGCTCGGTCTGGCTTCGTCCTCCAACCGGCCGATCATCGAGCTGTTCCTCGACGCCAGTGAGCTACGGCAGTGCTTCACGGCCACCGTCTCCTCCGAGGAGGTGGCGCGCGGCAAGCCGGCGCCGGACGTCTACCTCGAGGCCGGCCGTCGTCTGGGAGTTGCGGCCCAACGTTGCGTGGCGATCGAGGACTCGACCAACGGCATCCGAGCCGGCGTCGCTGCTGGGATGACCGTGATCGCCGTCCCCAACGCCCACTTCCCTCCCGACGACGCCGTGCTGCGCACGGCCTCCGTCGTCGTCCCCGCCCTCCGCGACATCACCGTGGCGCTCGTCGAGGCGGCGGCCTCCGACGCCTGATGTGCCCGCCGCTCACCGAGCAGATCTCACGCCCGGCGCCCTGCGCCGTTGAGTACTCGATGAGTGAGCTCAGCGAACGCATCGGGCGGCTCGACTGGGAAGCGCTGCGGGAAAGCCTCGACGAGCGGGGCTCTGCCATCACCCAGCAGGTTCTGACGGCACGCGCCTGCGACGACCTGATCGGGCTCTTCGACGACGATCAGCGCTACCGCAGCATCATCGACATGCAGCGGTACCGGTTCGGCTCAGGCGTCTACAAGTACTTTGATCGCCCGCTGCCGGCGCCGGTGCAGCAACTGCGCGAGGCGCTCTACCCGCCGCTGGCGAGGATCGCCAACGACTGGGCCGAACGCTTGCACGTCGCGACGAGCTACCCGGCGACGCTGGACGAGTTCCTCGACCAGTGCCACCAGCGCGGACAGACCCGCCCGACGCCGCTGATCTTCCGCTACCACGTTGACGACTTCAACGCCCTGCACCAGGACGTCTACGGCGCCGTCGGGTTCCCGTTCCAGGTGCTGACCGTGCTCAGCCGACCTGGGCGCGACTTCACCGGCGGAGAGTTCCTCCTCGTCACGCAGCGACCGCGGGCGCAATCGATCGGCGAAGCGATCAGCCTCGGGCAGGGCGAGCTGCTGATCTTTCCCAACCAGTTCCGCCCCGTGCCGAGCGAGCGCGGCTTCACCAGGCTCAACGTCCGCCATGGCGTGAGCCGCGTCCGCTCGGGCACCCGGTACACGCTCGGTGTCATCTTCCACGACGCCGAGTGACGTCAACGCCCACCGCTCTGAGACGGCGGACACGGTGACGCAGACGAGGCGTTCCGGTAGACACACGTCCATGAAGGCCATGGACACCGTGGACAGCGCTCGCCCGTGCGTACCTCGAGCGGCTGAGGGTCCCGCCGTCCTCCCCGTCGATCGACGCCCTGCGGCGCCTCCACCGCGCCCAGGTCGAGCGGGTGCCCTACGAGACGGTGTGGTTGCACCTCGGCGAGCCATGGAGCACGGACCCCCATGAGGCGATGGATCGCATCGCCCGCCAGGGCCGAGGTGGCTACTGCTTCCACCTCAACGGAGCGTTCGGCGAGTTGCTGGGTGCGTTGGGGTACCAGGTCACCCGTCACGTCGGCGGCGTGCACGGCCCAGAGGGACCGAACCGTGCGGTGATGTCGAACCACCTCGTGCTCACGGTCGGCGGGCTGCCGACCGATGACCATCCGTCCGGCGTGTGGTACGTCGATGCCGGCCTCGGTGACGGCCTGTACGAGCCGCTCCCGCTGCGGCCCGGCTCGTTCCGCCAAGGGCCGTACCGCTTCACGCTCGCGCCGTCGGCTGACGGCTCCGCCTCGTGGCACCTGGCCCACGACCAGGTGCTCGGCTCGTTCACCGGCATGACCTTCGACCTCGCCGCCGCCGCACCTGACGCCTTCGATGCCCGCCACCGGTTCCTGGCGACGTCACCGGAATCGAGCTTCGCCGAGACCGTGACGGCACAGTTGCGGGACGCTGGTGGGACCGAGATCCTCCGCGGGCTCGTGCTCCGTCACTTCGGTGACGGCGACGGTTCGACACGGGTCTTGCTCGAACGCGACGAGTGGTTCGGCGTGCTGGCCGAGACGTTCGGTCTGTCCCTCGACGACGTCCGTCCCACGGCCAAGGACATCCTCTGGCAGCGCGCCGTCCTCGCCCACCGCGCCTGGGAGGGCTCGGCGACGCGGGCCGAGCACGGGAGGGCGTGAGGGAGCAGGGTCGAGCGACAAGATGGGCTGATGCGGCAGACCCGCGGCGAAGTCCTCTACGAGCCGCCGCCGGACGCGTGGACCGCGACGGCGGCCGGCCGATTCGCCACGAGCTGCGGGTTCAGCGACTACGCCTCGTTGCACGCCTGGTCCATCGGTGACCTCGACGCCTTCTGGCGGGCGGCGACGTCGTTCACGGGCGTGCGCTGGCACGATCCACCGACGTCCATGCGCCGCGGGGACGAGATGCCCGGCGTGTCGTGGTTCCCCGGGGCCACGCTGAACTACGCCGACCAGGCGCTGGCCACGGCAGCCAGCCACCCTGGCGACGTCGCAGTCGTGGCGCGGAGCCAGACCCGCGGGCCCTCCGAGATCACGTGGGGTCAGCTCGCCGCCGATGTCGCCGCGGCGGCGGCCGGCTTGCGGGCCCTCGGTGTTCGCTCGGGCGATCGTGTCGTCGCCTACGCCCCGAACATCCCGGAGACGCTGGTGGCCTTCCTGGCCACGGCATCCGTCGGGGCGATCTGGTCGAGCTGCCCTCCCGAGTTCGGGACGCGGGCCGTGGTCGATCGCTTCTCCCAGCTCGCTCCCGCCGCGCTGATCGCCGTCGATGGGTACCGCTACGGCGAGAAGGACATCGACCGGGCCGAGGCCGTCGACGAGATCGTCGCCGGCCTGCCGACGCTGCGCCACGTCGTGGACGTCCCATATCTCCGGGCGGACGGTTCCGCCCGGTCGCCTCCGAGTGCCGCTGGAGCGACCTGCTCGCCGACCGGGCGACGTGGTCGTCGACGCCGGTCCCGGCCGAGCACCCGTTGTACGTGCTGTTCAGCTCCGGCACGACCGGCCTGCCGAAAGCGATCGTCCACGGTCACGGCGGCATCGTCGCCGAGCACATCAAGGTGCTCACGCTGCACCAGGACATCGGCCCGAACGAGCGCTTCTGCTGGTTCACCACCACTGGTTGGATGATGTGGAACTACCTCGTCTCCGGGCTGCTCACTGGATCGACGATCGTGCTCTTCGACGGCGACCCCGCGTTCCCGACGCTCGCCACGCTGTGGGAGCTCGCCGCCGACACGGCGACCACGGTGCTGGGAGTGTCCGCTCCGTTCCTCATGGCCTGCCGCAAGTCCGGGGTCGAGCCGACTCGTGGCGCCCTGCGCTGGGTCGGGTCGACAGGGTCGCCGCTGCCTGCCGACGGGTTCCGCTGGGTCCACGACCGCGTCGGCGTGCCGGTGTCGTCGATCAGCGGGGGCACCGACGTGTGCACAGCCTTCCTCGGGTCCTCGCCACTCGTGCCGGTGCGGGCCGGCGAGATCAGCTGTCGCCTGCTCGGCTGCGCGGTCGAGGCGTTCACGCCGGACGGCTGGCCGTGCCCGCCGGGGGTGACCGGTGAGCTCGTCATCACTGCACCGATGCCATCCATGCCCGTCGGGTTCTGGGGCGACGACGGTTCCCGGTACCGGGCCGCCTACTTCGCCGACTTCCCGGGCGTGTGGCGCCACGGCGACTGGATCACGTTCGACGAGGACGGGTCGTGCGAGATCAGCGGACGTTCCGACGCCACCCTCAACCGCGGCGGCGTCCGTTTGGGGACGAGCGACTTCTACGCGGTGGTCGAGGGGTTCGCCGAGATCAGCGACAGCCTCGTGGTCCACCTCGAGACCGTTGGCGAGCTGGGCCAGCTGCTGCTGTTCGTCCAACTCGTTGCCCGGCTACGAGTTCGACGAGGAGCTCATCGGACGGCTGCGGTCCGCGCTGCGGACCGAGCTCTCGCCGCGCCACGTGCCCGACTCCATCGAAGCCATCCCCGCCGTGCCCCGCACGCTCTCGGGCAAGAAGCTGGAGGTCCCCGTGAAGCGCATCCTGGCCGGCGAACCGCCGGAGCGCGCAGCAGCACGCGAGTCGCTGGCCGATCCCGCCGCGCTCGACTTCTTCGCCACCCGGGACCCGACCGGGTAGCCCGAAACTCGATTGCGCCACACCATCGTGGTCGGCTGGCGTTGCCGGGGTGAAGGACTACGAACCGGCGATCAGCTTCGGGCACGACGTTGCCGACGACTACGACGACCTCGCCCAGCGCGGGGACGAGGCGGAGACCGTGGCCTTCCTGACGCAGCTGGCGGGCGAAGGTCCGGCGCTGGAGCTGGCCGTCGGCACCGGTCGCATCGCCCTGCCCCTGTCGGCGAGCGGGCTGCGCGTCGATGGCATCGACATCTCGCCGGCGATGGTCACCAAGCTCCGCGCCAAGCCAGGCGGTGATCGGATCGCGGTGACGATCGGGGACTTCGCCGACGTCGCAGTGGACGGCAGCTACCGGCTGGTCTTCGTCGTCTTCAACTCCTTCTTCAACCTGCTCACGCAAGACGACCAGGTCCGCTGCTTCGAGAACGTCGCGGCCCACCTCACCGACGACGGCTCGTTCGTAATCGAGGCCTTCGTCCCTGCCTTCCTCTACCGGCTGCGCGACGACCAGTACGTCGACGCCGAGGCGATCGAGGTCGATGAGGTCCGCCTCGACGTCGGTCGCCACGACCCCGTGCAGCAACGGCTCGACGAGAGTCACGTCTCGTTGTCTCGCCATGGGGTGCGGGTGAACCCGATCGTCACCCGGTATGCCTGGCCGAGCGAGCTGGACCTGATGGCCCGCATCGCCGGCCTGCGCCTCGCCGGCCGCTGGGCCGGTTGGGGCGGCGAGCCGTTCACCGCCGCCAGCCGCCGGCACGTGTCCGTGTACACGCCTTGAGCCGCGCCGCAGCCGTCAGCCGCCCCTCGTAGCCGCGGGGCAGCCCCAAGCCGTCAAACGGGGGCGGCAGTAGCCTCGATGGCGTGACCGTCGTGCGCGTGGCGCTGGCCCAGCTCAATCCCGATCGTCGGCGACCTCGATGGCAACCTGGCCAAGCTCGTCGACGGCTACGAGCGGGCCGAGGCGGCCGGCTGCGACATCGTTGCGTTCCCCGAGCTGTCGATCACCGGCTACCCGCCGGAGGATCTCGTGCTCAAGCCGGCGTTCGTCGCCGAGAACGAGGTGGCGCTGGCCAAGCTGGCCGCCCGCACGCGTCATTGCACGGCCGTGGTCGGCTACGTCGAGGAGGATCGCGACCTCTTCAACGCCGCCGCCGTGTGCGCCGGCGGGCAGGTCCTCGGCACGTACCGCAAGCGGCTGCTGCCGAACTATGCCGTCTTCGACGAGGCCCGCTACTTCACGCCGGGCAACGAGACCGATCCGTTGGAGCTCTTCGTCATCGGCGGCGTCAACGTCGGCGTCAGCATCTGCGAGGACGTGTGGGGCCCGAACGGCCCGCTGGCCGAGCAGGCCGATGGCGGCGCCGAGTTGGCGGTCAACATCAACGGCTCGCCGTACCACCGCGGCAAGGCCGCCTACCGGGAACGGATGCTGGCGACGCGCGCCGCCGACGCCCACTCCGCGCTCGTCTACGTGAACCAGGTGGGCGGGCAGGACGAGCTGGTCTTCGACGGCTGCTCGGTGGCCTTCGACGCCGAGGGCAACCTGATCGCCAGGGGTCCGCAGTTCGTCGAGGACCTCATCGTGGTCGAGGTCCCGGTGCCCGCCGTGTACCGCCAGCGCCTCCTCGACCCCCGAGGCCGGATCTCCCAGCCGTCGCTGCCGAAGATCCACGTCACGGACGCCCCGGTCGCCCACGCCGAACCGATCGACAACCCGCTCGTCCCGCACCTGTCGTCAGAGGCCGAGCTGTACGAGGCGCTGGTGCTCGGTACCCGGGACTACTGCACGAAGAACGGGTTCACGGACGTCGTCATCGGGCTCTCCGGCGGGATCGACTCGACGCTCGTCGCCGTCATCGCCGCCGATGCGCTCGGCGCCGGACACGTCCATGGTGTGTCGATGCCGTCGCGCTACTCGAGCGACCACTCGCGGTCCGACGCGCTCGCGCTGGCCGAGAACGTCGGAATCGACTACCGCACGATCCCGATCGAGCCGGCCTTCACCGCCTACCTCGAGATGCTCGCCCCAGCTTCGAAGGGCGCCAGCCGGGGCTGACCCAGGAGAACCTGCAGAGCCGCTGTCGCGGCCAGGTGCTGATGGCGCTGTCCAACGAGTTCGGCTGGATGGTCCTGACGACGGGCAACAAGAGCGAGCTGGCCGTCGGGTACTTCACGATCTACGGCGACTCCGTCGGTGGGTACGCGGTGATCAAGGACGTCATGAAGACCGAGGTCTATGCGCTCTGCCGGTTCGTCAACGAGCGCGCTGGGCGGGAGATCATCCCGCAGTCGGTGATCACCAAGCCGCCCTCCGCCGAGCTGCGGCCGGACCAGCGCGACGACCAGAGCCTGCCGCCCTACGACGTCCTCGACCCGATCCTCGAGCTCTACGTCGAGCGCGACCACACGGCGGCCGAGATCGTCGAGCTGGGCCACGACGAGGCCGTCGTGCGACGTGTCACGCGGCTCGTCGACCTCGCCGAGTACAAGCGGCGCCAGACCCCGCCGGGGGTACGCGTGACGACCAAGGCGTTCGGCCGCGACCGCCGCATGCCGATCACCAACGGCTACCGCTGACCCACCCGAGGCTTTCGGCGCGCCCGAGGCGTTCGTGCGCCCCCTTCGGGCCGCAAACCCTCGGACGGACCCGTGGGTCACACTGGATCGGTGACCGGAGCGCATTCGCACGCCCACGGCCTGCCCGAGGGGACGGAGTTCACCGGGCGGGACACAGCCCGCATCCTGCGCATCGTGACCATCGTCTGCGGGGTCGTGATCCTGATCGGCGCCGTGGTGCTGTGGCCCTCCGGCCGCCGGACGTCGGACCCGCTCGGCCTCGAGGCGGAGCCGATCGCCGCCCACGTCACCATCGTCGAGGAGCGCCCGTGCGCCAGCGATGCCACCCAGACGTGCTCGGTCGTCACGTTCGAGCTGCGGTCGGGCGAAGCCGAGGGGACGCTCGGCTCGATGGAGCTCGGGCTCGACTCGCAGATACGGGCCGGTGACGACATCCGGGTCACGGCCACGCCGCTCGGCGACGGCGGAACGCTGTACACGTTCTACGACTTCGAACGCTCGACGCCCCTCATCGTGCTCGTCCTTCTGTTCGTCGCCGCCGTCGTCGCGCTCGGTCGCTGGCGCGGGGTCGGCGCGCTCGCTGGGCTCGCCGCCAGCCTGCTCGTGATCGTGTGGTTCGCCCTGCCGTCGCTCGTCGACGGCAACAACGCCGTCGCCGTCGCCCTCGTGACGGCCGGGGCCATCGCCATTCTGGCCTTGTACCTGGCCCACGGCGTGGGGCCGGCGACGGACGTGGCGCTGCTGTCGACGTTCGCCAGCCTGGCCCTGACTGGGATCTTGGCCTGGATCTTCGTCGAGACGGCCAACTTCACCGGCTTCACGGACGACGCCAGCTTCGTGCTGCAGTCGCTTGGAACTGGCATCGACCCGCGCGGCATCCTGCTGGCCGGCATCGTGATCGGCTCGCTCGGCGTGCTCGACGATGTGACCGTCACCCAGGTCTCGGCGGTCTGGGAGCTGCACCGTGGGCGGTCCGACATCTCCCGCCGGGAGCTCTTCACGAGCGCGCTGACGATCGGCCGCGACCACATCTCCTCCACCGTCAACACCTTGTTCCTCGCATACGCCGGCGCCGCGCTCCCGCTGCTGCTGCTGTTCACCGGTGTCGGGGAGTCCGTCACCGGCGTCGCCACCCGGGAGGTCGTGGCCATCGAGATCGTCCGGGCGCTCGTCGGCTCGATCGGTCTCGTCGCCTCCGTGCCGATCAGCACGTGGCTCGCCGTGCAGGTCGTCACCGTCCCAGCACGCCGCACGCCGCGGCGGGTCAGGCGGTGACCATAGGACGCTCAGCGATGTGCAAGCGGATCCACATGGCCAGCGCGGCGAGCGCGGCGAACCCGGTGCCGAGCAGCGCGACCCGCGGCGATCCCCGACGACTCGAAGAGCCGCGTGGCCACGATCGAAGTGGCGCCGCGACCGAGCGTGCCGCAGGCGATCATCGTGCCGAGCCCGCGGCCGGGCGCACCGGGCACGAGCGTCGGGCCGATCGGGAGCGCCGACACGATGGCGAACTCGAAGCCGAGGAAGAACGTGCCGAGCAACAGCAGCCCAGGGGCCATCGAGTCGCCGAGCGCGGCGAGCGCCAGCCCCGACGGAGCGATGATCGCCGCGCCGAGCATCACGCTGCGCTCCTTGCCCCAGCGGTCAGTGCGGGCAGCTGAGGTCGTGGAGGCCAGCAACTCGAGGCCGCCGATGCCGAACGTGACGGCCACCAGACCGAACGTGTCGACGCCGAACTCGTCCTCCAACCATGGTCCGAACGTCACGAACACCGACTGCGCCGCCGACATCAGCGCGAACACCCCGGCGACGGCCAACCACCCGCGCAGCGGCATGCGACGACGAACGATCGGCCCGCCCTCGAGGTCGACGTCGCCGGCGCGGTGCCGTACGGCGTCGGCGCCATCGCCGCTGAGCCGCACCGCTGTGACCACAGCCATGCCCAGCACCGCTGCGCCGCCGACGAAGTACCCCCAGCGCCAGGACGACACGGCGGTGACGAGGCCGAGCACGCTGACGCCGACGAGCAGCCCGAGCGCCCACGACGTCTCGACGAGCCCGACGACACGTCCTCGCCGCTCGTAGGGGACGTGGTCGGCGATCCAGGCCCCCAACCCGACGTCGAACACGATCTTGCCGAGCGCCAGCACGAACAGCCCGACGGTGAACATCTCGATGCCGGCGCTCGCTCCGGCGACGATGGTGCCGCCGGTCAGCACCAGGAGGCCGCCGGTCATCGACGCCCGGCGAGGCAGGCGATCGACGAGTCGACCGAGGACGGGCGACGTCAGCCCGCACAGCTCGGTCACGGCGAGGGCGACGCCGAGGTCGCTCAGCTGCACGTCGAGCCCGCGGGCGATGGTGGCGAGGAACGGCGGGGCGAAACGGTAGATGGCGTTCGTGGTGAACCGAGCGACCGTCAGGCTGGTGACGTCTCGGCGCACGACGGCGGGGTAGGAGTCGTCGAGCAGGCGGTCGAGCACCGTGCGGCGACTCTACGACGGCAGGGTTGTCGGCGGTGTCCCGCAGGTGCGGCGCGGTTCGTCCCGACCTGTGGAGCGTGCGACGACGATGAGTCGGTGGCCACTGTCCCAGCCCCGCTCGCCTACGACGTGTCGTTGCGCGAGCGCATCGTCGCCAACCTCACCGGCCACGCGCTGGCGGTCGGTCGAGCTCGACGAGCGACGCCACGCGGCGGTCGCCGTCGTGATCGTCGACTCGGTCGAGGGTGAGGATCGTGTCGACCCGTTCCAGCCGGAGGCCGAGGCGATGGAGGTGATCCCCGGCGGACCTGGCGGGCTCGACGGACGGATGGCCAACGTGTCGGGCGGCGCGGCGTTCCTGCTCTGCCGCCGGGCCGCCGGGCTGAACCGTCATGCCTCGCAGTGGGCGCTGCCCGGCGGGCGCATCGACGAGGGCGAGACGGCGACGGACGCAGCACTCCGGGAGCTGGACGAGGAGCTCGGTGTCAACCTCGAGCCGGCCGACGTGCTCGGGCTGCTCGACGACTACCCGACCCGTTCCGGGTTTGTGATCACGCCGGTCGTGCTGTGGGCCGGTGGCCGCCTGGACCTGCGGCCGGAGCCCGGCGAGGTGCTGGCCGCCTACCGCGTCGGCCTGCACCAGCTGTGCCGCGACGACTCACCGCGGTTCATCGACATCCCCGAGAGCGACCGGCCGGTCGTCCAGGTGCCGCTCGGCAACGACCTCATCCACGCCCCGACCGGCGCCGTGCTCGTGCAGTTCCGGTGGTTGGCGTTGGAGGGTCGTTCGGCGTCGGTCGCCGGGTTCGAGCAGCCCGTGTTCGCCTGGCGCTGAGCCCCGCGCCGCCGGCCCCGATCTGGGCACGTTTCTTCGCGACCCCTGGAAATTTCTGCGCCCAGATGCGCCCGTGGGAAGGATCGCGCCCAGATGTGCGGGGTCAGCGGCCGGTGTGGCCGAAGCCGCCGCCGCGGTCGACGCCGTCGAGCTCGTCGACCAGCTGCCAGACGACCTCCTCGACGCGTTGCACCACGAGCTGGGCGATGCGGTCGCCGCGGTGCACCTCGTAGGGCTGGCTGGGATCGGTGTTGAGCATCACGACCTTGACCTCGCCGCGGTAGGCGGCGTCGATGAGGCCCGGCGCGTTGACGATCGTCACGCCGTGGCGCAGGGCCAACCCGCTGCGGGGGAGGACGAACGCGCCATGGCCCGGGGGAACGGCGATGGCGATGCCCGTCGGCACGAGTGCCCGACCACCGGCGGCGGCGAGCACGACACCCTCGCGGGCGTGGAGGTCGAGGCCGGCGTCGCCCGGGTGGGCGTAGCTCGGCAGCGGGAGGTCGGGATCGAGCCGCACGACCGGGATGGGCAGCTGTTCGGGTCGGTCGGCTGCCCGCTCCGGGAGAGGCGTCATGGTTCCGGGATGCTACGGACGGCCGACCGGGAGCGGGCGGTGGGTAGCCTCGCCGCCGATGTCGCGCCCGCCGTCCGTCGATGCGCTGGCACGATCGCTCGCCTCGACGGGCCTGCCCCACCCGATCCTCGTGGACGTCGCTCGTCAAGCGATCGCCGACGACGCCGTCGACGAGGCAGCCGCCCGCGCCGATGCGTTCCGGCGCACGTTGCTGACGGACGTCGTCAACGCCACGGGCGTGCTCCTGCACACCAACCTCGGCCGGGCACCGGTCGCCCACCACCAGCCGGCCAGGGCCCAATCGCTCGAGCTGGACCTGTCCACCGGCGAACGAGGCTCGCGCCAGCGAGGCGTCGGCGGCCTGCTGGCCCGCCTCTGCGACGCCGAAGCAGCGATGGTCGTCAACAACAACGCCTCCGCAGTGCTGCTCGTGCTGGCCGCCCTCGCCAGCGGACGCGACGGTCCCCGTCAGCCGCGGCGAGAGCGTCGAGATCGGCGGCGGGTTCCGCGTCCCGGAGGTGATGGAGCAGTCCGGCGCCCGGCTGGTCGACGTCGGCACCACGAACCGCACGCGGCTCGCCGACTACCGCCGCGCCGTCGAGCGTCCCGGTGCCGACGTGGCACTCGTGCTCAAGGTCCACCCGAGCAACTACCGCGTGGCCGGTTTCGTGGAGGAGACCACCGTTGGTGAGCTGGCGGTGCTGGGCGTGCCCGTCATCGTCGACCTCGGCAGCGGTCTCGTCGACGACACGTGCCCGTGGCTCCCCGGCCCGCATCCCCCCGCCTGGCTGGCGGGCGAGCCGGCCGCCCGCCAGACGCTGGCCGCCGGCGCCGCGCTCGGTGACGTTCAGCGGGGACAAGCTGCTGGGGGGACCGCAGGCCGGCATCATCGCCGGCCGGGCCGACCTGGTCGATGCATGCGGTCACCACCCGCTGGCCCGGGCGGTCCGCCCGGGCGGCCTGGTGCTCGCCGCACTGCAGCGCCTCGCCTTGGCCTACCTGTCCCGCGACGTCGTCGCGACGGTCCCGTTCTGGCGGATGGCGACCGTCCCCGCCGAGGAACTCGCGGCGCGGGCGGCGGCGATCGCCCGGGCCACGGGCGCCGAGGTCATCGCCACCGAATCCCTGCCGGGCGCCGGGTCGGCACCCGGCGCGTCGATCCCGTCGTGGGGCGTGGCCGTCGCCGGCGACCGCCTCGCCGCGGTCGCGGGCCCATGACCCGCCGGTCATCGCCCGCAGCCGTGACGGTCGCACGATGCTCGACCTCCGCGCCGTCGATCCCGCCGACGACGCCGTGCTGGTCGACGCATTGGCCTCGTTCGGCGATCAGCCGGCGGCGGGATCGGTGTCGCCGACCGGCTCGGCGGCCCGGTAGCTGGTCTCCCACCAGCCACGCCAGCGGGCGGCCCGATCGTCGTCCGGCACGCCGTACGTCGTGATCGTGATCGCTGCCGCCGCGTTCGGCTGCGGGCTGCCCGGCGCGGCGGCGAAGAGCAGCAGCCCGGGACCCCACGCATCGACCGTGAGGCCGACCTGATGGGCGGAGCGGAACCACACCTCGCCCGTGAGGCGCTCTCCTGCGATCGTGGTGTCGTAGCGATGACCCGGCGCGACGTCAGCCAGCGCCTCCAGCTCGGCCGGCAGCTGCGGCGGATCGTGCACGGCCTCGCCGCTGAGGTAGGAGGTCGCCCCGCGCCGAGCCCCAGTGGTGGGCGAGCGCGAACCGCAGCTGCTCGAGGAAGCTGCGCCAGCCCTCGTCGATCTCGTCGTAGTACCGATCCCAGTCCATCCCACCGTCTGTCGCCAGCGGGGCGACACGCGTGACGGTCACCACGGTCTGGGTGCCGACGGCCTCGAGCGTGAAGAGGTGCCCGCCGACGTGCAGCGTGTGCTCTTGCTCGTCGGCGACGGTCCCGTCGCTGAAGACCTGGCGGATCTCCTCGTCCAGGCTGTCGTACTGCCAACCGAACCACTGGCGGATCTGCGTCGGATCGCGGAAGGCCGTCCAGACGGTCTGCGTGGTGGCCGGCAGCGTGATCCTGATGACGGGTGCGCCCATGTCGCCGACCCGCTCCGCGCTACCCCGACTCGGTCCCGCCGCTGGCCGACTCCGCGGTGCGGGCACCGAAGTAGAAGCCGACCACCGACCCGACCAGGCCGACGACGGACGTGAAGATGATCCCCATCACGTCCTTGACCCGTTGCAGCTCCAACGAGTCGATGAACATGGCGATCACCCCAGCGAGGGAGAGGACGACGAGGAGCCCGAGGAGCCCATAGGCGATGTATCGGCGCGTGCGTTCCTGGCTGCGGGCGACCGAGAGCACGTCCCGTTGGACCTGCGTCGCCTGCTCGGCGAGCTGCGCCTGATCGAGGACAGGCGCCGGCTCAGAGGTGAGGTCGATCTCCCGCGCCGACATCGACATCACTTGCGCCTGGGAGCAGCGGCCGCTGCGGCGTCCATCAGTGCCTTGTCCGTGGCGATCGCTCGCTGCAGCGCCTCTGTCACCGTGACGCCCCGGCGTTCGGCGAGCTCGTTCAGCGTTCTCCACGCCGCCTCGGACAGGTTGACCTTGACCGTCACCAGGCCGGCCGCGCCGCCGGACTGCGGCTCGGGTGGGCTGGACGTGGAACCAACGCTGGACATGGGCACCTCCCGGTGGCGGAGTGTAGGCGCCGGACTCGTTTCGTCCCGTCCCAGGACCGACCGACGGACGTGTCGGATGCTCGTGGCAAGCTGCGACGGTGCGCGTGATCGCGACGGCTGGCCATGTCGACCACGGCAAGTCGTCGCTCGTGCGGGCGTTGACGGGCACCGATCCTGACCGCTTCGAGGAGGAGCGGCGCCGCGGGTTGACGATCGATCTCGGCTTCGCCCATACGACCGTCGGCGACGCTGCCGGTGACGAAGCGATCAGCTTCATCGACGTCCCCGGGCACGTGCGCTTCCTGCGCAACATGCTGGCCGGGGTGGGCGGCGTCGACGCCTGCCTCTTCGTCGTCGCCGCCACTGAAGGGTGGAAGCCGCAGAGCGAGGAGCACCTCCGCATCCTCGAGCTCGTCGGCGTCCGTCATGGCGTGATCGCCCTGACCAAGTGCGACCAGTTGGACGATGCGGAGCTCGTCGAGCTCGCCGCGCTGGAGGTCGCCGAGCGGGTCGCCGGCTCCTTCCTCGCCGACGCACCGATTGTTCCCGTCTCGACGCCTCGCGGCGACGGGCTCGACCGGCTCGTCGCAGAGCTGGCCGGCCTCGCCCGGCGCACGCCGCCGTCCGCCGACCGCCAACGAGCGCGGCCTGTGGATCGATCGCGTCTTCGCCTCGCGTGGCAGCGGCACCATCGTCACCGGGACGTTGACCGATGGATCGTTGGCCACCGATGCGACGGTCGTCGTGGAGCCGTCCGGTCGGTCGGCCCGCATTCGCGCCATCCAGACGCTCGGCAACGCCGTCGACGTGATCGGCCCGGGGCATCGCGTCGCCCTCAACCTGGCCGGCGTCGATCGTCGCGAGCTCGCCCGCGGCGACGTCGTCGTCGCCCCGGGGCGCTGGCATTCGACGAGCCGCATCGACGGGACCTTGACGATCCTCCCGACGCTCGACCACGTGGTTTCGCGCCGCGGTGCCTATCTGGCGTACATCGGATCCGGCGAGCAGGCGGTGCGCGTCCGCGTGCTCGGGGCGGGCACGCTGTCGCCAGGCACGACCGGCACCGTGCGCCTGCACCTCGCTGTCCCCGTGCCGTTGATCCCGGGCGACCGGTACGTGCTGCGGGAGACGGGTCGCGACGAGACCATCGGAGGGGGTGAGGTCCTCGACGTGGCACCGGTCCTCCCGGCGTCACGGGCCCGACCCGACCGGGACGTCGATCGGGTCGTGGCCGAGCGTGGCTGGACGACGACGGACGAGCTGGAGCTGCTGACCGGCGTCCACCGCCCGGCGACGGTGGGGCGGTGGATCGTCGCGCCGGCCGCGCTGGCCGCGGCACAGGCGGCGCTGCGCCAACGGGTCGAGCAGTCCGGTGCCAACGGGGTGGAGCTGGCCGCCCTCGACGAACGCGAGCGGGCCGTGCTCGATGCAATGGACGACCTGGTGGTCGGCGGGATGTTCGTCAGGGTCGCCGCCGCCGGCGATCCGCTGGCGACCCACCCCGCGCTCGCCGTGCTGGCGGCCGGCGGACTGGCACCACCCGATGCCGACGAGTTCAAGCGCGGCGAGCTGCGCGAGCTGGCCAGACGTGGCCTGCTCGTGGAACGCGACGGGCAGTGGTTCCACATCGATGCCGTCGCGACCGCGTCCGGGCTGGTGGCCGGCCTCCTCGCCGATCACCCCGAGGGCTTCACGGTGAGCCAGTTCCGCGCCGCCGCCGGGAACACGCGCAAGCACGCCGTCCCGATGCTGGCCGAGCTGGACGCCAGGGGGATCACCCGCCGCCGCGGGGACCTGCGTGTCGCCGGCCCCCGCCTCGCCGCTACGCCGAGCGGCGGAGCATCCGTCGCTCGTCCTGGTTGAGGCCGCCCCAGATGCCGTAGCGCTCGTCGCACGCGATGGCGTGTTCCAGGCACCGCTCACGGACCGGGCAGCCGGCGCAGATCGACTTGGCCCGCCGTTCACGGGCCAGCCGTTCGTGCTTGCGCTCCGTGTGCATCGGGGGATAGAAGTCGCCGCCGGTGCCAGAGCGGCAGGCACCCACTTGTTGCCATGTCAAGTTCACGCCCTTCACGGAGGTCAACCTAGAAAGCCGCCATCGGCCGGGCAATGGCCGGCACCGCCTGTTCACACAGGGTTTACCGGCTCGTCGACGATCACGTCTCCGCGCGACGGCCCCGGCGGTGGTCGCGGGCGGCTCCTTCCAGCGGTTCCACCTCGAGGGTCACCCCGTCGATGGCGACGACGCGCACCTGATCGCCCTTCGCCACGGGGGTGGCGCGGTTCGTCCTCGCCCGCCAGCGGGCGTCGCGGACGGTCACGACGCCCTCCGGGTCGACGTCGTCGACGACCTCACCGAGCTCACCGATCATCCAGTCGCGACCGAGCGTCGGCGTGGCGAACCGTGTCCGCACCATCGACGGCATCCCGACCACGAAGGCCAACGTGACGCCGCCGATGCCGGCGAGCAGGGTGATCCACGACGGGCGCAGGGTCACGCCGGGGAGCGGCTCGAACAGCCACAGGCTCCCCACCATGGTCAGCACGACGCCGACGGCGGTCCAGAAGCGGGGGATGCCGACCTGCACGTCCACGGCGAAGGCCAGCATCGCCGCTACGAGCAGGGCGACGGCCCAGCCCCTCGTCGGCAGCATGGCCAGACCCGTACTTGCCAGCACGATGCACAGCCGCGCCGACGACACCGGCGATGCCGACGCCGGCGGTGAAGAACTCGAAGACCAGGAGGGCCATGCCGACGAGCAGCAAGAGATAGGCCACGGCTGGGCTGGCCACCGTGTGGAACAGCTGGTCGACGAGGCCGAGCTTCGAGAAGCGCACGGTCGCCGTCGTGTCGCGCTCGGCCCATGCCGTTGTCGAGCAAGCGCTCCTCCGTCGTCTCGAGCACGACGCCGTTCTCCGAGTAGCCGTCGAGGGCATCGACCATGTTGGCGATCACGGGGATGCCCTCGTCCGAGATGCGCTGCTCGAAGACGTCCAGGCGGCGGGCCTCGCTGAGGCCGAGGGAGCCACTGCGCAGCGCCGACTCCGCGGCGCCGAAGTCCACGGTGACCCCGTCCGGGCGCAGTGGCACTCCGATGTGGCCGACCCGCGATCCGGGCGCCATGCCGGTCACGTCGGCCACTGCCAGGAGCTGCGCCGGAGAGCCGTACAGGCGAGCGCCGGATGGACCGACCCACACGGCGATTGGGATCGGTGCGTCTGCAACGCGCTCCAGCAGCGCCTCGATCTCGTCTCGGCCGACGATGGCGCCGCGGGTGTTGACCTGCAGGATGAGCGCCTGTGCGCCCTGCTCGTCGGAGCGCGTGATCGCCTCGTCGATGGCGTCGATGATGATCGGGTCGAACAGCCCGCTGACCTGCAGCACATCCACCGGCCCCGGCGCGGGCTCGGTGCTCTGCGCGGCTGCTGGCGCGCCGAACGTGGCCGACGCCAATGACACGCCGGCGGCGGTGGCCAGCAGGCCGATCGCTAGTCTGCGCACAGGTGCCTCCGGAGTCCGTCGATCCAGTGCCGCTGCTGTCCGCCTCCCGGGTGACGATCGTGGCGGGCAAGGGCGGGGTGGGGAAGACCACGGTAACGGCAGTTCTGGCCCGCGCCGCCGCGGACGCCGGCCTTCGTGTGCTGGTCGTCGAGCTCGACGGCAAGCCGGTCCTCGGGGAGCTCGTCGACGGGTTGTCGTTCGAGCCGATCTCGGCGTCGGCGGCGCTCGCCGAGTACCTCCGCGACCACGGCTTCGGCCGGGTGGCCAAGCGCCTGTCGACGTCGGGGGTCATCGATGTGGTGGCCACCGCGGCGCCCGGGATCGATGACATCGTCGTGCTCGGGAAGATCAAGCAGCTCGAGCGCAGCGGCAAGTGGGACGTCATCGTCGTCGACGGTCCTGCCGCCGGTCACGCGGTCACGTTCCTCACGTCGGCCGCCGGCCTCCGCGAGTCGGTGCGCAGCGGCCCGGTCCGCACGCAAGCCGAGGACGTGCTCGAGCTGTTGAACGACCCGGCTCGCGCCCAGGTCATCCTCGTGACGCTGCCGGAGACGACGCCGGTCAACGAGGTCGTGGAGACGGCATACGCGCTCGAGGATCGCGTGGGGGTACGGCTCGGCCCGGTCGTCGTCAACGGCGTCGACGATTCGGATGTCGAACTGCCCGACGCCGAGCTCGCGGTGGCGGTCGACGACCCTGATCGACGCGTTGCTCATCGACGCCGCCCAGTTCCGCCGGGCCCGCCGCGACCTGCAGGCGACCGAGATCGAGCGGCTGCGCGGCGAACTGGCGTTGCAGCAGTGGCACCTGCCGCTGCTGCCCGTGGCGGGGATGGCGTGTCGCGATGTCGCCAAGTTGGCAGCGGCCTTGCGGGCTCCGGCGTGACGGGTGCTGCCAGCGACTCGATGGCGCCCGTGATCGACGGCGCCGAGGTCGTCGTGTGCTGTGGCTCGGGTGGCGTCGGCAAGACGACGACGGCCGCGGTGATCGGCTTGCACGCCGCCCACACCGGTCGCCGTGTTGTCGTGGTGACCATCGACCCGGCGCGACGGCTGGCCGACGCGCTCGGGCTGCCCGGCGGGCTGGCCGCTGAGCCGCAGCGCATCGACCTCACCGCCATCGGCGGCTTCGACGCGGACGACGGTGCGGACGGACGCCGCGGACGCCGCCGATGGCGAGCTGTGGGCGATGATGCTGGACACGGCGGCGGCCTTCGACGCCCTCGTCCGACGCAACGCCGCCGACGAGGAGCAGGTCAACCGCATCCTGGGCAACACCTTCTACCGCAACATCTCGGGCTCGCTCAGCGGCACCCAGGAGTACATGGCCGCCGAGACGTTGCACCAGCTGCACGACGACGACCGGTTCGACCTCGTCGTCGTCGACACCCCGCCGAGCCGCAACGCGCTCGACTTCCTCGAAGCGTCCGGCGTACTGGCTCGGTTCCTCGACCACCGCCTGTTCCGGCTGTTGATGCTCCCGGCCCGCCGAGGGATGCGTGTCGTCAACGCCGCGACGCAGCCGTTGCTGCGGGCCATCGGCAAGGTCGTCGGCTCGGAGGTCCTCGCCGATGCCGTCGCCTTCTTCCAGGCCTTCGCCGGGATGGAGCCCGGATTCCGCCAGCGGGCCGACGTTGTCATCGGGCTGCTGCGCTCGGACGCCACCCGCTACGTGGTCGTCGCCTCGCCGCACCGCGACACCGTGGCCGAGGCGGCTTGGTTCGTCGACCGGCTCATCGATCAGGGGATCGAGCGGGTGGCCGGCGTCGCCAACCGTGTCCATCCATCGTTCGGGCCCGGCACTGCCGCCGATGCCATCGCCGCCGCGGCCGCCGCCGACGACCCAGACGTGGCCGCGCTGTGGCGCAACGTGGGCGAGCTGCGGGCGCTGGCCGAGTCGGCGGCCGACGAACTGGCGCCGTTCGCCGAACTGCTCGGATCAGAGCCGTTCGCCTCGGTGCCGCTGCTGCCCGGCGACGTCCACGACCTGGCGACACTGACCGAGATCCGCCGGTACCTGTTCCCAGTACAGTGACGCCGGTGCGGATCCTCGTGGCCACCGATGGGCCGTGGATCGTCGACGAGCTGGTCGCCGCGCTCGGCGGTCCCGACGCGTCGTTCACCGTCGTGTCCGAGGGGCGCGAGGTGGCCGGTGTCGTCAAGGCCCGCAAGGAGGAGCCGTTCGACATCGGCATCTTCGACCTGCAGATCGGGTCGATGGGCGGGATGGCCGTGACGATGGCCCTGCGGCTCGACGCGTCGGCGGGGATGCTGCCCTCTGTCGCCGTCCTGATGCTGCTCGACCGCTTCGCCGACGTCCACCTGGCCCGCCGCAGTGGCGCCGACGGCTGGATGGTCAAGCCGCTCGACCCGTTGCGCATCCGGCGGGCCGTACGGACGATCACGGGCGGCGACACGTACCGCGAAGGCTTCGCCGACGTGCAGGCGCGACGACCGAGGATCGTCGCCCGGTAGAGTCGCCCCCGCTGCGGGGTGTAGCGCAGCTTGGTTAGCGCGCCACGTTCGGGACGTGGAGGCCGGGAGTTCAAATCTCCCCACCCCGACACCTCGACCCGTCGCGACCCGCACATCTGGGCGCGATCCGTCCCACCAGCGCTTCTGGGCGCGTTTCTTTCCACCTGTCGCGAATTTTCGCGCCCAGATCGTCAGCGCAGGAGCAGTTCGGCGATCTGGATGGCGTTGAGGGCGGCGCCCTTGCGGAGGTTGTCGCTGCTGACGAACAGCGCCAGGCCACGACCGTCGGGGACGCCTGGGTCGACGCGCAGCCGACCGACGTAGCTCGGGTCCCGCCCGGCCGCCTGCAGCGGCGTGGGCACATCGCTGAGGGCGACGCCCGGGGCCGCCGCCAGCACCTCCGTTGCCCGCGCCACCGAGAGCGGCCGGGCGAACTCGGCGTTGATCGACAACGAGTGCCCCGTGAAGACCGGCACCCGCACGCACGTGCCGGAGACGAGCAGCGCCGGGATGCCGAGGATCTTGCGGCTCTCGTTGCGCAGCTTCTGCTCCTCGTCGGTCTCGAACGAGCCGTCATCGACCAGCTTGCCGGCCAGCGGGAGCACGTTGAAGGCGATCGGCTGGGCGAACTTCTGCGGTTCCGGGAACGTCACGGCGGCGCCGTCATACGTCAGCTCGGCAGCACGGTCGACGACCTGGCGCGCTTGCTTGTCGAGCTCGTCCACGCCAGCCGACCCGGCCCCCGAGACCGCCTGGTACGTGCTGGCGACCAGACGGACGAGCTCGGCCTCGTCGTGCAACGCCTTGAGCACTGGCATCGCCGCCATCGTCGTGCAGTTCGGGTTGGCGATGATCCCCTTGGTCGCCCCGGACACGGCCTCGGGATTGACCTCGGCCACGATCAGCGGCACATCCGGGTCCATGCGGAAGGCCGACGAGTTGTCGATCACGGTCGCTCCGCCGGCGGCGAACCTGGGCGCCAACTCCCGTGACGACGCGGCGCCAGCTGAGAACAGGGCGATGTCCAGCCCCTCGACGTCGGCTGTTGCGGCGTCCTCGACGGTGACCTCGCCTGCGCCCCACGGCAGGGTCGTGCCGGCCGACCTGGAGGATGCGAAGAAGCGGATCTCGTCGACGGGGAATGCTCGCTCGGCGAGCAGCCGGCGCATGACACCACCGACCTGTCCGGTCGCTCCGACGACTCCAACGCGCATGGCACGCGAGGCTAACGACACCCATGTGGGCCTCGACGGTCGGTTGCGGCTACTTGACGGTCGCGACGAGCCACCAGTGGTTGCGGTTGACGCCCTCGAAGTGCTGCGGCGTCGCGTCGCCGACCCCCCACAGCGGGGCGTTGCGCGCCGGGTTGCGCCAGATCACGACGTCCGTGACGCGGTCCCGGATCGGACCCATCACCTGGTGCGGGTCGAGGCGGTTGGCCTGCCATGCCAGCCTCGTCGGCAGGCGGTGCCGCAGCAGCCAGCGGCCGATGCCCGGTACGCGCAGCAACCCCCGCATCAGCGCACCCAGCGGCAACACGATCGGGTCGGCGCCGGACCACGATCGGAAGTTGAGGGCGACCTGGCCGCCGGGAACGACGACCCGCAGCGCCTCGCCGACGAGTGCCAGGGCATCGTCACGTTCGCAGTGCTGCAGCGTGATGTAGCTGAACGCCACGTCGGCCGTGTCGTCCGGCACCGCCAGATTGCGGCCGTCGACGACCTCGATCGTGCGCAGCCGTTCGACCTTGCCGAAGCGGGCGACCGCCTCCCGGCAGCGCTCGAGGAACCCGGCGTCGAGGTCGCAGGCGTAGACGCAACCGAAGCGCCGCGTGAAGGCGCACGTCATCCGGCCGATGCCGCAGCCGATCTCGACGAGGCTGCGCGACTCGTCGTTCTCGCGGGACAGCTCGAGGCGATCGAGGAACATCGGCACCTCGTTGTCGCCGGTGGCGACGAACTCGGCCAGCGTCAGCGTGTCGCCGGTCTCGTTGTTGAACACCCAGCCCGTGGCCTTGACGACCTCGTCGGCGCTGGCCTGCTGCTCGGTGACGCGGCCGGCGACCTTCCACGGCAGGAGCTGCGGTCGCCGACGCATCTTGTCAAGTGTGGCAGAGGCTTCCTCGGCGTGAAATTCGCTGGCTTCGGGATGGCACACTGTCCGGCGATGACTGTGACGGACCGTGCACTGTGGGAATCGATCGTTGCTTCGGATGCCGAGGTGCCGCCCGGGCACACCGCCGCCGACCTGCTACCACCGCTGCTCGACCTCCTCGACGAACCCGATCCTTTCCTCCGTGACGAGGTCGGCTACGGCGTCCTCGCCCGGTGGGTCGTCCAGGACCAACTGCTCGGTGCCGACGACCTGCGTTACGCCGTCGAGCGGCTCGTCCCCGACCTGCGCTACGGGCTCGACGGTGACGGTGACGCCGAGGACGACCGCGCCGTGCTGCGGCGCTCGTATTCGGCCTTGGCCTTGGCCATCCTCGCCTACCGCGACGTCGAGGACCACTTCCTCGGCGTGGCCGCCGTGCGCACGCTGCTCGACCGCGGCATCACCTACCTGCTCGACGAGCCCGACCGCCGGGGTTGGGTGCCCGAGCTCGGCTGGGTCAACGCCATCGCCCACACCGCCGACCTGCTCAAGTTCCTCGTGCGCAACCCGGCGACGCGAGCGGACGACCACCGGCGGGTGCTCGACGCGCTGCAGCAGTTGCTGACCACGGCCAACGGCCTGGTCTTCGTCGACGACGAGGAGGACCGGCTGGTGCTGGTCGTCGTCGACGTCATCGGACGGGACACCATCGACGATGACGAGCTGGTCGACTGGATCGACCGCTTCGGGTCGTGGTTGGCCGATCATCCCGCGTCGTCCGACCCGGCCGTCCGGGCTGCCGCGGTGAACGTCAAGCGGTTCGTCAGGACGTTGCACCTGGCGCTGTGCTCGCGCGCCCACCGGCGCGGCCTGCAGCAGGACAAGCCGGAGATCGCCGCCCTCGACACCGCCCGGAGGTTCGCCGCCGGGCCCATCTGAGTGGCCTCGCGCGCTCGGCTGTGGCGACCTGCTTGTCACACCCCTCGACGATGCTGTCGACATGGTGGACCCCATGCTCGACGCCCTCCGCCGGCTGACCGGGCAGCCGCAGGCGGAGTTCCGCGAGCACCGAGCGCGAGGCGATCGACGCGCTCGTGGCCACGCACTCCCGGGTCCTGCTGGTCCAGCGGACCGGGTGGGGCAAGAGCGCCGTGTACTTCCTCGCCACCGCCCTGCTTCGGGAACAGGGGTACGGACCAACGCTCCTCATCTCACCGTTGCTGGCGTTGATGAGGAACCAGATCGACGCAGCCTCCCGGGTGGGTCTGCGCTCGCTGACCGTCAACTCGGCGAGCACGACCACCGTCGACGCTCTGGCGCAAGCGTTGCACGAGGACGCTGTTGACCTGGTGCTCGTCTCGCCCGAGCGCCTCGCCAACCCGGAGTTCGGCGACAAGATCATGCCGATCGTCGGGTCTCGGCCCGGCCTGATCGTCATTGACGAGGTGCACTGCATCTCCGATTGGGGTCACGACTTCCGTCCCGACTACCGGCGGATCGTCGGCCTGCTCGACCGGCTCGTCGGCACCGTTCCAGTGCTCGGATGCACGGCCACCGCCAATGACCGCGTGGTCGTCGACGCCGCCACCCAACTCGGCGCCGAGTTGACGACGTTCCGCGGGCCGCTGCGCCGCGACGGTCTGGCGCTGACGGTCCTCGAGCTGCCACATCCCTCGGACCGCCTGGCCTGGCTGGCCACCAACCTCGAGGCCCTCCCGGGTTCTGGGATCATCTACTGCCTCACGGTCGCTGACGTCCTCGCCGTCCATGACTGGCTGCACGGTCACGGATACAACGTCCTGGCCTATACCGGCGACACGGACGGCGATGCACGCGTCGCTGGCGGAGCATCTGCTGCAGGCCAACGAGGTCAAGGCACTCGTCGCCACCACGGCGCTCGGCATGGGTTACGACAAGCCCGATCTCGGCTTCGTCGTGCACTTCCAAGCGCCGGGCTCACCCGTTGCCTACTACCAGCAAGTCGGACGTGCCGGCCGCGCCCTCGCCGCGTCCGTCGCCGTGCTCCTCGTCGGGAGCGAGGACCGCGCGATCCAGGACTACTTCATCGAGCGCGCCTTTCCGAGCGCCGAGCAGGTCGACGAGGTTCTCGGCGTGCTCGATCGCTACAGCGGTCCCGTCACAGTGAGCCTCGTGGAGGAGCAGGTCAACCTGCGGCGAACGGACATCGTGCTGATCCTCAAGCAACTCGATGTCGAAGGCGTGGTTCGGCGAGTCGGTGGACTGCGGTTCGAGCGGACGCTGAAGGAGTGGGCCTATCCGACCGATCGGGTGGAGCGCGTGACCGCCGCTCGCCGCAAGGAGCAAACGCAGATGCTCGGGTACATCGACACGGCGATGTGCCGCATGGTGTACCTGACGCGACTCCTCGATGATCGCACCGGCGCGTCGTGCGGCATCTGTGATCGATGCACCGGCCAGAAAGTCGGGCGCGACACGACGATCGAGCTGCGGGTCCAGGCAGAGCGATTCCTCCTGCGCCGGCCATTGGTCATCGAACCGCGCCATCACGGTGTCCCGAACGAACATCGGTGCGAGCCGGGGCGCGCACTCGCCAGGTGGGGGAGCGGCGGTTGGGGGCCGATGATCCAGGCGGGGAAGCACTCCGGAGAGTTCGATGATCAGCTCGTCGATGCGTTGGCCGATCTCGTGCGCGAGTGGTCACCAACCCCGGCGCCGGAGTGGATCACCGCGGTACCGTCACTCCGCCACCCGAAGCTCGTCGACTCACTGGCGCATCGACTCGCCGACCGGTTGCGACTCCCACACCGGCCAGTCGTGCGCAAGGTGAGCGAACGCCCGCCGCAGAAGACGCGTGAGAACGGCGCCCAGCAGCGCGCCAACGTTCGAGACGCTTTCGCTATCGACGGTGACGTACTCGGCAGCGCCGTCCTGCTGGTCGACGACTTGGTCGACTCGAGATGGACGTTCGCCGAGGTTGGCAAGCCCTCCGAGCCCATGGCACGGGACCCGTCTACCCTGTTGCTCTCGCCTCCACCGCAGGACGTTCCTGATGTCGTACCCCTCCGAAACCAGTCGCGTGGCGCTGCTGTTGACCAATCGCCTGGTGGAGGTGGACGCCCAGCCGTTCACTGCACGGGAGTTCTGGTCCACGGTCCAGCGGGTCGACGATCTGGCGATGCTGCTCGGCGTCAGCGAGTCCGATCTTGTGGGGATCGTCGGGTCGCCCGAGGAAGCCGAGCGCGTCCGAACCCTGCTCGGCGCCACGACGGCGTTCGCCTTCGAGCAGGAGCGGCTCGAAGAAGGCGGCATCGCGGTGCTCTCGAGCGTCGACGACCCCTTCCCGTCGAAGCTTCGGCAACGGCTCGGCTCAGCCTGCCCTCCGTTCCTCCTGGTCGCCGGCCCGATCGATTGGCTCGATGGGCACGCGCTCGGCGTCGTCGGGTCGCGCGACGCCTCGGAGGAGATCCTTGGGGTGGCGGATGCCGCTGCGGCTGCCGCGGTCAACGCCGGGTGGGCGGTCGTCAGCGGGTTGGCGCGTGGTGTGGATCAGGCGGCGATGAAGGGGGCGCTCGATCGCGGTGGCCGTGTGATCGGCGTACCGGCCGAAGGCATCCGGAGGACCGCACGCAACGCCGAGATCCGTCGTCACGTTCACGCCGGGGACCTCTGCATCGTCAGTCCGTACGGTCCCGACGCGCCGTTCACGTCGGGCACCGCGATGGGCCGCAACAAGATCGTGCATGCGATCGCCACGAGCACCCTCGTCGTCGCGACCACCGAGGGCAGCGGCGGCACGTGGGCCGGCGCGAAGGAATCGCTCGCCCGCGGCTACTCCGCTGTCTTCGTGTGGGCAGGCCCTGGCGCACCACAAGGCAATGCGGCGCTGGAGCAGCTCGGTGCGTGCTCCGGTGACGGCCGTCGCGGACGCGCTCCGGATCGTGGAACGCCAGCCCTCGCTGCAACCCACGCTGTTCTGATCGCCGACCGTCGAGGTCCCTTGTTCAGCGACGCTCCGGGAGCGGTGCCGCGTAGTCGGTGCCCGAGTCCAGGCCGAACGCGGTGTGCAGGGCGCGGGCGGCACGCTCGACGTCGGCGGTGGACACGACGACCGAGATGCGGATCGTCGAGGTCGAGATCATCTCGATGTTCACGCCCTCGTCGGCGAGCGTGCGGAACATCTTCGCCGCCACGCCCGGTGACGACTTCATCCCCGCGCCGACGACCGACACCTTGGCGATGCCGTCGTCGTGAGTCACGCCGGCTGCGCCGATCTCGTCGGCGACGCGCCGGACGATGTCCTCGGCGACGTGCATGTCGGCGGACGGCACCGTGAAGCTGATGTCGGTCTTGCCCTCCGTCGACGTGTTCTGCACGATCATGTCGACGTTCACGCTGGCCGCCGCCAGCGGCTCGAACAGCGAGGCCGAGATGCCCGGCCGGTCGGGCACGCCGAGCACGGTCACCTTCGACTCGCTGCTGTCGGTGACGACGCCAGAGATGATCGGGTCTTCCATCGCACGCTCCGTGTCTGACGAGTTGGGGAGATCGGTGATCCACGTTCCCGGCTCCCACGTGAAGGCCGACCGCACGTGCAGCGACACCCCGTGGTTGCGGGCGAACTCCACCGAGCGCAGGGCCAGAACCTTCGAGCCGGCGCCGGCCATCTCCAGCATCTCGTCGAAGCTCACCTGCTGCAGCTTCCACGCCCGGGGCACGATGCGCGGATCGGCGGAGAACACACCTGTCACGTCGGTGTAGATCTCGCAGGCGTCGGCGGCCAGCGCCTTGGCCAGCGCCGACGCCGTGAGGTCCGAGGCACCACGACCCATCGTCGTGATCTCCTTCGTCGTGCTGACGCCCTGGAACCCGGCGACGACGGCGACCTTGCCGGCGGCCAGCGCGTCGCGCACACGGTCGCCCTTGACCTCGACGATCTTGGCCTTGCCGTGGGTCGTGTCCGTGATGATGCCGACCTGGCTGCCGGTGAAGCTGACCGCCGGGACGCCGAGGTCCGAGAGGGCCATCGTCAGCAGGGCGGCGGAGACGCGTTCGCCGGTCGTCAGGAGCATGTCCATCTCGCGACCCGGGCGGGTGGTCGAGACCTGCCCGGCCAGCGCGATCAGGTTGTCCGTGGCCTTGCCCATCGCCGACACGACGACCACGACGTCGGCGCCGTGGCGCTTCGTGAAAGCGACGTTCTCGGCCACCGCCCGCATCCGATCCGGGTCGGCGACCGACGTGCCGCCGTACTTCTGGACGATCAGGCCCACGGGAGCGCGAGCCTACTGGCGGCCTGCACCGGCCGATCTGGGCGCGTTCCTCCGCGACGGTCGAAGGAACGTGCCCGGAACGGGTCCGTGGAAGGATCGCGCCGCGTGCCCGCTACGACTTGACGACGTGCTGGACGACCTCGAAGGCGAGCAGGTGACTGCCGGTGGCCACCGGCTTGCCGTCGGCGGATTCGGCTTTGGCGTGGCCGTGCTGGAAGGCCTGGCTCGACACCCAGGCCTGGAACGACTCCTCGCTGTCCCAGCGGGTGTACACGAAGTAGCGGTCCTCGCCCTCGACGGGCCGCAGCAGCTGGAAGTCCTCGAAGCCGGGCATCTGCTCGACGCTGCGGGCCCTGGCGGCGAACCGGCTCTCGAGCTCGGGCCCACCGCCCGGCGGCACGGCGATGGCATTGATCTTGACGACGCTCATGGCGCCATTCAACCCCGCCAGCCGCAGGGACGCCTCCTCGAGCCGAGCAGCCGATCTCGTAGGATGAGGGACGATCGTGCCCGAACCGACATCCGTGACCGTCCCCGGCCGCGCTCCGCCGCGAGGGGCCTATCCGCACGTGCGGATCGTCGGTGACCTCGTGTTCGTGTCGGGGACGAGCGCCCGCCAACCGGATGGCTCGATCGCCGGCGCCGCCGTCGACGCCGCGGGAGCCGTGACGCTCGACATCAGCGCCCAGACGAGGGCCGTCCTCGACAGCATCGCCGGCCTCCTCGAAGCCATCGGGGCGTCGCTGGCCGACGTCGTCGACGTCACGACCTTCCTCGTCACGATGGACGACTTCGACGCCTACAACGCCGTGTACGCCGAGTACTTCGCTGCCGACACGGGACCGGCTCGCACCACCGTCGCCGTCCGTCAACTCCCTCACCCGCACCTGGCCATCGAGATCAAGGCCATCGCCCACCGCCGGGCGAGACTGGAGGATTGAGCATGCTGCCGATCAACGTGCTGCCGATCAATCTGGCCTCGTGGATCGAGGAGCACCGCGAGCTGCTCAAGCCGCCGGTGGGCAACGCCCAGATCTGGTCGGAGTAGGACTTCATGGTCACCGTGGTGGGCGGTCCGAACCAGCGCACGGACTTCCATGACGACCCGTGCGAGGAGTTCTTCTTCCAGCTCCGTGGCGACATGGTCCTGCGCATTTGGGAGGACGGCGCTCCACGCGACATCCCGATCCGCGAGGGCGAGGTGTTCCTGCTGCCCGCCCACGTCCGCCACTCGCCCCAACGGCCCGTGCCCGGTTCCGTCGGCCTGGTCCTCGAACGCACAAGGCCACGCCGGGATGGTCGACGGCTTCGAGTGGTACTGCCCGCGCTGCGCAGCGCTGGTGCATCGGAGCGAGGTCCAGCTGGTCAACCTGGTCGACGACCTCCCTCCCGCCTTCGCCGCCTTCTACGACGACGAGTCGGCGCGCACGTGTCCCGGTTGCGGATGGGTCCATCCCGGTCGCGGCGCGCTGCCCGACCCGCCGCTCGCCGCCGAGGCGCTCCCGGCGCAGGACGCGGTGTGACCGTCGTCGACCTCCACACCCACTTCTTCCCCGAGACGTGGCCCGACCTCGCCGAGCGCTTCGGCACGCCGGATTGGCCATGGCTGCGCCGTGACGGTCCGGACGAGGCAACGGTGATGCTCGGCGGCACGCCCTTCCGCTCGATCACGTCGGCCTGCTGGGATCACGCCGTGCGCCTGGCCGACATGGACCGCGACGGCGTCGACGTGCAGGTGGTCTCGGCGACCCCGGTGCTGTTCGCCTACGGCCGCCCCGCCGAGCAGGCGATGGAGTGCGCCCGCATCTTCAACGACGCGCTGCTGGAGCTGTGCGCTGGTGGCGACGGGCGGCTGGTCCCGATCTGCCAGGTGCCGCTGCAGGACACCGACCTGGCCTGCCGGGAGCTGGAGCGGGCGATGGCTGCCGGGATGAAGGGCGTGCAGATCGGCAACCACGTCGGCGATCGCGACCTCGACGACGACGGCCTGGTCACGTTCCTCGGCCACTCCGCGTCGCTGGGCGCGCCCGTCCTCGTCCACCCTTGGGACATGTTCGGTGGGTGCCGTCTCGAGGAGTGGATGCTCGGGTGGACGGTCGCCATGCCGGCCGAGACCCAGCTGTCGCTGAACCGGATGATCCTCGGCGGCGCGTTCGACCGGCTTCCTCGGAATCTGCGCATCTGCTTCGCCCACGGCGGCGGATCATTCACCTTCCTCCTCGGCCGGCTGGAGAACGCCTGGCACCGCACCGACAAGGTGCGCGGCCGGTCCACGTCGCCACCGAGCACCTACCTCGATCGCTTCGACGTCGACTCCGCGGTGTACGACCCCCGTGCGGTGCGCTACCTGGTGGAGGTGATGGGCCCGACGTCGGTGCTCCTGGGCTCCGACTACCCGTTCCCCCTGGGCGAGGAGCACGTCGGGGAGGTGATCCGCTCGTGCGGGTTCGTGGCCGAGGTCGAGCACCGGCTGCTGGGCGCCAACGCGCTCGAGTTCTTCGAGATCGGTCCGGGTGGCTGACGTCGGGATCGCCGGGGCCGGCCTGGTCGGGCCGTTGCTCGCCGTCTTCCTGTCCCGGCGCGGGCATGACGTCACGCTCTACGAGCGTCGTGCCGACCCGCGCCAGGCCGACGCCGCCGGCCGCTCGATCAACCTCGCCCTCTCGGCCCGCGGGATCGACGCCCTCGAGCGGGTCGGCCTGGCGGACGCCGTGATCGCCCACGGCTTGGCGATCCGCGGCCGGATGGTCCACGACAGGTTGGGCAAGCTGGCCTACCAGGCCTACAGCGCCGACGGTTCGAAGGCCATCAACTCGATCTCTCGGCACGGCCTCAACAGCCTGCTGCTGGATGCCGCCGAGGACGAGAAGGGCGTGACGATCTGCTTCCGACACCGGGCCGTCCACGCCGACCCGGAGGCCGGCGAGATCTCGTTCGAGTCGCCGGAGGGCCGGCACACGGCGACCCACGACGTGGTCATCGGGGCCGACGGCGCCTACAGCGCGGTGCGCGACGCGATCGTCCGCGGCGAGCGGGCCGACTACAGCCAGGACCACCTGCCGTGGGGCTACAAGGAGCTGACGATCGCCCCCGATGCGTCCGGGCGGTTCGCCCTCGACCCCGGCGCGCTGCACATCTGGCCCCGCGGCGACTCGATGATGATCGCCCTGCCCAACCCGGACGGCAGCTTCACCGCCACGTTGTTCTGGCCGTTCGACGGCCCGGCAGGGTTCGCCGGGCTCGACGCGGCCGACGCCGTGCGGGGCCGTTTCGAGCGCGACTACCCCGACGCCACGCCGTTGTTCGAGGACCTCGTCGGCGAGTTCACCGAGCATCCGGTCGGCACGATGGTCACGGTGAGGGTGTGGCCGTGGACCAGCGGACGTCTCGCCCTGCTCGGCGATGCGGCCCACGCCATCGTCCCGTTCTTCGGTCAGGGCATGAACTGCGCGTTCGAGGATGCCGTCGAGCTCGACCGCTGCCTGGACGAGACCGGGGAGGACTGGGCCGTGGCGTTGCCCCGCTACGCGCAACGACGCAAGCCCAACGCCGACGCCATCGCCGACCTGGCGCTGGAGAACTTCGTCGAGATCCGCGACCGGGTCGGCTCTCCGGCGTTCCGTCTTGGCAAGCGGCTCGAGCACGCCGTCGAGCGCCTGGCGCCCGACCGATTCGCCTCGCTGTACGAGCTCGTCAGCTTCACGACGGTGCCCTACGCCGAGGCCCGCCAGCGAGCCGCCGCGCAGCGCCGCTTCCCCGCCAACGCCGTCGCGCTCGGAGCGGCCGGCGCGGCGGTCGCCACCAACGCCGTGCGCAAGGTGTTCTCGTGAGTGCCGACTCGGGCCTGCCGCGTTCCGGCGCCCACGACGCCCACCTCGACCTGCGCGAGCGCCTGAGCTACGCGCAGTACCTCGGCCTCGATGCCGTGCTGGCGGCCCAGCGCCCGCGCACCGACGCCCACGACGAGATGCTGTTCATCATCCAGCACCAGGCCACCGAGCTGTGGGTCAAGCTCGTGCTGCACGAGCTGCACACGGTTGCTGCCCTGGTCGACGCCGATGACCTCGGCCCGGCCTTCAAGAGCTTGGCCCGGGTGGAGCGGGTGATGCAGGGCTTGATCTCGTCGTGGGACATCCTGTCGACGATGACGCCGGCCGATTACGGCGAGTTCCGGTCGGCCCTGGACACGTCGAGCGGCTTCCAGTCGTTCCAGTTCCGCGAGCTCGAGTTCGTCCTCGGGAACAAGGCGGCGGTGTACCTGGAGCCGTTCCGCCACGAGCCGGAGCGCTTCGCCCGCCTCGACGCCGTCCTCCACGAGCCGTCCCTCTACGACCGTGTCGTGCGGCTGCTGGCGCGTCGCGGCCTCCCGGTCGACCCCAGGCTCGTCGAGCGCGACTGGGCGCAGAACTACCAGCCGCACCGCAGCGTGGTCGACGCCTGGCTCGTCGTGTACCAGGAGCCGGACACCCACTGGGAGCTGTACGAGCTGGCCGAGGACCTGCTCGACCTGGAGGACGCCATGCGCCAGTGGCGGCTGCGCCACGTCACGACCGTCGAACGGATCATCGGGCTGAAGACGGGGACCGGCGGCACGGCCGGTGTCCCATACCTGCGCGAGCGCCTGCAGCTCGTCCTCTTCCCCGAACTGTGGACGGTCCGGACCGAGCTGTGACGGATCTGGCGATCTCGGGAGCAGACCTGCTCGGGCCGGCTGGTGCCGCGCTGGCCGCTCGGCTCGAGGCCGCCGACGTCGTGGGGAGCCATCGCCATCTCTTCGACGTGCCCGACGGCGTCGCCTACCTGGCCGGCAACTCGCTCGGCCTGCAGCCGCGGGCAGTGCGGGCGGCGCTGGACGACGTGCTCGACGCGTGGGCGACCCGGGGTGTCGACGCCCACGAGACGGGGTCCTACCCGTGGATGCCGTACCACGAGACGATGCGGGAGACGGCCGCCCGTCTGGTCGGTGCCCGTCCGGGCGAGGCCGTGGTGATGAACAGCCTGACCGTCAACCTGCACCTGGTGATGGGCAGCTTCTATCGCCCGACACCGGCACGCCATCGCATCGTGATCGAGGCCGACGTGTTCCCCTCGGACCGCTACGCCCTGATGGGCGTGGCGCGGGCCCACGGCTTCGACCCCGATGAGGCGGTCGTCGTTCTCACGCCTCGACGCGGCGAGCGCCACCTGCGCACGGAGGACGTCGCCGGCTACCTCCAGCGGGAGGGTGCCGCCGTCGCCGTCGTCGTGCTCAGCGCCGTCGACTTCCGCACGGGAGCCCTCCTCGACATCCCGGCCATCACCGCGGCGGCCCATGGTGCCGGTGCGCTGGCGGTCTGGGACCTGGCCCACGCCGCCGGGAACGTCCCACTGCGACTGCACGACTGGGACGTCGACGCCGCCGTGTGGTGTCACTACAAGTACCTGAACTCGGGGCCCGGTGCGGTCGGCGGGTGCTTCATCCACGAGCGCCACGGTGCCGACCCCTCGCTCGTCCGGCCGGGCGGCTGGTGGGGTCACGATCCCGCCACCCGTTTCGACATGCCGTTCGCCTTTCGGCCGCAACCCGGCGCCGACGGATGGCAGGTCTCCAACCCGCCGATCCTCGCCATGGCCCCGGTGCGCGTGTCGTTGGAGCTGTTCGACGACGTCGGCGTCGACGCGCTGCGAGCCCGCAGCATCAGCCTCACCGGGTTCCTGGAGCGCCTGCTCGACGCCGTGGCCGCCCGCCGCCCGCTGGAGATCGTCACTCCACGCGACCCTGCCCGGCGGGGCGCCCAGCTCAGTGTCGAGGTCGAGGACTCCAGGCGGCTGACCGAGGCACTCTACGAGCGACACCGCGTGCGCTGCGACGACCGGCCGCCGAACGTCATCCGCCTCGCGCCGGCGCCCCTGTACAACACGTACCACGACTGCTGGCGCGCCGCCGTCGCCCTCGACACCGAGCTGGCGCCGCCGTGAGCACGCGGTCCATCCGAGTGTTGGAACGTGTCGGAGTGTCAGGGGTGCGGAAAACCGACCTCCGGCACTCGGATGCGCTCCAACACTCGGATCAGTCGACGAGGTCGATGAAGCTGGCCTGGCGGACGTAGCCCTCGTTGGTGAACTCGGTGATCTCGACGATCGCCGTGAGGTCCGGCTGGACCCACGTGGCGCCGCGCCGGTAGGCGGTCGGCGGCGGCGGGGTGAAGGGGCTCTCGGCGGTGCGCAGCGACTTGAGGCGTGGCGTGAGCTCGTCCAACCGGCGCTGCGTGAAGCCGGTCCCGACGCCGCCGGCGAACGCCAACGTCCCGTCGTCCATCCAGCGGCCGACGAGCAGGGCACCGAAGCTCGACGACCGGTTGCCGGTGCCGGGGGTGTAGCCGCCGATGACCACCTCGGCGCGCCGCCGGTGCTTGACCTTGCGCCACTCCTTCGTACGCGCGCCGGGCCGGTAGGTCGTGCCGAGCCGCTTGGCCATCACGCCCTCCAGCTGCCGCTCGCCCGTCGCCGCCAGCAGCTCAGCGCCGCCGCCCACGCGGTGGGCCGGCACGGCCCAGTTCTGACCCGCCTCGACCAGGTCGGTGAGCAGCTGGCGGCGTTCCTCGTACGGACGCCCGATGACGTCGCGACCGTCGATGGAGAGGACGTCGAACATGAACAGGGCGGCCTGGCGCTCATGGCGTTGGATCAGTTCGAAGCGCGGCCGCCCCTCGTCGTCGAGCACGACCAGCTCCCCGTCGAGGATCGCCCGCTGAGCCCCGACGGCGCCGGCCAGCGGGGCGATCTCGGGGTACTTGGCCGTCACGTCGTAGAGGTTCGAGCTCTGCAGCCGGACCGCGCCGTCGTCGACGAAGGCGAGGGTGCGGTAGCCGTCCCACTTGATCTCGAACGCCCACCCCTCGTCATCCGTCGGCAGCGTGCCGAGCGTCGCCTTCATCGGGGAGACCGGGAACCGCAGGCTCATCGGTAAAAACTCACGCCGGGACACGGCTCGACAGCACGCCCTCGGCCTCGAGGCTCTCGATGGTCGCGTCGTCGTAGCCCAGCACCTCGGCGAGCACCGCCTGGTTGTCCTCCCCGCGGTAGCGCGGCTCGCCACGCACGCCGACCTCGGCGTCGCTGAAGTGCCACGGCGCGTTGGGGAGGCGGATCGTGCCGCCGCCGCGATCGGGCACCTCCACGATGGCACCGCGGGCACGGGCCCACTCCGTCTCGGCCAGTTCCCGGGCGCTGCGCACGGCCCCCGACGCCAGGCGCTGCTCGGCGAACCGATCCTCGAACGTGACGGCATCGGGGATGGCAGTGGCCGCCTGCAGCAGGAGGTCGCGCAGCGCATCGAAGTTGGCCAGCCGAGACGCGACGTCGACGAACCGCGGATCGTCGGCGAGGGGCTCGAGACCCAACGCCCGGAGGAACAGCTCGAACGATCCCTGCTCGGCCGGGTGGCCGCTGACGCTGAGGACGTCGCCGTCGGCCACCGTGAACACGAGGTAGTCGCCCGGGGCGAAGCTGCGGACCGATCCCGGGTCGACGGGACCGTCCCACAGCTCGTCGTGCACGTGCTCGTTGACGTACAGCATCGTCTCGGCCATCGACACGTCGATCCACTCGCCTCGTCCCGTCCGCTCCCGCTCGTAGAGCGCGGCCAGCACGGCGATCGTGACCTCCTTGGCGGTGTACACGTCGGCGTGGCTCTGCGGGTCGTTGGCGTAGGCCGCGCCTCGGGCCTCACGTGGCCGACTTGCTCCCCGAGCGTCGCACTGAGCCTTGGTGAGGCCGGCTTCGGCGTGGACGACCGTGGCGTAGGCCCTCCGGTGGACCCACGGGCCCGTTGCCCCGTAGCCGGTCAGCGAGGCATAGATCAAGCGCGGGTTGCGGGCCCGCAGGGCAGCGGGGCCGAGGCCGAGTCGCTCCATCACTCCCGTGCGGTAGTTCTCGACGAGGACGTCGCTGTGGTCGGCGAGCGTGGCGGCCAGCTCGACGCCCCGCGGCGTGGCGAGGTCGATGCTCACGTTGCGCTTGCCCGTGTTCTGCTGCACGAAGTAGGTCGCCAGCCCGTTGACCCGCGGCGACGAGAACCGCGTCAGGTCGCCGCTCGGCGGCTCGACCTTGATCACGTCGGCGCCCAGGTCTGCCAGCGCCCGCGTGGCGTGGGGACCGGCCAACACCCGTGTGAAGTCGAGCACCCGCACGCCGTCCAACGGTCGCCCCATCGGCGCGACCCTACGTGGACGGGCGGGCACCGCCTCCGCCACCGCTGAACAAGGCGACTGGCCGGTAGGGTGACGGCTTGCCGGCGGCCCCCCGCCGCTGGCGCGCACAGGTTCCGTTGCTCCGGCCCATCTGCGCTGTCGAGACAACAGGACGTCCCCCTCATGACCACACGACCCTTCGCCGCACTCGGCGTGCCCGCCGACCTGCAGGCGCAACTCGATGCCATCGGCATCGTCGAGCCGTTCCCGATCCAATCCGCCGTCATCCCCGACGCACTTGCCGGGCGAGACGTGACCGGCCGGGCGCCGACCGGGTCGGGCAAGACGCTGGCGTTCGGGCTGCCGGTCGTCACCGGGCTGCGTTCGGCGTCCAACCGCAGACCGACGGCATTGATCCTCGCTCCGACGCGTGAGCTGGCTGACCAGATCGCCACCGAGCTGCGCCCGTTCGTGCGGGCCCGGAATCACGCCGTCGTCACGGCGTACGGCGGCGTCGGGTACGGGCCCCAGCGCAAGGCCCTCAGCGCCGGTGCCGAGCTGGTCGTTGCCTGCCCCGGTCGCCTCGAGGATCTTCTGCAGATGGGCGCGCTCACGCTCAGCGACGTCCGCCAGGTCGTCGTCGACGAAGCCGATCGGATGGCCGACATGGGATTCCTGCCGGTGGTGCGCCGGATCCTCGCCCAGACCCATCGCGACCGCCAGGTGCTGCTGTTCTCGGCCACGCTCGACGGGGCGGTCACGAAGCTCGCTCGGGAAGTGCAGCGCGACCCCGTGCGCCACGAGGTCGGGCCGACCGGTCCGGACATCTCCGCCGCCCGCCACGTGTTCTGGGATGTCGACCGCACCGAACGGCCGGCACGGACGGCGGAGCTGGTCGGGTCCCTCGGGTCGACGATGGTGTTCTGCCGCACTCGCCATGGGGCCGATCGGCTGGCCAAGCAACTCGGCGCGCTCGGTGTGTCAGCCGCTCCGATCCACGGCGGACGCAGCCAGCCGCAGCGCGAGCGGGCTCTGCGTTCGTTCGTCTCGGGCGCAGTTGCTGCGCTCGTCGCCACCGATGTCGCGGCTCGTGGCCTGCACGTCGACGATGTCGGGGTCGTGGTCCACTACGACCCGCCGGCCGACGCCAACACCTACGTGCACCGGTCGGGCCGCACGGCTCGCGCCGGGGCCACCGGCGTCGTCGTGTCGCTGGTCGAGCACGGCACGACCAAGGCGGCCCGCCAGCTGCAGCAGGCCATCGGTCTCGATGTCCGCATCACGCGGCCCGATGTCGCCGCGCTGCGTGGCCCGCTCGACGCGCCGGCGGATGGCCAGCGTCTCGGCACCGTCCGCTCCTTCCACGGCGGGCGAGGGTACGGGTTCATCGACGGAGGCGCAGGCGCCGACCTGTTCGTGCATCGGACGAACCTCCAGGCCAGCCGTCCGCTCGAAGCCGGCGAGCTGGTGCAGTTCCACGTGCGTGCCGGCCGCAAGGGCCCCGAGGCGTACGACGTCCGGGTGTTGGAGGCCGTTACACAGGGACCGTGAGCGAGGCGACGTAGCCGGCGGCGGCGTCACCCGCCATCGTGGCAACCTGCTGCGACGCGCCGTCGCCGAACACGTTGTCGCCGTCCAGGGACGTTCTGGACATGTTGCTCACGCTCTGCTCGTAGCCCTCAGTGGCGTACACCACGGTGCACACGTCCTCCGGAAGGGCCAGCTGCGAGGTGACGATCGGCTCGCCGCCACCCGTGGCGTCGTCGAGGCTGCCGTACACCTCGAAGTGGATGTGCGGCCAGCGTCCCTGGTAGCAGGCCGGGAAGACGCTGGTGAACGTCAGGCGGCCGTCGGCGTCCGCCTCCTGCACCCCGCGCAGGTAGTTCTCGTCCTGGACGCTCTCCGAGTACATCGAGTACCCGCCCTCCCGGTCGCAGTGCCACACGTACACCGCGGCGCCGGGCAACGGGACGCACCCTGCGGCCGTGTCCGTCACGGTGAGCTCGATCGTCAGCGGCACGCCGTCGGCGACGCCGCTGGCCGAACCGATGCTGGACCGGATGTCGCTGCGCACGACGCCACTCTCGGCGAGGATGTTCGGCCCGTTCGATCCGTCGCCCGGGAACGGTCCGCCCGTCTCCTCCGGGATCGGATCGCAGCTGGCTGCCGGCTCCGTCGCCGCGGTGGCCGCCGGTTCCGTCGCCGCGGTCGTGCCGGCGGTCGCCGCTGATTCCGTCGTACCGGTCGTACCGGTCGTCCCGGTCGTGTCACTGGTCGTGCCTGCTGTCGTCGACGCGCTGTCGGCCGACCGAGTGTCGGCGCCGGAGTCGTCCGAGCTGCAGGCCGCCAGGGCGACCGTCGCCCCGGCGCCGGCGGCCAATGACAGCAGCCGGCGCCGGCTGAGGAGCGTGGCGAGGTCGAAGGCCAAGCCGCGGTCGTGGTCGTCGTCGTGCTCGGTCATCACGATGCCGGGGAGAAGAACAGCTGCAGTTCGATCTGGGCGTCGTCGGAGACCGACACGACGATCGGTGCCGTCGGCGCCTCGACGCCGTAGGTCGACAGCTCCATGTCCATCGAACCGACGACGACGATCGTGTCGCCGACGAGCTGCGCTTCGAGCGGCAGCGTGACCGGTGTCGTGACGCCGTGGATGGTCAGGTCACCGGTGGCCTGGACGGTCGATCGCGGCACCCGTGTTCACGGCGTCGCCCAGGTCGATCGGTTGGGTCAGGGTGAACGTGGCGGTCGGGAACTGGTCGGTCTCCAGCGCATCCTGGACGTGGTCGTCGCGCCGGCTTTCGTTGGTCGTGATCGCCGTCATGTCGGCCTCGATCGTCGCCGCCGTCAGCGTGGTGCCGTCGAACGTGATCGCGCCGGTGACGGTCGGCGTGCGGCCGACGGCCGTCGTCGAGCCGATGCTGGAGAGCTCCTCCTGGACGCGGAACCCGACGAACGTGCCGGTCGAGTCCTCGAAGCTGAACTCGCCGATCGACGTGTCGACGGACCACGTGCCGCTCACCGCGGCGTGCTGCCGCGGCGGGTCGCGGCGGTGGTCTCGTCGGTTGCGCGGCGGCCGCCGGTCGTGCGGCTGGTCCGGCGCGGCCGCGGTGTCGGCTGAGGCGGCCGTGGTCGCCGCCTCGGAGGCCGCCGTGCTGGCCGTCGCCGTGTCCAGCGAGCGCGTCGCCGACTCCAGGTCGACGGCGGCCGGCGCATCGTCGCGCAGGTACCACCAGATCCCCCCACCGGCGGCGGCGCCGAGCAGGACGACGCGATGGCCGTGATGATGAACCAGCGCCTGCGGTACCAGGGCCGGGCGCGGCGGGGCGCGGCTCGTGTTCGGGGGTGACGGTCTCGCTCATGGGCGGAGAGCTTGGTCGACGAACCTGTGGACTTGCTGGGAACCGGCCGGGAACCGCCGCACAGCGCGTCGGGGCGGATGCGCATCCCGTTCTCAGCGAACTCCCAGCGAGTCGAGGCCAAGACTGGTGCCATGTCCGGGGAGCACCTCCTGATCGTCGACGACGAGGAGAACCTGCGGTCGATGCTGGCCGCCGCCCTGCGCCACCACGGCTTCGAGGTGTCGTCGGCGTCCACGGGCCGTGAGGCGCTCGACGCCGTCGACGAGCGCGTCGCCCGACCTCGTCGTGCTCGACGTGATGCTCCCCGACCTCGACGGGTTCGAGGTGTGCCGGCGGATGCGCACCGGCGGCGACCACACGCCCGTGCTGTTCCTCACCGCCCGGGACGCCACGGAGGACAAGGTGCGCGGCCTGACGATGGGCGGCGACGACTACCTGCAGAAGCCGTTCAGCCTGGAGGAGCTCGTGGCCCGCACGACGGCCGTGCTGCGGCGCACCGGCCCGGCCCGCGACGAGCGCAACGTGTTGCACGGCCGGCGACCTCGAGCTCGACGACGACGCCCACCGGGTGACGCCGCGGCGGGAGGAGGTCTCCCTGTCGCCGACGGAGTACAACCTGCTGCGCTACCTCCTCGTGAACCAGGGCCGGGTGCTGTCGAAGGCGCAGATCCTCGATCACGTCTGGCAGTACGACTTCGGTGGCGACGGCGGGGTGGTCGAGACCTACGTCGGCTACCTCCGCCGCAAGCTGGACACCGACGAGCACAAGCTGATCACGACCGTTCGCGGCATCGGCTACACGATCCGCGACGACTGACCTAGGCCGTGGTGCGGCTGTCGCTGCGCGCCCGCGTGCTGGCCGGGATGGCGCTGGTGGTGGTCGCGCTGGCTCGTCGCCGCCGTCATCGTCACCGCGACGACGACGTCGACACCTCGTCGAGCAGGTCGACGACCGCCTGGCGGTCGCCCGCGACCACGACCTCGGCGGCGACGAGAGCTGCGCCCATCGCCGCCAGGCCAGTACGCCGTCGAACGCTTGTCCGACGTCTACGAGGGAAAGCTCCGTCCCGGCGGCGAGCTGATCACGTTCGGTACGCGCCGAACTTCGGCGACGACGACGCGTCGCGCCGCCGGACGTCGACGCCGAGCACGCGGCTGCCAGCGGCGACGCGACGCGCGAACCGTTCACCGTCGGCGCCGTCGGCGACGACGACCTGCGCTATCGCGTCCGCACGCGCGAGGCGTCAGCGGCGGCTACTGTGGTCACAGGCATCCCGCTCACCGACGTCGACGACACGATCGGCCGGCTGATCACCGTCGAGCTCGTCGCCGACGGCCATGATGCTCGCGCCTGCTCGCCGCCGTCGCCTGGTGGGTGGTGCGCCTCGGGATCCGGCCGATCAAGCAGATGACCCGCACGGCCGAGCAGATCGCCAGCGGCGACCTCTCCCGCCGAGTGCCCGAAGCGCCGCCCTCGACCGAGGCGGGCCAGCTCGGCGTCGGCCCTCAACCACATGCTCGAACGACTCGACGCCGCGTTCACCGAGCGAGCCGAGTCGCAGGACCGCCTGCGCCGGTTCGTCGCCGACGCCTCCCACGAGCTGCGCACGCCGGTGACGACGATCCGCGGGTACGCCGAGCTGTACCGCGTCGGCGGTCTGGCCGACCGCACGCGAGCTCGACGAGGCGATGCGGCGCACCGAGCAGGAGGCCGTGCGCATGGCCCGCCTCGTCGACGACCTCCTCAGCCTGGCCAAGCTCGACCAGGGCCGGCCGCTGGAGCTACGCGTCGGTCGACCTCACCCTCCTCGTCGCCGACGCCGCTCGCGACGCCGGCGCCGTCGACCCCGAGCGTCCGATCACGACGCGACCTCGACGGGCCGGTCGTCGTGTCGCGGCGACGAGGACCGGCTGCGCCAGGTCGTCGCCAACATCGTCGGCAACGCGCTCGTCCACACGCCACCGGTCGGCCGCGATCGAGCTGCGCGTGCACCGCGAACGGCACCGAGGCCCGGATCGCCGTCGATCGATCACGGTCCGGGCATGACCGCCGACGGTCGCCGCCCGCGTCACGCAGCGCTTCTACCGCGCCGACCCGGCGCGAGCCCGCGATCGAGGCGGCAGTGGGCTCGGCATGTCGATCGCCGATGCGGCCGTCGGCGCCCACGGCGGCGCGATCGACGTGGACAGCGCGCCAGGGCAGGGCACGACCGTGACGGTGACGCTGCCCCGCCGGTCGATCCACGGCGAACTCGGAGGCGGTCCTGCGGGGAACCGTGAGGTGGGTGTCGTTGGATGGCCATCGTCCCAACCACCCCCAGAGGAGGTCCCCCGATGAAGTCCCGATACGTGCTGGCGGCGGCCGCCGGCGTGGCCACGCTGGCCACCGGCGCCGGCATCGCCGCCGCCCAGACCGACGACGACGCACGCTGACCGACGACCGTCGAACCGTCGACGGGTCGATGACCGCACCGACGACCGACCGCACCGACCGACGACGACGACGACGGCACCGATGCCGCCGACCGGCGACGGCATCGTCGTCGGCCGACGCCGAGGAGGGCTGCGAGCGACCGGCCGGCGATGACGGGATGCGGCTGAGCGACGGCCCGCCGAGGGCGAGGCGCCGTCCGGCCGAGTCCCGACCACGGAGACCCCGACCACGGACCCCGACGACCGACAGCGGCAGCTGACCGCCGCCGGCTGAACCTCTTCCCCGCGGTGGGGCCCGGCACCCGTCCGGGCCCACCGGCGCGTCGGCGTCGATGGGTCCGGCCGGCGGGCGAGCGCACGCATGAAGCGTCATGCGCGACGACCAGCGAGATGGTCGAGGAGCGGACCACGAACTGGTCGAGGTGCATCGGAACGAGTGAGTGCTGCCGGGCTCGTCCACGCCGCACCGCCGAGCCGCTGAGCGGTCGAGGCCGGCCCGTCGCTCGACGAGCTGGCGCCGTTCGATGTCGGGCGGCCGGTGGGGCGCGCCGTGGGGCACGACCTGGTTCCGTTTCACCGGCGAAGTCCCAGCATCGTGGAAGCGGCGGGCGGATCGAGGCGCTGCTCGACCTCGGGTTCCGCATCGATGCGCCGGGGTTCCAGTGCGAGGGGCTGGTGCGCGACGAGCAGGGCCGGCCGGTGCAGGGCGTCCACCCGCGCCGGCAGGCCGTCCCGGTCGGCGTCCGAGACCGGGGCCGTGAGCTGGTCGTCGAGGCGGCCTCCAACCCGGCGTTCCCGCAGTTCCGGCCGTCGCCGCTGGGCTCGCCGGAGACGGCGGGCGAGCGGCCGCTGTACCGGCTCGACCGAGCCGAGCTGGTCGCTCGTCGACGACGAGGCCGAGGCGCTCGTGCACGACCTCGACGTCCTCGACGGCGTGATGCGGGCGATGGCCGTCGACGATCCGCGACGGCGCCGCGATCTGCGGCGTGCTGGTCGCGGCGCTCGACGAGTCGCTCGACGCCCGGCGGGTGCGACGACAAGGCGTGGCGGCCCGTGCGGTGCTGGCCCGGCGCTGGCCGCGCCTGCAGGCGCCAGCGCGCCACCGGATCGTCGCGACCGGGCACGCCCACATCGACACGGCGTGGCTGTGGCCGCTGGCCGAGACCGTGCGCAAGTGCACCCGGACGTTCGCCTCGGCGGTGGACTGATGGAGCGACGGCCCGACGTTCCGCTTCTCGTGCTCCCAGGCCCAGCAGTACGCGTGGATCGCCGAGCGCGAGCCCGAGTTGTTCGGCGCGGATCACCGAGAAGGTGGCCGACCGGCCAGTGGGTCCCGGTCGGCGGCATGTGGGTCGAGCCGGACATGAACCTGCCGTCGGGCGAGAGCATCGTGCGCCAGATCGTCCACGGCCAGCGCTGGTTCGAGTCGCACTTCGGTCGGCGCTGCACCGAGGTGTGGATCCCCGACGTCTTCGGCTACCCGGCCGGGCTGCCGCAGGTCTTCGCCGCCGGCGGGATGCGCCGGTTCGTCACCCAGAAGCTGTCGTGGAACCGCACCAACCGGTTCCCCCACTCGACGTTCTGGTGGGAGGGGATCGACGGGACCCGGGTGCTGACGCACTTCCCGCCGGTCGACACGTACAACGCCGAGATCACGCCGGCCGAGATCGGCGCCGCCGTCGATGGTCGGTTCGCCGAGCACGCCTGGAGCGGCGTGGTCGCTGATGCCGTTCGGGTACGGCGACGGCGGCGGCGGGCCGACGCGGCGAGATGCTCGAGCGCCTGCGCCGGACTGGCCGACCTCGACGGCATGCCCCGCGTCGAGCTGGGCACGCGCCGAGGAGTTCTTCGATCACGTCGAGTGCCGAGGTCGCCGCTGGGGCGCCGATCCCGGTGTGGCGCGGCGAGCTGTACTTCGAGACCCATCGCGGCACGTTGACCAGCCAGCTGCGGACGAAAGTCGGCAACCTGCGGTGCGAGCGGCTGCTGCGCGAGGCCGAGCTGTGGTGCGCCACGGCGGGGCGGTCGGCCGCCGACCTCGACGCCGTTGTGGCGACGAGGTGCTGACCCAGCAGTTCCACGACATCATCCCGGGCTCGTCGATCGCCTGGGTCCACGCCGACGCCGAGGCGGCCCACCGCCGCATCGGCGACGAGCTGGAGGCGATCGTCGGGGACGTCCTGCGACGTCGCTGGCGCCGGTCGGGCCCGTGCTCGCCAGCAGCGCCACGCTCGCCAGCGACGAGGTCGTGATGACGGTCGCACCGCCGCTCGGGGACGGGCCGGTCGCAGGTCCGTGCCGACGGCCGGCACGCCTTCCGGGCCCGGGTACCCGGGATCGGGGTTGGCGCCGGCCGTCGCGATCGACACCGTCGACGACCGCGTCGTCGTCACCGATCGCACGATGACCAACGGCGCAGCTCGCCGTCGGCATGGGACCTCGACGGGAACCTGACCTCGATCATCGACGTCGCTCGCGCCCGCCAGCTCGCCGTGCCGGGCAGCGGGAGCGCAGTGCTGGAGCTGGCGCCCGATCGCCCCGTCCGCTACGACGCCTGGGACCTCGAGTCGTGGGTCCGCGCGCGATCCGGAGCGAGCTGCTCGGCGCCGACGGCGTCGAGGTCGTCGAGCGCGGCCCGCTGGTCGGCGATGGTGCGGGTCCAGCGGACGTTCGGGCCGTCCAGCGCCGAGCTCACGTACGTGCTGCGGGCCGGATCACCGCGGCTCGACGTCGTCGTCGAGCTGGACTGGCACCACGTCGAGCACCTCCTGTCGATCGCCTTCCCGATCGACGTCCACGCCGATGTCGGCGACGTGCGGCGTGCAGTTCGGCGCCGTGCGCCGCCCGACGCACGCCTCGACGTCGTGGGACGCCGCCAAGTTCGAGGTCTGCGCCCACCGCTACGTGGATCTGGCCGAGCCGAGCTTCGGGGTCGCCGTTCTCAACGACGGCCGCTACGGGCATGCCGTGCTCGACGGCGTCGTGCGGGTCAGCCTGGCCCGGGCCGCCCGCTACCCCGATCCGATGCCCGACCAGGGCCGCCACCGGGTGACGGTCAGCGTGCTGCCGCACGGCCCGGGCCTGGCCGACGTCGTCGGCGAGGCCGAGCGCCTCGACCTGCCGGTGCGCGAGGTCGGCGGTGATGGGGGACCCGGTGGCCTTGATGGGAGCGTGCCGGCCCCGGTCGTCAGCGTGGACGGCAATGGCGTGGAGGTCGATGCGGTGAAGCCGCCGACGACGGCGGCGGCGACCTGATCGTGCGGCTCCACGAGGCCTGCGGCGACCGGGCCAGGGTGAGCGTGCGGGCCGACCGCCGGATCACCGCGGCGTCGCGCTGCGACCTGCTCGAGGAGCCGAGCGAGCGCCGTTCGACATCAGCGACGGCATCGTCACCCTCACCGCTCCGCCCCTTCGAGCTCGTCACCCTCCGCCTGTCCCGATAACCATCTGGGCGCGGAGGTTCCCGATTTCGACGAACGTCCTCGCCCACGTCGGGCGTCAGTCGATGGGCGTGACGCCGAGGTGCTGGAGGGCGACGGCGGAGTAGACGGCGATGCCGTCGACCATCGCCGACTCGTCGAACGTGACGCGGTTGGAGTGGTTCGGCGCGCGCCGTCGCGGGGTTGCGGCCGGCGTGGTGCCGCCGAGGAACATCATCGCCCCGGGCACCCGCTGGAGCACGTAGCTCCAGTCCTCGGCGCCCATCACCGGGTGCGGCTGGCGGACCACCTTGTCGAGCGCCGACGACCTCGGCGGCGATGCCGAGCAGCGACGTCGGCGACGTCGTCGTCGTTGACCGTGACCGGGTAGCCCGGCATCGATGTCGACCTCGACCGCGCACCCGTGGGCTGCGGCGATGCCGTCGACGACCCGGCGGATGCCGTCGTGGACCCGGCTGCGTGTCGACTCGCTGACGGCACGGATCGTGCCCTCGATCTCGGCCGTCTCGGGGATGACGTTGTTCGTGGTGCCGGCGGTGATGCGACCGACGGTGATGACGGCCGGGTCGAACACGTCGACGGTGCGCGTCACCATCATCTGCAGCGCCTGCACCATCTCGCAGGCCACGGGGATCGGGTCGAGGGCCCGGTACGGCTCGCTGGCATGGCCGCCCTGGCCGGTGACCGTGATGCGCAGCGTGTCGGCCGACGCCATGATCGCCCCGCCGCGGCAGCTCAGCCAACCCGTCGGCAGCGACGACGTGATGTGCAGGGCGAACGCCCGCGAGACGGGCGACGGCGTCCCGTCGGCCAGCGGCGGCACGTCGAGCAGCCCCTCCTCGAGCATGAACCTGGCGCCGTGGTGGCCCTCCTCGCCGGGCTGGAACATGAACAGCACCCGCCCGGCCAGGTCGTCACGATGGGCGGCCAGCAGCTTGGCCGACCCGACGAGCATGGCCGTATGCGTGTCGTGGCCGCAGGCGTGCATCGCGCCCTCGGAGCGCGACGTGAAGTCGAGCGTCGGTGTCCTCGTGCAGCGGCAGGGCGTCCATGTCGCCACGCAGCAGGATCGTCGGACCTGGCCGGCTGCCGGTGAGCAGTGGCGGCGATCCCGCTCGTCGTCTCGTGGCCGTCACGTCGAGCGGCAGCCCCTCGAGCGCCTCGAGCACATGGTCGCGGGTCTGCGGCAGTTCGTTGCCGACCTCGGGCCAGCTGTGCAGCGTGCGTCGCAGCTCGACCGTCGTGGCCAGGAGGTCCTGCGCCTCGTGGCGCAGGTCGGCGGTGTCGATCTCCGATGGGGCCGGTCATGTCGTCGATGGTATGACCCGGGCTCCAACCGCCATTTTCCCTTTCCGGTGCCCCGCGACGCCCAGGTGGGTAGCCGGCCTCTCGCCGGGGACGAGAAGGAGCCAGGATGCCACGGGATCATCGGGGCCGACGTCGAGCAGCTGCACCAGCTCGGCGACCAGCTGCAGATGAAGCCGGCCGACATCGAGGCGTTGATCATCGACGTCACCAGCGCGCTGGCCAACACGGCGTGGCAGGGCCCGGCCCGGGACCGCTTCGAGAGCGAGTGGCACTCGTCGTTCCGGCCGGCGCTCGGCAGGCTGAAGGAGGCGTTCGACGCCGCCGGCAACGAGTGCAAGAGCCGCGCCACCGCCCTGCACCAGGCGATGGCGATCTGACGGCGCCCGGGTCCCGGGGCGCGCCACCGCTCGGCCCCGGGCCGCCGCCGTACGATCGCCGGCGTGCACGAGCTGGAGTTCACCGTCGAACCGTTCGTCGAAGGGCGTCCCGGCCCCCACGTCACCGCTGCCGTCGACGCCGCACGGGCGGCCGGGGCGGAGGTCGAGTTCGGGCCGTTCGGCTCGACGTGCCCGTGCCGACTCGGCCACGATGCCGGACATCCTCGCCGCCATCACCAGGGCGGCCTTCGCCAACGGCGCCACCCACGTGTCACTGCACGTGTCGCGGGTCACCGATCCGGCAGCTGAAGCCCCGTGACCCCGCATCCGCTGCTCGTCGCCGTACGCCCTGTGCTCGACGCCGTCGGGGCGACCGTCGTCCCGCCGGATCAGCGCGAGCCGAGCGACGTGCCACTGCTGTGGGACGGCGAGATCGTGGCCGCGGTGCGGATGCCCCCGCTGCACGGCGCACTGGAGCGGCTGATCGACACCGTCGAGGTGGAGCTCGGCGGGCGGCTGCCCGAGCTCGACCGCGAAGACAAGCAGCTGGCCGTCCGCCTGCTCGATGATCGGGGCGCGTTCATCCTCCGCCGCGCGGTCGAGCAGGTGGCCGACGCGATGGGCGTCAGCCGGATCACCGTCTACAACTACCTGAACGCGATCCACCGATGACCGCGCGGCGCGCGACGCGTCTTCGACGTCATCGGCCTCGACGCCGACGACACGCTCTGGCACAGCGAGGACTCGTTCCACGACGTCGAGGCCCGCTTCGTCGAGCTGGTCGGCCCGTTCGCGCCGGTCGGCATCGACGTCGGCGCCGCGCTGCGGGCCACGGAGCAGGCCCAGCTCCCGATCGCCGGCTACGGCGTGAAGGCGTTCACCCTGTCGATGGTCCAGGCGGCGATCACCGTGTCCGACGGGACGGTGCCGGCGGCCGTGATCAGCGAGCTGCTCGACGCCGGTATGGACATGCTGACGGAGCCGGTCCGCTTGCTGCCGCACGTGCCGGAGGTCCTCGCCGACATCAGCCGGGATCACCGCCTCGTGCTGATCACGAAGGGCGACCTCGTCCACCAGATGCGCAAGATCACGACATCCGGGCTCGCTCACCACTTCGATCACGTCGAGGTCGTGCTGGAGAAGGACGCCGACACGTATGCCCGGATCCTCACGTCGATCGGCGTCGCGCCCGAGCGGTTCTGCATGGTCGGCAACTCGGTGCGCAGCGACATCCTCCCCGTGCTGTCGTTGGGCGCCCACGCCGTGCACATCCCGTACCCGCTGCTGTGGGAGCACGAGCACGTGGACCACGACGAGGACCTCGACGAGCTCGTGGCGATCGGCGAGCTGCCCGCCCGCCTGCGCTGACCCGGTGCCTACGCTCGCTCGCGTGGACACCGCCGAGTACCTCGAGCGCGTTGCGGCGCGACTCGCAGGCGCTGCTCGACGCCGCGCGGGACGCCGACCCGGCAGCGACGATCGAGGCCTGTCCGGACTGGAAGCCGGTCGACCTCGTGTGGCACATCGGCGAGGTCCACGCGTTCTGGGCGACGGTCGTGGGCGATCGCTTGGCTGACCGCTCCGAGTACACCGACCCCGTCACGTCCCGACGGCGACGCCGCGCGTCTACGCCTTCGCCAGCGACGCCGCCCGGCAGCTCCTCGACACGCTCGCCTCGACCGACCCGGGCACGGCGGTGTGGACGTGGTCGCCGCAGCAGGACGTGGCGTTCGTGATCCGCCGCGTGACGCAGGAGACGGCCGTCCACCGCGTCGACGCCGAGCGGGCGGCCGGCCGCGATCACCGCATCGACCCCGAGCTGGCCGCCGACGGCGTCGACGAGTTCCTCTACCACTTCCTCGCCTGACACGGTCGAGGACGCGCCGGCCCTGGAAGGGACGGTGCACTTCCACTGCACGGACGTCGAAGGGGAGTGGATCGTCGGCACGGCCGATGACGGCACGTCGGTGGTGCGCCGGGAGCACGCCAAGGGCGACGCCGCCGTTCGCGGACCGGCCCACGATCTGCTGATGGTGCTCTGGCGCCGGGCGCCGCTCGAGACCGTGGACGTCATCGGCGAGCGTGCCGTGGCCGAACGTCTGCTCGCCCGCACGAACCTGGAGTGACGGAAGACTCACCTCGCCGCGTGTTCTCCACGACCTCCTCGTGTCATCTTCATGAATCCCACACGCGCGTCGCGCGCACACTCACCGTGGCGTCAGGGGACGCCGCCAACCGAGGGACCGACTGCGATGACCACCATCCACGCCTCTGAGCTCCGCCCCGGCGACATCGTCATGTACCACGGGGAGTCCCATCGCGTGGCCGCCGTCGAGCGGCACGCCGGATGGGCGTGGCCGGTGGCGTTCGATGCCACTGGCTGGGCGATGGCGCTGGGCGACGACACCCTCGTCGTCGATCGCGCTGCCTGATCGTCATTGCGTTCCCCGGCCACGCAGGCCGTCGGTGGCCGCTCCCTCGCTGGCGCTCGGTCGCTCGCATTCGGGTGACGGGTGCCAGTGACCGCTGCTACAGCTTGTGCAGGCGGACCTCCGTGACCCGGTGGTCGGCCGCCTTGTAGACGATCAGCGATGCCCGCTCGCGCGTCGGCCAGATGTTCTCGCGCAGGTTGCGGCCGTTGATCGCCTTCCAGATCCCCTCGGCCGTCGTCCGCGCCTCCTCGTCGCTGAGGTGGGCGTAGTTGCGGAAGAAGCTGCGGGGGTCCTGGAACACCGTCTGGCGCAGCGTGAAGAAGCGCTGCACGTACCACTCCCGGATGTCGTCCTCGTCGGCGTCGATGAAGATCGAGAAGTCGAAGTAGTCGCTGACGAACTCCGTCTTCTCCGTCGACACCTGGAGGACGTTGAGCCCCTCGAGGATGAGGATGTCCGGGCGGCGGACGACGACCTCCTCGCCGGCGACGATGTCGTAGACGACGTGGCTGTACACGGGAGCGCGGACCTCGTCGGCGCCGCTCTTCAGGTCGCGCAGGAAGGCGAGCAGGCGGCGAGTGTCATAGCTCTCCGGGAAGCCCTTGCGATCCATGATCCCGCGCTCGGTCAGCACGGCGTTGGGGAACAGGAAGCCGTCGGTGGTCACGAGGTCGACTTGGGGGTGGTCCGGCCACCGCGCCAGCAGGGCCTGGAGGATGCGGGCGAACGTGCTCTTGCCGACGGCGACGCTGCCGGCGACGCCGATCACGTACGGCACGCGCGGCGCGATGGTCCCGAGGAACGTCGACGACACACGGGCGAGGTCCTGCGCCGCGCTGACGTTCAGGTTGAGCAGCCGCGACAGCGGCAGGTAGATCGCCGCGACCTCGTCCAGGTCGATGCGCTCGTTGATGCCCCGCAACTTGGCGAGGTCGTCTTCGCGCAGCGTGAGCGGCGTCGCCGCCCGCAGCACTGCCCAGTCGTCGCGGTCGATGGTGAGGAACCGGCTGGCGGCCTCGTGCACAGCGCGGACCCTACGCTCGCCGCGTGGTCGCTCCGCAATCCCGCAAGCAGCGCGGCGACTACCCCACACCGATGTGGCTGGTGGCGGACGTCGTGCAGCACACACTCCCGGAGCAAGTGGCGGGCCGGCGAATCGTCGTGCTCGACCCGGCCTGCGGGGATGGGCGGTTCCTCGCCGTCGCCGGCGAGCGCCTGACCGGGGCCGGCGCGCAGCCCGTCCTGCTCGGCATCGACATCGACGATGGCGCCGTCGCCGCCGCTCGGCGGACGCTGCGGGCGGCCGGGTTCGCCGAGGTCACGGTGCGCGCCGCCGACACGCTGGCCATGTCGTTCGACGAGGCCAGCGTCGACGTCGTCCTCGGCAACCCGCCGTACCTGTCGCAGCTGGCGGCGGCGACCACCCGCCGCGGTGCCAGCCGCCACGGTGGGGGGCCGTACGCCGACGCCGCCGCCGAGTTCCTCGCCTGGTCCGTGCGGGCGGTGCGAACAGGCGGACGGGTCGGGCTCGTCCTCCCGCAGTCGGTGCTGGCGTCACGTGATGCGGCGCCGGTCCGGGCCGAGGTCGACCGCACATGCACGATCGCGTGGTCGTGGTGGTCGCCACGGCGGGTCTTCGACGCTGACGTCCTGGTCTGCGCGATCGCCGTCGAACGGCGGGTCGAACCCCTCCCGCTCGCCGTGACGCGGTCATGGAGCCATGTCGTGACCGAGGCCGTCGGCATCCCGCCGCTCCCGGAGTTGGTGACGTCCGGCACGCTCGGCGACCGGGCCCGCCTGTCGGCCAACTTCCGTGATCAGTACTACGGCCTCGTCCCCGCCGTCGCCGACGATCACACGGGGCCGCCGCTCGTCACGAGCGGGCTCGTCGACCCCGGACGGTGTCTGTGGGGCCAGCGCCCGGTCACGTTCGCTCGCCGCCGCCACGCCCGACCGCGGGTCGACCTGGCTCGGCTGGCACCCGGGATGCGCCGCTGGGCGGACGACCTGCTCGTCCCGAAGGTGCTGGTGGCCAACCAGACGAGGGTCGTCGAGGCCGTGCCCGACCCGGACGGCGCCTGGCTACCCAGCGTGCCGATGCTGACGGCGCGGCCTGCCGTTGCCGGCGACGTCGCCGCCGTGTGGGCAATCGCCGCCGTGCTCACATCACCGGTCGCCGCTGCGTGGGCGTGGCGTCGCGCCGCCGGGTCGGGTCTGTCGGCCGGCACGCTGCGGCTCGGCCCGCGCTGGCTGGCCCAGCTGCCGTGGCCGGCCGGCTCGCTGATGTCAGCCGTGGCGGCGCTGCAAGCCGGTGATGTCGCCGGTTGCGGTCGCGCCGTCACCGCTGCGTACGGCCTCGACCCGGCCGAACCGACGATCGCCACGCTCGTCGACTGGTGGCATCGGCAACTGCCGTCGTGACGTTGGAGTGCGGAAATCGGCTGCCAGACTGCGGCCGATGAAAAGCCGATGGCAACGGATCTCCTTCGGCGCGTTCGCCCTCATGGTCCCGCTCGTGCTGGCCGTCGGCACGGCCGCCTGCGGTGACGATGGCGCCGACGGCGCAGGCGCCGACGACGCGGCTGCCGAGGAGGGCAAGCAGATCGCCGCCCGCAGCGGGTGCGCGGGCTGCCACGGGGCGAATGGCGAGGGAGGGGTGGGTCCGCCCTGGGTCGGGCTGCTGGGGAGCCAGGTGCAGCTCACCGACGGCACCACCGTCGTGGCCGACGATGCCTACCTGATCTCGGCGATCAAGACACCGGACGCCCAGAAGGTCGCCGGATACGCCGTGGCCATGCCCGTCAACCAGCTCAACGACGAGGACATCGCCAAGGTGATCGCCTACATCACGTCGCTGACGGATGCCACGGTGACCACCCCGGCGCCGGGCCCCACCGCGCCGACCATCGCGGTCGCCACACCGGCGCCCGGATGATCCGGCGGCTCGCCGCCCTCGCCACGGTGGCCGTCGCCGTCACGGCGTGCGGTGGAGGGTCTCGCCAACTCGTCGGGTACACGCGAGACCCGGCACCCAAGGTCGACGCCGTCGCCCTGCCAGATGTCAGCCGTGACGGCGAGCCGTTCGAGTTCAGAGCCGCTGACGGGGAGCTGCTCGTCGTGTACTTCGGTTACACCAACTGCCCAGACATCTGCCCGACGACGATGGCCGACCTGCGCCGGGCGCTGGCCGAGCTCGGCGACGCGGCGGGCCGCGTGCAAGTCGCGATGGTCACGGTCGACCCGGCGCGCGACACCGACGTGCTGACCGAGTACGTGCAGGACTTCGTCGCCGACGCCCATGCCATCGCGACGGACGATCAGGCGGCCCTGCGATCAGTGGCCGAACCGTTCGGCGTCAGCTACGAGGTCGTCACGGCCCCCGATGGCACCGTCGAGGTCGGCCACAGCAGCTTCCTGTTCGCCGTCGACGACACGGGCACGCTCGTCGTCACGTGGCCGTTCGGCACGACTGCCGACGACCTGGCCGCCGACATCGAGCAGCTCCTCTGACCCGAGGCTTCGCGGCCGAGGGTTTCGAGCGCCACTCCGGGGACGGAAACCCTCCGAGGTGCCCCGCCGGTCGGACCGAGCGCTCGTAACGTCGCGGGCATGCGTCGCGGCCTCGCCGCCACCGTGCTCGGCGCACTCGCCGTGCTCGCCCCGGCCGGCGTCGTTCGTGCCGACCCCGCCAACCCCACCGACTACGAGTCGAGCGTCGTCGGGGTCACCCCGCCGACCGAGACGATCCGGCCGGCGATCGTCGGCGGCGACTCGTTCTTCGAGCTGACCGTCGACCCGGGCGTCGAAGTCGTCGTCCTCGGTTACTTCGACGAGCCGTACCTCCGCTTCCGACCCGACGGCGTGGTCGAGGAGAACCGCCGCTCGCCGACGACCTACCAGAACACCGACCGTCTCGGCGGCGAGGTGCCGGCCGGAGCCGACGCCACGCTGCCGCCGGACTGGCGGCCGGTGGGCGGCGACGGCCGGTACGCGTGGCACGACCACCGGACGCATTGGATGTCGGCCGACCCTCCGCCCGCCGCGCTGCCCGGTGATCAGATCCACTCCGGTGCCGTGCCGCTCGTGGTCAACGGCGCCCCGGTCGAGGTCGCCGTGTCGACCACGTGGTTGCGGGCGCCCTCGCGGGCGCCGTTGATCGCCGGGGCCGCCGTCGGCGGTGCGCTGGTGATCCTGGCGTTGGCGATGCGGCGACGCCTCGTGTGGCCGCTGCTGACGGTCGCCGCTGCGGCATTCGGGATCGGCTGGTGGCAGTACCGGTCCCTGCCGCCGGAGACGGGGCCGCCACTCGTCGGGTGGCTGCTGCCGGCGGTGGCCGTCGCGTCAGCACTGGTGGCGGCCGCGCTGGGTCGCCGTTTGCTGGCCTACGCGCTGACCGCACTGGCCGCCCTCGAGCTGGCCGCCTGGCTGTACCTGCGGCGGGAGTCGACGTACCGCGCCCTGATCCCGACGGACGCACCGTTCTGGCTGGACCGCGGCGTGATGGCGGCCGTCGGCGTCGTGGCGTTGTTCGTGGCCGTCGCTGCCAGCGTGGCCATGTACCGGCTGCCTGCCCAGGAGTGATCTCGGCGCGCCTCGGCGAGCAGTCGCCGAGCCGTAGAGTCGCCGGCCATGGCGGTCCGACGAATCGTGCTGGTCGCGGTGGCTGGGCTCGCCCTGGTCGCCTGCGCTGGCTCGTCGGACCCCGACGCGGCGACGCCGTCCGACCCGTCGACGACCGGCCTCTCGGCGGCTCCCGCCGCCCCCACCACCACGGGCTCGACGACGACCGAGTCGCCGGCGACGACTGCTCGACGGACGACGACCGAGGCTCCGACCACGACCGAGGCGCCGACGACGACGAGGCGCCGACCACGGCGCTGGCCCCGCCGGCCGGCTATCCGGGTCAGCCGCCAGGCGTGTCGTTCCCGACGACCGAGTGGGCGGTCGGGGACCTCCCGGCCGGTGTCGACAAGGCCGCCATCGACGCCGCCGTCGACCGGGCGTTCGGCGCTCCCGACGCCGAAGGGCGGGTGCAGTCGATCGTCATCGTCGAAGGCGGCAGGATCGTCTACGAGCGCTACCACCCGCTCGACGGACCCGACAAGATCTACGACTCCTGGTCGGTGGCCAAGAGCTTCACGTCGGCGCTGATCGGACTGCTCGTCGCCGATGGGAATCTCAGCCTGGACGAGCATCCGGCGCGCCCCGAGTGGCAGGCTCCGGGCGATCCCCGCCAGGCCATCACGCTGCGCCAGCTGCTGCAGATGAGCAGCGGGCTCGAATGGGAGGAGGGCTACGACGCGCCTCGCCTGTTTGTCGCCCCCGACGCCGCCGCCGTGATGGCTGCGCGACCTCTGGAGCGGGAGCCGGGCTCGGGGTTCGAGTACTCGACCGGCACGACCGCGCTGCTGGCGGGCATCGCCGCCGACGAGCTCGGCGGCTGCCAGCAGGCGATCGACTACCTCAACCAGCGCCTGCTCGACCCGATCGGCGTGACCACCGACCAGCTGGCCACCGACGGGCACGGCTGCTGGTTCGGCGGCTTCGGCGCCAACATGACAACCCGCGACTTCGCCCGCTTCGGGCTGCTGTACCTGCGCGGCGGGCAGTGGGACGGTCGCCAATTGCTACCCGCTAGCTGGATCGACGAGTCGCGGGTGCCGGCCAGTACGAATGTGGAGTACGGCCTGCAGTGGTGGCTGCGCCCCGACGGGCGGGTGTTCTCGGCGGCGGGGCTGTTCGGGCAGCGCATCGTCGTCGTGCCCGACAAGGACCTCGTGATGGCCGTCAACACGACGAACGGCGGCGACGCAGAATCGCTCGTGGATGCGGTGTTGTACGCGTTCGGCGCGGCGCCCGCCGCCTCGTGATCTTGTCGACGGATCGTCAGCGGGTCGTCAGGGGTCGTCAGCCACCGGCGGTGTCGAGGGCGTCGTGCAGTTGGTCGACCGACATCGGGCCGAGGTGGGTGAGCGTCAGCTCGCCGTCGGCGCCGAGGACGAGCGTCACCGGGAGGGCGGCGGTGCCGAGGGCGTCGGTCAGCTCGCCGTGCTCGTCGGCGTACTGCGGGAAGGTGACGCCGAGCTCGGCGAGGAAGTCGAGCGCCCGGTCGGCGCTCTCACCGATGTCGACGCCGACGAATCGGACGTCAGTGCGGTCGGCGCTGACGGTCTGGAACGCCGGCAGCTCGCGCCGGCAGGGTGCGCACCACGTCGCCCACAGGTTGACGACGGCGGGACCATCGAGCTGGCCGAGCTCGAGCGGCGAGCCCTCGCCGGCCGAGCGGTGCCAGCGCCAGGTCCGGCAGCCGTCCTCCGGTACTGGCACCGTCCCCGCCGCACGCGGCGCCCGCGAGAGCGAGCGCGGCGAGCCAGCGCTTCACGGTGCCTCGTCGCGGACCTCGACGGTGGTGACCTGCTCGCCGGCCTGCTCGAACACGAGCGTCAGGTCGAAGGTCTCGCCGGCGACCAGCGGCCGGGCCAGGTCGATGAGCATCACGTGGTTGCTGCCCGGTTCGAAGGCCAGGGGCTCCGCGGCGGGCACGAAGAACGGACCCATGTCGTGCATGATGGTCGCACCGTTGGCGTCGGTCATCGACATGTGTACCTGGCTGGACGGGGCGACGGACGGATCGACGCTGGCGCCGACGAGCACTTCGTCGGTGTCGCTCTCGAGCGTGAAGTAGATGGCGCCGGTCGTCGTCCCGGCCGGTGTGGCGCGGGCCCACACGTCGGAGACCACGAGGCCGTCGGCCGAGGTGGCGTCGTCGTCCCCGCCGCAGGCGGTCAACGTCGCCGCGACGAGCAGCGCGGCGGTGGCGCGACGGCTCGCCGTCGTCACCGGTTCCAGGGCGCCGTGGGCGACACCGCGCCCGGGCCGCCGGTGAGCACCTCGTAGCCGTCGTCGGTGACCACCAGCGTGTGCTCGAACTGGGCGGTGCGCTGGCCATCGGCGGTGACGGCGGTCCAGTCGTCGTCCCACATGCGGTGCTGCCACGTGCCGAGGCTGATCATCGGCTCGATCGTGAACGTCATCCCGGGGCGCATGATCATCGATGCCCGCGAGTCGTAGTAGTGGAGGACCTGGATGTCGGAGTGGAACTGCTCGCCGATGCCGTGTCCGATGAAGGCGCGGATGACGCCGTAGCGGTGCGCCTTGGCGTGGTCCTCGATGGCCCGCCCGATGTCGCTGATCGGGCGCCCGGGCTTGACGGCCTCGATGCCGTGCCACATGCACTCCTCGGTCACCGTGACGAGCTGCCGGCTGATCGGATCGACGTCGCCGACGAGGAACGTGGCGTTGGTGTCGCCGTGCACGCCGCCGACGTACGCCGTGACGTCGATGTTGAGGATGTCGCCGTCGACCAGCACGCGGGAGTCGGGGATGCCGTGGCAGATGACCTCGTTGGCCGACGTGCACACGCTCTTGGGGAAGCCGTTGTAGTTGAGCGGTGACGGATAGGCGTTGCGCTCGATGTGCAACTGGTGGACGTACTCGTCGAGCTCGTCGGTGGTGATGCCGGGGCGCGCCGCCTCGCCGGCCAGGCGCAGGATCTCGGCCGCCACGGCGCCGGCCCGCCGCATGCGGGCGATGGTGTCGGGGGTCTTGATCCGCGGCTCGTCCCAGGACTCGGGCTCGCCGGTGTCGGCGTAGGGCGGCCGGTTGATGTGCGGCGGCACCGTGCGCACCGGCGAGACGACCCCGGGGAGCACCCGACCCTCGCTGCGCTTGTGGCACCGCTTGTACTTCCGCCCACTCCCACACCAGCACGGATCGTTGGCCTGCGGCAGCGTCGAGGGCGGATTGGCAACGGTGTGCATCACCCCCAGGATACGGCCCGGCCGAGAAGGCACCCCGCGGCCCGCCCGTCGCGGCCGGCGAATCTGGGCGCGATCCTTCCCAGCCGCCGATCTGGGGCGCCTTTTTTCCAACTGTCGCGAACAACTGCACCCAGATCCGCCGTTGGACCGGCGCCGGCGCTGAACCCGGCGGAGCGTGGCGAATCTGGGCGCGATCCTTCCCACGGGCCGATCTGGGCGCATTCCTTTCCACCTGTCGCGAAGATCTGCGCCCAGATTCTTCCCCGGGGCGATTTCCGTTTCTCGAGTCTCGGCGCGCCCTTTAGGGGCATGGAAAATCTCGAAGATCGCGACTGGCGGGAGTCTCCCGCTCATGTAGTGTTCCGGCCCACGGCGGGCGGCCGAACGACCTGGGGAGGCGGGGTGGAGAAGTCCATCCTGGCGGAGAACAACGCAGAGGTCGAGGTGGGCAGGGGAGAGGGCGTCACGCCAACGATCGCATGGACGCGCATCGGGCGCTCTGGCCGGGCGGTCATCACGCTCGGCGTCGTCGCCTGCGTGGTCGTGACGGCGCGGTGGCTGACAGACACCCCAGCCGCCATCGCCACGGGTCTGAGCCTCCTCGCGCTGATCGCTGCGGCGGCGGTGGACGCTGTCGAGCATCGGCTGCCCAACGAGCTCGTCGGCGCAGCGGCGATTCCTGTCGGCGTGGCAGCAGCCATCGCCCTTGCCGCCGGATCGCCTGACATCGCAGTTGGTGCCCTTGTCGGTGCGCTGCTCCTCGGCGTGCCGCTGCTCGTGGCCCACCTGGTGTCGCCGAGCGGGATGGGCTTCGGCGATGTCAAGGCCGGGGCGGTGCTCGGTGCGGCAGTCGGTCTGGTCGATGCCGAGCTCGTCGTGCTCACGCTGCTGCTGGCGCTGGCTGTGGCGGCGGGATGGGCCACCGCCCGCCGTCGGCGCACCGTGCCGCTCGGTCCCAGTCTCGTGGCCGCCGCCTTGGTCTCGCTGCTCGCAGCCAGCTTCGTCTGGTCGATGGGGGCATCAGCGACGTGGTGATGGTGCAGCGTTCGGAGCTGCCGGTGAGCCCGGCGACCGACCTGCAACGGCGATCGGCGCCCTCGCTCCGGGCCGCCGCCGCTGTGCACTCGACACGCTTCGGACGTCGGAGGTGGAGGTCGATGGCGACGCTGGCCACGGCCGATCAACGGGTCATCGTTCCCGACGGAGTCGCCACGCTGACCGCCGTCCCGAGCCGCTCGTCGCTCGCCGCATACGTGGTCGGCAGCGTCGGCGCCGTCACGTACGTCAGCGCTGCGGCGTTCGTCGCTACCGGTGGATTTCCGTGGTCCTGCTCGGGGCGCTGGCCGCCGGCGCCGTCGTTGCCGGAGCGCTGGTCGTCGATCGTCGGTATCGAGCCCGCCGAGAGTGGCCACATCACGTCGGCTCATGGCTGCTGTGTGACGTGGCTGCAGTGCCGGGCGTCGGCGGCGGTGATCGAATCCTCGGCGACGTCGCACGGCGAGCTGACGCCGCCCGCATGGAGGTCGTGCTCACAGCGAGACGCTCGGCCGATCACACGATGAGGCTGTACGAAACGCACGGCTTCGACGTGGTCGAGATGAGTGACACGTGGGCTCGGATGAGGCGTCTTCCCGACCTGCCCGCGCTCCATCGTCAACACCGGCGCTGGATTCTTGGCGTCGGGATGACGTTGGCGGCGGTCGTCGGTGGCGCTGTCATGGCCGTCACCGCTGACGTGGCTCGTGCTGCCGGTTGGCGCACTGCTCACAGCCGCGGCGATCGTCGACATCGAACAGCGGCGCGTTCCCGAACGCGCTCGACCGGCGCTGGGTTCGCCGCTGCTCCTGATCGCGATCGTGGCGCTCCAGCTCGAGACCGGAGCAGGCCTCGTCGGGCCAGCCGTCTTCGGAGCGGCGCTGTTCGCCGGTCCACTGTTGCTGGTTCACATCGTCACAGCGGCGCGGACACCCGGCCTCGGCGACGTCAAGCTGGCCGCCAGTGCCGGACTCGTGTGTGGCGCGTACGACGTGCTGGTTGGCACTGCCCGCCCTCGCCGCATCGTGCCTGATCGGCGGCGTCTTCGGGATGGTCTGGCAGCGCAGGACGGGACACCGGATGTTCCCGTTCGCCCCGGCGATCGCCCTGGGAACCGCGTTGGCGATCGGATTCGGCGCCCTGGCCGGCTGGAGCGCGTTGTGATGACCGGCACTGCGAGGAGGCTCGGGGCGATCCTGATGCTCGGTTCGATGCTGACGATGGCCGCGGCGTGCAGCGACGACGACGACGCCACGGACACTGAGGGCCCGACGGTTCCGACGGCGGCGACGGAATCGACCACGGCGACCTCGGCGGAGACGACCGAGGCGCCGACGTCAACCGAGCCGGCGCCGACCACCACAGAGCTGAACCCCGTGCCGACGACCCCCGCGCCGCCCTCGACGACCTCCACCACCGCTGCCGAACTGCCGCCCGTGCCCACACTCGTACCGCAGGTCCCCGATGAGCTGCTGACACCCGAGCAACGAGACCCCTTCAACGTCAACAACAGCCGTCCGATCCTCCCCGAGCACGTGCCGGTGCTCGAGTCCTATCTCCGGGCCATCACAGGCTACAACCTTCGTGTCATCGCACATGGCCGATAAACCCCGAGCGCCCGGAGCTCGCTGGCGGCGCCATTGACGCCAGAGACGCTCGCAGGCAGTCCAGGATGGCGCTTCAGAGATCGTCTGCGCAAGGGTGAAGTGTTGAATGTCTCGCAAGGGGTGACGTTCCGCCCGTATGTCATCGGACCGTTGCGGACACCGCAGTCGTCTTCGACTGCGAGATCGCCGGGCACTACTGGATCGGTGGCAGATACCGGTGAACTGGTGCCGCCGAACGACGATCTGGCCTGCAGGGCCCGGTCGAATCGTCGAGGTTGGGCTACGTGTCAACTTGGTGATGCGCGACGGCCGATGGCTTGTCGACAGCCAGTCAGATCGATCCCGGAGCGTGCGCATGAGGCGCAGCGAGTTGTCATTCTGTCGGGATGTTCTGGTGCATCGTGTTCGCCTCGCACACCGTCGTGTCGAGGCGCAGCTGAGTCCGACTGGTCCTCCGACGTCACCCAGCGGACATTGACGGCGGCTGGTGAGACCCGGGTTGGTTACTACAGCAATGGGACCCTGGAGCATGAGACGCGCATCCCGGGTGACTCGATGTTTCACACGTCGGGCCGGGGTTCGGGCGGGGGCGGTCAGCCGCAGCCGTGCGACATCTATGACTGGTATCAGGACGAGGCCAATCCGGCGGCCGGGACGATCGACCCGGTGTCCTTGCTGGCGGCTCCCGACACGATCTCCGTTCATGTGACCCAGCCGTCGACGGCGTGGATCTTCGAGGAGTTCGAGCCGACCGGGTCGTGGTCGCCACAGATGCAGGGGCAACTGGATGAGGATCGGGGGAAATCTCGCCGGCCTCGGTGGGATGACGATGACGTCGCCGGTGACGATGGGTGAGAGTTACTTCGCCGACAATGCACCTTTGGAGACGGCGACGCGCCGGTTCAGGGTGTATTGCGGGGTCCCGTCGGAGTACGAGACCGGGGTGGACACATACGGACCCAATGGCACATTCCTTGGGTTCCGCGACGTGCCGATGACGGATCCGTTCTGGAACCCACTGACTCGGCTCGGGATCTTGTGGGGGATGATCCAACTACCGCCGTTCCGGCGTCATCCCGCCACCGGAGGTGCGGTCCTATGGCGGGTTGGTCGTCAACATGCCGACCTGGCTGCAGATCGAGGCGGCCGCGTGGCGACCCTATTTCACCGCCGTGGACCACTACCGCGGCTGGTATTCGCAACTCGGGCTGTTCCCCAGGGACCTGCACTTCGAGATCGTCGGCACCGGCGGCGGGACCCGCTCGTGCGCTCCGGCGGAGTCCGAAGCACGCGGCGGGGCGATCCCGGCGGCCCCCGACGACCTGCCCCGCTACTACGAGCTCGGGCAGCTCGCCGGCGAATGCACGTGGGTCCCGCAGGAGCCGGGTCCGGTGACGATCCGCGCCCGCATCACCTACGACGTGCTGCTGACCATCTCCGGCTACAGCGAATGGCTGTCGCCCTACGTCTGGTACTCGGACCCCCTCACGTTGTCCGTCGGCGAGCTCCGCATCCGCAACGTCACCCCGGCAGGAGGCATCGGCCAATGACCGATCTCACGTCCCTTCCCGTCGCCCCACCGACGGGCGTCGACCGGCCCGCCAGACCACGCCCTCGCGTCCGGGTGCCGCTCCTGGCCGCCGGGCTCGGCCTCGTGCTCGCCTCCACCGTGCTCGTCGTCTGGGGCTTCACCCGCGCCGCCGATCGGGCCGAGGTGCTGATGATCACGGCCGACGTCGAGGCCGGCACGCCGATCCCGCCATCGGCCGTCGCCACGACATCGATCGGCGTCGATGACGGCGTCGGCCAGTTCTACCCGGCGGGCACCGACCTGTCCGGTGCGGTGGCCGCCGTCGACCTCTCACCCGGTGACGTGCTCAGCGCGGCGATGCTGAAGGCTGCGCCCACGGTTCCCGACGGTTCGCGGGAGGTCGGTGCCGTCATTCGAGCCGGCCGCTTCCCGTCGACCATCTCGGTGGGCGACCACGTCGTCGCCGTCTCCATTGAGGCGGCTGGCGAGGTCACCGTCGTGGTCGTCGCCGCCGACACGACGGAGGACGGCGCCCTGTCGGCGGTGCTCGCCGCCCCCGCCGCCGAAGCCACCCAAGTGGCCCAGTGGTCGGCCTCCGAGACGCTCGCGCTGGTGCGTGTGCCATGACGACGATCGCCGTGGCCAGCGTCAAGGGCGCCGGTGGCGTCACGTCGGCGGCGCTCGTCCTGGCGGCGGTGCGCGCAGAGACGGACGACGTCATGCTCGTCGAGGCCGACCCCTCGGGAGGCTCCCTGCTCGGCTGGTGCGAGCAGCTCCGCCCTGCAGGCGACCTGTACGACCTGACGATGAACCGCAACTCGGCCGGCCTGGCATCGGTCGCCCAGCAGATGGGAGACCTGTCGGTGGTCCCGAGCTGGGGTCGCTCCTTCCGGCTCACCCAAGCCTTGATCCGGCCGCGTGTCCCGTGGGAGGCGCTGCTCCGTGGCTTCGACGGCACGGTCATCGTCGATGTCGGACGCGTCTACCCCGAGGCTCCGACGATGGGCCTCCTCGCGGCGGTGGACCTCGTCGTGCTCGTCGCCGCCTCCGAGCCGTCACCCGTCGCCACCACCATGGAGTGGGCCAGCCGCGGCGGCCGTCACGGATCGACGGACGTCGGCGTGCCGGTCGGCCGCCTGCGCATGATCACCAGCGAGGTCGTCGGTCGCCGCCGGACGATGAGCGTGACGCCACGCGACCTCTCGTTGGTCACCGGCGCCGGCTACCTCGGCCACCTGCCCCATGATCCGGCCTCGCTCGAGCTGCTGTGCCTCGGTGCGTCGATCGGCGACCGGAGGTTGCGGCGCAGTCGCCTCGTCGAAGCAGGTCAAGTCGTCGCCGGCGCGCTCGCCGACTCCGAACGCGTGGGGGTGGTCAAGTGATCAACGGCGATCGCATCGGCACGCTCGACGACCTCAGCCAACTGGCCGATCTCATCCGGCGCGAATTCGGGGCGCAACTCCCGGCCGCGCCGCCGCGGGAGTCGTACCACGAACGCGAGGTGCGCCAGGAGAAGACGAAGTTCGCCCTCGAGACCGACGTGATGCCGCAGATCAACGAGGCGCGGGTGCGAGCGTCCAACCCGGTGCTCAGCCTCGAGCAGGAGGATCGCGTCGTCGAGATGATCCTCTCGTCGATGTTCCTGTTGCCACACCTGCTCGGCATCCTCGAGCGTGAGCCGCTGGCCGAGGATCTCCTCGTCATCGGCGCCGGCCCCGTGCGGGTCGATCGTGCCGACGGGACGTTCGAGCTCTATCCGCCGCTGGTCTCCGAGGACCGGGCGCTGGAGCGCGTCATCTCGGACGTCGCCCAGGCCCATCACCGGCCGTTCAGCTTCGAGTCGCCAGCCGTCGACGTCCAGCTCTCGCCCCGCCTGCGCTTCCACGGGCAGGGCTTCGACGTCGTCCGCCGGCCGGCCATCTTCATCCGCGTCCACCGCGTACTCGGCGCCACCGTCGACGACATGTTCGAGTCCGGCGCGATCTCCGCAGGGATGGCCTACCTCCTCGGCACCGTCGTACCGAACGCCCGCCTCTCGGCCGCCTTCTCCGGCGTCCAGGGCTCGGGCAAGACGACGCAGCTCCGCGCCGCCCTCCTGGCCTATCCCGGCCGACACCCGCATCCTGACGATCGAGACCGACTTCGAGTTGGGCATCGGGGGACTCGGCCGCGAGTGGACGCAGGAGATGCAGGCCCGCATCCCCGTAACGACCAAGGACCGCGGGATCAGTTGCGGCGACCTGATGCGACCCGCCCTGCGCACCCGGGCCGAGGTGATCTCGATCGGCGAGGTCCGCGGTGACGAGGGCGGCCCGGCGATCCGCGCCGCCAACATCGGCCAGGGAACGCTGGTCACCGTGCACGGCGACTCCGCCGAGGCCGGCCTGGAACAGCTCGTCGATCGCGTCTGCGACGACGGGACGCCCCGCGACATCGCCCGTCGGATGGTGTACAAGAGCTTCGACCTCGTCGTGCAGTGCACCATGGCACCGGATCGTGCGCGGTGGATCGGCGAGATCGTGCACCCGCTGATGGAGGGGGATCACCCGAAGATCCACACCCTCTACGAACCGTCGGCCAACGCCTCGGATGGTCGGGCGCGAGCGACCGGGACGGTGTGGCCGACCCGCCTGCTGCAGAAGATCCGCATGAACTACGCCGCCTTCGACCTGACGATGGCGCTCGACGACGGCTACCGACCGCTGTCCCGCGTCGGTCTGCCCGATCCCCATCGCAACGGAAGCAGCAGCGAGTTTCGACCACGACATGTCAGTGCCGTGGAGTAGCGCTGTCCTCGTCGCCGCCGTGTGCGGTGCTCTGGCCCTCGGCGGGCTGGCGCTCTTCGTCGCCGCCTTCCAGCCGCCCCGTCCGAAGCGCGCCGTTCGCCGCCGGCAGTTGCGGGTGAACACCGCGACACTCGTCGCGTCGATGGTTGCCGGCCTCGCCGTGCTCGTGATCACACGTTGGGTGGTGGCTGCCGTCGCGACCTCCCTGCTCGTGCTCGTCTGGTCGGGCCTCTTCCAGTCGGTGGCGGCGACCAAGGAGCACCGGCGCGTCGACGCCATCGCCAAGTGGCTGGAGGACCTCCGCGACCTCCAGCGCGGTTCCAACCTCGACCTGCCGCAGGCGCTCGACCGCTCGGCGGTGCGGGCGCCGAGGGAGATCGCCGTCGAGCTGGAGCGGTTCACCGAGCGCGTCCGTCACCACATGCCGTTCGACGAGGCGTTGCTCGCGCTGGCCGCCGACCTCGATCACCCCACGTCCGACATGGCGATCGCCGCCATGCTGTTCGCCCACGGCCACGCCTCGGGATCGGTGCTCTACGACACGTTCGAGGAGCTCGCCGCGACGGCCAGGGACGAGCTCACCGCCCGGGACCAGATCGATCGCTTGCGGGCCCGCTTCGAGTCCTCGATGCGTCGCATGCTGGCGATCCTCGCCGCCCTCATCGTCTACCTGTTGGTTGCCTCTGGCGACACGCTGGACGAGTACCGCACACCAGAAGGCCAGGTGTACCTCATCGTTCCGATCGCCATCTGGGCGACCGCCCTGTGGTGGCTACGCCGACTCTCGCGCTACGAGCGGTTCGGCCGCTACCTCGACTACGAAGCCGTGTCGGCCAACGCCGCACGTCGGGCGCTCCCATGACGCTCCTGCAGCTCGCCCTCGCAGCTTCGGTGACCGCCGTGCTCGCGGGGTGGTGCGTCGTGCGCGCCCTGACCGTGACCGCACCGTCGATCACCTCGGTCTACCGCCGCCTCTACGGCAACCCGATCGCCATCATTCCCGCCGCCTCGACCTCACGGTGGGAGCGCCCCGTCGCATCGCTCGGTCGGCTCGTCGCCGGTTCGGCCGCCGGTGAGCGCTTGGCCGAGAAGCGCATGTACCAGCTGCGCGTCAGCGAGGTGACCGTCGCCGTCATCGCCACGCGCGTCATCACCGCGTCCGTCGTCGGGTTCATCGCCACGATCGCCGCCCTGGGCATGCCCCTCCTCCTCGGCGCGGCGGTGCCGTGGTGGGCCGCCGTCGTCGCACCGTTCGCCGTCGCCGCCCTGACGGGGTGGTACCAGTACGCGGCGATCCTCACGACGATCAGCCGCCGCTACGGCGAGTTCCGCGCCGGCTGTGGCCGCCTACATCGCCCTGGTGTCGGTCTGCCTCACCACGCGGCGGTCGGCGGCCGAAGCAGTGACCTACGCCGCCGACATCGGCACGGGGCGAGCTTTCGAGGCGATCGCCGCGGCCGTCCATGCCGCACCGCAGATGGGCCTCCAAGCGTGGGAGGCGCTCGACGCCGTCGGCGCCGAGTACGGCGCCCGGGAGCTCGAAGACCTGGCGTCGTCGATCGCCAACGTCAGCAGCATCGGCGTCGGCGTCGAATCGACGGTCGTCGCGGTGGCCGCTCGGATGCGGCAGGTCGGGCTCGACGACATGCAGCGGCAAGCCGATCGGCAGACCGCCACGATGTTCGGCCCGACGATGTTGTTCGTGCTCGGCACCATCGCCTTCCTCGCCTACCCCCTCGCCCAACGCGTGCTCGATGCCTTCTCGACCACCAGCTGAAACACCTGAACCATCACACCTGAAGCAGCACACCTGAACCAACACACGGAGGAGCCCACATGACCACCGCCATCCACATCGCCATCTCCGTCGCCCATCGCGCGTGGGCGATCGTCCACGGCATCGACCTCTCCGACGATCGGGGAGTCGAGGACTCGCCGGCCAAGATGATCTGGATCGCCGCGGCGATCGTCATCGCCGGGCTGGCGACGGCGTTCGCCATCAGCGTGTTCAACGACGCCCAGTCCAACGTGCCGTCCCCGGCGGTGCCCGGCGGCTGAGCGACCGCACGCGATGAGGATCCGTCGTCGCCGATCCCGCCGTCGCCGGTTGAACTGGCGCGACGAGCGGGGGGACGTCTCAGGTGTCGAGATCCTGTTCTCGACCGTGTTCCTGATCGCCCTGTTCCTCTTCTTCTGTCAGGTCGTGATCTGGTGGCACACCCGCAACATCCTCGAACAGGCCGCGGCCGAGGGTGCGCGTGCCGCAGCGGCCGCCGATGCCGGGTGCGAGGCAGCCGACCCTGCGGCCTCCCGCCTGGCCGCCCGCATGGGCGGGAGCTGGGTCAACTCCATGACGGTCACGTGCGGTGGCGACGGCCCCGACGGATCGATCGTGCGTATCACGGTCTCCGCCGACACGCCGTACTTCGCGCTGCCGGGCTCGATGCGGGTGTCGGCGGTCGCCACTGCTCCGTCCGAGGGGGTCGTTGCACCGTGAACTGGCGCAGCGACGCTGGGCAGAGCGCCGGGCCGGAGATGATGATCCTGCTCGTCCTCGCGCTCGCCGCGTGGGGAGTGCTGGCATGGTTGGGGCGCCTGGGATCGACGAGCCAGGACATCGCCAACACGGCGCAGAGCGCGGCGCGAGCTGCCTCCATCGCCGGCGATCCGGCCGCCGGACGCGCCGCCGCCACGCGGGCCATCGAGAGCTCGAGCCTGCCGAACCCGTGCGGATCCAGCCCGTCCGTCAGCATGACGTGGTCCGCCGGCGACAACGGCACGTGGATCGGCGGGGCCGTCACCGTCACCCTGACATGCACGATCAGCAACCGCGAACCGTTCGCCGCAGCCGGCAGGACGGTGTCGGCGAGCGACACGCAGGTCGTCGATCCGTATCGGACCTCGGGCTGATGCGCTCGAAGCTGCGCCGATGCCAGAGCGACCGGGGATTGGCCGGCATCGCGTCGGTCCTCATGATCGTGGTGGTGCTGGCCGGTGCCACGCTGATCTTCGACGGCGGCCGCGCCCTCGTCGCCCAGCGGCAGATCATCAACGTCGCCGAGGGTGCCGCCCGAGCCGGGGCGGCGACGGCCGATCGGTACGGGTTGCAGCAGGGTGCGGCCACGGCCGCGGCGGCCGCCCATGTCGCCGCCGCCGGCGTCCCGGACAGCGACATCGTCGCCATCACCGTCTCACCGACGACCGTGACGGTCCGTCTCGTCGCTCGCCGCACGGGCGTGTTCACGTCCCTGCTCGGCAACCCAACCATCGTCGTCACCGGATCCGGCAGCGCCGTCTGGTCCTACGACAGCTAGGAGGAGCCACCATGAAGACCGTGCCACGGCTCGCCGCCCGAGTGGCCGCCGGCCTGGTCGTCCTGCTGATCATCGTCGGGCCCGTCGTGGCCGTGGCCCGCGCCGCCGGCAACCCCGTACCGGCCGATCTCCTCGAGCGGCTCGGGTCGCGGGCGCGTCGACGACGAGTCGATCATCAAGGTGCTCTCGCTCGCCTTCTACGTCTGCTGGGCGTGGTTCTCCGCGCCAGCGCTGCGGCAGCTCTGGTCGGCGTTGACCCACCCGTCGACGCCCCGGCGGGCGGTCATCTCGATCGGTCCACGCATGGGAAGGGCACGCCACGTCGAACCGCTCGGCACCGGGCCACGGGGATTGCTCGCCCGGTTGGCACGGTTCGCCGTCTCGGGTGCGGCGATCGTCGCCAGCACGACAGGCATCTCCTCGTCGTCCGCCTCGTTGGCCACCGGCGTCCCCTCGGCAATTGTCCTCGTCGCCGGAGCGACGCCCGAATCGGCGGGCGTCGCGTCGGCCCCTGCGCCGCAGTTGTCGACGAGCTCGCTCGTCGCGACACATCGCGACACGCCGTACGCCGTTGCGACGAAGCACTTCCCGGCAGATCGCGTTGACAAGGTCCGGGAGCGGATCGTCGAGTTGAACGTCGGACGTCGCCTGCCGGACGGGAGTGTCTACCGCGGAGGCGTGTTCCCGGCGGGGTGGGACGTGCTGGTTCCCGCACTCGTGGTGGCGGCAGAACCGGCCCCCGCGGCGGCCGCCGAACCGGTGCCGGCGGCAGAACCGGCACCGGCCGCACCGGCCGCACCGACTGCACCGTGGCTGGCACCGACGACGATCACGATCGAGGCCGGCGACAACCTCTGGAACCTCACCGAGGAGCGGCTCGAGTCGGCTGGCGTCGCCACCGACGACGCCATCGTCGCCGCCCACCTGCACGAGGTCATCGCCGCCAACACGGATGTGGTCGAGGATCCCAACCTCATCTACGTCGGCGAGCAGTTCGACTTCCCGGGCATCGGCACGCCGCCACCGCCCGCACCGGCGCCGAGCGTCGAGCCACCGCCGCCTGCACCGCCACCGATCGTCGAGGCGCCACCGACGCCCGCGCCCACCGAGCCACCCGCCGCCGAACCTGTCGAGGCGATGGCGCCGGCGCCTGTGGTCCCCGCGCCCGCTCCCGCGAGCGCCACCAGCACGACGCTGCCCCGGCCGGCGCCTCCCGCCGTCCACCACGACCCGATCGGCACCGAGACCCCGGCGCCGGCGTCCCCCTCGCCGATCGGCATCGGGGAGGCGGCCCTGTTGTCGGCCGGCGTGGTCGCGCTGCTCGCCGCCCGTCGCCGGCTGCGACTGCGCGCCTCGCAGCCACGCGCCCGCGTGCCCGAGCCGCCGTCGGAGACGGTGGCCACCGAGCGGCGGCTGCGGGCGATCGATGCCGGCGAGCGGCTGCTGCGCGTCGACGTCGCCATCCGCGGCGCCACCGCGTCGCTGATCGACGGTCCGGCGAGGATCGCCATCGTGCGCATCGGCGTCGACGGCGTCGTCGAGCTGACGTTGACCGGCGAGGCGACGCTGCCGCCCCCATGGGAAGGGACGGGCGGCCGGTGGGCGCTACCCGGATCGACGCCGGTCGAGCTGCTGGCCGACGCCGCCCGCTCGGTTGGCGCCCCGTGCGTCGCCCTCGCCCAGCTGGGCGTGGACGACGACGGCCGCGAGGTGCTCGCCGACCTCGAGGCCCTCGGCCTGCTCAGCATCGCCGCGCCCGACGACGTGGCCGACGCGGTCGTGCGGGGCATCGCGGCGACGCTGGGGACGACGATCTTCGCCGAGGTCGCCAACTTCGTCGGTGTCGGTCTCGACACCGAGGCCTTCCTCGGCCACCGTCACGCCCACCAAGCGGATGCGGTGGACGCCGCATTGGAGCTGGCGACGACGTTGGTCGGCACGACCGTCTCGGCGAAGCACAGCACGTTCGTCCTGCGCGCCCGTCACACCAGCGGTGAGGCGTGGGAGCCGGCCATCGTGCTCACCGGCTCGTCCGTCCTCGACCAGGTCACGCCCGCCGTCGTCCGGGATGTCACCCGACCCTGCGGCGGGTTGGCCATGGTCAGTGCCGGCGACGCGCCCGACGCGCCGTGGTGCCTGCGGGCGGACGGTGGTCGCTGGACACTGCAACCGCTCGGTCTTGCGCTGACGCCGGTCGGCCTCACCACACGGGAGCTGCACGAGCTGCACGATGTGCTGCGGCGAGCCGACGAGCCGCTCGTCGATCAGGAGGTCGATGCCGCCCCCTACGACGTGGCGATCGTCGAGCTCGCCGACGATGCCGCGGCCACGAGCATGGCTGGCAACGGCGATCGATGTGCGGTGTCAGCGGGACCGTACGAGGATCGTTCATGGTCCCTGCTCGTCCGCCTGCTCGGCGCCGTCGAGGTCGTCGACCGCCACCAGCAGGCCGTGCACTTCGAGCGGTCCAAGACGTTGGAGCTGATCGCCTGGCTGACCATGCACCGGGACCGCTCGACGCGCACCGGCGCCCGCACCGCGCTGTGGGAGCTGGACGTCCGGGACGCCACGTTCGCCAACGTCGTCTCCGAGGCCCGCCGGGCGATGGCCCGCCACGTCGAACCGCCGGCGGGTGAGGAATGGCTGGGCCGCACGCTCACCGAGGTGCTGCCGTTGCACGGCGGTGTCGTCGCCGACGTCGACCTCGTCCGAGCGCGGCTCGACCATGCTCGGCTGCAACCGCCCGAGCTGGCGATCGAGACGCTGCAGCCGGCCGTCGACCTGATCCGCGACATGCCGTTCGCCGGCACCGGGTACCTGTGGCCGGACGCCGAAGGCATCACGTCGAACCTCGTCCTGCTGGCCACCAGCGCGGCCACCGAGCTGGCCGGCCATTACCTCTCGATGGGCGACGTCGATGGCGTCTTCCGCGCCACGGGCCAGGGCCTCAAGGTGCTGCCCGGCCACGAGGAGCTCATCGCGCTGCGGATGCGGGCCCACGCCCGGGCCGGTGATCTCTCCGGCGTGCGCCTCGAGTGGGAGTCCTACGAACGGGTGTTGAACGCCGATCCGTGGAGCGACGGCGAGCCGGCACCCAAGCTCGTCGTGCTGCGCCGCGAGTTGCTGTCGTCGTAAACGTCCGGTTGGCGCCCGCCGAATCCCGGTTCTTCGTGGATTTCACGGCCAGATCTGGCCGTGACTCGTCGTCAGTTTCGGATCTCGCGGGGTCAGATCGCTTTCATCGCCTCGCGGGCGGCGATGGCGACCGGGTCCCACACCGAGGAGAAGGGTGGGGCGTAGGCCAGGTCGAGGTCGGCGACCTCGGCCACCGTCATCTCCGCCGTGATCGCCGTCGCCACGGTGTCGATCCGTTTGGCGGCCGTCGAGCCGCCGAGGAGCTGCGCTCCGAGGAGCCGGCCGGTGCCGCGCTCGACCGTCAGGCGGACGGTCAGCCGATCGGGCTCGTGGAGGTAGCCGGCGTGGGTCGTCGTGTCGATCGTGACGGCGATGGCGTCGAAGCCGGCGTCGATCGCTTCCGCTTCGCGCAGCCCTGTCACGGCGATGCCGAGGCGGCAGAGCTTGGTGATCCCCGTGCCCAGCACGGGCGCCGACCGCACATCGCCACCGGCCATGTTGAGACCAGCCACCCGACCATGCCGGTTGGCGTACGTCCCGAGCGGGATGTACACCGGCTGGCCGGTGAGGCGGTGGATCGACTCGGCGCAGTCGCCGGCCGACCAGACGTTCTCCGCCGACGTGGCCTGGTGGTCGTCGATGTGGACGGCGCCGGCGACGCCCAACTCGATGCCGGCCTGCTTGGCCAGCCCCGATCGAGGTTGCACGCCGATGCCGAGCACGACCAGATCGGCGTCGAACGGCCCGTCCGACGTCAGCACCCGCCCAGGCTCGAACCCGTGCACGGCGACGTTGCTCCGCACGTCGACGCCGTAGGCGACGAGCGCTTCCCCGACCCGCTGCCCGAGGTCCGCATCGAGGATGCGCAGCGGCTGGGCCTGGCGCTCGACGATCGTCGCCGAACATCCCCGGTCGATGAAGGCCTCCGCCATCTCGAGGCCGATGTAGCCGCCACCGACGACGACGGTGCGCCGACAACCCTGCTCGGCCAGCGAGAACAGCACGTCGGCGTCCTCGAGCGTCTGCACGCCGCGCACGAACGGGAGGTCGATGCCCGGGAGATCGGGCCGGATCGGCTCACCGCCCGTGGCGATCAGCAGACGGTCGTAGCCGAGCGAGCCGAACGTCCCGGCCTGCTGGTCGAGGACCTCCACGGTGCCGGCGATCGTGTCGATGCCCGTGGCCTCGTGGTGGATGCGTACATCGATCCCTCGACGGCGATGCTCCGCCGGCGACCGGGCAACCAGCGCCTCGACGCCGCCGCTGACCTGGCCTCCGATGACGAACGGGATGCCGCACGCCGAGTAGCTCGTGAACCGGCCGCTCTCCAGCACGATGACCTCGTCGTCGGGGGCGGCGCCCCGGATGCGGGTGGCCGCGGACATCCCTGCCGCGTCGCCGCCGATGATGATGTGCCTGACTTGCCGCACACGCCCGCCTGATCAGCTGTACTGGTCGAGGATCGTCGACTCCGTGACCCGCTCGAGCGTGTCCTTGATGGCCACCGCCATCGTGCGGTCGACGCCATGGACGCTCTCCAGGTCGGCGACGGTGGCCCGCTGCAGCTTGGCCAACCCGCCGAAGTGGTCGGCCACCGCCGCCGCCTGTTCGGCCGGCAGCCGATGGACCCGGTGCAGCAGGCGCAGGCCTTTGGGGGAGACCTCCTGCTCGAGGTCGCGACTGTCGCCATCGCGGTGCAGCGTGCCGGCGGCGATGCGGTAGTCGAGCACGTCGTCGTCGTCGAGGCGGGACATCTCGGCTTGGGTCTCGATCACGGTGCGCCCGGCCGGCAGGTAGTCGGCGACGACGAGGTCCAGCTCGTCATCGACGTCGCCGTAGATCTCGTCGAGCTGCAGTCGCAAGAGACGGGCGTCGACGCCCAGCTCGATGATCATCGTCTCGATCTCGTCGGCGATGCGGTGGACCATCTCACCGCGCTGCACCACGGCAACGACGTCGCGCAGCGTCACGACATCCTCCAGCTCGACGCCCGTGAGGTTGGCGATCGCGTCGTCGAGGCGCACCTTGTAGCGCTCGAGGGTCTGCAGCGCCTGGTTGGCCCGGTCGAGCAGCCGGCTGACGTCCTGCAACTGGTGCTTCGACCCGCCGGCGTAGACGTTGATCACGCCCATCTCCTCGCTGGCCGACACGACGGGCACCTTCAGCGAGCGAGCGACGCGTTCGGACGTGCGATGCCGTGTCCCCGTCTCGCTCGTCGGGACGGTCGGGTCCGGCACGAGGTGGACGTTGGCCCGGGCGATGCGGCCACCGTCCGTCGAGATGATGATCGCGCCGTCCATCTTGGCCAGCTCGGACAGCCGCTGCGGGCTGTAGGGAGCGTCGACGAGGAACCCACCGGAGCAGATGGCCAAAACGTCGGGCCCATCGTCGATGACCAGCAGGGCGCCGGCCTTGGCCCGCACGACCCGATCGATGCCGTCGCGCAGCGGCGTGCCGGGTGCCACCCGGGCCAGCGCATTGCGCAATTCGTCGTTGGCCCCGCGGCGCCGGCTGACCATCCTGGAATTCTAGGGGTCAGCGACGACGCCCAGCCGCCTCGGGTGAGCACGGTCAGGACCCGGTCGGCTCGGCGAGCACGGCCTTGGCGACGGCCATCGCCGCGTTGGCGGCCGGGATGCCGGCATAGGCGGCGGTGTGCATGATGACCTCGGCGATCTCCGGCGCCGTGAGCCCGTTGCGTCGAGCAGCGCGGATGTGCAGGGCCAGCTCGTCCTCCGAACGCAGGGCCGTCAGCAGGGCGAGCGTGATGCACGACCGGGTGCGCCGGTCGAGGTGGTCGTCGCGTGCCCACAGCGAACCCCACGCCGACTCGGTGAGGTACCGCTGGAAGTCGACATCCACCTCCGTGGTCCGGGCGATGGCCCGGTCGACGTGCTCGTCGCCGAGCACCTCGCGGCGCACCCGCATGCCGGCGTCATAGCGGTCGTCGGTCATCGCGCCGCCTCCCCGAGCAGGTGGGCGGCGAGCAGGGCGTTGACCTCGTCGGCCCGCTCCCAGCTGGCGAGGTGGGCGGCCTCGAGGATCTCGATGCGTGCGCCGGGGATCAGCGCAGCGACGAGCTCGCCGTGCTCCGGCGGCGTGGAGGGATCCACGGTTCCGGCGACGACGAGCGTCGGCGCGGCGATGCGCGGGAGGTCGTCACGCAGATCCATCTCGGCGATCGCCTCGCAGCAGGCCGCGTAAGCCTCGGCGTCGGCCGACGAGACCATCGCCACGAGGTCCTCGACGACGTCCGGGTGGGCGGCGGCGTACGACGGGGTCAACCAGCGCCCGACGACCGTCGTGGCGATCGCCTTCGTCCCCTCGGCGCGGACCGTCGCGGCGCGCTCGTGCCACCTCGATGGCGGGCCGAGTTGGGCGGACGTGCAGAGCAGCGCCAGGTGGTCGACGCGGTCGCCGTGGCGAGCAGCCATGGCCATGGCGATCATCGCCCCGATCGACAACCCGACGACGTGGGCCCGCTCGACCTCGAGCCGGTCGAGCGCGGCGACGACACCGCCGGCCAGCCCGCCGATCGTGTACGGCGGCGGTGCCACCGCGCTGGCACCGTGGCCAGGCAGGTCGACGAGCACGCAGCGAGCTCGCTCGCCGAGGGCGGCGATCTGCGGGTCCCACATCGTGGTGGTGCTGCCGAGCGAGCCCAGCCACAGCACCACCGGGCCGCTGCCGCGGCCGGCTCGCTCAGCGTGCAGGTCGATCATGTCCGTGACTCCCCGTTGCTCGTCGCCGCGCTGGCGAGGTTGGCCGCCATCCGCCCTTCGTCGACGACCAGCCGCTCGACGCTCACGGCCAGCCAGTGGGCCGCCGAGCCGGTCGCCCGCAGGAGTGCGTTCAGCGCCGGCCACTCGGCGTGCCATGCACCCGCCGCCCGTTGCAGTTCGTGACCGCCGGCGCACTGCAAGAGGGTGGCGACGAGACCGGGTGCCTGCATCGCCGCGGCGCGGGCGCTGACGGCGGCGATCGGGTTGCGCTTGTGGACCATCGACGACGACCGCCCGGCTCCAGCCGAGCGTTCGGCCACCTCGGCGACGTCGCTCTGGGCCAGCAGCAGGATGTCGAGCGCGACCGTGCCGAGGGAGGCCGCGGCCAGCCCCCACGTCCCGGCCGCCGCAGCAATCGGCGCCCGCTGCGTGTGCCAGGGGCCGGCCGGCGCGCCGAGTCCGAGACGGTCGGCCATCCGCTCGGCGATCGCCTGGCCGTGCTCGCCGAACGAGCCCAGGTCGCCCACCGGGCCGCCGAGCTGCACGGTCAGCTCGCCGTCGAGCGCGTGCAACCGTCGCGTCGCGTCGTCGATACCGCTCCGCCACCTCGTGGCGAGGGCCCCGAACGTCGTCGGCACGGCGTGCTGCATGAGCGTGCGGCCGATCATCGCGGCGTCTCGATGCTGCTGCGCGAGCGAGCCGACGTCGTCAACGAGCTGGCCGAGCTCGTCCGTCAGGAGGCGCGTGGAACGCCGGACGACGAGCATCGCCGCGGTGTCGACGATGTCCTGGCTCGTGGCCCCGCGATGGACATGGGCCGCCGCCGGCTCGCCAACCGCGGCGCGCAGCAACGACACGAGCGGGATGACCGGGTTGCCGTCGAGAGCGGCAGCCTCGAAGACGGCATCGACGTCGAAGCGGTCAGCTTGGCAGGCCTCGCCGATCGCCGCCGCGGCGTCCTGCGGGACGAGCCCGACGTCGGCCATCGCTCGGTCAGTGCGGCTTCGGCGTCGAGCATCGCTTGCAGCCAGGCGCTCCCCGTCGTGGCGCTGGCCACGGCGCCGCAGCTGACCAGGAACCCGAAGGGATCGGCGTCAGACGGCGAAGAAAACAGACTCATCGTCACCCTGCAGGCGGATGTCGAAACGGTAACCGTCGCTCGCCGTGCCGTCGGCGACGAGGAGATGGCGGCGGCTCGGATCGACCACGGCCAGCGTGGGATCGTCGGCGTTGGCGTCGACCTCGTCGCCGAAGTAGCACCGCGTGACGACCCGATCGAGCAGGCCCCTGGCGAACACGGAGACGGCCAGATGCGGTGCCTGCGGCGTGCCATCGCGGGTGGCGACGGCGGGCGGCTTGACGGTGTGGATCGCCCACTCGCCCTGCGTGTCCGTCGAACAGCGGGCGAAGTGGCCGTCGATCTGCCAGGTCTCGACGACGGCGTCCGGGACCGCCTGGCCGTCGCCGTCGATGACCCGGCCGCGCACGACGATGGCGCCCGCCGTGCCCGGCGGAACGGCGTGGCGGGCAGTCGGTTCGGCCAGGGCGAGGTGGAGGAACGGCCCCACGGTCTGCGACGGTGTCAGCCCCATGGGTTGGTCAGCCATCGAGCGCTCTCGAACGGCGTGCCGGCGGGACCGCGGACGACGATGTCGAAGCGGAACCCGAGCGCCCACTCGGGGCGGCTCTCGTCGTGGTCGTAGCTGGCGATCAACCGTCGGCGGGCCGCCGGGTCGGGGATGGCGTTGAAGATCGGGTCCTGGAAGAACAGCGGGTCGTCGGGGAAGTACATCTGCGTGACGAGGCGTTGGAGGAACGAGCGGCCGAACACCGAGAAGTGGATGTGCGCCGGGCGCCAGGCGTTGTCGTGGTTGCCCCACGGGTAGGCGCCGGGGCGAATGGTCGTGAACCGGTAGGTGCCATCGGCGGCGGTGACGGCCGCGGCCGGCGCCGGTGAAGTTGGGATCGAGCGATCCGGGCCAGCGGTCGCTGGCGTGGCGATAGCGACCGGATGCGTTGGCCTGCCAGACCTCGATCAGCGACGACGGGATCGGGCGACCGCCGGTGTCGAGCAGCCGGCCGGTGACGATGATGCGCTGGCCGACCGCCTCGCCGGCGGGCCCGACCGTGAGGTCGGCGTCGGCCTCCGCGAGCGCCGCCTCGCCGAACAGCGGGCCGGAGAGCTCGGTCGGATCGGCCTTCGCCGGGTCGAGGCGCAGCGGCGGGCGGCGCGGGTGGCGCAACCGCGTCGACCGGTAGTCGGGCCAGTCGAGCGGTGCGTTGGTCCCCTCCGGGACGGAGGGGAACGAGTCCCACTCGATCGGCGAGATGGCCGTCATGCCGCCGACCCGTACATCTCGCCGAAGGGCAGTCCGACGTAGTTCTCGGCCAGCGTCGTCGCCGCGGCGGTGGAGCCGGTGACGAGGGCCAGCTCCGACAACTGCAGCTGGCGCAGGAACGGGTCGTCGCCGAAGCGGTGCAGCATCGACGTCATCCAGTACGAGAAGTGCTGGGCCCGCCACACCCGGCGCAGGCACGTTGCGGTGTAGTCGTCGAGCCGCTCGCGTCGCCCGTCGTTGACGACGTCGTCGAGGATGCCGGCCAGCACGGCGACGTCGGCGATCGCCAGGTTCATCCCCTTGGCGCCGGTCGGCGGAACGATGTGGGCGGCGTCGCCGGCGAGCACGAGGTTGCCGTAGCGCATCGGCGTGGCCACGAAGCTGCGCATCGCCGTGATCCCCTTCTCCAGCACCGGCCCGGTGTTGAACGACCAATCGTCGCCCGTCGGCAGGCGGGTCTCCAGTTCGGACCAGATGCGGTCGTCGGACCAGTGCTCGATGCGCTCGTCGGCGGGCACCTGGAGGTAGAGGCGGGTGATCGTCGGTGAGCGCATGCTGTACAGCGCGAAGCCGCGCTCGTGGTTGGCGTAGATCAGCTCGTCGATCGTCGGCGCGGCGTCGGCCAGGATGCCGAGCCAGGCGAAGGGGTACTCCCGCTCGGCGACGTGCAGGTCGGGGATCCCCGGGCGGCAGGTGCCGTGGAAGCCGTCGCACCCGGCGATGACCTGGCAGAGCAGCTCGCGCGCTGCTCCGTCGTGGCGGTAGCGGATCACCGGCTTGTCGGTCTCGATGTCGCTCGGTTCGGCGTCGAGCGCCTCGAACACGATCGGATCACCGGCCGCGAGGCGGGCGGCGATGAGGTCCTTGACGACCTCCTGCTGCCCGTAGACGGTGATCGACGTTCCGGTCAGCTCGACGAAGTCGATGCGGTGGCGGCGACCCTCGAAGGCCGAGCGCGATGCCGCGGTGAGCAAGACCCTCCCGATCCAGGCGATCGGCGAGGTGCAGCTCACGCAGCAGCCGGACCGTCGGATCCTCGAGCACGCCGGCCCGCACCCGTTGCTCGACGTACTCCCGGTCGCGCACCTCGAGCACCACGCTGTCGATGCCCCGGGCCTTCAGCAGGTGGCTCAGCACGAGGCCGGCCGGCCCGGCCCCGATGATGCCGACCTGCGTCTGGTCCGGGATGTCGGTCATGGCTGACCTGCGCCCGACGTGCGGCGCGCCGCCATGGCCGGCCCAAGGGCACCGAGGTCGGCGCTGATCCTCGTCACGGTCTCCAGCAGCTCGGGCACGAAGCGCCGCTCGATGTCCTCGACGGTCGCCCTGGTGGCGTGCACGGAGACGTTGACGGCGGCGACGACGCGACCGCCGTCGGCGCGCACGGGCGCGGCCGCCGAGCGGAGGCCCTCCTCCAACTCCTGGTCGACGATGGCGTAGCCGGCCTGGCGCACCTCGGCGAGGACGCGTCGCAGGCGGGAGGCGTCGTGGATGGCAGTCGGCGTGTGGCGGATCAGCTCCGTGCTGGCCAGGTACTCGTCGAGGGCGTCGTCGTCGAGGTGGGCCAGCAGCACGCGGCCCATCGACGTGGCGTAGGCGGGGAAGCGCGTCCCGACGGCGATCGACACGGTCATGATCCGCGCCCGCGTCGGCACCCTGGCGACGTACACGACGTCGGATCCGTCGAGCACCGACATCGACGACGACTCGTGGATCGAGGCGACGAAGGCCTCCATGTGGGGGAGGGCGATCTCCGGCAGACCCATCGAGGACAGGTAGGCGAACCCGAGCTCGAGCACACTCGGCCGCAGCGAGAAGTCGCGACCGTCGCTCTGCATGTAGCCGAGCTCGACGAGCGTGAGCAGGAATCGACGGGCGGCGGCCCGCGTCAGGCCGGTGCGTCGACTGACGTCGCTGAGGGTCAGGCGCGGATGCTCGCCGTCGAAGGCGCGGATGACCATCAGGCCCCGTTCGAGCGACTGGACGAAGTCCGGACCGCGTTCGTCGTCGCTCGTGCGTCGATCGGTCCTGGCAGGCGTGTTCGTACTCCGCACGATAGTACGCACAGCGTCGGGACGGTGCGGGCCGCCCGGGGGGTCGGCGCGACGCATCTGGGCGCAGATCGTCCCACCCGCCCATCTGGGCGCAGTCTGTTGCGGAATCCGCAACAAACTGCACCCAGATCGCCGGTCGATCACTCCGTGCGTGGGCGACCCGTGAGCAACAACAGCTCCTCGTGCAGCTCGAACCACACGGTGTGGTAGCTCTCCTTGATCGGGGCGGCGACCATCGAGTGGTCGCCGGCGTCGATGCTGGCGAGCGCCCGCTGGAGGCGCCGGGCGTAGGCGTCCAGCCGGGGGAGGGCCGCCGACAGCGGAGCCAGCGCATCCGTGACGTGGGCATCGGTCGCCTTCAGTCTGGCGATCACTGCGTCGTCGTGGGCATGGTCGTTGTGCTCGTTGAGGACGACCTCGCCGTCGATGATCCGGCATTGCCAATCAGTGACGATCTGCTTGAGGTCGGCGTTGATCGGCAGGAACGCCTCGTAGACGTCCTCGACGACGGCGCCAGCCTGTTGGCGCTCGCCGGCATACAGCTCGCCGACCCGCGCCCGTCCGGCATCCGTGACCTTGTAGCCCGCCTTGGTGACGGCGATCAGCCCCTCCGCCTCGAGCCGCTCGAACGCCGTCGCCGCGTGGACGCCGAGCGCCGCCTCGATGACCTCGCGCGTCGCCCGGCCCTTGATGTGCAGCACCTGCAGCACCTGATCTGGGTCCCGTTCCCCGTCCAACTCAGTCCCCTGCCAAGCCGCCCCGGAGGGAGTGGATGCTGTGCAACAGCGCTCGACGGAGGGCCGCCTGCTCCTTGCGCGTGAGGTCGCTGACCATCAGCGCCTCGACCTCCCGGACGCGCTCATCGCAGTCAGCCAACACCTTGCGGCCCTTCGCAGTGAGCAGGGCCTGGCGGATCCTGCCGTGATCCGGATGGGCGCGGCGGCGCACGAGCCCGCGCTGCTCGAGGCTGACAAGGACCTCGTTCATCGACTGCGGTGACACCAGCGCCCGACGAGCGAGCTGGGCGTTGGAGAGCCCACTGCGCCGGTCGAGCACGCTCAGCGTCGTGTACTGGTTGACGGACAGCCCGCGCGCCTTGACGACATCGTCGATGTGCCGGCGGACGACCCGGTCGATGCGACCGACCAGGTACAGCAACGTGGGGGCGCGGTCACCCTCGGGCGAAGGGTCCGGTGCAGCACGCGCCGATGGCACGGGCGCCAAGGTACGGCTCACCGCAGCGTCGCCATGAACTCGAGTGTCCTCCGGCGTTCGCGCTCGTCGCCGAACGGGGTGATCTGCAGGTCCGTGACGCCAGTGTCGCCGACCCGTCGCACCGCGTTCGCCAACATCGCCTCGTCACCGACGACGGCGACCTCCGCCGGCGACTGCATGCCTTGGCGCTGCAGCACCGCCTGGTACGCCGGGAGCCGTCCGTACACGGCGAACTCCTCGGCGGCCCGCTCCCGGCTGGCCTCCGCGTCGTCGCTGAGCAGGAACGGCAGGCTGGCCAGCACGCGTGGCTCCGGCCGGCCGGCGCGCTCGGCGGCCGTCTGCACGGCCGGGACGATGAACTCGGCCAGCGCCCGCGGACCGACCAACCAGGTCGCCACGCCGTCGGCGAGGGTGCCAGCCAACCGGAGCATGCGTGGACCGAGGGCGGCGATGAACACCGATGGAGGTGCCACGTCCGATTGCGAGGCCTCCAACCGATACCGGGCCCGCATTGCCGTCCCTTCGAAGTCGACTCGCTGATCCCGCAACAGTGGGACGAGGATGCGCAGGTACTCCTCCATGTGCTGCACGGGCCGGCTGCCGTCGATGCCGAGCAGGCCTTCCGTCACGCTGCGGTGGGAGACGCCGATCCCGAGCGTCAGCCGGCCGCACAGCGCGTCGTTGACGGTCAGCGCCTGGCTCGCCAGCGCAACGGGGTGGCGGAGGTACGTCGGCAGCACGGCCGGTCCGAGCTCCAGGCCTGGAGCGTGCGGACCGGCTGCCACCAGCAGCGTCAGCACGTCCGGCCCGTTGGGGATCCCCGGCATCCAGGCGCTGTCGTAGCCCAGCCGTTCCGCCGTCGTCAGCTCGGCGATCACCCGCGCGACGGTGGCCCGCTGGTTCGGGACCACCACTCCGATCCTCACTGTGCCTCCTGCAGCTGCGGCGGACCCGGCGCAGAGTATCAGGAAACCTGAGATTCGGTGTTGGGATCGCGATCGAGCACGATGTCGAACGTCGTCGCCAGCTCACCGGCCTCGTCAGGCTCGAACCGCCGCACCAAACTGTCCCGCACTCCGAAGACGGCGTCCTCGCGGAGGTAGTCGGTCTGCGCGTCGAACAGGTGGGTGATCAGTTGCTTGTAACCATCGGCGCGCACCCACATGTGGGTGTGGCCAGGGCGCATCCAGCCGCGGCCGTGCGCCCTGAGGAGGTCGCCGACCGGCCCGTCCGCCGGGATCGGGTAGGGCACCGGGCGCACCGTGCGGATCTCGTAGGTGCCGTCGGCGTCGGTCGTGTAGATGCCCCGCAGGTTCTCCGGCGTCTGCTCGTCCGGCTGCTGCACGGCGTAGAACCCGGCCGTCGAGTTCTGCCAACAGTCCAACGTTGCTCCGGCGATCGGCTGACCATCCTCGTTGGTCACCGTGCCGCGGATGACGACGCGATCGCCGTCATCGTCGTCGACGAGCATCGACTCGCCCTTGGCGCGTTGCGGGGAGCCCGGAACGTAGAACGGCCCGAGCACCGTGTTCTCCGTCGTGCCCTGCGCACCTCCATGGGTCACGAACTCGACGAGCGTCGACACCCCGAGGGTGTCCGACAGGAGGATGAACTCCTGGCGCGTGTCGTCGCACTTCTGCCCGGTGGCGGTGAGGAACTGGATGCCGACGAACCACTCGTCGCGCTGCAGGCCGACCTCTTCGACGAAGGCGTGCAGGTGCCGCGCGCGCGGCCTCCGTGATCTCCCGCAACCGCGGGTTCGGCGAGCTCTCGTGGCGCGACAGGACGTCGGTCAGCAGCTCGGCATGCGACTCGTTGGTCATCGGGTTCTCTCCTTCATGCGGGGGTTCCGCCGGGTTCTCGCCGACGAGGATCCGTCGCACCCGGTCCTCGAAAGCCGGGAGGCTCTCGGGGTGGGTGATGACGTAGAAGCGGTCGGCGCGCACGGCGTGGTACACCTGCTCGGCGACGTCTGCCGGGTCGATGGCGAGGGTCGCCAGCTGTTGGCGCCGCCGGGCCTTGTACTCGGCGGCCTGGGCGACTGGTCCGTGCCGACGGTGTAGGCGAAGCGCTCCGGCCGGTTGCGATCGGAGGTCGAGATGTTCGTGCGCACCCAGCTCGGGCACAGCACGGACACGCCGACGCGGCTGCCTTCGGCGGCCAGCTCGAAGCGCAACGTCTCGCTGAGGGCGATCACGGCGGCCTTCGATGCGTTGTACGGCCCCATGCGGGGCAGGTGGTAGAGCCCGGAGATCGACGCCGTGTTGACGATGTGGCCGACGTCGTTGGCCCGCAGGTGGGGGAGGAACGCCTGTAGTCCGTGGATCACCCCGAAGAGGTTGACGGCGACGACCCACTGGAAGTCGGCCAGCGGCAACTCGGCGACGAGCAGGCCGCGGCTGCCGACTCCGGCGTTGTTGCAGACGAGATGGACGTCGCCGAAGTGCTCCAGCGTGATCGCCGCGAGAGCCTGCACCTCGTCGTTGAGGCTCACGTCGGTTGGCACCGTCAGCACGTCGACCCCCGCCTCGGCGAGCTGGGTACCGGCCCGCTCGAGGACCGGCCGCTCGACGTCGGCAAGTACGACCTTCATGCCGGCGGCCCCGAAGCGCCGGGCCATGGCGAAGCCGATCCCGGAGGCCCCACCCGTGATGACGGCGACCTTGCCATCGAGATCGTCCATCGGCCTAGACGCGCAACAGGTAGGCCGAGTGCAGGAGCTCGGGGTGGTCGTGGAGCTCCTGCGCCGTGCCGCGGTAGCGGATGCGGCCGCCCTGCAGGATGTAGGCCCGTTTGGCCAACCCGAGTGCGACGTGGGCGAACTGCTCGATCACGAGCACGCCGACGCCCGACGCGGCCACCGCCGCCAGTGTCGGCACGAGACGCTTGATCACCAACGGTGCCAGTCCGAGCGACAGCTCGTCGACGAGCAGGACGGCCGGCCGTGACGCCAACGCCTGGGCCAGCACGACCATCTGCTGCTGGCCGCCGGAGAGCGATCGCGCCGTGGTGTCCCATCGTTCGCGCAGCTCCGGGAACAGCTCGAGGGCGTACGTCGTGCCGGCGGCGGCCTCCTCGCGGCCGAGGGAGTACGTGGCCACCCGCAGGTTGTCCGCCACGGTGAGCTCCGAGAGGAGCCGCCGGCCCTCCGGGACCACGGCGACGCCGGCTTGACGGATGCGCTCTGGCCGGCGCCCGGTGAGGTCCTGATCGCCGAGCAACACCTGGCCGGCGGTGGCTCGCAGCACACCGGCGACGGCCAGCACGAGGGTCGACTTGCCGGCGCCGTTCGGTCCCGAGCAGCGCCGTCACCTCGCCGGGCGTGATGTCCAGCGTGACATCGTGCAGCACCGGACGACCGGCGCGCGGGACATCGAGCCCTTCGATCCGCAGCGTCGGGGACGCTGAAGTCATACGACCTCCTCGACCCCGAGGTAGGCGCGGATGACGTGCTCGTCGTGCAGGACCTCGGCCGTCGGGCCCGAGGCGATCAAGCGCCCGAAGTCGAGCACGGCGGTCGTCTCGCAGCAGGCCGAGACCAGGCTCATGTCGTGGTCGACGAGGATCACGAGCGCTCCCGTCTCGGTCGGGATGCGCTGGATCAGGGCGCCGAGGCGCTCCGTCTCCTCGTCCGGCAGGCCGGCACCCGGCTCGTCGAGCAGCACGAGGCGGGGAGTCCCGACGACGGCCCGGGCGACCTCGACGAGGCGCCGCTGGCCGGCACCGAGCACGCCAACGGCCAGGTGGACCTGGCGCTCGAGACCGACGAACGTGACGGCGTCCATGACGTCCCGGCGGCGCGTCGCCGGCGCTCCGCCCGTGTGCTCGTGGACGAGCAGCACGTTGTCGAAGACCGAGAGGTTGAGGATGGCGTGCTCGGTCTGGAACGTCCGGCGCACACCCCACCGCGCCCTCTGGAAGTCGGCCATCGCCAACAGGTCCTCGCCGAAGGCATGGACGTCGCCGGCGGCTGGTCGGACGAACCCGCTGAGGACGTTGAAGAACGTCGTCTTGCCGGCGCCGTTCGGGCCGATCAACCCACACGTGCCCGCTGGGAACGCCACCGTCAGCTGGTCGATCGGACAGGACCCCACCGAAGCGGACGGTCAGGTCGGCGACCTCGATCACGGCGACCGCCGGCGCCCGGACAGGCGGCCGAACGCGCCGCCAACGGCGCGCCCGAGCCGCGCCAGATCCTTGGGGACCTGATCGGCGAGCCCGCCGGGAGCCGTCAGGAGCACCTGTAGGAGGCCGACTCCGAAGAGGATGGTGAGCAGTTCGGTCGAGACGCCCCAGTTGTCGAGGAGCGCCGGCAGCAAGCGCAGCAACAGCGCGGCCACGACGGCGCCCCACAGGTTGTACACGCCGCCCATCAGCACCACGGCCAGGAGCAGGATCGAGCTCTGCACGGGGAACTGGCCGATGGCCACCCCGCCGCTGGCCGCCGCCAGCAGTCCGCCGGCGATCCCCGCCATGAACGAGGCCAGCGCGAACGCCCAAAGCTTGTACAGCGTGGTGTTGACGCCGGCGGCGACGGCGGTGGCCTGGCTCTGGCGGAGGGCGGCCCACGCCCGGCCGGCCTTGCCGCGGACGTGCCACAGCGCGAGCAGGAACATGAGTACGGCGACGACCACGAGTAGCGGTAGTAGGCCGTGTCGCCGAGCGCCACCGCCGGACGCGGCAGGCGCGACGACGTGTCGCCGGACGCGGAGTTGCCGAAGAACCCGCGGCCGCCGTTGGGGAACTGAGCGGTGCGTAAGACGACCATGAACGCCCCAGCGGCCATCAGCGTGATCAGCGCCAGGTACAGGCCTTCCAGCCGCAGGGCGGGCAGGCCGATCAACGTCCCGATCAGCCCGGTGATGACGCCGGAGATCAGGATCAACAGCGGGAACGGGATGGACGTGGCGAAGTCGAGGCGCAGCGCGACCCACGCGCCGATCGCCAGCAGGACGAACTGGCACAGCGAGACCAGGCCCGACCCGCCCGATCAACAGGCCGAGGCCGAGCGTCACGATGCTGTAGATCACGACGCCGGTGAGGATCTGCAGCCAGAGCTGTCGACCAGCGCCGGGCAGCCCGAACACGGCGACGACGAGGAGCACCGCCACGACGAGCAGCCGAACGACGTCGAGGCGCGGCCGGCCGACCTCGACGGTCGCCGCGGCAGGTACCTCGGCGCTGTCGAGGGTGGGGGCGACACTCACGGCTCTAGGTCCGGACCAGGACCTGGCGTCGCCGGGCGAACCACAGGAGGGCGATGATGGCGAAGACGAACGGGGTCATCGAGCGGTAGTCGGCGAGGTTCGGATCGGAGAAGGCGTTCAGGCCCGACTGCACGATGCCGATGACGAAGCCGGCGAAGAGCGTGACCCACAGCGAACGGAGCTGGCCGATCAGCGCGGCGGCCAGCGCCGGGATGACGAGGAACGTCAGGCCGACGATGTCGAGGCCGACGAGGTTGGCGAGGAGCAGGCCGGCGGTGCCGCACAGCAAGCCGGAGCCGAACCAGGCGATGGCCTCCACCCGGCGGACCGGGACGCCGAGCGAGGCGGTGATCTCACGATCGTTGGCCAACGCCCGCATCGCCGTCCCGATCTTCGTCACGCGCAGGAACACGGCCGTCGCCGCGGTCACGATGATCGGGAAGGCGACCCCGATGATCTGCGTCCAGTTGATCCGTACGTCGACGATCTCGTAGCTCCAGCGCGTCGTCGGCAGGGTGAACGCAATGGGCATCGCGGCCCCACTTCCACTGCATCACGCCGAGGAGGATGAGCAGCAGGCCGAGCGTCGCCGGTGGCCTTCACGAGCGGGTCGCGGGCAGCGAACGGCGGTCCGCACAGGACGCCGTAGAGGAGCGTCACCACCCCGCCGAAGGCGATGCAGGCGGCGTAGGCCACCCATTCGTTCACGCCACCGAGCAGGGACCACGAGATCAGGGCGCCGGTCGCGCCGATCGCCCCGTAGGCGAGGTTGAGCACGCCCGTCGCCCGGTAAAGGACCACGAGGCCGACACCCGACATGGCGAACACGCCCCCGAGCGCCAGGCCGAGCACGAGGAAGGGCTTGAGCTCATCCAGGCTCGGCATCGGAGGCCCCCGATCCCCTCATCCGCACCGACGTTCGACGCTAGCCGGCGTTCAGTCCCTGCTCCTCCTCCGCGGCGCGGATCTCGTCCAGCGGGTTGCCGGGCAGGTCGGCGATGTCGAAGCACTCCTCGACCTGGACCATGTTGCCGTCCTCAGGCGCCACGGTGAGGTCCGTGTTGTTGGACACGTTGCTGCCGGTGCCGCTGTCGAAGTACCACGGCTTGCACCAGATGTCGCTGGTGAAGTTGGTGATGCTGCGGAACGCCTCGTTGACGCTCTCCTTGGTCAGCTCGCCCTCGATCCCGAGCAACGCATCGGTGGCCACCCGGCCGGCGAGGTAGCCCATCTGGGCGAAGCTCGAGCTCTGGATGTCCGGGGCGTACTGCTCGCGGACCTCGTTCATGTGGTTCTGGTCCGGCTGGCCGGAGTCGAGCACGTTGAACTCGGCGTTGATCAGGAACTTGCCGTTCCACGCCGGGCCCAGCGCGGCCGACACCGACGGGTCGTTGGGCGGCGTCGAGCTGGCCCAGATCACGGAGTCGATGAGGCCCTGCTGCTCGATCGCCTGCAGGAGAGGCAGCACCGTGGGGCCGGTGAAGTCGAGCACCACGCCACCGCCCTCACCCGCCGCCTGACGAGACGCTGGGCCAGCCCGGCCGGGTCGTTGATCGGGACGTCCTCGAGGATGCTCTCGCCCTCCATACCGTTCTCCTCGGCGAACTCGACGACGCCGCTGTTGATCAGGTCGAAGCCGGGCTGGTTCGGCGAGACGACGACGAGCTTGCCCTCGGCCCCGGCCCGCACGCGCGGCCTGCGCGCCGCCGAGGCTCGAGTAGTACGGGACCCATGTTGACGGCCGAGAAGTTCGGGCTCGAGAAGCAGTCCTGGGCCACGCCGGCGATGATCAAGTAGAAGCCCTGCTCGGCGTAGTAGGCGCGGTTGACGCGGCACTCGATGAGGCTCGTGCTGCCGACGATGCCGAGCACCTGGTCCTGCTCGATGAGCTTCGTGGCGAACGCGGCGATCTGCTGCGGGTCGACCTGTTCCTCCTCGCGGATGTACTCGATCGGCCGGCCGTTGATGCCCCCGTTGTCGTTGACGCACTCGAAGTAGGCGGTGGCCATGTCGGGGATCCACGTGAAGTCGACACCCGGGATGTTCGTCGCCATCGCGCCGAGCTTGATCGGCTCCCCGGTCGCTGCCTCACCCGTGCCGAGGCCACACTCGCCGGCGGCCTGGATGTTCCCCCCGCCGGCCGCCGGAGCATCCGTCTCCTCCGGCGCCTCGGTCTCCTCGGGTGCCGTGGTCTCCTCGGGTGCCGTGGTCTCCTCCGGTGCCTCCGTCTCCTCTGGTGCGGTGGTCTCCGCCGCCGCGGTCGTGTCGGCAGATGCTCCGCCGGCGGTCGTGGCCGACGAGTCGTCGTCGTCGTCGCCACAGGCCGCGATGACCAGGATGCTGGCTGTCGCGATCCTCAACAGTGAACGTCTCATGAACCCTCCCCATCTGAGTCCGCGTCTGTTGCCGGGGCGAGCGATGACGTCTCTGCGCCCCGGTTCTTCCCCCACGCACCTCCCCCGAGCAGGCGTGTCCGCGCACGGTACACCTGATGGCGCAGGGTATCAAGCTACCTGAGACCCGGGAGCGACGGCTCGGCGGGCCGACTGGCATGATGGACGACGATGAACCGCAGCACGGAACGCATCCTCACGACCCACGTCGGCAGCCTGGCCCGCCCGACCGAGCTGCTCGACACGATGAAGGAACGGGAGAACGGCCGGCCGTACGACGCCGACGCTGCTCGATCGCCAGATCACCGACGCGGTGGCCGATCGAGTGCGTCGCCAGGTCGAGTCGGGCATCGACATCGTGACGGACGGGGAGATGAGCAAGGTCAGCTTCCTCGGGTACGTCAAGGACCGGCTCGGTGGCTTCGAGCTCGACATGGGCCCGTCACGGGTGGCGCCGTCGTGGCAGAAGGAGGTCGACGACTTCCCCGAGTACTACGCCGAGTACTTCAAGAAGTACGCCTCCACCGTCACGCCGCTGCGGCGGATCATCTGCAAGGGCCCGATCAGCTACGTCGGCCAAGAGCTCGTCCAGACGGACATCGACAACCTCAAGGCGGCCGTCGAGCCCTTCGACGTCTCCGACGTGTTCATGCCGTCGACCGGGCCGAGCGGCTTCGGCCGCAACGAGTACTACCCGTCCCACGAGGAGTACCTCAGCGCCGTCGCGGAGGCGATGCGCGAGGAGTACCTGGCCATCGTCGCCGCCGGCTTCGTGCTCCAGGTCGACGACCCGTTCCTCATCGACATGCTCAGCGACCCGGCGGTGGAGCCGGACGAGCGGGAGCGGTCGGCCTGGGTCCACGTCGAGGCGCTCAACCACGCGCTGCGCGACATCCCGACGGAGCAGATCCGCCACCACACCTGCTACGGCCTCAACCACGGCCCGCGGATGAACGACATCCCGCTGCTCAAGGTCGTGCCGTTCATGCTGGCGATCAACGCCGGCGCCCACAGCTTCGAGGTGGCCAACCCGCGGCACTACCACGAGTGGCGCATCTGGGAGGACGTCAAGCTCCCGGACGACAAGATCCTCATCCCCGGCCTGCTCGGCCACGCCACCAACTACGTCGAGCACCCGGAGCTGATCGCCGACTACATCGTGCAAGTACGCCGGGCTGGTCGGTCGTGAGAACGTCATCGCCGGCGCCGACTGCGGCTTCTCGTCACGCGCCACGTACGTACCGGAGGTCCACCCCACGGTCGTGTGGCCGAAGTTCCGCGCCCTCGCCGACGGGGCGGCGTTGGCTACGAAGGAGCTGTGGCCGTAGCCGCCTCCGCCGGCTCGACGGCGCGACCGTCGAGGTAGACGATCCCCTTCCTGCCGTCGACGGTGATCGTCTGGCCGGTCGTGATGACAGTGGTCCCGATGTTGGTGCCGACGACGGCGGGCAGGCCGAACTCGCGGGCCACGATGGCGCTGTGCGACAGCACGCCGCCGACGTCGGAGACGACGGCACCGGCGATCGAGAACAGCGGCACCCACGGTGGCAGGGTCATCTCGCAGACCATCACCTCGCCCTCCTCGAGCTCGTCGAGGGCGCCACTCAGCGAGCGCACGACGCGAGCCGTCCCGGTGTAGGTGCCGGGCGAGCCGGCGACGGCCTTGAGCACGTTCGGGTCCGTGATCTCCTCGGGCGGGACGATGCCCAGCAAGCCGGTACACGAGAGCATCCATGAACGGGTCGGGCACCTCCGGCGGGGGAGGTGGGGTGCCGAGGGCGGTGGGCGGCGACATCCGGCTGGCCTGCTCGAAGGTGGCTCGGCGCTCGGCCACCGCCGCCCGCCGGTCACCAGCCGTTCGTCAGGGCGTCGACGACCTCGTCACGGCGGAGGTAGAAGACGTCGTCGGCGGCGTCGACGACCCCCTTGGCGACGAGCCGGTCGCCCACCGCGAGGACGAACCGGCGGAACACGCTGATGTAGAGCTGGTCGATGTAGAAGGCGTGGTCCTCGGTGAGGGGGAAGCTGTACCGCGCCGCCTCGTACAGCTCCTCGAACTTGGCCAGCGTGCTCGGGGTCGTCGGCCAGCTTGGTCCGCAGGTCGGCCAGCAGCTGTTCGCGCCGTGCGACCCTCTGCTGGTAGACGACCTCGGGATCCTCGCGCTCGTCGAGCTCGACGAATCCGGCGATGCTGGCCAGCGGGATCGTCGGGTCCTCTCGCCACGGGACGTCGGCGAGGTCGTACACCGCGTCGCTGCGCCAGCCGAACTCGAAGAGGAACTCGTCGAGCCGCTGGCGGAAGGCCTTGCCTTCCTCCGTGGAGTCCAGCGCCGCCGGCAGATCGCGGGGGTCGACGGTGGCGAACAGCTCCCGGAGCGCCGGGGTGTCCTTGACAGTGCGGCTCAGCGCCCACAGGCCGCGGGCGGCGTCGACGGAACGGGTGGGGAACCCCTGCAGGGTCTGATACGCCTCGGTCGGCTCGGCCGGCCGCATCACGGCGTCGTACATGTCGCAGAACGCGCTGCTGGACAGCAGGACGAAGTTGATGTGGCCGTGGATCCACCACTGGTAGCGCATGCGGTCGGTCAGCTCGTCGAGCTTGGCGACGAGCTCGGCGTCGCTGAGACCGGAGTAATCGGTGGTCTTCAGCGGCACGTTCTGGGCGATCACCTCCGGCTTCCACTGCTCCTCCCACGTCTTGCCGATCGTGGGCACCTTGGCGGCCAGCTTGTCGTGGTAGGTCAGCAGTCGCGTCCGGATCTCCGCCTCGTCGGGGATCGGGTGGAAGGCGACGTACATGAAATGGTTGACCTCGAGATTGGTCACCATGATCGGGCAGTCGTACTCCGCCTGGGCCTTGGTGAACCCCTCGGCGAGGGTGTGCACGATGAGGTCGAAGGACAGCGGCGTCACCGGTCTCGGTGCGTGCATCTTGTCGAGCGCCCAGAAGCCCTCGATCTCGCCCGGCTCCGGGAACACCATCTCGTCGGTCGTCGTCACGTCGATCCCCCTGACCTGACTCTGCCTGACTTGCCCTCGCGGGCCCGCGCCGGCGACGCTACCAAGTCGGTCAACACGTCAGGTTCCCTGATGCCGCAGTAGGTTGGCGGGGCCGTGTGCCGCGCATCCGACGCCCTCCGAGCGGCTTCCCCGGCCCACGATCGCTCCGACTGGCGGGCGGTGCTGCGCAGCCGGCGCCCGCCGCGGCGCAGCGACAGCGAGAGCCGCCTGGTGCTCCTCGGCACGGCGGGAGGATCGAACCCCAAGTCGACCCGGGCCGGGTTCGCCAACGCCGTCGTCGTCGGTGACGCCGCCTACCTCGTGGATTGCGGCGAGGGCGCCCATCGCCAGCTGTGGCGGGCCGGGCTGACCGTCAATCCGACGTACGGGCCTCGGCCGGCCGCTCGTCCGCGCCGTGTTCGTCACCCACCTCCACGCCGACCACATCATGGATCTGGCCAACCTCGTCCAGGGCAGTTGGCCGTCGCAGGGCATCGACGTGTACGGCCCGTCACCGGCCGGGCTGCCGATCCCGACGTTCCCGCTGGATGCCGTCCGCCCGCTGGTCTTCGCCGACGAGCCGACGCCGGGGATGCGAACGACGGTCGAACACCTGCTGCGGGCGTTCGCCTACAACATCAATCTGCGCATCGCCGACGAGGACCGTTCGAACGTCGTCGATGCGATCCGCGTCCGGGAGGTCGGGGTTCGCCGGGAGGGCTACGTCCCCGACATCGATCTCGGCTCCCGCGGGGATGGGAGCTCGGCAGCCTCCGCGGCGCCGCCGATGGAGCCGGTGGTGGTCCACCCAGAGGACGACCAGGGGGTCCAGGTGAGCGCGGTGCTCGTGCAGCACGCGCCGGTGTTCCCGGCGTTCGGGTTCCGCTTCGACACGCCCGTCGGCTCGGTGGTGTTCTCGGGTGACACCGGGCCGTGCGAGAACGTCGTTCGCCTGGCCCGGGGCGCCGACGTCCTCGTCCACGAGGTGATCGACGTCGACCGGATGACCGAGCGACTCAGCCGCCTGCCGAACCACGAAGCGTTCGCAACCACCTCGCCGCGTCGCACACGGCTCCGGAGCAGGCCGGCGAGATCGCCACGAGGGCGGGTGTCGGAACGCTGGTCCTGTCCCACCTGGTGCCCGGCGACCTCGAACCGACGGAGGCCGAGTGGGAGGCGAGGGTGCGCAGCACGTTCGTCGGCGACGTGGTGTGCGGCGTCGACCTCGACGAGTTGGCGATCGGCTTGGGCTCGGGCTAGTCGACAGGACGGGCCGTCTCGAGGGCGGCCCGCAGCCCTTGAACCGCCACGGTCGCATCGCTGGCGACGGTGACCATGCGGAAGCCAGCGGCCTGGCGCTTCGCCGCCAGCGCGGCGTTGGCGTGGATCCCGGGCACGACGCCCTGCCGTTGGCACGCCGCGACCACCGTCGCCAGCGCGCCATCGAACGGCTCGCCGGGGTTGTCGATGGCAGGAGGCAGGCCGTAGGTGAGTGCCAGGTCGGCGGGACCGACGTACGCAGCGTCGATGCCGGGCACGGCGAGGATCTCGTCGATCGACTCGATGGCCTGGCGCGTCTCGATCATCGGGATGCAGGCGACGGCATCGTTGGCCTCGAGGGCGTAGTCAACGCCGTGGCGCACCGCCGCGCCGAGGGGGCCGAAGCTGCGCGTGCCAGCGGGCGCATAGCGGCAGGCGTCGACGGCCCGCCGCGCCTCGTCGGGGGTGTTGACCATCGGGATGATCACCCCGAGCGCTCCGGCGTCGAGCACGCGCCCGATGATCCCGGTTTCGTTCCACGGCACGCGCACGAGAGGGACGGCCGGGGTACGGGCCATCGCGTGGAGCATCGTCACCGTCTGGGCGAGGTCGGCCAACCCGTGCTGCATGTCGATGCACACGTAGTCGTAACCCGCGGTGGCGGCGACCTCGGCGAGGAACGGGTCGCGCAGCGAGAGCCAGGCACCGATGGCGCCACCGCCGTCGCGCCAGATGTCGTTGAGCGAGCGCACCACGTCAGTCCTCCACGTCACGTTCGTCAGTCGTCGTCGCCTACCGATTCTCGTATGGTCGGCGGGCGATGAGCAGCATCCTCGGGAACCGCGTGACGAGGGTGGAGGACCCACGGATGTTGACCGCCGGTGGCACCTACGTCGAGGACGTGCCGCTCGACGGAGCCGCCTGGGTCACCTACGTCCGCTCGCCGCACGCCCACGCCCTGATCACTGGCATCGATGTGTCCGAGGCCGAGCAGAGTCCCGGTGTCGTCGCCATCTTCACCGGTGAGGATATGGCCGAGCTGGGGTTGGCCCCGCACGCCAACCCGGCGCTCCCGGAGGGCATGCGCCGGCCGTTCGTCGCCGCCGGGACGGTGCGCTACGTCGGCCAACCGGTCGTCGCCGTCGTCGCCGAGGATCGAGCGCAGGGCGCCGATGCCGCCGATCTCGTCGTCATCGACTTCGAGCCGCTGCCTGCTGTCGTCGACCCGGAGGCTGCGGCGGGTGACGAGGTGCTGCTGTTCCCCGACGTCGGCTCCAACGTGGTGATGCGGATGGCATCCGAGACGGCGGCCGACTTCAGCGCCTGCGAGGTCGTCGTCGCCGAACGCATCGTCAACCAGCGGATGACCGCCGCGCCGATCGAGGGTCGCTCCGGCGCGGCGTACTGGACGCCCGATGGGCGCCTCGTGCACTACTCGGCGTGCCAGGGCGCGCACCCGACTCGCGATCAGCTGACCCAGGTCTACGGCCTCGAGCCGGCCCAGGTCCGGGTCATCGTCCCCGATGTGGGCGGCGGCTTCGGGGCGAAGTCGCGGACGTCGCCCGAGGAGCTGGCTCTCGGCTTCTACGCCCGTGCGCTGGGGCGCCCGGTGCGGTGGACGGAGACACGCTCGGAGAACATGGTCGCCATGCCCCACGGCCGGGGCCAGGTCCACTACGTCACCCTCGGCGGCACGCGGGACGGGCGGATCACCGCCTATCAGCTCGACATCGTGCAGGATGCCGGTGCCTTCCCGATGGTCGGCGCCCTCCTGCCGATGGTCACCGTGCGCATGACGACCGGCGTCTACGACCTCCGCAATGTCGGCTTCAGCGGCGTCTCGATGGTCACCAACACGATGTCGACGACGGCGTTCCGCGGAGCCGGCCGTCCTGAGGCTGCCGTCGCCATCGAGCGCATGGTCGACCGCTACGCCGCCGAGATCGGGATGGACCCCGCCGAGGTGCGGCGGCGCAACTACGTCCCCCGCTTCACCGAGCCGTACACGACGGCGGTCGGCACGCGCTACGACGTCGGGGACTACCGGGAGTCGCTCGAGCGCGCCCTGCTGGCGGCCCGCTACGACGCGCTGCGCACCGAGCAATCGCGTCGCCGCGCCGACGAGGACCCGATCTCCCTCGGCATCGGCATCGCCACCTACGTCGAGATCACGGCGGGCGTGCCGGGCGCCGAGTACGGGTCCGTCGAGGTGCGCCAAGACGGAGGGCTGCTCGTGCGCAGCGGGGCCACGCCGAACGGCCAAGGCCATGACACGACCTGGGCGATGATCGCCGCCGACGCCACCGGCGTGCCGATCGAACAGATCGAGGTCGTCCACGGCGACACGGATCTCGTGCGCTCCGGCGGCCTGTCGGTGGGATCGCGTGCCGTGCAGCTGGCCGGCGCGGCGGTCGGTGAGGCGGCGGCCGGGCTCGTCGACGCCGCTCGGCACCGTGCGGCGGACGTCCTCGAGGCCGCCGTCGCCGACGTCGTGCTCGACGGCGCCCGCTTCCACGTCGCCGGCACCCCGGCGCGCGGCATCGGTTGGGCCGACCTCGTCGCCGACGACAGAGGCCCGCTCGCTGTGGAAACCGACTTCGACCCGCTGATGCCGACGTTCCCGTTCGGCACGCACGTCGCCGTGGTCGAGGTCGACACCGAGACCGGCCGGGTGTGGCTCCGTCAGCTCGTCGCCGTCGACGACGCCGGGCGGCTGATCAACCCGCTGTTGGCGGAGGGGCAGGTGCATGGCGGCATCGCCCAGGGCGTCGCCCAGGCGCTGCTCGAGGGGATCCACTACGACCCCGACGGGCAGCCGAAGACCACGACCTTCGCCGACTACCCGGTGATCTCGGCGGTCGAGCTGCCGTCGTTCGACCTCGTGCACATGGAGACGCCGACGTTCGTCAACCCGCTCGGGGCCAAGGGCGTCGGGGAGTCCGGCACCATCGGGGCCATCCCGGCGGTCTACAACGCGGTCGTCGACGCCCTCGCTCATCTCGGGATCCGTCACCTCGAGACGCCGCTGACCCCAGAGCGCATCTGGGATGCCGTCCGCCGAGCGACATCTCCGGCTTCCTGATATTCAGCTCGCACCGGACCAACTACCATGGCGGGGTCCTTGCCGCCAGCGATTCGGAGGCCGCGATGTCGACACCGTCCACTCGGGCGTCCGTCGGTGCCAGCATCAACCACCTGGTGTTGAACGTCCGCGAAATCGACGCGTCGCACCGCTTCTACACCGACGTGATGGGGTTCGAGCAGTGCGGGGAGCTGACCCACACGATGACGATGCGCTTCTACCGGGGGGATCCGTCGCGCCACCACGACCTGGCCCTGGTCCAGGTCGACGATGCGGCCGACGTCCCGGCCCCGGACCCGTGGTCCATGGAGCCGAAGCGGATGGGCGTCAACCACATCGCCATCGGCTACCCCGATCGCCAGTCGTGGCTCGAGCAGCTGCGCCACATGAAGTCGTGTGGAGTCGAGTTCATCATCCGCGGCAACCACGGCATGACGCACTCGGCGTACATCGCCGACCCCGACGGCTACGGGCTCGAGGTGGTCTACAACGTGCCGGCGGAGGCCTGGGAGGGTGACATCGACGCCGCGCTCAACTACTTCGAGTTCCTGCCGCCGGACGAGGAGTTCGACGACACGATGGACTACCAGCGCTTCGGTGACGGCGTGCCTCCGCCGGTCGACGTGCCCGGCAGGATCGTCAGCCGCCAACCGGTCTCGCGCTGAGCGCGGCGGACGACGCCGGGTCGGGCGGACCACGGTGACGCTGGTCGGCAAGCGGATCGTCGTCACCGGCGGCGGAAGGGGCATCGGCGCCGCGCTGGCCACCGAGCTCCGCTCGCGGGGAGCCTTCGTGGTGACCGCTGACGTGCAGGCCGGCGCCGACGCCGTGTGCGACGTCAGCGATCCCGAGCAGGTCGCCGCGCTGTTCGCCGATGTCGGCGAGGTCGACGGTCTGGTCAACAGTGCCGCCCTGCTGGTCGACCGCCGCCCGTTCGACGAGATCGATCTCGCCGAGTGGGACCGCATGTTCGCCGTCAACGTGCGCGGCTCGTTCCTGTGCGCCCGTGCGGCCGCGTCGGCGATGGGGGAGCGCGGCGGCAGCATCGTCAACATCGCGTCGGAGACCGCCTTCACCGGGTCGCGCGGCTTCGTCCACTACGTGGCATCCAAGGGGGCGGTGATCTCGATGACGCGGGCGCTGGCCAACGAGCTCGGCAGGCGCGGCGTGCGGGTCAACTGCGTGGCACCCGGCTTCACCACGACGCCGGGATCGGAGGTGCTCGGCCCGTATGACCCGACGCGCACCCCGCTCGGCCGGGTGATGCGTCCCGACGACCTCCTCGGAACGTTCTGCTATCTGCTGTCCGACGACTCGGCGTTCGTCTCCGGCCAGACGATCCTCGTCAACGGCGGGCGCGTCCCGAACTAGCCCGCGGATCTGGGCGCGTTCCTTGGCGACTGTTGGGAAGTTCTGCACCCAGAAGTGCGGCTGGGAAGGATCGCGCCCAGATGTGCGGGGTCGCCTCAGGTAGGCGCACAGAACGCCGCGACGGCCTGAGCTGCCGCCGGTGCTTCGTCCAGGACGAGGTGGCCGGCGGCTGGGAACGTGGCCACGGTGGCCTGCGGCAGGAGCGCGGCCCACGCCGGGGCCAGCTCGACCGGCAGCAGGCGGTCGTCGTCCCCCCACACGATCAGGCTCGGGATGTCGACGCGGCCGAGCCAGCGTGGCAGCACACGATCGTACGGGTGCTCCCACAGCATGATGGCCGTCGTCCGCGTCTCCCGGTAGCGGTCGACGATGAAGTCGACGTCGTGGGGATCCGTGGGCAGGTGCGGCTGGAGCGTCTCCATCCGGTGCACGAGACGTTCCATCAACTCCTCGGGTGGGATGCGGAACAGGTCGTCGACGGTCACGCCCGGGACGCGCAGACCCGTTGGCGCCACGAGCACGAGGCGCCGCAAGCGGTGCTTCTGCTCGATGGCGAAGCGCGCCGCCACCAGGCCGCCGAGCGAGAACCCGACGAGGTTGACGTCGCTGGTCAGACCGAGCTGGTCGAACAGCTCGGTGTAGTGCAGCACGAGGTCGTGAACGTCGTGGAGGTCCTCGATGTCGCCGGACTCGCCGTAGCCGGGGTGGAACGGCAGGAGCACGCGGTGCTGCGCCGTCCACGCCTCGGCGAACCCCGAACCGTGGAACGTGCCCGCCCCGTGGAGGAACACAAGCGGCGGGGCCGTCGGGTCGCCACCGGCGAGGACGATCGTCTTCGTCCCGTTGACGTCGTAGCTCAGCCGCTCGAGGGCGAGGCCGCTCACTGGTGCACCATCGGGTCTTGTGACGTGGTCGACTCGTTCGAACGCACGGCGCACCAGTGGCGAGAAGACGCAACGCTGATTTCGCTCGAAGACTCGCTCACTCATGGCGTCGCCACCGCCTTCCTGGCGCGCAGGCGGGGGATGACCTCTTCGGCGAACAGCGTCGTGTTCTTGACGACCTTCCAGTTCGGCATGTCTCCGAGGGTCAGGTTGAGGTTGACACGACTGCTGCCGGCGTCCTCGATCCACCGTCCGACGGCATCGGCGACCTTCTCGGGCGTGCCGGCGACGATGCGGTTGATGGCGATGAGGTCGTCCCAGTTGGCCGAGCCGTGCACGTCGGCCGACGTGATCCGCTTGCGGAACTCGGGCACGGTGACGTAGCCCGGCGGGTTCAGGTAGCGCGGAGTGGTGCGCAGGTTGTTCTCGAAGAAGTACATGACGTGGGGCAGGAACTCCTCCTCGGCACGCTCGTCGCTCTCGGCCACATAGGCCATGACGCCGACCGTCACCTTGGACGGCGTCGGCTCGTGGCCGTGGTGGGCCAGGCGCTCGCGATAGTGGTCGAAGACCTTCAGCTGCGCCTTGGTCGGGATGAAGACGACGGTGTAGCCGAACCCGAGCTCGGCAGCCAGCTCGATCGTCTCCGGCGATCCGGTGCCGACGATGTAGCACTCTGGGTAGGGCTGCTGCATCGGCTTGGGCCAGGGGTTGAGGTACCGGTACGTGTAGAAGTCGCCCGTGTAGCTCTGCGGACCGTCCTCGGTCCAGCACCGCAGGATGATGTCGATCGACTCGCGGAACCGCGCCCGGGCGGTCGCCGGGTTGACCGCGTTGGCCCAGTACTCCATGCCCGTGCCGAGCGGGAAGGCGATGCGCAGCCGGCCGCCCGACATGACGTCGAGCATGGCGTACTCCTCGGCCAGCCGATTGGGGTAGCCGAGGTTCGGAGGCGTCCCGAAGACGCTGATCCAGCGCTTCGTCTGGGGGATCAACGCGGCCGCCGTGAGGTTCGGCGCCGGGTTCATCGAGTACTGGGTGTTGTGGTGCTCGTTGAGGACGACGCCGTCGTAGCCGAGCTGGTCGGCGAGGACCATCTCGGAGAGGTAGCGGAGGTACAGGTCGTGGCCGATCTGGGGGTCGTAGTTGGTGTTCGGGAAGTCGACCCACAGCGACGGGTAACGCCGATGGTCCTCGGGGAGGTGGGTGTACGGGAAGAAGTGGAAGAAGTGGAACTCGGCCTCGTCGACGAGACTCATCTCTCAACCCCTTGTTCGTCCATGAACCGGATCAGGCGGGCGCCGACCTCGTCGGGGGCGTCCCATTCCAGCAGGTGGCCGGCGCCGGAGATGACCTCGACCGGCGCGCCGCTGGCGCCCCATGCCGAGGCGGCATCAACGGGCAGCAGCTCGTCCTGATCACCCCACAGCACCAGCGTGGGGCAGCTGATGCGATGCAGTCGGCCGGCCTGCCCCCGGTCGCCGAGCGGCCAGAGCAGGCTGGCGGCGGCGACATCGCTGAGGTAGCGGGCGACGGGGCCCTCATCCGGGCCGAGGGCCGAGAACCGGTCGACGAACGGCTCCGGCACGCCCTTGGCGAAGAGGTGGCCCATCCGCTCGGCCGTCGGCACGGCGTACAGGTCGAGGCCCGGGTGTCGTTCGTCGAAGATCCCGAACGGTGCCAGCAGGGCGAGGGCGTCGACGGCTTCCGGCCGGAACGCGGCGAGGTCGGCGGCCAGCATCCCGCCGACCGACGCGCCGACGATCGGGCACGGGAGGGCGCCCGTGGCGTCGAGCGCATCCCACACGACCGTCAGCCAGCCGAGGTGGTCGTCGGGCGGCTTGAACCCCGATCGTCCGTCGAAGCCGGGAAGCTCGGGGACGACGACCTCCCAGCCGGCCGCCTCCAGTGCGGCGAGAGCCGGCGAACCCGCCGGGTGCCCGGCGATGCCGCACAGGTAGACGAGATGCCGCTCGCCCGTCATCAGGCCGCCGAGCGCGTTCACGGGCCACCAGTGGTCCTCGGCGTCGGCGAACAGCCCGCGCAGCGCCGGTGCGACCTTGTCGGCGAACAGCTCGCTGTTGTACCGGGTCAGCTCGTCGCTCATGTTGCCGAAGTGGAGCATCGTCAGCAGGTGGCCGCAGTTGAAGGTGCGGGCGACGTCGGCGAGCGTCTCGCGCACGGTGTCGGCGCTGCCGATGACCACGTAGCCCTTCTCGACCATCTCGTCCCACGTGAGGTCGTGCTTGGCCTGCTTGGCCCTCACGACGGCCCGCACCTGCGACCGGTAGCGGGCCCGCGCCGACGCCTCCGTGATGTAGCCGGGTGGATCGGCATAGCCGGGGTAGACGTGCAGCGAGCGGTTGAAGAAGTACTCCGCCGGCTCCTGGTAGAGCCGGTAGGCCTCCTGGTCGGTGTCGGCGACGCCGATGAACTGCAGGAAGGCCAGCCGGTACGGGTTCGGCTCCTTGCCGTGGGCCTCGACACGGCGCCAGTAGCCGCCGACGGTCTCCTTGGCCATCAGGTGCCCGTAGTACGAGAGGGCGGCGTACACGAAGTCGTGCTGCGCGCAGTAGTCCCAGGTCTCCACGGAGCCGCCACCAGGGATCCAGATCGGCGGGTGCGGCTGCTGCAACGGTCGTGGCAGCACGTTGACGTAGCGCATCTGCGTGAACCGCCCGTTGAAGGCGAACGGTTCGGTTGCCTGCCAGGCCCGCAGCACGAGCTCGATGCCCTCGAGGTACTTCTCGCGCAAGATCCCGGGGTTGACGCTGTAGGCGTAGGCGGTGTCCATGCTCGTCCCGACCGGGAAGCCGCTGATCAGGCGCCCGCGGGAAAGCAGGTCGAGCATCGCCATCTCCTCGGCAACGCGCACCGGGGGGTTGTAGAGGGCCACGGAGTTGCCGAGCACCGTGATGGCGGCCCGTGACGTCCTCGAGGCCACCACCGACGCGATCACGTTCGGCGACGGCACCAGGCCGTAGCCGTTGCCGTGGTGCTCGTTGACGCAGATGCCGTCGAAGCCGCACTCCTCGGCGTGCACCAGCTGATCGAGATAGCGCTCGTAGCAGTCGGCCATGACGGCGGGATCGAACAGCCCGGGGTCGACGTCGACCCACACGCTGCGGTGCTTGGTGTTGAAGTCCTCGGGCAGCGCTGGGTACGGCATCAGGTGGAACCACAGCAGCTTCACGCCCCCACGGTCGCCGCGCCGCGGGCGGAAGTCCACGACCATCTGCGACACGGATCATGTCGGAACCGATAACGTTCGCCGCGATGGCCGGCGGTGTCGACCTGCGGCGGCTGCGCTACTTCGTGGCCGTCGCGGAGGAGCGCCACTTCGGTCGAGCGGCGGCCCGCCTGCATGTCACGACGCCGCCGTTGTCGCAGCGCATCCGCGAGCTCGAGCAGCAGCTCGGCGTGGCGCTGTTCGAGCGGACCAGCCGCCGGGTGACGTTGACGCCGGCCGGGGAGCGCCTGCTCGGCGATGCGCGCGATGTGCTCCGTTGCGTCGACCGCTTCACGGCCACGGCGGCCGAGCTGGCCGCCACGCCGGCGACCTGGACGGTCGGCTACTGCCACGGCAGCGAGGTCGGGATGATGCGGACGATCGCCGCCTTCCGGGCTGCCCACCCCGCCGTCGTGGTGCGCGCCGACGGCCTCACCTCGCTGCACATCCTCGAAGGTGTGCGGGCCAGCCGGGTCGCCGTCGGCATCGTGCGGGGCCCGGTGGCCGACCCGGATCGTGTCGCGTCCGCGCCACTGGCCCGCGTCCCCGTCGATCACGTGGCCGTGCCGCCGGACCATCGGCTCGCGGCCGCGGAGAGCGTCGATGCCGGTGATCTGGACGACGAGGCCGTGCTGATCGTCGACCGCACCGACGCGCCGACCGCCCATGACGAGATCGAGGCCTACTCCGCGGCCCACGGGGCGCGACCGCAGTGGATCAACCACTCCGCCGTCCAGGTCGAGCGGGTGCTCGACCTCGTGGCCGTCGGCACGGGGATCGGTTGGCTCAACGCGTGGCAGGCCGAGCGGGCAGCCCAGCGGACCGACGTCGTCGTGCGACCGCTGCGCCCGGTCTCGCTGTACGACGAGTTCCGTGTGGTCTGGCGGAGCGCGGATGGCTCGGCCATCACCGCCGCCTTCGTTCGCGCCGCGCTCGACACGTGCGCCGGCCCCGCGGCGACCTCGTGACGCCGCGCTCGTCACGCTGATCGACCTCGGGGCGCGCCTGCACCGATGCCGGCGGCGAGCAGCGCCTCGCGCACGGTGCGCACCTTGTACAGCCGCATGCCATCGACATCGGGCGTGGCGGCCGGCACGATGGCCTGCTCGAAGCCGATGCGCAGCGCCTCGCCCAGCCGCCGACGGACGTGGGCGACCTGCCGCACCTCACCCCCGAGGCCGATCTCGCCGGTGACCACGACATGGCCCGGGAGCGGGACGTCGATCACCGCGCTGGCCACGGCCATCGCCAGCGGCAGGTCCGTGCCGGGTTCGAACAGCCGCACGCCGCCGACGGCGGAGGCGTACACGTCCTGGTCGGACACGCGGATACCTGCCCGTCGCTCGAGCACCGCCAGCAGGAGCGCCAGCCGGCCGCTGTCGACGCCCTGCCGCGTTGCGGCGGGCTGGCGTGCCGGGCGGGATCGACACGGTGAGTGCCTGGACCTCCACCAGCAGGGGACGACGGCCCTCCATCGCCGGCACCACCACGGACCCGGGCACGGCACTGCGGCGGTCGGCGAGGAAGAGTTTCGACGGATCGGGGACTCCGGTGAGGCCCTGCCCCGTCATCTCGAACAGGCCGAGCTCGTCGGTCGACCCGAACCGGTGCTTGACCGCCCGCAGCAGGCGCAGGGCGTGGTGCCGCTCACCTTCGAAGGACAGCACGGTGTCGACGACGTGCTCGAGGACCCGGGGGCCGGCGAGTGCGCCGTCCTTCGTCACGTGGCCGACGAGGACGATCGCCACACCTCGCCGCTTGGCCTCGATGACGAGCTGCTGGGCACAGGCGCGGACCTGCGTGACGGAGCCGGCCGCCGACGTGACGTTCGGGTCGGCGATGGTCTGGATGCTGTCCACGACGACGAGCTGCGGCTGCGTCCGATCGATCGCCGCCAGCACGCCGGGCAACGACGTCTCGGCGGCCAGCCAGAGCTCCGGACGCACGGCGCCCAGCCGCTCGGCCCGCAGCCGCACCTGCTGCGGGCTCTCCTCGGCCGTGACGTAGAGCGTCGGGACCCGGCCACCACGCCAGGAGCTGGAGCAACAGCGTGCTCTTGCCGATGCCGGGCTCGCCTCCCAGCAGGGTGACCGAGCCGGCGACGAGACCTCCGCCGAGCACTCGGTCGAGCTCGCCGATGCCGGTGGGATGCGGTTGGGCGAGGAGGGCATCGATGTCGTGGAGGAGGCGCAGCTCGGCCAGTGGCATGGCGCGTGCGTCAACCGGTCCATCCGCCGGACCGTCCTCCGCCAGCTCCTCGACGAGCGTGTTCCAGGCACCGCACCCGGAGCACTGCCCCGACCACTTCGGGTGCGGTGTGCCGCAGTCGCCGCATGCGTGCACCGTCCTCGTCTTGGCCATGGGGCCGATGATGAAGGGTGGGTGTCAGGGCGGCGGGGCGCGCGAAGGCAGGTCGCCGTCGAGGAACTGGGTGCGTTTGTTCGCGACTGTTGGAAGAAAGCGCGCCCAGATGGGCGGCTGGGAAGGATCGCGCCCAGATGTTCGGGTCGCGACGGTCAGATGATCGCCGCGACCGCGTCGGCCAGTTGGGCCAGGCTGCGGACCTCGAAGACGCCGTCGCACCACGGGCGGTACTCGGCGAGGGCGGAGTCGCCCTCGTCCCATTCGTCGGCGGGCTCGGGGTTGAACCAGTACACCCGCCGGCAGCGCCGCTTGATCTCTCCCAGGCGGGCTGCCCCGGACGGGCGGTAGTTGGTGCGCCCGTCACCGGCGACGAGCAACGTCGTCCCCGGCCCGAGGGCGTCGGCGTGCCGTTCGACGAACGCCGCCAATGCTCCGTCGTAGTCGCTGTGACCGTCACGGGCCACGACGCCGGGCAGCGTGACGAGCAGCCGGGGGTCGAGCGCCACCTCGGCCCGCTGCATGACCGCAGTCGACCTCGGCGACGCCGTCGACGAAGGCGAACGCCCGGAGGTCGGTGAGCTCGCTGCGCAGCGCCTGCAGCAGCGCCAGCGTGAAGTGGGCGAACTCGGCGACCGACCCCGAGAGGTCGCACAGGACGACGCAGCCGGGGCTTGCTGGTTCGCCGCTGACGGAACGCCGGGTCCAGCGGGGTCCCGCCGGCGTCGAGTGACCGCCGCAGCGTCCGGCGGACATCGAGGCGCCCGCGGCGGTGGCGCCGTCGCTGCTGACCGAGCCGGCTGGCCAGCTTGCGGGCCAATGGACGGACGGCCGCCCGCAGCTGGCGCAGCTCGCTCGTCGTGGCGCCCAGCACGTCGAGGTCCTCGATGCGCCGCGGGGCAACGAGCCCCGGGCCGGGCCGACCGTCGTCGGCGGACAGCCGGCGGCGGATCTCCGCGGCCAGCAGGCGGCGGTACTGCTCGAGCCGCTGGCGGGCATGATCACGGCGCATCGTGAGCTCGAGGCCGTCGACCCCCTCGGCCCGCAGCTGGCGCATGATCGCCACGAGGACGTTGGACAGATCGAGGGCCCGCATGACCCGGTACAGGAAGTAGCGCTCGCCTCCCGCCATCCCATCCATGCCGCCAAAGGTGTCCACGGCACCGATCGCCAGCAGCAGCAGCGCCTCGTCGTCACCCTCCGCGATCGCCCGCAGCAACGCCGAGGGCGGGCCCGTCGCGGCGCCGGCGCCGCTGGCCAACGTCGATGCACCATCCGCCGGACCGCCATCACCACCGACCGCCGGCGCCGGCCGAGGGGCGGTCGCCGAGCTGAGGGGCAGGTGGCGCTCGAACAGCAGCTCGAACACGTCCCGGTCCTCCGGGCGCTTGACGAGCGTCGAGCGCAGGGCCGTCCGCACGCCGAGGCGGTCACCGATGTCGACGTGCTCGAGGGCCCGCACGGCGTCGAGCAGCTCGACCAACGACGCATCGACGCCGGACGCCCGCAGGTCACGCGCCAGCTCGATGACACGTCCGACGATCGCGTCACTCATTGCCGCCACCACGTTGACATGCCGGCCATCGCTGCGGAATACTATTCTCATAGCGCACCGCTGTTCGTAATGCGAACAGCCACGATCGAGGGCGAGGGGGCCAATGGAGTACACGACGAGGTTCGGATCACTCGACAGCTACGACAAGGGGACGATCGAGATCATCGACGACGACCCCAAGCACTACGCCTTCTCGAACATGTTCGAGGTCGCCTCGATGGCGGCGCCGTACGAGAAGGTGGCCGTCGGCAAGAACCAGCAGTACGTCGTCGAGGTCGTCCGCGCCGAGGGAACATCGGGCTGGCGGGCCTGCGACCACGACGAGACGGTGCTGTGCATGGACGGCGACGTCACGGTCCGAGCTGGTCCAGCCGTCGACACCGGGTGCGCCGGCCGGCAAAGAGGGATCCGTCGCCGTCGACGGTGAGCCGGAGGCCGTGCCGATGGGCACGGTTCGTCTCGGCCGCGGCCACATGGCCCTGTTGCCACGCGGCGCGGCCTACCGCTTCGAAGCCGGCCGCCCCTCCGTCCTGCTCCAGCAGACCTGCCTCGGCGACGACACCGTCGAGCGCTGGGCCGACATCTGCCTGTCCTGATGACCCCGGAGGAACCGATGACCGAGACCATCGACACGCCCGTGCGGTCCGCCGACCCGGATCAGTACGGCTACCGCAGCTTCCAGCTCGGCGGCTTCACGTTCCGCCGGGACGAGTACTTCGTCCACGTGACGTGGCCGACCGGCAGCCACGTGCTCAGCGTCGACGACTTCCTGCGCGCCTTGCAACGCGACTGCGCCTGGGACTTCTTCTACGGCACCGTCAACTTCGACCACGTGCTCGGCACGGTCAACCACTACGGCACCGTCGACCTGTTCGCCGGTCGGTACAACGACGCCTACCGCAAGGCCGAGCTGGACCACACGGAGAACTTCGAGACGCCGCAGATCCGGGCGACGTTCCACGCCATGCTCGACGACTGGACCAACGAGTCGTTCGACCCGTTCGCCAGCCCCGCCGAGACGGAGTCGGCGTGGGGGGTCAAGCATGGCAACAACACCGACGCCGTCACCCGCCAGCGCGTCGTGGCGCAGCGGATGGTCGGCGTGCCCGGGCGACGAGGCGATCCGCACCGACGCCACCCATCCGGTCAACCGGATGTTCGCCGACGTGGCCCAGGACGAGCCCGAGGTCCACGCCGAGCCCGGCTTCGAGGACAGGTGGCCGGCGTTCAACCTCTTCGCCTACCTGTCCCGCTCCGACGTCACGTGGAACCCGTCCGTCGTCAGCGTGTGCAAGGACAGCCTGTACTGCCCGACGACCGAGGAGTACATCCTGCCGATCATCCACGGCAACGACCGGGTCGAGTGGTTCATCCAGCTCTCCGACGAGATCCGCTGGGAGGTCGCCGACCGCGACACGGGCGCACCGCGGGCGAAGGTGATCATGCGGGCCGGCGACGTAGCGGCGATGCCCGCCGACATCCGCCACCAGGGCTACAGCACGAAGCGCTCGATGCTGCTGGTGTGGGAGAACAACTCGCCCGAGCTTCCCGCAGCTGATCGCCTCCGGCCGCGCCCCGCAGTATCCCGTCGACTTCTGATGGTGTCCTGACCGCCTGTTCATCGGCGGCGAGTTCGTCGACGCGGTGGACGGCGGCACCGTCGAGGTCCTCGATCCGCACGACTGCTCGGTGCTCGCCGACGTGGCGGAGGCGCGCGCCGGCGACGTCGACCGTGCCGTCGACGCCGCCCACGACGCGCTCCCGGCGTGGCGGCAGATGGCGGCCGCCGAACGCGGGCGGCTGCTGCTGCGCCTCGCCGACGCCATCGAGGACCGTGGTGAGGAGCTGGCCGAGCTGGAGACCCGCGACACCGGGCACCCGATCCGCGATTCACGCCGGCTGGACGTGCCGCGCACGGCGGCCTGCTTCCGCTACTTCGGCGGCATCGCCGACAAGGTGCAGGGCGACGTCGTACCGGTCGAGGCCGGCTTCCTCAACTACGTGACCCGCGAGCCGCTCGGCGTCGTCGGCGCCATCGTGCCGTGGAACTTCCCGCTGATGTTCTGCTCGTGGAAGCTCGGGCCGGCCTTGGCCGCCGGCAACACCGCCGTGATGAAGCCGAGCGAGATCACGCCGTTGACGGCCTTGCGGCTGGCCGAGTTGATGACCGACGTCGGGTTCCCGCCCGGCGTCGTGAACATGGTGCCGGGCTACGGCCACACCGCAGGGGAGGCGCTGGCCACACACCCGGGTGTGGCCAAGATCGCCTTCACCGGCTCGACGGCGATCGGCCGGCGCATCGTCGAGTACTCGGCCGGCAACCTCAAGCGGGTCCAGCTCGAGCTCGGCGGCAAGGGCGCCAACATCGTCTTCGCCGACGCCGACCTCGTCGCCGCCGTCAACGGCGCCGCGTTCGCCATCTTCCACAACCAGGGCCAGGCCTGCATCGCCGGCAGCCGACTGCTGCTCCACGAGGCGGTCGCCGACGAGTTCCTGGACCGCTTCCTCACGCTCGCCCGATCGATCCGCATCGGCCACGCCGCTCGACCCGGCCACCGAGCTCGGCCCGCTGACGTCGCCGATGCACCGCGACCGTGTGCTGTCGTACGTCAAGGTCGCCATCGACGAGGGCGGCGAGGTGCTCACGGGCGGCACGGCGCCCGACGATCCGGCCCTCGCCAAGGGCTGCTACGTGCTGCCCACGGTCGTGCGGGCCAGCGGCCCGGACGACCGGATCTGCCGCGAGGAGGTCTTCGGACCGTTCGTCACGGTGCTGACGTTCTCCTCCGACGAGGAGGCGGTGGCGCTGGCCAACGACGTCGACTACGGCCTCGGCGGCGGCCTCTGGACGAAGGACCTGGCTCGGGCCCACCGCGTCGCCGGCCAGCTGCGCGCCGGGATGGTGTGGATCAACTCGTACAAGCGGGTCAGCCCTGGCTCGCCGTTCGGCGGCACGGGCCTGTCCGGCTACGGCCGGGAGATGGGCTTCGAGGCGATGCACGAGTACACCGAAGCCAAGAGCGTGTGGGTCAACGTCGACGCCGAGCTGCCGGCGTGGTACCCGCGATGACCCGCCCCATGGGGACCGCGCGATGGCCGAGCTGACCTCGCTGGCCGACGCCGTCGGAGACCTCGTCCACGACGGCGACACGGTGTGCCTCGAGGGGTTCACCCACCTCATCCCGCATGCCGCCGGGCACGAGATCATCCGCCAGGAGCGACAGCGACCTGCACCTCGTGCGGATGACCCCGGACGTGGTCTACGACCAGCTGATCGGCACGGGCTGCGCCGACGCGGCTGACGTTCGGCTGGGGAGGCAACCCCGGCGTCGGCTCGCTGCACCGGCTGCGTGACGCCGTCGAGCACGGCTGGCCGCAGCCCATCCGTCTCGACGAGAACAGCCACGCCGGCATGGCCGCCCGCTACACCGCCGGTGCCGCCGGGCTGCCGTTCGGGGTGTTGCGCGGGTACGCCGGCACGGACCTGCCGGCCCACGTCACGTCTGTCCAGCCGATCACGTGCCCGTTCACCGGCGAGGAGCTGGCCGCCGTGCCGGCGCTGACGCCCGACGTCACGGTCATCCACGCCCAGCGTGCCGATCGCGCCGGGCAACGTCCAGATCTGGGGCCTCATCGGCGTGCAGAAGGAGGCCGCCCTCGCCGCCCGCCGGTGCATCGTGACCGTCGAGGAGGTCGTCGACGAGCTGGAACCGAGGCCCGGCGCCATCGTGCTGCCGACGTGGGTCGTCGACGCGGTCTGCCTCGTGCCCGACGGCGCCCATCCGAGCTTCGCCATGGGCTACAGCGAGCGCGACAACGACTTCTACCGAGCCTGGGATGGCATCGCCCGCGACCGTGGCGCCTTCACGGCGTGGATCGACCGTCATGTGCGCGGCACGGCGGACCACGCCGAGCACCTGCGCTCGATCCGTCAGCCGACCCCGCCCGCCGCGCGGCCCGCCAGCGTGACGGAGCGGATCGGTGTCTGACGGCCCGACGACCGACGACGTGATGATCGTCAACGCGGCGCGGGCGCTGGGCGAGCGGGCGGCCCGTGACGCCGGAGTCTGCTTCGTCGGCATCGGGTTGCCGTCGACCGCGGCCAACCTCGCCCGCCGCATGTACGACCCGCCGCCGGTGCTCGTGTACGAGTCCGGCTGCATCGGATCCAAGCCGACCCGCCTGCCGCTGTCGATCGGTGACGGTGAGCTCGGTGACACCGCCGACTCGGTGGTCGGCGTGCCCGAGATCTTCGCCTACTGGCTGCAGGCCGGGAGGATCGACGTCGGCTTCCTCGGCGGCGCCCAGATCGATCGCCACGCCAACCTCAACTCGACGGTGATCGGGCCGTACGACCACCCGAGCACGCGGCTACCGGGTGCAGGCGGCGCGCCGGAGATCGCCGCATCGGCCGGCGAGGTGATCGTGATCATGCGCCAGAGCCGGCGGGCCTTCGTGGAGCAGGTCGACTTCCGGACATCGATCGGGTTCGGTGACGGCCCCGGCCACCGCCAGCGGCTGGGCATGCGCGGCCGCGGTCCGACGCTGGTGGTCACCGACCTCGGACTGCTCGAACCCGACCCCGTGACGAGCGAGCTGGTGTTGACCCACATCCACCCCGGCGTCACCGTCGAGCAGTGCGTGGCGGCCACGGGCTGGGACCTCCGCATCGCCGCTGAGGTCAGCGAGACGGCGCCGCCCTCGGCGGACGAGCTCACCGTGCTGCGCGAGCTCCAGGCCGCGTGATGGACGCCTTCACCTATGACCAACTCGCCGTCGAGGACGGTCTTCGGGCCGGGGCGCCGACGTGCTCTGCCGTCCGAGCTCGATCGCCTCGGGGCGACGTCCGTGTTCCTCATCGCCGACGGCGCTGCCACCGACACCGCCGACGAGCTGGCTGCGCTGCTCGGCGACCGCCGCGTCGTGCGCTGGTCGAAGGTCGCCCAGCACGTGCCGATCGAGCTGGCCGAGGAGGCCCGGGCGGCCGTCGACGAGGCAGCCGAATCGGGTCCGCCGATCGACGCGCTGGTGTGCGTCGGCGGCGGCTCGGCGACAGGTCTGGCCAAGGCCATCGCTCTCAGCCACCGGCCTGCCGATCGTGGCGGTCCCGACGACGTATGCCGGGAGCGAGCAGACGACGATCTACGGCCTCACCGGCGACCGCCACAAGCAGACCGGGAAGGACCCCGCCGTCCAGCCGGTGGCCGTCATCTACGACCCCGAGCTGACCGTGGCGCTGCCGACCGGCGTGACCGGGCCGTCGTCCTTCAACGCCCTGGCCCACGCCGTCGAGGCCCTCTACGCCACCGGCCACAACCCGGTCACGTCGGCGCTGGCCCTGGAGGGCGCCCGAGCGATCCACGCCTCCTTGCCGCGCGTGATGCACGTCGCCGGATGACGTCGCCGCCCGGGGCCAGCTGCTGTACGGCGCCTACCTGTCCGGCATGGCCCTCGGAGCCACCGACGCCGGGCTGCACCACAAGCTGGCCCATGTGCTCGGCGGCACGTTCGGCCTCGTCCACGCCGACACCCACTCCGTGCTCCTCCCACACGTGATCGCCTTCAACGCGCCGGCGCTGCCCGACGAGATGGCTCGGCTCGCCGCCGCCCTCGGGTGCTGGCCGACGGTGACGCCGCCGGCGCGCTGTGGGATCTCGCCCGCGCCAGCGGCGTGCCGACGTCGCTGGCCGAGCTCGGGCTGGCCCGTGACGACCTCGCCGAAGCCGCAGCGCGGGCGGCGGCCGAGCTGCCGCCGAATCCGCGGCCCGTCACCGAGCACGACGTCATCGCACTGCTCGGGCGGGCCTACGACGGTGCGCGCCCGACGGCGAGCTGACTCAGCGGACACCACAGCAAGGGGGAACCATGACCAACGATCCGATGCGGCTTCCGATCGGCCGGCGCCGCGTGCTCGGCGCTGGCCGGCGGCGTCGCCGCCACCATCCTCACCGCCTGCGCCAAGTCGGACGATGACGACGAGGGCGCCGGCGGAACGTCGGCGACGGCGGGCGGGAGCACCGAGACCACGGGGGGTGAGGCCAGAGAAACCACGGCCGCCGGATCGGCCACCACGACTGGCTCGGCGCCGGCAACCACAGCCGCCGGGGGCGTGTTCGGCGGCGGCGGCGGTGACGGCACGATCAAGATCGGCTACGTCTCGCCGCGCACCGGCCCGCTGGCGCCGTTCGGTGCGGCCGACGAGTTCATCCTCGCCGGCGTGGAGGAGCTCTTCGCCGACGGGCTGATGGTCGGCGACATGAGCTACACGGTCGAGATCCTCGTGGAGGACTCCGAGTCCGACCCCAACCGGGCCGCCGAGCGGGCGACGAAGCTGATCACCGAGGACGCCGTCGACCTGATGGTCGTGGCGTCCACGCCCGAGACGACCAACCCGGTCAGCGACCAATGCGAGGCCAACGGCGTGCCGTGCATCTCCACGGTCGCCCCGTGGCAGCCATGGGTCATCGGGCGCGGCGGCACGCCCGGCGAGGCCAACTTCGAGTGGACGTACCACTTCTTCTGGGGCCTCGAGGACGTCATCGGCACGTTCCTGGCGATGTGGGACCAGGTCGAGACGAACAAGGCCGTCGGCGGCTTGTTCCCCAACGACGGCGACGGCAACGCCTGGGGCGACCCCACCGTCGGGTTCCCACCGGCGCTCGCCGAGGCCGGCTACACGCTCGACCGACCCCGGCCGGTACGAGAACGGCAACGCCGACTTCACGGCCCAGATCAACGCCTTCAAGGACGCCGGCGCCGAGATCATCACCGGCGTCGTGATCCCGCCCGACTTCCCGACGTTCTGGCGCCAGGCACTGCAGCAGGGGTTCACGCCGAAGGTGGCGTCGATCGGCAAGGCCCTGCTGTTCCCCGAGAGCATCCAGGCCCTCGGTGCCGACGGCGTCGGCCTGACGTCGGAGGTGTGGTGGAGCCCGCACCACCCGTACACCAGCTCGCTCGACGGCCTGACCGCCGAGGAGCTGACGGCCGCCTACACCGAGGCCACCGGCAACCAGTGGACCCAGCCGCTCGGCTTCGTCGCACGCGCTGTTCGAGGTGGCCGTGGCCGCGCTCGTCGCCGCCGGCTCCACCGACAAGGAGGCGGTGCGCGACGCCATCGCCGGGCTCAGCGTCGACACGATCGTCGGCACCGTCGACTGGGCGAACACCGAGATCGGCAACGTGGCCAAGACCCAGCTCGTCGGCGGGCAGTGGCGGGAGGCCGAGACGCCGACGGGCTTCGACCTCGTCATCGTCGACAACTCCGGCAACCCGGACGTGCCGACGAACGGCACCATCGAGCCCATCGCGTGACGGACTCCGTCCTCATCGTTGATGGGTTGACGAAGCGCTACGGCGCGTTGACGGTCGTCGACGACCTTTCGTTCCACCTCGCCGACGGCGAGGCGCTCGGCATCGTCGGGCCCAACGGGGCGGGCAAGACGACGACGCTCGACCTCGTCGCCGGCGACACGCCGGCCACGGCGCGGGCGCATCGTCTTCGACGGCCAGGACGTCAGCCGCCTGTCCGCCCACCAACGGTGCCGGCGGGGACTCGGCCGCACGGCACAGATCCCGCGGCCGTTCGGCGGCTTGACTGCGTTCGAGAACGTGCTCGTCGGCGCCAACTACGGCGGCCGGCGACGCGGCCGGCGCGCCGCGCAGGTCAGTGCCGACGCGCTCGACCGAGCCGGCATGGGACGCGTCGGCAACGTGCCGGCTGGATCGCTCGGCCTGCTCCAGCGCAAACGCCTCGAGCTGGCTCGCGCGCTGGCGACCGAGCCGCGGGTGCTGCTGCTCGACGAGATCGCCGGTGGCCTCACCGAGGCGGAGGTGCTGGAGCTCGTCGACACGATCACGGCGATCCGCGCCGATGGCGTGGCGATCGTCTGGATCGAGCACATCGTCCACGCCCTGCTGCGGGTCGTCGATCGCATCGTGGCGATCGACTACGGGCGCAAGCTGATCGAGGGCGACCCGCACGACGTGATGGGCTCGGTCGAGGTGCGCGCCGTGTACCTCGGCATCGAGGAGGCCGCCATCCTGGACGAGGACGGAACGGTCCCTTGACGCTCCTCGAGATCGACGACCTCGACGCCCGCTACGGCGACGTGCAGGCCCTGTTCGGAGTCTCGATGGACGTGGCCGCCGGGTCGGCGGCCGCCGTGATCGGGGCCAACGGCGCCGGCAAGTCGACGCTGCTGCAGACCATCGCCGGCACGGTCGACATCGCCGGTGGCGACATCCGCTTCGACGGCCGTTCGCTGCGCGGCCTCGCCGCCCACCGGCGGGTCGACCTCGGCATCTCGCTCGTGCCGGAGGGCCGCCGCATCTTCCCCAGCCTCTCCGTCGCCGAGAACCTGGAGATCGGCCGGTTCCGGCGGCGGGCGGGACCGTGGGGGCGGAGCAAGGTGTTCGAGACGTTCCCGCTCCTCGCGCCACTGGCCAACCGCTCGGCGGCCCGTCTCTCCGGCGGCGAGCAGCAGACGCTGGCGATCGGCCGAGCGCTGATGAACAACCCGGTGCTGCTGCTGCTCGACGAGGTCTCGCTCGGCCTCGCGCCGGTGGTCGTCAAGCAGGTCTACGCCGCCCTGCCGGCGATCCGCGCCGAGGGCACGACGCTCGTCATCGTCGAGCAGGACATCAACCAGGCACTGGCGTCGAGCAGACTACGCCTACTGCCTGCTGGAGGGCCGCGTCTCGCTGCACGGCCGACCCGCAGGACCTCGACCGCGACGCCATGACCGCCGCCTACTTCGGCACCGCCGACGTGCACGGCCCGAAGGGCTCTCGGTGAGTTGGCTCAACGCCCTCGTCCAAGGGGTCCTCGTCGGTGGCCTCTACGCCCTGTTCGCCACGGGGCTGTCGGTCACCTTCGGCGTGATGCGCCTCGTCAACCTGTCGCACGGCGACTGGGCCGTGGTCTTCGCCTTCATGTCCAGCACGCTGGTGCTGGCCACCGGCTGGTACCCGTTCTGGACGCTGCTCATCCTCGTGCCCGTGGGGTTCCTGGTCGGGATGGCCGTGCAACGCGTGGCCTTCGACCGCTTGGTCGGCGTCGATCCGGCGTACCAGATCGTCGCCACGTTCGGCATCGCCATCGTCTTGCAGAACATGCTGCTCGAGCGCTACGGCGCCAACGTCCGCAGCCTGAACGTCGGCTCTCTCAGCTCGTCGTCGATCACCATCACCGACGACCTGTCCATCGGGTGGTTCACGCTGCTGCGGTTCTGCGCCGCCGTCGCCGTGCTCGGCATGCTGGCGCTGTTCTTCGCCCGCACCCGGCTCGGTCGAGCCTTCCGGGCCACCAGCGACGACCCCGTCGCCGCCCGGCTCGTCGGGGTCGACAACCGCGTCGTGTACGCCGTCGCCACCGGCATCGCCTTCGCCACGGTCGCCATCGCCGGCGTGTTCAACGGCGCCCAGACGAACTTCTCGGCATTCTCCGGTCCCGAGCTGCTGATCTACGCCTTCGAGGCCGTCATCATCGGCGGGCTCGGGTCGCTGTGGGGGACGCTGGCCGGGGGGATCGTCCTCGGTGTGGCCCAGAACCTCGGCGCCGAGTGGAACGTCGAGTACAAGCAGCTGACCGGGCACCTCGTGTTCCTCGCCGTGCTCGTGGTCCGGCCGACCGGCCTGTTCGGAGCGCGAGCCCGGGCATGACGGACGTGCGCGACGCGATCGGCCCGGCGACCGCGCCCGACGCGGTCCGTGACGTGCGGGTGGCCAGGGCCACGCCGTCGAGTTGGGTCGGCCTGGCCATCGGACTGGCCCTGTTCGGCTGGCTGCTGTACGGCACTCGCGACCTCGACCAGGCGTTCCAGAACGACATCACCCGCGTCGTGCGTGTGGGTCACGTTGGCGTCGATGTGGAACCTGCTGGCCGGCTACACCGGACTGGTCTCGATCGGGCAGCAGGCCTTCTTCGGGCTCGGCGGCTACGGGCTGATCGTCGTCAGCAACGGCTACGACCAGGACATCTACTTCTCGGTGCTGCCGGCCGGCTTGATCGCCCTCGGCGCCGCCGCCGTGATCGCCGTCGTCGCCTTCCGCCTGCGCGGCGGGTACTTCGCCGTCGGCATGTGGGTCATCGCCGAGGTCGTCCGGCTGCTCGTCAAGAACTACAAGGGCGACCCGATCCGCGGCGGCACGGGCACCAGCCTCGACGCCGGCGGCTACGACGCGTTGTCGCGCAGCCAGACCTCGTCGCTGCTGGCGTTGCTGCTGGCCGTCGCCGCCGTCGCCGCCGTCTACCTCGTCCTGCGGTCACGGCTCGGTCTCGCGCTGCAGGCGGTGCGCGACAACGAGGCCGGGGCCGCCGGGCTGGGCGTCAACGTCTACCGCACCAGGTACGTCGTGTTCCTGCTCGCCGGGTTCCTCACCGGGCTGGCCGGCGCCGTGTACTTCCTCAAGTTCGGCAGCATCAACCCCGACGCCGCCTTCAGCGTGTCCGCCTGGACGGCGCCGATCATCGTGATGGTCGTCATCGGCGGGCTCGGCACGATCGAGGGGCCGATCATCGGCGCGGTGGTGTACTTCCTGCTCGAGCGGCAGCTGACCGGGGCGGGTGCGTGGATCGAGCTGCAGCCCGAGGTGTTCCGCATCGTGATGGGCGGCGTGGCCGTCGTCTTCGCGCTGTACGTCCGCGGTGGCATCTGGGGCACGGCGACGCGGCACCTGCCGAACCTGCAGCTGTTCCCGCTGCGCCGCCGAGTCCGGATCGCCGAGTGATCAGGTCGACTGCCGCCGCGCCCGCTCCAGGATCCTGATCCGCGAGCGCAGCTCGTCACGCTCGCCGTAGCAGCCCCGCAGCATGCGCGTGCCGTGGCCCTCGGTGTACCCGTCGCGACCGTGCAGGATGCGGCGGTTGTCGAACGCCAGCACGTCGCCGGGTGTCAGCGTGATGCGCACGGCGAGCTCGGGGCGCTGGGTCACTTCGAACAGCGTCCGGTAGGCCGCGTACGCCGCCTCCACCTCGTCGAACTCGGCGTCGAGCGGCGCCCGCAGCCAGTTGCCGACGCGGATCTCGGTGACCGTGCCGTGGCGATCGAGGACGATCGGCGTCGACGACCAGCGGTAGTCGCTGACCTTCGAGCGGTTGGCCCACCGCCATGGGATCGTGGTCAGTACACGGAAGTCGTCCGGGTGCTCGTCGCGCAGGACCTCGGCGACGCGGAACCCGTCGAGGTACACGCCCTGGCCGCCTGGCGCCGTGTTCTCGAGGCAGTGCAGGAACTGCAGTCCGGGCTGGTACTCACGCGTGGCGAGGTCGACGTGCGGTGGGAGGGAGAGCGTCGTGTTGGCGTTGGTGATCGGGTCCGGCTCCGATTTGACGTCCCAGATCACGCCGAAGTTGGTCTCCCGCACGATGCCGACCCGCGACGCCACGCCGGCGACGGCGTCGAGGTCGAGCGGGACGGTCGCGCAACCTGCTGACACCGAACGCCTGCAGGGCGCGGAGCCACTCGAGCAAGGCGTCGTCGTCGGCGAGGACGGCCGGGCCGTCGAACGTCGGCGGCACGCCCGGCGTGGAGGCGTCCCAAACGGTCCGCTCGTCATCGCGCGGCCGCGGCGACCGGTCGTCGTAGCAGTGGGCGCGCAGCCAGCCGGGGTGGTACCTGCTGCGGTGACCGTCGGCCGACCACTCGACCTCCAGGCCACCGTCGGGCCCGACCGCCACCGCGGAGGCCGGGTTGACGGCGGGCACGGAGACGAGCTCGAAGGTCTGCTCCTTCGTGATCTGGTGGACGCACTCGCGGACAGGGGCAGTTGTCGCGCAGCCACACGTGGTGGAACCGACCGGACGAACCGTCCGTCCAGCCGACCTCGACCCAACGAGGCGCCAGCTCGACCCCGTCGACTCCCGGCTCAAGAGGGTAGACGTCGAAGTCCGGCGTGAGCAGCTCGGTCACGTCAGCGTCTCTTCGTCGGGCGCCGGGACCTCGACGTCGATGCGGGGGGTGTCGGCCAGCAGTCGCTTCGTGTACTCCTGCGAGGGTTCGGTCAGCACCCGCTCGGTCGGGCCGACCTCGACGATGCGGCCGTCGGCCATCACGGCGACGCGGTGGGCGAAGGAGCGGACCAGCGGCAGGTTGTGAGTGACGAAGAACATCGACAGGCCAAGGTCACGCTGCAGGCTGGCGAGCAGCTCGACGATCGCTGCCTGCACGAGCACGTCGAGGGCCGACGTGACCTCATCGCAAACCAGGACCTCGGGCCGGCAGACCAAACCTCTGGCGATGGCGACGCGCTGGCGCTCGCCGCCGGACAGCTGATCGGGATACCGATCGGCGTAGGCGGCGCTCAGCGACACCCGCTCGAGCATCTCGCCCACCGCCCGCTTCGCTTCGGCGGCGGAGGTCTTGCCGATCATCAGCGGGCGCGCCACCGACTCGCCGATCAGCCGGCGCGGGTTCAGCGAGGCATACGGGTTCTGGAACACGTACTGGATCCTCTGCCGTTGCTCCACTGGTCGATCACGGGCCGAGCGCGCCAGGGGCACCGCGCCGAGCAGGATCTCCCCACTCCACTCGTGGTGCAGCCCACCGACCGACCGCGAGACCGTCGTCTTGCCCGACCCGGACTCGCCGACCAGCGCCAAGCACTCGCCAGGGGCGATCTGGAGGTCGACGTCATGCACGACCGTGACCGGGCCGTACCCCGCCGAGACGGACCGCAGGGTCAGGGCAGCGTCCGCCGGGGCGAGCTCGCGCCGGCGGCTGGAATCACCGATCTCGTACTGCGGTGGCGTGATCGCCGCGCCAGCATGGAAGCAACGGGCCCAGTGGCCGACCCCCACGGTCACTGCATCCGGGAACGACTCGCGGCACTCGTCCGTCGCCGCTTCGCAACGCGCGGCGAACGTGCAGCCGACCGGCCGCTGCCCTGGCGACGGTGCCCGCCCGGGCAGGCCGACGATCTCGCGCGCGCCAGCCAGGTCCGGCACGGCCGCCAGCAGGTGGCGGGTGTACGGATGGGCGGCGCGGGCGAACAGCTCCACCGTCGGCCCCTGCTCGACGACACGGCCGGCGTACATCACCGCCACCCGGTCTGCCAGGTTGGCGACGACAGCGAGGTCGTGGGTGACGTAGAGGGCGGCGACGCCGTGGGTCCGGCACAGGTCGCGGACAGTGGCCAGCACATGGGCCTGCGTGCTGACATCGAGCCCGGTCGTCGGCTCGTCGAGCACGATGACGCTCGGCCGACAGGCGAACGCCATCGCCAACCCGACCCGCTGCTGCTGCCCTCCCGACAGCTGGTGCGGGTAACGGCGCAGGAACTGCGGCGTCGACGGCAGCAGCACCTCGGTCATCACCTCGATCAGCCGCGAACGGCGGGCCTTGGCGGAGCCGCCGAAGTCGTGCGCCTCCAGCACCTCCATGATCTGCCGTTCGATCCGCAGCGCCGGATTGAGCGACGTGCTCGGGTCCTGCGGTACGTACGTGACGAACTCGCCGCGGCTGCGTCGGAGCTGGCCCGGGCTCAGGGCCAGCATCGAAGCGTGGCCGATGTTGACCCGACCGCTGGCGAGCCGGACGCCGCGGCGGGAGTGGCCGAGGACCGCCAGACCGACGGTCGTCTTGCCGGAACCGGATTCGCCGACCAGACCGAGCACCTCGCCGATTCCGACCTCCAACGTGACCTCGTCGACGATGTCCTCGCGGGTCGACGCGACGTCGATGCGCAGCTCCTCGATGTCGAGGGCCGGGGCGGCGGGGTCCGTCATCGTTCAACCGTCCGGTCGATGCCGGCCACGGAGCGGCTGAGCCCATCGGCGATCAGGCCGACGCCGACGGTCAGCAGCGCGATCGCGATCGCCGGTAGGACCGTGCCCCACGGCTGCGTGCTCAGGGCGAGGCGGTTCTCGTTGATCATCTGCGCCCAGTCTGCCTGGTTCAAAGTGCTCGAGAACCCCAAGAAGCCGAGCGTGCCGATCAGAATGACGGAGTAGGTCAGCCGCAGGTTGGCCTCGACCAGCAACGGGCCGGCGACGTTGGGCAGGATCTCGGACCCGAGGATGCGGATGCGGGACTCCCCCAACGCCTCCGCCGCGCCGATGAAGTCGCGCTCGACGACACCGAGGGCGGCTCCCCGCGTCACCCGGGCCACACGGGGGATAGCGGTGAGCGCGACGATCAGCACGATCACCCACGATTGGCGTCCCAGTGTCGTGACGGCCACGAGCGCGATCAGCAGTCCGGGAAAGGCGAAGAGGATGTCGATCGTGCGCATCAGCACGTTGTCGAGCCGGCCCCGGTTGTACGCCGCGACGAGCCCGATCACCACGCCGACCACCAGCCCGATGAGGGTGGCCACGGCCGCCTGCACGAGGATCGTGCGGCCGCCGTACAGGAATCGTGACCACACGTCCTGCCCGAGGAAGTCGGTCCCGAACAGTAGGCCCTCGACGTCCCGGGTATTCGGCGGGCCGACGAACTCAGTCGGTTCGTGCGGGGCGACCCACGGCCCGATGATCGCCAGGGCGACGAGGGCCGTGACGATCAGGAGCCCGATGCGCGTTCGCCACAGCCCAAGGGCGGTTCGGAACATCCCGCGTCGCGCGGTCCGCGCCGGAGCGGCGAGGGTTGCCGCCGTCATCGCAACCTCGTCCGGAGGCGCGGGGTGACGAGGATGGTCCCAACGTCGGCGAGCAGGTTGACGACGACGACGATGGCGGCGGCCAACATGGCGATGAACTGCACGACCGGGACGTTGACGTCGGTGACAGCGTCGCGAAGGGCTTGACCGAGGCCGGGGTAGTTGAAGAGGTACTCAACCACGATGACACCGACGGCGAGGTAGGCGATGTTGATGGCGATCACTTGGAACGTCGGACCGATCGCGTTCGGCATGGCGTGGCGCCACAGCACCTCGCGCTCGGGTAAGCCCTTGAGGCGCGCCATCTCGACGTAGTCGCTCTCCAGCACCTCGACCATCGAGGCCCGCATCACTCGGCTGACGTACGGCACGACACCGAGCGTCAGCACCAGGACGGGGAGCACGAGCGCCTTCGGATCCGACCACGGCGGCTCGCCCGGGCGGATGCGCACGACGGCAGGGAACACGTGCCAGACGTTTGTGGCGAACAACACGATCAGCAGGATGCCGACGACGAACTCCGGCAGCGAGGCCAGCACCAGGGTGGTTCCGGAGCTCGCCGCGTCGAACGCCTTGTCGCGCTTGGCTGCGGAGTAGGCGCCGATGAGGATCGAGATAGGGATCGACACGAGTGCGCTCAGCGCCATCAGGAACAACGAGTTGCCGATGCGATCACTGAGCAGGTCGAGCACCGGTACCCCGTTCGTGTAGGAGAGACCGGGATCGCCAGTGAGGAGCCCGCTCAACCAGTTCCAGTACTGCGTCACCAGCGGCTCGTCGAGCCCGAGCTCCTGCTGCTTCGCCGCCACGGCCTCGGGTGTCGCCTCGCGGCCGAGGATCGCCTGGGCCGGGTCCTCCAGCGCTTGGGTGAGCACGAACACGACGATGGAGACGACGAACAGGGTGAGGACACCGAACAGCAGTCGCTTGAAGATGAACTTGGCGATCCCCACGCCGGCTCCCCGTCGTTCAGCTCTCGATCCAGATGTTCTTGTAGCCGCGGCCGAAGTGGTCGAGGTTCAAGACGTTGGGACGGGCGACGAGCCCCTGCACTGTGGCGGCATGGGCGTCGAGCAGGTTGTTGAAGATGGGGATGATGAACCCACCATCCTCGTACTCCTCCTGCTGCATCTCCTCGACGATGGCGCAGCGCGCCGCGTCGTCGGTCTCGGCGATGGCCTCCTCGTACTTGGCCTCGAAGTCGCTGCCCTCGGGCGGCCAGTGGGTCTCGGGGTAGATCGAGGTCTTGAGGCTGCCGTTGGCCACCTGGTTGAGGTACGGGCGGGTGCCCCAGAAGCTGGTGGCGAACGTCCGCTTGGTGTACTCGTCGCCCCAGTAGGTGCCGCCGTCGAGCACCTGGGCGTTGACCGTGACCCCGGCAGCGGCGGCGTGATCCGCGAACACGGCGATCAGGTCGGGCAGGCCGGCCGTGTCGTCCGGCGCGAACAGGTCGATCGTGAGGTCCTCCTGCCCGGCCTCGGCGAGCAGCGCCATCGCCTGTTCGATGTCCTGGGTGCGCTGCGGGAAGTCCTTCGGGTAGCACGGGTCGAACACGCCGTACATGTCGTTGCCGACGCGGCCATGTCCGGACAGCACTCGCTGGACCATCTCCTCGCGGTCGGCGATGAGGCGCATCGCCTGGCGCACCCGTACGTCGTCAAACGGGGGCTGGTCGACAGCCATCGTGATCGTCAGCCAGCTGCCCGCCTCCGACTCCAGGATCCGCAGGTTGGAGTCGCCCTCGATGGCACTGACTTGGGCGAAGGGGATGTCGACGGCGACGTCGATCTGCCCCGCCGACAGTGCGTTGACGAGCGCGGCGGCGTCGGCGAAGTCGAGGATCTGCACCTCGTCGACGTATGGCAACCCCTCGCCCCAGTAGTCGGGGTTCTTGGTGTGGACGCTCTCGGCACCCGGCGTGAAGCTCTGCAGCACGAACGGCCCGGTGCCGATCTGGGTCGCGACGTCGCCGTCGAATCGCGCGTAGTCCACCGGGACGACCGTAGCTATGTACTCGGCGAGCGTGTTGAGGAAGGTGACCGACGGCTTGAGCAGCTGGGCCTCGACCGTGCGGTCGTCGACCTTGGTGAGCCCGTTGGCGTCGATCAGCTCGGCGATGGCCGGCGAGAGGTTGAGGTCTGGGTCGATCAGGCGCTGGAACGAGTAGATGAGGTCGTCGGCCGTGACCGGCTTACCATCGTGGAACACGAGGCCCTCCTTCAACCGGATCACGTAGAGGTCGGCCGCCGTCGTCTCGATCTCCTCGGCCACGCCGTGCTCGTAGGAGATGTTGAAGTCGGCGTCGTAGTTCACGAGCGTCTCCCACCCGGCGCTGAGGCGTGCCTGATCGGCCTTGTTGACGATGTACTGACCGTCGATCAGGTCGTTGGTCGAACCGACGATGCCCACGCGCAGCGTCCCGCCCGGGACCCCGGCGCCTGGCGCAGCGGTCGCGCCGGGTGCGGAGGTCGCGCCGGGTGCGGAGGTCGCGCCGGTGTGCCGTGCTCCCGGTGGGCCCGCTGGTCGTCGCCTCGCCGATGCTCTCGTCGTCGTCGTCATCACCTCCGCAGGCGGCGACGCCTCCTGCGATCAGGACCACCCCGGCGCCCAGGATGAGCTGCCGGCGGCTGACCGGGCGCGGCAGCCAGAGCTTGTTCCAACCTTCGTTCATCACGTACTCCCCTTCTCGATCACGACGACGGTCGCCTCGTTCCCCCCGGATACGTTGGCGATCCGAAGCCTAAACCACTTGGGGCCACCATGGACCCGGGACGGAGGTCGACGTGAACTGGGACGTGTTCATCACCTGCGCCGTGACCGGAGCCGGCGACACCACCGGGAAGAGCCCGCACGTCCCGGTCAGTCCGGCGCAGATCGCCGAGTCGGCCGTCGAGGCGGCCGCGGGCCGGCGCCGCCGTCGTGCACATCCACGTCCGCGACCCACACACCGGCGTCGGCGCCCGGAGCACCGAGCTCTACGCCGAAGTCGTCGAGCGCGTGCGGGCGTCCGGGACCGACGTGGTCCTCAACCTGACGGCGGGCATGGGCGGCGACCTCGTCCTGGGCGGCGACGAGGCACCGCTGCCGCCCTCCGCCGAGGGCACCGACATGGCCGGCGCCACCGAACGGCTCGATCACGTCCGCACGCTGCTGCCCGAGATCTGCACGCTCGACTGCGGGACGATGAACTTCGCCTCCGGCGGCGACTACATCATGGTCAACACGCCTGGCGTGCTGCGGGCGATGGCCCGCCAGGTGCAGGAGCTGGGCGTCCGCCCGGAGCTGGAGGTGTTCGACACCGGCCACCTCGTGATGGTGCGGGAGCTGCTCCGCGACGGGTTGCTCGACGATCCCGTCATGGTCCAGCTGTGCATGGGCATCGCCTACGGGGCCCCGGACGACGTGACGACGCTGATGTCGATGGTCAACCTGCTGCCCCCGGACTGCGTGTTCTCGGCGTTCTCGATCGGGCGCAAGCAGCTGCCGTACGTGGCGATGGCGGCGCTGGCCGGCGGCAACGTGCGGGTCGGGCTGGAGGACAACCTGTACGCCGGGCCGCGGCAGCTGGCGACGAACGCCCAGCTCGTCGAGCGGGCCGTCACGATCCTCGGTGGCATGAACGTCCGCGTCATCGGGCCGGCCGAGGTGCGCGACCGTCTCAAGCTCACGAAGCACGGTTGACCACACGTGCGCCTGGGTCGCGTCGGTCTGCTCGGTGGCGGTGTCATCGGTGGTGGCTGGGCTGCCCGCTTCGTGCTGCACGGCGCCGACGTGCGGCTGTACGACCCTGACCCCGACGCGTCCGCGCAAGGTCGATGCGGTGCTGGCCAACGCCCGGCGGGCCTTCCCCCGGTTGTTCACCGCGCCGCTGCCGCCCGAGGGGACGCTGACGTTCGTCGCCGCACCGGAGGACGCCGTCGAGGGCGCCGACTTCGTGCAGGAGAGCGCCCCCGAGCGGCTGGACCTCAAGCAGGACCTGCTGGCCCGGGCCGACAAAGCGGCGGACCCGTCGGTGGTCATCGCCTCGTCGACGTCCGGGCTGCGGCCGACGGTGCTCCAGGAGGGGATGGGTCACCCCGACCGGCTCGTCGTCGGCCACCCGTTCAACCCGGTGTACCTGCTCCCACTCGTCGAGGTGTGCGGCGGGGATCAACGCCGCACCGACGTCATCGATCGCGCCGCCGACGTCTACCGCTCGGTCGGCATGCGGCCGCTCGTGCTCGACCACGAGATCGACGGGTTCGTCGCCGACCGCCTCCTCGAGGCGCTGTGGCGGGAGGCGCTGTGGCTGGTCAACGACGGCGTCGCCACCGTCGGCCAGATCGACGACGCCATCCGCTTCGGGGCAGGCCTGCGGTGGAGCTCGATGGGGACGTTCCTCGTCTACCGCCTGGCCGGCGGTGAAGCCGGGATGCGCCACTTCATGGCCCAGTTCGGCCCGGCCCTGCAGTGGCCGTGGACCAAGCTGACCGACGTCCCGGACGCTCACCGAGGAGCTGCTGGACCGCCTCGTCGAGCAATCGGACGAGCAGGCCGCAGGTCGATCGCTCCGTGATCTCGAGGAGCTGCGCGACGACTGCCTCGTCGCCGTGATGCGCGGGCTGCGGACGGTCGGCTTCGGCGCCGGTGAGGTCGTGGCCGAGCACGAGGAGCGGTTGCATGAGCGGGCCTCGGTGGCGGCCGGTTCGCCCGTGGGCACGGGGGGCGGCGTCGAGCGGCACGCCCGACATGTCACCGTTACGTGGGACGACAGCCACCGCAGCGACTTCCACCACCTGTGGCTGCGCGACAACTGCCGGTGTGCGGCGTGCGTCCACCCGCAGACCGGCGAACGCGTGCTCGACACGTTCGGCCTCGACCCCGACGTCTCCCCGGCTGTGCTGCGGGCCGACACCGCCGTCATCAGCATCGAGTGGTCTGACGGTCATCACAGCGAGTACCCGCTGGCGTGGCTGCGGCGCGGTCATCGCAGCTGCCGCTCCAGCGACACTGGGGTGCCGAGATGGGCGCCGAGGCGCCCGAGTTCGAGCACGCCGGCGTGGTGGCCGACGATGGTGAGCTGCTGCGGTTCCTCGACGCAGTCTGGACGACCGGCCTCGCCTTCGTCCGCGGGGTGCCGACCGAGGAGGAGGCCTTGCGGAACCTCGCCGAGCGGGTCGGTCATGTGCGGGAGACCAACTTCGGGCGCGACTTCCACGTCGAAGCGATGGTCGAGCCGAACAACGTCGCCTACACGTCCGTCGAGCTGCGCCCGCACACCGATCTGCCCAACCGCGAGAGCCCGCCCGGCATCCAGTTCCTGCACTGCTGGGTCAGCGATGCGCCTGGCGGCGACAGCGTCCTGGTCGACGGGTTCTGGGTCGCCGACCGCATCCGGGACGAGGATCCCGAGGTGTTCCGGCTGCTGTGCGAGGTGCCGATTCCGTACCGCTTCCACGACGACGGCCACGACCTGCGGTTCGCCGCGCCGGTGATCAGCCGGCGCGACGACGGCACGTACCGGGAGATCCGCTTCCACAACGCGTTGATGGACCCGCTCGAGCTGCCGTTGGGGTTGATCGAGCCGACCTATGCCGCCCTCCGGCGGTTCGACGGTTTGGCCCGGAGCAAGGAGGCGCAGCTGATCGCTCGGCTGCAGCCGGGCGATGCGATCGTGTTCCACAACCGACGCATCCTCCACGGACGCCGCGCCTTCGACCCGGGAGGTGGTCGCCGGCACCTCTTCGGCCTCTACGTCGACCTCGACGAGTGGCTCTCGACGATGCGCGTGCTCGGCCGGTCCGGCGCGGTCTGAACGGGAGGAGTGACATGGCGACGGCGACCAACGGCGACTGCCAGCTGTACTACGACACGTTCGGCGACCCGGCGGCACCCACGCTGTTGCTGGTCAACGGCCTCGGGAGCCAGTGCATCAACTACCAGGACGCCTGGTGCGAGCTGTTCGCCGCCCGCGGTCTGCACGTGATCCGGTTCGACAACCGCGACGTCGGCTTGTCGACGTCGTTCGACGACGCGCCGACGAACGAGCACGGAGCCGCCTACTCGATCGGCGACCTCGCCCGCGACGCCGTCGCCGTCCTCGACGCCTGCGGGGTCGATCGGGCGCACGTCATGGGGCTGTCGATGGGCGGGATGATGGTCCAGACGATGGCCATCGCCCACGCCGACGCGTGGAGACGATGACGTCGGTGATGTCGACGACGGGCGAACCCGGGTACGGCCAGCCGACCGCTGCGGCATGGGCCCAGCTGACCGCACCGCCCGCCACCGATCGGGAGTCCTTCGTGGCCGGCCACGTCGCCGGCCTGCGTGTCTGGGGCAGCCCGGCGTTCGCCGACGAGGCGCGGTGGCGGGCCGATGCCGAACGGGCCTTCGACCGGGCCTTCAACCCGGCCGGCGCCGGGCGCCAGTTCCTCGCCGTCGGCACGTCCGGGCCGCGGGCCGAGGGCCTGCGCACGGTGCGCCTGCCGACCCTCGTCATGCACGGCGACCAGGACACGCTGATCGACCAGAGTGGCGGACGGCGCACGGCCGAGCTGATCCCCGGCGCCCGCTTCGAGCTGATCGAGGGCCTCGGTCACGACTACCCGCCGCAGCTGTGGGAACGCTGGGTCGACCTCGTCGCCGACCACGCCCTCGCCCGCCGCCCTTGACCCGTCGCGCCCCGTCCATCTGGGCGCGGAGCGTCTCATTCGGTCGACTGGGCGTGGAGCGTCCCATTTTCGAGATTGTCCGCGCCCAGTTCCTCGAGGCGGCGGGCGCTGGCCTCGCTCAAGCCACGGCGCCGCGGCCCGGCGGCGGCGGACCCTGGCCACCGAGACGATGAACGCCGCGGCCAGGAGCACCCAGATGACGAGGAGCACCAGGGCGACGATCGACAGGATCGAGGCCCACGTCGGCCCGGGGCGTACCTCGGTCCGGGTGGTCAGGTCGAGCACGCTGCCGTCGAGCGGGGCGTCCCAGCGCAACCGCCCGTCGACGTCGGTGCCCGTGGTTTCTTCGACCTCACCGGGCAGCGTGGCGTCCAGGCCCACCGACATCGACGACTCGGGCGTCGCACCGCTGGCCTCGAGATCGTCGACGAACGGCGTGCCGCCGACGGCGGCGAGGAGGTCGGCGTCGGCGAAGGAGTCGAACCCGTCGGTCAGCGCCAGCTGCCCCGTGAGGTGGAACGTCGTCGTGTCGCCGGACGTTTCGCGGGTCAGGCTGACGTCGGTGAACGGGGGTCCGAGGCTGGCCAGCAGGTTGCTCGCCTCCTCGGCCGACGAGACCGGGTGCCGCAACGTCACCGAGAGGCCGCCGTCCGCCGTCGCCGTCGGGCCTTCGACGACCCAGCCGGCGGCCGCCGCATCATCGAAGCGCAGGTCCTCGGCCAGCCCGGGCACCTGACGCACCACGTCGGCATCAGCCGTCGCGGTCACCGCGAGCTCACCCGTGCCGTCCTCCTCCAGCACGAGATCCACGACGACGTCGACCCGGCACCCGGCCAGCAGCAGCAGCCCCCCGATCAACAGCACGACCCGCCGCAGCACCGCCCCAGGATGGCGGGAAACGGAACTGAACCGGAGTCAAGGCCATTTCTGGCCTTCGGCTGCGTAACGCGATGTGCTGTCTGTAGTTAGTTCTGACTACAGAGAGGATTACGATGCCGTGCATCGCCGGCCGAGCCCGACCATTGGTGCTGCGTGGTACCTGACCACCTTCCGGCGCCGCTGCGGCAAGCCGTCGTGTCGGTGTGCCACCGGCGAGCCCCACAGACCCCGGCGCTGACCTACACCGAGGGTGGCCACACCAAGACCCTCACCCTCAGCCCGGGCGAGGTGGCCGAGGTCAAAGCGGCGCTGGCCCGCTATCAACAGGCCCGCCGAGCTCGAGCGCGCCGCCCAGGAAGGCATCGTCGCCCTGCGTGGCCGCCGGGGCGGCACCCGAACCCGGAGCACCGGGCGATGAGCGCGCGGGTGAGCCGAACGACGCCTTCGGTGGGTCGCGACTGCTTTGAGGAGATGGCCGGCTGGCTGGATGGACCGGAGGCGGCCACGCTGACCCATGCGGAGATCGAAGATCAGCTCGACCGGCGGGCGGAACTGCTGCGCCGAATGTTCCAGGAGCACCTCGAGCTGCGTGCCGTTCGGCAGCAGCGTGCCGACTTGGTTGTCGACGCCGACGGGGTGACCCATGGCGCCGTCGAGCCCGCTCACCACCGCCGCCTGGCCACCATCTTCGGGAACTCGACGTGGAGCGCCTCGCCTACCGCCACCGCGGCCACCCCAACCTGTATCCCGCCGACCGTGAGCTCAACCTCCCCCCGCAGCGCCACTCTCATGGCCTGCGTCGACTGGCGGCGATCGAGTCGGCCCGAGGATCCTTCGAGGCGGCCGCCGACGCCATCGCCCGGGCCACCGGCCAGCACGTCGGCAAACGGCAAGTCGAGCAGCTCGCCCCGGCTGCCGTCGACGTCGACGTCTTCTACGCCGCCTCGACCCCCCAACCGGCAGCAGCCAACGATGTGCTGGTGATCTCCGCCGATGGCAAGGGCATCATCATGCGCCCCGACGATGCGCCTGTCACCGCCAGCGCGGCCGCCGCGGCACCCAAGCTCGACAAACGGCGCTCCAAAGGCGAACGGCGCTACCGCAAACGCTTCGCCGAAGTGGGCGCCGTCTACGACATCACCCCCGTCGCCCGCAGCCCCGGCGAGTGCTCGCCTCACGAGCGGGCCGGGACCACCGCGCCAACGGCGCGAGCAAGTGGGTCACCGCCAGCGTGGTCGATGACGCCGCCGTCGTCGTGGGACAGTCTTCGACGAGGCTGAACGACGCGACCCCGACCACCAGCGCACCTGGGTCGCCTTGGTCGACGGGAACAACCACCAGATCCACCGCCTCCACACCGAAGCCCACCAACGACAGATCAACGTCACCATCGTCGTCGACTTCATCCACGTCCTCGAGTACCTGTGGGCCGCGGTGGTTCTTCCGCGAGGGCAGCGCCGAAGCCGAACATGGGCGCCACAGAGCGCTCGCCGTACTCGAAGGACGAGCCGTCAGGTGGCCGCCGGCACCGCCGGCGAGCCACCGCCTCCAAATCTCCAAGTCCAAACGCCGCAAAGCCGACGCCTGCGCCGGCTACCTCACCAACAAGGCTCCATACCTCGACTACCCGCACGCCCTCAACGTGGGCGGCCGATCGCCACCGGGGTGATCGAAGGAACCTGCCGCTACCTCGTCGCCGACCGCATGGACATCACCGGAGCCCGCTGGAGCGTCCAAGGGGCGAGGCGATCCTCAAGCTACGAGCGACCCGCACCAACGGCGACTTCGACAACTACTGGCAATTCCACCTCGACCAAGAACGCCACCGTGTGCACGACACCCGCTACGCCGACGGCGCCATCCCAGCCGCCGGGTCCCTCCAACAGAGCCGCACAAATCCACGAAGAACCCGCGGAAGCGGGCGATCAGTCGCTCGGCGGCGCCGGCTCCGGTGCGGTGCCCTCCACAGGGCGCGGCTTCGGGATGTGCGTGCTGGCCGTGGCAGTCGTGGCCAGCTCCACGGCGGCGGGGGGCACGAAGCCCTCGACCGACGAGAACTTGATGCGCTGCTCGCCCGGCTTGTCCGGATCCTCCTCGGTGTCGACGACGATGATCTCGCCGGCGTGGAACTGCTTGAACAGCAGCATCTCCGAGAGCGGGTCCTCGACCTGGCGCTGGATGGCCCGCCGCAGCGGGCGGGCGCCGAGCTGCGGGTCATAGCCCTTGATCGCCAGCAGCTCCTTGGCCGAGGCCGTGAGCTCGATGCCAAGGCCTTGGCCCTCCAGCTGGGAGGCCAGGCGGCGGGTCAGGTTGTCGACCATCTGCAGCACCTCGGCGCGGTCCAGCTCGTGGAAGACGATGACCTCGTCGATGCGGTTGAGGAACTCGGGACGGAAGTGCAGCTTGAGCGCATCCATCACCTTCTCCTTCATCCGCTCGTAGCTCATCGCCGAGTCGGCGGTCGTGAAGCCGACGTTGGCCTTGCGCAGGTCCTGGGTGCCCAGGTTCGACGTCATGATCAGCACGGTGTTGCGGAAGTCGACGGTGCGGCCCTGGCTGTCGGTCAGGCGACCCTCCTCCAGGATCTGCAGCAACGTGTTGAAGACGTCGGGGTGGGCCTTCTCGATCTCGTCGAACAGGACCACGGAGAACGGCTTGCGCCGCACGGCCTCGGTGAGCTGGCCACCCTCCTCGTACCCGACGTAGCCGGGGGTGAGCCGACGAGCCGGCTGACCGTGTGCTTCTCCATGTACTCCGACATGTCGAGCGTGATCATGGCGCTGTCGTCACCGAACAGGAACTCGGCCAACGTCTTGGCCAGCTCGGTCTTGCCGACGCCGGTCGGCCCCAGGAAGATGAACGACCCGCTGGGACGCTTGGGGTCCTTGAGGCCGGCCCGCGTCCGGCGGATCGACTGCGACACGGCGGCGACGGCGGTCTGCTGGCCGATGATCCGCTTGTGCAGCTCGTCCTCCATGTGGATGAGCTTCTGGGTCTCCTCCTCGGTCAGCTTGTAGACCGGGATGCCGGTCCAGATGCTGAGGACCTCGGCGACGGCCTCCTCGTCGACCTCGTCGAAGAGATCGACGCCCTCGGCCTTGACCTCGGCCTCCTTGACCGACTTCTCCTCGAGCAGGGCCTTCTCCTGGTCCCGCAGGCGGCCGGCCTCCTCGAAGCGCTGCTCCTCGACGGCGGCCTTCTTGGCCTCCTGGACGTCGTTCAGCTTCTGCTCGATGTCGCGCAGGTCCGGCGGCGTGGCCATGCGCTTGATGCGCAGCCGGCTGCCGGCCTCGTCGATGAGGTCGATCGCCTTGTCCGGGAGGAACCGGTCGGAGATATAGCGGTCGGCCAGGTTGGCGGCGGCGACGAGGGCCTGGTCCGTGATCGTGACCCGGTGGTGGGCCTCGTACTGGTCGCGGATGCCCTTGAGGATCTCGATCGTGTGGGCCAACGTCGGCTCGTCCACCTTGACCGGCTGGAAGCGACGCTCCAGGGCGGCGTCCTTCTCCACGTACTTGCGGTACTCGTCGGTCGTGGTGGCGCCGATCGTCTGCAGCTCGCCGCGGGCCAGCATCGGCTTGAGGATCGAGGCCGCGTCGATGGCGCCCTCGGCGGCACCGGCACCGACGAGCGTGTGGATCTCGTCGATGAACAGCAGGATGTCGCCCCGCGTCTTGATCTCCTTGAGGACTTTCTTGAGGCGCTCTTCGAAGTCACCGCGGTAGCGGGAGCCGGCGACCAGGGCGCCGAGGTCGAGCGTGTACAGCTGCTTGTTGCGCAGCGTGTCCGGCACGTCGTTGTTGACGATCATCTGGGCCAGGCCCTCGACGATCGCCGTCTTCCCGACGCCCGGCTCGCCGATCAGCACGGGGTTGTTCTTCGTGCGCCGGGAGAGGATCTGCATGACCCGCTCCAGCTCGCGGGTCCGACCGATCACCGGGTCGAGCTTGCGCTCGCGGGCCAGCTGGGTGAAGTTGCGCCCGAACTGGTCGAGGATCTGGCTGTTGCCCTTGTCCGTCGCCGGGTCGTCCTTGGTCGAGCCACCGACGTTGGCGCCGGCCGGGGAGCCGCTCTCCGAGCGGCCCGACGGGCCCTGGTAGCCCGACAGCAGCTGGATGACCTGCTGGCGCACCCGCGACAGATCGGCGCCGAGCTTGACCAGGACCTGGGCGGCGACGCCTTCGCCCTCGCGGATCAGGCCGAGCAGGATGTGCTCGGTGCCGATGTAGTTGTGGCCGAGCTGCAGCGCCTCTCGCAGGGAGAGCTCGAGGACCTTCTTGGCCCGTGGCGTGAAGGGGATGTGACCCGATGGCGACGAGCCGCCCTGGCCGATGATCTCCTCGACCTGGCTGCGCACCGCCTCCAGGGAGATGCCCAGGCTCTCGAGGGCCTTGGCGGCGACGCCCTCGCCCTCGTGGATGAGGCCGAGCAGGATGTGCTCGGTCCCGATGTAGGAGTGATTCAGCAGGCGCGCCTCTTCTTGGGCGAGGACGACGACCCTGCGGGCTCGGTCGGTGAATCGTTCGAACATGTGCGGCCCTTTCAAAGAGGGGACGACGTGCCGCAAGTGTACCGGTGAGCAGTTACCGGGCTCGTGTGTATGAGAAGGGGTGGCGCCGAAGCGGTCGGGAACGTTCCACGGTCCCGGCGGTGTCTGGAGCTGCGACAGGCTGATCACATCTCGATGGCACCGCACCCGCCGCTCGACGACCCGTCCGACGACGAGCTCGTTCGACGCGCCCAGCAGGGGGACCGGCCGGCCTACGGCGAGCTGGTGCGCCGCCACCAGACCGCCGCGCTGCGCGTGGCGACGGCGGTGTGCGGATCGAGCGAGGAGGCAAGGGACATCGTGCAGGACGCCCTGGTGCAGGGATTCCGGTCGCTGCATCGCTACCGCGGTGACGCCCCGGTGCGTTCGTGGATGCTGCGCATCGTCGCCAACCACGCCAAGAACGCGCTGCGATCCGGGTCCCGGCGTCGCGGCCGCGAGGAGCGCTTCGGCTCGCTGCAGCCGGCCGCTCCGCTCGACCCGGTGGGCGACGACGTGTCGAGCGCCACGGACTCTGCGTCTATGCTGGCCATGCTGGCCGCCTTGTCCGTCCGCGACCGCCAGGTGCTGGCCTGCCGCTTCGTGGCCGGGCTGTCGGAAGCCGAGACGGCGGCCACGCTGCGCATCCCGGTCGGCACCGTCAAGTCACGGGCCGCCCGAGCCCTCGACCGCGCCCGTGGTCTGCTCGCCCTCGCGGAGGTGGCCCGTGGCTGACCTCGCTCCTCGAGGACCGGCTGCGGGCGTTCGGCGAGGCGCTCGTCTTCCCCGACGAGGACACTCTCGCCGACGACGTCCTCGCCGCCCTCGACGAGCCCCCCGCTCGCTCCGCCCTGGAAGCGCCCGCTGCTCGTCGCCGCGGCCGTCGTCCTGGTTGTCATCGGCGCGGTGCTGGCCGTGCCGGGGAGTCGGCGCACCGTCGCCCGCTGGCTGGGCTTCGACGAGCTGCGCATCGAGCGCATCGAGTTCGTCCCACCGACGGTGACGGTGGCGCCCGCCGGCCTGACCCTGGACGAGGCTGCCGCCCGGGCCGGCGTCCGACCGCTCATCGCGCCGGAGCTCGGCGACCCGATCTCGATCGAGGCGCCGCTCGGGCGGTACGTCATCGTGCAATACGACGAAGCCGCGGTGGCGACGCTGCCGGGGACGCTCGACGAGGGGTCGTTCGGCAAGCTCCTCGACGCCGGCGCCGAGGTGACGACACTCGACGTGGCGGGCGTGCCGGCCTACTGGATCACCGGCGGGCCGCACTTCTTCCTGTACGTCGACGACGAGGGCCAGATGCAGGAGGCCCGGCCGTCCGCCGACACGCTCGTCTGGCAGCGCGGCGACACGATCATCCGCGTCGAGGGCGACATCACGCTCGAACGGGCCACGGAGATCGCCGAATCGTTGCGCGAACCCTGAGTGAGTCGCCACCCGAGGTCGGGAGGGCGACCAAGATCTTCCCGGGCTAGCCTCCCGGGCGTGTCCGACGGCCCCGTGCGGTCTCCGCTGTTCTCGCTGGCGTCGATGGACGCAGACCGTCAGCGCATCGAGCTGGCGATCCACGAAGCGGTGCGCAGCGCCGATCCGTATCTCACCGAGATCGCCTCCCACCTCGTCGTCGCCGGCGGCAAGCGGCTACGACCGATGGTGGCCATCGCCGCCGCGCAGGTCGCCGGAGCGCCGGCCCCCGACGACGACGGTGCGCGGCGGCGTCGCCTGCGAGCTGGTGCACCTCGGGTCGCTGTATCACGACGACGTGATCGACGAGGCCGACACCCGGCGGGGCGTCGAGACGGTCAACGCCAAGTGGGGGAACCTGCAGGCCATCCTGGCCGGCGACTTCCTGCTCTCGCGCGCCTCGGAGATCGCCGCGTCGATCGGGACCGAGGTCGCCGGGCTGCTGGCCCGCACGATCGGTTGGCTGTGCGAGGGGGAGATCGAGCAGCTGCGCCACACCTACGACGTGGCCCGCCCGGAGGCGAGCTACTTCGTCTCGATCCAGGGCAAGACGGCGTCGCTGTACGGCACTGCGGCGCGCATCGGCGGCATCGTGTCCGGGCTCGAGCGGCCGACGATCGACGCGCTGACTTCGTGGGGCAACGCCTACGGAATGGTCTTCCAGATCGTCGACGACATCCTCGACATCACCGACACGACCGAGCAGCTCGGCAAACCAGCCGGTCACGACCTCGTGGAGGGCGTGTACACGTTGCCGGTGCTGCGCACGCTGATCCTCGGGCGCTCCGTCGGCGACGAGCTGGCGTCTCTGCTCGGGCGGCCGCTCGATGTGGCCGCCCGCGACAAGGCGTTGGGCATCGTGCGGGCCAACGAAGGTGTGGAGAGCGCCGCCGTCACCGCCCGCCACTACGTCCGCGCCGCCGAGGAGGCCTGCGACGACCTCCCCCCGGGACCGGCCACCGACGCGCTGCGCAACGCCCCCGCCGCCCTCCTGGAGTCGGCGGTCATCCCGGCGTAACCAGGGCCGGGCGAGCGAAGCGACGCCGGGTTGCTTCCGGGCGCGTTCCTTCCAACGTCGGAGGACGCGCGGATGCTCGGAAAGGCGCCCTCAGGCTTGGGGGGCCAGGCGGACGATGGCGGCGGCGGCTTTGTACGCCGCCTCGGCGGGACCGATCTCGTCGGGGCGGAGCAGGTTGGCCATGATCCGCAGCACCCACTCCATCAACGTGCGGCTGTGCATCCCGGTCCTCGTCAGCTCCCGCATCAGGGCCGGGCGGCCGATCACCCTGGCGAACAGCCTGGCCACCTTGAAGTACTGGCCGTACTCGTCCTGCAACAGCTTCGGGTAGCGCTGCAGCGCCGTGGCGTCGTCGTCGACGAGCGCCTCGTGGATGACGTCGGCGGCCATCCGGGCCGTCTCGTAGGCGTAGTCGATGCCCTCCCCGTTGAACGGGTTGACGCTTCCCGCGGCGTCCCCGATGACGAGGTACGTCGGCCCCGCCTTGGGTCCGACGGAGCCACCCATCGGGATCCGGCCACTGACCGGCCGGACCTCCGGGTGCGGGGCGTCGATCTCCCACCGGTCGGCGATCTGATGGGCGTAGGCGTCGAGCAGGTGGGTGGTGTTGACGCTCTTGAAGTCGCGGAACGTCGACAGCAGCCCGACGCCGATGTTCACCGTCCCATCGCCGACCGGGAAGATCCAGCCGTAACCGGGCATCGGGTTGCCGTTTCGGTCCTTGACGTCCAGCGCCGACTCGATCCACGGGTCGGCGTGCCGAGGTGACGACCAGTACGTCCGAATCGCCGTGCCGTACGGCCACTCGCGGGTGCGGAACGTGCCGAGGGCTCTGCCGAACCGGCTGTTGGCGCCGTCGGCGACGATCGTGAACTCGGCCCGCACGTCGAGTGCGCCACCGTCGGCGGCGGTGACCGAGGCCCCCCGCACGAACCCGCGCTCGATGATCGGGTGGTGGGCCTCGCACCGCTGGAGGATCGTGGCCCCAGCCCGCTCGGCGTTGGCGGCGACGAACTGGTCGAGCTCCCGCCGCCGCACGACGTAGCCGTGCTGCGGATACACCGGGTGCGGCGGCCATTGCAGCTCGAGCTCCCGACCCATCCCCGTGGCCCGCAGGCCGGAGTAGCGGTGGTAGCGGGAAAGCTCGGACTCCAGCCCCATGTCGGTGAGCTGCTTGACGGCGCGCGGCGTCAGCCCGTCCCCGCACGTCTTCTCGCGTGGGAAGCGCCGCTTCTCGACGACCGTGACGTCGTGGCCATGACGGGCCAGCCAGTACGCCGCTGCTGCCCCGGCCGGGCCCGACGCCGACCACCAGCACGTCGGTGGTGACGACACCATCGCCAGAAGCCGACGCCTGCTCGCGGCGTCTCGACGGTCACCCTGGGGGCGACCCGGGAGCGGGCGCGTCCCCGATGGGGATCATCTCGATCGCCGCGCCGTCGGCGTCGGTGATGCCGGCGTCGGCCAGCTCGGCAAGGGTCGTGCCGGCCTCGAGCGCGGCGAACGTCGGCGCCTCCTCCGAGCACCAGTTCTCGAACTCCTCGACGTACTCGTCGCTCGTCGGGTTGGCGCCGCCGAGCGTGTAGCGCTCGTGGCAGACCACCGCCAGGATCTCGGCGTCGGTGAGATCACCGCCGGCCACCGAACCCTGCTGCGGCATCACCCCGAACGACCCGGTGAGGTGGGGACCGCCCTCGCGTTCGGGGTTGCCGTAGTCGGCGACCCCGGCGAGGTTGTACTCGGCGGTTCCCCAGTAGACGAAGCGCAATTGGTCCTCGATGTGCGGGAACGTGGCCAGCACCTCGCCGCCGGCGAACGGGCGCCCGACCCCGCCGCCGCCGGTCGCTCCGTGGCACGACGCACACGCCGTGTAGACCTCGGCACCTTCACCGAGCGGCCCGGCGGCCTCCTCGGTCTCCACCGTCAGCGAGCGGACGTACAGGAAGATCCAGATCGGCAGCAGGCTGAGGGCGCCCATCGCCCAGAACGGGATCTTGGCCCGGCTCTTGGCCGCCGCGATGTAGGGCGGATCGGGCGGTGGTGGCGGCGGAGGCGCGGGTGCCGCCGCCGCCTTGCGCGGCGCCGGGCCGGTGGGTGCCGCGGCGGGCTCGGCACCAGCGGCAGTGGCTGGGGTCGCCGGCTGCGCGGCGCCGCCGGCCGGCTCGTCCGAGGGAGTCTCCCCTCCGCGCCCACCCGCCCACCCAGACCCAGCGCCGCGCGGCGATCCCGCGAACGCTTCAGGAGGTGTTCGGGGATCTCGGTCATGGATGCGCCACGATAGGCGCCGGCCGCCGGCCGCCGACAACACAAGTCCGTGCGTCATCCCTGGACCACGCACTTGTGCACAACCGAGGGGTCTCTCGAGGTCGGCGTGCCAGACTGCGTTTCAAGCCTGACGTGTGGTGCGACTACGGTTCGTGCAAACGTTCACGAGCGGCCGCACAAGGGGCCCCCAGAACACACGACACGAGGAAGGCAACCGTCCGCATGCTCGCCATCTCCATCACGAAGTGGCCGGGCATGAACATGGCGTTCCTGGTGGCGCTCTTCGGGTCGATCGCGCTGATCCTCGTGGTCATCCCAATCGGCCGGCGACGCCCGATCGGCAAGCCGCTGTCGTGGGGTGAGGCGATGATCGCCTCGATCTACACGTTCGCCGTGATGTTCCTTGCCTTCGGTGTCGTCCCACACCAGTGGATCGACCACGCCGACAAGGACCTCGGATGGTCGAAGGACAACATCATCTTCGGCCCCGGCGGCATCCTCAAGCCGCAGTCGGAGGGCGGCTGGAACCCGATCACGCTGCAGTACGAGGCCGTGCGCGACATCGTGGTGGTGGTGCTCTACGCCTTCTACTTCGGGATGGTCATCTTCATCTGGCGCTGGTGGCAGACGCGCGGTCGGGTCACGAGCACGGAAGTCGCCACCAGCACCTACGGCCGTCCCCTGGTGAAGAAGGCATAGGGACGCGACGAGATGGCACGCACTGACGCCAACCCTCCGATGATGCCGTACACCGACGAGTACACCCTCGTCGAGGTCGACGCCGACTACCTGACCAAGGCCGTCAAGCCGAAGCAGTTCATCCACATCGACCAGACCGAATGCATCATGTGCGAGGGCTGCGTCGACATCTGTCCGTGGAAGTGCATCCACATGGTCACGACGGACGCCATCGTCGAGGCCATCGGCACCGAGCGCCCCGGTGAGGACCCTTCGGACCACGTCGTGTTCACCATCGACGACGACATCTGCACGCGGTGCGCCTTGTGCGTCGACCGTTGCCCGACCGGTGTGATCATCCTCGGGAAGGCCGGCGCCGCCGGTGTCACCGGCGACACCCACACGCGCACCAACAGTCACGGCTACGCCTACGGCATGAGGTTCTGAGGAATGCAGGTCCCGACGAGGATGCGAGCGAGCGAGCGCCAGCGAGCGAGCGTCCAGAAGCGGCCTGCGTGGCCGGGGAACGCAGCGTAATGGCCAAGACGATCGACGAGCGCCCTCGCCCGACCATCAAGGACCGTCTCAACAAGACCGTCGACGCGGTCCAGGGCAGCCAGGCCTGGAGCAGCATCTTCCGGCCCGGCTCGATCTTCCGCAAGGGCTACACGGACAGCCCGCGCAACCGCAGCTACGTGATCATGAACTCGGTGCTCTACCACCTGCACCCCGTGAAGGTGAAGCGCCACGCCGTGAAGGTCAGCTACACGCTCTGCTTGGGCGGCCTCTCCTTCTTCCTGTTCATCCTGCTGACGGTCACGGGCATCTTCCTGATGTTCTTCTACCGCCCGGAGGCGACCGCCGCCTGGAACGACATCTCCAACCTGCAGACGTCCGTCACGTTCGGGTTGCTCGTGCGCAACATGCACCGGTGGGGGGCCCACCTGATGGTCCTCTCGGTGTTCTTGCACATGGCCCGCGTCTTCTACCACGGGGCCTACAAGCCGCCGCGAGAGTTCAACTGGGTGATCGGCGTGATCCTGCTGACGCTGACGCTGCTGCTCTCGTTCACCGGGTACCTACTGCCATGGGACCAGCTCGCCCTGTGGGCAGTCACTGTCGGCACGAACATGATCGGTTACACGCCGGTGTTCGGCCAGGACGTCAAGTTCGTGCTCCTCGGCGGCGCCGAGATCGGATCCGAGACGCTCCTCCGATGGTACGTGCTGCACGTGCTGTTCTTCCCGTTCATCATCGTCATCTTCATGGCCATCCACTTCTGGCGTGTCCGCAAGGACGGCGGCATCTCCGGGCCGTTGTGACCAGGAGGAGACACGCATGACTGAGATTCCCGAACACCTCCTCAAGCGGGCCCAGGCGGCGCGGGAGAAGGCGGCCGCCGAGACCCCGGCGACCGAGACCCCGACCGGCGGCCGCGGCGGAACCGGCAGCGGCGGCGAGCGAGGCCGAGTCGCGCATCCCTGCTCATCTGCTCGAGCGCAGTCGGGCCGCCAAGGCCAGCGCCGCCGGCGGCCCAGCCGAGGCGCCGGCCACGGGCGGGGGCGTCGCCGTCGCCGACAGGGTCGCCTCCGTCGTGCAGGCCCCGCCGACCGGTGCCGGCGTCCCGATCGGCGCCGGGCCGGGTGGGCACACGCAGCGCCTGCTGACCGTCGTCAAGAGCGGCTCGATCCAGGAGGTCAAGGCTTCGCCCGTCGACAAGGTCCACACCTGGCCGCACTTGCTGGCCGCCGAGTGGGTGGCGTCACTCGTGTGCCTCGTCTTCACGTTCGTGTTCTCGATCTTCGTCAACGCGCCGCTGCTGCAACTGGCCAACACGAACCAGACGCCGAACCCGTCGAAGGCTCCGTGGTACTTCCTCGGTCTGCAGGAGCTGCTGACCATGTTCCACCCGATGATCGCCGGCGTGACGATCCCCGGCGTCGGGCTGATCCTGCTGATCTTCGCTCCGTACATCGACAAGAACCCGTCCAACAGGCCGGAGGACCGCAAGTTCGCCACGTCGCTGATGACGGTCCACCTGATGTTCTGGGCGGTGCTCGTCATCATCGGGTCGTTCTTCCGCGGCCCTGGCTTCAACTTCACCTTGCCCTGGAGCGACGGCGTCTTCTTCGAGCTCTGACGAACCCCATACCCTGACGACCCCTGAAAGGACTGACGTCCCGATGTCCTCCGCAGCCATCATCGCCATTGCCATCGGCGTCGTGGTCGTGTTGGGGGCCCTGGCCTTCGTCACGCTGGCCCGCCGGTCGGACGTGCGCGGCGCCGGAGCGCTGTCGAGCGAGACCCGACGCCGGGATCGCACGGCGCGCGAGGCCCGTCCGACGACGGCCGTCGAGGCGGCGCCGACCGCCCGCGACGTCGAGGCCCAGGGCCAGGTGGCCCGGAGGGGCACCGAGATCGAACCGGTCCGTGAGGTGGCACCGGTGCCGTGGACGCCGCCGGATCCCGAGGCGCTCGGCGTCAGCCGGCGGATGTTCTTCAACCGGGCCACCGTCACGCTGACGAGTGCCGGCATCGGGGCCTTCGCCGCCGCCGGCTTCGTCGCCTTCCTGTGGCCCACGGGGACCGGTGGTTTCGGTCAGCCCGTCGTGGTGGGCAAGCTCGACGACATCCTCTCGACGATCCGCACCGGGGACGGGTTCTTCTATGCGCCGGCGGCGCGGACATGGATCACCGAGTACCCCCGCGATGCGATCCCCAAGGCGCGTGCGGTCTACGACGAGAACATCGTGGCCGGGATGGAGGCCGGCGGCATCGTCGCGCTCTACCAGAAGTGCCCGCATCTCGGGTGCCGCGTGCCGTCGTGCGCCACCAGTGGCTGGTTCGAGTGCCCCTGCCACGGCTCGCAGTACAACCGCGTCGGCGAGAAGAAGGCCGGCCCCGCCCCCCGCGGCATGGACCGGTTCCCCATCACGATCGCCAACAACGGCGAGGTCACCGTCGACACGGGCACGATCGTGACCGGCCCTCCGATCGGCACGAACACGACCGGTCAGGAGGCCGAGGGCCCGCACTGCATCACGGCGTGGTGCAGAGCATGCGTTCCCGGCCACGCAGGCCGCACTGGCCGCTCCTCGCTGGCGCCTCGTCGCTATCACGGCCGGCGGTGAACATGATGCTGGCGACCACGACGATCGCCTGGGTCCTGCTGGCCGTCGTCGTCGTCGGGTGGATCGTCTATGCGCTCCTCAACTCCGGGTCGGCACGCAAGGAGGTCGGCTCGGAGATCGAGCTGGCAGCCAACCGCAAGCCGTACTACGACGACGATGTCTTGGAGGGACGCCGCTTGGAGCGGGTCCAGCTGTACGGCGTCCTGCTCCTCGTCGTCGTCGTCATCGGCCTGCCGCTGTACTGGATCTTCGAGCCGTCGCGGATGACCGGCGCGCAGGAGGCGGCGGCGGCGCAGAAGGCACACTGGGGCTCCCTGATCTTCGCCCCGACCGGCGACAACACGCTGGCGTTCAACTGCGCCGGGTGCCACGGCGGCATGAACGCCACGGGCGGCGAGGCGCCGTACACCGTGACGGACACGGTGACCAACGAGGTGCGGGCGGTCAACTGGAAGGCGCCGGCGCTGAACACCGTGTTCTACCGCTTCTCTCGCGACGAGGTCCGCTACATCATCGAGTACGGGCGGCCCGGCTCGCCGATGTCCGCGTGGGGGCTGGCGGGCGGCGGGCCGATGAACTTCCAGCAGATCGACACGGTGCTCGATTACCTCGAGACGATCCAGATCCCTCGTGAGGACTGCGCTCCCGAGGAGGAGGGTGACCCGCTGTGCGAGAGCGGGCACCTGCCGGCCGACATCCAGGCGGACATCGAGCAGACCGCCCGCGCGTCGGTCGAGGACGGCACCTACGCCAGCTACGGAGAGGCGTTGTTCAACCTCGACCTGAGCAGCGGCGCGTACAGCTGCGCACGGTGCCACACGACGGGCTGGAGCTACGGCGACCCCGGCGTGTCGGGTCAGGGCGCCTTCGGCTGGAACCTCACGGGTGGGAGCACCGACACCCGCTTCCCCGACCGCAAGGCCATGCTCGACTTCGTTGCGAGCGGGTCCGAGAACGGGGTCGGTTACGCACCTCAGGCCCAGGGCAGCGGGCGCATGCCCGGCTTCGGCGCCCTGCTCACCGACGAACAGCTCTCCGCCATCATCGAATACGTGCGGGGGCTGTGATGGGATCGATGCTCGCCAGCCTGCTCGCCGTGTCGTGGGAGTGGGAACTGCGCGGGACGCTCATCGTGATCATCGCCGTGGTCGTGTTGTGCGGGAGCGTCTACATGATCCTGGCCACCAACCTCGGCGCCCGCCTGGGGTTCCTCGTTGCTCTCGCCGGCCTGGCCGGGTGGATGACGCTGATGGGCCTCGCGTGGGTGATCTACGGCATCGGCCTGAAGGGGCCCGAACCGTCCTGGGAAGCCGTGCCGGGACGCACCGTCCTGCAGGGCAGCGGCGCGCTGTTCCAGGCCAGCGTGCTCGAGACGCGGGTCGACGTGCCAACTGGCGCATCTCCCGCCGAAGAGGCGGCGGTCGTGCAGGACCAGTTCATCGAGGAGGGATGGGTCCCGCTGGCCGAGGACGACCCGGCCTTCGGTCAGGCCGCGGCGTCGGCCGGCGTGTTCCTCGAGGAGACCGGCGCCTTCGCCGCCGGTGAGTTCCAGACCGTTGCGGTCTACGACAAGGGCGGCGATCGCTGGCCGAAGATCAACGACAGCCTCGACTTCATCGCCTTCCGCCACGACCCGCACTACGTCGTCGTCGAGGTCGCTCCACTGGTGCCCACACGTACGGAGCCCGGTCGAGCCCCTGCGGCACCGGTGATCGACGAGACGCGTCCGCACCAGTACGTCTACATGATCCGTGACGAAGGCGCGCTCCGCCAGCCAGCGCTGTTCGTCATGATCGGCTCGGGCATCGTGTTCCTCACGCTGTGCTGGCTGCTGCACCGCCGGGAGCGGACCCTCACCAGCAACCGCAGCGTCAGTCCCGTCCCGGTCACATGAGGAGCGCACGATGAGCCAATACCTGCCGGTGGTCGTGCTCGTGGTGCTGGCGATCGTGTTCGGCGTCATCAGCTTCGCAACCTCCCGGCTGCTGGCGCCCCGTCGCCCGTCGGCGGCCAAGCAGGCGCCGTACGAGAGCGGGATCGTGCCCAGCCGCGAGCCGCCGGAGCGCTTCCCGGTCAGCTTCTACGTCGTCGCCATGCTCTTCATCATGTTCGACATCGAGATCATCTTCTTGTACCCGTACGCCATCACCCGGACCGAGGTCGGCACGTACGGGTTCGTCGCCATCGTCATCTTCTCCGCACTGTTCTTCCTGACGTTCGTCTACGAGGTCGCCAGGGGCGGCCTGGACTGGGGGCCGCTGCAGCGCTCTGCGCAACATGGAGGTCGACGCCCGCATCGTCAGCCCCGAACGTACGGCGGCGACCACCGTCCGCCGCGTCGGTACCGAAGGTCGTCCCGCCCCCGAAGAAGCCGCCTAGGAGGTCCCGTGGGACTCGTCAGCAACGTGCGAGACGACGGCCTCGCCGGACTGTCACACAACATCATCACGAGCCGCCTCGAGGAGATCGTCAAGTGGGCCCGCTCGCGCAGCTCGTGGCCGGCCAACTTCGGGCTGGCCTGCTGCGCCATCGAGATGATGGCCGCCGGTGGCGCCCACTACGACATCTCGCGCTTCGGCATGGAGGTCTTCCGGGCGTCCCCACGGCAGGCCGACATCATGATCGTCGCCGGGCGCGTCAGCCAGAAGATGGCCCCCGTCCTGCGCCAGGTCTACGACCAGATGATGGAGCCCAAGTGGGTGATCTCGATGGGCGTGTGCGCATCGACGGGTGGAATGTTCAACAACTATGCCATCGTCCAAGGCGTCGACCAGATCGTGCCGGTCGACGTCTACGCACCGGGCTGCCCGCCGACGCCGGAGACGCTCCTCCACGCCATCGAGACGCTGCACCAGGCGATCGAGGACGGCGAGCTGATGCGCCGCGGCGAGGACGGCGCGGGCGCCAACCTGCACGTCCGGGAGATCCCGTCGACCGGTCAGCCCGTTCTCCTTGGGAGCCGCTGAACCTTGAGCGACACCAGCGACGTGCTCGCCGAACCCGACGAGCTGCACGGTTGCCCGCGGACCGAGAGCCGCGGGCAGACGGTGCTGCACCCGACGCGGGAGCAGTACCTCGGCGTCGTCAAGGCCCTCGCCGACGACGGCTACACCATGTGCGTCGACGTCACCGCGGTCGATTTCATCACCCACCCGGGACGCCCGTTGCCGGCCGGCATCGATCCCGAGCGTTTCGAGTTGGTCGTCAACCTCCTCGACATCTCGGCCGGGCGGCGGATCCGCGTCCGTGTCCAGGTACCCGACGCTGACCCCACCGTGGCGACGCTCTTCGACGTCCATCCGGGGACCGAGGCCATGGAACGCGAGGTCTACGACATGTTCGGCATCGTCTTCACCGACCACCCGGACCTGACCAGAATCCTCATGCCCGAGGACTGGGAAGGCCACCCGCTGCGCAAGGACTACGACCAGGGCGTCATCCCCGTGCAGTTCAAGGGCACGCAATGACCGACGTCGTCGCACCCTCGTCGATGGTCTCGCAGACGTCGGAGGCGGGGCAGGAGCTGAAGCCGCGCTCCGAGGTGGGCGCCAGGGAGCTGCTGCGCGAGGTCGGGTCGGTGCTGCGGATGAGCGAGGCCGAGGCCGCCAGGCTCGGCGATCTGCCAGACGACCCCGACGAGGACCAGACGATGATCCTCAACATGGGGCCCCAGCACCCGAGCACGCACGGTGTGCTGCGGCTGATGCTGGAGCTGCAGGGCGAGACCGTGCTGCGCTGCAAGCCGATCATCGGCTACCTGCACACCGGGATGGAGAAGACCGGCGAAGCGCTGACCTACATGCAGGGCGGCACGAACGTCACGCGCATGGACTACCTCAGCCCGTTCCTCAACGAGCTCGTGTTCTCGATGGCGACGGAACGGCTGCTCGGCATCGAGGACGAGATCCCGGAGCGGGCGGTGTGGATCCGCATGCTGTTCTCCGAGCTCAATCGGATGGCCAGCCACCTGCTGTTCCTGGCCACCAACGGCATGGACCTCGGCGCCGTGTCGATGATGATCTACGGCTGGCGCGAGCGCGAGGAGATGCTGCGCTTCTTCCAGAAGGTCACTGGGCTGCGGATGAACCACAACTACATCCGCCCAGGTGGTGTGGCGGCCGACCTGACCCCGGGATGGCGCGACGACGTGCTGCGCCTGCTCGACCTCATCCCGCCCCGATTGGCGGAATACGACACGCTGATGACCGGCCAACCGCTGTGGCGGGAGCGGCTGCAGGGCGTCGGCGTCATCACGCCCACGGAGGCGGTCGCGCTGGCCGCCACCGGTCCGGTCCTGCGCTCGACGGGCGTCGACTGGGACATCCGGCGCGGCATGCCATACCTGCGCTATCCGGAGGTGGAGTTCGACGTCATCGTCGGGTCCTACGGTGATGCCTTCGACCGCTACGCCATCCGGCTCAACGAGATCCGCGAGTCGATGCGCATCGTCCGCCAGATCCTCGATCGCATGCCGACCGGCGACTACCGCATCCAGGACAAGAAGGTCACGCCGCCACCGCGGGCGCGCATCGACGAGTCGATGGAGGCGTTGATCCATCACTTCAAGCTGTTCACCGAGGGCTTCAAGGTCCCGGAAGGCGAGGTCTACGTCGCCGTCGAGAGCCCCCGCGGAGAGCTCGGGTGCTACATCGCCAGCGACGGCAGCGCCAAGCCGTACCGGATGCACATCCGCGGCCCGTCGTTCGTCAACATCCAGTGCCTGCCGCACATGATCCGCGGCGGGCTCGTGGCCGACGCGGTGGCCATCATCTCGTCGGTCGACCCCGTCCTCGGAGACGTCGACCGGTGATGGTGCCCCAGTGAGCCGGATGGAGCGCTGATGGCCCGCCTCAGCGACGCCAACGTGTCGGTGGCCAAGGAGATCATGGGCCGCTACCCGCGAGCGAAGTCGGCGCTCATCCCGGTGCTGCACCTGGCCCAGGAGCAGGATGGTTGGATCACCAACGAAGCGATGGTGCACATCGCCGAGCTGATCGGCGTGACGCCGGCCGACGTCTACGGCACGGCCTCGTTCTACGAGATGTTCACGTTCGAGCCGATCGGTCGCTTCTGCATCAACATCTGCACGAACATCTCGTGCCAGCTGCTGGGCGCGTGGGAGCTGCTCGAGCACGCCGAGGAGCGCCTCGGGACTCGTGCCGGGACGACCACGGACGACGGCCTGTTCACGTTGCAGGACGTGGAGTGCATCGCCGCCTGCACCCAGGCGCCAGCCTTGCTCGTCAACTACCGGTTCCGCCACGACGTGTCGAACGCCGACTTCGATCAGCTGGTCGACGACCTGGCTGCTGGCCGGCTCGACGACGAGATCCCACCGTTCGGCACGCTCAGCCGCATCCGCCAGCGGACGACCGACCGGTGGGCCGGCACCGGCGCGGCCGCCCAAGCGACGGTGGACGCGAGGTAGAGCCCGTGACTGACACTCCGACGGTCGTCCGGCTGCCCGATGACGTGCCCACGGGGCCGCGCATCGTCACGTCGCGTTTCGACGTCGCCGACGGCTTCACGTACGACGGGTACGTGCGCACCGGCGGCTACGCCGCGCTGCGCAAGGCGCTCACGGAGATGACGCCGCAGCAGGTCCACGATGAGGTCAAGCTCTCGGAGATGCAGGGCCGCGGCGGGGCCGGCTTCCCGACGGGCACGAAGTGGGGGTTCCTGCCGCCGGGCGTGTTCCCCCGCTACGTCGTCGTCAACGGTGACGAGAGCGAGCCCGGCACGTTCAAGGATCGCCTGCTGATGGAGCTCGACCCCCACCAGCTGATCGAGGGCACGGTCCTGGCGTGCTACGCCGTCGGGGCGGCGCAGGCCTTCCTCTACGTCCGCGGCGAGATGGCGCTGGCGCAGGAGCGCATCGCCCAGGCGCTCAACGACGCCTACGCCCACCACCTGGTCGGGCGCAACATCCTCGGCACCGACTTCTCGGTCGACATCACGCTGACGTGGGGCGCCGGCGCCTACATCGTCGGCGAGGAGACGGCCTTGATCGAGAGCCTGGAGGGGGAGCGCGGCATGCCCCGACTGAAGCCGCCGTACTTCCCGGCGGCCAAGGGCCTGTACATGCAGCCGACGATCGTCAACAACGTCGAGACGCTGTCCAATGTCCCGTGGATCGTCATCAACGGCGGCCAGGCGTTCCACGACATCGGCGAGCCCACGTCGACCGGCATGCGGATGTTCGCCGTCAGCGGTCACGTCAACCGACCTGGCGTGTTCGAGGTGCCGCAGGGCCTCACGACCTTCCGCATGCTCTTCGAGGCGCCCGGGTACGGCGGCGGCATCCGCGCCGGGCGCCAGCTGAAGGCGTTCATCCCCGGCGGTGCGTCGGCGCCGTGGTTCTTCGCCGAGCACGTCGACCTGCCACTCGACAAGCCGACGGTCGACAAGGCTGGTTCGATGCTCGGCTCCGGCGCCATCGTCGTGATGGACGATCAAACCGACATGGTCGCCGCCTGCTGGCGGATCGTGCGCTTCTTCTCCCACGAGAGCTGTGGCAAGTGCACCCCGTGCCGCGAGGGCACGACCTGGCTGGAGCGGATCCTCAAGCGGATGATCGACGGGCTCGGTCGGCCGGAGGACGTGGCGACGTTGATGGATGTCAGCGACTCGATCAGCCCCGGGATCGCCTGGCCGCCTCGTCAGACCACGATCTGCCCCCTCGGCCCGAGCGCCGTCAGCCCCATCGCCTCGGTCGTGCGTCAGTTCCCCGAGGAGTTCGAGCACTACATCGAGCACGGCCGGCCGATCGATGGCGTCCGCCGGCACCCGATCCACGGGACGACGGCCGATGTCGTCTGACGACGCCACCCCGGTCGAGAAGACGACGCTGTCCATCACCGTCGACGACCGCCCGTTCGAGGCCAAGCCAGGGCAACTCGTCATCGACGCCTGTGAGGACGCCGGTTCCTACGTGCCGCGGTTCTGCTACCACCCGCGGATGACGCCCGTCGGCATGTGCCGCCAGTGCCTCGTGGAGATCGAGGGCCCGCGCGGCCCGATGATGGTCGTCAGCTGCATGACGCCCGTGACCGAGGGCCAGGTGGTGCGCACCGAGACCCCGTGGATCAAGCGGGCCCAGGAGGGCGTGCTGGAGCTGCTGTTGGCCAACCACCCGCTCGACTGCCCGGTGTGCGACAAGGGTGGGGAGTGCCCGCTGCAGGACCAGGCCTACAGCCACGGCCCGGGGGAGAGCCGCTACCTCGAGGAGAAGCGACACTTCGAGAAGCCGATCGCCATCAGCCGGCTCGTCAACCTCGACCGCGAGCGGTGCATCCTCTGTGACCGGTGCACGCGCTTCGCCGACGAGGTCGCCGGCGATCCGCTGATCAGCTTCACCTATCGTGGCAACAACACGCAGGTGCTGACGTTCCCCGACGAGCCGTTCTCGTCGTACTTCTCCGGGAACACCGTGCAGATCTGCCCCGTCGGCGCGCTGACGGCCACGCCGTACCGGTTCAAGGCCCGCCCATGGGACCTCGAGCAGGTGGAGAGCACGTGCACCACGTGCTCCGTCGGGTGCCGCATCGTCGTCCAGTCGAGCCGCGACGTGCTGCTGCGGTACCAGGGAGTCGACTCCGACCCGGTCAACTGGAGCTGGCTCTGCGATCGGGGGCGGTTCAACTTCGAGGCCGTCAACTCCGAGCAGCGCCTCGGTGTCCCGCTCGTGCGCGGCGAGGGCGGGCTCGGCGAGACGTCCTGGGCGACCGCCATGAGCGGTGCCGCCCAATTGGTGCGCGAGGCGCTCGACAACAACGGGCCGAGCGGGGTCGCCATCCTCGGCGGCGCCCGGGGGACGAACGAGAGCGCCTTCGCCTGGGCCCGCCTGGCCGACGCGCTCGGTATCGCCAACCGCGACGCCCAGGTGGCCGATGGCCTCCCGGCCGCCGTCCTCTCGCTGCCGCGGGCGACGATCGACGAGGCGGCGGCGGCGACGACGATCGTGCTGCTCGGTCCCGATCTCAAGGAGGAGCTGCCGGTCCTCTACCTCCGCTTGCGCCACGCTGCCCAGCAGCGGCGCAGCAGGATCGTCGAGCTCAGCCCGATCGCCACCGGGCTGACGCCGTACGCCTGGCGCAGCCTGCGCATCGAGGCCGGCTCGGCGGCGGCCGTGCGCCAGGCGCTGAGCCACTACGAGCTCACCGACCAGTTGGCGGCCGGACCCGTCGTCATCGTCGCCGGGCGGGCCAACCTGGCCGAATCCGGCGACGCCGCCGCATCGACGCTGGCCGCCGCCCTCGACGCCTGCCCGGGCGCGAAGGTGCTGCCGGCACTGCGGCGGGGCAACGTCGTCGGCGCACTGCAGCTCGGGCTGGCACCCGTCGCCGATGGGTCGACTGACGCTGCCCTCGGCCTCGACTCGGTCGGCATCCTGACCGCCGCCGCCGAGGGTCGCATCGACCTCCTCGTCCTGCTCGGCGCCGACCCGATCGGCGACTGCCCCGATGCCGACCTGGCGCGACGGGCGCTGGCGGGGGCCCGCCGCATCATCGCCGTCGACACGTTCCTGACCGACTCGTCGCAACAGGCCGACGTCGTGCTGGCGGCAGCCGCCTTCGGCGAGCAGGACGGGACGACGACGAACCTCGAGGGCCGGGTCACGACGGTGGCCAAGAAGGTCACCGTCCACGGCACCGCCCGCCCGGACTGGATGATCGCCGCCGAGCTGGCCGAGCGACTCGACCGGATGGACGTCGCCGACCAGCTGTCGTCCGTCGAGGCGATCACCGAGAAGATCGCCGCCACCGTCCCGGCCTATGCCGGGGTGACCCGCGCCGCGCTGGCGGCCAGCCGAGACGGCGTGCTGGCCGTCCCCCCGGCCGATCCGTCGGCGCTCGCCGGCCGACGACGTGCGGGCGGCGGATCGCATCAGCTACGACTACCGCCTGGTGCTGTCGCGCCAGCTGTACGACCGGGCGGTGGGGACGGTCTTGTCGCCGTCGCTCGAACCGCTGACCGTCTCCAGCTCCGCCCACCTCCACCCGCTCGACATCGATCGCCTCGGCGTGGCCGCCGGTGAGGAAGTGCGCATCGTCGGGACTCGCGGCACCGTCGTCCTGGCGGTGATGCCCGACGCGCGGGTGCCGCGGGGGTCGCTGCGCGTGCCCTTCAACGTCCCCGGGACGTCGGTGTCCGACATCGTCGACGCCACCGCCCCCGCCACCGACGTGCGCATCGAGAGGATGTAGGCGTGCTGGCGATCGATCCACTGCTCGTCGGCGACCTGCTGTGGACGCCGTTGATCCTGGTCCTGGTGAAGGTCGTCGTGATCTTCGCCATCGGCCTGCTGGCAACCATGTTCATGGTCTGGTTCGAGCGCAAGATCATCGCCGGCATGCAGAACCGGGTCGGTCCGAACAAGGCCGGGCCGTTCGGCATCCTGCAGACGCTGGCCGACGGGATGAAGCTGATCTTCAAGGAGGACTTCCTGCCCGACCGGGCCAACCGGATCGTGTACCGGATGGCGCCGTTCCTGGCCTTCGTGCCGGCGTTCGTCGTCTGGTCCGTGATCCCCCTCGGTGGGGACTTCACTGACGGCAACGACGGCGTCGTCACGTGGTTCGGCGAGGACACCCTCGTGCAGCTCGCCGATCCGCCGATGGGCATCCTGCTCGTGCTGGCGGTCTCGTCGATCGCCGTGTACGGCATCATGCTGGCCGGCTGGTCGAGCGGCTCGAAGTACCCGTTGCTCGGTGCGGTGCGGGCGTCGGCGCAGATGGTCAGCTACGAGGCGGCGCTGGGGATGAGCGTGGCGGCGGTCATCCTGACGGTCGGCACGCTCTCGACGTCCGGCATCGTGCTCGCGCAAGACTCGCTCTCGAACTGGAACCTCGTGGCCACCGGCGTCGTGCCCTTCTTCGTCTTCATGATCGCCGCCACAGCCGAGCTCAACCGGCCGCCGTTCGACCTCGTCGAGGCGGAGCAGGAGCTCGTGGGCGGGTTCAACACGGAGTACTCGGCGTTCGGGTTCGCCCTGTTCTTCCTCGCTGAGTTCATGAACACGATCACGATGAGCGCGATCATCGTGACGCTGTTCCTCGGCGGCCCTCAGCCGCTCTCGATCGGCGACTGGACGGCCGACATCCCGCTGATCCCGAACGGCCTGGAAGGCACCGTCTGGTTCGTCCTCAAGCTGTTCATGTTCCTCTACATCTACGTCTGGTTGCGGGCCACGCTGCCGCGAATGCGGTACGACCAGTTGATGGACCTCGGCTGGAAGGTGCTGATCCCGATCGCGCTGGGATGGCTGCTCCTGCTGGCGGCCATCCAGGTCGGGCGCGACAACGACTGGAACGTCGCCGCCGTCGTCGCCGTGTCGCTCGTCGTGATGATCGTGTCGGCGGCGCTGATGCTGGCGGCTGTCCGCCTCAGCACCCGCAACCGTGAACGGGAAGGAGCCCTGAGCTGATGGGGTACTTCGAAGGCTTCGGCGTCACGCTGCGCCAGCACCGGCTGTTCGGTGGCAAGCGGCTGACGAAGAACTACTCCGGTGGGCGGGTGGCCAAGAAGGATCGCCGGCGCCGCAAGCACGGCGTGCCGTCGGAGACGTTGGCGCCGCCGGACACTCCCGACGACGTGAAGATGGTCAAGCCCGAGCGCACGCACGGGCGGCACGTCCTCAACAAGTACGAGGACGGCATGGAGAAGTGCATCGGCTGCGAGCTGTGCGCCGGCGTCTGCCCGGCCGACTGCATCTACGTGCGAGGCGCCGACAACGACCCCGACGACCCGACGTCACCCGGCGAGCGCTACGGCTTCGTGTACGAGATCAACTACCTGCGTTGCATCCACTGCGACCTGTGCGTGGAGGCATGCCCGACGGAGGCGATCACCGAGTCCAAGCTGTTCGAGTTCTCCTTCACCAACCGCCGCGACGCCATCTACACGAAGACCGAGCTGCTCGTCGACGACGACGGCCGTCCCCGGCGGCTGCCCTGGGAGGACTGGCGCGAGGGCGACGACCGGTTCACCAGCGGCTGGGTGCGGGCGACGGCGCCCAACGGGGACGCCGACTTCATCGGCCGTGTCGCCTGGAGCGGCGAGCTCGGCTACGGCGTCCGCGACCCAGAAGCCCCCGCGCCGTGACGTCCACCTCGCCCGCCCTGAACATCCGGGCGCGATCCTTCCCAGCAGCCCAACTGGGCGCGATTTTTTCGGAGGGGTGCGAAGGATCGCGCCCAAATGGTCGGTCGCGATGATCGAAACGACCGTCTTCATCATCGCCACGTTGATGGTGCTGGCCGGCGCGGTGGGGGTCGTCATTTACAACCACCCGGTCCACGCCGCGCTGAGCCTCGTCCTCACCCTGTTCGGCGTCGCCGTGCACTTCGTGGCGCTGGAGGCCCAGTTCCTGGCCGCCGTGCAGGTCATCGTCTATGCCGGGGCGATCGTGGTGCTGTTCCTGTTCGTCATCACGCTGCTCGGCGTCCACCAGGCCGAGGACTTGCGCACCGAGCGGCTACCCATCCAGCGCCCGCTGGCGGCGGTGATGGGTCTTGGCGTCGTCGGCCTGCTCGTCGCCGCCATCGTCTCGACGCGCGACACGGCACCGTTGGCCGTCGGTCCCGGCCTGGACGTCGCGGGTGAGACGGCTGCCGAGGGTGTGCTGGCCGACCACGACGCCAACATCCGCCAGCTCGGCCTCAACCTGTTCGGCGACAACGTGTTCGCCTTCGAGCTGACGTCCGTGCTGCTGATCGTGGCCGTCGCCGCCACGGTCGTGCTGACGCGCCGCGAGAAGTCGCCCCGGAAGGGCGATCGCACCGGCGACCAGGATCGCAGTGACGAGGTGCGGACGTGATCGCCGTCACGGAGCCGACGGCGACCTGGTACCTGATCCTGGGCGCCGTCCTCTTCGGCATCGGTGCCGTCGGCGTGATGGTGCGCCGCAACCCGCTCGTGATGTTGATGTGCATCGAGCTGATGCTCAACGCCGTCAACCTCAGCTTCGTCGCCCTGTCGCAGCGGGTCGGCGACATCGGCGGCCAGACGGCCGTGTTCTTCGTGCTGGTGGTCGCCGCCGCCGAGGTCGTCGTCGGCCTCGGCATCATCGTGTCGATCCTGCGCCGCCGCCCCGGCGCCACCGCCGACGACCTCGCCGAGCTCAAGGGGTGACGCGCTGATGGCCGAGGCTGTCTGGTTGATCCCTGCCTTCCCGCTGTTCGGGTTCCTCGTGCTGCTCGTGTTCGGGCGCCGGCTCGGCGACCCCACGGCGGGTTGGTTCGCCACGGCGATGATGGCGGCGTCGTTCGTCGCTTCCGTCGGCGTGTTCTTCGACCTGCTCGGCCGGCCGTCCGAGGAGCGGGCCGAGGTCGTCACCTTGTTCTCGTGGCTGCCCGTCGGATCCCTGCAGGTCGACATGGCGTTCCTGGCCGACCCGCTGAGCGTGACGATGTGCCTCTTCGTCACCGGGGTCGGCGCGTTGATCCACATGTACGCCATCGGCTACATGCACGGCGACCCGAAGTTCTCCACATTCTTCGTGTACATGAACCTGTTCGCCCTCTCGATGCTCGTGCTCGTGCTCGGCGAGAACTTGCTCGTGACGTTCCTCGGCTGGGAGGGCGTCGGGACGTGCTCGTACTTCCTGATCGCCTTCTGGCAGACGAGGGAGTCGGCGGCGACGGCGGGCAAGAAGGCGTTCGTCACCAACCGGGTTGGCGACTTCGGGTTCATGCTGGCGATGTTCCTCGCCTTCCAGGCTGTCGGCTCGCTCAGCTACTTCGCCGTCAACGGTGCCGCCGAAGAGGGACTCCTCGCTGAATCGACGGCCACCGCCATCGCCGCCCTGCTGTTCCTCGGGGCGGTCGGCAAGTCGGCCCAGCTGCCGTTGTACTTCTGGCTGCCGGACGCGATGGAGGGGCCGACGCCGGTCTCGGCGCTGATCCACGCCGCCACGATGGTCACCGCCGGTGTGTTCCTGATGGTCCGCACGAGTCCGGTGCTGACGGTCTCCGCCGACTGGGTGCCCAACCTGATCGCCTGGATCGGGGTGCTCACCGCGCTCTTCGCGGCGTCCATCGCGGTCGCCCAGAACGACATCAAGCGGGTGCTCGCCTACTCGACGGTCAGCCAGCTCGGCTACATGTTCCTGGCCGTCGGCACCGGCGCCTACGTCGCCGCCATCTTCCACATGATCACGCACGCCTTCTTCAAGGCGCTGCTGTTCCTCGGCGCCGGCTCGGTGATCCACGGCATGCACGACGTGCAGGACATGCGGTGGATGGGCATGCTGCGCAAGGCGATGCCGATCACGGCAGCGACGTTCATCGTCGGGTGGTTGGCGATCGCCGGCGTGCCCCCGTTCGCCGGCTTCTGGTCGAAGGACGACATCCTCCTCTTCGCGCTCGCCGACAACGTCGCGCTGTACCTCATCGGGCTGTTCGCCGCGCTGCTGACCGCCTACTACATGACACGCCAGGTGATCATGGTGTTCTTCGGCGAGGCCCACTGGAAGGACCGCGCCGAGGAGCACGGAGCCCACGGCGACGTCAAGCCGCACGAGAGCCCGTGGATCATGCTGTTCCCGCTCGTCGTGCTCGCCGGGCTCGCCGCCCTCGGGGAGATCATCGAGCTGCCGTTCGGCGACTCGTGGAAGCGCCTCGAGCACTGGCTCGGACCAGTCGTCGAGTTCGGTGAGGCGCAGATCGAGGCGACCTCGGCCTACGACAACCGTTACCTGCTGCTGGTCGTCGCCTCGGTCGTCTCCTTCTCCGGCATCGTGCTGGCCTGGCTCGTCTACCAGCGCCACCGGATCAAGGCCGTCGAGCCCGAGATCCTGGCCCACGGCTGGTACTACGACCAGGCGGTCACCGACTTCATGGGTGGCCCGGGCCTGGAGGCGGCCGAGGCCGCGGCGTGGTTCGACGCCAACGTCGTCGACGGTGCGGTGAGCGGCACGGCGACGGCGGTGCGCGAGACGGCCGGTGAGCTGCGCAAGGGCCAGAGCGGGTTCGTGCGCGCCTACGCCGGCTTCATCGGCATCGGTGTCGTCGTGCTCCTCGTCTGGTTCGTCGTGGCCCGAGGGATCCTGTAGTGGACGACTCGTTCCCGATCCTCACCGCGCTCGTCCTCGTGCCGGTGATCGGCGCGGTGGCCGTCGCCGTCGCCAGCAAGCGCCGCCCGGAGATCGTCAGGTTGATCGGCCTGCTGGCGGCGGTGGTCACGTTCGCGCTGTCGATCTGGATGCTCGCCGCCTTCGAGACGGGCGAGGCCGGGTTCCAGTTCGTCAGCAAGCACACCTGGATCGAGGAATGGGGGATCTCCTGGCACCTCGGCGTCGACGGGATCTCGCTGTGGCTCGTCATGTTGACCGGCCTGTTCTTCCCGCTCGTGATGGTGGCCGTCCATCCGCACCACGACGAGAAGGCGTACCTTGCCTGGCTGCTCCTGCTGGAGGCCGGGATGATGGGCAGCTTCCTCAGCCTCGACCTCTTCATGTTCTTCATCTTCTTCGAGGTCGTGCTCGTGCCGATGTACTTCATCATCGGTGGGTGGGGCTACGAACGCAGGGTCTATGCGGCGACGAAGTTCTTCCTGTTCACGATGTTCGGCTCGGCGTTCATGCTCGTCGGCGTCATCGCCACCGCCTTCCTCGCCCGGGAGCACGGCGTCGGCGAGTTGACGTTCGACCTCACGGTGATCGCTGAGCGGGCGGACTTCCCCGTCACGACGGCGCGCTGGCTGTTCTTCGCCTTCGCCATCGCCTTCGCCGTGAAGGTGCCGATCTTCCCACTGCACACCTGGCTGCCCGACGCCCACACACAGGCGCCGACCGCCGGCTCGGTGATCCTGGCCGCCGTCATGCTGAAGCTCGGCACGTACGGCCTGCTGCGCTTCGGCGTGTACCTGTTCCCGGAGGCCGCGGCGTGGGCCCGGCCGCTGTTCCTGACGCTGGCCGTCATCGGCATCACGTATGGCGCCGTCGTGGCAACGATGCAGAGAGACCTCAAGCGACTCGTCGCCTACTCGTCGATCGCCCACCTCGGGTTCATCGTGCTCGGGATCTTCGCCGTCACCCGCCAGTCGATCACCGGCGGCGTGATGCAGATGATCAACCACGGCATCTCGACCGGGGCGCTGTTCCTCCTCGTCGGGTGGATGTACGAGCGGCGGCACACGCGGCAGATCTCGGAGTTGCGCGGCCTGCAGGCCGTCGCGCCGATGTTCGCCGCCGGGTTCATGGTCGTCATGCTGTCGTCCGTCGGCGTGCCGGGGCTCAACGGCTTCGTCGGCGAGTACCTGATCCTCATCGGGTCGTTCCAGTCGGCCCGCTGGTGGACGGTCGTCGGTACGACAGGTGTCATCCTCGCCGCCGTCTATCTCCTGTGGGCGTACCAGCGCGTCTTCCACGGCGAGCCCGACGAGGCCAACAAGGGCTTCGCCGAGATCAAGCCCCGCGAAGCCGGCGTGCTCGGCGTGCTGATCGCCATCATCGTCTTCACCGGCATCTACCCGAAGCCGCTGCTCGACCGCGTCGAGCCCAGCGTCACCGCGCTCATCGAGCATGTCGAGGAGCGCACCGGCGACGTGGCGCCCGAGCCGACGCCGGTGGAGGCCCGGGAATGAGGTTCGTGCTGCAGGATCCCACGGCGTTCGACGGCCCGCCGGTCAGCTGGTTCTCGTTGTCCCCGATCCTCGTGCTGGTCGGCGCCGCGCTGTTCCTGCTCGTCGCCGGCGCCCTCACGCCGCCGTGGCCGAGGGGTTGGTACGCCTTCGTCACGGCCGCCGCAGCGGGTGCCGCCCTCGTGCTGTCCATCGTGCTGTGGGACGACGTCAGCGACGAGGGACCGAGCACGCTCGTCGGTCAGGCGTTGGCCTTCGACACCTTCGCCATGTTCGTGACGATCACGATCTGCGCCGGGTTGCTGCTCGTCGCCCTCGTGTCCGACGACTACCTCCGCCGGGAGGGGCTGGACGGGCCGGAGCTGTACGCCCTCATGCTGGTCGCCGCCACCGGCGGCGTGGTGATGGGCGCGGCGAACGACCTGATCGTGCTGTTCGTCGGTCTGGAGACGCTGTCGTTGGCCTTCTACGTGCTGGCCGCCAGCTATCGCCGCAAGGCCGGCAGTTCCGAGAGCGGCATCAAGTACTTCGTCCTCGGCGGGTTCTCCTCGGCCTTCTTCCTGTATGGCATCGCCCTCGTCTACGGCGCCGTCGGGTCGACGAACATCACTGACATGGTGGCCACGCTGAGCGGGGCGATCCCGGTCGAGCGCAACGACGCGCTCGGTGCTGGCGGGCATCGCGCTGCTGCTCGTCGGGCTCGGGTTCAAGGTCGCCGCCGTCCCCTTCCACGTCTGGACCCCGGACGTGTACCAGGGCGCGCCGACCCCGATCACCGCGCTGATGGCTTCGGTCGGCAAGGTCGCCGCCTTCGCCGCCCTGATGCGCGTCGCCGTGGTCGCCCTGCCGTTCTACCGCGAGGACTGGCGGCCCGTGATCTGGGCGCTGGCGCTGCTGTCGCTGCTCGTCGGTTCGATCCTCGCCGTGGTGCAGACCGATGTGAAGCGCATGTTGGCGTACTCGTCGATCAACCACGCCGGGTTCATCCTCGTCGGCGTCGAGGCTGCGTCCTATCGCGCCGGGGAAGTCGACAGCGGGCTCGGCGTGCCGAGCGCCCTCGTGTACCTCCTGGCCTACGCCGTGCTGGTCGTGGGGACGTTCGCCATCGTCGCGTTGGTCGCCGGCCGCGGCGACGAGAACACCGGCCTGGACGCCTTCCGCGGTCTGTCCGCCCAACGACCGACCCTCGCCGTGGCCCTGACGATCTTCCTCGTCGCCCAGGCCGGCGTGCCGTTCACCAGCGGGTTCATCGCCAAGTTCGGGGTGATCCGCGCGTCGGTGGACGAGCAGAGCTACATGCTGGCGGTCATCGCCATGGTCTCATCGGTGATCGCCGCGTTCATCTACCTACGGATCATCGTCGCCTCCTGGATGGCCGAGCCGGCCGACGGCGAGGCGCGCGAGCGCATCCGCGTGCCGCTCTCCAGCGGGGTGGCGATCACGGCCGCCGCGGTGTTCACGATCGCCGTCGGCCTCTTCCCGGAGTGGCTGCTCAGCGCCGCAGAAGCAACGACCCAGTTCGCCCGCTAGTCGACATCTGGGCGCGGAGCGTCTCAAACGGACATCTGGGCGCGGAGGGTCCCAAATTCGGGACTCAGCGCGCCCAGATGTGAGGGTGAGGCGCCTCGTAGGGTCGGCCTCGTGACGGCGACGATCGATCTCTCACGCCAGACCGACCTGCGGAGGATGAAGGCCGTCGCCACCTCATTGCTCGTCCTGGCCGCCGTCGTGTACCTCGTCGCCAAGGCCAACGAGGACAGCGGAGCGTGGGTCGGCTACGTGCGCGCCGGGCGCCGAGGCGGCGATGGTCGGCGCGCTGGCCGACTGGTTTGCCGTGACCGCCCTGTTCCGCCACCCGCTCGGCATCCCGATCCCGCACACCGCCATCATCCCGCGGCGCAAGGATCAGATCGGTCGCAGCCTCGGGGAGTTCGTGGAGGGGAACTTCCTCACCCGGGACGTGCTGATCGAACGGCTGGAAGGCGTCGAGATCGGCAAGCGGCTCGGGTACTGGCTCAGTGAACCCGACCATGCCCGACGGGCGACGGCGGCGATCGCCGACGCCATGCGCGGCACGATCGAGGTGCTCGACGACCGCGACGTGCAGGAGGCCATCGGCGGGCTGGTCGAGCGCCGGCTGCGGTCGATGCCCGTGGCGCCGCTGCTCGGCAAGGCCGTCGACGTCTCCGTCGAGGGCGGGCACGACCAGCGTCTCCTCGACGCCGTGCTCAAGGGGCTGGGATCCTTCCTCGACGAGAACCGCGCCACATTGCGGCAGCAGCTGCAGCGGGAGTCGCCGTGGTGGGTCCCCGAGCCGATCGACGACCGCATCTTCAACAAGATCTTCATCGGCGTGCAGAACTTCCTCGGCAACGTGCGGGAGGACCCCGAGCACGATGTGCGCCAGGCCATCCAGGGGCGCATCCGCACCCTGGCCACGCGCCTGCGGGAGGACCCGGTGATGATCGCCAAGGGCGAGGAGCTCAAGCACGAGCTGCTCTCGCACCCCGAGGTGCAGGCTTGGTTGCAGTCGCTGTGGGGGGAGCTGAAGCGGGCGATGCTGACGGCTGCCGACGATCCGGTCAGCGAGCTGCGCCTGCGCCTCGACGCCGGGCTGGTCCGCGCTGGCCGGCGCCTCGCCGACGACCCCGAGCTGCAGGCCAAGGTCGATGGCTGGGTGGAGCGCGTCGTGGTGTACGTCGTCGAGCACTACCGCAGCGAGGTCGCCGACCTCATCGCCACGACGGTCGAGCGCTGGAACGGCCCCGACACGGCCCGACGCATCGAACTGCAGGTCGGCCGCGACCTGCAGTTCATCCGCATCAACGGCACGGTGGTCGGGGGCCTCGCCGGGCTGGCCATCCACGCCGTCGGCGAGGGCCTGTTCTGACGTCGCACTACGCTCGAACTTGATGGACGACACGCAGCGCACGGCTCGGCTCGCCATCTCGCTGCTGGATCTCACCGACCTCGAGGCCGACACGGACGAGGCCGCCGCCGACGTCCTCTGCGCCCGGGCCACGTCCGCCGGCGTCGCCGCCGTGTGCGTCTGGCCGGCGTTCGTCGCCCGCTGCGCCGGGCAGCTCGACGGCACCGGCGTGCGGGTCGCCACCGTTGTCAACTTCCCGGCCGGCGACGATCCGCCCGACCGGGCGGCTTCCGTCACGGCAGCCGCGCTCGCCGCCGGCGCCGACGAGATCGACGTCGTCCTCCCGTACCGTGCCTGGCTGGCCGGCGACGAGGGCTCGGCGGCGACGCTGCTCGAGACGGTGCGGACCGAGACGGGCCCCAGCCGCGTGATGAAGGTGATCATCGAGTCCGGGTCGCTGCCCGACCGGGCGGCCATCGACCGCGCCACGCACTTCGTCATCGCCAACGGGGCCGACTTCGTCAAGACGTCGACCGGCAAGACCGACGTGTCCGCCACGCCCGAGGCGGCCGAGATCATCCTCGAGGCCATCGACGTGTCCGGGCGGCCGGTCGGGTTCAAGGCCTCGGGCGGCATCCGCACGTTGGCCGACGCGGCGCACCTACCTCGACCTGGCCGAGCAGATCATGGGCCAGGGCTGGCCGACCCCGCAGACGTTCCGGTTCGGGGCCAGCGGGCTGCTCGACGCGCTGCTGGCCGAGCTCGGCGGCGGTGACGCCAGTGCCGACCGCACCGCTTCCACCTACTGACGCCGCGCGGGCGTGCCCCGCCGTGTTCTGCGGACCCGGGCATTTTCGCTCACTCAGGCGGCTTGATACCGGTCATCGACATCGGGTCGAGCACCCTGCGGATCTCGTCAGGATCGAGGTCCTCGGCCTCGATCACCACCTCGATGATCGAGCGACCCTGTTCGACGGCGGTGTGCACGTGCTCCGCGGCGCGGGCGTACCCGATGAACGGATTGAGCGCCGTTGCCAGCGCCGACGTGCGCTCGGCGTAGCTGCGGCACCGCTCCTCGTCGGCTTCGATGCCCACCACGCACTTCTGCTCGAACACCCGACACACGTTGGCCAGCAGCGACCCCGACTCGAGCAGCGCATCGGCCATCACGGGCAGGTACGTGTTGAGCTCCAAGATTCCTTGCGAGCCGGCATAGGTCACCGTCGCGTCGTTGCCGAACACTCGCGCCGCCACCTGGTTGACGGACTCGCACAGCACGGGGTTGACCTTTCCCGGCATGATCGACGAACCGGCCTGCAGCTCGGGCAGCAGCAGTTCGCCCAGCCCGCACGACGGGCCGCTGGCCAGCAGGCGGATGTCGTTGGCGATCTTCGTCAGCGCGACGGCGATGCCTCGCAGCCCCGCCGACGCCTCGACCAGGGCGCCCTGGCCACCCTGGTGGACCATCGGATCGTCGGCCGGTCGCAGTGGCAGGCCGGTCTCCTCCGCCAGCGCGGCGATCACCCCCTCGGCGAACCCGTGCGGCGCGTTGATGCCCGTCCCGACGGCGGTCCCGCCGAGCGGCAGCTCGCCCAAGGTCTCGAGGTCGGCACGCGATCTGGCCAGCGCCCGCTCCAGGAGCCCGGCCCACGCCGCCGCCTCCTGGCCCAGCGTCACCGGCGTGGCATCCATCAGGTGCGTCCGGCCGGCCTTGACGACGTGTCGGAACCGCTCGGCCAGCGTGCGGAACGCCGCTGCCAGCGACGCCACGGCCGGGTGCACGTCATCGGCCAGCTGCCGGCTGACGGCCAGGCGGATCGCCGTCGGGACCGTGTCGTTCGAGGACTGCGACGCGTTGACGTGGTCGTTGGGATGAGGAACCCGGTGGCCGAGCGATCGTTGGGCGAGGGCGGCCAGCACCTCGTTGACGTTCATGTTCGTCGACGTGCCCGAGCCGGTCTGGTAGACGTCGACCGGGAAGTGCTCGTCGAGCTCGCCAGCCTCGACCCGTCGGGCGGCGTCGGCGATCGCCGTCGCCAGCTCCTCGTCGACGTCTCCGACACCGAGGGAGGCGTTGACGGCGGCGGCGTGGCGCTTGATCGTCGCCAGTGCCCGAGCGACGCGGGCGTCGAGCGGGCGGCCAGCGATCGGGAAGTTGGCCAGCGCCAGATCGGTCTGTTTGCCCCACAGCCGCTCGCCGGGGCCAGTCGCGTCATCACTCATGACACCACCCTAAGGAAGGGGCGCAACCGCCCCGTCCGTGACGTACATTCGGGCTCGTCATGACGGACGTGGACTGGTCCCGCTACGACGCCGTGTTGTTCGACCTGGACGGCGTCCTCACGCCCACGGCGGAGGTGCACCACCGAGCGTGGACGCAGATGTTCGACGAGTTCCTGGCCGCCCACGGCGGCCCGGACGAGCCTCCGTTCCGCGACGCCGACTACTACGCCTACGTCGACGGCCGGCCCCGGTTCGACGGCGTTCGGACGTTCCTCGCCTCCCGCGGGATCGCGCTGCCCGAGGGCGACCGCAACGACCCGCCCGGTGACGGGTCCGTGTCAGCCCTCGGCAACCGCAAGAACGAGCTGTTCAACCATGTCCTGAGCACGGCGGGCATCGCCCCCTATCCCGGTTCGGTCCGACTGCTCGACCAGCTCGCCGCCGCCGGCAAGCAGGTCGCCGTGGTGTCCTCGTCGCGCAACGCCCGCCCGGTGCTCGAGGCCTCCGGGCTGGCCCCACGCTTCGACGTGGTCGCCGACGGCGTCGTGGCCGCCGAGCAGCACATCGCCGGCAAGCCGGCGCCCGACCTCTTCCTCTACGCCGCCAACCAGCTCGGGGTGCCGAAGGAGCGGGCGGTCGTCATGGAGGATGCGGTCACCGGCGTGGCCGCCGGTCGCGCCGCGCCGTTCGGCCTCGTGGTCGGCGTCGACCGCGGCGCCGGCGAAGCAGAGCTGCGGGCCCACGGCGCCGACATCGTCGTGGGCGACCTCGCCGAGCTCGTCGACGGCGGGCCGGAGGTGGCCCGGTGAAGACGAGGGCGCCCGAGCACCTCGACCTCTTCCGCTTCCCCATCGATCCGTGGCGGCTCGTCGAGCGGGAGTACGACAAGCGGGACATCGGCCTGACCGAGACGCTGTTCGCCGTCGCCAACGGGTACATCGGCATGCGCGCCAACCCCGAGGAGGGGCGCGACGCGCACAGCCACGGCACGTACGTCAACGGCTTCCACGAGACGTGGCACATCCACCACGCCGAGGAGGCCTACGGGTTCGCCAAGACGGGCCAGACGATCGTCAACGTCCCCGACGCCAAGCTGATGAAGCTGTACGTCGACGACGAGCCGCTGCTGCTGGCCAACGCCGACCTGGAGGCCTACGAGCGAGTCCTCGACTTCCGCGAGGGCACACTGACGCGGGACCTGATCTGGCGCACGCCAGGGAGCAAGCGGGTGCGCGTGCGATCGCAACGGCTGGTCAGCCTGGCCCACCGCCATCTCGCCATGCTCTGCTTCGAGGTGACCGTGCTGGACGGCGCGGCGCCCGTCGTCATCTCCTCGCAGCTGCTCAACCGCCAGGACGGCGAGGACGAGTACCACGTGGCCGCGGCCGCCCTCGGTCACGGTGCCGATCCGCGCAAGATGCGGGCCTTCGACCACCGTGTGCTCGTGCCACGCCTGCATCGTCGAGCACGACGGCGAGGTCGTCCTCGGGTACCGATGTGCCAACAGCGGGATGACACTGGCCTGCGGCTACCGCCACATCGTCGACACGCCGGCGCCGCACCAGGTCGAGACGGCCGTGGGGCCGGACCTCGCCAAGACCGTGATCACCGCCCGCGTGCAGCCCGGGCAGACGGTCCGGGTCGTCAAGCTGGTCTCCTACCACACCTCGACCGGGGTGCCAGCCGAGGAGCTGGGCGACCGCTGCCATCGGACGCTGGAGCGGGCCGAGACGGACGGTGCGGATCTCGTCTTCACCGAGCAACGGACGTGGCTCGACGACTTCTGGGAGCGCAGTGACGTCGAGCTGCTCGGCGACGAGTCGTGCCAGCAGGCCGTGCGATGGAACCTGTTCCAACTGGCCCAGGCGAGCGCGCAGGCACAGGAGCACGGCATCGCCGCCAAGGGCGTCACGGGCGGGGGGTACGAGGGGCACTACTTCTGGGACACCGAGACGTACGTCGTGCCGTTCCTCGCCTACACCAGCCCCGAGACGGCCCGCAAGCTCTTGCGGTTCCGCTGGCGGCAACTGCCCCAGGCCCGCGAGCGGGCGCAAGAGGTCAACGAGGTCGGCGCGCTGTACCCGTGGCGGACGATCAACGGCGAGGAGGCATCGGCCTACTACGCCGCCGGCACGGCGCAGTACCACATCAACGCGGCGATCGCCTTCGCCCTCAAGCGCTACCTCGACGCCAGCGGGGACATCGCCTTCCTGGCCGGCGAGGGTGCCGAGATCCTGGTCGAGACGGCCCGCCTGTGGGAGGACCTCGGCTTCTTCGCCAACGGCGAGGACGTCTTCCGCATCCACGGCGTGACGGGCCCGGACGAGTACACGACCGTCGTCAACGACAACCTGTACACGAACGTGATGGCCCGCTTCAACATGCGGTATCGCGGCGCGCGTCGTCGACCTGCTCGAGGACTGGGATGGGGACGCCTTCGGCCGGTTGTGCCGCAAGGTCGGGTTGGAGCCGGGTGAGACCAAGCGGTGGATCAGAGCCTCTGACGCCGTGTACCTGCCGTACGACGACCAGCTCGGGATCCACCCCCAGGACGACAGCTTCCTCGAGCTCGAGCCCTGGGACTTCGAGCAGACACCGCCGGACCACTACCCGCTCTTGTTGCACTACCACCCGCTCGTGATCTACCGGCACCAGGTGCTCAAGCAGGCCGATGTCGTGCTGGCGATGGCGTTGCGTAGCGACCAGTTCCCGTTGGACGTCAAGCGCCGGAACTTCGACTACTACGACCCGATCACGACGGGTGACTCGTCCCTCTCGGCGTGCGTGCAGGCGATGGCGGCGGCCCAGATCGGCTACGACGAGCTCGCCCTCACGTACTTCCGCGAGAGCCTGTTCGTCGATCTCGCCGATACCCACGGGAACGCCAGCGACGGCGTGCACGTGGCCTCGTCCGGCGGCGTCTGGGGCACCATCGCCTTCGGGTTCGCCGGGCTGTTCGACTCCGGCACCGCGTTGCGGTTCATGCCCAGCCTGCCATCGGTGTGGGAGGGCGTACGGTTCCGCATGCAACGACACGGCACCAGGCTGATCGTCGAGCTCGACGCCGATGGCTGCACGGTCACCGTCGTCGACGGCCCACCCATCCCGCTCGACATCCTGGACGGCACGGAGCGGCGCATCGTGCACGTCTCGCCGGGCTCCTCACAGCGCATCCCGCGCGTCCCACTGCCCGAGTAGTCACGCCGCGACTGGCCGGCCGGTCACGACGAGCCCGGCGCCGGCGGTCCCGCGGCGGGCTCCACCCGCACGATCCACGTGCCGGGGCCGAGCGGCGGGATGCCGGCTGGCGCCGCGGGTGCGCCCCCCTCGGGTCCGTCGTCCAGGCGCTTGTTCAGCGAGAGCAGGCGGCCGATCACGGGGAGCGCCACCACGTTCAGCGAGTGCAAGAGCCCCATCAGGAGCAGGATCCCGCCGATGCGGGTGACCTCGTGCTTCCACTGGTTGGCCTGCACCACCCAGTTCGGGTACGGCTCGAACGTGATCGTGAACAGGATGAACGCCGTGAAGATCAGGTAGTAGGCGATGTCGGTGAGGACGAGGTAGCTCTTCCCGGTGCGCGGGTTGGCCCGGAACACGTCCGCCGCGTACGAACGTCCGAAGCGCTTGATGAACGGCCCGAGGCAGATGGCGATCGCCACCAGCACGATGTTCGTGAGCAGTTCGATGACCCACCACTCCATGGTGATCCTCCCGTTGTCGAGATCGGTGAAAGGGGCCGCCAGCGCGGCGAGCGCGGCGACGAACGCGGCGACGCCGAGCACGATGCGCTGGCGGAACCGTCGCCGCTGCTGCATGTCGGCGATCGATCGATGCACGCGGGCGAACAGGTCGGGGTGCTCGACGACGTCCGTGCGCACGGCCTGGAACGCGGCGACGAGGCGATCCTCGACCGGCGTGCTGGTCATCGTGCGCCACCGAGTTGGGACTCGAGGGTCGCCATCCCGCGCCGGAGGTGCGTCTTCACGGAGTTCGGTGACAGCCCGAGCGTTGTGGCGATGCCGTCGATGCCGAGCTCCTCGAAGTACCGCAGCGTGACGCAGTCCCGTTGTCGTGTCGGCAGGGCGCGGACGGCCTGCAGCACGACCCGGTGCTCCTCGTCGCGAACCAGATCCTCGTCGAAGGCGCGAGTGTCGACGTCGACCTCGTGCCCGCTGGGGGCGTGGTGGCGCAACGAGAGCAGGCCGCGCCGGTTGTGGTCGCGGGCCAGGTTGAGCACGATGGACCGCAGGTAGGCGGGCGCCTTCGCCTCCTCCTGGATGCGACCGGCATGACGGGCCAGGCGCAGGAACGCCTCCTGCACGATGTCCTCGGCGGCGTCACGATCATCGACGAAGATGCGGGCGAGACGCACCAGTGATCGCCCCTCGCTGTGGAACAGGCGGATGACGAGCGCCTCGGCGGCGTCTGTGATCTCGACGCCCTCGGCCCGCGCCGCGGCGATGCTCGAGAGCAACGGCGCCACCGACACGTGCATCGCTAGACGGACGCTCGGCGGAAGTTCTTCGGGTGACGCGTCACCCGCCAGCCCATCACTGAACGTCTGTCTTCCTGTAACGACGGAGACGGGAGAGAGCGATGCGCAGCACAGCAAGGCGGATGATCGTGGCGGCGGTGATCGTCACCGTGGGCGGCCTGGCCACGACGGCGATGGCCAGCCACGCACGGGACGGCGGCGGCGCAACGGCGCGTGTCACGATGCGGGACGCCGCGGGCGTGGCCGTCGGCAGCGTGCGCTTCACCGGGGACGGCGCAGGGAACCGCGGTGCGGGTGAGCCTCCAGCTGGATCCGGCGAACGCCGGCACGTACCACGGGTTCCACGTGCACGCCAACAACGACCCCGCCAACGGCGACGGCTGCATCGCCGACCCCGCGGGGCCGAACACCGGGTGGTTCGCGTCGGCCGACGGCCATTGGAAGGTCGAAGGCCAGAACCACAGCGCCCATCTTGGTGACATGGCCAGCCTGTACGTGACCGCCGACGGCACGGTCGACGCGCGGTTCACGCTGGATCGCTTCTCACCATCCGACCTCGCCGGTCACGCCGTGATCATCCACGCTGGTCCCGACAACTTCGGCAACGTGCCGGTGGGGACGGCGCCGAACCAGTACACGCCGAACACCCCCGAGGCGACGACGATGACGGCGAACACCGGGAACGCCGGCCCGCGCATCGCCTGCGGTGTCGTGGAATCGCGATGAGCAGGGTTCGGGCGGTCGCGCTCGGAGCGCTGTGCGGTGCGGCGTGGGGCGTCGCCGCCAGGGTGTGGATGCGGATCATCTCCACCGACCCTCAGTTCACGTGGGGCGGGTCACTGGCGATCGTCCTGGTGGCCACGATCGCGGGGATCGGGATGGGTGTGGTCCTCGCCACCCGGCGATGGCACCGCACGGCGCGAGCCGTCGGTGTCGTCACGGTGCTGCCGCTCGGCGCCGGCCCCGGGATCGTGATGCTCCCGACGATCGCCCTCGGCGCCGCCGCCATGAGGCAGCGAGGTCCGCGCCGGCGAGCGGTCATCGCCGGGCTGGCGGTGCTCTCGGCCGGCTTCCTCGTCGGGCTGGCGCTGCTCGACGAACTCTCGGCGTCGCGTGCCGCCGTCGGGTTCGCGGTCTACCTCGGACTGATGGCGTGGATGTCGGCGATGCTCGCCGTGCGCACGACCCCACGCGCGGCGGTCGCTTCGTCGGAGGCCGAGCGGCGGGCAGCCCTCGCCGCGTGATTTGGTTCAGCCGCGCGTGAAGGTGCCGAGTCCCGTCGTGTCGTAGAACGGCAGGTTGACGCTGGTCGCCGTCCCGTCGGCCCCCATCGTGAACACGGCGGCCGACTTGCCGGCGGCGTTCTCGCCGATCGTGTCGTACGTGAACGTGTTGCCGTCGAAGTGGGCCAGGACGAACGTCGTCGGACTGGCCGGCGGACCCATCGACATGTTCAGCGCCCCGCCGTCGAACGTGACGGTCAGCGGCCCGTAGTACGGGTTCTGGTACGTGCCGACATAGGCGGTCTCCACGGCGGCCGGCGCCGGCGCGGCCGGCGGGGCGTTCCACTGCTCGCCCTGCTGGTCCTCGGCCTCGTACAGCCCCTCGAACAAGCCGCCGAAGAAGCCGAGCCAGTCGACCGTCGGAGCGCCGTTCTGGGCGACGTCGAAGAAGGCGTTGCTGATCGCCTCCGGGATGCCATGCGGCTGGCCGTTGGTCAGCGTGACGATGCCCAGCTCCTCCGTGTCGATGAGCATCACGGTCGTCGCCGCGCCGAGGTCGAAGGCGCCCGAGTGGTCGAGGCGCACGCGGCCCTCGTCGTCGACGGTGACGTTCCAGCAGAGCCCATAGAACTGCGTGCGGACGCCGGGTGTCGTCGGCTGCCTGAGGTCCTGGTGGGGGACGTGGGTCACCTGCAGGGCGGCGGCGTCGACGATCTCCGTGCCGTCGACCGTCCCGTGGCCGAGCTGCAGACGGAGGAACTGCGTCATGTCGTCGACCGACGTGCTCAGCCCGCCGGCTGGCGCCTCGGCGTCGGCGTTGCGCACGTACCTGGCCTCCCACGTCCCTTCGCCGAGTGGTCCCACCGGCACGTGGATCAGCGCCTTGTTCTCCTCCGCCTCGTAGTCGGCGTGGCGGTAGCTCGAGTGCTCCATCCCGAGCGGCTGGAACAGCAGACTGTCGGCGAGGTCCTCCCACGACATCCCCATCGCGTCGGCCGCGGTCACGCCGCCCTCCGTGACGCCGAAGTTGCTGTAGTCGTACGTCGAGCGGAACGGCTGCAGCGGCTGCAGCCGTAGCACGCTGAGGATGTAGTCCCGGTCCCACCCGAGATCCTCGAGGAGGTTGCCGGAGATGCCCGGCAGTCCGGTGCGGTGCGACAGGAGGTCGGCGATCGTGGCGTTGGCGGTGACGTACGGGTCGCTGAAGGCGAAGTCGGGGTTCCACGTGATGGCGGGGTCGGTCCAGTTCGCCTTGCCCTGCCCGACGACGCCGGCGACGATCGTCGACGCCAGCGTCTTGGACACGGACGCCACCTGGAAGACCGTGGCGGGGTCGATCGTCTCGGGCTCCCCGACCTTGCGCACGCCGTAGCCCTCGGCGAAGATCACCTCGTCCTTGTAGACGACGCCGACGGCGATGCCGGGCACACCGGTGCGCTCCATCGCCTCGGCCACGATGTCATCGAGCTGGTCGACGGCGTTCTGCACGTCGTCCTCGGTGAACAGTGCCGGCAGGGGCGAGATCGGCGCGTCGAGGAGACCACCCGTCGTGGTCGGCGGCGCCGTCGACTCCGGGGATGAGGTGTCGGCGGACGCCTCCGTCGTCGCGGGAGCCGCCGCCTCGTCCGCCGCCTCGGCGGTCGTCGCCGGCGCCGACTCGGCGGCGGTAGTCGTCGATCCGGCGTCGGGCTCGTCGTCCGAGCACGATGCCAGCAGCACGACTGCAGCCAGTCCGACACCGAGCACTGCTCGCCTCATGGTTCGCACGCCTACCTCCCTCGATCGTCGCCGGTGCACCAACCTTGGTCCCGCCGAGTCGCCGGCGCAACCGACCCAGGTCGGTGTCGGCTCCCGGTGCCGGCCTCGTCCAGGAGCATCTGGGCGCGATCCTTCCCAGATGACGTTCTGGGCACCGTTCTTCCCGACAGTCGCGAAGGAACGCACCCAGTTCGACGCCAGCGGTGCGCGAACCGCGGTGACGTCCGGCACGTAGAGGGCTCCAAAGCAATCGCATCCTGAGGGAGGATGACCATGAGCCTGCCTGTGTTTCCCCGTTTGAAGCCCGTCGATCTGTCGGGCGTGATGAACGGCCGCCTGCCCGATCACCTGCTGGTGACCGTCGAGATGCCCGGCGCCGACGCCCGCGGCCACCCGCAGCTGGCCCGCGTGCTGCGGGCGTTGATCCACGACTGCCGGCAGGCCACCGGGGTCGACCTGGCCCACGTCGGGCACTACCGGTCGCTCGAGCAGCAGATCGCGCTGCTCAAGGCCCGCTACGTGCGCGCGTCGTCGGGCACGCGGCGGTGGGACGGGTCGTGGTGGCGGCGGGTGTCCGGCGCGCCGGTGGCGACTCCTGGCACCTCGGACCACGGCTGGGGTCTGGCCATCGACGGTGCCGTGTGGGACCACGGGAGCGGTCGGCCGGTCGGCATCTACAAGTCGCGGGCCTGGGACTGGATCCGCCAGCACCTCACCTCGTACGGCTTGTGCTGGGCGTGGGACGACGAGGACGAGGAGCCGTGGCACTGGCACCTCTACCAGATCGGCGCCCCCGCCGTGCTGGCCTACGAGGCGGGCGTCACCGGGCCGCCGACGCCGCCGGAGCCACCGGCCGAGCCGCCGGCCGCCGGCTTCGATCCCGAGCGGCGGATGTACTGGCTGTACCCGTTGAACGACCACAAGGACTCACTGCACGTCGGCTCCAGCGGTGACACCGTGAGGTACCTGCAGGGCGTCTGTGTCAACGAGGTCGCCCGTTTCGCCTCGTGGTTCTGGGCCCAGGAGCCCGAGCTCCTGGAGACCGGTCAGCACAACGCCCGCAAGCTGTACCTGCGTGCCGCGGCCGACGAGTGCTCGACGATGATCGTCGACGGGCACTACGACGAGCAGGTGGCGCGGGCCGTCACGTTCGTCCAGCACGCGTTCGCCAACAGCAACTTCGACGGCCGCCACATCGGTGAGCTCGAGCCGGACGGCCGGGTCGGTCGGGCCCAGACGTGGCCGTTCATCGACGCGCTGGCCGACGGCAACTGGGCCGCCTGAGCCGCGAGCATCCGCAACGGCCGCTCGTCGGGCCACTATGCAAAGGGAATGGATCAACCTCGGCATCAGGTGATCCACCTGCGGCTGGTCAGCCTCGACGACATGTTCGAGATGCCGCACACCGATCTCTTCTCGGAGTACCGCAACTTCCTCACCGGCGTGGACTTCTGCATCAGCGAGCTGCGGTCTCGCTACTCGCGGCTGCCGGTGCGACTCGAGGTCGAGGTGCCTCCGGCGGAGATCACCGAGGGTGTCGTCGAGCGCTTCCGCGCCGCGCTGCAACGGTTCTGCGACCACCGCATCCGCTACACCGTGCGGGAGCGGCGGGCGCTGCGCCTCGGCGGCGTCAGCGCCCTGCGCGTCGGCCTGCCGCTGGCCATCGCCGGCTTGGCCATCACGTGGTGGGCCAACGTCGGGGACAACTCCGACGAGGCCACGATCGTCGCCGACCACCTCGGCTGGGTACTCGGCTGGCTCGGCCTCTGGTACCCACTCGACCAGTTGCTCTTCTACCCGCTGGAGTACTCGCGGGAGCAGCGGGTGCTCAAGCTGCTGCGCGATTCCGACGTCGTCTTCGAGCCGTACCGGACGTCCGTCGTCCACCCCCACCGATGAACCATGATCGACAGCCCCGCTGGGCGGCGATCTGCCGGTTCTGTGTCACAGCACAGTGCGCCCCGTGCCTTGGGCGGTGACGCAGAAGCTCGGTCGAACCCGCAGGCCGGTTCAGCGTCTCGACGAGCACGCGCTGAGGCGGACACGAGCTCGCGACGCTCGGCGACGCGGCGGGCCACGCGAGCGCTCTTGGCCAACCTGGCCATCAGCCGATCACGAGCCTGCTCGGCCTCGCCGTCGAGCCCGCTGAGGTGCTCGACGTCCCAGTGCCGGACGATCACCGGCACGAGGATCTGGTCGTGGTGGATGGCGAGGTCGTACACGCCGGCCTTGGCGATCGCTGACGCGTGCCGCGAGAACCCGGGGATGCCCGCGCCGGGCATCTCGAAGCCGACCACCTGGCGCTCGATGGCCTTGACCAGCGCGCTCGGGGTCGATGGCGATCGCCGCCGACGTCAGGTCCCGGTAGAAGAGGTAGTGGAGGTTCTCGTCGGCGGCGACGCGGGCCATCACGGCATAGCCCGCCGGGTCGCCGATCAGGCGGCCGGTGTTGCGGTGGGCGATGCGCGTGGCCAGCTCCTGCAGCGCGACGTAGACGAACCCATCGGCCGCCGAATCCGGCTCGGGGATGAGGCCGCCCGACACCTGGGCCATCCGTGATCGCTCGAGGGCGACCGGGTCGACGGCGCGGGTGACCATCAGATACCCGTAGATGGCCATCGAGTGGCGGCCCTCCTCGGCGGTCCATCGGCGGGCCCACGTGCCCCAGATGCCGTCGGCGCCGAAGATCCGCTCAATGGTGCGGAAGTAGTACGGCAGGTTGTCTTCGGTCAGCAGGTTGACGATCAGCGCGCTGCGCACGGAGTCATCGATGCTGGCACCGGCGAGGTCGGCGTCGACCTCATCCCAAGGGTGATCTTGCACGGCGTCACGGCCCCGGCTGTAGGGCACCAGCTCGTGCGGGAACCATTCCTTCGTCGTGTCCAAATGACGGTCGAACAGCCGCTCGACGGTTGGCTCGAGTTCGTGGAGCAGGGCGATGTCGTCCATGCGCGTAGCCTACCGACCAGTAGGTAGATCGTCACGTGAACGCCGTGTGACGCCCCCGTTTCAGCCTCCGTCGACGCGTAAGGCCTGGTAGCCGGCGGCGCGGGCGGCTTCGACGGCGGCCTTGCCGTGCTCCCGGCTGCGCACCTCGAACGTCGCGTGCACGCCGGTCTCCCGCACGTGGAGGTCGACGCCTTCCCGCAGGTGGGCGACCTCGAGGAGGTTGGCGCCGGCCCGGGCGAACACGGCGAGCAGCTGCACGAGGCTGCCCGGGCGGTCGTCGATCTGGGCGGTGACGACCAGGCGCCGGCCGGCGTCGGTCTCGTGGCGGCGGATCAGACCGGGCACGACCCCGATGTCGACGTTGCCGCCGGACAGCACGACGCAGGTGGTGCCCCGAGGCGGCAACGTGACGAGGCCGGAGCGCACCGCCGCCACGCCGACCGCGCCGGCGCCCTCGACGTACAGCTTGGCGCGGTCCATCAGCAGGACCATGGCGTCGGCGATGGCGTCCTCGTCGACGACCACGATGTCGTCGACCCAGCGCTCGACCAGCGGCTTGGTCAGCTCACCGGGACGCTTCACGGCGATGCCGTCGGCCAACGTCAACACGGGGCCGGTCGGTGAGGAGATGCCGGCGTACGGCGCGCAGACACTGGCCTGCACCCCGACGATGCGGGCGGTCGGCACCAGCGACTTCACGGCGATCGCCACGCCGGATGCCAGCCCGCCGCCACCGAGCGGCACCACGACGCAGGCCAGGTCGTCGATGTCCTCGGCCAGCTCGAGGCCGAGCGTTCCCTGACCGGCGACGACGGCGGGATCGTCGAACGGATGGCAGAAGGCCACGTGCTGCTCGTCGGCCCAGGCCCGGGCGGCGGCCATCGCCTCGTCGAGCGAGGCACCCAGCTCGACGACCCGGGCGCCGTAGGTCTCGCAGGCCTCGATCTTCGTGATCGGCGCCCCGACCGGCACGAAGATGTCGCAGGGCACGCCGAAGTGTCGGGCGGCGAAGGCCAGCGCCAGGGCATGGTTGCCGGCGCTGCCGGCGGCGACGCCGGCGGCGGCCGCCGTGCCGAGCGAGGCGACCTTGTTCATCGCCCCCCGGATCTTGAACGCGCCGGTGCGCTGCAGGCTCTCGGCCTTCAGCACCACCTCGTGCCCGGTCGCCACCGACAGCGTCGGCGACGTCAGCACCGGCGTGTGCCTGGCCGTGATCGACGTGACCGCCCGCGCCGGCGATGATGTCGTCGAGCGTCGGCTCCATGCCCTTCGGAAGCTACCTGGAGAGCTCGGCACACGTATCTGGGGCCGTTTCTTCCCGGAATCCGCAACGAACTGCACCCAGATCGGTCGGCCGCCGAGTCGATACCGTGACGGCGTGCGCGCCCTGGTCGTCGGCAACGGTCCGGACTTCGATCCCGGCTTCGTCGGCCACCGCCTGCGCCAGCATGGCTACGCGTTCACGGAGCTGCACCGCGAGCATCCCGACCGCTGGCCGGGGCTCGACGGTGTGGAGCTCGTGCTCACGCTGGGATCGGAATGGCACGTGTACGAGAATGCGACGGCCGAGCTCGTCGATGCCGAGGCCGCCCTCGTGCGGGCCGCCGTGACCGCCGAGATCCCGTTGATCGCCATCTGCTTCGGCGCCCAGGTGCTGTCCCACGCGCTCGGCGGCATGGTGACCCGCACGCCGACGCCGGAGATCGGCTGGCTGCAGCTGGCGGCCGACGCCAGCGTGCCGGCCGCTGGGCCGTGGCTGGTCTGGCACGACGACGTGTTCACCGTGCCAGAAGGCTTCGTCGAGCTGGCCCGCACGGAGGCCGGCCCGCACCTTGTCCGCACCCGGCGCGTGCTGGCCACCCAGTTCCACCCGGAGGCGACGGAGACGATGGTCGGCGGCTGGCTGGCCGGCGGCGGAGCGGCCCAACTGCGCGCCCATGGCCTCGATCCGGACGACCTGCTGGCCGAGACGCGCCTCCAAACGGCGACCAGCAAGGCCCGAGCGGCGGCCCTGGTCGACTGGTTCCTGGCCGACGCCGCGACCGCCTGAACGGGCTGTGCCCATGTTGGGAGGGCATTCCCGAACCTTGGTACTGTCCGGGCCGATGTCGGACTACCTCCGGGATTACCTCACGGTGGTGTGGTTCGGCCTGGCCGCGCTGCTGCTGGGCGGCATCCTGCTGGGCGCCGCGGCGGCCATCCGGCCGAACAAGCCCAACCCCTCGAAGCTGACGGCCTACGAGAGCGGCGTCGACCCGGTCGGCATCGGCTGGTCGCAGAGCCAGATCCGCTACTACGTGTTCGCCCTGTTGTTCGTCATCTTCGACGTCGAGGCCGTGTTCATCTTCCCGTGGGCCGCCTCCATCGAGCGCTACGGCGCCTTCGGGCTGATCGTCATGCTCGCCTTCATCATCTTGCTGCTGGACGGACTGCTGTACGCGTGGAAGCGAGGGCTCCTGCGGTGGGTCTAGTCGACCGCGGCCGCATGCCGAGCGCCATCACCAAGCTGATGAACCTCGGGCGCTCCTACTCGCTGTGGGTGTACCAGTGGGGCCTGGCCTGCTGCGCCATCGAGATGGGCGCCGCCTTCGCCTCCCCCCGCTACGACGTGATGCGCCTCGGCGTGATCCCACTCCCGGCCAGCCCGCGGCAGGCCGACCTGATGGTCGTCTCGGGCACCGTCACCGACAAGATGGCGCCCGCCGTGCTGCGCCTGTACGACCAGATGCCGGAGCCGAAGTACGTCATCTCGATGGGCAGCTGCGCCAACTGCGGCGGCCCGTACTGGGACAGCTACTCGGTGACCAAGGGCGTCGACCAGATCATCCCGGTCGACATCTACGTGCCGGGCTGCCCGCCGCGCCCGGAGGCGCTGCTCGAGGGCATCGTGCTGCTCCAGCAACGCATCAAGGACGAGGACGTGGCAGCCAAGTGGCGCGGTGAGGGCCAGGACGTGATCCCGCCGCCCCGCCGGTCCGAGCCGATCGTCGTCGGCGGTGGTTCAATTGAGTGAGACCGAGACCGCTGCCCTGCCGGGCGACGGGCTGCGCGAGGGCATCGTCGACGAGCTGCGCCGGCGCATCGGCGAGGCCCTCGTCGACTCGCTCCTGAAGCCCAACGACGACCTGTGGCTGCGCGTCGCCACCGACGCCTGGCGACAGACCGGTGAGGCTCTGCTGGCCATGGGCTTCGACTACTTCTGCTTCCTGTCGGCGCTCGACTGGCTGCCGTCCCCCTATGGCCGTGGCGAGGACGACCCGACCCAACCACCACCCGAGCGGTCGACGGCGATCGTGCAGGGCTACACGGGCGGTGAGACCAGGTTCCAGGTGTTCGCTCGGCTGACGGACACCCGCCGCCACGTCGGGGTGACGATCAAGGTCGACGTGCCTGACGACACGATGACGGTCGACTCCTGGTTCACCGTCTACGCCGGCGCCAACTGGCACGAGCGCGAGACGCACGAGATGTTCGGCATCAACTTCGCTGGCCATCCCGACCTGCGCAACATGTACCTGCCGACGGAGTTCGAGGGCTATCCGCTGCGCAAGGACTTCCCGCTGCTGGCCCGCATGGTCAAACCGTGGCCGGGCATCGTCGACGTCGAGCCGATGCCGGCCGAGGAGCAGCCAGCGCAGGACGAGGTCGTCGGCGAGGTGGCGCCGGAGAACCCGACGCCGGAGCAGTCCGACGCCGGGCTCGGCGAGCCGCCGGCGGAGGACGTCGCCGATGCCGCCGCCGAGGAGCACAGCGTCGAGGAGGCACCCGACTCGGCGCACCCGCCGGGCGACGAGCCCACCGCCGGAGACAGACCCTCATGACCGAGGTGCTGACGCAGCGCGAGCAGCTGTCGTACATCGCCGCGCAGGCCGCCGACGCCCGGCTCAACGTCGAGCTGGAGACCGAGGGCATGACCCTCAACATCGGCCCCCAGCACCCGGCGACGCACGGTACGTTGCGGATCATCGTGCGCCTCGACGGCGAGCAGGTCGTGTGGGCCGAGCCGTCGTGCGGCTACATGCATCGCGGGTACGAGAAGCTGACCGAGGTCCGCACGTACCCGCAGATCACGACGCTGGTCAACCGCATCGACTGGCTGGGCAGCTTCGCCAACGAGGTGCCGTTCATCCTCGCCGCCGAGAAGCTGTTGGAGGTCGAGGCCCCGCCGCGGGCCCAGTGGATCCGCACGCTCCTGTTCGAGCTCTCGCGCATCGCCAACATCGTGCTGTTCCTCGGCGACCTCGGGGTGCAGCTCGGCGCAGTGACGCCGGTCTTCCTCGCCTTCCGGGACCGCGAGCACGTGCTCAACCTCATCGAGTCGGTCACCGGTGGGCGCTTCCATCCCAACTTCGACCGCATCGGCGGGCTCAAGGAGGACCTGCCGAAGGGGTTCATCGACGAGACCCGTTCCGTGATGCGCAAGATCCGCACGTTCTGCGACGAGAACGACGACCTCCTCATCGGCGGCGAGATCTTCCAGGCCCGGACGCGCAACGTCGGCGTGGTCCCCAGGGAGGTGGCCCTGCAGTACGGGCTGTCCGGCGCCAACCTGCGGGCCAGCGGCGTCGACTGGGACCTCCGACGTGACCAGGTCCTGCCGATGGCATGGGACAAGGTCGACTGGAAGGTCTGGACCCATCCGGACGGCGACAGCTTCGCCCGCTGCTGGGTGCGGCTGCAGGAGACGAGGGAGTCGACGAAGATCGTCGACCAGATCCTCGACGGCCTGCCGTCGGGCTCGATCATGGCCAAGGTGCCGCGCATCATCAAGGTGCCGGAGGGCGAGGCCTGGGTGTCGACCGAGAACCCGCTCGGCGAGATGGGCTACTACATCGTGTCGAGGGGCGACCTCGGACCGTTCCGGGTCAAGATCCGCTCGGCCAGCTTCAACAACATCTCGATCGCGCCGTGGCTGCTGCGCGGCGTGTACGTCCCCGACATCATCACGATCCTGGCCAGCCTCTACTTCATCCTCGGAGACATCGATCGATGGGAGATCTGCCGCGGTCGAGATTCCGTATTGGGGGCAGTCGTTGCTGCGCGTTCTCGCCGGTGTTGTCGCCGTGCTGCTGCCCGCCGGCACCATCGTCTACCTCTTCCTGTTCAAGATGATGTCGTTCATGCAGAGCCGGCTGGGTCCGATGGAGGCCGGGCCGTACGGCTCGATGCAGCTGTTCGCCGAGGTCGGCAAGTGGCTGCAGAAGGAGGACACGGCGCCCGAGGCGGCCGACCACCACATCTTCCGGATGGCGCCGCTCGTCGTCCTGGTCTCCACGTTCCTGCTCGTCGCCGCCGTGCCGTTCGGCCCGGATGCCTGGTTGACCAATTTCGACGTCGGGGTGTTCTACGCGCTGGCTGTCTCCTCGATCAGCGTGCTCGGCATCCTGATCGCCGGCTGGTCGAGCGCCAACAAGTACTCGCTGCTCGGCGGCCTGCGGGCGGCAGGACAGCTGATCGCCTACGAATTGCCCCTCGTGCTGGCCACGATCGGCGTCGTCATCCAGGCTGGCTCGATGAACATGCAGGAGATCGTCGTCGCCCAGAACGCCGGGTCGATCTTCGGCTGGGACGGCCTCGGCAACCCCTACATCCTCACCCAGTTCGTCGGGTTCCTCGTGTTCATGGTCGCCGTCCAGGCCGAGCTGACACAGCCGCCGTTCGACATGCCGATCGCCGAGTCGGAGCTCGTCTCCGGCTACATGACCGAGTACTCCGGCTTCCGCTTCCTCATCTTCTTCATCGCCGAGTTCGCCACCGTCGGCGTGTTCTCCCTGATCGCCGCCGTCCTGTTCCTCGGCGGTTGGGGTGTGCCGTTCGCGTGGTTCGGGTGGGAGGGCCTCGACGACGTCGACAACTGGATGAACATCGGCGGCCCGCTGATCCTGTTCACCAAGATGATGGTCCTGTCGTTCCTCATCATGTGGGTGCGCTTCAGCGTGCCCCGCTTCCGCGAGGACCAGCTGCAGCGGTTCGCCTGGAAGCTGCTCATCCCGTTGGCACTGGCCAACATCGTCGTGACGGCGATCATCAAGGTCGCGGTCTGATGGCGTTCGGAAAGCCCAAGATGCCCGGCCTCTTGAAGGGCATGGGCGTCACGCTCAAGACGCTCGGCCGCACGATGACCAAGGGCGCCGAGACCGTGCAGTACCCGCACGAGAAGGAGGCGCCACCGACGCGCTCGCGCGGCGTCATCGCCCTCCGCGAGGACAACTGCACGGTGTGCATGCTCTGCGCCCGTTCGTGCCCGGACTGGTGCATCTACATCGAGGGCCACAAGACGCTGGCGCCGCCCCGCCGCGCGGGCGGCAAGCCCCGTTCCGTCAGCCTGCTCGACCGCTTCGACATCGACTACGCCCTGTGCATGTACTGCGGCATCTGCGTCGAGGTGTGCCCGTTCGACGCATTGTTCTGGAGCCCGGAGTACGAGTATTCCGAGTCGCGCATCGCCGACCTCCTGCACGACAAGGACAAGCTCGGCGAGTGGATGGAGACCGTGCCGGAGGCGCCCGAGCTCGAGGCGGGGGCCGAGCGGGGCAAGAAATGATCGCCCAACAGGCCGACGTCGAGACCGCCGTCAACGTCGCGCAGAACGTCGGGTTCGGGATCATCGCCGCCGGGATGATCTTCGCCGCGTTGTGCGTCGTCACGACGAAGAACGTCGTCCACGCCGCGCTGTGGCTGGTGCTCGTGCTCTCCGGTGTGGCCGCCCAGTACATCCTCGCCGCCGCCGAGTTCGTCGCCGTCAGCCAGATCCTCGTCTACGTCGGTGCCGTCATGGTCCTGTTCCTGTTCGGCATCATGCTGACGAGAGCCCAGATCGGGCGTGAGCGCGGCCTCAACAACCGCAACTGGGGCTACGGCATCCCCGTCGCCGTCGTGCTGCTCGGGCTGCTGGCGTGGGTCATCATCGACGCCTTCGAGGATCAGACGCTGCCCGACCGCGGCCCGACGCCGACCGAGCAGATCGCCGACGGTGTCCTCGGGCCCTACCTCGTGCCGTTCCTCGCCGTCTCGTTCATCCTCCTCGCCGCCGCCATCGGCGCCATCGTCCTGGCCCGCAAGGACTGACGCGTGCTCGCCGTCAACTTCCTGCTCCTCGGGGCGGTCCTCTTCTGTATCGGGGTGTTCGGCGTCATCGCCCGGCGCAACGCCGTGATGGTGTTGATGTCCGTCGAGCTGATCCTCAACGCCGTCAACCTCAACCTCATCGCCTTCGCCCTGATGCACGGCGCCGTCGACGGCCAGGTCTTCGCCCTCTACGTGATCGCCGTCGCCGCCGCCGAGGTCGGCGTCGGGCTGGCGATGGTCCTGCTCGTCTACCGCAACCGGCGATCCATCGCCCTCGACGAGCTCAGCCAGATGAAGGGCTAGCCGCGTGACCGCAGTGGCGTCGACAGGCTGGTTCCTCGAGAACGCGTGGCTGATCCCACTGATCCCCGGGGTCGCCTTCGCGCTGATCATCCTGATCGGCAAGCGGTTGCCGATGAAGGGGTCGGAGCTCGGCGTGGCGTCGATGGCGGCGTCCCTCGTGCTGGCCCTCGGCGCCACGTACCAGTGGATCCAGCGCACCGACAGCGTGTCCGGTGAAGAGTCCGCCGGACCGCTCGGACTGATCGCCGGGTTCGCCCGCAGCATCGCCGCCAGCGAGGGCGGCGACGCCGAACCCTACGTCGAGCCCGTGATCCGGCAGTGGACGTGGTGGCAGAACTCCGGCTTCGAGTTCGGCCTCGGCGAGCACATCGACGGCCTGTCCGTGATGGGGCTGCTGCTGGTCGCGTTCATCTCGCTGCTCGTGCAGATCTACTCGCTCGAATACGTGAGGGGCGACCGCCGCTACACGCACTACTTCGCCGCCATCACGCTGTTCTCCGCCGGCATGCTCGTGATGGTCCTTGCCGAGAACATGATCCAGTTCCTCCTCGGCTGGGAGATCATGGGCCTCTGCTCGTTCCTCCTCATCGGGCACTGGTGGGAGGAGGAGCCCAACGCCCGCGCCGCCGTGAAGGCCTTCCTCACCGTGCGCGTCGGCGACGTCGGGCTGTTGGTGGGGATCATCATCCTGTTCTTCGGGGCCAACACGTGGGCCCAGGACAACCTCGACACGAGCGGGTTCAGCATCCAGGGCATCTCCGGATGGGCGCTGTCGGGCGAGGGCAGCCACACGGTGATCCTGTGGGCCGCCGTCGCCTTGTTCATCGGCGCCATCGGCAAGAGCGGTCAGTTCCCGTTGCACACGTGGCTCCCCGACGCGATGGCCGGACCGACGCCGGTGTCGTCGCTGCTGCACTCGTCGACGATGGTCGTCGGCGGCGTGTACCTCGTCGCCCGCCTGTACCCGGTGTTCTGGGAGGCCTTCTCGATCCCCGACGTCAGCGTCAACGTGATCGTCCTCATCGCCGGCATCACGATCGTCATCTCGGCGCTGCTGGCCTTCGTGCAGAACGACATCAAGAAGGTGCTGGCCTACTCGACGGTCGGCCAGCTCGGCTACATGATGCTCGGCCTCGGCGCCGGCGCCTGGCTGCCGGCCGTGTTCCACATCTTCACCCACGCCTTCTTCAAGTGCGCGCTGTTCCTCTGCGCCGGGTCGGTCGCCCACTCCGGTTCGCACCACAGCTTCGACATGAAGAAGGACATGGGCGGCCTGGCCAAGAAGATGCCGATCACCGCCGGCGCGTGGATCATCGCCGGGCTGGCGCTGGCCGGCGTGTTCCCGCTGGCCGGGTTCTTCTCCAAGGACGAGATCATCGACAATGTCGGGCACAACGGCTACACGGTGTTCATGTGGATCGCCCTCATCGGAGCGTTCCTCACCGCCGCGTACACCGTGCGCGCCACGTACCTCACGTTCTTCGGCGTGCCCCGTGGCGCGGCGGCCGGTGAGCACCACGATGCCCGCGAGGAAGCGCTCGTCGCCTCACTGATGTCCCACGACGCGCCGCACGACGTCCAGCAGGAGCACATCCTCGCCGTCGAGCAGGACCATCTCCCCGTCGGCGCGCACGGTGGGCACGACGTGCACCACGTTCCGCACGAGTCCCCGAAGCTGATCCTCATCCCGATCTGCATCCTCGCCTTCTGCTCACTCTTCGCCGGGTTCACCAACGCCGTCGCCTTCGGCGAGGAGTGGGAGCAGTTCAAGGAGTACGTCGAGCCCCGACCAGAGCCGGTCTCGGACGTCGCTGCAGCGGCCGCCGACGAGGGCGCATCGCCGGAGTTGGAAGGTGAGGCGACCGCAACCGCTGAGGGCGCGGAGGAAGAGGAAGGCGCCCACGCGACGGGCTGCGGCTACACAGAGCCGGAGGCCGGCACGACGTGCTTCTTCCCGGCCGTCGCCCACGCCGAGTTCACCTGGCCGAAGGCGTTCCTGTCGCTGGCGGTCGTGGCCGCCGGGCTCGTCTCGAGCTGGTTCGTCTGCGTCGCCCTGTACACGAAGCGCGATCGTCGCTTGGTCGGGCTCACCGAGCGCTCCCGGCCGATCCGAGCCGGCTACGTGTTCCTCGTCAACAAGTACTACCTCGACGACCTCTACGAGAAGGTCATCGTGCACGCCATCGCCCACCCGATCGCCCGCGCCGCGTACTGGATCAACCAGCGGGTGATCGACGGGATCGTCAACGCCGCCGGCCGGGCCGGACGCTGGTTGGGTGGGTGGGCCTACCGCAACATCGATCAGCGCGTCGTCGACGGTGCCGTCAACGCGTCGGGGTCCGTCGCCAACTCCACCGGCTCGGCGCTGCGCCCGATGCAGTCCGGTCGGGTCAACCAGTACGGGGCGCTGCTGTTCGGCGCCGCCGCGGTCGCGGCGGTCGTGCTCGTCATCATCAACGTGTAAGGGTTGCTGGGAACCACATGGACGTCATCTCCGATCAGAACTGGCTGCTCAGCGTCGGCGTCTTCCTGCCGCTCGCTGGCGTGCTGCTGATGCTGTTCGTCCCCGATCGAGAAGCGCAGCTGCACAAGCAGATCGCCCTGCTCACCGCCCTCGCCACGTTCGGCGTCACCGTCTACACGCTGTTCCAATTCGACTACGACCAGGCCGACAAGCTGCAGTTCTTCGTCGACGTGGAGTGGATCGAAGCCATCCGCTCCAACTACACCATCGGCCTCGACGGCATCAGCCTCCCGCTGTACGCGCTGACGAGCTTCATCACGCTGGCCGTGGTCATCTACACGTTCGGCGACATGCCGGCGGGGGGCAGCGCCAAAGCGTTCCTGATGCTGACGCTCGTCCTGCAGACCGGCATGGCCGGCACGTTCGTGGCCCAGGACCTCATCCTCTTCTTCGTCTTCTTCGAGGTCGTCCTGCTGCCGATGTACTTCCTCATCGGCGCGTGGGGCGGCGAGCAGCGCCAGTACGCCTCGCTGAAGTTCTTCCTCTTCACGATGTTCGGCTCAGCATTGATGCTCGTCGCCTTCCTGGCCCTGTTCGTGCAGACGGATGCCCAGAGCTTCTCCTTCCTCTACTTGCTCGAGGCCGGCCCGGAGATCAGCCGGACCATCCAGATCTGGATCTTCGCCGGGATGTTCATCGGCTTCGCCGTGAAGGTGCCGATGTTCCCGTTCCACACGTGGTTGCCCGACGCCCACACCGAGGCCCCGACCCAGGGGTCGGTGATCCTGGCCGCCATCCTGCTCAAACTCGGGACGTACGGGTTCGTGCGCATCGCCATCCCGTTCCTTCCGGAGGCGGCCAAGGCGTGGGCGCCGGTGATCGGCATCTTGGCCGTCGTCGGCATCCTCTACGGCGCGCTGTGCTGCCTGGCACAGACCGACATGAAGCGCCTCATCGCCTTCTCCTCGGTGGCCCACATGGGCTTCGTGATGCTCGGCATCTCGACGCTCACCACGTTCGGCATCAACGCCGCGCTGTTCGGCATGGTCGCCCACGGCCTGATCACCGGCATGCTGTTCTTCCTCGCCGGCTCGATCAAGCACCGCTACCACACGCTGGAGATCCGCCGCCTGTCCGGGCTGCTCGTGCAGATGCCGAGGATGGGTTGGGTCCTCGGGTTCTGCGCGATGGCCAGCCTGGGCTTGCCTGGCCTGGCCGGGTTCTGGGGTGAGTTCCCGGCCATCCTCTCGGCCTACGACCCCGGCTTCGGCCTGTCGGAGGAGCTGTTCCGCACGCTGATGGTGCTGGCCGCCCTCGGCACGGTGTTCGCCGCCGCCTACCTCCTGTGGCTGTACCAGCGCACGGCGTTCGGCGAGCCATCTCCCGAGTTCGCCGGTCCAACGGCGCATGCCGTCGGCGCCGGCGTCAACGAGGCCCATCACGACTCCGACATCCGTGACATCACACCGATCGAGTGGATCACCTGGACCCCGATGCTGGTGCTCATCCTCGTGCTCGGGGTCTACCCGCAGCTGTTGTTCCGCATCTTCGACCCCGCCGTGACGGCGATGGTCGCAAGACTCGGGGAGTACCTACCATGACTGCGTTCCCCGGCCACGCAGGCCGTTGCTGGCCGCTCCCTCGCTGGCGCTCGGTCGCTCGCAGTAGGCGACAACAACCGTGATCTTGCTGCTCGCGCAGGCGGGTGAGTGGGAGTCGCCTGTCATCGACTGGCACGCGCTGGCGCCCGAGCTCGTGCTCATCGCCGGCATCAACCTCGTGCTGGCCACCGACCTGCTCGTCGACGAGACGAAGAAGTGGGCCACCGCCACGCTCACCGGGTTCGTCCTGCTCGGTGCCTGCATCCCGCTCGTCACGCTGGCCGTCATCGGCGACGACTCCCGGGCGATGTTCGACGGGCGCTACGTCGTCGACGAGTTCTCGCTGGTGCTCAAGGCGCTGTTCCTGCTGGCCGCCTACGTCGTCGTGCTGATGAGCCAGACCGAACTGGAGGAGGGCGGCTACTACCAGGGCGAGTTCTACGTGCTGTTGCTGTGCAGCGTGCTCGGCATGGTGATGATGACGTCGAGCCGCGATCTCGTCAGCGTGTTCATCGCCCTCGAGCTGCTGTCGATCCCGGCCTACATGCTGGCCGCCTGGCGCAAACGGGACACCAAGAGCAACGAGGCGGGAGTCAAGTTCTACCTGCTCGGTGTGTTCGCCAGCGCCGTGTTGCTGTACGGCATGAGCCTGCTCTTCGGGGCCACCGGCTCGACGCTGCTGGTCGACATCGGCGCCGCGCTGAGCGACGGCGAGCTGATCGGGCTGGAGGTCGTGGCGATCGTGTTCGTCATCGCCGGGTTCGGGTTCAAGGTCTCCGCCGTCCCGTTCCACACGTGGGCGCCGGACACCTACGAAGGTGCTCCGACACCCGTCACGGCGTTCCTGTCCGTGTCCTCGAAGGCGGCGGGCTTCGTGGCACTCGTCCTCATGGTCTTCCTCGCCTTCCCCGACGAGAATGCCGTATACGGGCCGCTGATCTGGGTGCTCTCCGCCTTGACGATGACCGTGGGCAACGTCCTCGCCCTGCGCCAGACGAACATCGTCCGCATGCTGGCGTACTCCAGCGTCGCCCAAGGTGGCTTCATCTTGATGCCGCTGGCCTTCGCCCACGCCGACGGCGTCGGCGAGTCGGCGCTGAAGGCCGTCGTCGTGTACCTGCTGGTGTACGGCTTCACGAACCTCGGCGCCTTCGCCGTCGTCATCGCCGTGTCGCGCAAGACGCACAGCGGCGAGATCTCGTCGTACGGCGGCCTCATCACGTACGCCCCCGGGTTGGCCGTGCTGATGACCCTGTTCCTTGCGTCGTTGACGGGCATTCCGCCGCTCGGCGGATGGATCGCCAAGTTCAACGCCTTCAAGGCCGTGCTCGACGCCGGCAACTGGGCGGCCTACACGCTGGCGCTGATCGGCGCCGTCAACACCGCCATCGCCGCCGCCTACTACCTGCGGGTGATGCGCGAGATGTGGATGAGCGAGGTGCCCGACGGCGATCGCACACCGATCGTCACCCCGCCGCCGGTCGTCGCCGCGCTGGGCATCACGATGGCCGGCACGCTGGTCCTCGGTGTGCTGCCCGGCCTCGTCCTGCAGTTCGCCGACATCAACGACCTGACCGGAGCGCTCGGCCCCTGAGCGCAATGCGCGAGATGCGCGAGGCGATCGAGCAGGCCGGCGGCGCCATCCCCTTCGACCGCTTCATGGACCTGGCGCTGTACGGGGACGGCGGCTTCTACGCCAGCGGCGGCGGCCAGGCCGGGCGCCGCGGCGACTTCCTCACCTCACCGGAGGTCGGCCCGCTGTTCGGGACCGTCCTCGCTCGATTCCTCGACGCCGAGTGGGAGCGGCTCAGTCGACCGGACCCCTTCACGGTCGTCGAGGCCGGCGCCGGTCGCGGGACGTTGGCCCGCTCGGTGCTGGCGGCCGATCCGGTCTGCGGTGCATCGCTGCGCTACGTCACCGTCGAGGTGGCTGAGTCCCAGCGGTCTGAGCACCCCCCAGGCGTCGAGTCCCGACCGACGCTCCCTCCTGGACCGATCGATGGCGTCGTCGTGGCCAACGAGCTGCTGGACAACCTCCCGTTCCGCCTGGTCGTCTTCGACGGCGCATGGCGCGAGGCGTTCGTCGGCGTCGGCCTCGACGGCACGTTCGTCGAGCACCTGTCGGCGCCGCTGGATCCCCTTCCCGAATGGCTTCCCGCCAGCGCCCCGCACGGCGCCCGCGCCCCGGTCCTCGACGCCGCCGCGGCGTGGGTGAAACGGGCCCGCTCGATCGTGCGTGGCGGCTCGGTCCTCGCCGTCGACTACGCCCGACCAACTACCGCCGAGCTGGCCATGCGGCCCTGGCGGGACTGGCTGCGCACGTACCGAGAGCACCAGCGCGGCGGCCACTACCTCGCCCGGCCGGGGACGCAGGACGTGACGACCGAGCTCGCCCTCGATCAGCTGCCGACGGCCGACGAACGGTCGACGCAACGGGAGTTCCTCGAGCGGTGGGGCATCCGCGACCTGGTCGACGAGGGTCGCCGGGCCTGGGAGGCGGCCGCCTCGCGGCCTGACCTGGCCGCGCTGGCCATGCGCAGCCGGTCACGGGAAGCCGACGCGTTGACGGACCCGGGCGGCCTCGGTGGCTTCACCGTCCTGAAGTGGCGGAGCGAGTGATGGTCCCGGGCCCGCGGCGCAACCTCGGGCTAGCGTCTCGCCCAGGAGGTGGCGTGGAGCAGGTCGGGGAACGGTCCGAGCCGCAGGATCCAGAGCAGGAGGAGGCGGCGAGCTCGCCACTCCACCCGCCCGTCGCGGCGAACGGGCCGGATCCGCCGGACGTGGCGGATCCTGACGCCGAGAGCAGCGGCGCTAATGAGGGCCCGTCCGAACCCTTCGCCAGCCCGTCGAAGGCCATCCCGGCCGTGGCCATCGTCGCCATCGTCGTGGTGGTCGGGTTGGCGGGCTGGCTGATCAGCCGGGGTGAGGACCTCGGTGAAGTGGGGTCGGCGCCACCGGCATCGACCGAGCCCCGGAGCGCCGTCTCGCCGTCGACGACCCCGGCATCCGACCCTGCCGACACGGCGGTGATCGTGCCCCCGGCGACCGACCCGCCGGCGACGGAGCCCGTGGTGACCGCGCCGCCCGCCACCGAGCCGCCGGCCACCGAGCCGCCGGCCACCGAGCCGCCGGCCACACCGGCAGTGTCCGCGCCGGCCGGCGAGCAAATCCCGCCAGCCGCCGGCGACGATCCTGGAGCGGCTCCCGACGACGATGCCGTCGTCGCCATCACCGATGTCGTGCCCGCCCTCGCCGCCTTCCCCGAGCACATCACCGACCCGGCCGCGCTCGCCGCCGAGGTGACCGTGCTGCTCGCCAGCGGGCGCCACGATGTGGCGTCGCCGACGCCGGTGTCGACCTTGTGCGCCGCCGTGCCGCTCGACGGCCCGCTCGACGTGTCCGGCCGGTGGCAGCTCGACGGCCGGCCGTTGTCGTCGTCGGAGCCGCGAGCGCTCGGGCCGCCAGGGTTCGGTGATTGCATCGACAACGACGGGGACGCGCTGGACGATGGCGCCTACCAGTTCATCGCCGTCGACATCGAGGGCACGGAATCGGCGGCTGGGACGTTCGTCGCCGGTGCCGCGCGCATCGAGCAGCGGTTCCGCAACAACGGCGACGACGCCGTGTGCGCCATCCTCATCGGGCCGTCGAGCAGCGACTACTACGAGGCCTACCCGTTCCGTGGTCCGCCGCCGGTGCGGCCGGGCGACATCGTCACGATCCCGGTGGCCGACGTGCGCCAGGATGTCCGCACGATCGGATGTGCGGACGGTGAGCCGCTGTCCCAGTTCAGCTTCGACCCGACGACGGCCGACGCCCAGGACCTCACGCCGTAGTCGTCGGATCGAGCCATTCCATGCGCGTGCCGGACGGGTGGGCGGTGGCCAGGAGGCGCGTCGACGTACGGCCGTCGAGATGGGCGACGATCGACAGCAGCGCGAACACGCCACCGTCGCGGTTCATCTGGACGAGCCGCGGGGGCACGTCGAGCGCCTGCACGCTGCGTTGCGCAGCCGTGCCGAGCGGCACGAGGGGATCGAGCGAGATCCACGCCATGTCGCGCTCCGATCCGCACTCGGCGATGATCTCACCCATCCGTCGCTGACCCCCGTCGTCGAAGAAGACCGCGGTGTATGCGTCGATCACCGCGATCAACGGGCCGTCGGGAATCGCCTGCAGCACCTCAGCGAGCAGCGCAACGGCGTCGCCGCGGTCGATCCGACAGTGGCCGGCGCGGACGACGTCGATGGCCCCGAGCAGGCGCCGTTGGGCATCCGCATCGGGTGGGACACAGGCCGAGAGCCACTCCCTCGCCTCGTCGTCATCGAGCCGGATCGGGTTGGCATCGATGCCGACGCGCGCGCCGATCCGCAGCCCCACGGGCGGAGACGGTCGCCGCTCGCCGAGCAGCTGGCAGTCGATCGAAACCGGGGAGTCGACGTCGCCGAACGACGTGCCGTCGCTGAGCGTGTAGCGGTAGCGGTCGGGGAACAGCCCGAGGCCAGCGCTCGTGCCGACGTCGACGATCGCCAGCTGGCGGTCCGGGTGTTGCGCTTGCAGGACACCGAGCGCCAGGGCCACCTGCGTGCAGCGGGCCACTTCGTTCATCTGGTACCGGTGCGTGCGCCAGATCGCCCTGAGCTCGTCTCGATGGGTGGCGCAGAACCGGCGGAGGCGCTCGCCGAGCTCGTCGTCGACGGGCCGCGGTCGAACGTCGGGCCATGGGTAGTACGCATGCAACGGCTCATCGGGATGGCGGGCGACGGCGGCCTGGACCGAGGCGACGAACAGCAGGGCCGGCAGGCGTTCGGCGGGGATGTCGGAGGCCAGCTGCAGCAGCTCGGCGTCGTCGGCCAAGCGCTCGAACAGCGACGCCGTCAGCTTCCAGCCGGACGGGGAATCAGGCCCGGACCAGCCACGGGCCACCTCGAGGGCCTGGTCACGGATCCGCTCCGCCGGCGAGCTGGTGGGCATCGCGCCATGATCGCACAATGGGTAGGATTCAGGGTATGACCAGACGGAAGACCTCGGTGACGATCGATCCCGTCAAGGTCGAGCAGGTCCGGCGCCTGGCCGGGGCGTCGAGCACGTCGGCGGCGATCGACTTCGCCTTGACCGAGACAATCGCCATGGCCCGCATTCGCCGGGACGTCGAGGCCTACCTGGGTCAGCCACCAACCGAGGACGAGGTCGCGCTGGCGAGGGTCAGCCGCAACTGGTCGGACCTTGCCGACGACACCGACTGGGCCGGGCTCTACAAGGAGGCCCGGCGTTGAGCCAGGCAGAGCCGCGGCGCGGCGAGGTGTGGTTGGCAGATCTCGACAAGCGCCGCCCGGTCGTCGTCCTGACCCGCGACCCGATGGGTCGCTACCTCCACTCCGTGATCGTCGGCCCGGTGACCTCGACCGTTCGCGGCGTGTCGACCGAGGTGCCGGTCGGCCCCGACGACGGGGTGAAGGTGCGCTCGGTGGTCCAGCTCGACAACCTGCAACTGATCGAGCGTGACCTCCTCCGTCGCCGGGTCGGTCGCGCGACGACATCGACGATGGATGCAATCTGCGCCGCCGCGGCGGTCGCCATTGGCTGCACGTGGTAGCACGATCGCGGCACCGGCGAGTTCGGACGGCGCCGCGCCTAGTGTCCTGGCCATGACCGACGACGTCCGTGACGGCGACCACGCCGACACCATCGACGCCCTGCTGGCCGAGCACCGCACGTTCCCTCCGCCGGACCACATCAAGGCCGAAGCGCTCGTGACGGGCACGGAGATGTACGACGAGGCGGCCGAGGACGACCAGGGCTTCTGGGCCCGGCAGTCCGCCGAGCTGCTCGACTGGGCCACCGACTGGAAGACGATCTGCGAGTGGCAGCTGCCGTACGCCGAGTGGTTCGTCGGCGGCCAGCTCAACGTCGCCCACAACTGCCTCGACCGCCACGTCGACGCCGGCCGCGGCGACAAGGTGGCCATCCACTTCGAGGGTGAGCCGGGCGACACCCGCGCACTGACCTACGCCGAGCTCTTGGACGAGGTCCAGCGGCTGGCCAACGCCCTGCGCGGGCTCGGCGTGCAGGCCGGTGACCGCGTCAACATCTACCTGCCGATGATCCCCGAGGCGGCCATCGCCATGCTGGCCTGCGCGCGGATCGGCGCCGCCCACAGCGTCGTGTTCGGCGGGTTCTCGGCACAGGCGCTGGCCGACCGCATCGTCGACGCCGGGTCCAAGGTGCTGATCACGGCCGACGGCGGCTACCGCCGCGGCGCCGTGTTCCCGCTCAAGCCGGCCGCCGACGAGGCGGTCGCCGACTGCCCCACCATCGAGCACGTGGTGGTCGTGCGCCGGGGCGGCAACGACGTCGCCATGCAGGAGGGCCGTGACCACTGGTACCACGAGCTCCTCGAGGCCGCCGACCCCGAGTGCCCGGCCGAGCCGTTCGACAGCGAGCAGCTGCTCTTCCTGCTGTACACGTCGGGCACGACGGGCAAGCCGAAGGGCATCATGCACACCAGCGGTGGCTACCTGGCGCAGGTCGCCTTCACCCACAAGTACGTGTTCGACCTGCACCCCGACACCGACGTCTACTGGTGCACGGCTGACGTCGGCTGGGTCACGGGCCACAGCTACATCGTCTACGGCCCGCTGGCCAATGGCGCGACGATCGTGATGTACGAGGGCGTGCCCAACCACCCGGGCAATGACCGCTTCTGGGCGATCATCGAGAAGTACGGCGTGACGATCTTCTACACGGCGCCGACGGCGATCAGGACGTTCATGAAGTGGGGTGCCGAGGAGCCGGCGAAACACGACCTGTCGAGCCTGCGCGTGATCGGCACCGTCGGCGAGCCGATCAACCCCGAGGCATGGATCTGGTACCACACGCACATCGGCGGTGCGCGCTGCCCGGTCGTCGACACGTGGTGGCAGACCGAGACCGGCGCGATCATGGTCAGCCCGCTCCCGGGGGCGACGACGACGAAGCCGGGTTCCGCGACGTTCCCGCTCCCGGGGATCTCGGCGGAGGTCGTCGACGATCGCGGAGCGCCCGTCACCCACGGCGGCGGCTACCTGACGTTGACCCGCCCGTGGCCGTCGATGCTGCGCGGCATCTGGAACGATCCGGAGCGCTACCAGGAGACGTACTGGTCGCGGTTCCCCGGCCGGTACTTCGCCGGCGACGGCGCCAAGCTCGACGACGACGGCTACTTCTGGCTGCTCGGTCGGGTGGACGACGTGATGAACGTGTCCGGGCACCGCATCTCGACGACGGAGGTCGAGTCGGCGCTCGTTTCGCACCCGGCCGTCGCCGAGGCGGCCGTCGTCGGTGCCGCCGATCCGACGACCGGCCAGGCGATCATCGCCTACGTCACGCCGCGTGGCGGCGCCGACGTCGGCATCGACGAGCTGCGCAGCCACGTGACGACGGAGATCGGGTCGCTGGCCAAGCCGAAGACGATCTACCTCACGCCCGACCTGCCGAAGACGCGCAGCGGCAAGATCATGCGCCGGCTGCTGCGCGACGTCGCCGAGGGCCGCAACCTCGGCGACACGACCACGCTGGCCGACGCGTCCGTGGTCGAGGAGATCAAGCGCCGCGCCGCCGAGGCACCACCCGAGGAGTGAGCGGTGGGGGAGGGCGGCGGTCCCGCAGCGAGGTCGGCAGCGATGCATTCGCCGCGATCGGGCAGCCGGTGTACTCGGCTACGACGTCGTGTCCGTCGAGCCTGGCCGGGCCGTCGTGCGGATGATCGTCCGCGCCGAGATGCTCAACGGCCTCGACGTCTGCCACGGCGGGCTGATCTTCACGCTCGCCGACAGCGCCATGGCCCACGCCAGCAACAGCCATGGCGTCGACGCGTTCGCCGTCGCTGCATCGATCGACTTCCTCAGCCCGGGCCGTGAGGGTGCGGTCCTGACGGCGACGGCGGTCGAGCAGTTCCGCGGCGGCCGCGTTGCGCTCTACGACGTGGTTGTCACGAGCGACGATGGTGCCGTCGTGGCCAGGTTCCATGGCCGCACGCAGCAGCGCCGGCCGGCAGCGATGGTGTGACGGCGTAGGGTTGACGGATGGCTCGATCCTGGCCATCGATGGCCGACTTCGAGGCGTTCCTCGACGGTGGGGGCATCGTCGAGCCCGTCGACGAGATGCCCGAGGAGTACCGCGACCAGGTCTTCCGGTTCATCGAGCTGCACGCCAACTCCGAGCTGATGGGTGGGCTGACCGAGCGGGACTGGATCCCCAAGGCACCTGGCCTGCGCCGCAAGATGGCGGTGCTGGCCAAGACCCAGGACGAGATCGGCCATGCCCACCTGCTGTACATGGTGGCTGCCGACCTCGGCCTCAAGTCCCGTCAGGAGATGCTCGAGGACCTGTTCGCCGGGCGCGGCCGGTTCCACAACGTGTTCCACTACCGGGCCGTCACGTGGGCCGACCAGGTGGCCATCGCCTACCTCGTCGACGCCGGGGCGCTGATCTCCCAGCAGGCCGTGTTCAAGAACTGCTCGTACGGCCCCTACAAGCGCATCCTGCGGCGGATCATCGCCGAGGAGGGCTTCCACATGCGCCACGGCGAGGAGATGCTGCTCGTCTTCGCCGAGGGCACGCCCGTGCAGCGGGAGATGTTCCAGGAGGCGCTCGATCGCTGGTGGTGGCCGACACTGCACATGTTCGGTCCGCCGTCCAAGCAGGCCGACGCCCTCTTGCGCTGGCACATCAAGAGCGAGCGCAACGAGGACCTCCGCGACAAGTTCGTCCAGAAGTACGCCACCCTGCTGGCCGGCTACGGCTTCCGCCCTCCCGATCCGGACCTCCGGCGCGACCCGGAGACGGGCCGATGGACGACCGGTGAGATCGATTGGGCCCCGCTGCGCGCCACCTTGGACAACCTCGGTCCGGACAGCGCACGCCGGATCGGTGACGCCGCGCAGCACTGGGCGGATACGCGCTGGGTTCGGGACGCGCTGGAAGCACGGGCGGCGGCATGACCGCACGCGGTGTGGGCGGCGTTGTGCGGCGTCGACGATCCGGAGTACCCCGGCGTCTCGATCGTCGAGCTCGGCCTCGTCGAGCGGGTCGCCGTCGACGGTGATGTGGTCGAGGTCGACCTCGTGCCGACGTTCAGCGGATGCCCGGCGCTGGCGATGATCGCCGACGACGTCCGGGCCGCCGTCGACGCGCTCGGTGGGGTGCGGCGCGTCGACGTCCGCTTCGTGCCGAGCCCGGTCTGGACGCCGGAACGCATCACGCCCGCCGGCCGTCACGCCATCGCCGAGGAGTTCGCCGTCGCCGTGGCCGTCCTCGACCGCCCCGTGTCCTGCCCACGGTGCGGCACGCCAGCACTCTCGGAGGAGTCGATGTTCGGGTCCACCCGCTGCCGGTCGATCCGCCGCTGCGGGTCGTGCGGCGAGGCGATCGAGACGATCCGCTGACCAGTGCGGGTCTACGAGGTCTTCCTGAAGCGCGAGGGCAAGGACGAGTTCCGCCATGCCGGCAGCCTCGAGGCCGCCGACGACGAGCTCGCCGTGGTGCTGGCCCGCGAGACGTACACCCGCCGGGCCGAGGGCGATCAGATGTGGCTCGTCGATCGCGCCCACGTCGTCCGCGTCGAACCCGGCTTCGTGGCGCCGAACGCCGACAAGCCGCATCGCCACAACGATGGCTCGCTCGTCGCCGAGCGACGGCGGGCTCAGAGGGCGCCGTGATCGACGGCGGGCGCGACGACGCTCCTCGCGCTGGCCGACGACGAGCATCTGATGGGCCAGCAGCACACCGAGTGGATCGGCGTGGCGCCCTTCCTCGAGGAGGATCTCGCCTTCTGCTCGATCGCCCAGGACGAGCTCGGGCATGCGGCCGCGCTGTACGACGTGCTCGGCGACGTCGACGCACTGGCCTTCGGGCGGGCGGCCGGGGGACTACCGCTGCTGCCAGCTCGTCGAGCTGCCGTGCGCGGACTGGGCCGATGCGCTCGCCCGCCATTGGCTCTACGACGCCGCCGAGGGCTACCGCTGGCAGGCGCTGGCGGCCTCCAGCGTTCCCGAGGTCGCCGCCCTCGTCCCCCGCGCCGAACGCGAGGAGGCGTACCACCGCCGCCACGCCGAGGCCCTGCTGTCGCGGATGCTCGACGACCCCGGCGAGGGCGGGGCCCGCCTGCTGGCGGCGATCGACGCGTTGCTGCCGTACGCCGACGCGCTGTGGGAGCCCGTCGGCGGGGAACCCGAGGCCATCGCCGCGGGTGTCGTGACGGCCGGGTCCGCCGAGCTCCGCGGCCGGTGGCGGACCGACGTCGAGGCGGTGATCGGCAGTGTCGATTGGGACGCGTTGCGGCGCCCTGAGCAGCGCGCCCGCACCGTACGCAGTGAACACTTCGAGGCCATCCACGCGCGGATCACGGAGGTGTTGCGCATCGACCCGGTGGCGCGCTGGTGAGCGTCCGTGTCCACCAGACGGACGGTGTCGCCGAGGTCGTGCTCGACCGCCCTTCCGTGCTCAACAGCTTCGACGGCGAGATGGTCGCGGAGATGCATCGGGCGCTCGACCAGACCGAGGGCAGCCGGGCGATCCTGATCCGTGGCGAAGGTCGCGGGTTCTCCGCCGGACGTGACCTCTCCGGGGCCGAGCCACTCACCGAGGACGCCGAGGCGATCCTCGCCGAGACGTTCAACCCGCTGATGGCCAGGCTGGCCGAGGAGCCGCTGCCGACCATCGCCGCCGTGCACGGTGCGTGCCTCGGGGTCGGCTTCGGCATCGCGATGGCCTGCGACATCGTGATCGCCGCGGCGACGACCAAGATCGGGTCCCCGTTCGCCAACATCGGCGCCGTGCTCGACTCCGGCGGCCACTACGCCCTCGTCCACCGCGTCGGACCGCATCGCGCCCTCGAGCTGATCTACACGGGGCGTCTGCTCGACGGGCACGAGGCGGCGGCCTGGGGGCTCGTCAACCGGGTCGTCGACGACGACGCGCTGATCGACGAGGCCCGGCAGCTGGCCGCCCGCATCGCCAGCGGACCGGTGCAGTCGTTCGCCCGGTCCAAGCGGATCGTGCGGCGCATCGCCGACGGCGCCGTGCCGCTGGCCGACGTGCTGGCCGCCGAGGCCGAGGCGCAGGGCGAGTCGGCCGGGACGCCCGAGTACGTCGAGGGCTTCACCGCCTTCGCCGAGAAGCGCAAGCCCAACTTCGTCGGACACCGGGGAACGCCATCTGGACCATCCTGATCGTGATCGGCGCCGGCTGAGCCCGCCGTTCTCCGGAAGATTCGGTGTCACCGGTGACCTTGACCGGGGTTCAAAACCGGTCCCCGGACGACCGGCGTCAGTCGGCGGCGCCGCCGGCGACCTCGATCGGGGACACGGCCAGCTCGGCGGCGATCTCGGCGACCTCTGGCGCCGCCTGCTCGAGGCGCTGCTCGTCGCCGAGGTAGGCGGCGATGACGGCCGGGTCGCGTTGGACCTCCTCCGGTGCCCCTTCGGCGATCTTGACCCCGAAGTCGAGGACCAGGACGCGGTCGGCGATGTCCATCACCAGACCCATGTCGTGCTCGACGAGGATCATGGCGATGCCCAGCTCCTCGCGGATGTCGAGGATGAACCGGGCCATGTCCTCGGTCTCCTCGAGGTTCATGCCGGCCACGGGCTCGTCGAGGAGGAGCAGCTCGGGGTCCATGGCCAATGCCCGCCCGAGCTCGACGCGCTTCTGGAAGCCGTAGGGCAGCAGCGACACGGGGTGCTTGCGCCACCGCTCGATCTCGAGGAAGTCGATGATGTCCTCGACCCGCCGGCGCTGCTCGATCTCCTCCCGCTTGGCCGGGCCGAACCAGACGGCGCCGGCCAGCCACGACCGCTTCATGCGCACATGGCGGCCCAGGAGGAGGTTGTCGATGACGGTCATGCCGGGGAACAGCTCGATGTTCTGGAACGTCCTGGCGATGCCCATCCCGGCCACCCGGTCGGGGCGCAGCCCCATGATCGACTCGCCCTTCCAACGGATGTCGCCGCGCTGCGGCACGTAGACCTGGCTGATCGAGTTGAAGATCGACGTCTTGCCGGCGCCGTTCGGTCCGATGATGGCGAACAGCTCGCCCGGCTGCACGGTGAACGTCACCTCGTCGATGGCCATGACACCACCAAACCGCAGGCCGATCTCAATGACCGCTAACAATGGTTCGCTCGCTTTTCCAGGGCTCACGGAGCTCGTTGGTTGCTCGCTCACCGGCTTGGCGCGTTCACTTGTCGTTCGGCTCATGACAACCATCGCTTGCGGCGCTTGTAGTGCTTCACTTCGCGGAAGGAGCGTCGCGACCCCTCTTCGCCGTGCAGGCCGAGGTAGAACTCGCGCACGTCGTCGTCGGCGAGGAGCCGCTTCGGATCACCGTCCATGACCACCTTGCCGGTCTCCATGATGTACCCGTAGTGGGCGATCGACAGCGCCATCATGGCGTTCTGCTCGATGAGGAGCACGCTCGTGCCCTGGGTGTTGATGTCCACGATGATGTCACGGATCTGCTCGACCAACATCGGTGCCAGCCCGAGCGACGGCTCGTCGAGCACCAGCAGCTTGGGTGACGACATCAGCGCCCGCCCGATGGCCAGCATCTGCTGCTCGCCGCCGGAGAGGTAGCCGGCCACCTGCTTGCGTCGTTCCTGCAGCCGTGGGAACAGCTCCATCACGCGCTCGTGGGCCACGGCGGTCAGCGACTTGTCCTTCACCGTGATCCCGCCGCACAGGAGGTTCTCGTCGACGGTCAGCTCGGCGAAGACCCGGCGACCCTCCATCACCTGGGTGATCCCCCTGGAGACGATCTCGGCCGGCTTCCGGTGGTTATCACCGTACCGTCGTAGGTGATCGTGCCCTTGGTGATGACGCCCTTGTGCACGTCGAGCAGCCCGGACACCGCCCGCAGCGTGGTCGTCTTGCCCGCACCGTTGGCGCCGAGCAGGGCCACGATCCGACCGTCGGGCACCTCGATCGACAGGCCGCGCAGCACGAGGATGACCTCGTTGTAGACGACCTCGACGTTGGCCAGTGTGAGCAATTCGGGCCCTCCCGTGAGGAACGGTGGGGGGTCGGGACACTGGCGGCCCCACCCCCCACATCGGATCAGCCGGTCGGGGTGAAGCACGCCCCTTCATACGCGAAGTCGGCGGCGACGTCGCTGACGAACGGGCCCTCGAGCAGCTCGAAGCCGTTCCCGGCGTCCTCGTCGGACACCGTGCCCTGCGGCGTGTAGTCGTCGAGCGTGACGTCGAACATGTACGACTCGCGGACGATGTAGTCGTTGGGCTCACCGGCCCACGTCTGGTCCGGCGCCAGCCCCTTGAGATCGGCGGTGATCTCGTTGGCCGCGGCCACCACCCCGGCGCGGGTCATGTCGCCGTTCGCCGCCGCCTGCTCGAGGATCTGCTGGGTGATGTAGCCCTCGGTCCAGGCGTAGATGTACACGTACGAGACGGGCGCGTCGGGCCGCTTCTCGCGCATCCCCTCGACGACCTCGGTCATGCCGGGCACGTCGGCGGTGTTCCACAGCTGGGTGTAATTGGAGTGCGTGTAGTTGGTGTCGAGCACCGGGGCGAGGTCGGTGCCGAGGAGCTGGAAGTTGTAGGTCGGCGAGTTGCCCGACCACTGCGCCTGCAAGCCCTGAGCGGCGGCGCCGCCCATGATCTCGGCCAGCGTCGTCGGGTTGATCGTCGCCCACACGATGTCGGGCTGGGCGTTGACCAGCTCGGTGATCACCGGCGTCTGGTCAGACCCGGGCACGACGGCGGCCTCGCCGTCGTAGACGACCTCGAGCCCGAGCGCTTCGGCGGCGATCTTGGCGCCCGCCGCCCCGTCCTGGCCGTACTCACCGGGGAACGAGATGATCGCGACGGTCTGGGCGTCGAAGTTCTCGGCCATGAACGACAGGCCGTTCATCGACTCGACGCAATAGCTCGTGTAGGCCTCGAACACGTTCTGCCCGATCGCCGGGTCCGGCCAGCCGGAGTACCACGACAGCGGGATGGCGATCAGGTCGTCCTCCACCAGCATCTCGGCCGTTGCCGTGGTGTGCGGGGAGCCGGTCGACTGGCTGAACATGACGACGCCCTCTGGCCCGTCGCCGGACATCACCTCGTAGTTCTCGAGGTGCTTCGGCACGTCGTAGGCATTGTCGAGGATGACGAGCTCGATCTGGCGGCCGCCGATCCCGCCGTTGTCGTTGACGATCTCCCAGTAGGCCTCTTGGCCGTCGACGATCTGCGTGACGAGGTTAGCGAAGATCCCGGACAGGTCGGCGTTGAGGCCGATCCTGATCGTCGTGTCGTCGACGCCGACGTCCGTCTCGATGCTCGCCGGGTCGACGGTGTCACCGGTCGTCGCTTCGGTCGCCTCCGTCTCGGCCTCGGTCGCCTCCGTCTCGGCCTCGGTCGCCTCGGTCGCGGCCTCGGTTTCCTCGGTCGCGGCCTCGGTCGCAGCGGTCGTCGTTTCTGCCGCAGCCTCGGTGTCCGCGGTGTCGTCGTCGTCGCCGCCGCACGCCGCCGCGATCAGGCCGAAGCTCGTCGCGACCACGGCGAGGCGTCGCCATGTCCTGGTCATCCGTCCCCCTTGTTGGTTGGTGTGGTTGGGGCCGCGACGCGTCGCGGCCGGTGGTGGGTCGTCGGACCGCTCAATAGCTGAACGGCCATCGCTGCCAATAGTTGCGGATCTTGATCCAGATGCCAAAGAGCCCGAGCGGCTCGAAGAGCAGGAACACGATGATCAGGACGCCGTAGAGCACCACGTTCCAGTCGAAGACGTTGAGCGCCCACCCCGGCGTCTGGGTGGCCACCGAGATGGGTCCGAAGTCGCGGGGGCCGGTCGACAGCACGCTGTCCGCCAATGTGCCGACGATCCCTGCCTGCTCGCCGCGCTCCGACAGCCAATTGGTGAACGACTCGACGAAGCGCGGCGAGAGCTCCACGAAGAACGCCCCGAGCAGCACGCCGGTCACCGTGCCGACGCCGCCGATCAGCAGGATGGCGATGAACTCGACGGACAGGAACAGGCTGAACTGGGTCGCTGGCAACTGTCCGGCGAACGAGGCGAAGAGTGCACCGGAGATCCCGGCGAAGAACGAACTGATGGCGAACGCGATCATCTTGTACCTGAACTCGGCCACGCCCATGACCTCGGCGGCGATGTCGCGGTCACGGATCGCCTGCAGCGCCCGGCCGGTGCGCGTGCGGGCGATGTTCTTGGCGATCAGGACGAACAGCAGCATGAGCACAGCCATGAACAGGTATTGCTTCTGGGAGTCGGTCACGTCGAACCACAGCCACGTGCTGTCGGTCTCCATGTCGACGAGCGGTGGGTCCTCTTTCCAGATGCGGATGTCGAAGCTCGGGAACTCTCGCCCGAGGCCGGGGTCGCCGGCGATCCGCCGTCCCCACGACGTGTTGGCCATGTGGATGCCGATGAAGACGAGCCCCAGCGTGACGATGGCGAGGTAGAGGCCGCGCAGCCGCACGGCGACCGGCGCGACGATCATCCCGACGACTGCCGCACCGATGCCGGCTGCCGGGAGCCAGATCCAGATCGGCAGACCCCATCCCAGCAGGTCGCCCGAGCCCTCCCCGCCGATCACCGCGCCGCGTGTAGGCACCGACGCCCATGAAGAACGCCTGGCCGAGCGACACCTGGCCGGCCATCCCGGTCAGCACGTTCAGGCCGAGCGCGCCGATGGCGAAGATGAAGGCCAGCGTGACGACCCGGATCCAGTCGCTGTCGCCGAGGAACCGGATGATCGGGATCTGGTTGATGACAGGCAGCGAGAACGGCATCAGGAACAACACGGCGATGGCCAACGCGGCGGCCACCTTCCTCGTCGCCGTCGGCAGCATCTGCGCCTCGGCCTCGTAGGAGGTGTAGAGGTTCGGACGCAGCAGCACGCTCAGACCCTCCGGATCTCGGGCGTGCCGAACAAGCCGTAGGGTCGGACGAGCAGCCCGATGATCATCACGACGTACGGCACGATCAACGGGTAACCGGCGCCGAGCACATCGGTGTACCCGGAGAGGTACTGCCCGGCGTAGATCTCGGCCAGCCCGATGAGCAGCCCGCCGACCAGCGCGCCCTGCACGGAGTCGAGGCCACCGAGGATGACCGCCGGAAGCGCCCGGAAGGCGACGAGCGCGGTGCTCGGCTCGACGGCACCGGTCTGTTGCACGGGTGGTTGGGTGGCGAAGATCCCGCCGAGCGCGGCCAGCACGGCGCCGGCGCCCCAGGCGATGGCGAAGACCCGGCCGATCCTGATGCCCTGGGCCATCGCCGCCTCCTGGTCGTAGGCGGTGGCCCGCATGGCGATGCCCATCCGGGAGCGGTAGAAGAAGAACACGGCGACAAAGGCGATCGCCGCCGCCACCATCACGGCGATGTAGGACCAGTTGATGACGGCGCCCCAGAGCGTGAACGTGTCGGTGCCCCACGGCGCACCGATCGAGCGGAACTGCACCTTCACGGCGTCGGTGGCGAAGACCCGCAGGACGATCTCCAGGCCGAGCGTGATCACGGCCACGGAGAACAACGGCTCACCGATCATCGGTCGGATCACCAGGCGTTCGATGACGAGGCCGAGGAGGGCGGCGAAGCCGAGGGCGACGAACACGCTGAGGATCCACGGCAGCCAGCTCGGCCCGCCGATGTTCATCAACGGGTTGCTCAGCGTGGTGAACGGGATGTGCTCGTCGATCACCAGGAACGACAGGAACAACGCGCCGCACATGGCCAACGCGCCCTGCGAGAAGTTGACGACCTGGGTCGCTTTGAAGATGAGCACGAAGCCGAGGGCGATGATGGCGTACACCGAGCCGAGGGCCAGCGACTTCATCAGGGTCTGGAAGAACGTCGATGGGTCGCGTACGAGCTGCACGACCGAGAACACGACGAGTGCGATCCCGATGAGGACCATCACGATGGTCCCCGTGTTGACGTTCCCCCACAGACGGTCGACCGGCCGGACCGCCGGGCCCTCGATGCTGGCGGTCATCGGTACATCGACTCCACGAGCTCGCCGAACGTGTCCATCATCGCTCCGCGCTTGAGCTTCTGGGTCGCCGTGAGCTCGCCGTCCTCGTGGTCCAGCTCCTTCGGCAGGAGGCGGAACCGCTTGATCTGCTCGACAGAGGCGAACTTCTCGTTGGTGTGGTCGACGACGCCCTGGATCAGCTCGACGACCTCCGGCTTCATGCTCAGGTCGTGGTAGGTCGTGTACGGGATGCGCTGGCGCAGCGCCCAGTCGCCGACGCTGTCGTACTCGATGCCGATCAGGGCGGCGACGTAGTTGCGGCCGTCACCGACGACCATCGCCTCCTTCACGTATGGCGAGGTCTTCAAGCTGTTCTCGATCTCCGACGGCGAGATGTTCTTGCCGCCCGAGGTGATGATGATGTGCTTGATGCGGTCGATGATCTTGAGGTGGGCACCAGGCTCCCCGACCCACTCGCCGACGTCGCCGGTCTTCAACCACCCGTCGTCGGTCATCGTGTCGGCGGTCTGCTGCGGCTTCCCCCAGTAGCCGGCGAACGTCCCGGCGTGCTTCGTCTGGATCTCGCCGGTCTCCGGATCGAGGCGCAGGCCGATGCCGGGGTACGGCTCGCCGACCGTGCCGAGCTTGATCCGCCCTGGGAAGTTGGACGTCGCCACGGCGGTGTTCTCGGTCATGCCGTACAGCTCGAAGACCGGCACGCCGACGCCCATGAAGAACTCGAGTACCTCGGGGGCGATCGGCGCGGCGCCAGAGCCGGCGTACCGGCAACGTCGCAAGCCGATCCGCGTCTTCAACGCCCGCAGTGCGAGCACGAAGGCGACGGCGTAACGGAGGCGGCTGGACATCGTGTGGTTGCCGCCATTGGCCACGCGCGAGCGGCCGATCGACCGGGCCATCCGCAGACTGAACCCGAGCATCTTGCGCTTGAACCACGAGGCGTCGTTGGCCCTGATCAGCACACTGGCGTGGAGCTTCTCCCAGATCCTGGGGACGGCGAAGAACAGCGTCGGCTGGATCTCGTTGAGGTTGGTCGTGATCGTGTCGACCGACTCGGCGAAGTTGAGCACCGCGCCGCACGCCACGAGGTGCCAGGTCGAGAAGATGCGCTCGGCGACGTGGCACAGCGGGAGGTAGGTGACGATCAGGTCTGCCGGGTTCGGCGCCTTGCCGTCCGGGAACCGGTCCGGCCGGGCTGACGATCACGTCCATCGTGAAGGCGGCGTTGGCGTTGGTCAGCATGGCGCCCTTCGGGGGCCCGGTCGTGCCCGACGTGTAGACCAGCGTCATCACGTCGCTCGGCTCGGCGGCAGCCATGCGCCGCTCGACCTCACCGGGTTGCTCGGCCCGATGGCGACGGCCGAGCTCGAGGAAGTCGTCCCACGAGAGCAGGCGGGGGTCGTCGTAGGTGTGCATCCCGCGGGTCTCGATGTAGATGATCGTGCGCGGCCCGCCGGCGCCCATGGCCAGCACCTTGTCGACCTGCTCCTGGTCCTCGGCGAGGTGGATCTCGGCCGCGGAGTCGGTGAGGAGGTACTCGACCTCGGCGGCGGGGTTGGTCGGGTACAGCCCGACGGTGACGCCGCGCACGGCGACGGTGGCGAGGTCGAGCAGGACCCACTCCGGTCGGTCCTCGGAGTGGATCGACACCCGGTCGCCGGTGTCTACACCGAGCGAGAGCAATCCGTGGGCGGCGTCGAGCACAAGGTTCCACGTGCGGTCCCACGTGTACTCCTGCCAGATGCCGAACGCCTTCTCCCGCATGGCGACGTGGTGCGGCGAGCGCTGGGCCCAGCCGCGAGCCATCGACGCGACCGTCGGCGCCGTCGTCGAAGGTGCACCGGTCGGCGTGTGGCCAGTCATCGCTACCGCCATGGCGTGGATTCCCCCTACGTCGGACAGGCGCCGATCACGCGCCAGCGCTCGCGCGGGACGTTAGTCGCCTCCGACGACCAGCCGGGAAAGTGCTTGCGTCTGACAACCACGTTCCGGAGCTCGCCGAGCGACCCCCTGAGGCGGACGACCCTCAGTTGCGCATGTTCTCGAACTGCACCGGGATGCCGAGGTCGGCCGCCTTGATGGCCGCCATCACGGCCTGCAGGTCGTCGCGCTTCTTGCTCGTCACCCGGACCATCTCGCCCTGGGTCTGGCTCGACACGCCCTTCGGACCCCGCTCCTTGATCAGCTTGTTGATCTCGCGGGCCTTGTCGGACGAGATGCCGACCTTGATCGTCGCCACCTGGCGGACGGTGTTGTGGCTGGCCTCCTCGACGTCGGCGTAGTCGAGGCCCTTCAGCGAGACGCCGCGCCGCACGAGCTTCTCCTCGAGCACCTGGCGCAGTGCCGCCAGCCGGTCCTCGCTGACGGTGCGCAGGGTCAGGACCAGGTCGTGCTGCTCGATCGACGAGTCCGTGTTCTTGAAGTCGAAGCGGGTGCCGATCTCGCGCTGCGCCTGGTCCACGGCGTTGCGCACCTCCTGGCGGTCCACCTGGGACACCACATCGAAGCTGGGCATGCAGGTGAAGGTATCCGGCCGGGGGAGGCGGGCGATACGATCATCGGCCGCCCGCCCGCGTGGTGCGGGCGATGGGTCGGTGCCCGAGCGGCCAATGGGAGCAGACTGTAAATCTGCCGGCGAACGCCTACGGAGGTTCGAATCCTTCCCGGCCCACGTCATGCCTGGCGCCGCGCATCTGGGCGCAGTTTCCTTCCAACTGTCGCGAAGATCTGCACCCAGATGGCGAGTTGGGACGGATCGCTCGCCAGATCTGCGTCACAGCAAGCGCTGCATCACCGCGACGTCGAGCCAGCGGTTGAACTTGCGGCCCACCTGGCGTTCGATGCCGACGAGCTCGAAGCCGCACCGCTCGTGGATCGCCCGCGAGGCGGCACTGGATGCCTCGATGCGGGCCATCACGGCATGGAAGCCGGACGCCGTCGCGACGTCCAGCAGGTGTCCGAGCAGCGCTGTGCCGATGCCCTGACCGGCGCGGTCACGGGCGACGTACACCGAGTCCTCGACCGTCGTGGCGTAGGCCGCCCGATCCTTGTACGGCGAGAGCGAGGCGAACCCCACGACCTTCTCGCCGTCGAGGGCGACGATCGCCGAGAAGGCGCCGGTGCGCGCCGCCAGCCACGCCTCCTGGTCGGCGAGCGACCGGGTGACCAGGTCGAACGTGCTGGTCGCCGTCGTGACCTCGAGGTTGTAGATGGCCTGGATCGCCCCGGCGTCGGGCTGCTCGGCCAACCGGATGCGCAGCCCCGTCACGGCGGGCGAGGGTACCGGTGTCGATACCTCCCCGATCGTCGTGGCCACCTGCCCGCTATGCTCGTGCGCTGGCTCGCGGCCGTTCCGCGTGCCGCGCCCTCTTAGCTCAGTCGGCAGAGCACAGCCATGGTAAGGCTGGTGTCGTGGGTTCGATTCCCACAGAGGGCTCGCCCCTGGCGGCGTAGCTCAGTCGGTCAGAGCATCCGGCTCATAATCGGAAGGTCATCGGTTCGATCCCGATCGCCGCTACCAAATCCACCGCACGTTTGGAGAAGTACACACAGCCATGAGCAAGGCGAAGTTTGAGCGCACGAAGCCGCATGTGAATGTGGGGACGATGGGTCATATTGATCATGGGAAGACGACGTTGACGGCGGCGATCTCGAAGACGTTGGCGGAGCGTGGGTTGGCGCAGTACACGCCGTTTGATGCGATTGACAAGGCGCCGGAGGAGAAGGCGCGGGGGATCACGATTTCGATCGCTCATATCGAGTACGAGACGGAGAAGCGGCATTACGCGCATGTCGACATGCCGGGTCATGCGGATTACATCAAGAACATGATCACGGGGGCGGCGCAGGTGGATGGGGCGATCTTGGTGGTGGCGGCGACGGATGGGCCGATGCCGCAGACCCGGGAGCATGTGTTGTTGGCCCGTCAGGTCGGGGTGCCGTCGATCATGGTGGCGTTGAACAAGGCCGATGCGGTCGATGACGAGGAGTTGTTGGATCTCGTCGAGTTGGAGGTCCGCGAGTTGTTGACGGAGTACGAGTTCCCCGGTGATGACGCCCCGGTGGTGCGGGTGTCGCGCGTTGAAGGCGTTGGAGGGGGACGCCGAGTGGCAGGGCAAGGTGATGGAGTTGATGGACGCCGTCGATTCGTACATCCCGGAGCCGGTGCGTGATCTGGATAAGCCGTTCTTGATGCCGATCGAGGATGTGTTCACGATCACGGGGCGGGGGACGGTGGTCACCGGGAAGGTCGAGCAGGGGGTGGTGCGGACGGGGGATGACATCGAGATCGTCGGGTTGCGGGACACCCAGAAGACGGTGTGCACGGGGGTCGAGATGTTCCGCAAGATCTTGGATCAGGGTCAGGCGGGGGACAACATCGGGGCCTTGCTGCGGGGGACGAAGAAGGAGGAGGTGGAGCGCGGTCAGGTGTTGTGCAAGCCGGGGAGCATCACGCCGCACACCAACTTCGAGGGTCAGGTGTACGTGTTGACGCAGGCCGAGGGGGGTCGGCACAAGCCGTTCTTCAACAATTATCGGCCGCAGTTCTTCTTCCGGACGACGGACGTGACGGGGACGATCCAGTTGCCGGAGGGGACGGAGATGGTGCTGCCCGGGGACAACATCATGATGACCGTCGAGTTGGGCAAGCCGATCGCCATGGACGAAGGCCTCCGCTTCGCCATCCGCGAAGGCGGCCGCACCGTCGGCGCCGGCTGCGTCACCAAGATCTTGAAGTAAGGAATCGACCGTCCACCAAGAACCGATTGTCCGAGCGAAGCGAGAGAGTGACGTCATGCCGAAGAGCGAGAAGCGGGTGAAGATCACCCTGGAATGCACCGAGTGCAAGCGACGCAACTACATCACGATGAAGTCGAAGATCAACGATCGTGAGCGTCTCGAGATGAAGAAGTACTGCAGCCACCAGCGGCGCCACACCGTCCACAAGGAAACGCGCTGACCGTCGCCCGGCCCGACCGCTCCGGCTCGGCTGGAGCGCCTGCTGGTAGCCTGACCTTCCCCACCGAGGGCAGTAGCTCAGCTGGTAGAGCATCGGTCTCCAAAACCGACGGTCGGGGGTTCGAGTCCCTCCTGCCCTGCCCCTCACCACCAACGGAACCACCGCCATGTCACTGGACGACCTGAACCGCGAACAGAAGCGCCACCTGCGGCGCACGGGTGCCCTCGACGAGAAGGGCGCGCCCACGCGCGTCCAGCGCCAGGCGCCGACCAAGCGTGAGCGGGTCGGTCCCGTCCAGTACCTCGGCGAGGTGCGGGACGAGATGCGCAAGGTGGCGTGGCCCAAGCGCCCGGAGGTCGTCCGCTACTCGATCGTGGTGGTCGTGACGGTGATCGTCTACACGGCCCTGGTTGGCGGGTTGGATGCTCTGTTCGGCGTGTTCTCGGGATGGTTGTACGAATGAGTGACGAGTTGAGCGCGGTCGACATCGAGGAGATCGAGACCCCGGACGACCTGCCCATCGGCGATGTGGATGTTCTGGCGACCGCCGACCCACCAGCCGAGGTGCAACTCGAGGTTCGCGGCGACGACGAGTTAGCGACCTCCGCTGACGACGAGAACACCACCGACGTCGAGGTTGCCGACGACGAGGCCGACGCGCAGGCCGTCGATGACGACGCCGAGGCCGTGACGCTCGCCGACGAGGCGATCGTCGAGGAGGAGGCCGTCGATGTCGACGACCCCTGGACCCGGCCCGGCGAGTGGTTCGTCGTGCACACCCAGTCCGGCTACGAGAAGAAGGTCACCGCCAACCTGCATGCGCGCATCCAGAGCATGAACATGGAGGACAAGATCTTCGAGGTCGTCATCCCGATGGAGGAGGTCGTCGAGTTCAAGGGCGGCCGCAAGCAGATCGTCCAGCGCAAGGTCTTCCCGGGCTACCTGCTCGTCCGCTGCACGATGGACGACGAGAGCTGGTACTGCATCCGCAACACACCCGGCGTGACCGGGTTCGTCGGGCAGAGCCGCCAGGGCCAGAAGCCGACGCCGCTGTCCCGCCGCGAGGTGCGCACCTTCCTCGCCGCCAAGGGTGACGGGGCCGAGCAGACGGCGCGGGCCAAGCCACGCCTCGAGTACGAGGTCGGCGAGAGCGTGCGCGTCAAGGAAGGCCCGTTCGCCGACTTCTCCGGCGAGATCGCCGAGATCAACGCCGACCACATGAAGCTCAAGGTCCTGGTCAACATCTTCGGGCGGGAGACGCTCGTCGAGATGGACTTCAGCCAGGTCGCCAAGCTCTAAGCGAACGAAGGAAAGCACCCCCCATGGCCCGCAAGCGCGTCGCCGCCATCGTCAAGATCCAGATCCCCGCCGGCAAGGCCAGCCCCGCGCCGCCCGTCGGCACGGCGCTCGGCCCGCACGGCGTGGCGATCATGGACTTCGTCAAGGCCTACAACGCGGCCACCGAGTCGCAGGTCGGGACGATCGTGCCGGTCGAGATCACCGTGTTCGAGGACCGCACGTTCTCGTTCATCCTGAAGACGCCGCCGACGCCCGTGCTGCTGCGCCAGAAGGCCGGCCTCGAGCAGGCCTCGCCGGAGCCCGGCAAGCGCATCGTCGGCCGGGTCACCGAGGCCGACGTCGCCGAGATCGCCCAGATCAAGATGCCCGACCTCAACGCCTACGATCTGGAGGCGGCCAAGCAGCAGGTCCGGGGCACCGCCCGCTCGATGGGCATCGACGTCGTCTGAGACGGCCCGCAACGATCACCACACCGCCCACCATCCACAGCCCGGCCCGGGAGGACCTCGCCCGGGGGGCCATGACCCACGAGGGAGACAGCAGATGTCCGGTAAGAAGCACACCGACGCCCTGAAGGCGTTCGACCGGGACCAGTTCTACACGCCGTCGGAGGCGTTGGGCATGGTCAAGAACCTGGCCAACGCCAAGTTCGACGAGAGCGTCGACATCTCGGTCCGCCTCGGTGTCGACCCCCGCAAGGCCGACCAGATGGTGCGCGGCACCGTCGGCCTGCCGGCCGGCACCGGCAAGGACGTGCGGGTTGCCGTGTTCGCCACGGGCGACGCCGCCGCCGAAGCCCGCGAGGCCGGCGCCGACCTCGTCGGCGCCGACGATCTGGCAGCCCAGGTCGAGGCCGGCAAGTTCGACTTCGACGTGGCCATCGCCACGCCGGACATGATGCCGCTGGTCGGTCGACTCGGTCGGGCCTTGGGCCCTCGGGGCCTGATGCCGAACCCCAAGACCGGCACCGTGACCACGGACGTGGGGCGGGCGGTCACCGAGTTCAAGGGCGGCAAGGTCGAGTACCGGACCGATCGGTACGGCAACGTGCACGTGCCGTTGGGCAAGACGAGCTTCGAGCCGTCGGCGCTGGAGACCAACTTCCGCGCCGTGCTCGACGAGCTGAACCGCGCCAAGCCGGCGGCGGCCAAGGGCCGCTACATCCGCAAGATCACGCTGTCGTCGACGATGGGCCCCGGGGTGCGCGTCGATACCGCCCGCCTGCGTCCCGAGGTGACCACCGCCTGATCCGACCGATCCAGATCTGGGCGCCGAGAGCAGCACTGTCGCTGGTTTGTGTCACCGTTTCCGCCAACCGAGGTCGGTATCGGTGACACAAATCCATGAGCCCGACACGGCCGAGCGCGTCGTGGATCGAGGTCATCGATGGAGGTCCTGGGCGAAGCGCTCCAGGTTGCCGGCGGCGCGATCGACGTCCGCAGCGGTGTGCTGGACGGACAGCGTCCACTGCTCCATCTTGCCCCAGGGCGGCAGGAACACGCCGCCGTTGTGCTGGTACAGCCAGTGGGCGTGGCCGTAGCGGGCGTCGTACCGGCAGAAATCGCGGTAGTCGCGGATGCGCACGGGGGAGAACACCACCGCCCCCTTGGCGCCGTAGGCGCTGACGTAGCCCGGGAGCCGGTGGCGCCCGAGCGTGTGGTGGGCGCGGCCGACGAGCTCCTCCCGCAGGTCGTCGATGTGGCGGTAGGCGTCAGGCGTCAGGACCTCCAGCAGCACCGCCTTGGCGGCGGCCATCGTCAGCGGGTTGCCGTTGAACGTGCCGACCTGCTCGTAGGTGCCGTCGCTGATCGCCGCCATGACCTCGGGGGTGCCGCCGATGGCGCCGCACGGCACACCTCCGCCGAGCGCCTTGGCCAGGCACACGATGTCGGGCACCACGGCGAAGCGTTCCGTGGCGCCGCCGGCGGCGATCGTCAGGCCGGTCTTCACCTCGTCGAACGTCAGCAGCGCGCCGTGTGTGTGCAGCATGGTGGCGAGCGTGTCGAGGTAGCCGGGCGGCGGCGGCACGACACCGATGTTCATCATCACGGGCTCGCCAGAGCGGCAAGCCGAACCGCCGGCCGAGCTCGCGGGCGACCGGGATGACGTCGGGGACGGGCTGGGCGAAGTGGGTGCCGGCGGCGACCCGTTCGCTGACGGCGGCCACGATCGCCGGGTGGGCCGGCGATCATCGCGCCGAAGCCGGCGTGGAGGTCGACGTACTCGGTGCCGTCGACGTCCCACACGCGGGAGCCCTGCCCGCGCTCCAGGAACACGGGGCCGGCGGGGCGTCCTGCCACGACGACGCCACGCCACCGGGGAGGTGGGCCGAGGCTTCGAGGTGCAACTCGTGCGAGCGGCGCGTGCGGGCCAGGAACATGGCCTCCTGCATCGCGATCAGCTCGTCCAGCACGTCGCCGGTCGTGACCGGGCTGACGAGGGCCATGTGCGAACCCACTCCTTACTGACGCGACAGTCAGCAAGAACGTAGCACGCGGGACTGGTGTGTCAGTGACCGCCGAGGTAGGCCAGGACGGCGAGGACCCGCCGATGGTCGCGTGGGCACGGTCGCAAGCCGAGCTTGGCGAAGATGCTGGCGACGTGCTTCTCCACCGCCCCGGCGCTGACGAACAGGTCGTCGGCGATCGCCCGGTTGGAGCGACCCTCGGCCATCAGGGCCAACACCTCCCGTTCGCGACCCGACAACGCGCTCGGTCCGGAGTGGGCGACGCGGCCGGTGGCGACCTCCGGCCGGCGCGGTCTGGAGACCACCCAGCCTGCGGGGGTCGGGACGAGCACCGGGCGGGCGGGCATCGCGTCGATGGCGGTCAGGGTCACGGGGGTCCTCCGAGTCGGCGGGCGTGCCTCTTCGCCGACCGTACGAAGGGTAGCGGCCTCAGGCAAGAGCCAACCCGTGTGACTCCGACCAGACCAATTTCGACATCCGGCGTCGCTCAGCCGGCCGGCGCCTCCCGCGTCCAGCCGCCAGCCACGTAGGCGGCGGCGACGAGTCGGACGAACTGGGCCACGGCGTCCTCGTCGGCCGAGAAGGGGCCCTGGTGGTAGCCGCGCGAGGCCACGCCGCGTTGGACGCCCTCACACGCCGCCCAGTCCTGGCGGTTCGTGAGATCCCAGAAGTCGACGGCGAACGAGGGGTCGAAGCCGGCGTCGGCGACGGCCTCGGGGGCGAACAGCCACTGGCACTCGACGGCGGTCCGCCCGGGCGTGATGGGGTCGATGCGGTGGGTCATCACGTAGTCGGGATGCAGGCTGACGAGCAGGTTGGGCAGCAGGCCGAGGTAGTCGATGCGTCGCCGGGCCTCGCTCTGCAGTCGAGGCAGAGGCGTCGTCGGCGACTCGCCGCTCAGCGACATGGTGTTGGCGTGCGGCATGAGGTCCTGCCAGCCACCGACCCAGAAGCCGTCCTGGCCTTCGGCGTTCTCGCCGCTGGTCGAGGGGCTGACGGCGCACAGCTCCGGGTGGATGTTCGGGCAATGGAAGCACTCGTGGTAGTTCTCGACGATCAGCTTCCAGTTCGTCGCCAGCTCGTACGAGTGGGTGGCGCCGACGACGAGGCGCTCGGGCTCGTGGTCGGCGACGCGGGGCTCGATGCCGGCCAGGAACGCGTCGATCGGCGGCGCGTCGCCACTGGCGTTGACCATCACCCAGCCGTGCCACTCCTCGACGGCGACCGGGACGAGGCCGTGCTGGGCGCGGTCGAAGTCGGCGGGCCCGTCGAACCGTGGCGTCGACAGGAGGGAGCCGTCGAGGCCGTAGCGCCAGCCGTGGTACGGGCAGTGGATCGATCGGTGCTGGCTCGTCGAGCCGCACGGCGCCAGCTCGTGGGCGCGGTGCTGGCACACGTTGTAGAAACCGCGCAGCCGACCGTCGTCCCCGCGCACGAGCAGCACGGCGTCGTCACCGACGGCCACCGCCCGCCGCACCCCGGCCTCGCGCAGCTCGGCGGAGCGACCGGCGCAGACCCACCCGCCGGCGAAGAGATGGGTGCGTTCCCACGCCAACACGGCGTCGTCGAGGTACGCCGCGGCCGGCAGCATGCACCCACCCCGGCCCGGATCGAGCACCGGCGCCAGCGCAGCCGGATCGACCGGCGCAGGTTCTGACGACAGTTGATCTCGCTCAGCGTGATCAACTGTCGTCAGAATCTTCATGTGCGGACGTCCGCAACAATCTGCACCCAGATCGGGGTTCGCGGCTCGCTCCGCTCGCCTGCGCCGGTCAGGCCGCGGCGGGCTCGAAGCGGCGGAAGTCGGCCAGCTCGTCGATCCGCACGACGACCGGCGTGCTGTCGTCGCAGCGGTCGAGGATGACGAACTCGTCGGCGGCGAGGAGGACCAACACGCTGACCGCGTCGTCACCCTTCGTGATCTCGATCACGTCGCCCGTCTCCAGTGGTTGCACGTCGGCCCTCATCTCAGCACGCTCCATCGCTCCGTTGTGTGCCTCAACGCACCATGTCCGCAGACGGTTCCCGTTGTCGCCATGACATCCGTCACGAAGTCAGCCTGCCGAGGAGCTCGGCGACCACGGCGAGCTCGGTACCAGGGTGGACGAAGGCCAGGCGGCCGGCCGGTCGTCTCCTGCCACGTCGTGGGGGTGACGAAGGCCACCCCGTCCTCGAGCGCGCCGGTCGCCCAACGGTCCCACTCCCGGCGGGTCCAGCCGTGGCGTTCGAACAGCACGACCGAGAGTTCGGGCTGCATCACCAGCCGGATTGGATCGCCCAGACGCTTCCGCCAGCCGGGCGGCCTGGCGGGCGAGGGTCAGGGTGGCTCGGACTCCGGCCGTGAAGGCCACCGTGCCATGGACGACGAGGGCGAACCAGAACGGCAGGCCGCGGGTCCTCCGGGTGAGGTGGAAGGCGAGGTCCGACGGGTTGACGTGCTCGTCACCGAAGGCGTCGAGATAGGCGGCCGTCTGGCGGTGGGTGCGACTGGCCAGCGCTGGGTCGCGATACAGGAGCGCGGCGCAGTCGAGCGGTGAGAACAGCCACTTGTGCGGATCGATGACGAGCGAGTCCGCCCGGTCGATGCCGGTGAAAAGGTGGCCGAACTCGGGCACGCAGAGGGCGCCGCCGCCGTACGCCGCATCGACGTGGAACCACAGCCCGCCCTCTGCGCACACCTCGGCCACGGCGTCGAGCTCGTCGACGACGCCCGTGTTGGTGGCGCCGGCACTGGCCACGACGGCGCACACCGGGCGGCCGTCGACCGCCGCCCGCAGCGCCGCTGCCGTGAGCCGCCCTCGCTCGTCGCCATCCACCTCGACGACGGCCAGATCGAGGAGCTCCGCGGCGCGCCGCACCGACGCGTGGGCCGATGCGGCGCAGGCCACGGCGAGGCGGCCAGCGGCGTCGTGGTCGCGCCGCCACACGTCGCGGGCGACGGCCAGGCCGCTGAGGTTGCCGGCCGAACCGCCGGAGACGAAGCACCCTCCCGTGGCCGGCGGCATGCCGGCCAGGCCGGCCAGCCACGCCAGGGCGGCGTTCTCGGCCGCCACGGCCGCACCGGCCTCCTGCCAGCTCTCCCCCGAGAACGACCACGCACCGACGAGGGCGTCGAACAGCCCCGCCGTCGTCGCCGGCGCCGCCGGGATGTAGGCGAGGAAGCGCTCGTGGTCGAGGGCCACCACGTTCGGCAACAACACGTCGTCGACGAGCGCCAGCGCGGCGTCGACGCCAAGGCCGTGCTCGGTGATCGCCGCCAGCGGTGCGACCTCGGCCGCCGTCGGCGTGCGCCCGAGCGGCGCGTCACGCCGGAAGTGGGCGGCGATCCGCGACGACAGCTCGTCGGCGAGGCGGGCGTGTTCGTCCGACCACCCGTGCAGCTGCATCCGGCCAGCCTCGCGTGCACCCGAGGGTTTCCGACGCCCCATCCGGTACGGACGACCTGGGTACGCTGAAAGCCTCGGGTTCAGACGGGCACCGTGGCGCACGTCCACCAACTCGTGTTGGCGGCGCTCTCGGGGACCTCGGGCACGTCGGCGGGCGGTCGATAGCGTGCCCTCGATGTCCGCGCCGTCGCGCACGCGCTTCCGGCCCGATCTGCGGCGGCAGCAGATCCTCGACGCCACCTACCGCGTGACGCTGCGCCGCGGGCTGCACGACGTGCGCATCTCCGACGTGGCGGACGAGCTCGACGTCAGCACCGGGCTGATCCACTACCACTTCGCCACCAAGGACGAGCTGATCGAGGCCATGCTGCGGGAGACCGCCGACCGCGAGGTCGCCACGGTGACGTCAACGCTGGCCTCGCTCGACAGCCCCGAAGAGCGCCTGGAAGCGTTGATCGAGACGTACCTCCCGTCGCTGCGGCGGGATCAGTCGTGGGTGCTGTGGATCGACGTGTGGGGCGAGGCCCTGCGCGATGCCACCATGCGGCGCATCTCCGAGGAGCTGGACGTCGCCTGGGTCCAGATGCTGGCCGCCGTCATCGTCGACGGCGTGGCCAGCGGGGCGTTCGAGTGCGAGGACCCGGTCGCCGCCGCGTGGCGCCTGTGCGCCGTGCTCGACGGCCTCGGCCTGCAGGTCGTGCTGCACAACTCGACGATGACCCGGGCCCAGATGCACAAGCACGTCCGCCGGGCCGCCGAGCTGGAGCTCGGCTATTCCGCTGCCGGCGCTCGAACAGGCCGGCGGCCCGGTAGGCTCTCCCGGCCGACAAGTCCAGACACGGTTGCTCGCCGTAGACCGTTGGTCCAACCACCCGAGGTGGCTGGGTAATGGGGTCCGCCCCGCCAACCGAGGTGCACGCCCCACGCTCGTGGTGCTCGCTCCTGCGTGAGCGGCCACGAACCAAGCGAAAGGAGGTGTGCACCGACATGGACAACCCTCGCACCGAGAAGGTCGCCATCGTCGACGAGATCACGGCGAAGTTGAGCGACGCCAAGGCCGTCTTCGTCACGGAGTACCGCGGCCTGAACGTCGGGGCGCTGGCCAAGCTGCGCGGCTCGCTGCGCGAGAGCGGCGCGGAGCACAAGGTGTACAAGAACACCCTCGCCCGCTTCGCCGCGGCACGGGCCGGTCTCGACATCCTCAACGAACTGCTCGTCGGCCCGACCGCCCTGACGTTCGTCGGCGACGACTCCGTCGCCGCGGCGAAGGCGCTGCGCGACGCCGCCAGGACGAGCCCGACGCTCGTCCTCAAGGGCGGCGTGCTCGGCACCTCGTCGTTGACCGCCGCCGACATCACCGCGCTGGCCGACCTGCCGTCCCGGGACGAGCTGCTGGCGCAGTTCGCCGGCGCCCTGCAAGCCCCCCTCGTCAAGACCGCCGGCCTGCTGCAAGCCCTGCCGCGCAACCTGGCCTACGGCCTCTCGGCCCTCATCGACCAGCAGTCCGCCGAAGCGGCCTGATCACCACTCAACGACAAGTCCCCCGGCTCGTGCGAGCGAGCGAGCGCCAGCGAGCGAGCGGCCAGCAACGGCCTGCGTGGCCGGGGAACGCAACGAAGGAGAAGATACATGGCTACCAAGGAAGAGATCCTCGACTCGATCGGCGCGCTGACCGTGCTCGAGCTGAAGGACCTGCTCGACGCGTTCGAGGAGAAGTTCGGCGTCACCGCGGCGGCGCCCGTGGCGGTCGCCGCGGCCGCTCCGGCGGGCGGCGGGGCCGGCGCCCCGGAGGTCGAGGAGCAGGACGAGTTCGACGTCATCATCACCGCCGCCGGCGCCCAGAAGATCCAGGTCATCAAGGCCGTGCGCGAGCTCACCAGCCTCGGCCTCAAGGAGGCCAAGGACCTCGTCGACGGCGCCCCGAAGGCCGTGCTCGAGAAGGCCAACAAGGAGGCCGCCGACGCCGCCAGGGCCAAGCTCGAGGACGCCGGCGCCAGCGTCGAGGTCAAGTAGGCGTCGCCTGCGACCCGAGGTCGTCCGTCCCCGATCGGGGCCCGGACGGCCTCGGGTGCGGTGAAACCCTCTGGTCCTTGACAGCGACGGGGTTCGTCTTTACCTTATGTGCCAACCGAGATCCCGGCCCGGGCGTCCCTCCCCGGAGGCTGGTTGATTTCGTGCGCCCTCGCCGATAGCATTTGCGGTTGCCGTGCGTCTGCTGTTGCCGTCTCTCCCCAGAGGCCTTGCTTCAGCGCGCTCCGTCCCCTGCGAACCCCCGGGAGTGATCTGTGGCTGCTCGTTCGACGTCCCGTGAGCGCTATTCCTTCGCCAACCTCGTCGAGCCGCTCGAGCTGCCCGACCTGATCGCCATCCAGCGCCTGAGCTTCGACTGGTTCCTCAACGAGGGACTGGCCAACACGTTCCGTGACATCAGCCCGATCAAGGACTTCTCCGAGTCGCTCCAGCTCGAGCTCGAGTTCGACCCCGACGACGAGGACCTGCGCCCGCCGCCCAAGTTCTCCGTCGAGGAGTGCAAAGAGAAGGACATGACCTACTCGGCGCCCGTGTTCGTGCGGGCCCGGTTCATGAACCGCAACACGGGTGAGATCAAGGAGCAGACGGTCTTCATGGGGGACTTCCCCATCCAGACCGAAAAGGGCACGTTCATCGTCAACGGCACCGAGCGGGTCGTCGTCAGCCAGCTGGTGCGCAGCCCGGGCGTCATCTTCGAGCCCGGCGAGCGCTTCCGCCTCCGCAACCTGACCAAGCACCAGCTCGTCAAGGGCACCATCCACCCGTACCGCGGGGAGTGGATGGAGTTCGACGTCGAGCAGAAGCCCGGCAAGGACGTCACGGCCGGCACGCGCGTCGCCCGCAAGCGGCGCCTCGGCATCTTCACGTTGCTGCGCGCCCTGGGGTACGACGAGGAGGGCGCCCCCGGCTTCCTCGACCGCTTCGTCGCCCACTTCGACTTCCTGCAGGGTCAGTGGGACAAGGAGCGCGACGTCGCCCCGACGCAGGACGAGGCGCTCGTCGAGATCTACAAGCGGGCCCGGCCAGGTGAGCCGCCGACGGTCGAGTCGGCGCAAGCGCCTACTTCCGCAACGCCTTCTTCGAGAGCCGCCGCTATGACCTCTCACGGGTCGGTCGCTACAAGCTGAACCGCAAGCTGGGGACCGAGGTCGCCCGCCTCGGCGAGCTGTTCGGCCTCAGCGACGAGCAGCTCGACCTGCCGGCCGAGGACCAGAACGTGCTGTCACGCTGCGAGGTCCTCGCCGCCGTGACATACATGCTGCACCTCGTCAAGCAGGAGCCCGGCTACCGCCTCGACGACCAGGACCACTTCGCCAACCGGCGTATCCGCTCCGTCGGTGAGCTGATCCAGAACCAGGTGCGGATCGGCCTCTCGCGCATGGAGCGCGTCGTCCGCGAGCGCATGACGACCCAGGACGTCGAGGCGATCACGCCGCAGACGCTGATCAACATCCGCCCCGTCGTCGCGGCGATCAAGGAGTTCTTCGGCACCAGCCAGCTCTCCCAGTTCATGGACCAGGTCAACCCGCTGTCGGGCCTCACCCACCGCCGCCGGCTTTCGGCGCTCGGTCCGGGCGGCCTGTCCCGCGAGCGGGCCGGCTTCGAGGTCCGCGACGTGCACTTCAGCCACTACGGCCGGATGTGCCCGATCGAGACCCCCGAAGGCCCGAACATCGGCCTCCAGGGCGCCCTGTCGACGTTCGCCCGGGTCAACGAGTTCGGGTTCATCGAGAGCCCGTACCGCAAGGTCGAGAACGGCCGGGTCACCGGTGAGATCGTCTACATGGCGGCCGACGAGGAGGAGAACTACGTCGTCGCCCAGGCCAACACACCGATCAACTCCGACGGCACGTTCGTCGACGACCGCGTCCTCGTGCGGCGGTCGCCGCAGGCGGCCAGCCTCGACGACCTGCGCAAGATGCTGGAGGCCGAGAGCTTCTTCGGCGCCACCACCGACATCGGCTACGTGCCGCCGTCGGAGGTCGACTACATGGACGTCTAGCCGAAGCAGATCGTCTCGGTCGGCACGGCGCTGATCCCGTTCCTCGAGCACGACGACGCCAACCGCGCCCTGATGGGCGCCAACATGCAGAAGCAGGCCGTGCCGCTGGTGCGCTCCGAGGCGCCGTACATCGGCACCGGCATCGAGGACCGTGCGGCGCGCGACGCCGGCGACCTGTTGCAGGCGCTCGAGGACGGCGAGGTCCTCGAGGTCAGCGGCGACTCGATCACCGTGCAGTACAACACGCTCGGCCGCAAGGTCGACCGCCTGGCCAAGTTCCGCCGCTCCAACCAGGACACGTGCATCAACCAGCGCCCCCGCGTGGTCGAGGGCGAGAAGGTCTTCAAGGGCACGATCCTCGCCGACGGCCCGTCCACCGACCACGGTGAGCTGGCGCTCGGCAAGAACCTCCTCGTGGCCCTGATGCCGTGGGAGGGCTACAACTTCGAGGACGCCATCATCCTCAGCGAGCGCCTCGTCAAGGACGACGTGCTGACGTCGATCCACATCCACGAGCACGAGGTCGACGCCCGCGACACCAAGTTGGGTCCGGAGGAGATCAGCCGGGACATCCCCAACCTCTCCGACGACATCCTCGCCGACCTCGACGACCGCGGGATCATCCGCGTCGGCGCCGAGGTCGGGCCCGGCGACGTGCTCGTCGGCAAGGTCACCCCGAAGGGCGAGACCGAGCTGACGCCCGAGGAGCGCCTGCTGCGGGCGATCTTCGGTGAGAAGGCCCGTGAGGTGCGCGACACCTCGCTCAAGGTGCCCCACGGCGAGAACGGCAAGGTCATCGACGTCAAGGTGTTCAACCGCGACGACGGCGACGAGCTGCCGCCCGGCGTCAACCAGCTGGTGCGCGTGTACGTGGCCCAGAAGCGCAAGATCTCGGTCGGCGACAAGCTGGCCGGCCGCCACGGCAACAAGGGCGTCATCTCCAAGATCCTGCCGGTCGAGGACATGCCGTTCCTGGCCGACGGCACGGCCGTCGACATCATCCTCAACCCGCTCGGCGTGCCGAGCCGGATGAACGTCGGCCAGGTGCTCGAGGCTCACCTCGGCTACTGCGCCCGCTGGGGCTGGACCGACCAAACGACCGGTGAGCAGGTCGGCGAGGCGCCGATCCGCGGCACCGAGTCGAAGACCCGGCCGAACACACTCCGTCGACGTTCATCGCCACGCCCGTGTTCGACGGCGCCCACTGGGACGAGACCGAGGACGCCGGGGAGCACCCGACCATCCAGCAGATCCTCGCCAACCTCAACGCCGAGTCGTCCGACGGCAAGCGGATGATCGGCGTCGACGGCAAGACGGTGCTGTACAACGGGCGCACCGGCGAGTCCGTACGACAACCCGATCACGGTCGGCTACATGTACATCCTCAAGTTGGCCCACCTCGTCGACGACAAGATCCACGCCCGATCGACCGGCCCGTACTCGATGATCACCCAGCAGCCGTTGGGCGGCAAGGCGCAGTTCGGTGGCCAGCGCTTCGGTGAGATGGAGGTGTGGGCGCTCGAGGCCTACGGCTCGGCGTACTGCCTGCAGGAGCTGCTGACCATCAAGTCCGACGACGTGCTCGGCCGCGTGAAGGTCTACGAGGCGATCGTCAAGGGCGACAACATCCCCGAGCCCGGCGTGCCGGAGAGCTTCAAGGTGTTGATGAAGGAGATGCAGGCCCTCTGCATCAACGTCGAGGTGCTCGCCGACGACGGTTCCGAGATCGAGATCCGCGAGCTCGACGAGGACGTCTTCCGGGCCGCCGAGGAGCTCGGCATCGACATCTCCCGCCCGGAGCGCGGCAGCGACGACGGACGACGACACCACGGCCCAGCCGGCCCATGCGGGCCGTACTGAGCCAGATCGATCACATCAACCACGACACGAAACACGAAGTAGGGAATCCATGCTCGATGTGAACATGTTCGACCAGCTCAAGATCGGGCTGGCCACCGCCGACCAGATCCGCATCTGGTCGCACGGCGAGGTGAAGAAGCCCGAGACGATCAACTACCGCACGTTGCGTCCCGAGAAGGACGGGCTGTTCTGCGAGAAGATCTTCGGGCCGACCCGCGACTGGGAGTGCTACTGCGGCAAGTACAAGCGCGTCCGCTTCAAGGGCATCATCTGCGAGCGCTGCGGCGTCGAGGTCACCCGCTCCAAGGTCCGCCGCGACCGCATGGGCCACATCCAGCTCGAGGCGCCGGTCGTCCACATCTGGTACCTCCGCGGCACCCGTTCGTGGCTGGCCTACCTCCTCGCCGGCATCGAGCCGAAGGAGGAGCTGAAGGCCAAGCAGCTGGAGAAGGTCATCTACTTCGCCGCCAACCTCGTGACGTGGGTCAACGAGGAGAAGCGCCACGAGGACCTGGCCAACCTGGAGGCCGAGTACCTCGAGGAGCGCGACGCCATCCAGAAGGAGCTCGAGCTGGCCATCGACCGCCGCTACAAGGAGCTGGAGACCGAGGCCGAGACGCTGGAAGCCGAGGGCTCGCGACACCAAGAAGCTGCGCCGTGACGCCGACAAGGACGTCGAGGCGCTGCGCGAGCGCTACGAGATCGAGCTCGACCTCGTGGCCCGGACGTGGGACGAGTTCAAGGACCTCCACTCCCGCAAGATCCTCGACGACGAGATGCTGTGGCGCGAGCTGCGCGACAAGTACGGCGACTACTTCGAGGGCGGCACCGGGGCCGACGCCATCAAGCAGCTGATCGACCGCATCGACTTCGACGAGGAGGAGATCAAGCTCCGCGACGCCATCGACCCGGGCGACTCCGGGCGCAAGCCGCTCAGCGCGCAGCGCAAGCAGAAGGCCATCAAGCGCCTGAAGATCGTGGCCTCGTTCAACCGCCGCGACGAGCACGGTCGGCGGATCAACGATCCCAAGGCGATGATCCTCGACGTCGTGCCCGTGATCCCGCCGGAGCTGCGCCCGATGGTCCAGCTCGACGGCGGCCGCTTCGCCACGTCGGACCTGAACGATCTCTATCGACGTGTGATCAACCGCAACAACCGGCTGGGCCGCCTGCTCAGCCTCGGGGCGCCGGAGATCATCGTCAACAACGAGAAGCGCATGCTGCAGGAGGCCGTCGACGCGCTGTTCGACAATGGCCGCCGCGGCCGGCCGGTCACCGGCCCGGGCAACCGCCCGCTGAAGTCGCTGTCCGACATGCTCAAGGGCAAGCAGGGCCGGTTCCGCCAGAACCTGCTCGGCAAGCGCGTCGACTACTCGGGCCGCTCGGTCATCGTGGCCGGTCCGACGCTCAAGCTGCACCAGTGCGGCCTGCCCAAGCTGATGGCGCTCGAGCTGTTCAAGCCGTTCGTCATGAAGCGCCTCGTCGACCTCGAGCTGGCGCAGAACATCAAGACCGCCAAGCGGATGGTCGAGCGCCGCCGGGCCCAGGTGTGGGACGTCCTCGAGGACGTCATCAAGGAGCACCCGGTGCTGCTCAACCGGGCGCCGACGCTGCACCGCCTCGGTATCCAGGCCTTCGAGCCCGTGCTTGGTGGAGGGCAAGGCGCTGCAGATCCACCCGCTCGTCTGCACGGCGTTCAACGCCGACTTCGACGGCGACCAGATGGCCATCCACGTGCCGCTGTCGGCGGAGGCCCAGGCCGAGGCCCGGGTGCTCATGCTGTCGGCCAACAACATCTTGTCGCCGGCGTCCGGTCGTCCGATCGTCACGCCGACCCAGGACCTCGTCATCGGCGCCTACTACCTCACCGAGGGCACCCCTGGTGCCAAGGGCGAGGGCCGCGTCTTCCGCCACCTGTGGGAGGCGCTGCGGGCCTACGACGAGGGTGCGCTCGACCTCCACGCCTCGATCACGATGCGGCCACCCCGGCAAGGAGCCGTTCGCCACCACCGTCGGGCGCGTGCTGTTCGAGGACGCCCTGCCGGACGACTACACGGACAGCTTCGGGCACATCACCGAGGTCGTCAAGAAGCGCGAGATGGGCGTCATCGTCGAGCGGTTGTCGGACAACTACTGCCAAGGCCCAGATCGCCTCGTCCCTGGACGCGATCAAGAACCTCTGCTACCGGTTCGCCTCGCAGTCCGGTCTGACGGTGTCGATCGACGACGTCAAGACGCCGGTCCGCAAGCGGGAGATCCTCGACGGCTACGAGGCCCAGGCGGACAAGGTCGAGAACCAGTTCCGTCGCGGCATCATCACCGACGGCGAGCGCCGCCAGCAGGAGGTGCGCATCTGGACGGATGCCACCGCCGAGGTCCAGGCGGCCATGGAGAAGGAGTTCAAGGCCCAGCGGTTCAACCCGATCGACATGATGGTCGGCTCGGGGGCCCGCGGGAACATGACCCAGATGCGCCAGATCGCCGGCATGCGCGGCCTGGTGGCCAACCCCCGTGGCGACATGATCCCGCGCCCGATCAAGAAGAACTTCCGTGAGGGCCTGGAGACGCTCGAGTACTTCATCGCCACGCCCGGCGCCCGCAAGGGCCTGGTCGACACCGCGCTGCGGACGGCCGACTCCGGGTACCTGACGCGCCGTCTCGTCGACGTCGCCCAGGAGCTGATCGTCCGCGAGGAGGACTGCGGCACCAGCCTCGGCGTCTGGGTCGAGCACGTCGAGCCGGACACCGCCAGCCGCCGCACGTACCTCGAGACGAAGCTGTTCGGGCGGGCGCTGCTCAACGACACCACGCTGGCCGACGGCACGGTGCTGCCGCGCAACACCATCGTCGGCGACGTCGAGCTGGACCAGCTGCGCGACGACCCGACGATCACCCGCATCCGGGTGCGCTCGGTGCTGACGTGCGACGCCGAGCTCGGCGTCTGCGCCACGTGCTATGGACGGTCGCTGGCCACCGGCAAGTCGATCGAGCTCGGCGAGGCCGTCGGCGTCATCGCCGCCCAGTCGATCGGCGAGCCCGGCACGCAGCTGACGATGCGGACGTTCCACACCGGTGGCGTCGCCGGCAAGGACATCGCCGGCGGTCTGCCACGCGTCGTCGAGCTGTTCGAGGCCCGCACGCCGCGTGGCGCGGCCCGGTTGGCCAAGGCGGCCGGTGTCCTGCGCCTCGGCGAGGACGAGGGCAAGGGCATCCCGGTCAGCGTCGTCGACGACGACGGCGACGAGCACGAGATCGTGCTGCCGCTCGGCGCCCGGCCGATCGTCCACGACGGCCAGGAGGTCAAGGCCGGTGACCCGATCACCGACGGCCCCTTCGACCCGAAGGAGCTGATGGAGATCAAGGGCATCCGGGAGACCCAGCTGTACCTCGTCGAAGAGGTCCAGCGGGTGTACCGGGACCAGGGCGTCTCGATCCACGACAAGCACATCGAGCTGATCGTGCGGCAGATGACGCGGCGCATCGGCGTGCAGGAGCCCGGGGCCACCGACTTCCTGCCCGGCGAGCGGGTCGACGCCAAGGTCTTCCGCGACACCAACCGGCGGATGGTCGAGGAGGGGCAGCGCCCCGCCGAGGGCCGTCCGGAGATCATGGGCATCACCAAGGCGTCGCTGGCCACCGAGTCGTGGCTGTCGGCGGCGTCGTTCCAGGAGACCACCCGGGTGCTCACCGAGGCCGCCATCGACGGCCGCGGCGACAACCTCATCGGCCTCAAGGAGAACATCATCATCGGCAAGCTGATCCCGGCCGGGACCGGCATGATGCGGTACCGGGAGTTCGCCATCGACGCACCCGACTACCAGCCGATGACGTTCTACTCGAGCGACGCCGAGGAGGACCCGGCGGCCTGGCTGTCCAACATCCACGGCACCTACGACGGCCGAGCCCGTGCCGGCCGCGGCGCCGGTCCCTGCGGAGGACTGACCACCCCTCGAAGACTCCGATCTCTGACGACAGCTTGACCGTCGCCTCAGCGCGGATCGAGACATCTCCTCGGAATCCTCAACGCTCGACGTCGGGCGCGGCTCGACGCGGCGCGGATCGGCGGACGAGTACCGGCTCCGTACCATCGATGTGCGTGACCGTGCCATCGTGGGTGCCGCTCGTCGGCGTGGCGGTTGTCGTCACCGGCGTCGGGGTGCTCGGCACGCTCCACGTCGAGCCCGAGGCAGGCCAACGTCCGACGGACGCGCTGGCCGTGATCATCGTCGTCGTGGCCGGCACGTCGCTGCTGCTGCGCCGCCGCTGGCCCCTGGTCGTGCTGGCCATCGTCACGGCGGCGATCGGCGTCGTACATCGTGCGCGAGTACCCCGGCGGGCCGGTGTTCCTGGCGGGGCCGGTGGCCCTCTACTCCTTCGCCATGGCCAGCGAGCGGCGTGTCGCCTACACCGCCGCCGCCGTGATGGCAGTCCTGCTCATCGGACTGCGGGTGGTCGTCGAGCGGGACGTCGGGGTCGAGGACCTGGTGCTGCTCGGTTGGAGCGCCGCCGCCGTGCTCGCCGCGGACGCCATGCGAGGTCGGCGGGAACGGGCTGCCGCCGATGTCGAACGCCGGCGCAACGCCATCGAGCACCGCGAGGAGGAGACCCGCCGGCGGATCGCCGAGGACCGACTGCAGATCGCCCGGGACCTCCACGACAGCGTCGCCCATTCGATGGCCACGATCAACGTGCAGTCGGGCGTCGCCGCGCACGTCGTCGAGCGGCAACCCGGAGCAGGCGGCGGCCGCCCTGGAGGCGATCCGCGTCGCCAGCCGCGACGTGCTCGACGAGTTGGCGGCGATGCTGGCCATCCTGCGCGAGGGGAGACTCCCGCTCGGCAGCCGACGCCCGACCTGGCCGCCCTCGGTGGGCTGGTCGAGAGCTCGCGCCGGGCCGGCCTGGCCGTCGAGCTGCGCGTCGACGGGTGACCTCGAGGCGATCACGCCGGCCGTGTCGACGGCGGGCTATCGCATCGTGCAGGAGGCGCTGACGAACGTCGTCCGCCACGCCTCAACGGACATCGCGATGGTCACCGTCGTCCGGGCCGTCGGCGGACGAGGTCGATCTCGAGGTGGTCGACAGCGGAGGCGCGACGGCCGGCGGCGACCAGCGAGGGCACCGGGATGGGCCTGCTCGGCATCCGCGAGCGGGCCGAGCAGCACCGGCGGGCGGTGGGCGATCGGCCCCGTCCCGGGTGGAGGGTTCCGGGTGGCTGTGTCGTGGCCGGGGCGGACGTGATCCGCGTCGTCCTCGCCGACGACCAGCAGCTCGTACGCGCCGGGTTCCGGGTGCTGCTCGACAGCCGAGGACGGCATCGAGGTCGTCGGGGAGGCCGGCGACGGTGACGAGGCCGTGGCGCTCGTCGCGTGAGCGGAGGCCGGACGTCGTGCTGATGGACATCCGGATGCCGGCGCTCGACGGGTTGGAGGCGACGAGGGCGATCACCGCCGATCCCGGGCTGGCCGGCGTCAAGGTGCTGATCCTGACCACGTTCGAGCTCGACGAGTACGTCTTCGAGGCGCTGCGGGCGGGCGCCGCCGGGTTCCTGGTGAAGCACACCGAGCCGGCCGAGCTGGTGCGCGCCGTGCGCGTCGTTGCCGCCGGCGAGGCGCTGCTGTCGCCGAGCGTCACCCGCCGGCTGATCGCCGAGTTCACCTCCCGCCCGAGCCGCGGCGAGGCCAGCGGCCAGCGCGCTGGCCGGCCTCACCGACCGGGAGCGGGAGGTCGTCGTCCTGGTCGCCCAGGGCCTGTCGAACGACGAGATCGCCGCCGAGTGGGTCGTCAGCCCGGCCACGGTGCGGACCCACGTCAGCCGGGCGATGAGCAAGCTGCACGCCCGCGACCGGGCCCAGCTCGTCGTGATGGCCTACCAGAACGGCCTCGTCCAGACCACCTGACCGTCGTGCAGGCGGATGGATTTCGCGGCCAGGTCTGGCCGTGACTGTGGGTCACTTCCGATTCCACGCGGTACGTCAGGGCGCGACGGCCGGATCTCCACACCAGGGCGACGACGGGGCCGTGCATGCGCGGATGCTGGAGCCATGACAACACGAGGCGCTCGCCCCGGCCGTGAAGGTCGAGGGGCTGACCAAGCGCTACGGCGATCGGGTCGGCCGTCGACGAGCTCAGCTTCGAGCTGCCGCGTGGCGTCGTCGCCGGGTTCATCGGGCCGAACGGGGCCGGCAAGACGACCACGATGGCGATGCTGCTCGGGCTGGTGGCGCCGACCTCCGGTGACGGCACCGTGCTCGGCAGCCCGCTCGACTCGCCGGCCGACTTCCTCCCGCGCGTCGGCGCGCTGATCGAGGGACCGGCGATGTACCCGGGGCTGACCGGCACCGAGAACCTCCGTGTGCTGGCCGCCATGGGCGGGCGCGACCCTCGCGGATCCCCGCCGTGCTCGAGCAGGTCGGCCTCGCCGACACGAGCCGGCGATCGGTTCCGGGAGTACTCGATGGGCATGAAGCAGCGGCTCGGGATCGCCGGTGCCCTCCTCGGCGATCCCGAGCTGCTCGTCCTCGACGAACCGACGAACGGCCTCGACCCGGTCGGCATGCGCGAGATCCGCCAGCTGATCGGCGACATCTCGTCGGACGAGCGCACGGTGCTCGTGTCCTCGCACCTGCTGCAGCGAGATCGAGCAGGTCTGCGACTGGTTGATCGTCATCGAGCGACGGTCGCGGCGTGTTCGCCGGGCCGGCTGCCGAGTTCGTCGGCGGCGCCGAGCCGACGATCGCCGTTGCCCCCGAGCACGGCGACGATGTGGAGCTGCTCGGCCGCCTGCTGCGCCGCCGAGGGCTATGACGTCGATCCGGACGACGGCCGGTTGCTCGATCCCGGTCGGCGATCGCGACGCCCGGCACCTCGCCGCGGCCGATCAACCGCCTCGCCCACGAGCACGGGCTCGTGCTGGCCGAGCTGGAGCAGCGCCGAGCCAACCTGCAGGACCGCTACCTCTCCCTCGTCGAAGGAGGAATCCGATGATCCGCTCCATCCATGCCGAACTCCTCAAGCTGACCCGGGCGAGGTTCGTGGCGATCACGCTGCATCGTGACGACACTCTTCGCCATCGGCGCTGACGGCGGTCGGCGTGCTCGCCGCCGAGGCCAGCGCCGACCGGGCGTCCGACGTCGGGTCGTCGACGGGTTGCTGCCCATCGAGGCGTTGGCCGACGCCGGCGGAGGCACCGCCGTGTTCGCCCAGACGGCCGGCTTCGGCGCCGTCTTCCTCCTCGCCGTGTTCATCGCCACCGTCGCCGGCGAGATGACCCGCGGGCACGTTCCGCACGATGCTGCTGCAGCAGCCGGCCCGCGGCCGGGTCCTGGCCGGCAAGATGGTCGCCATCGTCGGGCTTCACGGCCGTCCTCGCCCTCTACGCCGAGGCCGTCGCCTGGGTCACCGCCCGGCTGCTCGCCTCGGGACAGGGCATCGACACGTCGCAGTGGACGTCCATCGACGCGCTCGGCGCCGCCGCCGAGGACTACGGACGGCTGATCGTGTTCGTCGCCGGCTGGGCCGTCCTGGCAACGCTGGTCGGCGTCCTCGCCCGCTCGGTGCCGATCGGCGTCGGGGTGGGCCTCGTGTGGGCGGGACCGGTCGAGAACGTCATCGCCGACGGTTGGACCCCCGGCCAGCAGTTCTTCCCGGGCCTCGTGCTGCGGGCGATCGTCAGCCCGGCCGCGGCGGAGATCTCGACGAGCCGGGCGCTCATCACGTTGGCCGCCTACGGAGCCGTGGCCGTGGCCGTAGCCGGCATTGCGCTCTCCCGCCGAGACGTCGACGGCGCTAGCGACCGCTACAACCAGTCGGCCGCCTTGAACTTCTTGTACAGCGTGACGCAGACGAGCAACGTCAGCACGGTCACGATGGCGAACCCGAGCCCGTGTTCGGCGCCAGGGATGCCGCCGAGGTTCATGCCGAACAGACCGGCGACGATCGTCGGGACGACGCCGATCGCAACCCACGCCGAGATCCGCCGGGTGTCCTCGTTCTGGCGGACCGAGGCCTGCGTCAGGCTCGCCGCCAAGGCGTTGTTGAGGAGCTGGTGCACGGTGCGCCCACGCTCGACGATCTCCGACAGCGCATCGTCGACGTCGCGGAACAGCGGCACGATGTCGGGGTGCACCCACGGCATGCACTCCATCGAGGTCAGGCGCTTGAGCGACGCCGACATGGGCTCCATCGCCACGAGGAAGTCGAGGATCTCGCGGATCAGGAGGTAGATCCGCTTCGTCGGCTGGAGGCGGCTCTCGCTGAAGACGTCCCGCTCGACCTCCCGCACGTCGTGTTCGAGCCCTTCGATGACCGGGACGTAGGACTGCACGACGTGGAGCAGGGCGGCCTGCAGCACGGCGCCGGGGCCGTGGGCCAGGCGATCGGGTTGCTCCTCCAACTCGTGGCGCACGCCGGCCAGCGGGGCGGCGTGGCCGTAGCGGACGGTCAGCACGTAGTCGCGGCCGGCGTAGAAGAACAGCTCGCCGAACTCGACCTCCTCCAGCTCGTCGACGTAGCGGGCCGTCGGCACCACCGTCAGCAAGCAGTCGTCGTGGCGCTCGACCTTCGGCCGGTCGTGCTTGTTGCGGGCATCGGCGATCGCCAGCTCGGGCAGTTCGAAGGCGTCACGGGCCTCGTCGAGCTCGGCGTCCGTGGGCATCCGCAGGCCCAGCCATCCGAAGCCGGCGCCCCCGCGTTCGGCGGCCAGCTTCTCGATCGAGTCCGTCTCCAGCGTCCGACGGCCCTCGACGTACCAGGCGGCGTCGACCAGCACGACACCATCGTTGCACGTCCCTGCGTGGCGTGACCTCCGCCGCCGGCCTACACGTTGAAGACCTGGCCGAGATCGGGATAGCGGAACTTGGTGTAGCTCTCCAAGCGAGCCCACGCTTCGCCAGCCGTGCCGCCGTTGAGGCACATCTCCTGGGCGACGACGGCGGCGACCTTCGGCGCGGCGAAGCTCGTGCCGCTCCACGTCGCCCAGCCGCGGTACTTGTTGACGACGCCGTTGGCCTCATCGACCGGATCATCGAAGTTGGTGAAGAACGTGCTGACCACCTCGACCCCGGGGGCGCAGGCGTCGACCCACGGACCCCAGTTGGAGAACGCCGCCCGGCCGGCACTGTCGAGCGCACCAACGGCGATGACCCCCGGCAGCGCGGCGGGGAAGTACTTCCGGCAGGAGCCGTTGTTCCCGGCGGATGCGATGACCAGGCTCGTCGACACCAGCCCGGCGATGGCGGCTGCCATCGGTGGCGGCTCGTCCTCGGTGCCGTAGGCGCCGAAGCACATCACCACGATGTCGTATCCACCGCGCCGACGTCGTCCGGCGCGTTCGATCGCCGCGGTCACGGAGATGTCGTCGCCGTCGCCGAAGCTCGACAGCACGCCGGCGTGGTGGACCACCGCGTCGGGACAGATCTGGCGGATGATGCCGCTGACGAACGTCCCATGGCCGGCCTGGAAGTCGAGCCGGGGCGAGCCACCGTCGTCGGGCTCGTCCTCGTCGTCCCACGACCCAACCCTCAGCGGTTGCGCCAGTCGGCGATGGACCTTGCAGTTCTGGAGATTGGGGTGTTCGGGGCTCTTGCCGCGCCCACCTTCCGTGCGCAGTCCCGTGTCCAGCACGAGGACCTGCGGTCGTCGGCCGTCGTCGGAGTGGATGCGGTCAGCGAGCGACTTCGGGCGCGCCGCAGGGCGGGCGCTCGACTCCAGCCCGGCGGGGTTGCCGATCACGCCAGGGTTGCCGATCACGCCGGGGTTGCCGATCACGCCGGGGTTGCCGATGACGCCTGGGTTGCCCATGATCCCGGCATCGCCGAGGACGACGTGGTGGGGCCGGACGCGGAACCCCTTGCCTCGGAACCGATTGACGAGATCCTGGAGGGCATTCGTCTTCCATCGGCCCCTTCCAAGCACGACCTCCGGATTGTCGATGCGGGCCGCCACCAATCCACTCGCGGGCGCGGCGGTCGGCTCGCCGATGACCTCGAGTTCCTCTCCGTGGATGGCCCGTTGCACATCTTCGAAGCCGTGCTTCTCGTCGCCGTCGAAGTCGAGCACCACTGAATTGGGGCGGACGAGGCACGCTCGCCCCTCGCGATCGGCAGCGACGGCGATGCGGCGGCGGATCAACTCCCGCTCCACCACGCCACCGAGCTGGCCGTCGTAGTCCGACAGTTCACCTTCGTTCCATACATCCACGGCGACATGATGCAGCACGGTGGGGCGACGAACACGTGATTACGCTCGCCTCGATGTCGGACCCGCACGACGACGCGGAGCAGATCGTGCTCAGCGTGCAGCGCGACCCACAGACCGCCCTCCGGCGGGCGGCCGCACTGCTCGATACCGAGGTGACCGAGCGCGAGCCGCGTCGTCGCTCGCTGGGCCGCCGGGATGGCCCGGCGCGAGCTCGGCGATCTGCACGCCGCCCGCGCCGACCTCGAGCTGGCCTGGGAGTCCGCCACGGCGCTTCCGGACATGGAGCTGGCGGCGCAGATCGCGATCACGCTCTCGCTCGTGGTCGCCTACCAGGGCGAGCTCAAGGGCGCGCTGCAGATCCTCGATGTCTCCGAACCAACGGCGGCGGGCGCAGCACGCGGCCGACTCCGATCGCAGCGCGGCATCGTCCTCTATCAGCAGGGTCGACTCGACGCCGCCCAGGCCGAGTACCAGGATGCCATCGCGCTGCTCTCCGCAGCCGGTGACCTCCTCGGAGAAGCCCGCGTCCACGCCAACCTCGGCGCACTGCTCAGCTACCTCGGTCGGCTCGACGAGGCACGATCGCACCTCGAGGTCGCGGTCGCCCAGGGTCGAGGAGCTCGACCAGACGTTGCTGCAAGGAGTCGCCCAACAGAACCTCGCCTACATCGACGTGCTGGTGGGGGACCTCCCAGCGGCCTTCGAGTCGTTCGAGCGGGCCGGCGCGGTTCTTCGACAGTTGCGGCTACGACGGTCCGATGGCCCGGTCGTTGCGCCTCGATCACGCCCGCGCCCTGTTGCAGGCCAACCTCCTCGACGAGGCACGGGAGGTCGCCGACCGCGCTGTCGTCGAGTCGGAACAGACCGAGGGCGAGCTCGACCTGGCCGAGAGCCTGCTCGTCGCCGCCGAGGCTCACCTGGCCAGCGGCGACGTCACCGGCGGGGTCGAGGCCGCCGAACAGAGCGTCGCCGGGTTCACGGCCCGAGGGCGGCCGGCATGGGCAGCCCTTGCTCGCTCGGTGCTGCTGCGGGCGCGAGCGGCCGCCCGATCCGACGTCGGAACTCGCCGGCGAGCTGGCGGCCAACGCCGCCGAGCTCGAATCGTTCGGCTACCGGCATGGAGTCGTTGCGGGCGATGCTCCTGGCGGCGGAGGTGCGGGTCGGGCAGGACGACGTCGATGGCGCGGACGAGCTCATGAAGCTCGCCGCCAAGTCGGTCCGCGCGTCGGTCGTCCACCAACCGGCCGCGCTGCGCGTGCGTGCCCTGATCGAACTCGCCGCGCGGCAAGCGGCCGCACGCGCGGCGGGCGGTCAACCTCGGGGTGCGCATCCTCCACGAGCACCATGCGGTGCTCGGCGCCGATCGAGCTGCGCGCCCACGCCGCGGCCAACAGTGACGGGCTGGCCCGGATCGGCGTGCGGCTGGCGATCGACGACGGGCGCCCGCGGGAGTTGCTGACCCACCTCGAGGCGACCCGCCGCACCACGTCGTTGCTCCCAGCCGCTCGACCGCCCGATGACGACGTGCTGGCCTCGCTGCTGGCGCAACTCCGGCTGGTGACGAGCCAGCAGCGGGAGGCGCTGGCGGAAGGACACCCCCGAGAGGATCTCGACGCGGAGCGGGCGCTGCTGGAGCGACGGATCCGCGGACACGTGCGGCGGGCGCCAGCCGGCGACACGCAGACCGAGGTCCGCCTCGACGATTCGCTCCGCCTCCTGGGCGATCGGGCCCTGATCGAGTACGCCAACCTCGACGGCACGCTGTTCGCCGTGTCGGTCGTCGACAACCGGGCCGCCCTGCACGAGCTCGGGACGATCGACGGCCTGGCGGGCGACGTCGACAGCTGCACGATGAACCTCCACCGGCTCAACCGGTCGCAGGGCTCGCCCGCCTCGCGGGCTGCCGCCGCGGAGACCCTCGAGATCGTGGCCGACGCGCTCGGCGCCCGGCTCGTGCCGGCCCGCATCCGTTCGTCCGTGCGCGCCCGGTGGTCATCGTCCCGACCGGCGTGCTGCACGGCCTGCCCTGGGGCGTCCTGCCGATCCTGCGCGGGCGGACCGTGTCGGTCACCCCGTCGCTGACGGGATGGGCCATCGCCCGGCGCCGCGACGAGCCGGCCGAGCGGGTCGTGCTGATCGCCGGGCCGGCGCTGACGCACGCCGAAGCGGAGGTGGCTGCCCTGTCCGCCGTCCATCCCGCCGCCGCCGTGTTCGTCGGCGAGGACGCCACCGCCGATCGTTGCCTCGATGCGATCGGCCAATCCGACCTCGTGCCACCTCGCCTGCCACGGCGCCTACCGGTCCGACAACCCCCTGTTCTCCACGCTGCGGCTGGCCGACGGCGCGCTGACCGTCTTCGACCTCGAGCGCTGCAAGGCGATGCCCCGCACGATGGTGCTCTCGGCGTGCAACGTCGCCATGGGGGCGTCGCTGCAAGGCGGTTCGCTGCTCGGTCTGGCCAGCTCGCTGATGACGTTCGGGGCGGGCACGATCGTCGCGCCGCTGACGCCGGTCTCGGACGAGCGGGTGGTCGCAGTGATGAGCCGCCTGCACGCCGGGTTGCTGGATGGCCGGGAGCCGGCGGAGGCGTTGGCGACGGCGGGGGCGCCGGGATCGCTCGATCCGACGCTCGCCGCTTTCGTCGCCATCGGCGCATGAGCGTCGAAAGAACTCGGTGATACCGCGTTTTCTCCGTGAGCCGGTATCTGGGCCGCCGCACCCGGCTCCCGTTGACGTGAGCATTGCCGCCGTCCTGGAGCGACCACCAGGCCTAGGCTCGCCCGCCATGGAGGCGCAGGAGCTGCTGCGCCGCGTCATCGACGGCGATGAGCGGGCATGGGACGAGGTCGTCGACCGGTTCGCCGGCCTCGTCTGGTCGGTCGCCCGCTCATACCGGCTGTCGTCGGCGGCCACCGACGACGTGGTCCAGACGGTCTGGCTACGGCTGGCGGAGCATGCCAGCCGGATCAGGCAGCCGGAACGGCTGGCGTCGTGGCTGGCGACCACGACGAGGAACGAGGCGCTGCGGGTGATCCGCGGCAACACTCGACTGACCCCCCAATCGTCGATCGAGGAGTTCAGCGAGCCGACCACGCCGTCCGTGGAGGAGCGGGTGGCCGACGACGTGACGCTGCAGGCCGTGCTGGTGGCGTTCGGGCAGCTGTCGCCCGAGGACCAGCAACTGATGCGCCTGCTCTGCGCCGTGCCGCCGCTCGACTACCAGACGATCGCCGAGCTGCTCGGCCGACCCATCGGCAGCATCGGACCCACCAGGGCCCGATGCCTGGAGCGCCTCAAGAAGCTCCTGCCGCCCGGCTTCAACCCGAAAGAAGGACTGTCATGACCGCCCCCGACGACGAACTGCTCGACCTGGTGGGCCGAGCGCTCCGCGCCGCCGAGCCGGTACCCGACCGCGTGATCGCCGGTGCCCGGGCTGCGTGGACGTGGCGCACGATCGACGACGAGCTCGCCGAGCTGGTCTTCGACTCGGCGAATGAACTGACCGGCGTGCGCAGCGAGGACACGGCGCGACAGCTGACGTTCCGGGCCCCGGGGGTCGAGATCGAGGTCATGGTGGTCGACGATGCCACCCGGCGCATCGTCGGCCAGCTCATCCCGCCGGGTGAGTTCGCCGTCCAACTGGCGATCGGCGACCGCGTGATCGAGGAGGCCACCGACCGCCTCGGACGCTTCTCGTTCGAGCCCGTGCCGCCCGGCCCCGTGCGGATCAGCGTGATCGCCGCCGACCGCACCAAGGTCGTCTCCACGGAGTGGGTGCTGCTGTAATGCCCGCTGGACGCTCCGCGGACTGCGTTCCTTCGCTGACAGTTGGGAAGAACGGTGCCCAGAAGGGCGGTTGGGAAGGATCGCGCCCAGATGTGTGGGGACGCGACGGGCTGACGACGGGTTGTCCTCCTCCCTGGGCCGGCCGTAGCATTGCGGGGTCCTGTGCTCGGGCCCCGGATCCGGATCGTCCCGCCGCAGTGCCGTCCGATCCGAGCCAAGAGGTACGTGTGCCCACCATCCAGCAGCTGGTCCGTCAGGGCCGCAGCTCGAAGATCACGAAGAGCAAGACGCCGGCCCTGAAGGGCTCGCCGCAGCGCCGCGGGGTCTGCACGCGCGTCTACACGAACACCCCCAAGAAGCCGAACTCGGCGCTCCGCAAGGTCGCCCGCGTGCGCCTGTCGAGCGGGGTCGAGGTCACGGCGTACATCCCCGGCGAGGGGCACAACCTCCAGGAGCACTCGATCGTGCTCGTGCGCGGCGGTCGCGTCCGCGACCTGCCGGGGGTGCGCTACAAGATCATCCGCGGCGCGCTCGATGCCGCCGGGGTGAAGAACCGCAAGCAGGCCCGCAGCCGATACGGCGCCAAGGCCGACAAGTGATCGGCGAGGAGCTAGATGCCGCGCAAAGGACCCGCCCCCCGCCGCCACATGGTGGCCGATCCGGTGCACCACTCGGTGCTCGTGACGCAGCTCGTCAACAAGGTGATGCTCAGGGGCAAGCGCAGCCTGGCCGAGCGCATCGTCTACGACGCCATGGAGATCATCGGCACGAAGACCGGCGACGACTCGCTGACGGTGGTCAAGCGGGCTGTCGACAACGTCAAGCCGCCGCTCGAGGTCAAGAGCCGGCGCGTCGGCGGGGCCACCTACCAGGTGCCGATGGAGGTTCGCGCTGCCGCGGGCCAACACGCTGGCGATCCGCTGGATCGTCGACTTCTCCCGGGCCCGCCGAGAGAAGACGATGGCCGAGTGCCTGGCCGCCGAGCTGATGGACGCTTCCAACGGCCTCGGCGCGGCGATGAAGCGCCGCGACGACATGCAGAAGATGGCCGAGTCGAACAAGGCCTTCGCCCACTACCGCTGGTCGCCATCAGCGGGCGGTCGTCGTCGAGCGCGATCGTGCCGTCGATGCGGCCCTGGAGGAACGCCGAGGCGGTGATCGGCTCGTACCGGCACGGGCGGTCGGCCGTCACGCACGTCGGGATGCAGTCCACCGCCGTCGCCGGGTCGGGGTTGACGAAGAACGGGATCGAGTAGCGGTCGGCGGTCCCAACGGACACCACACGGTGGGGCGTCGAGACGTACCGGTCGTTCGTCCACCGCGCCAACATGTCGCCGAGGTTGACGACGAGGCCGCCCGGCGGCGCCGCGACCGCGACGCCACGTGCCGTCGGCGCCACCGACCTCGAGCCCGGGGCCATCGGTGGCCAGCAGCGTGATCGCCCCGTAGTCGGTGTGGCGGCCGGTCGTGGACGTCGCCGTCGGCCGGGTAGCGCAGCAGGCGCAGGAAGCACTGCGGCTGGCGCATGCGATCGGCGAAGAACCCAGCGTCGATGTCGAGCGTGACGGCCAACGCCCGCAGCAGGTCGGTGGCCAGCGCCAGCGCCGCCGCTTGGTAGCGCTCCACGACGTCCCGGAACCCTGCGAGGTCGGGCCATCGGTCGAAGCCGGTCAGCCCGATGTCGAGCATCTCCTTGCCGCCGGCGCGGGCCGACCCGATGCCGGCGTAGCCGTTGAGGTCGACCATCGCCGATCGCTCCTTGACGGCCAGTGGCAGGGCGAAGAAGCGACGGGCGGCGGCGACACGCTCCGACCAGCTCGGCGTCGAGGCCGTGGTCCGACGACGACGAAGAACCCCGAGCGGGAGCAGGCCGCGCCGATGCGCACGATGGCTTCACCGGCAGCAACGCCGTCGGGGTCATCCCGCAGCGCGACGACATCGACGAGCGGGACGTCGGCGGAGCCGGTCACCGCTCGGTCTCGAGGGACAGGCGCACCGTGCGGCAGCGATCGAACTCCGTCGACTCCACGACGCCGACGCGACACGAGGGCCGGGCACCTGCTGCGACCAGCTGGTCCCACATGCCGGCGGGCGATCTCCTCGACCGTCGGCTCACGCTCCCAGACGAGCGGCGCGTAGCCCTTCCAGTCGCCGATGTCGGTGTCGGTCAGGTACTGGCCCTGCCACGGCTCGACGAGGCGGTGGAGCACGGGCTTCCAAGTCGTCGGCGGGCATCACCTTGTCGGCGTCGGCGGGCCCTTCGACGGTCGCTTCCAGCGTCCACGGGTGGCTGTGCACGAGACCGTCGACCCGGTGGGCGAACCGGGCGTGGATGGCGGCGGTCATCCTGAGGTGCAGTGCGGGGCACGTCGTGGGTCATTTCAGTCCGATGGAGGGGTCGACGAACTCGTTGGTGACGATGTCGGTGGCCGTCAGGTCCTCCGGCACCTCCAACTCCTCCTCGGCGTCGCGGATCTGGTCGATCACGCCCTGCACCCGCGCCTCGTCCATGTTGCCGAGCGTGTCGTCGGGGCCGTTGCCGACGAACCCGAGTTCGCGCTGCGTCTCCACGGAGTACTCGGCGAGGCCCTCGTCGTAGACCCAGGCGTCGTCGTACTGCTCGACGGCGTCGATGATGATGGCGTTGGCCCTCTCGGGCGCATCGATGTAGTCGACGGCCGCCTGCTGGACGATCGGGACGAAGAGCTCGAGGCACGGTCGCAGCTCCTCCAGCCGGTCGGGGACGACCGCCAGCGTCTGCGAGTAGACCTCGAACCCGGCGTCGTGCAGGGTCTGGTAGCGCACGGGCTTGGCCCACTCCTCGAACACGTGCTCGTACGTGTACGGCTCGGCCGAGGCGAAGCCCTGCTGGGCGATGGCGCCGTCCTCGGCGATGAACCGGGCCGGGCTGCCGTCGTAGGACGGGTCGATCTGCCCGGCCGTCCAGATGCCCTCGGCCACGAACACGTCGGCGAACTTGCCGCCCTCGAAGATGTTGATGGTCACGTCCTGCTCGCCGAGGTCGGCCAGTGTCTCGATGTCCGGATACGTCTCGGGGTCCCAGTAGATGATCTGCGGGTTGATCTCGAGCGGGGCGACCACCGACAGCACCGGCGTTTCGCCGTAGCGCAGGATCTGGCCTTCGGTGTTGGCGTAGCCGAGGTGGATGCCGTCGTCGGTGTACTGCTGCACGGACACCGGTTGGAAGCCGATCGCCGGCCCGCCCGTGCGGACCTCGAGCTGGATGCCCGTCTCCTCGCCACCAGGCGACCAGCGGCCCGCGGACGACCTTCTGCTCGACGTCGACCTGTAGCCCTCGCCGACCATCTCGTAGAGCGCCCCGTGGTCGGCCTCGGGGAACCAGTCGGTCTGGATGACGAGCGGGTCGGGACACGCGGCCGACAGATCGACGGCACCGCGGCGCTTCCGATCGGATGTCGTCTCGCTCCCCGCTCCCGCCGTCACCCCCGTCGTCGTCGTCGTCGCCGCAGGCCGCCGCGGCGAGCACGCGGCTGACGGTGAGGATGACCGAGCGTTCGGGTGCGACGGTGCGCTTCATCGAACCTCCGAGGTTGAGCAGGGTCGTCAGGAACTCGCCCGCTGCTGTCGTACCACTTGCCGATCGCCCGCCGCTGGAGCCAGCCGAAGAAGAGGAACACGGCGACGCCAAGCAGCGACGACATGATCACGGCGGCGAACAGCTGCTCACCGTCGAGCTGGTTGGCGTACTTCCTGAGCTGCTGGCCGATGCCGGCGTCGCCCCTGCCGAAGAAGAAGTCGCCGACGATGGCGCCGATCACGGACAGGCCGGCCGAGATGCGCAGGCCGGCGAAGATCGCCGGGAGGGCGGCAGGAAACATCAGCTTGCGCAGCCGGGTCAGGCGACTGGCGTGCTCGAGCGTGAACAGGTCGTGCATGCCGCGGTCGGCCGACTGCAGGCCGAACAGCGTGTTGACGATGATCGGGAACAGCGAGATGAGCACGCAGACCATCACCCGCGAGGTCTGCGCCGTGCCGAACCAGAACGAGATCAACGGGACGATGGCCAGGATGGGGATGGCCTGCAGCATCACCATGTACGGGAAGACCGCCCGCTCGAACAGCTTCGTCTGGCTCATCAGGACGGCGATCGAGATCCCGAGCACGATCGAGATGGACAGGCCGATGAACGCCACCCGGGCGCTCGACCACAGCCCTTCGAGGATCTCGGAGAAGTGGTCCCAGTCGAGGAACCCCTCCTGCACGCACCTCGTGCGGCGGCCGCAGCAGGAACCGGCGGCGCGGCGCCGAGCACGACGTAGGAGACGAAGTACCAGACTCCGATGACGAGTGAGCCGAGGAACAGCGGCGGCAGGACGATCGCCGTCCACCGCTCGCGCGCCGCCGATGGCGGAGTGAACCGCACTTCCGCCGCCGCGGCCAGCGGATCGGCGACCGGCGGCTCGCCGGCCGGCGGCACGGCGATCTCGTCGCGGCGGGTGTCGGTCACTGGCTGCCTCCCCGCAGGGCCCTGGAGATCTCGCCGCTGAGCAGGGCGAAGGCGGGCTCGAAGCGCAGATCGGGCGGGCGGGGATAGGTGAACGGGACCTCGAACTCGGCGACGATGCGGCCAGGGCGGGCCGACATGACGAGGACCCTCGTGCTCATGAACACCGCCTCGCTGATCGAGTGGGTGATGAACACGCCCGCAAAGCCCTCGGCCTGGAAGAGGTCGAGGGTCTGGTCGTTGAGGTGCTCCACGCGTGATCTCGTCGACGGCGCCGAAGGGCTCGTCGAACAGGAAGACGGGCGGCTTGAGCGTCAACGAGCGGGCCAGCGAGCAGCGCATCCGCATCCCGCCGGAGAGCGACTTCGGGTAGTGGTCCTCGAAGCCAGTGAGGCCGACCATCTCGATCGCCTCGGCCGCCAGCCGGGACCGTTCGCGGCGCTCGACGCCGCGCAGCTCGGCGAGCAGCTCGACGTTCTGGCGCACGGTGCGCCACGGCAGCAGCGTGGCGTCCTGGAACACGTACCCGAGGTGGTCGCGGTCGATGTCGACGGTGCCGGCCGTGGGGGTCAGCAGGCCGGAGGCGATCCGCAGCAGCGTCGACTTGCCGCAGCCGGAGGGGCCGACGACGGTGACGAACTGCCCGGGATCGACGCTGAAGGAGACCTCGTCGATCGCCTGGGTGCCGTCGGCGAAGGTCATGCCGATGTGGTCGAAGACCAGGCTGGCCGTGCTCAGCGGCGCACGCGTCGTCGTTCCTCGCGGCATTCCCCTGATTGTTAGCAGCGATCGCCGTCGATCGGTTCCCCGTGACACGCCGTTCACACGGTCGACTACCTTGTCGAAGGGGTGGAGCCGCAGCGTCGCGGGACAACGACTCGTTTCGAGGGGGCCTCCAGATGAACGTGCAATCGATCCTCGGTCGCAAGGGTTCCGACGTCGCCACCGTCGACCAGCACGCCTCGCTGGCCGATGCCGCGGCCCAGCTTGCGGGACCGGGGTGTCGGGGCGCTCGTGGTCGTCCGGCGACGGCCGGCACATCGACGGCATCGTGTCGGAACGCGACCTCGTCCGCGCCCTCGCCGCCCACGGCTCGAGCGCCCTCGGCCGCTCGGTGGCGTCGGCGATGTCGGTCGACGTGGTGACGTGCGCCTTGCAGGACTCGGTGGAGGAGCTGATGGTCTCGATGACCGAGCGGCGCATCCGCCACCTCCCCGTGGTCGACGCCGAGGGCCTGCTGGCGGGCATCGTGTCCATCGGGGACGTCGTCAAGGCCCGGCTGGGCCAGCTGGAGACCGAGAACCAGGCCCTGTTCGAGTACCTCCACCAGGGCCGATGACCTGCCCAAGGGCACGCTCGTCCCGGTAACATTGCATGTTGCCCCTGCGGGGGCACGACCCGGGTGCTGGCACCCGGGTCCTTCGTGTGTCCGTCCGTCCACCCGGCGTGGAAAGTGATCATCCAATGGCCAAGCGTGAGTTCCCCCTCGAGCGCTATCGCAACATCGGCATCATGGCGCACATCGACGCGGGCAAGACGACGACGACCGAGCGCATCCTCTACTACACCGGCAAGACCTACAAGATCGGCGAGGTCCACGAGGGCGCCGCGGTGATGGACCACATGGCCCAGGAACAGGAGCGCGGCATCACCATCACGTCGGCGGCCACGACGGCGTTCTGGAACGACCACCGCATCAACATCATCGACACCCCGGGCCACGTCGACTTCACGATCGAGGTCGAGCGGTCGCTGCGCGTCCTCGACGGCGCCGTCGCCGTGTTCGACTCGGTGGCCGGCGTCGAGCCGCAGACGGAGACCGTGTGGCGGCAGGCCAACCGGTACCACGTCCCGCGCATGTGCTTCGTCAACAAGATGGACCGCACCGGGGCCAACTTCTTCCGCACGGTCGAGATGATCGAGAGCCGTCTCGAGGCCAAGCCGGCCGTCGTGCAGCTGCCGGTCGGTGCGGAGGGCAACTTCCGTGGCGTCATCGACCTCGTGAAGATGAAGGCGATCATCTGGGACGGCGACGACAAGGGCGCCTCCTACCACGAGGAGGAGATCCCGGCCGCCCAGGTGGCCGAGGCCGAGGAGTGGCGCCATCGGCTGCTCGAGACCGCGGCCGGGGAGGACGACGAGGTGCTGGAGAAGTACCTCGCCGACGAGCCCCTGACGGAGGCCGACCTGAAGAAGGTCATCCGCCTCGGCACGCTGGCCGCCCACTTCGTCCCCGTGCTGACCGGCTCGGCGTTCAAGAACAAGGGCGTCCAGCCGATGCTCGACGCCGTCGTCGACTACCTCCCCAGCCCGCTCGACATCCCGCCGACGCAGGGCACCAACCTGCGCGGCGACGAGATCATCACGCGCGAGGCCGACGACAAGGCCCCGTTCGCCGCGCTGGCGTTCAAGATCGTGTCCGACCCGTTCGGCAAGCTGACCTACTTCCGCGTCTACTCGGGCTCCGTCAACAAGGGTGACGAGGTCTACAACTCGGTCAAGGAGAAGCGCGAGCGCATCGGCCGCATCCTGCTGATGCACGCCAACCAGCGGGAGGACCTCGACGTCGCCTACGCCGGCGACATCGTGGCCGGGCTCGGGTTCAAGGACACCACGACGGGCGACACGTTGTGCGAGCGCAGCGACCCGATCGTGCTGGAGCGCATGGAGTTCCCCGAGCCGGTCATCCACGTGGCCATCGAGCCGAAGACGAAGAGCGACCAGGACAAGCTCGGCAAGGCCCTGAAGTCGCTGTCCGACGAGGACCCGACGTTCCGCGTTCGGACCGATGAGGACACTGGGCAGACGGTCATCTCCGGCATGGGCGAGCTGCACCTCGAGGTGCTCGTCGACCGGATGCAGCGCGAGTTCACCGTCGAAGCGACCGTCGGCAAGCCGCAGGTGGCCTACCGCGAGACGATCACCAAGCCGGTCGACTCGGTCGAGTACCGCCACGTCAAGCAGACCGGTGGGTCGGGCCAGTTCGCCGTCATCAAGATCAGCCTCGAGCCGAACCCGGGCCAGGGCTACGAGTTCGTCGACAAGATCTCCGGCGGGCGCATCCCGCGGGAGTACATCCAGCCGACCAACCAGGGCATCCAGGCCGCCCTCGACTCCGGCGTGCTGGCCGGCTACCCGACGGTCGACGTCAAGGCGTCGCTCGTCGACGGGCAGTACCACGACGTCGACTCGTCCGAGATGGCGTTCAAGATCGCCGGTCAGGCGGCCTTCCGCAAGGCGGCCGAGATGGCCAAGCCCGTCTTGCTCGAGCCGATCATGTCGGTCGAAGTCGTGACGCCCGAGGACTACATGGGCGACGTGATCGGGGACCTCTCCAGCCGGCGCGGTCGCATCGGCGGCATGGAGGCGCGGGGCAACACCCAGGTGGTCAGCGCCCACGTGCCGCTGTCGGAGATGTTCGGGTACAGTACCGACCTCCGTTCGCGCACCCAGGGACGGGCCACGTACACGATGCAGTTCGAGAGCTACCAGCAGGTGCCGGAGAGCATCGCCACCGAGATCATCAAGCGGGTGCGCGGAGAGTAGCTCTCCGCCGCCTGCCGTTCTTTGACAACCCAACACGACAACGAAACGACATTGGAGTCGATGCAGCCATGAGCAAGGCGAAGTTTGAGCGCACGAAGCCGCATGTGAATGTGGGGACGATGGGTCATATTGATCATGGGAAGACGACGTTGACGGCGGCGATTTCGAGGGTGTTGGCGGATCGTGGGTTGGCGTCGTACACGCCGTTTGATGCGATTGACAAGGCGCCGGAGGAGAAGGCGCGGGGGATCACGATTTCGATCGCTCATATCGAGTACGAGACGGAGAAGCGGCATTACGCGCATGTCGACATGCCGGGTCATGCGGATTACATCAAGAACATGATCACGGGGGCGGCGCAGGTGGATGGGGCGATCCTGGTGGTGGCGGCGACGGATGGGCCGATGCCGCAGACCCGGGAGCATGTGTTGTTGGCCCGTCAGGTCGGGGTGCCGTCGATCGTGGTGGCGTTGAACAAGGCCGATGCGGTCGATGACGAGGAGTTGTTGGATCTCGTCGAGTTGGAGGTCCGCGAGTTGCTCACCGCGTACGGGTTCCCCGGCGATGACGCCCCGGTGGTGCGGGTGTCGGCGTTGAAGGCGTTGGAGGGGGACGCCGAGTGGCAGGGCAAGGTGATGGAGTTGATGGACGCCGTCGACTCGTACATCCCGGAGCCGGTGCGTGATCTGGATAAGCCGTTCTTGATGCCGATCGAGGATGTGTTCACGATCACGGGGCGGGGGACGGTGGTCACCGGGAAGGTCGAGCAGGGGGTGGTGCGGACGGGGGATGACATCGAGATCGTCGGGTTGCGGGACACCCAGAAGACGGTGTGCACGGGGGTCGAGATGTTCCGCAAGATCTTGGATCAGGGTCAGGCGGGGGACAACATCGGGGCCTTGCTGCGGGGGACGAAGAAGGAGGAGGTGGAGCGGGGTCAGGTGTTGTGCAAGCCGGGGAGCATCACGCCGCACACCAACTTCGAGGGTCAGGTGTACGTGTTGACGCAGGCCGAGGGGGGTCGGCACAAGCCGTTCTTCAACAATTATCGGCCGCAGTTCTTCTTCCGGACGACGGACGTGACGGGGACGATCCAGTTGCCGGAGGGGACGGAGATGGTGCTGCCGGGGGACAACATCACGATGACCGTCGAGTTGGGCAAGCCGATCGCCATGGACGAAGGCCTCCGCTTCGCCATCCGCGAAGGCGGCCGCACCGTCGGCGCCGGCCGCGTCACCAAGATCTTGAAGTGAGTCTCCGTGATGGCGCAGAGCATCCGCATCCGTCTCAAAGCGTTCGACCACGAGATCATCGACCAGTCGACGAAGAAGATCGTCGAGACGGTGACCCGCACCGACGCCACCGTGCGTGGTCCGATCCCGCTGCCGACGGCCAAGCATCGCTACACGGTGATCCGTGGGCCGCACATCGACAAGGACTCCCGCGAGCACTTCGAGATGCGCATCCACAAGCGGCTCATCGACATCGTCAACCCGAACGCCAAGACGATCGACAGCCTGCAGCGCATCGAGCTGCCGGCGGGCGTCGACATCGAGATCAAGATCCAAGCGACGTAGCCGCGACGGATCTGGGCGGCTGTCCGCCATCGCGGCGGAACCGGCGGGACTCGTTTAGCGTCTGACCTCGCGTGAACCCCCGGTATCTGCTCGCTGTCATCCCGCTGGCCGCCGGCGCCCTCTGGGGGTGCGGCGAGGATGAGCCCGACGCCAATTCGACGGCGACCACTGCAGCTGCCAGCTCGCCGGCGTCCGGCGAGCCCGCCACGACCACATCCGAGTCCACGGCGCCTGACTCGACCACCACGACGACCGCGCCGGCCCCACCCGAGCTGGACGGCCGCGAGTTCGTGTCGACGGAGGTCGTCGGCTTCGATCTGGTCCCCGGATCGGAGATCCGCCTGACGTTCGAAGGAGACCGCATCGGCGCGGCGGGTGGATGCAACCAGCTCTCCTCGACGTGGGCGCTGGAAGGCGACGACGTCGCCCCCAAGCTGGTGGTCGGCGACATGGCCTCGACGATGATGGCGTGCGAGCCGGCAACCTTGATCGACCAGGACACGTGGGTCTCGTCCTTCCTCACGTCGGATCCGACCGTCGCCCTCGACGGCGACACGTTGACGCTGACCGTTGGCCAGTCGGCGATCACGCTGGTCGAGGAGCCCGACCAGACGCTGGAAGGGCCGACGTGGACGTTCGACTCGATCCTCTCGGCGGACGCCGTGACCTCGGTGGCCGTGGTGCGGCCGCCGACGCTGACCTTCGCCGCCGGGCAAGTCGGGCAGGTCGCCGTCGACACGGGGTGCAACACCGGCTCCGGGCCGTACGAGGCGACAGCGACGGAGATCACGTTCGGGCCGATCGCCCTCACCCGCATGGCCTGCGACGATGCCACCGCCCAGGTCGAGGCAGCGATCACGACGGTGCTCGAGGGCGTGGTGAGCTACGAGATCGACGCCGACCAGCTGAGGCTGACGAAGGGCGACGAGGGTCTCGTCTACCGGGCCTCGTGAACAGGGCGCTGATCGTCGTCGTGCTGGCCACGATCACGGCCGCCTGCGAGGACGACGACCCAACGGGTGGTCCGACCGCGACGACCGCCCTCCCTGCCGCCGTGGCGCCGACGACGGTGCCCGCCGTGGCGCCGCCCACCGTGGCGGCAACGATCGCACCGACCACGCCGCAGATCGACGTCGGGCTGTTCCTCGACGGGAGCTCGTGGGAGCTCGACGCCGTCATCGAGTCCGAGGCCGCCGAGGCCGTGCCGAGGGAGATCCGTGATCCGACGCTCGACTTCCAGGACGGCGTCCTGATCGTCGACACCGGATGCAACAGCGGCAACGGCAGGTTCACGACCAACGGCAACGAGCTGACGATCGAGTCGCTGGACCTGTCGGCGTTCGATTGCGACCCCCTGTCGGAGAACGTGGAGCGCTCGATCGCCCAGGTGCTGCAGGGCACCGTGACCGTGGTGCTCGACAACGGGATCCTCAACATGGTGCGCGACGGCGTGCAGCTCGTGTACTTCCCGACCTGAGCCCTCGCGAGCGGGCAACTGGCGGTAGACAGTCCCTATGCCGGTGATGCCACCGCCTGCCCCGGGGGTGCGGCCCCGCCCGCCTGCCCCGCCGGGTGGCAAGCGCCGGAGCGAGTGGCCGATCGTCGTCGTGGCCGGCGTGGTCGCCCTGGTCGCCGGTCTGGGTGGCGCCCTGATCGGCTCGGCGATCACCGACGAGGACGACGCGCCGGCGGCGGCCAGCACGACGACGCCGCTCCCTGCCGAGCCGGTCAAGACGCGAGGGTCCATCTCCGTGGCCAGCATCGCCGGTGCCGTCGGGCCGTCGGTCGTCACGATCAGCGCCGATGTCGAGGGCGGCGCGACGGCCGGTGAGGCCGTCGGAACCGGGCTCATCGTGTCAGCCGACGGGGAGATCCTGACCAACGCCCACGTGATCGCCGACGCCACGGAGATCCGGGTCCGGCTGGCGGGCGACACCGAACCCACGGAGGCCGAGCTGATCGCCTCCGACGTCGGCAACGATCTCGCCCTGTTGCAGATCGATGCTTCCGACCTCCCGGTGGCACCGTTCGCCCCTGCCGGCACGGCGCGCCTCGGCGACCAGGTGGTGGCCATCGGCTTCGCCCTCGACCTGGCCGGCGACCCGTCCGTCACCCTCGGCATCATCTCGGCCCTCGACCGCACGATCATCACGGAGAACCAGGGCGCCCTCGATGGGCTGATCCAAACGGATGCGGCGATCTCCTCCGGCAACAGCGGTGGGCCGCTCGTCGACGGTGCCGGACAAGTCATCGGCATCAACACCGCCGTCGCCCGCAGCGACGTCATGACGGCCGCCACCAACGTCGGGTTTGCCATCGCCATCGAGGAGGTCGCCACAGTGCTGCCCATCCTGCGCGAGCAGGCTGGCGGCGAGGCTCGCCTCGAGGGCTTCCTCGGTGTCGGCCTGGACGAGCGGTCCGACGGTGGGCAGGGCGCGCTGATCACGGACATCTCCGAGGACTCGCCGGCCTCGGATGCCGGCCTCGAGACCGGTGACGTGGTGATCTCGGTCGACGACTCGACGACCGACGGCGTGGCCGGCGTCATCGCCGCCATCCGCGACCGCGAACCCGGCGACGAAGTCGAGGTCGTGGTCGTGCGCGACGGTGACGAGCAGCGGTTCTCCGTCGTGCTCGCCGAGCGCCCGCCCGAGTCGACCGTCCCCGACTGATCCCGTCGGCACGCCGTGCGCGCAGACAGAAACCGGCGGTTGCCAGGCACGGGACGGCGCCGGTAGCATCACCTCCTTGTGCCCAGGCCGCCTGGGCCAGCATCCGGAACACCTCGCAACCGATGTCCGTGTGCGCCCGATGAACGTCGGGGACCGCACGGCGACAACTCATCTCGATGCTCCGCTGGCCGCCGCCGGCGGAGCATTTGCATGGGCGGCCGAACGGTCGCTCGGATCACAGCAAGGAACAGGCCGCCATGGCAACCACAGCGATCGTCGGCGAGAAGGTCGGCATGAGCCAGAAGTGGGTCGACGACCGGATCGTGCCGGTCACGGTGCTGCGCGTCGAGCCGATGCGCGTCGTCCAGGTGAAGACCCCGGAGCGCGACGGCTACAGCGCGCTGCAGGTGACGTACGGACGCCGCGACGCCAAGCGCCTGACCAAGCCGGAGGCCGGCCACTTCGCCAAGGCGTCGATCGACCCGGGCAAGCGTCTGGTCGAGCTGCGGTTGGAGTCCGTCGACGGGTACCAGGTCGGCCAGGAGATCGCCGTCGACACCGTCGCCACGGGGTCGAAGGTCGACGTCACAGCCGTCAGCCGAGGCAAGGGCTTCGCCGGGACGATGAAGCGGCACAACTTCAAGGGTCAGGGCGGCAGCCACGGCAACCACAAGCACCACCGGGCGCCTGGCGCGATCGGCTCGTGCGCCTTCCCCGGCCGCGTGTTCAAGGGCATGCGGATGTCCGGTCAGATGGGCAACGAGCAGGTCACGACGCTGAACCTCGAGGTCGTGGAGTCCGATCCCGAGCGCAACCTGCTGCTCCTCAAGGGGTCCGTCCCCGGGCCCAACGGTGGCGTCGTCGTCGTCCGCAACGCCGTCAAGAGCCAGGTCAAGGGGGTCTGAACGCGATGGCCGAGATCACCGTCAAGTCGTCCGCCGGCAAGGACGCCGGACGCGTCGAGCTCGATGACGCCGTGTTCGGCATCCGCCCCAACGTGGCCGTGATGCACCAGGTCGTCACGGCGCAGCTGGCCCACCGGCGGGCTGGGACCCACAACACGAAGACCCGCAGCGAGGTCCGCGGAGGCGGGGCCAAGCCGTACCGCCAGAAGGGCACCGGGAACGCCCGCCAGGGATCGACGAACTCGCCGCAGTACGTCGGCGGCGGCATCGCCCTCGGCCCAAAGCCGCGGTCCTACGCCCAGCGGACGCCGAAGAAGATGATCAAGTTGGCGTTGCGCTCGGCGCTGTCGGACCGGGCCGCCGACGGCAAGGTCGTCGTCGTCGACGACTGGGGTCTCGATCAGCCGAGGACCAAGGACGCCAAGGCGGCGCTGGCCTCGCTCGGTCTCGACCGCCGGGTGCTCGTCGTCATCGACACGTTCGACAGCCCGGTGGCCCTCTCGTTCCGCAACCTCCCCGAGGTCCAGCTGATCAAGACCAGCGAGCTCAACGCCTACGACATCCTCTGCAACGACTGGATCGTCTTCACCCAATCGAACCTGCCCACCGGCGAGACCGCCGGGGCGACGCCCGCGGAAACTGAACCCGCGCCGCCGGAGCCGTCCACCGATGAGGATCTGCCGAAGTCGTCCACCGATGAGGCCGCGCCGCCGGACGATGACACCCAGGAGGTGACCGCTTCGGCCGGTGACGCAGCGAGCGTGACACCCGGAACCGCCGAGGGACGCCAGCGACGAGGCGGAGTCCGACGACGAGGAGCGAAGCGACGAGGAGGAGGACCACCCAGCATGAAAGATCCGCGAGACATCATCCTGGCGCCGGTCGTCTCGGAGAAGAGCTACGCCCTCATGGAGGCCGGCGTCTACACGTTCAAGGTCCACCCGTCGGCCAGCAAGCCGGAGATCCGTGACGCCGTGCAGGCCATCTGGGGCGTCGAGGTCAGCAAGGTCAACACCCTCAACCGCAAGGGCAAGCGGCGGCGCACCCGCGGCACCAACCGGATGGGTTCCACACCGGCCACCAAGCGGGCCATCGTCACCCTGACGGCGGGCGAGATCCCGCTGTTCGAGAACTGAGGTCGCCATGGGCATCCGCTCCCGCAAGCCGACCAGCCCCGCTCGTCGCTTCCAGACCGTGTCCGACTTCGCCGAGATCACGAAGTCGAAGCCCGAGAAGTCGTTGATCGGGCCGAAGCCGAAGACCGGCGGCCGCAACGTCCACGGTCGCAAGACCTCGCGCCATCGCGGTGGCGGGCACAAGCAGCAGTACCGCGTCATCGACTTCAAACGCGTCAAGGACGGCGTGACCGCCAAGGTGGCGGCCATCGAGTACGACCCCAACCGCACCTGTCGCATCGCGCTGTTGCACTACGCCGACGGCGAGAAGGCCTACATCCTGGCCCCGCGCTGGCCTGCGCGTCGGCGACCACGTGCAGAGCGGTCAGGGCGCCGACATCAAGCCCGGCAACGCCCTGCCGTTGCGATACATCCCCGTCGGCACGACGGTCCACAACGTCGAGCTGCGACCTGGGCAGGGGGGCAAGATCGGTCGTTCCGCCGGCATCGCCGTGCAGCTCGTGGCCAAGGACGGCGACTTCGCCACCCTGCGCATGCCGTCCACGGAGATGCGTCGTGTGATGATCGACTGCCGGGCGACTGTGGGTGAGGTCGGCAACGCCGAGCACGAGCTGATCAAGGTCGGCAAGGCGGGTCGCAACCGTTGGAAGGGCGTGCGCCCGCAGACCCGTGGCGTCGCCATGAACCCGGTCGACCACCCCCTCGGCGGTGGCGAGGGCCGCACGTCGGGTGGTCGCCCCGCCGTCTCCCCGTGGGGCGTGCCCGAGGGTCGCACCCGGGACAAGAACAAGTCGTCGCAGAAGCTCATCGTCCGCCGGCGCCGCACCGGCAAGGGTCGGAGGTAGTCCATGTCCCGCAGCCTGAAGAAGGGCCCGTTCGTCGACGACCACCTGCTGAGGAAGGTGGATGCCCAGAACGCCGCCGGAGAGCGACGGGTCATCAAGACGTGGTCACGGCGCTCGACGATCATCCCCGACATGGTCGGGCACACCATCGCCGTGCACGACGGCCGCAAGCACGTGCCGGTGTACGTCACCGAGTCGATGGTCGGCCACAAGCTCGGCGAGTTCAGCCCCACCCGCACCTTCCGGTTCCACGCCGGACAGGAGAAGGGCGCCAAGGGTCGACGCTGATGACTGGATTGAAGCTCAACGACGGTGCGTTGCTGATCGACGACCGGCCGGTCACCAAGGCCACCGCCAAGTACCTGCGCGGCTCGGCCTCCAAGGCCCGCGTCGTCCTCGACCTGATCCGCGGGCTCGACGTCCGTCGGGCCGACGAAGTGCTGCAGTTCACCAGTCGTGATGCGGCCACAGATGTGCGCAAGGTCCTCGCCAGCGCCGTCGCCAACGCGGTGCACAACGATGAGCAGGACGCCGACGAGCTGTTCGTCCTCGCCTGCTACGCCGACGAGGGCCCGACGTTGCGGCGGTTCCGGCCTCGAGCCAAGGGTCGGGCGACCCGCATCCGCAAGCGGACGTGCCACATCACGATCGTCGTGGCCCGTCTCAGCGATGAGCGCCTCGAGGTGATCCAGAACCGCCAGCAGGCCCGCCAGGCCGTCGGCCGCCGCCGTCCTGGTGGGTCGGCCCGCTCCCGGCGCGATCGCGTCGAGCGCAGCCGCACCCGAGCGCAGGGCCTGCGCGAGGAGGCCCGCACGGGGGCCGAGCCAGAGGCCGCCGACGATGAGGCAGCGGCGGAAGAGACGCCGCCGGCCGACGTCGACGACGCCATCGAGGTGACCGAGGCCGACGAGCTCGCCGAGACCGACGAGGCCGTCGAGGCCGATGAGAGCGCTGAGACCGACGACGTCGCCGAGGTCGCCGAGGTCGTCGAGGCCGATCGAGGCCGATGAGGCCGATGAGAGCGTCGAGGCCGAGGCTGAGGTGGAGCTGCCCGAGGGCGCCGTGGCGGCCCCGGAGGATGGCTCGATCCCGGAGGGCCACCCCATCAAGGCCAACGCCAGCTCGATGCTGTACCACCAGCCGAGTGGTCGGTACTACGACGTGACGATCGCCGAGGTGTTCTTCGACACCCCCGAGCACGCAGCAGCAGCCGGCTACGCCGCCCCTGCGGGCGATGCCAGCACCGAGGAGGATTCTGAGTAATGGGTCAGAAGATCAACCCGTACGGGTTCCGGCTCGGGGTGACCACCGACTGGAAGAGCCGCTGGTTCAGCGAGCGCCAGTACAAGGAGTACCTCACCGAGGACTGGAAGATCCGCGAAGCGATCATGCGCCGCATGGAGTCGGCGGCGATCAGCCGGATCGAGATCGAGCGCACTCGTGACAAGGTCCGCGTCGACGTGCACACGGCGCGTCCCGGCATCGTCATCGGTCGCCGTGGCGCCCAGGCCGACGAGCTGCGGGCGATCATCACGAAGATCACCGGCAACCCGAAGGTGCAGCTGAACATCGTCGAGATCAAGAGCCCCGAGCTCGATGCCGCGCTGATTGCCCAGGGTGTGGCCGATCAGCTGGCCAACCGCATCGCCTTCCGGCGGGCCATGAAGCGCGCCGTGCAGAACGCCCAGCGGGCCGGTGCTCTCGGGATCCGCGTGCAGTGCTCCGGCCGCCTCGGTGGTGCCGAGATGAGCCGCACCGAGTGGTATCGCGAGGGCCGCGTACCGCTGCACACGCTGCGCGCCGACATCGACTACGGCTTCCGTGAGGCGCGGACGTCGAGCGGTCGCGTGGGCGTCAAGGTGTGGCTGTACAAGGGCGACATCCTCCCGTACAAGTCCTCGACCGACGACAAGATCGCCCGCGAGGCGGCGATGGCGGTGGGCGAGACATCCGGCCAGGCCGGTGAGGCCCGTCGAGTCGTGTCGTCGGGCGCCCGCAAGCAGGCCGAGCCGGAACCGGAGACGCAACCCCTCCTGAAGGAAGCCGACCCCGAGCTCGAGAAGCTGCTCGACGAGGAAGAGGCGATCGCCCGTCGCACCCACGAGGACCACGAGACCCCTCACTTCCGTGGCGACGACTGACGGACGAGACGGAGAAGCTGCAGCATGCTGATGCCCCGCAAGGTCGCCCACCGCAAGCACCACCGCGGCCGGACCAAGGGTCTGACCAAGGGCGGTGCCGACCTGGCCTTCGGCGAGTACGGGATCCAGGCGCTCGAGCCGGGTTGGCTGACCGCCCGCCAGATCGAGGCCGCCCGTATCGCGATGACCCGCGCCATCAAGCGCGGCGGCAAGGTCTGGATCAACATCTTCCCGGACAAGCCCGTGACCAAGAAGCCGGCCGAGACCCGGATGGGCTCCGGCAAGGGCAACCCAGAGCTGTGGGTGGCGGTCGTGAAGCCCGGCCGCATCCTGTTCGAGCTGTCGTTCCCCAACGAGGAGCAGGCGCGCGTCGCCTTGTACAAGGCGATCCAGAAGCTGCCGATCAAGGCTCGCGTCGTCACCCGCGAGGAGGTCTTCTGATGGCCCGCAAGACCGATTTCGCCGAGCTGGGCCTGGGCGACCTCATCGCCGAGCTGCGCGAGACGAAGCAGGAGGCGCTCAACCTGCGCTTCCGCAACGCCACCGGTCAGCTCGACAACACGGCCGAGATCAAGCGGGTGCGTCGCCAGATCGCCCGCCTCAACACCTACATCCGCCAGCGGGAGATCGAAGAGGCCGCCAGATGAGTACCGAGGAACGAAGAGACCGGGTCGGCCACCGATGACACCCAGATCGTGACCGCTTCGGCCCCCGACCGCAGCGAGCGATGGAAGGTCAGGCCGGCGTCGCGAGCGCCAGCGAGCAGCCGGCAGCGAGTCCTCGAGCCAGGCGAAAAATCCGCGAGGGCGTGGTCACGTCCCACGGCATGGACAAGACGGCCGTCGTGGCCGTCGTCGAGCGCGTCCGCCACCCCAAGTACAACAAGTTCGTCCTGCAGACCAAGAAGCTCTACGCCCACGACGAGTCGAACGACGTCAACGTCGGCGACCGGGTGCGCGTGATGGAGACTCGCCCGCTCAGCAAGACCAAGCGGTGGCGCGTCACCGACGTGCTGGAACGGGCCAAGTGAGCGAGGTGGCACGGTGATCCAACAGGAATCCCGGCTTCGGGTCGCCGACAACAGCGGCGCCAAGGAGGTCCTCGTCATCAAGGTGCTCGGCGGCACACGCCGTCGGTACGCCTCGATCGGCGACATCTTCGTGGCCACGGTGAAGGACGCCATCCCCGGCGCTGGTGTCAAGAAGGGTGAGGTCGTCAAGTGCGTCGTCGTGCGCACCAAGAAGGAGAAGCGGCGTCCGGACGGCAGCTACATCCGCTTCGACGAGAACGCCGCGGTGCTGATCAAGGACGACCTGACCCCGCGTGGCACGCGCATCTTCGGCCCCGTCGGCCGCGAACTGCGCGACCGCCGCTTCATGCGCATCGTCTCGCTGGCCCCGGAGGTCATCTGACATGAAGTTGAAGAAGGGTGACACCGTCGTCGTGATCACCGGCAAGGACAAGGGTAAGCAGGGCGAGATCCAGCGCGTCGTTCCGGCGACCCACAAGATCATCGTGTCCGGCGTCAACACGGCGACGAAGCACGCCAAGCCCCGGCGGGCCAACGACCGCGCCGGCATCATCGACCGCGACATGCCGATCCACGCCAGCAACGTGATGCTGGTCCACAAGGGCAAGCCGGTGCGCGTCGGCTACGAGGTGCGCGACGGCAAGAAGGTCCGCGTGGCCAAGGTCGCCGGTGGCAAGACCGAGGTCATCTCATGAGCGAGCGAGTCTTCGAGCGAGCGAATCAGCATCACGGTCTTCACGCTCACTGGTGCCCCGTGCGGTTGATCAAGTCGAACGCGTCGCACGAATGGATGGTGCACCAGTGAGCGATGTAGCGGTGCGTACCATCCCGCGTCTCAAGCAGCGGTACCAGGACGAGATCAAGGCCCGCCTGCAAGAGCAGCTCGGCCTCGGCAACGTCATGCAGGTCCCGGCGCTCGAGAAGATCGTCATCAACATGGGCGTCGGCCGCGCCACGCAGCAGCCGTCAATGCTCGAGGGCGCCGTCGCCGACCTCACCGCCATCGCCGGCCAGAAGCCGATCATCACCAAGGCCAAGCACTCGATCGCCGGGTTCAAGCTGCGCGAGGGCCAGTCGATCGGCACCAAGGTGACGCTGCGCGGCGATCGCATGTGGGAGTTCCTCGACCGCCTGATCGCCGTGGCCATCCCCCGGATCCGCGACTTCCGCGGCCTGCCGCCGAAGTCGTGGGACGGACGTGGCAACTACACCTTCGGGCTCAACGACCAAACGGTCTTCCCGGAGATCGACTACGACAAGATCGACACCCCCCGCGGCATGGACATCACGATCGTCACCACGGCGACAGACGACGATGCCGGCCGCGCCCTGCTGGACGCCTTTGGGTTCCCGTTCCGGCAGGTCGAGGATCCCAACGCACCAGCACCGACACCGCGCCGCCGCCGCGGTCCTGTCCGCGGCAAGAGGAAGTGAGCAGATGGCGAAGAAGGCACTGATCAACAAGGCGGCGGCCAAGCCGAAGTTCAAGGTCCGCGCCTACACGCGTTGCCGTCGATGCGGGCGGGCCCGCTCGGTGTTCCGCAAGTTCGGCCTCTGCCGGGTGTGCCTGCGCGAGCTGGCCCACGCCGGCGAGATCCCCGGCCTGACGAAGTCGAGTTGGTGAGGAGGCGACCATGATGACTGATCCCATCGCCGACATGCTGACTCGCGTGCGCAACGCCAACACGGCGATGCACGACGAGGTGCGCATGCCGTCGTCGAAGCAGAAGGTCGCGCTGGCCGAGGTGTTGCAACGTGAGGGCTACATCACCGGCTACGAGGTGGCGCCGTCACCACGCGGCGTCGGCGAGGTGCTGACGATCCGCATGAAGTACTCGCCCGATCGCGACCGCACGATCTCCGGCTTGCGCCGGATCTCGACACCGGGGCTCCGCGTGTACCGCAAGTCCGACAGCGTGCCGCGGGTCCTCGGCGGCCTCGGCGTCGCCGTGCTGTCCACCTCCCAGGGACTGATGACCGACCGCGAGGCGCGCCGGCGCAAGGTCGGCGGCGAAGTCCTCTGCTACGTCTGGTGAGAGAAGGCTCCTGATGTCCCGAATCGGTCAAGCTCCCATCGCCATCCCAAGTGGCGTCGAGGTCACGATCAGCGGTCGCGTCGTCACCGTGAAGGGCCCGAAGGGCCAGCTCAGCCGCACGCTGCCGCCGACGATCGCCGTCGAGCAGGTCGAGTCCGAGTTGCGCGTGACCCGCCCCGACGACGAGCGCGAGAACCGGGCCCTCCACGGCCTGACCCGCAGCCTCGTCAACAACATGGTCGTCGGGGTCACCGACGGCTTCCGCAAGCAGCTGGAGATCGTCGGGGTCGGGTATCGCGCCGAGTCGCAGGGCCCAGACGCCATCCGCCTGGCCCTCGGGTACAGCCACCCGGTCAACGTGAAGGCGCCCGAGGGGATCACGTTCGAGGTGCCGGCGGCGACCCAGATCGTGGTCACCGGCATCGACAAAGAGGTCGTCGGCCAGGTCGCCGCCGACATCCGCTCCATTCGCAAGCCCGAGCCCTACAAGGGCAAGGGCGTCCGCTACCTGGGCGAGCGCGTCCTGCGCAAAGCGGGCAAGGCAGGAAAGAAGTAGTCATGGCTGTCATTGCGTTCCCCGGCCACGCAGGCCGTTGGTTGCCGCTCACTCGCTGGCGCTCGCTCGCTCGCATCTTCAGGACCACGGACTCATGAGCGATATCGCCCACAGCCGGCGCCAATCGCGCATCCGCCGGCACCGCCGGGTGCGCAAGAAGATCCACGGGACCGCCGAGCGTCCGCGCCTGGCCGTGCACCGCTCCAACAAGCACCTCGTTGCCCAGGTCATCGACGACGATGCGGGACGCACGCTGGTCGCCGCGTCGACAGCCGAGACCGAGCAGCGGGCGGCCGGCGGTGGCGGCACCGTCGACGCCGCCACCCGCATCGGCACCCTGCTCGCCGAGCGGGCCAAGGCGGCCGGAATCGACAAGGTCGTCTTCGACCGCGGCGGGTTCTTGTACCACGGTCGGATCGCCGCCCTCGCCGCGGCGGCCCGCGAAGCAGGACTGGAGTTCTGAGTGGGGTATAGCAGCAGCAGCTACCAACCGCGTAGCGAGAGCGAGCCGTCCGAGGGCGGCCTGCGCGAGTCCCGGGTGATCACGATCAACCGAGTGGCCAAGGTCGTGCGCGGTGGGCGGCGGTTCTCCTTCACCGCGCTCGTCGTGATCGGCGACGGCAACGGGCGCGTCGGACTCGGCTACGGCAAGGCCAAGGAAGTGCCCCTGGCGATCCAGAAGGGCACGGAGGAGGCCAAGCGCAACCTGTTCGAGGTCGCACTGGCGGGCAGCACGATCACCCACCCCGTGATCGGTGTGACCGGAGCGGGGCGCGTGCTCATGAAGCCGGCCGCCGCCGGTACCGGCGTCATCGCCGGTGGCGCCGCCCGCATCATCCTGGAGGAGGCCGGCGTCCACGACATCCTCTGCAAGTCGCTCGGGTCGGCCAACCACATCAACGTGGCGCGGGCCACGATCGCCGGCCTGAAGGCGCTGCAACGCCCCGACGAGGTGGCCAAGCGGCGGGGCCTGGCGGCCGACGAGTTCGTCCCCAAGGGGATGCTCAAGGCCTACAACGACCGCCAGCGGGGTGCCGTTCGTGCCACGAACGACACGGAGGACGGGGGATGACCGGAACGCTCACCGTGACCCAGATCAAGTCCGGTGCTCATGGCAAGCCGAAGACCCGCGGCACGCTGCGGGCCCTCGGCCTCGGGCGCATCGGCAAGACCAACACCCTCCCCGATCGCCCCGAGATCCGGGGCATGCTGGCGCGCGTCCCGCATCTCGTGCGGGTCGACGTTGGGCCGGCCACTGAAGACCCGGTGCGGGCCGAGGCGGCTCCAGGAGTCGGCGGCGGACGAGGTCGCCCAGCCGGAGGCGTCGTTCAGAGGCGAAGACCCGGCTCGGGCCGAGGCGGCTCCAGCTCGGGTCGGCGTCGGACGAGGTCGCCCAGCCGGAGGCGTCGTTCAGAGGCGAAGACCCGGCTCGGGCCGAGGCGGCTCCAGCCGTCGGCGTCGGACGAGGTCGCCGAGCCGGAGGCGTCGTTCAGAGGCGAAGACCCGGCTCGGGCCGAGGCGGCTCCAGCCGTCGGCGTCGGATGAGGTCGCCGAGCCGGAGGCGTCGTTCAGAGGCGAAGACCCGGCTCGGGCCGAGGCGGCTCCAGCTCGTCGGCGTCGGACGAGGTCGCCCAGCCGGAGGCGTCGTTCAGAGGCGAAGACCCGGCTCGGGCCGAGGCGGCTCCAGCCTCGGCGTCGGACGAGGTCGCCGAGCCGGAGGCGTCGTTCAGAGGCGAAGACCCGGCTCGGGCCGAGGCGGCTCCAGCTTCGGAGTCGGCGTCGGACGAGGTCGCCCAGCCGGAGGCGTCGTTCAGAGGCGAAGACCCGGCTCGGGCCGAGGCGGCTCCAGCCGCTTCGAGGCCCGTAGAGAAGGAAACCTGATCCACCATGCGAGTCCACGATCTCTCCCCGGCGCCCGGTGCCACGACGGCTCGTCGGCGCGTCGGCCGGGGCACCGGCGGCAAGGGCGGCAAGACCGCCGGACGCGGTACCAAGGGCCAGCGCGCCCGCAACACCGTCCCCCGCGGGTTCGAGGGCGGCCAGATGCCGCTCAAGCAGCGGGTGCCCAAGCTGAAGGGCTTCAACAACCCATTCCGCATCGAGTACCACGCCATCAACCTCGACACGCTGGAGGAGCTGGCCGGCCAGCTCACCGGCAACCGCATCGACCCCGAGGCAATGCGCGACCACGGTCTGCTGCGCAAGGACGCCTACGTGAAGATCCTGGCCCGGGGTGCGGTCACCTCCAGGCTCGACGTCCACGCCCATGCCGTGTCGAAGGCGGCCGAGGCGGCGATCACGGCTGCGGGGGGTACCGTGACGCTCGTGCCATTGCCGTTCCGAGGCGAGACCCGGGCGGGTCGTCCGGCGGTCAAGGGCAACCAATTCACCAACCGTTGACCACGCGGGACCAGAGGTCGGCCGAGTGCTCTCCAACCTGAAGAACGTCTTCAAGATCCCGGACCTCCGGAACAAGATCCTGTTCACGGTCCTGATGATCGTGATCTACAGGTTCGGGATCGCCATCCGCGTCCCGGGCATCGACCCGTTGGCGGTCGACCAGATCAAGTCCGCCGCCAACAGCCAGGGAGCACTCGGGTTCTTGAACCTGTTCTCGGGAGGCGGCTTCGAGAGCTTCTCGATCTTCGCCCTCGGGATCATGCCCTACATCACGGCGAGCATCATCATGCAGATCCTCGGCGTGGTCATCCCGAAGCTCGAGGAGCTCCAGCAGCAGGGTGCAGTCGGGCAGCGCAAGATCACCCAGTACACGCGGTACGTCACCATCGCCCTGGCGACCCTGCAGGCGACGGGCCTCGTCTTCATCTTCGGGACGGGTCGCGGCACCGCCTTCTTCTCGGCCGCCAACGCCGCCCCCAACGTCCCCCTGCTCCCCGACGGGATCTGGCCGCGCGGCTACCTCGTCATCCCATCCTTGGTCGCCGGCACCGCGTTGCTGATGTGGATCGGCGAGCTGATCAGCCAGCGCGGCATCGGCAACGGGATGTCGATGGTCATCTTCGCCTCGGTCGTCTCGGGGTTGCCGTACGGCTACTACTCGATCATCGAGGTCAACAAGTGGATCTGGTTCGTCCTGATCGTCTTGCTGACGTTGGCCATCATCGTCTCCGTCGTCTTCGTCGAGCTCGGGCAACGGCGAATACCGGTGCAGTTCGCCAAACGCGTGGTCGGTCGACGGATGTACGGCGGCCAGAACACCTACATCCCGCTGAAGGTCAACCAATCCGGGGTCATCCCGATCATCTTCGCCAGCTCGATCCTGCTGCTGCCGGTGATCTTCTCGAACGTCCTGGGCAGCGGCGAGGGCTGGCGGGGGACGATCGCCGACTTCGTCGACGAGTACATCATCAACAGCCAGAACCTCGTCTACATGTCCCTGTTCGGGCTGCTGATCATCGCCTTCGCCTACTTCTACAACTCGATCGCCTTCGACCCGGTGCGCCAAGCCGACCAGATCCGCCGCCAGGGCGGGTTCATCCCCGGCGTCCGGCCCGGGCCACAGACCGAGCGCTACCTGGCCAAGGTCGTCAACCGGATCACGCTGCCCGGGGCCGTTTTCATCGCCACGATCGCCCTGCTGCCGTACCTCCTGCTGTGGGCGGCAGGCATCAACACGTTCGGCTTCGCCGGGACGAGCATCCTGATCGCCGTCGGTGTGGCCCTCGAGCTGATGCGCCAGATCGACAGCCAACTGATGCTCCGCAACTACGAGGGATTCCTCAAGTAGTGCGGTCCCCGGCCACGCAGGCCGGCGCGCCGGCACCCTCCGCTGGCGCTCCGTGTGCCTACGCCTTCGGTGATTCGTGATCCCGGGAGCCCGGCTCATCATTCTCGGCCGACAGGGAGCCGGCAAGGGGACGCAATGCGTCCGGCTGTCGCGCCACTACGTCGTGCCACACATCTCGACCGGGGACATGCTGCGGGCCTCCGTGCGCGAGCGCACGGAGGTCGGCACGGCGGCCAGGGAGGTCATGGACGCAGGTGGGCTCGTCGGCGACGACATCATGATCGCCATCGTCGACGAGCGCCTGCGACGGGCTGACGCCGAGACCAGGGGGTACATCCTCGACGGCTTTCCCCGCACCGTGGCCCAGGCAGAGGCGCTGGACAAGATCACCGTCGACCGTCCGATCCACGTGGTCATCGACCTCGACGTGCCGCGGGAGACCGTGCTGGCCCGCATTTCGGCCCGCCGGGTGTGCCGAGACTGCGGCACGAACTACACGGCGACCGGGCTCGAGCGCCAGCCGTGGATCTGCGAGGTGTGCGGCGGTGACGTCACGCAGCGGGCCGACGACACGCCGGACGCCGTCAACCGGCGCCTCGACCTGTACGAGACGCAGACGGCCCCGCTGATCGAGTTCTTCGGGAGCCAGGGCCGCCTCGAGGTGATCGACGGCGTCGGCCATCTCGACGAGGTCTTCCGCCGCCTGACGACGGCGATCGACGACGCCGCCAAGCAGTAGCAGGCCGCCCGTTCTGGGTGTGTTCTCTGCCAGGTGCTGGCAGAGATCCCGCCCAGAGGGCGCGATGGCACGATTCCCGCCCTGTTCGGCCGTTCGAGGCGGCACTCGGACCCACACGAACCCAAGGAGAACACGAAGACTCACATCGTGGGGTCCGACCTCACGCCGTTCGGTCAGTGTCACCCGCCGGGCGACCTGAACAAGAGGAACAGACGTGACGACCATCGATTCACCGGGCACACCACGCCCGCAGGGCCAGGAGCAGGCCCGCACTGCGAGCAACCTGTACGTCGAGGCGTGGGGCGAAGGCGCCTCCGTGGTGCTGGTGCACGGCTCGCTGGCAACCGGCGCCGAAGAGTGGGATGCCCAGCGGCCCCTCGCCGACGAGGGATTTCGCCTGCTGGTGCCCGACCGGCGCGGCTACGGGCAGAGCGCAGTCGCCGACGGTGAGGACTTCCTGGCCGACGCCGAGGACATCGCCGAGTTGATGGGCGATGGGGCCCACCTCGTGGGTCATTCGTACGGCGGCCTGGGCGTCATGTTCGCCGCCGCTCTCCGTCCCGAAGCGACCAAGTCGCTGACGCTGCTCGAACCGGCAGCCGCCGCACTGGCTCCCCGCGAGTCCGAGTGGCGAGCGGTGGTGGACGAGGTTGGCCGACTCTGGGACGAGGACCTGCCCGACGAGGAGTGGGTCGTCCGTTTCCTGAAGGCCGTTGGCAGCGATCCCGACCAATTCCCCCCGGAGCTGCTGGCGGCGGCCGTGCCGCTCGTGCCGTGTTCCGCGGGCGGCCGTTCTTCGAGGCCGAGCTGCCCCTGGCTGCGCTGGCGTCGGCCCGATTCCCCAAGCTCGTCGTTTCTGGCGGGCACAGCGTCGGCTTCGACGCCATGTGCGACGATCTGGCCCGTCGGATCGGTGCGTCGCTGGCCGTCATCGAGGGCGCCGGCCACGAGATCCAGTTCACCGGTCAGCCGATCAATGAGGCGCTGCTGACCCTCTGGCGCACCGGCTAGCCAACGCTCGAGGGCTCTCGGGCCACAGCCAGGGGGTGTCGAACGGTGCTCCCCCAGCTAGCATGGTCTCCCGGTCTCAGACCGGCCGTTCCGTTCGCCGCGCGCCCCGTCGCCACCACCGCTGGTGCGGTGGAGTGGGTGCCCCACACAAGCTGAGGAGTCTGTCCTGCCCAAGCCCAAGGAAGACGCCATCGTGCTGGAGGGCACGATCCTGGAGTCGCTCCCCAACGCCATGTTCCGAGTCGAGCTCGACAACGGCCACAAGGTGCTGGCGCACATCTCCGGACGGATGCGGATGAACTACATCCGGATCCTGCCCGGGGACAAGGTGCAGGTGGAACTCACCCCCTACGACCTCACCAGAGGTCGCATCACGTATCGCTACAAGTAGAGGCAGACAGCCGTGAAGGTCCGACCCAGCGTCAAGAAGATGTGTGAGAAGTGCAAGGTCATCCGCCGGCACGGTCGCGTCATGGTCATCTGCGAGAACCCGCGCCACAAGCAGCGCCAGGGCTGATCGGCGAAAGGTAGGAGTCAAGTGGCACGTATCGCCGGCATCGACATCCCCCGCGAGAAGCGGCTGGAGATCTCCCTCACGTACATCTTCGGCATCGGCCGGCCGACGGCCCAGAAGTTGTGCGCCGACCTCGGCCTGGACCCCGACACGAAGGTGTCGGCGTTGACCGAGGAGGAGGTCACCCGCATCCGGGCGTACGTCGACGAACACCTCCGCATCGAGGGTGACCTCCGCCGGGACGTGCAGCAGGACATCAAGCGCAAGATCGAGATCGGGTGCTTCCAGGGCATCCGCCACCGCAAGGGTCTGCCCGTGCGCGGTCAGCGGACGCACACCAATGCCCGCACCCGCAAGGGCCCGAAGCGCACCGTCGCCAACAAGAAGAAGGCTGTGAGGAAGTAAGCGATGGCCAAGCCGAAGCCCGCCGGTCGTCGCCCCCGCAAGCGCGACCGCAAGAACGTCAGCACCGGGGTCGTGCACATCAAGAGCTCGTTCAACAACACGATCGTCTCGATCACCGACACCGAGGGCAACGTCATCGCGTGGGCCTCCTCGGGCGGTGTCGGGTTCAAGGGGTCGCGCAAGTCCACGCCGTTCGCCGCCCAGCTGGCCGCCGAGCGCGCCGCGCGGGCAGCCCAGGAACATGGCCTCCGCCGGGCGGAGGTGCAGGTCAAGGGTCCCGGCTCCGGCCGCGACACGGCCGTCCGGTCGATCCAGAACGCCGGCATCGAGGTCACGTCGATCAAGGACGTGACGCCGGTGCCGCACAACGGTTGCCGCCCGCCGAAGCGGCGGAGGGGCTGACCGTGGCGCGCTACACCGGACCCAAGGTGCGGCTGTCCCGGCGGCTGGGCACCAACATCTTCGAGAACGAGAAGGGTCGCCGCGCCCTCGAACGGCGCCCGTTCCCACCCGGCATCCACGGTCGCACCCGTCGTCGCAACAGTGGCAGCGAGTACCTGTCCCAGCTGCAGGAGAAGCAGAAGGCCAAGTACATCTACGGCGTCCTCGAGCGGCAGTTCAAGCGCACGTACGAGGAGGCCAGCCGGCTCGGCGGTCCGACGGGCGAGAACCTCCTCAGGCTGCTCGAGCAGCGCCTGGACAACGTCGCCTACCGGGCGGGCTGGGCATCGACCCGCCCGCAGGCTCGGCAGTTCGTCAACCACGGCCTCGTCAGGGTCAATGGCAAGCGCGTCGACATCCCCAGCTACCGCGTGCGCAAGGGTGACGTCGTGTCGCTGGCCCCGCGGGCCCGGAACATGATCGTCATCCAGCACAACATCGACGTGCTCGATCGCTCGCTCGTCGGTTGGCTGGAGGCCGCCGACGGCGGCAAGCAGGTCACCGTCCGCGACCTGCCGCAGCGCGAGCACATCGACGTCCCCGTTCGCGAGCAGCTCATCGTCGAGCTCTACTCCAAGTAGGAAAGGACTGGCCCCCCATGCTGGTCATGCAGCGCCCGACCATCGAAGCCATCGGCGAGGAGGCGGGCAATCGGCAGCGGTTCGCGGTCGGCCCGTTGGAGCCGGGCTTCGGCCACACCCTCGGCAACTCCCTGCGCCGCACGTTGCTGTCGTCGATCCCGGGCGCGGCGATCACGATGGTCCGCTTCGACGACGCCCTGCACGAGTTCGACACGATCGCCGGCGTCACCGAGGACGTCACCGACATCATCCTCAACCTCAAGGACATCGTCGTCACGTCTGAGTCGGCCGATCCGGTGACGTGCCGCATCGACGCCAAGGGCGCCGGCGCCGTGACGGCCGGCGACATCGAATGCCCCGCCGACGTCGACGTGCTGAACAAGGATCTCGTGATCGCCACGCTGAACGCCAAGGGTCGCCTGGCGATCGACCTGACGGTCGAGCAGGGTCGGGGGTACTCGTCCAGCGACCGTGAGACGGAGAACCGCACGATCGGCGTGATCCCGGTCGACGCCATCTTCTCGCCGGTCCGGCGGGTCACGTTCGAGGTCGAGCCGACCCGCGTCGAGCAGTCGACCAACTACGACCGGCTGGTCATCGACATCGAGACGGACGGGTCGGTCACGCCGGGTGAGGCGCTGGCATCGGCCGGGGCCACGCTGCGCTCGTTGGCCGACCTGGTGGCGTCGATGAGCGACGAGCCGCAGGGCCTCGAGCTCGGTGAGGTCACCGACGCCGGCGCCAGCTCGCCAGACCTCGACCTGCCGATCGAGGATCTCGACCTCTCGGAGCGTCCGAGCAACTGCCTCAAGCGGGCGCAGATCAACACCGTCGGCGAGCTGCTGACGAAGACCGAGGACGACCTGCTGAACATCACCAACTTCGGGCAGAAGAGCCTGGACGAGGTGAAGCAGAAGCTCGACGAGCGCGGCCTCTCGCTGCGCGGCTGAGAGTCGCCCGATGCCCACCCCACGCAAGTCCCGCGCCTTCGGCGGCAGCCCCGCCCACCAGCGGTTGATGATGGCCAACCTGGCGGCATCGCTGTTCGCCGCCGAGGCCATCGTGACCACCGAGGCCAAGGCCAAGGCGCTGCGGCCGATCGCCGAGAAGTTGATCACGAAGGCCAAGAAGGCCCAGGACGAGGGGCCCGCCCGCGTCCACCGCATCCGCCAGATCCAGGGCTACCTGGGCGACCGCGAGATGACCCACAAGCTGGTCAACGACGTGGCCCCCCGTTACGCCGATCGCAACGGTGGCTACCTGCGGATCCTCAAGCTCGGCGCCCGCCAAGGCGACAGTGCCGAGATGGCCCGCATCGAACTGGTCTAGGTCCTCCGACCCGAGGCTTTCGGCGCGCCCGAGGCGTTGCGGACCGGAGGGGGCGCACCAGGCCCTCGGATCTCAGTCCAGTCGATGTCAGTCGAGGTCGACATCGGCGTAGATGGCGGCGTGGTCGCTGGCGGCGTGGACCTCGGCCGTCATCGTGTCGTAGATCTCCCACGGGTCCTCGGTGCGCGGGCCGTGCCACACGCCCTTGCGGAACACGGCGCCGCCCGTGGCGAGGGCGAACAGCGGTGGTGAGAGCAGCACGTAGTCGAGCTTGCTCGTCTCGTTCCCACCGCGGAACGTGCCTCGTCGGGGTCCGAAGTCGAACGCCGGATGGGTGCTGATGTCGCGCAGGTCCGTGTCCGCCAGCAGCGGCGCCAGGGGTTCGCTGGTCGGAGTGTCGTTGAGGTCGCCGACAATCGCCACGAGGTCGGCGCCGTCGCCCGCCACGTCGGCATAGATCTGCGCCACCCGGGTCGCCTGCCGACGCCGCCGACGAGCGCCGAGCCGGTCACCGGGCTCGCTCGTGCCCTTCGACTTGAAGTGGTTGACCAGGACCACGAGCCGCTGTCCGCCGGGAGTCCGCAGGTGGTACTCGCAGCAGTCGCGAGAGAACACGACGCCCTGCGCATCGCGGTCGAAGACGTGCGTGCGGATGTGCTCCAGCGGCATCGCCGCCCGCGTCAGGATGGCGACGTCGATGCCCCGGTCGTCGTTGCCGTCGACGAGCATCGCCTGGTCGTAGGGCACGCCCCCGACGCCGGTCAGGGACTCGGAGAAGCGCCGCAGCGTCGTTCGGTCGTCGGCCTCGACGACACCCATGACGTCGGCGGCGACGTCGCGCACGACCATTGCCGTGTGCTGGATCGCCAGGTCGTCGACGGGCTCCGTGGTCAGCTCCACCCATCCGATCCAGTCGGCGCGGCCGCTGGCGACGACTTCGACCGGTCCGTTCTGTGGACGCCGCAGGAGCCGGCCCCGAACGACGCGCAGGACGGCGAACTCGGCTGAGTCCGAGCGCACCAGGCCGAGCTCCTCGAGCAGCGCAAGGATGCGCCGCTTCGTCGCCTCGGTGTACGACTCGCGCTGGAACAGCTCGTTGATCTCGGCGTAGGCCTCGAGGACGGGTCGGCCGGCGGTCCACGAGCGCAGGCTCAGCGCCCGCGCTCGATCGAACAGGTTCTGCAGGTTGAACGACGCGATCCGCACGACGTGCGGCACCGTACCGTGGCGCCGATGACCTTGCGCCGCGTCCGGATGAGCGTTGCCTACGACGGCGCCGCGTTCCGCGGGTTCGCCGCCAACCCCGGCGTGCGCACCGTGAAAGGAGCACTGGCGGAGGCCATCGCCACGGTCGTTCGCCAGCCGGTCACGCTGACTGGGGCGGGCCGCACCGATGCCGGGGTGCACGCCTGGGGGCAGGTCGTGTCGGGCGACCTGGCGGCCGAGGTCGACCTCGACGATCTCGTGAGGCGGCTCAACAAGCTGCTTGCGCCGGCGATCGCCGTCCGCGAAGCGACGTGGGCCGCCGAGGACTTCGACGCTCGGTTCTCGGCCAGGTGGCGCCACTACCGCTATGACGTCTGGAACGCGCCGACACCCAACCCGTTGCTGGCCGGCCGGGCCTGGTTCGTGCCGCAGCCGCTTGTGCTGTGGGCGATGGACGCGGCGTGCGATCCACTGATCGGCGAGCAGGACTTCGCCAGCTTCTGTCGACGTCCACGGGACGCCGACGAGAGGGTGCCGCTCGTGCGCACCGTGCTGGCGGCGTCGTGGCGGGCGCTCGAGGACTGCGCCGGGCTCCTGCGCTTCGAGATCCGCGCCAACGCGTTCTGTCACCAGATGGTGCGATCGATCGTCGGCACGCTGGTCGACGTCGGCCTCGGCAAGGCGACGCCCGGCGACGTCCGGGGGATCCTCCTCGCCGGCGACCGCGAGGCCGCCGGCCAGGTCGCCCCGCCGCATGGTTTGACACTCTGGGAGGTCGGCTACGAGTGACGAGCGGCGGGCACCGACTGCTCAGCGGCAGAGCGTGCGCTCGGCGGTCGCCGCGAGGATGCGGGCGACCTCGTCGGCCGGCATGCCACGCCCGGTGTACAGCGCATCGAAGCTGGCGAAGCTGGCCAGCATCCACAGCACGTCGGCGGCATCCTCGACGGTGACGTCGGCGCGCAGCAGATCCTGCTCCTCGAGCCGGCGGGCGAGGTGTTGCATGCCGCCCCAGCGCCGCTCTTCGAGGCGGGCGATCGCTCCTCCGACCGACTCGGGGTCGAGGGCGGACATCGAGAAAAGGGCGACCGAGACGTCGCGCAGCGCGGCGAAGATCTCGACCCCGGCGCGCATCCCGCCGCGCAGGTGCTCTCGGGCGTCGGGATGAGCGACCGCCTCGGTCAGGTTGGCCAAGCCCGCACGCTCCCACAGCTCGGTCGCCGAGCGCGTCGAACAGCCCGGCGCGCGAGCCGAAGACCAGGTAGATGGTGGTGCGCGCGACGGCGGCCCGCTTGGCGACCTCGTCAACGCTGACCGGTTCCGTCGGCGCCTCACGCAGCCGTTGCTCCAGCGCGTCGAGGATCCGCCGGCGGGTCGCCTCGGAGGTCTCGGCGCGCAGGCGCTGCTCGTACTTCCGTGAGGTCACACCTCGATCGTAGCCAATTTCACTTGACAATCTGTCTTTCAAACAACATTCTGTCGTGTGAACACTCGGAGCGGATGGAGCCGGACGGATGAACGTGATGGAAGAAGATCGACGTCCTCGTCGTCGGCGGTGGTGCCGCCGGCCTCGCGGCGGCGGCCGACGTTGGGCCAGTACGGCGTCGCCACGCTGCTCGTCGAGCAGCGGCGCGAGCCGTCGACACTGCCCCGGGCGACGGTCATCAGCACGCGCTCGATGGAGCTGCTGCGGGCGTGGGGACTCGAACACGAGGTCCTGGCCGGCGGCGTCGATGCCGACGTGTGGCTGTGGGAGTGCCGCGACGCTCGCGCGATGCCGCCGAGGGCACCGCCCACGCGGTCGGCTACCCGACCCGCCAGCAGGCCGCCGTGGTCAGCCCGTCGGCGCCCGGCACGGTGCCGCAGGACTGGCTCGAGGTCGTGCTGCGCCGCCATGTCGGATCGTTGCCGACCGTTCGATTGGAGCTGGGCACCCAACTCGTCGCCGTCGATCAGCGCACCCGATGGCGCCCCGCGGGCGACGTTGCGGGACGGGACGGGCGAGGTGCGCACCGTCCGCGCCCGCTACCTCGTCGCCGCCGATGGTGCCCACAGCCTGGTGCGCCAGATGCTCGGCGTACAGATGGGCGATCGGGAGGGTGCCTACGGCGGGGTGCAGGTCGTCTTCCGCGCCGCGCTGCGGGAGCTGCTCGGGAGCGTGCGGTACGCCCTGTACGTCGTCACGACACCGATGGCGCCTGGTCTGTTCCTGCCGGCCGGCCGCGGGGACCGCTGGGTCTACGGTCCGAGCTCGCCGTCGGACGTCGCCGACCCAGCGGACCTCGACCCCGTGCGGCTCGCCGAGCTGATCCGCCAAGGAGCCGGTGCCAGCGACCTCGATCTCCACATCGAGCGCATCGGCGCCTTCCACTCACCCGGCCAGCTGGCCGACCGCTTCCGCGTCGGCAGCACGTTCCTCGTCGGTGACGCCGCGCATCGCGTGACGCCACGCGGTGGCACCGGGATGAACACCGCCCTGCAGAGCGGCTACGACCTCGGCTGGAAGCTGGCTTGGGTGCTGCACGGCTGGGCCGGGCCCGAGCTGCTGGACACCTACGAGGCGGAGCGTCGTGTGGTCGCCGAGCACAACCTCGTCGCGCTCGACGGACCCGGACGGCAGCCGTCGCCCGTGTGGTCGACGAGCTGCTCGTCGACCTGGGAGGCCGGTTGGCCCACGCCTGGGTGCCATCGGCGTCCGGTCGGGTCTCGACGCTCGACCTGCTCGGACCGGGATGGACGCTCTTCACGGGACCCTCACGGCAGGCATGGGACGCTGCCGGGTCGCCGTCGCCCGCCCCGCTGGCCGTCAGGGCACTCGACGCCGTGACGGCGCGCGCCCTCGGCGTGCGCGGTGACGGTGCGCTGCTCGCCCGGCCGGACGGCGTGCCCGTCGCGGTGTGGTCGTCGTCGGCGGGCGCCACGGGGCTACGTCGGGCGATGCGGTTGCCCCCCTCGGAGCGCGCCGTGGCGTGAGACTGGCCCATCGCGACCTGGGCGCGGATCTTCCCGGATTCCGCAACGAACTGCACCCAGAATGGACCCGCCCGGATCCTTGGGACGATCTGCGCCCAGATGCAGGTTGGCGGGGGACGTACCATGCCGGGATCGGTCGATTCCACTACCACGGCGAGGCGCCGTGACGACGGTCCGGCGGTCGCACCCGGGGCGGCTCGTCGATCCGGACGAGATCGTGGAGCGGCTCCGCGCCGAGGGACACACGGTTGGCCGGACGCGCCTCACCGTCGTCGACGAGGTGCGCCGGCGCCACCGCTCGTTCACGGCCGACGACCTGGCGGCCGCGCTGCCTGACGTCCACGTGGCCACGGTGTACCGCACGCTGGCCCTGCTCGAGGAGATCGGCGCGCTGCGCCACGTCCACCTCTCCCACGGCCCGGCCATCTACGAGAGCGCCCTCAGCGAACAGACCCGGCACCTCGTGTGCGAAGTGTGCGACCGCCACATCGCCGTGCCCAGCGACGTGTTCGAGACCGCCACCCAGCGTCTCGCCGACGAGTTCGACTTCGTGCTCGAGGGATCGCACTTCGCCATCGTTGGGCGCTGTTCGTCCTGCGTCTGACCCATCCGCGACGCCTGCCGCTCCGAACCACTGTCACCTTGATCTGCGACTCGGTCGCATTTAAGTTCACGGACGCTGACGGGGACGAGGAGGGCAGATGCTGGCAATGCACATCCCGGACGGGTTCGTCGACGGTCGGATCTCCCTGCTGGCGGGGCTGATCGCCATCGCTGGGGTGGCGCTGTGTCTCAAGAAGACGTCCGTGACGCTGGAGGACCGGGACATCCCGGTCGTGGGTTTGGCGGCGGCGTTCGTCTTCGCCGCCCAGATGCTCAACTTCCCGGTCGCCAACGGCACGAGCGGGCATTTGCTGGGCGGCGTGCTGGCGGCCGTGCTGGTCGGGCCGTACGCCGGCGCGCTGGCCGTCACGGTGGTCGTGGTCGTGCAGGCGCTGCTCTTCGCCGACGGCGGCCTCTCGGCGCTGGGGCTGAACGTCGTCAACATGGCCCTCGCCGGTTCGTTCCTCGGATATGGCATCTTCCTGCTGCTTCGCCGTTTGTTCGGGAACACCACGTGGTCGGTCACCGCAGCATCGGCCTTCGCCGCCTTCACCGTTCCGATCGTGGCGTCCGTGCTCTTCGTCCTCGAGTACGCCGTCGGTGGCAACGACGCCGTGTCGGCGGGGGCGGTGGCCACCGCGATGATCGGTGTCCATGCCCTGATCGGCATCGGCGAGGGCATCATCACCGGGTTGGCCGTGGCCGCCGTGATGGGCATGCGGCCGGACCTCGTCTACGGCGCCCGGGGCGTCGCCCGGCGACCTGCACTGGGTCGCCGCCTGCAGGGAGTGGCCCCGTCATGAGGAGCCGGATCTCGAACCTCGTGTTCATCGTCATCGGCATCGCCGTTGCCGTGGCGCTCGTCGTGTTCCTGGCGCCGAACGCCAGCGCCAACCCCGATGGACTCGAGACGGTCGCCGCCGACACGGGCATCGACAGCGAGGTCGCCGACCATGCCCTCGCCGACGGGCCGTTGGCCGACTACGGCGTCCACGGCGTCGACAACGCCTGGGGGGCCACGGTGCTCGCCGGGGTCATTGGGATCGCGGCAACGTTCGTGGTCTGCGCCGGGGTCGTGTTCCTGGTGCGCCGCAACCGTCGCCGCACCACCCCGGCCAGCTCGACCACGGGCTGATCCTGACCATGGGCGGCGCGCATCGTCACCTCCTCGTCCACCGCGAGGGCCCGCTGCACCGGCTGGCTCCGCAGTGCAAGCTGGCCGCCACGCTGCTGTTCGTGTTCGCCGTCGTCGCCACGCCGAAGGAGCAGTTCTGGGCCTTCGGGGTGTACGCCGCGCTGATCGCCGCGGCCGCTCTGATCGGCGGCGTGCCGCTCTGGTCCGTCGCTCGCCGGTTGGTCATCGAGGCCCCGTTCCTCCTCTTCGCCGTGCTGCTGCCGATCTTCGGACGCGACCCGCGCGTCGACGTGCTCGGCATCGGGCTGTCCGAGGCGGGCCTGTGGGCGGCGTGGAACATCGTCGCCAAGGGGACGCTCGGTGTCGCGGCCTCCGTGGTGCTGGCGTCGACGACGTCGATCCCGCAGATCCTCGATGGCCTCGACCGGCTGCGGGTGCCGCGCACGATGGTGGCGATCACCGCGTTCATGATCCGCTACGGCGACGTGATCGGCGACGAGGTGCGGCGGATGCGCATCGCCCACGAGTCGCGGGGCGGCGGCGGTGGGCGCATCGGGCAGGTGCGGGCGCTGGCGTCATCGGCCGGCGCGCTGTTCGTGCGCTCGTACGAGCGGGGCGAGCGTGTGTACCTGGCGATGGAGTCGCGCGGCTACGCCGGCACGATGCCGACGCGCAGCGTGGCGGCGACGACTCGATCGTGGCTGCTGTGCCTGCTGTGGCCGGCGACGGCGACGCTGGTGGCGGTGGTGGCATGGCGCATGTGAGTGGATCGGCGCCGGCACTCGATCTGCGGGGCGTCGAGTACGTCTATCCCGACGGGCACCAGGCGCTGCATGGCGTCGACCTGAGCGTCGCGCCGGGGGAGCGGGTCGCCGTCCTCGGGCCCAACGGGGCCGGCAAGACGACCCTCGTGCTGACGCTCAACGGCATCCTCGTGCCGAGTCGCGGCACCGTCGCCGTTGGCGACCTGGCCGTCGAGAAGCCGAACCTGCGGGAGATCCGCCGCCGGGTGGGCATCGTCTTCCAGGACCCAGACGACCAGCTCTTCATGCCGACCGTGCGCGACGACGTGGCCTTCGGGCCGGCCAACCTCGGACTCACGGGGGAGGTCCTGGACCAGCGAGTCGTCGAGGCGCTGACAGTGGTGGGGATGAGTCACGCCGCCGATCGGTCCCCGCACCACCTCAGCTTCGGCGAGCGCCGCCGGGTGGCGCTGGCCACCGTGCTGGCAATGCGCCCGGACGTGCTCGTGCTGGACGAGCCGTCGTCGAACCTCGATCCTGTGGCACGGCGCGAGCTGGCCGAGATCGTCCTCGGGCTCGACGTCACGGTGGTCCTCGTCACCCACGACCTGCCCTACGCGCTGCAGCTGTGTGCGCGAGCAGTGGTGCTCGACGACGGCCACCTGGTCGCCGACGGCCCGATCGCCGAGCTGTTGGCCGACGAAGCGATGATGGCCACCCATCGTCTGGAGCTGCCGTTCGGCTTCTCCGTCCCGTACGCGCCTCCGCGGTGAGCGGCTCATCGCCGTCGGATCGCGGGGCGTGGGTATCGTCGGGTCATGAGCGAGTTCCGGCCTCCGTTGGATGACATGCGCTTCGTGCTGGAGCACGTCACCGACATCGGCGCGCTGGCCGAGCTGCCCGGCCTGGAGCACGCCGACCCGACAACCGTGCTCGGCATCCTCGAGGAAGCGGGGCGCTTCTTCGCCGAGCAGTTCGCCCCGCTGAACCGCGTCGGTGACCTGCAGCACAGCCGTCGCAACGACGACGGTTCGGTGACCACGCCGGACGGCTTCTCGAAGGCCTACCAGCGTTACGTGGAGGCCGGCTGGCCGGCGGTGCCGTTCCCCGCCGAGTACGGCGGCGGCGCGTTTCCATGGCTCGCCGGGGTGGCCATGCAGGAGATGATGACGGCGGCCAACATGGCCTTCTCCCTCTGCCCGCTGCTGACCCAGGGGGCGATCGACATGCTCCTGCACTACGGCAGCGAGGAGCAGCGTGAGGTGTACCTGCCGAAGATGGTCACGGGGGAGTGGACCGGCACGATGAACCTCACGGAACCGCAGGCCGGATCGGACGTCGGCGCGCTGACGACGAAGGCCGTCCCGGTCGACGACGAGACGTGGCGGATCACCGGCCAGAAGATCTTCATCACGTACGGCGAGCACGACCTGACCGACAACATCGTCCACCTCGTGCTGGCGCGGGTACCCGACGCGCCACCTGGGACCCGCGGCATCTCGTGCTTCATCGTGCCCAAGTTCCTCGTCCGCGACGACGGCTCGCTCGGCGCCCGCAACGCAGTGCAGTGCGTGTCGATCGAGCACAAGATGGGCATCAACGCCAGCCCGACGTGCGTGATGTCGTACGAGGACGCCATCGGCTTCCTCGTCGGCGAGCCCAACCAGGGCATGCGCTACATGTTCAAGATGATGAACAACGCCCGCCTCTCGGTCGGGTTGTCGGGCCTCGCGCTGGGCGAGCGGGCGTACCAGCAGGCCGTGGCGTACGCCCGTGAGCGGCGCCAGGGTCGGGTGCCCGGGGCATCCGAGGATTCGGCCATCATCGACCATCCCGACGTTCGGCGGATGCTGCTGACGATGAAGGCGCACATCGACGCGCTGCGCTGCCTGGTCTACCTCAACGCCGAGAGCATCGACCTCGCCGTGAGCCATCCGGACGAGGCCGTCCGCGCCGAGCGCCAGGAGCTGGCCGACCTCCTCACCCCGCTGACCAAGGGCTGGGGCACGGACGTCGGCGTCGAGCTGACGTCGATCGCCGTACAGGTCCACGGCGGCATGGGCTACATCGAGGAGGCCGGCGTCGCCCAGCACTACCGCGACATCCGCATCGCCCCGATCTACGAGGGGACCAACGGCATCCAGGCCATCGACCTCGTCGGGCGCAAGCTCGGCCTGCGGGGTGGGGCGGCGATCCGCGACTACCTGACCCACATCGAGGGCACCGTCACCGCAGCGTCCGCCGCCGGAGGGGAGCTGGCCGTCATCGGCGAGCAGCTGGCGGGTGCGCTGGCCATCGCCCGGGCGACGACGGAGTGGCTGCTCTCCGACGGTGCCGCCGATCCCACCGCGGCGCTGGCCGGCGCCACCCCGTACCTGCGCCTGATGGGCATCCTCACCGGCGGCTGGCTGCTGACCAAGGCGGCGTTGGCGGCGCAGGACGCTGCGCGACGGCGACGGAGGCGGTTTCGACGACGACCTGCTCGACCGGCAGATCGGGAGCGCCCGGTTCTTCGCCGCCCAGGTCCTGCCGCAGGTGGCCGGGTTGGCTCCGGCGGTGACGGCGGGGAACGAGGACCTGCTGGCGTTCCGCCCGTAGCCACGCGTCGTCTGCGTGAGCACAGACGTCAGCCGCCCGCGATCATCGCTCGCACAGACAGCGCGCGGCGGCCCCGCCGCGGTCAGCACAGCTCGTAGGTGGCGGTGACGTGGAGGGTCAGCGTCTCGGTGCCGGCTTCGATCGGCGCCGCCGCCATCGCCCGCATCGCTCCTTTGAGCACGGGGACGGCGCCGCCGCCGCCACCTTCGACGATGGTCAGCACGTCGCCGACGGTGGCGCTCTCGGCGCCGGCCAACGCGGCAGCCTTGGCCCGGGCGTCGGCGAGGGCGTCCCCGCGCAGCGGCGCCAGGGCGGCTGCCGGGTCGGCGACAGAGAACGACACGCCGTTGAGCGTGAACTCGTCCCCACCGGCGGCCGCCGAGAGGTCGAGGTGCCTCCCGACGTCTTCGACGGGCACGACGACCGACAGCGAGTACGTCGCCACGTAGTGCCGCTCGGACTGGTCGTACCACAGGTTGATGCCGCTGGTGCGCAGGTCCTGATCGGTGGCGCCGGCCTCGCGCAGCGCAGCGACGACCGCCTGTGCCCGCTCTCCGGCCCGCCCCATCGCTCCCTGGGCCGACGAGCGCCGCGCCTGCACGCCGATCGAGAGCGCGGCCCGGTCCGGGCGCACGTCGACGCTCGCCGTGCCGGTCACCGTCACCGTCCGCTGCTGTTCACCACTCATCCTCCGAGTGTTCCACGTGCCGGGGCCGGCCCGGATCTGTTGGGATGGTCGCGGGGCGGCCGGTATCATCTCCGGGTTCCCTCGTTCGAAGGTTCTCCCAGCATGCGCACCTACACCCCCAAGGCCAGCGAGATCCAGCGTGACTGGCATGTCGTCGATGCCGACGGGCTGGTGCTCGGGCGCATGTGCACCGAGGTCGCCCGACTGCTGCGGGGCAAGCACAAGCCGACGTTCGCCCCGCACCTCGACACGGGTGACCACGTCGTCATCGTCAACGCCAGCAAGGTGGTGCTGACGTCCGAGAAGGCCGACCGCGAGCGGGTCTACCGGCACACCGGCTATCCGGGCGGCATCAGGTCGGAGACCTACGGCGAACTGCTCAGCCGCAAGCCGGCCAACGCCATCCGCCGCACCGTCAAGGGCATGCTGCCGAAGGGGCCGCTCGGCCGCCAGATGCTGACCAAGCTCAAGGTCTACGCCGGACCCGAACACCCCCACGCGGCGCAATCCCCTGCGCCGCTCGACCTGTCCGCGGCCCGCGCCCGCTGATCCTGGAGACACACGCATGGCCACGCCGCTGACCCAGACCACCGGCCGCCGCAAGGAGGCCATCGCCCGCGCCCGGTTGCACCCCGGGACGGGCGTGATGACCGTCAACGGGCGTCCGTTCGAGACGTACTTCACGACCCCGCCCACCGCATGGAGGCGATGGAGCCCCTGCGCGTCCTCGAAGCCACCGAGCGCTTCGACGTCGAGGCCACGATCATCGGCGGTGGGGTCAGCGGTCAGGCCGGCGCGCTGCGCATGGCCCTCGCTCGCTCCCTGGCCGAGCACGAGCCGGAGAACCGGGCCACGCTGAAGAAGGCCGGCTTGCTGACGCGTGACGCGCGCAAGAAGGAGAGCAAGAAGTACGGCCTGAAGAAGGCCCGCAAGGCGCCGCAGTTCACCAAGCGCTGAGCGCAACGCTCGAACCTTCGTCACGGAGGGCTGGCGTCTAGCGATGAAGTTCGGGACCGACGGCGTCCGGGGGGTCGCCAACAGCGACCTGACGGCCTCGTTCGCCCTCGACCTCGGCCGGGCTGCGGCGCGCGTGCTCGGGGGGACCGACGCCGTCGTCGGCGGTGACACGCGGGTCTCGACGGCCATGTTGGAGGCCGCCTTCGTGGCCGGGCTGGCGAGCGAGGGCGTCATCGTGCACCGCCTCGGCGTCGTCCCGACCCCCGCCGTGGCCTTCGAGGCGGGCCGCCGGGACTGCCTCGGCGCGATGATCTCGGCCTCCCACAACCCCTACCGCGACAACGGCATCAAGCTGTTCGATCGTGGTGGCACGAAGCTGCCGGACGTCTTGGAGGAGCGGATCGAAACCGAGGTCGTGTCGCTGCCGGCACCCGCTGGCGAACCGGCCCAGCTCGTCGACGTCGAGGACATCCCCGCCTACCGTGACCATCTCCTCGCCGTCCTCGACGGTCGTCGACTCGACGGTCTGCGCATCGTCGTCGACGCCGCCAACGGGGCCGCCAGCCGGCTGGCCGGCCCGGTGCTGGCGGCAGCCGGCGCCGATGTCGTCGCCATCCACGCCGAGCCCGACGGCCGCAACATCAACGAGGGCTGCGGCGCCACCGACACCACGTCGCTGGCCGTCACGGTGCAGGCCCACGGCGCCGATCTCGGGTTGGCCCTCGACGGCGACGCCGACCGCCTGATGGCCGTCGACGCCGCCGGCGCGCTGGTCGACGGCGACCACGTCATCGCCATCTGCGCGCTCGACCTCCATGGTCGAGGTGCACTCCGTGACGGCACGGTGGTCGTCACCGTGATGTCCAACCTCGGCTTCCGGCTGGCCATGGACGCCGCCGGGATCAAGGTCGTCGAAACGGCGGTCGGCGACCGCTACGTGCTCGAGGCACTCGACGCCGGGCACCTGTCACTCGGCGGCGAGCAGAGCGGTCACGTCATCTTCCGCGACCGGGCGACGACCGGCGACGGGCTGCTGACCGGCGTCGTGCTGGCCGACGCCGTCAAGCGCTCCGGGCGCTCGTTGGCCGACCTCGCCGCGTCGGCGATGACCCGGCTGCCGCAGGTGCTCGTCAACGTGCCCGTCGACGACCCGATGCCGGACGCCGCCGCCCGCCTGCACGTGGAGATCGCCCGGATCGAAGCCGAGCTCGGCGATCGCGGCCGCGTGCTCGTGCGCCCGAGCGGCACCGAACCGCTCGTGCGCGTGATGGTCGAGGCGCCGACCGAGGTGGCCGCCCGTGCGGCCGCCAACCGCCTCGCCCAGGCCGCCCGGGCCCTCACCGGCTGAGCATCCGCGCCCGAGGTGGCCTGCGGGGCGGGAAGCCGTCAGTAGCCTGACCGGCCATGTGCGGCATCGTCGGCGTCCTCAGCCGCCCCTCCACTCGGCCGATCCCGCTGGCCGCCGACATCCTCGCTGGGCTGGACCTCGCCCTGGCCGCCCGCGGCGAGGCCCCCGCGGTGACCGCCACGCTGCGCCGTGTCGACGCCCTGCTACGCGGGCTCCCGGGGGTGCTGGCCCTGGCCGACCACCACGAGCTGATCGGGGCCGTCACCGCCCGCCTGGACCAACTCGACGGGTACGCCGCCGAGCTCGAGGCCGACCTCGGAACGTCCTCGCCACTGCACGCCGATCCCGACGCCCTGGAGCGAGTCGCCAGGGCGTCGATCGACCTGCGTGACATCCTCTGGGCGCTGCGCGGCGACCGCTTGCGCACGGTGCGCGCCGTCGCCGATCTGGCCGGTCGGGATGCCGGTTCGGCGGCGCTGGCCGGCTACCTCGCCATCCAGCAGGCGCTGTCGGCGATCGATCGCATGGAGGTGCGGGGCCGCGATTCGGCGGGCATCCACGTGTTCGTCTGGGACCACGACCTCGCGGCTGATGACCCGGCGGTTGCCGCCGCGCTGGCCGAGCGGTCCGGCGATCCGCTGTTCCAATCGGGCGCCGCGCAGCTCGTCGGGTCGACGCTGTCGTTCGTCTACAAGGCGGCCGCCGAGATCGGCGAGCTCGGCGACAACACGCGGGTGCTGCGCGCCGCGGTACAGGCCGACGGCCTCCTGCGGTCGGCGCTCGGCGGCGAGCGGGCCCAGGTCGCCGTGCTCGGCCACACCCGATGGGCCAGCGTCGGCATCATCTCCGAGCCCAACGCCCACCCTGTCAACAGCGAGGAGCTCGAGCAACGCGGCGGTGACCGGCAGCCGTTCATCGTCGGGGTGCTGAACGGCGACGTCGACAACCACGCCGACCTGCGCGTGGCCCACGGCCTGCGCCTCCCGGGTCCCATCACGACCGACGCCAAGGTCATCCCGGCCCTCGTCGCCCGCCACGACGGTGGGCAGACCAAAGGCACGGTGACAGTCTGTTCGAGGCATTTCGGCGAACCGTCTCGTCGTTCGAGGGTTCGGTCGCCATCGGTGCCGCCGGCGCCGACGAACCCGCACCGCCTGCTGCTGGCGTTGAACGGCAGCGGGCAAGGCGTCTACGTCGGCCTCGCCGACGATCGCTACATCGTGGCCAGCGAACCGTACGGCGTCGTCGAGGAGACCGAACGCTACGTGCGCCTCGATGGCGAGCACGGCGGCCAGGTCATCGCCCTGGACGGGCGCCAGGCCGGCACGTTGGAAGGGCTTCGCCGGCTCGGCTACGACGGGGCGGAGCAGCCGGTCACCGACGACGACGTCACCGTCGCCGAGGTCACGACCCGGGACATCGACCGCGGCGACGCGCCCGCACTTCCTGCTCAAGGAGATCACGGAATCCCCCGACAGCTTCGCCAAGACGCTGCGCGGCAGGATCCACGAGCGGCGGGCGAGCGGGGCGTCCTGCGCCGCGCCGTCGTCGGCGCCCGCGCCCTCCCGCCCGCCGTCGCCGATCGCCTGGCCGACGGTTCGATCACCCGGGTGCGCGTCATCGGGCAGGGCACGGCCGCCGTCGCCGGGCAGTCGATGGCCGCCGTGCTCGACGAGCTGTGCGACGGCGCCTTGGACGTCGACGCCACCACCGCCACCGAGCTGTCCGGCTTCGGGCTGCGCCTCGACATGCGCGACACGCTGGCCGTGGCGGTCAGCCAGAGCGGCACGACGACCGACACCAACCGCACCGTCGACCTGCTGCGGGCGCGGGGCGCCGCCGTGTTGGCCATCGTCAACCGCCGCTCCAGCGACCTCACCGACAAGGCCGACGGCGTGCTGTACACGTCAGACGGGCGCGACGTCGAGATGAGCGTCGCATCGACCAAGGCGTTCTACGCCCAGGTCGCCGCCGGCGTCCTGCTGGCCTGCGCGATCAGCGAGGCGGCCGGCGTCGGCGAGGACCGCCGTCGCCACGAGCTGCTGACGTCGTTGCAGACGCTGCCGGAGGCGATGCGGACGGTGCTCGACCGCCGCGAGTCGATCGCCGACGCGGCCCGCCGCTTCGCGCCATCCAAGCGCCACTGGGCCGTCGTCGGCAGCGGTTCCAACAAGGTGGCCGCCGAGGAAGTTCGCATCAAGCTCAGCGAGCTCTGCTACAAGTCGATCGCCTGCGACATCACCGAGGACAAGAAGCACATCGACCTCTCCTCGGAACCGCTGATCCTCGTGTGCGCTGCCGGTCTCGCCGGCAGCACGGCCGACGACGTCGGCAAGGAGGTCGGCATCTTCCGGGCCCACAAGGCGACGCCGATCGTGATCGCCGACGACGGCGACGCCCGGTACCCGGCGGCCGCCGTGCTCTGGGTCCCGCCCGTCGACCCGGCGCTCGGCTTCACGCTGTCGGCGATGGCAGGGCACCTGTTCGGGTACGAAGCCGCGCTGGCCATCGACGCGTCGGCGCGCCCGCTGCGCCAGGCTCGAGAGGTCATCGAGCGTGCCGTGGCCGCCGAGCGCTCCGCCGACGCCGTGCTGGCTCGTGCCCGGCGCGAGCTCCGCGGACACGCCGAGCAGTACGTCGACGGCCTGCGCAGCCACCGCTACGACGGCCACCTGGAGGCCAGCACCGCGGTACGGCTGGCCGGGCTGCTGCGCGACGTCGATGTCGGACCGACCGGTCGAGGAGTACCAGGCGGGCTCCGGCAAGGTCGGGTCGCCGGCCGCCCTGATCGACGATCTGGTGATGGCGCTGACGCGGGCCATCGAGGAGCTGACCCGGCCGATCGACGCCATCAAGCACCAGGCCAAGACGGTCACCGTCGGGATCTCCCGCAGCGACGAAGGGGTCCTCGATCGGGCGCTCGTCCAGGCCGTGCTGGGCGCCGGTGCTGGTCGCGACGTGCTCAGCTACCGCACGCTGAAGGTCCTCGCCGCACTCGACCCGGCCGTCGCCGAGGTCACCGGGTTCACCCGCTACGGGATCGACGGCGACACGCTGTCGATCGTCGATCGGGGGGGCATCAGCCACACGATCACGTCGCGGGTGGAGCGAAATCCGGTGCTCGTCGGCACGAAGCGCCGTGTCGCCAGCGAGCGCGAGGTCCTCGTCGCCAGGGGCCGCCGGGATGGCCGCACCGTGATCCTCGTGCCGGAGGTCAAGGCCGACACGGCGACCGGCATCACGTTGCTCCAGGTGCGCTTCCACGACCGTCTCGACGCGGCGACGATGCGCTCGGTGCTCGTCGGCTACGACCGCCGCTACGACCGCCTCGTCGACTGGGTCACGGAGACCGAGGGGTCGTTCGACGATCGGCTGCTGGGCGAACTGCCCGTCGACGACCTGCTCATCGAGCCGATCTCCGACGCCGCCGACCACTGGCGATCGTGAAGGACGTGACATGAAGGGCGTCGGGGTCGATGTGGTCGAGATCGAGCGCTTTCGCGCGTCGCTGGCCCGCACCCCGACGTTGCGCGAGCGGCTGTTCACCGCCTCGGAGCTGGCCTACGTGGCGCCGAAGGTCGACCCGGTGCCGTCGCTGGCGGCGCGCTTCGCGGCACGCGAGGCGGTGATGAAGGCGCTCGGTCTGGGGCTCGGCGCGTTCGGCTTCCACGAGGTGTGGGTCGACGTCGAGCAGCCCTCGGGCGCGCCGCGGCTGCGTGTGACCGGCAGAGCGCGGGAGCTAGCGGTGGATCGCGGTGTGACCGGCTGGCACCTGTCGCTGAGCCATGACGGGCCAGTCGCCGTCGCCATCGTTGCCGCCGAGTAGCCGGGCGTGGACCGGGACGAGTAGCAGCGGGCACATCGACGCCCGCAGCAGGCGGCTCGCCACGCGATGCCTCGACGCCCGTCGCCGGCCCTGGGTCATCCCGAGCACGATGATGGTGCCGGTGTCGCGGCCGACGTAGCGCAGGATGCCGTGCGCCGGGTCGGCGTCGCGGACCGTGTCGAAGTCGTCCAACCGGCACGTCAGGCGCCTCGTGACGTGGCGCAGGTTGGCGGTCTCCGGTACCTCTGCCGTGGCCGCCGACGGCTCGATGATCTCGAGCAGGGCCATCGACGCGCCGATCATCTCGGCCGCCGCCTCGGCCTGCAGGGCGACCTGCATGCCCGAACGGAACGCCGTCGATGCACACGACCATGCGGTCGTGCCGCACGATGTCCGGCCGCGTCCGGCGCCCGCCGACGAGCACCGGGATCCAGCTCGGCGCCGGCGGACGGGCCGCCGGCCGACACCGCACGATCAGGTCGCTGCCGGACCAGCGGGCGTACTCGTCGATCGAACCATCGGCTGGATCGACGGTCGCCCAGCTCGCCCGCGGCGCCCCGGCCGCGACGGCACCGTCGCACCGCGCCTGCAGCTCACGCTGCCAGCGGCAAGGACGGCCGGGCGGATCTGGCGACGAGCTCGAGGGTCAGGTCGCCCTGAGCGGCCACGGTGATCGCCGGACGCAGCCCCGCCCGCGGCCCGGTGTCGTCGAGATCCACGGTGACGCGACCGTTGCTCCCTCGGTCCCCGGCGCTGGCGGGCTGGGCAACGACCACGCCACCATCGTGGACCTGTTTGCCTCGGAGGACCAGGGGTCCGGCGGGAACGACCGGATCTGGGCCCGATCGGCGCATATCGTCGCTGCGTGATCCCGATCGTCACGCCGCAGGAGATGGCGGCCGTCGACGCCGCGGCGTCCGAGCCCGTCGAGGTCCTCATCGAGCGGGCCGGATCCGCCGTCGCCCACGGCTGCCCGGCAGATGCTCGGCGGCACGTACGGGCGGGTCGTCAACGTCATCGCCGGCAAGGGCAACAACGGCGCCGACGGTCGGGCCGCGGCGCGCCGCCTCGAGGCGCTCGGGATGGTGGTGCGCGTTTTCGACGCGGCGAACTGCCCTACGGTCCTGCCGCCTGCCGACCTGGTCATCGACGCCGCCTACGGCACCGGGTTCAAGGGCACGTGGAGGGCGCCCCGAGTGGGCGCCGCGCCGGTGCTGGCGGTCGACGTGCCGAGCGGCGTCGACGGTCTGACCGGCGAGGCCAGCGCCGGGGTCCTGGCTGCCGACCGGACCGTCACGTTCGCCGCGCTCAAACCCGGCGTGCTGTTCGGCGCCGGGCGTAACCTCGCCGGCGAGGTCGAGGTCGTCGACATCGGGCTCGACGTCGGCGATCCCCGCACCTACCTCGTGGAACGCTCCGACGTCGCCGCGTGGTGGCGGCCACGACCGCCGACCGCCCACAAGTGGTCGCGGGCGGTTCGCGTGGTGGCCGGCTCTCCCGGCATGACGGGTGCTGCCCACCTGGCCTGCGGGGCAGCCCAGCGCGCCGGCAGCGGCATGGTGACGTTGTCCTCGCCCGGCGTCGACGCGGACGCACCTGTCGAGGTCGTCAAGCGACGGCTGCCGGCGTTCGACTGGTCGGCCCATGTGCTGGAGGACCTCCACCGCTTCCAGACCCTCGTGATCGGACCAGGGCTGGGCCGGGAGGAGTACACCGTCACGGCGGTGCGGGCCACCGTCGCCGGCGCGGCGATCCCGGTGGTCGTCGACGGCGACGCGCTGTTCGCACTGGCGTGGGATCCCGAAGGCGCCGCACCACTGATCCGCGCGGCGTCCCGATGCCACGGTGATGACGCCCCACGATGGCGAATACGGCCTGCTGACGGGCAGCCGCCCGGGTCCGGATCGGATCGCCTCCACCCGTCAGCTGGCCGCCGACCTCGGCGGCGTCGTGCTGCTCAAGGGTCCGGCGACCGTGATCGCCGACCCGGACGGCAACGTCCTCGTGGCGGCGTCCGGCGACGCCCGTCTGGCCACGGCCGGGACCGGCGACGTCCTCTCCGGCGTGATCGGCGCGTTGCTGGCCAGCGGCGTCCCGCCGCTGCGTGCGGCGGCGGCGGGAGCCTGGATCCATGGCGCCGCGGCGAAGGCCGGGCCGCCCGTCGGCCTGATCGCCAGCGACCTCCTCGCCGCGTTGCCGGGCGTCCTGGAGCGCCTCGGCATGAGCGAGCGAGTCTTCGAGCGAGCGAATCAGCATTACGGTCTTCACGCTCACTGGTGCCCCGTGCGTTTGATCAAGTCGAACGCGTCGCACGAATGGATGGTGCACCAGTGAGTGTCGTCACGACGCCGGCGCGGTGGGCATGGGCCGAGATCGACCTGGACGCCGTCGCCCACAACGTCGGGGTCATGCGCCGGCTCAGCGCGCCCGCCGCCGTGTGGGCCGTCGTCAAGGCCGATGCGTACGGGCACGGCGCGCTCGCCGTTGGCCGAGCCGCGGTGGACGCCGGCTGCAGCGGTCTGTGCGTCGCGCTGACCCAGGAGGGCGTGGCGCTGCGCGAGGCCGGCGTCGAGGTGCCGATCCTGGTGCTCTCGGAGCAGCCGATCGACGACCTTCCGGACCTCGCCGAGCACGGCTGACCCCGACCGTGACGACGGTCGACGCCATCGACGCCCTCGCCGCGCTGCACGTACGTGACCTCGGCGTGCACCTGAAGATCGACACGGGCATGCACCGGATCGGGGCGCCGCCAGCGGCGGCCGCCGGCTTGGCCGCACGCATCGCCGGGCACACGCCGTGGCTGACGCTGGCCGGCGTGTACACCCACCTGGCCGTCGCCGACGAGGTCGACAACCCCTACACCGGGCGCCAGCTCGACCTGCTCGACTCCGCGCTGGCCGCGCTGCCCGACGGGTGCCGTTCGTCCATGCCGCCAACTCGGCGGGCGCGATGGCCCACCCGCGCGCCCGCCGCTCGTTCGTCCGCGGCTGGCATCGCGCTGTACGGGATCTCGCCTGGCCCGGGCGTCGACGACCACGCCGCCGAGTTGCGACCCGTGATGGCGCTGAAGGCCAGGGTTGCCTTCGTCAAGCGCCTGGCCGGCGGGGATCGGCTGTCGTACGGCCTGCAGCACCGGCTGGCCGCCGACGCCAACGTGGCGACCGTTCCGCTGGGGTACGCCGACGGCGTGCGACGCAACCTCTCCAACGTCGCCGACGTGCTCGTCGGCGGCCGCCGCCGGCGGATCATCGGCGCCGTCACCATGGACCAGCTGATGGTCGACTGCGGCGACGATCCCGTGCAGCGTGGCGACGAGGTCGTGCTGCTCGGCCGGCAGGGCGACGAGCAGATCACCGCCGAGGAGTGGGCCGCCCATCTCGGCACCATCGGCTACGAGATCACGTGTGGCATCACCACCCGCGTGCCGCGGATCGTTCTCTAGCTCGGGTCAGCGTCAGCCGGCTCGGCGGTTGCGCCCGACCTCTAACATTGCCGGGTCATGTCGCCGTCCCCTCGCCTGGTGCTGCGGGCGCCGTCCGTGGACGACACCCATGGTGTCGCATCGGCCGTGGCCGGGCTCGCTCGCTCGGGCGATGTCATCCTGCTGGCTGGCGAGATGGGGTCGGGGAAGACAGCCTTCGCCCAGGGGTTCGGACGCGCGCTCGGCGTCACCGAGCCGATCACCTCGCCGACGTTCACGCTGGTCCACAGCTACCAGACGCCTGACGTCACGATGCACCATGTCGATCTGTACCGCCTCGAGCACCTCGCCGAGGTTGCCGAGCTGGCGCTCGGCGAGCTGGCCGAGTTCCACGGCGTGGTGCTCGTCGAGTGGGGTGACGTCGTCGAGTCGACGTTCGGCGAACACCTCGTGGTGCGACCTCGAACCGGTCGCCGACGACGTCGACGCCCGCACCGTGACGGTGGCCGCCGTCGGACCGACGTGGGCCCGACGCTGGGACGCGCTGTGCCGAGGCGACCAACAAGTGGGCGGCCTGAGCCGACCATGCTGATTCTGGGCATCGAGACGGCGACCGAGCAGGTCAGTGTGGCGCTCGGCGGGCACGAGGGGGTGATCGGCCTGTTCGAGGTCGCGCGGGGTCGCCGCCACGCCGAGATCCTCACGCCCGCCGTCGAGTTCGTCTGCGCCCAGGCCGACATCGGTCTCGATGAGCTCGGCGTGATCGCCGTCGACGTGGGCCCGGGGTTGTTCACGGGGATGCGCGTCGGGTTGGCGGCGGCCAAGGCGCTGGCCCTGGCCCTGCGGCTGCCGATGATCGGGATCTCGTCGCTCGACCTCCTGGCGTTCCGCCACCGGAGGCTGGACCGGGTCGTCGTGCCCGTCATCGATGCCCGCAAGGGCGAGGTCTTCTACTCGATGTATCGCCCCGTCCCGGGCGGCGTCCAGCAGGTCGTCCCTCCACGAGTCGGGCCCGTCGACGAGCTGGTCGCCGATCTGCTGGCGCGCAGCCAGGAGGTCCTCTGCGTGGGAGACGGCGCGCTGCGGTACCGGGAGGAGATCGTCTCCGGCTACCACTGCGAGATCGGTGAGGTCGCCCACCCTTCGGCCGGCCAGCTCGTGCAACTGGCCCACGCCAAGGCGCTGCGCGAGGACTGGGTCAGCCCGGGCGAGATCCGCCCCGTGTACCTGCGCCAGCCGGACGCCCAGATCAATTGGGCCAGTCGGGCGAGTCGCCGATCCTCGTGAGCCTGACTATGAGCGTGTTGAGCGCGAGCTGCTGGACCGATCGGGCGCCGAGCGGATCGTCATCGAGCCGATGCGCCACCGCCACGTCGGCCAGGTGATGGCCATCGAGCAGTCGTCCTACCCCAAGCCGTGGAGCGCCCAGGTGTTCCACGACGAGCTGGAACAGGTCGGCGAGGGCTCTCGCCACTACGTCGTGGCCCGCCGCAACCGCCACATCGTCGGCTACGGCGGGCTGATGTTCGTCGCCGACGAGGCGCACGTCACGAACATCGCCATCCATCCCCAGCACCGGCGCACCGGCCTCGCCACCCAGCTGCTCGGTCGGCTGGCGAACGTCGCCATCGAGCGCGGCTGCGTCGCCTGGACGCTGGAGGTGCGGGCCAGCAGCGTGGGCGCCCAGCAGCTCTACCGGGCGTTCGGGTTCGTCGCCAGCCGGCGTGCGGGTCCGCTACTACGAGGGGACGGAGGACGCCATCGTCATGTGGTGCCACGACATCCAGTCGGACGGCTACGCCCGCCGCCTCGCCGAGCTGCAGCAATGATCGATCGACCAACCCTCGATGCCCAAGAAGTCGGGCCCGGCACCGTGGTGCTCGGCATCGAGACGAGCTGCGACGAGACGGCGGCGGCGCTGGTGATGGGCGGCGGAGACGTGTTGTCCAGCGTCGTCAGCTCGCAGATCGAGATGCACGCCACGTTCGGCGGGGTCGTGCCGGAGATCGCCAGTCGGCGCCCACCTCGAGCTGCTCAACCCGGTGATCGCCCGAGCGATGGTCGAGGCCGGCGTCGCCGATCGGCGCATCGACGCCGTGGCGGCCACGATCGGGCCCGGCCTGATCGGCGCGCTGCTCGTCGGCGTGTCGGCGGCCAAGGCGCTGGCACTGGCGTGGGATGTCCCGTTCGTCGGTGTCAACCACTTGGAGGCCCACCTCTACGCCGCGTTGCTCGACGACCCGTCGATCGAGCTGCCGGTGGTCGTGCTGCTCGTCTCGGGCGGCCACACCGTGCTCGTCGAGATGGGCCAGCCCGGTCGGTACCGGCTGCTCGGCCAGACGATCGACGACGCCGCCGGGGAGGCCTTCGACAAGGTGGCCCGCTACCTCGGCCTGGGGTACCCAGGCGGTCCGGCCATCGAGCGGGCGGCCGCCCACGGTGACCCGCAGGCGATCGACTTCCCGCGGGCCATGCGCAACGACGGGCTCGACTTCAGCTTCTCCGGTCTGAAGACGTCGGTGATGAACCACGTCCGGGCCCACCCGGACGTGGAGACGGCGGACGTGGCGGCGTCGTTCCAGGCCGCCGTCGTCGACGTGCTCGTGCACAAGGCCCGCCGGGCCGCCGCCGAGGTCGGGCGCCAAGGGCCTCGCCCTCGGCGGTGGCGTGGCGGCCAACTCCGAGCTGCGCGAGCGACTGCTGGACGCCTGCACGGCCGACGGCCTGCGGGCCTACCTGCCGGGCCCGGCGATGTGCACGGACAACGCGGCGATGATCGCCGCCGCCGGGTGGCACCGCCTCCGCCTGGACGGCCCGTCCTCCCTGGCGACCGGCGCCTACCCCAACCTCCGCCTCGCCGCCGACTGACGCGGCCCGGGTCGCGCGCCGTGTACATCTGGGCGCGATCGTTCCCAGCGTGACCAACTGGGTGCAGGAATCTCCACCTGAGTCGCGAAGGCACCGGCCAGAAGTGGTCACGACCGCCGTCGTGGAGCTCGGCAGGTCGTAGCGTCAGGGCCCGTGCAGCTGCGGTTGGGATCTTCGTCCCGGCGGCGCCGGTCGTCCTGGCGCCGATGGCCGGGGTGACCAACGCTCCGTTCCGCGCCCTGTGTCGCCGCTTCGGACCGGGGCTGGTGTACGTCAACGAGATGGTGATGGCGACGGCGCTGGTGCACGGCAACGCCAAGACGGAACGCATGGTCACGTTCGGTCCGGACGAGCACCCGCGCAGCCTGCAGCTCTACGGCTCCGACCCCGCCATGATGGGTCGGGCCGTGGGCCGCGGTCTGCGACGCCGGTCTGGTCGACCACATCGACCTCAACTTCGGCTGCCCGGCGGCCAAGGTGACGCGCAAGGGCGGCGGGGCCGCGGTCCCGGCCAGGCCCGCCCTCCTGCGGGCGATCGTGCGCAACGCCGTCGCCGCCGGCGACGCCCTACGGCGTGCCCGTCACGGCCAAGTTCCGAATGGGTGTGCACGACGGCCTGCTCACGCACCTGCGGGCTGGTGCCGTCTGCCGTGACGAGGGGGTGGTCGCCATCGCCCTGCACGCCCGCACGGCCCAGCAGCACTACGCCGGGGACGCCCGCTGGGACGCCATCGGCGAGCTCAAGGTCCACGTCACCGACATCCCCGTGCTCGGCAACGGCGACATCTGGGAAGCGTCCGACGCGGTCGCGATGATGCGGGCCACCGGCTGCGACGGCGTGGTCATCGGGCGAGGCTGCCTCGGTCGCCCGTGGCTGTTCGGCGATCTCGTCGAGGTGCTGTCGGGCCGACCGCCGACCGGCCCACGCCCACTCGGGATGGCGGCCGCCGTGATGGCCGACCACGCCCGCGCTCTCGTCGCCCACCACGGCGATGAAGGCGCGGCGATGCGGGCGTTCCGCAAGCACGCCTCGTGGTACCTGGTCGGCTACCCCGTCGGCGGGGAGACCCGCCAGCGCTTCGCCCAGGTGTCGACGTTGGCCGAGCTCGACGATCTGCTGGCCGCGCTCGATCCGCACCTGCGGGTGGTTCCCGGTGGCGAGCGGATCCGCCGCGGCCACACGAACGGGCCGATCCGCGTCGCCTTGCCGGACGGTTTCCTCGACGATCCGTGACGCCCTCGAGCACGACGCCTCCGTGTCCAGACGATCGCGACGTGTTGCGTCCTCTCGGGCGGCTGAGCACACCGACGCCGCGTCGACAGCTCGTCGCCGGTGCGGGCGATCCTTCGGCTGCCCGTCCGCTACTGCGTGACCTTCGGCGTGCTCGTGGTGCCCATCGCCGCGACACTGTTCGCCCGCTGGGCGCTCGGACCGGATCCGACGCCGGTCGACATCGCCGAGCTCGGCTACGGCGTGCCGGCCCTCGAGGAGGGTCGGTGGTGGACGCTGTTCACGAGCATGGTGCTGGTCGACAGCCTCGCCATCCCGTTGCCCAGCTTCACGGCCGTCGCCGTGGCGCTGTACGAGCACGTCGCCGGCCACTGGCGGACGCTCGTCGCCCTCATCGGTGGCCAGGTCCTCGGCGTGCTCATCGTCCTCGCGGCCATCATCCCGCTCCGCGACAACGACGAGTGTCTTCGCCCAGGAGGTCACCAACGCCATCGACTTCGGCATCTCCGTCGGCGGCTTCGCCTGCATGGGCGCCTGGACGGCCTACCTGCGGGCGCCGTTGCGGCGGGCCGTCCGGTGGGGCGGGAGCTGCTACCAGCTCGGTCCGCTGCTGCTCTCCGGCCTCATCTACGACTTCACCCACCCAGCCGGCTGGATCCTCGGACTGCTCGCCGGTCCGGTCCTGATGCGTCCCCGCGTGCCGGACCGCACGCCGTTCCGCCGGCGGCGAGCTGCCGTGGATCGCCCTGGCCGTCGTCGTCGGGGCGTCATCGGGATCGTCGCCGGAGGCGACGGCGGCGGTCGGCGGCATCTTCGGCTGGGGCCCCGAGTGATCCGATTCTGGCGACAGTTGACCGCGCTGAGCGCGGCAAAAAACGATTCAGAACCTGCAAACTGAGGGCATGCCGACGGCGTTGCTCGACGACGTGCTGGCCGGCCTGCGGCAGTCGATCGGGGCGGCCATCTTCGAGCGCATCGCCGGTCCGGACGGCGCCGAGACGCGGGCTCGGCTGCGCCGCCCGGACGCCGCAGCGATGGTTCGACCTCGGCAGCCCCATCACCCTCGTCCACTGCGACGCCTCGATGTTCATCGGCGGCCTCAGCGCGCTGCTCCTGCAGTCGCTGCACCCGCTGGCGATGGCCGGCGTCGACCAGCACTCCGGGTACCGCGGCGATCCGTGGGGCCGGCTGGCCCGCACCAGCCACTTCCTCGCCGTCACCACGTTCGGCTCGGCGGCGGATGCCGAGCGGGCGATCGACGTCGTCAAGCACGTGCACCTCGGCGTGGAAGGAGTCGCCCCGGACGGACGGCACTACGCGGCGAGCGACCCGCACCTCTTGTCGTGGGTCCACCTCGCCGAGGTCGTCTCGTTCCTCCGGGCCCACCGGCAGTTCGGCGCCGTCGGCGCTGACGCCGGAAGAGCGCGACGAGTACGTGGCCCAGGCCAGCCGCGTGGCGCGAGCGCTCGGTGCCGTCGACGTGCCCCTGACCTACGCCGAGGCGAAGGCGCAGCTCGACGAGTACCGGCCCGAGCTGCGGAGCACCGCCGAAGCGCGCATCGCCGCCAGGTACCTCGTGCTCAATCCCCCGTTGCCCTTGCACCTGCGGCCGGCCTACCTGCCGATCGCCGGCGCCGCCGTCTCCTTGCTGCCGAGGTGGGCCCGCTGGCCGCTGCGACTGCCGTGGCTGCCGGTGGCCGAGGCGACCGTCGTGCGCGGTGCCGGCGAGGCGATCACGCGCACCATCCGGTGGGCGCTGGCGCGGCCGCCGTCGCCAGAGGCCACTTGACGTTCACGACCTGACGACGGACCGCGTCTCCTCGTCGCTGAGGATCCGCCAGAGCAGCCACAGCAGGATGACCGCCGCGCCGATCTCGAACACGAGAGCCAGCACGGCGTCGGGCGATGGCTCGAAGCCGCGCTCGGTGAACCCGAAGATGCCGTTGTCGGTGCGGCTCATGGCGAAGGCGATCAGCGTGCCGTTGACGACGAGCAGGCCGGCGACGACGACAGCCCAGTGCCGCCAGAGGACGAGCGCCACGGCGACGACCACCGACGCGATCACGTTGAGCAGGAACGAGCGCCCGAGGTTGGCGTCCGGGTAGTCCTTGTAGCCGTCGTTCCACAAGCGGAGATGGACGAGCCCGCCAGCCAGCACCAGTCCGGCGGCCACGTAGCGCAGCACCCGTTCCATGTGTCCTCTCTCAGCCCTCGACGATGATCGTCCCGTGCATCGTGTCGTGGATGCCGCAGACGTACTCGTACGTCCCGGGCGTCGTGAACACGGCCGTGAACGTCTCGCCCTGCCCGATGTCCGGGGAGTCGAACGAGCCGTCGGCCGACCGGATGCTGTGGGTCACCGCATCGTTGTTCGTCCACACCACCTGCGTGCCGGGCGGCGACGGCGGGAGCGTCGGGCCCGAAGGCGAAGTCGCGGATCTCGATGGCCAGCGACGCGCTGCGCCGCAGCCGTCGTGGTCGCCGTCGCCGACGCTGGCGCCCCCGTTGTCGCTGTCGCTCGACGTCGCCGCGGCAACGATCGCCGCCACGGAGGCCGCCGCGGTGACGACGCCGGCGACGAGCACCGCGACCCGCGCCCGATCCATCGCCGTTGCATAGCACGTTCGGGTCGTCTGGCGAAATGCACGCGTCTCTAGCGTCGAGCCGGTCATGGATCGACTGGTGCTGGCGTCCGGATCACCGCGGCGTCGCGAGCTGCTCGCGCAGCTCGGGCTGGACTTCGACGTCGTGCCCGCCGACGTCGACGAGACGCGCCGGTCCAGGCGAACGCCCGCTGGCGCTCGTACGACGCCTGGCGTTGGCCAAGGCCCGAGCGGTCGCCGGCGATCCGGTGCTCGGAGCGGACACCATCGTCGAGATCGACGGCGAGCCGCTCGGGCAGCCGGTCGACGCCGACGACGCCCGGCGGATGCTGCGTCGGCTGTCCGGGCGCACCCACCGGGTGCACACGGGCGTCGCGCTGCGGGCCGCCGGGGCGGAGGCGGTGGAGACGGTGACGACGCTCGTGACGTTGGTGCCGCTGACGCCCGCCATGCTGGAGTGGTACCTCGGCACGGGCGAGCCGTTCGGCAAGGCGGGCGCCTACGCCATCCAGGGCGCCGGCGGCGTGCTCGTCGAGGGTGTGAGGGGCAGCGTCAGCAACGTCGTCGGCCTGCCGCTGGCCACCGTCGCGTCGATGCTGCAACGCCTCTGCGGCTGGCAACCCGGATGACCGGAGGGTTTGCGACGCCCCTGCCGGGACGAACGGCCTCGGGTGCCGTGAAAGCCTCGGGTCGGGAGCGTTCGTTAGCACTCGCCGGGGCCGGTTGCTAACCGCCGGAGGCGTGCCGTACGATTGGCAGTCGCATCGGCCGAGTGCTAATCGGCCATCCGATCCACCGCCCTACAGCCAATGGAGGCTCGCACAACATGGCACTCAAGCCCCTCGATGACCGCATCGTCGTCCAGCCCAACGAGGCCGAGCAGACGACTGCGTCGGGTCTGGTCATCCCCGACACCGCCAAGGAGAAGCCGCAGCAGGGCAAGGTGCTCGCCGTCGGCCCGGGCAAGCGGGCCGAGAACACGGGCGAGCTGATCCCGCTCGACATCACGGTCGGCCAGACGGTGCTGTACAGCAAGTACGGCGGTACCGAGGTGACGATCGATGGGGACGACCTGTTGATCCTGTCGAGCCGTGACGTCCTCGCCGTGGTGGAGAGCTGATGACCAAGCTGCTCAAGTTCGACGAGGCCGCCCGCCGGTCGCTCGAGGCCGGTGTCAACAAGCTGGCCGACGCCGTCAAGGTGACGCTCGGGCCGCGCGGCCGCAACGTGGTGCTCGACAAGAAGTGGGGCGCCCCGACGATCACCAACGACGGTGTGTCGATCGCCAAGGAGGTCGAGCTGGAGGACCCGTTCGAGAACATGGGTGCCCAGCTCGTCAAGGAAGTGGCGACGAAGACCAACGACGTCGCCGGTGACGGCACGACCACGGCCACCGTCCTCGCGCAGGCGATGGTCCACCTCGGCATGCGCAACGTCGCCGCCGGCGCCAACCCGATGGACCTCAAGCGGGGCATCGAGAAGGCCGTCGCCGCCGCCGTCGAGTCGATCCAGGCCGAGGCCAAGGACGTCGACGACAAGCACGACATCGCCAACGTGGCGACCATCTCGGCCGCCGACTCGTCGATCGGCGAGGTCATCGCCGAGGCCATCGACAAGGTCGGCAAGGACGGCGTCGTCACCGTCGAGGAGTCGAACACGTTCGGCACCGAGCTCGAGTTCACCGAGGGCATGCAGTTCGACAAGGGCTACCTGTCGCCGTACTTCGTGACCGATCCCGAGCGCCAGGAAGCCGTCCTCGAGGACGCCTACATCCTCCTCCACCAGGCCAAGGTCTCGACCGTCCAGTCGTTGCTGCCGTTGCTGGAGGGCGTCATGAAGACCGGACGCTCGCTGGTCATCATCTCCGAGGACGTCGAAGGGGAGGCCTTGGCCACCCTGGTGGTCAACAAGATCCGCGGCACGTTCACGTCGGTGGCCGTCAAGGCACCGGGCTTCGGCGACCGCCGCAAGGCGATGCTCCAGGACATGGCCGTGCTGACCGGCGCCCAAGTGGTGTCGGAGGACGTCGGCCTGAAGCTGGAGAACATCACGCTCGACCTGCTCGGCACGGCCAAGCGCGTCATCGTCACCAAGGACAACACCACCATCGTCGACGGTGGCGGGAGCTCGGACGACGTCAAGGGCCGGATCAACCAGATCAAGGCCGAGATCGACAACACCGACTCGGACTGGGACCGCGAGAAGCTCCAGGAGCGGCTGGCCAAGCTGGCGGGCGGCGTCGCCGTCATCAAGGTCGGCGCGGCCACCGAGATCGAGCTGAAGGAGAAGAAGCACCGCATCGAGGACGCCGTCTCGGCGACCAGGGCGGCGATCGAAGAGGGTGTCGTCGCCGGCGGCGGCGTGGCCCTGATCCGGGCCCGCAAGGCGGTGGCCAAGGTCGTCAAGAAGCTCGACGGCGACCAGGCGACCGGCGCCCGCACGGTGTGGGAGTCTCTCACCGCGCCGACCCGGTACATCGCCGAGAACGCCGGGCTGGAGGGCTCGGTGTGGGTGCAGCAGGTGGAGGCCGAGGAGGGCCCCATCGGCCTCAACGCCGAGACGGGCGAGCTGACCGACCTGATCAAGGCCGGCATCGTCGACCCCGCCAAGGTCACCCGCGCCGCGCTGCAGAACGCCGCGTCGATCGCCGCCATGGTGCTGACGACCGAGGCATTGGTGGCCGACAAGCCCGAGCCCCCCGCACCGGCGATGCCAGGTGGCGGCGGCGGCATGGGCGGCATGCCCGGCATGATGTAAGGGATTCTCCCCCTTTGGAGCCATCGAAGGAGCCGTGCCGGTACCGGCACGGCTCTTTCGCGTGATTGCATGAGCGTCGTGGCGCGAGACGATCGGGTGCTGCGACCGTTCTGGTTGCACCAGTTGGCGGAGTACCTGATCGGCATGGTGCTCATCGCCATGGGGCTGCAGAGCCCGGATCCCGTCGTGCCGACCGTCGCCGGTGGCCTCGTCGTGCTCAACGCGGCGTTCGTCGAGGGCCCGTTGGGCGCCTTCCGGGCGATCTCGCGGCGCACCCACCGGCGGCTCGACCTCGTCGTCATCGGTTTGCTCGTCGTGGCCGCCGTGCTGCCGTGGCTGGAGGTGGACAACACGAGTCGAGTGACGATGGTGGTGATCGCCGTCGTCCTCGCCGTGGTGTGGTGGAACTCCTCGTTCGAGCGTCGCCGGGTGGTCGAGGGCGCGCCGGCCGTCGACCGCAGCGAGGCCATCGGCCGGTCGGCTGGCCGTCTCGCCGGCAATGCGGCCAAGGCGATCCGCGACCGCACCCGCGGCAGCTGAGCCAGGCTGATCCGGGTCGCCGGCACCGGTAGGGTGCCGCCAATGGCGTTCGACCGGCCGCCCCCCGACCTGCAGAAGCTGATCGCGGCCTGGGAGCAGTTCGAGGCCGGTGAGGAGACACCGGGCCGGGTGCTGGCCAACCTCAAGACGGCCGGGCTGGCGGAGGTGCTCCGGGAGCTCGTGGAGAGCGGCTGGCGCCCGAGCGCGACGTCCGTTGACTGAGCCCGTGCAGCGGGCCGGGGGTCGGCAGTACATCCCGAGGCCGGCGGTGTGGGCGCCGGGAGGGCTGGCCGCGCCGGCCACGCACCCGTTCACGGTGACCGTCGACGAGATCGCCGTTGCCCTCGCCGACGCACCGCCCGGGCGGCCGCTGGCGCCGGCGTTCCCGGACGCCCGACCGTCGGCCGTGCTCGTCGCCTTGGCCGACGGGCCGTCGGGCGCCGAGGTCCTGTTGACCCGCCGCTCCTGGGACCTGCGCAGCCACAGGGGCGAGATCAGCTTCCCCGGTGGACGCATCGACGCCGGTGAGTCGCCGGCCGACGCGGCGCGCCGGGAGGCGTGGGAGGAGGTCGGGCTGGATCCGGCCGCCACGGACGTCATCGGCGAGCTGGAGCACCTCAGCACGGTGGTCAGCCGCAGCTACATCGTGCCGGTGGTCGGCCGGCTGCCGAGCGTGGTCCCGCTGGCAGCGGCCAGCCCGGAGGTGGAGCGGGTGTTGTGGGTCCCGCTCGGCGAGCTCGTCCGGCCGGGCACGTACCGCTCCGAACGATGGGGGCGAACTCCGACCGACCGATCCCTGCACTTCTTCGAGCTCGACGACGAGACGATCTGGGGGGCCACCGCCCACATGCTCGTCGACCTCCTGCGCCGCCTCTGATCCCGATCCGAGGCTTTGAGGGTATCGGAGGCTTTCCGGCGCCGCCATCCGGTACGAGCGCCTCGGGTGCACGAAAGCCTCGGGTCGATCAGGCCAGGCGTTGGAGGAGGTGCCAGGCGGATTCGACGTGGCGCCACTCGGTCAGGCGGGAGCCGATCGAGAATCGCAGCGCCGTCTCACCGTCGAGCACGGTGCGCGTGAACAGCGCCTCGCCGGTGGCGTTGGCTCGCTCGATCAGGATGTCCGTCGCCTCACCGCCGGACCGCAGTCGCAGGCACAGCAGGTTGAGCGGGTGGGGGGCGACGATCTCGAAGCGCTCGTCGGTCCGCCACGAGCTCGGCCAGCCGCTGCGTCAGCTCGACGTGCCGGCGGATCATCGTCTGGATCGCTGCCACGCCCTCGAGGCGGATCGTCAGCCACAGCTTGAGGGCCCGGAAGCGGCGACCGAGCGGCACCTGCCAGTCCCGGTAGTCGATCGCCGCGCCCTCCTGCGCCGCCGCCGACCGCAGGTACTCGGGGAGGATGCTCAGCGCCCCGAGCAGCGCCGCCCGATCGGCCGTCCAGTACAGGTCGCAGTCGAAGCCGACGCCCATCCACTTGTGGGCGTTGGTGCAGTAGCTGTCGGATCGCTCCACCCCTGCGTTGACCCAGCGGTGCTCGGGCGCCAGCGCGGCGATGCCACTCATCGCCGCGTCGACGTGCAGCCAGACATCGTCGGCCGCACAGACGTCGGCGACCTCGGGCGTCGGATCGAACGCCATCGAGCGACGTCGTGCCCCGCGTCGCGCACACGAAGCACGGCACCAGCCCGGCGGCCCGGTCGGCGGCCATCAGCTGTTCCAACGCGTCGGCACGCATGGCGAACGATGCGTCGTGGGGGACGGTGCGCATCCGTTCGGTGCCGAAGCCGGCGATGCGCAACCCCTTCTCGATGCTGGAGTGGGCCTGCGACGTGGCGTAGGCGACGAGGCGCGACGTGTCACCGTCGCGGTTGACCTCGCCGTTCGTCGCCCTCCACCGCGCCGACAGGATGGCGACCAGCGTGGCCTCGCTGGCTGAGCCTTGAATCACCCCACCCCCCGTACGACGGACTGTCCGAGCGGAACCGGTCCGGCAGGTCGAGCAGTTCGGCCATCCAGTCGAGCATCAGCGTCTCGACCTCCGTGCAGGCCGGCGACGTCACCCAGCTCATGCCCTGGACACCGAGCCCTGCCGACAGCAGCTCGCCGAGGATCGACGGGTACGCCGTGTTCGACGGGAAGTAGGCGAAGAAGCTCGGGTGCTGCCAGTGCACGATGCCGGGCACGATGACCCGGTCGAGATCGGCGACGACGGCCTCCCACGCCTCCGGCGCGGCGGGCGGATGGGCCGGCCAGCATGGCTCGGATCTCCCCGGGCTGCATGTCGGGTGCGACGCGCTGGTGCTCGACCGACTCGACGTAGTCGGCGACCCAGTCGATCAGCTCGTGTCCGCGCTTTCGGAACTCGTCGGCGTCCACGCGTCTCCTTTCGCTCGCAGGGCTCGGACGATCCGCCACCCGATGAACGCCAGTCCGACCCCGACGACCACCATCACGATCATCTGACGCCAGCCTCCGCGGGCCTCGCTGCCGCAGTTCGGCGGCGGCAACGCGCTGGTGCACTCGGTCAGATCCTGCTCGACCGGCAGGAACTCGTTCTCGCTCGTCGCGACGGTGTCCGGCGGCGCCGGCTCGGCCACCGCGGTCGCCGCCGGATGCAGCGCTGCCAGCGCGACGGCGACGACAAAAAGCACCAGCCACCGGAGCACCAGCGAGCGGGCCATCGGCCTGCTTTCTACCAGCGCTGTCTACGATCGGTGCCTTGAGCATCCCGACCGCCGCCCACGAGGACGCCGTGCTCGTCGTCGACTTCGGCGCCCAGTACGCCCAGCTGATCGCCCGGCGCGTGCGCCAACTGCACGTCTATTCCGAGATCGTCCCCCACGGGATCACGGCCGCGGAGGTCGACGCCCGCCGGCCGGCGGCGCTGATCCTCTCCGGCGGACCCAAGAGCGTCCATGTCGACGGTGCGCCGTCGCTCGACCCGGCGATCTACGAGCTGGGCGTGCCGATGCTCGGCATCTGCTACGGCGCCCAGCTCATCGCCCAGCACTTCGGTGGCACCGTCGGGCGCGGCCTGCGCGGCGAGTACGGGCGAGCCAAGTTGCGTCGAGACGCGCCGTCGCTCGTACTGCCGCACGATGCGCCAGACGTCCACGACGTGTGGATGAGTCACTTCGACGCCATCACCGTCGCGCCGCCCGGCTTCGTCGCCAGCGCCTCGACGGAGGATGCGCCGGTCGCCGTCCTCGAGGACGACGAACGCCGGGTCTACGGCGTGCAGTTCCACCCCGAGGTCGTCCACTCGCCGTACGGCATGGGCGTGCTCGGCCGGTTCCTCCACGAGCGTGCTGGCCTGGCCCCGTCGTGGACGATGTCCTCGATCGTCGACCAGCAGGTCGCCCGCATCCGGGCCCAGGTCGGCCACGGGCGGGCCATCTGCGGGCTCTCGGGCGGCGTCGACTCGTCCGTCGCCGCGGCCCTCGTCCAGCGCGCCATCGGTCACCAGTTGACGTGCGTGTACGTCGACACCGGGTTGATGCGCAAGGGGGAGAGCGAGCAGGTCACCGAGACGTTCCGCCGTTCGATGGGCATCGAGCTGATCCACGTCGACGCCGGGGACCGGTTTTTCGCCCGCCTCGCCGGCATCACTGACCCGGAGGCCAAACGCAAAGCCATCGGCGACGAGTTCATCCGCGTCTTCGAGGAGCACACCGGCGGCCTCGTGAGGCCGAGTTCCTCGTGCAGGGCACGCTCTACCCGGACCTCATCGAATCGGGCGGCTCTGCCGGCACGGCCGCTGTCATCAAGAGCCACCACAACGTCGGCGGCCTCCCGGCGGACATGCGCCTCGAGCTCGTCGAGCCGCTGCGCGAGCTGTTCAAGGACGAGGTGCGGGCACTGGGCCACGAGCTCGGCCTCCCCGACGAGATGGTCTGGCGCCAACCGTTCCCCGGCCCGGGGCTCGGGGTACGGATCATCGGCGAGGTGACGCCGGACAAGGTCGCCCTGCTGCAGGACGCCGACGCCATCGTGCGGGCGGAGATCGCCGCCGCCGGACTCGAGCGGGAGATCTGGCAGGCCTTCGCCGTGCTGGCGGACATCCGCTCGGTCGGGGTGATGGGCGACGAGCGCACGTACGGCCACCCGATCATCGTTCGGGCCGTCACGAGCGACGACGCGATGACCGCCGACTGGGCCCGCTTGCCGTACGACGTGCTGGAACGGATGGCCAGCCGCATCATCAACGAGGTGGCCGGCGTCAATCGTGTCGTGTACGACGTGACGTCGAAGCCGCCGGGCACGATCGAGTGGGAGTAGTCGCTCCGTCCGTCACCTGATCGTCACCGGTTCGTCATGTGCGGCTACACTCGCCGCTCGACATGGGCCGACAGCGTTGTGACCACGGTGACCGCCGTCGGCGGTGGGCCCTCGGTACCGTCGCAGCCGTCTCGATCGCCGCCGGCGTGCTCGTCGCCGAACCGGCCGCCGCCGACCCGATCGACGACCAGCGGGCTCGGGTCCAGGAGCTGACTGACGAGCTGGAGCGGCTCGAGGAGACGTCCGACATCCTCGCCGAGGACTACGTCGTGGCGATCGATGAGCAGCGCCGGCTCGAGCGCGAGGTGGCAGCAGCCGAGCAGCTGGTGGCCGAGCGCGAAGGGCAAGTCGGTCAGCTCCGTGGGCACCTCGCCCAAGTCGCAGTGCAGAGCTTCATGGGTGCGGGCACCGACGGTCTCGGCCCGATGTTCAACGACTCGGCGTCCTACACCGACCAGCTGCAACGAGATCAGCTGGCCCGCGTCGCGCTCAGCGCCGGCGATGCCAGCACGGACGAGCTGGACCAAGCGGTCACCGACCTCCAGGCGCAGCGGGAAGTCTTGGACGACAAGCGCGCCGAAGCCGCCGAGGCCGCCGAGGCCGTGCAGTCGGCGAAGGAGGCGACGGAGCAGCAGACGTCCGAGTACCGCCAGGCGCGATCGGACGCCGAGGGCGAGCTCGGCCGCCTCGTCCAGGAGGAGGAGGAGCGGCGGGCCCGCGAGTCCTACGAGCGCCAGCGGGCCGCCGAGGAGGCTGCCGCCAGGGCCGCCGAGCAACAGGCGCAGGCGCAGGCGGCACAGCAGGCATCGGGCCGCGACGATGACGGCGGTGGCGGTGGCGGTGGCGGCGGTGGTGGCGGTGGTGGCGGCGGCGAGGCGGCGTCCGGCGGGTCGAGTCAGCCGGACATCCCGCCGGCATCCTCACGGGCCGGGACGGCGATCAACGCGGCGATGACCCAGCTCGGCGTGCCCTACCAGTTCGCCCAGGCCAGCCCCGGGGTGGCCTTCGACTGCTCGGGGCTCACGTCGTGGGCATGGGGCCAGGCCGGCGTCGGGCTCCCGCACCAGTCAGCCGCCCAGTACGGCAGCGTGGCGCACGTTCCCGTCGAGGCGGCCCAACCAGGTGACCTCCTCTTCTACTACTCGCCGATCAGCCACGTCGGGATCTATCTCGGCGACGGTCAGCTGGTCCACGCGCCGAACAGTGGGAGCACGGTCACGGTGGCCAGTGTGAACTGGGGCAAGGTCACGGGCGTCGGTCGCCCGGGCTGACGAACTGCTTCGATTGCGCGTCGGTTCTGTTACGGTTCGGTGAAGACCGACGCCGACCCACCCCGCAGGAGGTCCCCCCGTGACGTCGCCACCCCGTCTCCGCTCCGTGTTCGTCGTGCTCTTGCTCGCGCTGGGCGTGGTCGCCTTGCCGAGCCGTCCCGCCGGCGCCGATCCGTTGACAGCGGGCGGCTGGACGACGTCAGCGCGGACCGACGTCGCTGCGGTTGCGCCGGCCGGCACGATCTCGATCTCGGTCTGGGTGACGTCCGCCGCCGCGGCAGGCGCTGATCGACGTGGAGGTGTACAACGCGGCCGGGGGACGGGCGCTGCAACGGTGGTGGGACGCGCAGTCGTTCAACGCCGGCGAGCGTCGCCGGTACCGCCTCAGCTGGAACGTGCCAGCGACGCAGGCCGCTGGCACCTACACGGTGAAGGTCGGCGTGTTCGGCGCCGGCTGGAGCGGCTTGCCGCACTGGAACGACGACGCCATGTCGTTCACCGTCGGCGGGAACCCGCCACCTCCGAACACGACGATTCCCACGACGAGTCCCACGACGACCACCCTGCCGACGACGACCACCGCGCCGCCGACGACGACGACCACGGCACCGCCGACGACCGCGCCGACGACCACCACAACCACCGCGCCGCCGGCGACCGTTCCCCCGGGTGGTCGGTTCGCGACGCTCCCCGTCGGCGCGCCACTGCCGGGCGACGCCGAGTGCGCGGCGCATGTGCGCGACGCGTCGGAGATCCGCCCGGCCAACAAGTCCTACAACGAGACCCGCGGCCAGGTCAACCCGGTGGCGCCCGGCATCTACGCGAGGGTCACGGGCAACTTCACGGGGACCACCGACGAGATCATCCAGTGGGCGTCGTGCAAGTGGGGCTTCGACGAGGACATCATCCGCGCTCAGACGGCGAAGGAGTCCTGGTGGTTCCAGCGCAACGGCGGTGACTTCACGACCGACCCGACGCGATGCGCGCCCGGCCACGGGATCGGGGTCGACGGCCGTCCGGGGGAGTGCGCCGAGTCCGTCGGCGTCCAGCAGGTCCGCTTCCCGTACCACGGTTGGGCCTTCCCCTGGGCCACCTGGTCGACGGCCCACAACCTCGACTACGCCCTCGCCGTGCGGCGCAGCTGCTTCGAGGGCTACGAGACGTGGTTCAACCAGTTCGAGCGTGGGCGGCAGTACGCCGCCGGTGACCTGTGGGGCTGTGTCGGCGCCTGGTTCTCGGGCCGCTGGTACACAGGCCCGTCCGTGACCTACATCGCCGAGGTCCAGGACTACCTGCAGCAACGGATCTGGACGAGGCCGGAGTTCATCAACTTCACCGGCTGAGGCAGATGTTCGCGCACCCATCCGCGAACATCTGTTCGTGGACGATGCCACGATCCTCCACGCCGACCTCGACGCGTTCTACGCGTCCGTCGAGCAGCGTGACGATCCGCGCCTGCGCGGCCGCCCGGTGATCGTCGGCGGCGGCGTCGTGCTGGCCGCCAGCTACGAGGCCAAGGCGTACGGCGTGCGCACGGCGATGGGTGGTGCGCAGGCCCGCCGGTTGTGCCCGATGGCCGTCGTCGTGTCGCCGCGGATGGACGCCTACTCGGCGGCGAGCAAGGCGGTCTTCGCCGTCTTCGAGGACACCACCCCGCTGGTCGAGGGGCTGTCGATCGACGAGGCCTTCCTCGACGTCGGCGGGTTGCGGCGGGTGTCCGGGACGCCGAGAGAGATCGCCGTGCGGTTGCGCCGCGAGGTGCTGGATCGCGTCGGGCTTCCGATCACCGTCGGCGTGGCCTGCACGAAGTTCCTTGCCAAGGTGGCCAGCGCAGTGGCCAAGCCAGACGGGCTCCTCGTCGTGCCCTCCGGAGGCGAGTTGGCGTTCCTCCACCCCTTGCCGGTCGAGCGGCTATGGGGAGTCGGCCCGGCCACGGCGGCGAAGCTGCACGACCGCGGGATCACGACGGTCGGTGAGGTCGCCCAACTCGCCGAGCCGGCGCTTGTCGCCATGCTCGGTCGGCACACGGGACGTCACCTCCACGCGCTCGCCCACAACCGGGATCCGCGCCCGGTGCAGGTCGGCCGGCGCCGTCGTTCCATCGGGTCGCAGCACGCGCTCGGTCGCTCGCCGAAGACGCCGGAGGAGGTCGACGCCGTGCTCGTCGGTCTCGTCGATCGGGTGACGCGGCGGATGCGCAAGGCCGAGCGCACCGGCCGCACCGTGACCGTGCGCATGCGTTTCGACGACTTCGCTCGGGCGACGCGGTCCCACACCCTCGATCGCGCCACCTCGGCCACGGCGACGGTGCTGGCCACCGCCAGGGCCCTGCTGGTGACCGTCACGCCGCTGATCGACGAGCGCGGGCTCACGCTGCTCGGGCTGGCCGTCAGCAACCTGGACGGCGACGACTACGTCCAGCTGACGCTGCCGTTCGACCACGCCAGCTGCAGTGCCCTCGACGTGGCCGTCGACGGCGTGCGCGAGCGCTTCGGCTCGTCCGCTGTCACGCGGGCCGTGCTCCTCGGTCGAGACCAAGGCATGTCCGTTCCGCTGCTCCCCGACTGACCGCCGGCGCCGCGGCCTGCCGCCGCGGTGAGCGGTGGCGCGTGGGCGCACCGATCGCTCACCGCCCGGTTCATCTCGACGGGCGGTGAGTGGTGGCGCCGTAGCGCGCTCACCGCTCACCGCGGACCACCGGCCGCGGCAAGCGCGGCTGGTGCGCCGGGCACGGTTGGCTACGTTGCGGGGCCATGTCGCCGGGGCTTGACGTCGAACGCGTGGGGGCGTGGCTGGAGGCCAACGTCGACGGAGCTATCGGGCCGTTCAGCGCCGAGCGCATCGGCGGCGGCCGCTCCAACCTGACCTACGTGATGACCGGCGTCGACGGGCGGCGCGTCGTCGTGCGGCGCCCGCCGCTCGGACACGTGCTGGCCACGGCCCACGACATGGGACGCGAGTTCCGCATCATCCACGCGTGGGACGGACCGCCGTGCCCGTTCCGCCCGCGTTGGCGCTGTGTCGCGATGAGACGGTCAACGGCGCCCCGTTCTACGCGATGGGCTACGTCGATGGTGTCGTCCTCGACTCCCCGGACAAGGCCTCGCAGCTCGAGCCGGCCTACCGCGGCAGCGCCAGCCGCGACCTCATCGACGTCCTCGCCGATCTCCACGCCGTCGACGTGGACGAGGTCGGTCTCGGCGACCTGGCCCGCCGCGACGGCTACATCGAGCGGCAGCTCAAGCGCTGGTCGACGCAGTGGGCCAACTCGAAGACACGCGAGCTGCCGGCGATCGACGAGGTCGCCGACCGGCTGGCGACCCGCGTGCCGCCGCAGCAGGGTGTCGTCGTGGCCCACGGCGACTACCGGTTCGGCAACTGCCTGACCGACCCGAGCACCGGTCGCATCGCCGCCGTGCTCGACTGGGAGCTCTGCACGCTCGGCGATCCGCTCGCCGACGTCGGTTACCTCGGCGTGTACTGGACCGACCCCGGAGTACCGGCCAGACGCCGACGCCCCAACGACCCCTCTGGCGTCGAGGGGTTCCCCACGTACGCCGAGCTGCTGGCGCACTACGCCGACCGCACCGGTCGCGACCTCTCCGGGATGGACTTCTACGTCGCCTTCTCGTCGTGGCGTTTGGCGGTCATCGCCGAGGGCGTGTACTCCCGCTTCCTGCACGGCGCGATGGGCGATCAGGTCATCGGGCCCGCCGACCTTGCCACCTTCCGATCCACTACCGAGCAACTCGCGATCGCCGCCCTCGAGGCCGCCCATCGCCTGCCGTGACGTCGACGTTCACTCGTACCCGGGGGCCGGTTGCCAGAGCTGGAACTCGCGGCCCTGGTCGTCGCGGCACGCCACGTTGGGCCCGGACTCGTCGACCGCCTCGCTGATCACCTCGCCGCCGAGACCGATCACCCTGGCGGCGTAGACCGCCACGTCGTCGACTCGGAAGTAGAGCACCGGTGACTCCTCGGCGGCGCCCGGTGTGATGCCCATCGGCAGCCTGGTGTTGGCGACGTGGGCGTACTCGTCCCCGGAGTTGCCGGGCTCGGTCTGCCACCCGAACAGCTCGCCGTAGAAGCGTCTTGCCGCCGCCGTGTCCGGCACCCCGATCGTGAGGTAGCCGAGCTCGACTGGCGGCGGCGCCGGTGCCGTCGCGGCGGACGGTGTCGTGATGGTGTAGCCAGCCACCTGCGCCTGGATCTCCTCGACCGTCGGGTTGCCGATCGGGGTTTGGATCATCCAGCGATGGCCGAACGGGTCGACCATCGAGAACGAGCGGGCACCGTACGCCTCGTCGCGCGGCTCGCCCGCCACTTGCGCGCCGGCATCGACGGCGCGGCGGTGGATGTCGTCGACATCTGGCACGGTGACGTGCAGCGTCGCCGACGTGCCGCCGAGCGACCTCGGCGACACCACGCCGAGCTCTGGGTACTCGTCCGACAGCATGATCTGCCCGCCGGCGATGCTCAGCTCGGCGTGGCCGATGCGACCGTCGTCGGCGGCGTAGCGGACCGTCTCGACCGCGTCCAGCACGTCGGCGTACCAGGCGATGGCATCGGCGGCGGGGCTCACACAGATGTACGGGATGACGGCGGCGGTCGTGGTGGTCGTGACGGTATCGGTCATGGTGACGGTCCTCTCCGGTAGGTCGATGGTCGGCAGATCGGGTTCGGTGGGAGCGAGTGCGGCGACGATGCGCCGGCGCAGTCGGGCGACGAACCGCGGGTCCGGGCGGGCCCCCTCGGCCGGCAGCCGCAGGTGCTCGAACGGGTCCGTGCTCATGGCGCCCTCCCCTCGGTCGGGTCGTACACCTCGCGGAAGGCGCGGCGGGCGCGCACGAGCAACGCCTCGGTGGCGTGGACCGTGCGGTCGAGGACGGTGGCCACCTCGGGCACGGGCAGGCCGTCGAGGTAGCGCAGCGTCAGTGCCGACCGATGCTGGGCACCGAGCTGCTCGAGCGCGTCACGGGCGCCAGCGCGTCGAGCTGGGCGTCCCACGGGTCGTCCTCGGCGGGCTCGACCGTGGGGTCGTCGGCGACGGCGTGCAGCCGGCGCTGCTCGCGCTCGACCCGGCGCCAGTGGTCGACCAGCTTGTGGCGGGCGATGCCGACCAGCCATGCCGTCGTGACGTCGAGCGCGGTGCTCCGGCGGATGCTGTCGACGGCACCCATGAAGACGTCGCCGGTCAGGTCCTCGGCCACCTCCCGGTTCCGGCAGCGAGCCAGGAGGTAGCCGTAGACATCGACGACCGCCTCGTCGTACAGGGCGAGCAGCACGGCGGCTGGCTCGCTGGCGGTCGACGGCACACCCACGACTGTTTCATCGTCGTGGGCGGCCGAAGTCCGTCACATCAGGTGACCTCGAACTCCTGCACCATGCCGAGCGTGTGGTGCGGAGGTCCGAGCTGCGGCTCGCCCTCCGGAGCCGAGCCCCCCGGCGCCGAGCCCTCCGGATCGGAGCCTTCCGGAGCCGAGCCTTCGGGGGCCTCCTCCTCGAGGGACTCGGCGACCTCGGGCGTCAGGCCCTCCGGGATCTCGCACACTGCGATGTATCGGCCCGGCTCGAGGTCAGCCGTACCGAAGCCCGTCGCACCAGGGAAGGCGAAGGCGGCACCCTTGGGCGTCACCTTCGTCGGGATCTCCTCCTCCGACAGCGCCAAGATCTCGCCGACCGACTCGGTGGTGTCGTCGTTGATCCGCCACAGCGCCACCTCATGGAGCTCCTCGCCGGTGTTGTCCAGCGTGATGATGACCGGGCCGGCCGCGAACTCCGTCGGTACGCCGGTGAAGGAGTAGTCGGCTGCGCGTGACGTCCATCTCGCTGAACCCGCAGTTGTCCTTCATGAACTGGATCACCTCGGCGTAGGGCTCCTCGAACTCGGGGCCGAAGGTCTCCGCCTGGACCGCCGCGACGAGTGCCTCCGCGGCCTCGCGGATGTCCTCCGGTGCAGCGGCGACGAAGGCCTCGAAGGCCGGTTCCGCCTGCGATGGGTCGTCACCCTGGGAGGCAGCTTCGGCCTCCAGCTCCGCCTCGCAGAACGCCTCGACGTCACCTGCCCCGGCGGTCTCGCCGCCGCTCGTGTCCGTCACCTCCTCGGTCGTGTCCGTCGCCGCTGTCGTCGGGGTCGCTTCCGTCGCCGCGGATGATGCAGTGGTGTCCGAGGCGCCGTCGTCGTCATCGCCGCAAGCCACCACGCCGAAGGTCAGCGCAGTGGTGGCGAGGCCGAGTGTGATCCGCCTGGACATGGTGTTGTACATGGCCATGGGGAGGGACGATGGCACGTTCGAGATACTTGTGCCAGGCAGCGGGTTGGGCATCACCCGTTCGGGGGACGCCCGACGGCGGCCACCGCAGGAGGCCCGCCGGCGGCGCAGTGGTAGCTCGGCACCTCCGTCTTCTCCAGCCGGCGCACCCCGACAGTCACCCACGCGATGATCGCCGCGGCCACCGCGGCGCCGGCGCCGAACCGCAGCACGCGATCGAATCCGTCGAGCAGCTCGGCTGCGTCGATGGCGGCTCCGGGAGCGAACCCCGCAATCGCGGGGATCGACGCGACGGCCAGCAGCTGCCCCGTGCGGGCCACGGCGTTGTTGACCCCGGACGCCACGCCGGCGTGCTCGACGGCGACCGCACCGAGGGCCGTCGCCGTCAGCGGGGCCACGGTCAGGGAAAGCCCGAGACCGAACACGACGATGCCCGGCAAGACGTCGGCGACGTAACTGCTCGTCGGCCCGATGCGGGTCATCAACAGCAGGGAGGCGGCGACCAGCAGCGGTCCGACGGTCATCGGGATGCGCGGCCCGATGCGCTCGGCCATCGCGCCGGCGCGCGCCGAGAGCAGGAGCATGGCGAGAGTGATCGGCATCGTGGCCAGGCCGGCCTGCAGCGGCGTGTAGCCGAGCGGCCCCTGCAGCACCAGACCGAGGAGGAAGAACACGACGGCCAGCGCGCCATAGAGCAGCAGCGTGACGACGTTCGTGCCCGAGAAGACGCGGGAGCGGAAGATGCTCAACGGGACGAGCGGATCGGGACGCCGCTCGGCGAGCACGAACAGGCCGAGGAACACGACGCCGATGATGGAGCCGATCCACTGCTCTTCGGTGAGCCCCAGGGTCACGGCGGCCAGCGCGGCGGCGCCGAGCGCGGCCCCCGGCCAGTCGAGCCGGCCGTGCGCCTCGGGATCCCGCGTCTCCGGGATGTGGACCCGACCGATGAGCACGACGGCGATCCCGAGCGGCACGTTGAGGAGGAAGATCCAGCGCCAAGAAGCGGCGTCGACGAGCCAACCGCCGACGAACGGTCCGAGGGCGGTGGCCACACCTCCGAGGCCCGACCACGTTCCGATCGCCCGACCCCGCTCGTGGGGATCGAACGAGGCCTGGATGATGGCCAGGCTGCCTGGCGTCAGCAGCGCCGCACCGGCGCCCTGGAATACCCGAGCGGCAACGAGGAACATGACGTTCGGCGCGACGGCGCAGGCCACCGAGGCGACCGTGAACCAGACGGCGCCGAACAGGAAGACGCGGCGACGTCCGAGGCGGTCGCCGAGCGCACCTCCGAGCAGGATGAGTGCAGCGAGCGTCAACGTGTAGCCGTTGAGGATCCACTGCAGGCCCGTGAACGACGCGTCGAGGTCCTCGGCGATGCGCGGCAGGGCCAGGTTGACGACGGTGCCGTCGAGCAGCGCCATGCTCGACCCGAGGATGGTCGAGAGGAGCACCCAGCGACCGGCCGCCTCGCCGACGTGCAGCCCGGGCGAACCGGCGACCGGCACCGTCATCCTTCGAAGACCCAGCGGGTGGCGCGCTGGGAGAAGGCGTCCTCGCGCTCGATGATCGCAAACGCTCGCTCGGGCACGACCTCGACGACGAGGTTCTGGCGCAGGAAGTCGGCGCTGAGGTCCGGCGCCATGGGTTGGTACTTGGTGACGTATCGGTCGATCCAGCGTCCCTGTCGCTCGTCGTCGGCCTCGATGACGGCGGCGCGGCCCTCCACCGAGAGACACTCGACGGTGTCGTCGACGGTGAACACGACCGGTGGATTGGCCCGCAGGTTGGCCGCCTTGCGCGACCGTGGTCCGCAGGAGAAGGCGAATCGTTGGTCGTCGTCGTCCCACACGCCCCACACCGGCAGGGCATGCGGACGACCACCAGGCGAGGCCGTCACGACCCAGTAGTTGCGGTTGGCGGCCAGCTTCTCGGCGGCCCAGGACCACGGCAGCGGTGCCCAGTCGGGCGTGTCGACGCCGTAGTCGGGCATGAACGGCCGTTCAGCGCGGGGTTCGCTCATGATGTTCTCGCGTGGCGCATGCCGCCTTTGTAGTGGGTGGCGGCGACGATCCTCTACCGGGTGAAGCCCCAATCGAGGAGGGCCGTGGCGGCGGCGTTGCGGGCCTCTTCGGTCGGCGCGCCGAGGACGGCGACGAGGATGCGCCGGCCGGCACGGTTGGCCGAGGCCAGGATGCACCAGCCGGCCTGCGTCGTGTGCCCCGTCTTGATCCCGTCGGCGCCCGGGTACAGCCGCAGCAGGTCGTTGGTCGCCGGCAGCGTCTGACCGTTGAGCATGGCCTCGAGCTGCTTGGCCGAGTCCTGGAACGTCTGGTTCCCCATCAGGTACGCGCCGAGGCTGACCAGGTCGTTGGCCGTCGAATACTGGCCCTCGGCATCGAGGCCGGTGACGTTCACCGCCCTGGTGTTGACCAACCCGAGCGCCGCCGCCCGGGCGTTCATGATCTCGGCGAAGGCGGCCTCGCTGCCGGCGATGTCGATGGCCAGCGCCCGGGCGGCATCGTTGGCACTGACCACGAGCATCGCCCGAGTGAGCGTCCGGCGTTCCAGCTGCTGGCCGGGAAGGACGCCGATGATGGATTCCTCCGGGTCGATGACCAGCCCCGCCGGCGCGGTGACGACCTTCACCGGATCGCCCGCCGCGTAGACCGCCTCCGCGGTGAGCAGCTTCATCAGGCTGCCGACGGGCAGCGGCGTGTCGGCGTTGCTCGACGCCAGCATGGTGCCGGAGCGCTGATCGAAGACGGCGTAGGCGGCGGCCTCGACGACGGGCACGGTCGTCGTCGGCGGTGCGGTGGGCGCGGTGGGCGGGTGGCGTGGGCGCGGGCGTGGGGGGCCGGCGTCGTCGGCGGGAGGGTCGGCGGAGCCGTGGGTGGCGGTGTCGTCGGTGGCGACGTCGGGGCGTCGGTCGTCGCGATGGCCGGGGACTCGGCGGCGGAGCGGTGGCCGTGGAGGCGCCGCCGGACGAGGCGGAGTCCGACCCGCCGGTCGACGAGCTGCAGGCCGCGGCCGTGAGCGCAGCCGCGACGAACAGGAGGACCGTACGGCGCACCACCATCGGTCCGACGGTACCGGCCTGCTGGGCGGCGGGGGCGGCACCCGTACAGTGACTCGTGATGGCCGGCTCCGAGTACGACGCCGTCGTCGTCGGCTCTGGGCCCAACGGGCTGGTCGGCGCCGTCACGCTGGCCCGGGCCGGGCGCCGCGTGCTGGTGCTGGAGGCTGCGCCAACGCCGGGCGGTGGCTGCCGTACGGCCGAGCTGACGGTGCCGGGCTTCCGTCACGATGTGTGCTCCGCCGTCCACGCGCTCGGCATGGCCTCGCCGGCGCTGCGGGAACTGCCGCTGGAACGGCACGGGGTGCGCTGGCGCCATCCGGACGTGCCGCTGGCCCACCCGCTGCCCACTGGTGCGGCAGTGCTGTACCGGTCGGTCGACGAGACGGCCGCCGGGCTCGGTGCGGACGGACCGGCGTGGCGTCGACTGATGGCGCCGCTGCTCGAGCCTGGGCTCGGACTCGTCGACGACCTCCTGTCGCCGTTGTCGCCGCCCCGTCACCCGATCGCGCTGGCCCGGTACGGGCTGCACGGGCTGCGCAGCGCCGAGGCGCTCGGGCGCCGCCTGCACACCGACGGCGCCGCCGGGCTCCTGGCCGGGCTGGCCGCCCACTCCGTCCTGCCGCTCGACCGCCCGCTCACCGCCGGCTTCGGTCTCCTGCTCGGCGCCCTCGGCCACGTGGTCGGATGGCCGGTCGCCGAGGGCGGGTCGCAGGCGATCGCCGACGCGCTCGTGGCGATGGTCGTCGAGCACGGCGGAGAGATCGTCTGCGACCACCGCGTCGACGACCTGGGTGCGCTCCCGCCGGCCCCGATCGTCCTGGCCGACGTGTCGCCGCGCCAACTCGTCACGATGGCTGGTGACCGCCTGCCGGCGAGGTATCGCCGGCGTCTGCAGCGCTATCGGTACGGCGCTGGCGTGTTCAAGGTCGACTACGCGTTGTCGGGGCCGGTGCCGTGGCGCGACGCAGCCGTCGTCGCCGCCGGCACGGTGCACGTCGGCGGGACGCTGGCCGAGGTGGCGGCAGCGGAGGCCACCGTCGCCGCCGGCGAGCATCCCGCCGCGCCGTTCGTCCTCGTGGCCCAGCCCAGCCGATGCGACCCGACGCGGGCGCCGGATGGTCAGCACACGCTGTGGGCGTACACCCACGTGCCGGCCCGCTCGACGGTCGACATGACGGCTCGGATCGAGGCCCAGCTCGAACGGTTCGCCCCCGGGTTCCGTGACGTCGTGATCGCCCGCCACGTCGCCGGGCCAGCGGCCATCGAGGCGGCCAACCCGAACGACGTCGGTGGCGACATCACCGGCGGGGTGATCGACTGGCGGCAGTTCGTCAACCGTCCCGTCCTGTCGCCGCGCCCGTGGAAGACGCCGGTCCCCGGCCTCTACCTGTGCTCCGCCTCGACCCCGCCCGGCGCCGGCGTCCACGGCATGTGCGGCCTCCACGCCGCCCGCCTCGCCCTCTCCGACCACCGGTTTTGAACCCCGGTCAAGGTCATCCGTGACACCGAATCTTCCGGAGAACCTGCCGAGCGGGGTTCAGCGGCGGACGAACATCACCGGCTGGGGCCGGCGGGAGTGGTCCATCGCCGGTCGGGGCGTCGCGCCGGCGCCGACGCCGGCCAACAGGGCCTCGCCGTGGCCGTGGACGCACTCCGGGTCGGGGCCGTCCAGCGGCAGCCCGGTGAAGAACTTGGCCGCCATGCAGCCGCCCTGGCAGGCGTCGTAGCTCCCGCAGCTGGCGCAGGCGCCCGCCGACTGCGGCTGGCGCAACTCCTCGAACAGCTCGCTCTCCCGCCACACCGCCGTGAAGCCGCCGGAGTCGCGCACCGAGCCGGCCCGGAACTCGTCGTGGATGACGAACGGGCAGGCGTACACGTCACCGATCGGGTCGATCAGGCACACGACTCGTCCGGCACCGCACATGTTGAGCCCCGGCAGCGGCTCGCCCAGCGCGTTGAGGTGGAAGAACGAGTCGCCGGTCAGGACGTCGTCGCCATGGGCCAGCAGCCAGCGGTAGGTCTGCACCTGCTGCTCGTTCGTCGGGTGCAGCTCGGGCCACGAGTCGGCGCCGCGGCCCGATGGCCGCAGACGGGTGACCCGCAGTTGGGCGCCGTACGCGTCGGCCAGCGTCTTGAAGTCGTCGAGCTGGTCGACGTTGTGGCGAGTGACGACGACGGAGATCTTGAACGGGCCGAACCCGGCGGTGGCGAGGTGGTCCATCGCCCGCCGGGCGCTGTCGTACGACCCACCGCCGCGCACCTGGTCGTTGGTCGCCGCGTCGATCCCGTCGAGGCTGATCTGGACATCCATGTAGTCCATAGCGGCGAGGCGGCGGGCGGCGGTGTCGTCGAGGAAGGTGCCGTTGGTCGAGAACTTGACGCCGATGCCGTTGGCGACGGCGTAGTCGACGAGCTCGAAGAAGTCCTTGCGGATCATCGGCTCGCCGCCGCCGACGTTGATGTAGAAGACCTGCAGCCGCTGCAGCTCGTCGAGCACCGCCTTCGCCTCCGCCGTCGTCAGCTCACGGGGGTCGCGCCGCCCGGACGACGACAGGCAGTGCACGCACGCCAGGTTGCAGGCGTACGTCAACTCCCACGTCAGACAGATCGGCGCGTCGAGCCCGCCCTTGAGCTGCTCAACGAGTGAGCGCGGGCTCACCGTGCCGCCTCGTTCGCTCGCTCACTCATGCCGTCGCGCCGACCTCCGCCTGGAACGCTCGCTCACACACGATGTCCGATCGGAGGAGGGATTCGAGCCCGCTGACGAACGTCGGCCAGCGCGCGGTCGGGATGTCGCACGCCCGCAGCGCGTCGGCGACGGTCGGATGGTCGGCCAGCGCCTCGACCACCCGCACGAGGTCCGGGTGCTTGAGGAACACGAGGCGCCGGTTGCCGTAGTGGTAGGCGAGCGCGCCGAACGGCTCGGGCCGCAGGGCGACCTGCGAGTCGAGCGTCAGGCGCCGTTCCAGCATCGTCAGTAGACGCCGCACATCCCGTCGATCGAGATCTCCTCGACGAGCAGTTCCTCTTCGACGAGCTCGACCGCGGGCTCAGCGGGCTCGGTCTGCGCGGCGGTGTCGACGACGACGGTCGGTTCCATGGCCATGGCCGGCAGCGTAGTGCGGCGGCCGAAACTCCTTCGTGGGCGCCACGGGGCGGCGGGGAGACTGGTGCGATGGCGGCCGCATCCCCGTCCCGCGGGCGCGCACTGATCGCGCTGGCCGGCGAGGCGCTGACCCACTTCCGCGACGACACCGAGGACGTCGCCCAGCTCGTCGATGGGATGGTCGACGTCAGCTGCGGGCTGATCTTCACCGTCGCCGCCGGGTTCATACTTGGCGCTGCGGACGCCACCGGGGCCGCCGTGCTGCTGGTGCCGCTGGCTGGCGTGGTGCTGGTGACGCGCGCCCTCGACTCGCGCATCAAGGAGTACCGCGCCGCCGACCGCGAGGCGACGGCCAAGGTCACCGGCCTGGTCGGCGACCTGATGTCCGCGGCGACGACGATCAAGGTCAACAATGCATCGGGTCCGATGCTCGAGCCGGCTGCGCGGCCTGGTCGACGTCCGGCGGGAGACGGCCGTGCGCGACCAGGTCCTCGACGAGGGCGTGCAGGCGTTCAGCCGCGGCGCTGTCGACGTCGGTCTCGGGCTCGTCCTCCTCGTCAGCGCCGGCGCGCTGGCCTCCGGTGCGTTCGACGTCGGCACCATGGCGTTGTTCGTGTCGTACCTGGGCTGGCTCAGCTTCATGCCCCGGATGGTCGGGCGTGTGCTGGCCCGCCGCAAGCAGGCGGCGGTGGCCTTCGACCGGATGCGCCAGCTCGTCGCCGACCAGGACGTGACGAACATCGTGCGCCCGCGGCGGCTGCCGTTGGAGGCCCGCCGAGCGCGGCCGGCGGCCGGCCGTCGATCGTCCGGACCGCATGCCACTGCGGCGGCTCGACGTGGTCGGGTTGTCGGCGTGGTATCCCGGCGGCGCCGGCGTCCACGACATCAGCTTCACGCATGGAGCGCGGCGACTTCGTCGTCCTGACCGGTCCCGTCGGCTCCGGCAAGAGCACGCTGCTGCGGGCGCTGCTCGGTCTCGCCTGGCAGGCCGACCTTGTCGGCGAGGTGCGCTGGAACGGTCGCCTCCTCACCGACCGCGGGGCTTTCCTCGTACCGCCGAACGCGGCGTTCCTGCCCCAGGTGCCGCAGCTCGTGTCCGATTCGGTCCGCGACAACGTCGGGCTCGGCCCGGTTCCCGCCGACGACCTTCGCGCGAGCGTTGGCGATGGCCGCCATCCACGATGACATCGCGGCGTTGCCCAGCGGCGTCTGACACCCTGATCGGCCCACGCGGGCTGCGTCTGTCGGGTGGGCAGCGGCAGCGGCTGGCGACGGCACGTGCGCTGGTGCACGGGCCCGAGCTCGTCGTGCTCGACGACCTGTCCAGCCGCGGTCGACGTCGAGACCGAGCTGCAGCTGTGGGAGAACCTCGCCGCCGCCGGGCTCACCGTGCTCGCCGTGTCGCACCGCGCCGTGGCCTTCGAGCGTGCGGACCTCGTCCTCGGCCTCGACGCCGGCCACCTCGTCTAGCGAATTCGCTGGTCGACGCCGAACCGTCGCGTCTAGCGTCGTCGACCCCGTGTCGACGCTCGAGCCGTTTCCCGAGCTGGCCGCCGAACGCCAGCGGCTGACGTTCGCCACCGCGTCCAGAGACCGGATGATCGAGCGGCTGCAACGCGTCGACCCACACAGCGCGGCCGATGAGTTCACTGCGGAGTACGTCGAGGTCACCGTCGAGGAAGCGCTCGACGACCTCCGCTCGCCGGGCGCCGGCGAGTTCTTCGGCCGCATCGACACGCGCGAGGGTGCGGTCGGCGAGCAGTGGTACATCGGCCGGCGGCACATCGAGGACGAGCGCCACGATCCTGTCGTCGTCGACTGGCGGGCGCCGATCGCCGCGCCGTTCTACCGCGCCACGGGGGCGGACCCGCTGGGCGTCGACCTGCGGCGCCGCTTCACGCTCGACGCCGGCGAGCTGACCGCCTATCTCGACGAGCACCTGGACGATCCGGACGCGGCCAACGTGGCCGGCGGGATCCCGGATCCCGTGCTGGCGGAGATCGGCGCCGAGCGCACCGGGGCGATCCGCGAGATCGTGGCGACGATCCAGGCCGAGCAGGACCTGGTGATCCGGGCGCCGATCGACCAGGTGCTGGTGGTGCAGGGCGGTCCCGGGACGGGCAAGACGGCGGTGGCCTTGCACCGGGCCGCCTACCTGCTGTTCGAGCATCGCCGCCGGCTGGCCCGCGACGGTGTCCTCGTCGTCGGCCCCAACCGGGCCTTCCTCGACTACATCGCCAACGTGCTGCCGTCACTCGGCGAGCGCAGCGTGCGCCAGTGCACGGTGCTCGATCTGTGCGTCCCGAAGGTCGCCATCACCGGCATCGACGAGCCGGCGGTGGCCCGCGACAAGGGCGACGTCGGGATGCTCGACGAGCTGGAGTTGGCGGCGATGTTGACCGTGTCGCCGCCAACGGAGGATGTCGTCGTGCCCGTCGGCGCGCGGCGCGTCGTGTTCACGCGGGACGAGATCGCCGAGTGGCTCGATCGGGCGGGGGGCGGCACCGTGCCGTTCAACCAGCGCCGCCACCGCCTGCGGGCCATCGCCCAGCAGGAGCTGCGCCGCCGCACCGACCGCGACGACGCGTGGCCGGCGGCGGCGCCGCTCCGCAAGGCGCTCGATGCGGCGTGGCCGACGCAGCAGCCGGCGCGACTGGTCGACCGCTTGCTGCCGCCGCCGCGGGTTCGTCGCAGAGCGTGGACGGCGGCCGACCAACTGCTCGTCGACGAGGCCAACTCGATCCTCAACGGGCCGCCGCTGACGTACGGGCACGTCGTCGTCGACGAGGCGCAGGACCACTCGGCGGTCGCGCTGCGAGTCATCGGGCGGCGCAGCCCCGTTGGCTCGATGACCCTGGTCGGCGACGTCGCGCAGTCGACGGCGCCGGCGGGGCAGGAGCGGTGGGTCGACGTGTTCGGGCACGTGACGGCCGGCGTCAAGGCCGAGGTCGGTGACGTCGCCGAGCTGACGATCGGCTACCGGGTCCCAGAACCGATCCTGTCCGTCGCCAACCGGCTGCTGCCACTGACCGGTGTCGACGCCAGCGCCAGCCGAAGCGTGCGGATCGACGGTCATGCCCCGGATTGGGTCCACACGACGACGGCCGACCTGGCGCCGACGGTGGCCCGAGTCGTGGCTGCCGTGAAGCATCGCCATCGCCTGACGGGAGTGGTCGCGCCGCTGGCCCGTCATGACGAGCTGGCCGGCGCGCTGCGGGAGGCCGGACTCGCCGCCGTCGATCACCTGCACCAGCTGCATGGCGGCGAGGTGCCGTTGTTCGGTCCGGAGCAGGTCAAGGGACTCGAGTTCGACGGCGTGGTCGTCGTGCAGCCCGACGAGATCCTCGGCGACACCGCCCGCGGCGCCCGGCTGCTCTACGTGGCGATGACCCGCGCCGTCCAGGAGCTGGCCTTCGTCACGACGCTCGACGCGGCGCACGGCGCCGATCGACTGACGCGGCCCGGCCGGTGGCCGTATCCTCCGCCCGATGGCGATCGGGCCGATGAGCGAGGCCGAGCGCTACCGGTTCGATCTGCAGGGGTTCCTCGTGCGGCGGAGCGTGCTGGGGCCGGGCGAGGTGGAGGCGCTGCAGGCGGCGATCGACGTGCTCGACCTGCCGCGGCCTGGGCTCGACGTCGCCAGCCAGCGCTTCACGGACCACCTGCCCGTCGCCCGCCGCTTCCGCGACCTCATCGATCACCCGGCCGTGCTGGAGATCGTCCGCGAGACCTGCGGTCAGAACGTGCGCCTCGACCACGCCTACGGCATCGTCATGTCGCCCGGCACGAGCGGGTTGGCGCTGCACGGTGGCGGAACGCCGTTCGACGCGGCGCAGTACTACCGCGTCGACGGGGGGCGCATCCGCACCGGCCTCGTGGCCGCGCAGTGGGCGCTCGTCGAGCACCCGCAGGATGCCGGCGGGTTCGTGTGCATCCCCGGGAGCCACCGCTCGGGCTTCACGCTGCCGGCCACGTTCGATCGGGAGCTGGCCGTGGAGGTGCCGATGGCGGCCGGCGACGTCGTCGTGTTCAGCGAGGCCCTGACCCACGGCACACTGCCGTGGCGGGCCCGCGAGGAGCGCCGCACCCTCGTCTACAAGTACTCGCCGGGCAACTCGGCGTGGTCGCACGTCGAGTGGCCATCGGAGCTGCTGGCCGCCTGCACGGACCGCCAACGCCTGCTGCTGCAACCCCCGAGCGTCGGCCGCCACCGCCCAGTCGTCCCGTGACGCGTCCATCTGGGCGCCAGTCCTGCCAAGCGAAGCGAGGCAGGGTCGTGGTTCTGGGCGCAGAAAGTTGCGGAATCCGCGACGAAACGCACCCAGATCGAGCGGCGGCTACCTGACGGCCGGGCCGACGTAGCGGGCGCTCGGGCGGATCAGCTTGCCCTCGGCGGCTTGCTCGACGGCGTGCGTCGTCCAGCCGACCGTTCGGCTGACGGCGAAGGTCGGCGTGAACAGCGCCCGCGGCAGCCCGGCGGCGGCCATCACGACGCCGGCAAAGAACTCGACGTTGCTCGGCAACGGGCGGTCGGGCTTGAGGCGCCGCAGCGTGTCCAGGATCCGCCCCTCGATGTCCACGGCGTGGTCGACGAGCTCGCCGCCGAGGCTCTCGGCGACCTCGCGCAGCAGCGTCGAACGCGGGTCGTGTGTGCGGTAGACGGCATGGCCGAACCCCATGATCCGGCGGCCGGCGCCGATCTCGGCGGTGACCCACGCCTCCGCCCGCGCCGGATCGCCGATGGCGTCCATGGCATCGAGGGCACGGCCCGGCGCGCCGCCGTGGAGCGGGCCGGCCAGGGCGCCGAGGGCGGCGCATACGACGTCGGCCAGGTCGGCACCGGTGGAGGCGACGACGCGGGCGGTGAACGTTGACGCGTTGAAGCCGTGGTCGACCGTCAGGATGAGGTACTGCTCGAGGGCACGTGCCGCCTCCGCCGTCGGGACCTCGCCCGTGACGAGGCGCAGGTAGTCGGCGGCGTGGCCGAGCTCGGTCCCCGGAGCGATGGGGTCGAGGCCGAGGCTGACCCGGTGCAGGGCGGCGACGATGACAGGGACGACGGCCGAGACCCGCCGGGCCTGCTCGGCCCGCTCGGCCGGGTCGAGGTCGATCATCGGCCGCAACCCGAGCTCGTCGCCGACGATCGACAGGGCCGCCCGCAGCGCGCCGAGGGAGGCCCCGCGAGCCTGGGCCAGTGGCGCCAGCACCGGCTGCAGAGACGTCGGCAGCCGCCGCGCCGCGGCGATCTGCGACGTGAACGCGGCCAGCTCGGCCGGACTCGGCAGGTGACCGACGGCGACGAGGTGCCAGACCTCCTCGAACGTGTGGCGGCTCGCCAGCTCGACGGCGTTGCGGCCGCGGTAATGGAAGCGGCCCGCCTCGCCGTCGACGTCGCCGATCGTGGTGTCGGTGACGGCAACGCCGTTGAGGCCAGGGGGGACAGCGATCAAGGTGCTCATGCTCTCGATCCTCGACGCGATGCACCTCCTCATCAACGTTGATTCGATCAACATTGATCAGAGCATACGATCACCGCATGACCCAGTTCGTCGGGGCCGCCGAGGCGGCCCGCCGCCTCGGGGTGCAGAAGGCCACGCTCTACGCCTACGTCAGTCGCGGCGTGATCGACCGCCGGATGGCCGCCGACGGGCGCACGTCCCTGTACGCCGTCGACGACCTGGACGCGCTGGCACGGCGGGGGCGTCGCTCGCCAGCCGGGCCCCCGCCGTCGATCGACGTGCAGATCGTGACGGCGGTCTCGACGCTGGACGAGGACGGCGTGCGGTACCGCGGCCACGACGTCGCCGAGCTGGCCCCGACGTGCACGTTCGAGCAGGTCGCCGAGCTGCTGTGGACCGGCTCGCTGCCCGGCCGAGCGTGACGTGGCCCGCACCCGAGCCGTCCGACGTGCGCCTGGCCCGCCGTGTCGCCGCCGTCGTCGGCGGCGCGCCGTTGCCGGCGATGGCCGCGCTGTGCATCGTCCTCGGCCCCCGCCACGGCGACGACGATCCGCGCGACCGCCGCCCGCCGCACGATCGGGCTGGTGCCGACCCTGCTCGGCGGCGACTCGACGATCGGCCGCGTGGCCGAGCGGTTGGGGGCGTGTTGGGCCACCGACCCATCGGCCGCCGAGGCGCGGGCACAGGCGCTCGACCGAGCCCTGGTCCTGCTCGCCGATCACGAGCTGGCCACCAGCACGCTCGCCGTGCGCGTCGCCGCGTCGACATGGGCCGGGCCGTACCCGGCGTTCGCCGCCGGGCTGACGGTTTTGCAGGGGCCACTGCACGGCGGGGCGTCGCGCCAGGTCCACGACCTCCTCGTGGAGTGCGAGCAGGTCGGCGCATCGACCGCCGTCACCCGCCGGCGGGAGGCGCACGAGCGACTGCCCGGATTCGGCCACCGCATCTACCGCGGCGAGGATCCCCGGCTGCGGCCCTTGCTCGAGGCCGTCGGTGAACTCCCGGACCCGGCCGGGCGCCGAGACGTCGTCAACGACCTGCTCATCGAGGCTGGCATCCGCCTGACCCATCGACCCAACGTCGATCTCGGTCTCGGCGCGCTGTCCTTCGTCGGCCAGTTGCCCCCCGAGATGCCACTGTTCGCGGTGGCCCGCATCGCCGGGTTCGCCGCCCACGTTGCCGAAGAGCTCGTCGAGCGGCCGTTGCGATTCCGCGGCATGGCCCGCCGTCCACCGGCGTGACGGCCGGCCCCGTCAGCTCGGCTTGCCGAGCTCCTGCCAGGACTCCGCGCTGACGTCCACCTCGAAGTGCCCGGCTGCCCGCCTGATGTTGGCGAACGCCAGCTCGCGGTCGTCGTCGGACACGTCCTCGACCTGGTCGAACCGGGCCAGGGCGTTGCGCACGTGCGCGGCGTCGGTCAACGGCTCCTTGCGCTGCTTGGGGAAGGCGAACGCCGAGTCGGGAAGCTCGCGCTCGTCGTCCGTCGAGAGCTCGAAAACCATCCAGGTCGTCTCCATGTCGCCGGGGGTACCCCGCGACATCAACGAGCAAGCGCGATCGGCGTCGCGTCGGCGGTCGAGAGCTCCAGCGCAGCGACCGGCCCGATCACCAACACGGCCGGCGACTCGATGGTGGTCGTCGCCAGCTCGTCGAGCCGGCACCGGGCGATCACCTGCTCGGGCGTCGTTGCCGACCGGATCGCGGCGACCGGCGTCGCTGGATCGAGGCCGCCCTCGATCAGTTCGGCGGCGATCGTGCCCCGCTGGCTGACGCCCATCAACACGACGATGGTGCCGCCGACCTTGGCCAGCGATCGCCAGTCGACGTCTGGCTCGCCGGCCCGGCGGTGCCCGGTGACCACGGTGACCGCGGCGGCCACGCCCCGGTGGGTCACCGGGATGCCGGCCGCTGCCGGCGCGGCGACGGCCGAGGTGATGCCGGGCACGATCTCGAACGGCACGCCGGCGTCGAGCAGCGTCTGGGCTTCCTCGCCGCCTCGGCCGAAGACGAACGGATCGCCCCCCTTCAGGCGCACCACCCGTTGGCCCCCGCGAGCGAGCTCGACCAGCAGCGTGGAGATCAGCTCCTGGGGGACTGGGCGGCCCGGCCGCTTGCCGACGTCGATCAGCTCGGTGGACGGCGGGACGAGCTGGAGCACACCGTCGCCGACGAGCGCATCGTGGACCACCACGTCGGCGGATGCCAGCAGCCGGGCGGCCTTGACGGTCAGCAGGTCCGGATCGCCGGGACCGGCCCCGACCAGCCAGACGAACCCGTTCATGTCGCCGCCGGCTTGCGATCTGGGCGCGGTCGTCCCGGATTCCGGGAAGAAACGCGCCCACCTCGGGATTTGGGAAGGATCGCGCCCAGATGTTCGCGGGTCGCGGCGGTCATGACGCCTCGGCCACCGGGCGGGCGGAGCGGCGGCGGACGACGGGTTCGGGGAGCCAGGTGGCCATCGTCGCCGTGTCGTGGGCGGCGGCCCAGTCGCCGAACGTCGCGCTCGGTCACTGGATGCGGCGTAGCGGGCCAACACCGGCGCCAGCACGGCGGGGATCTGGTCGAGCGGGACGTCGGCCCGGATGCGCTCGGCCAGGCGCTCGCCCGATGCCGAGCCGCCGACGTACACGTCGTACGTCGTCTTCGTCCGGCCGACGATGCCGATCTCGGCGGTGTACGGCCGGGCGCACCCGTTCGGGCAGCCGGTCATGTTGAGCGCGGATCTCGGCGTCGCCCGTCCCCGTGTCGGCGAACACCTTCTCGAGCTGCGTGACGAGGTCGGGAAGCGCCCGCTCGGCCTCGCCGAGCGCCTGACCGCACGTCGGGAGCGCCGGGCAGGCAATGGCCAGGCGCCGCAGCGCGCTGACGTCGCCGGCCAGCGGCACGCCGTGGGCCCGCAACCGATCCTCGACATCCGTGAGGCGCTCGCGGCACGATCCCGAACAACAGGAGGTCCTGGCGCGGCGTCACGCGCAGCTGGGTCACGGTGCCGTCGGCGGTCAGCTCGCGCAGCGCGGTCCGCAGGTCGACGCCGTCGCGGTCGGCGACCTTGCCGGACGGCACGGGGATCCCGATCACGCCGTCGCGCGTCCCGTGGTACTCCTCCGGCGTCCACGGCGCGATGTCGACGGGTGGAGCAACGGCGTGCCGACCCGCCGCCCGACCTCTTCGCGGAACCACTCGATGCCCGCTCGTCGACGAGGTACTTGAGGCGGGCCCGGTGGCGGTCCTCGCGGTTGCCGAAGTCGCGCTGGGTGGTCACCACGGCTTCGACGACGTCGACGACCTGGTCCGGCGTCGTCCACGCCAGCGGGCTGGCCAGCCGCGGGATAGGTGTCGTCCTCGCGGGCGTGGCTCATCCCGAGGCCACCGCCGACGTACACCATGTAGCCGGTCACCGCACCGGTCAGGCCGTCGGTCAGCGTCGGCACGATGCCCACGTCGTTGGACAGCACGTCGACGCTGTTGTCGCCGGGCCACGCCACGGCGATCTTGAACTTCCGCGGCAGGTACACGTCGCCGTAGATCGGCTCGGGCGACCGGATGCTCGGCGGTGACGGCCCGCTCACCGTCGACCCACAGCTCCCAGTAGGCGGTCGTGCGGGGGCGGAAGCGGGCGACGATCTCGTCGACGAGCGGCTCGATCACGGCCTGGCGCTCGTCGGGCCACGGCGACCCCATCACATTGCGCACGACGTCCCCACAGGCGGCCAGCGTCGTCAGCAGGGCGTCGTTGATGCCGCGCACCAGCGGCTGGAGCGAGCCCTTGCGCACGACGTGGAACTGCACGCCCTGGCGGGTGGTCAGGCGCATCGTCCCGTCGGCCAGGTCGGCGACCCGATCCAGCGCCTGCCACTGCTCGGCGGTCAGCCGGCCGCCCGGCACCGCCGCCCGCACCATGCACGAGTGGTCGAGCGGCAGCTTCTGCGACGCCCGGGCCCGCCGGACGTCACGGTCGTCCTGCTGGTAGATCCCGTGGAACTTGAGGACGACGACGCTGTCGTGCTCGAAGGCGTCGGCGTCCGTCGCCAGCTCGGCGGCGAGCGTGCCCCGCAGGTGCCCGCTGGCCCGCTTGATCTCCTCCACACTCATGAGGCGATCCCCCGTGAGGACGTGCAGCCCGCACTCGACCTTGTTCGTGCCGGCCCAGCGCCCGGCGCGGGCGTCGTCGCCGTCCTCGACGGGGCGGGTGCACGGCCAGCACCCGATCGCGCGTACCCGCGGTCGGCCAGCGGGTGATCCGGCAACAACTCCATGGCCCGGTAGTGCTCGACGTCGTCGTCGGTCCACGTGGCCAGCGGGTTGACCTTGGTGACGCCGCGCAACAGGTCGCCGTGGACGACCGGGGTGCTGGCTCGGCCAGGTGAATCGGCGCGCCGCAACCCGGTGACCCACGCCTGCTTGCCGGCCAGCGCCCGCTGCAGGGGTTCGACCTTGCGGGCCTGGCAGCACCCGTCGGTGTCGTACTGCCACTGGTCGGGCTCGGCGTCGGCGAGGGGGGTGACGACGCGCAGGTTCAGGCGGTACTCCCGACGCAGCTGCTCGGCGTACCATGACGTCTCGGCGAACAGGTATCCCGTGTCGAGCAGGACGACGTCGGCGTCCGGGATGGCCTGGCTGACCAGGTGCACGAGCACGGCGTCACCGAAGCTCGCCGTGACGACCAGGCCGTCACCGAACTCGGCGCCGGCCCAGCGGAGCACCTCCAGGGGATGCGCATCTTCGAACACTGGTGACCAGTTAAGCAAATGTTGAGTGAGTTCATCAACAATGTCGGCAATTGATCCTTGGAGGATCGCTGTGACACATTTCGCCTACCCCGTGGTGCTCGACGTGTCGGGAGCGCTCGTGCTCGTCGTCGGGGCCGGTCGGATCGCCGCCCGCAAGGTGGCCGGACTCGCCGCCGCCGGGGCGAACGTGCGGCTCGTGGCGCCTGATGTGTCTGTTGACCTGGACCTCTCCACGGTGGGCGAGCTGCGCCGTCGCCCGTATCGGCCCCAGGACCTCGCCGACGTTCGGCTGGTCATCACGGCGACCGGCCTTGCCACGGTCGATGCCGAGGTGGCTGCCGACGCGACAGCCGCCGGGATCTGGGTCAACGCCGCCGACCAGCCGGCGGACTGCTCGTTCATCCTCCCGGCCATCGCCCGCAACGGGCCGCTCTCCGTCGCCGTCAGCACCGGCGGCAGCAGCCCGGCCCTGGCCAGTCGGCTCCGCGACCGGGCGGCCGAGCTGCTGACCGACGCCGTCGTCGCCCTCGCCGCCGAGCTGGCCGAACGCCGTGCGGCGCTCAGAGCAGCGGGCGGGTCGACGGAGGACGTCGACTGGTCCTCGCTGATCGATCCCGTGCTTCCACCACCCCGCTCGATCGTGACTGCGCCGGCTCGGGAGCCACCGGTTGCCGGCGGTACTGTCGCCGCACGTCTCGATCGATGCGCACCTCGCTGGAGCGCCTCAGCTCACGGCTCGTCGGCCGGCGGCGCGAGCTGGAGCTCGTGCTCGCCGCCCTCGACGCCGGCCGCCACATCCTCATCGAGGGGCCGCCGGGGACCGGCAAGTCGACGCTCCTGCGGGCCGTCGCCGATGAGCTGGGCGTCGGCTTCGAGTTCGTCGAGGGCAACGCCGAGCTGACGCCCGCCCGCTTGGTCGGGCACTTCGATCCCGCCCGGGTGCTGACCGACGGCTACGACCCCGACGTGTTCGTCGACGGTCCGCTCGTCACGGCGATCCGCGACGGCGCGCTGTTGTACGTCGAGGAGCTCAACCGAGTGCCGGAGGAGACCCTCAACGTCCTGATCACCGTGATGAGCGAACGCGAGCTGCACGTCCCGCGGCTGGGACGGATCGTCGCCGCCGACGGCTTCCGGCTCGTGGCGGCGATGAACCCGTTCGACGCCGTCGGCACGGCGCGCATCTCCAGCGCCATCTACGACCGCGTCTGCCGGCTGGCCGTCGACTACCAATCGGCGGTCGAAGAGGTGGCCATCGTCGAGAGGGCCCTCCACGACGCCGATCCGGCCTGGGTCGAGCGGATCGTCGAGCTGGTGCGGCGGACGCGGACCCACCCCGACCTGCGCGTCGGCTCGTCGGTGCGCGGCGCGCTCGACGCCACGGCGGTCGTGTCGTCGCTGGCCCGGTTCGCGATGGGTCGGCGATGAGCACCGCCGTCGGCCTCGACGCGGTGCTCGTCGCCCTGTCGGGCCGGGTCCGGCTGCGCGAGGGTTCGCTGCGCAACACGGAGGAGATCATCACCGAGCTGTGGCACGACGTGTTCGGGGCTGCCCGCCCGAACCCCAACGGCGACGGTGACGCGACGGGAAAAGCCCCAGCCCCGAACGGGGCGCACCCCTCCTGAAGGAGGGCGCCGACGCGGCGGCGGCGATCGAGGAGGCCCGCCGGGCGACCTCGTCGCGTCGCGAGCTGTGCCGCGCAGCCGCGCTTCGAGGAGGTGTCACCCGCGGTTGGGCAGCTCGACGAGGCTGCCGTCGACAACCTGATGGCCGACGACCCGGATGCGGCATTGGCGCTGCTGGCCGACATGACGAGGGCGACGGATCCCGTGCTGCGCCAGCTGGCCCGCCGACTCGCCGGGCGGCTCGTGCTCGATGTGGCGCGTTGCGGCCCGGTCCGCCGCCGCGGGACCGGCCGCATGGCGTCGATGCCGTACGAGCCCGCCGCCGGCGACCTGGACGTCGACGCCAGCACCGAGGCCATCGTCGAGGCGCGCGCCGCGGCGGGCCGCCGTCGATCCCGACCGGCTGCGCATCCGCCGGTGGGTACAGCCGCGGACCGCGGTGTGCCTGCTCGTCGACCGCAGTGGCTCGATGGGTGGCCAGCCGCTGGCCACGAGCGCCGTCGCCGCGGCGGCCGTCGCCTACCGCGCCCCGGAGGACTTCAGCGTGGTGTCGTTCGCCAAGGAGTCGGTCGTCGTGAAGGCGCAGGACGCGGTGCTGCCCGTCGAGCTGGTCGTCGACGGCGTGCTGGCGCTGCGCGGCCACGGGACGACCGATCTCGCCGGCGCGCTGCTGGTCGCCCAGCGCCAACTGGCCCGCTCGCCGGCCGGTCGCAAGATCACGGTGCTGCTGTCGGACTGCCGGGCCACGGAGGACGGCGATGTGGTCGCCGCCGCCGGAGCGCTCGACGAGCTGGCGATCATCGCCCCCGACGGCGATGCGGCCGCGGCCGTGGCGCTGGCCGCGGCCACCGGCGCCGCCCTGACGACCGTCACCGGCCCCGCCGCCGCCGCCGACGCCGTGGCACGGGTCGTCTCGGTAGTACCGATGTCGAGTGCTCGACGTCGTGTTTTCCGACGTCCGGAGCACTCCGATGACGTCCAACAGTCGGATCGGCTCAGCAGGTGACGTCGCGGGGCGGGACGATGCCGAACGTGTTCTCCTCCGGGCCCGCCGGCGCCGCCGTGGTCTCCGGGGGTGGCGTGGCCTCGGTGGTCTCGGCCGGCGCCGCGCCGTCGGGGCGAGCAGCGGCCAACGTGGTCGGCGCGAAGACCTGCTGCGGAGCGTCGGCCAACGACGTCTCGCCGCGGAACATCGCCAGCACCTCTTGCATGTTCTCGCCGTCGATCGTCGGCTCGAGCACCGAGGCGTCGTTGACCTCACGCCCCACGGCCTCGATCTGGTACGTCGGGATGCCACCGGGCTGGACGTCCTTGAGCACGCCGGCGAACTCCATCAACTTGGCCAGCGACAATCCGGCGTCCGTGACGACGTCGCCACCCGTGGCGGTCTCGATCAGCCCGCGGGCGACGCTCGGGTTGAGCATCCCCTTCGACAGGACGCTGGCGAGGGTGCGGCGCATGAAGTCCTGCTGCCGGGAGATGCGCCCGAGGTCGGAGGTCCGGTCGCGCTCCCAGTTGCCGCTGCCCGGCGGGTCCTCGTACTCGTACTTGCGGGACCTGACGTAGGCCAGCGCGTGGTCGCCGTTGAACGTGTAGCAGCCCGTCGTCAACACCTCGAGACCGGAGCCCTCGTCGCGGGCGGGGTACTCGAACGGCACGGCGACCCCGCCGACGGAGTCGACGAGCGTCTTGAACGTGCAGAAGTCGACCTGGATGAAGTGGTCGATGCCGACCCCGAAGTTCTCGTAGATCGTGTCGATCAGGCGCTGTGGCTCGTCCCGCCGGTAGGCGGAGTTGATCCTGGCGCGGTTGCCCGAACCGGCGATCGTCACGTAGAGGTCGCGGGGGAAGGACAGCACGGCGATCCTCGTTGCCGCCGGGTCGACCCGGAAGACCATGATCGTGTCGCTGCGCTCGCCGACGCGGTCCTCACCGTTCTCGCCGAAGGCGGCGAAGAACGGCGAGTTCGGATCGATGCAGGCACCGTTGTCGGCACCGGTGATGAGGAAATTCTTGGCCGTCGGGTCGGCGGGAGGGAACGTCGGCGGCGCCGTGGTCGGCACGGCAGTGGTCGGCGCCGCGGGCTGCGAGCTCGTCGGACGGCTCGGTCGCGACGGACGCAGCTGCCGGTGCCGACTGCGGCGGTCCGGCCGTGGCGGGGTTGATGATCCCGACGGTGTCGCGATCGCGCCACAGCATGTAGGCGCCGACGAGCCCGCCGGCGGCGAGGAACGACGCGACGGCGGCGACGATCGTGGCCGCGATGGCCAACCGTTCCGGCCATGTCCGGCGGTGAAGCGAGGATCCTCCGGAAGCCGCCATGAGGCGCCCGAATCTACCGTCACCGCGACGCCCGCGGCTGGGCGCCGGTCAGCCGAGCTCGACGTCGACGACGAGCTCGTCGACCGGGTGCTCGAGCAGCTCGAGCTCGGCGACGGTCAGCGCCTCGACGAGATCGTCCCGGGCGCGCCTGCAGGGCGGCCATCGCCGCCGCCGGCGCCCGCACGACGAGGCGGGCCACGGGTGCCCGTTGGCTGGCCTTGGCCTCCGTCTTCGCCCGTCGCACGCGCCCGAGCACATCGCTCACGACGTCGAGGTCGAGCGCTCCGTCGACCGCCTCGTCGCCTCCCGGCCACGGCGCCGTGTGGATGCTGCTGTCGTGCCACCAGCTCCATGCCTCCTCGGCAGCGAAGGGCAGCGTCGGCGCCAGCAGTCGTTGCTGCGCGTCGAGCGCCCGGCGCAGCGCGGCGCGGGCCGAACCGGCTGGTCCGTCGCCGCGCCCGCCGTAGGCCCGTCCCTTGACGAGCTCGACGTAGTCGTCGCAGAACCACCAGAAGAACGCCTCCGCCCGCTCGAGGGCGCGGGCGTAGTCGAACCCGTCGAAGGCGGCTGTCGTCTCGACGACGACGGCGTCCAGCCGCGCCAGCATGGCGCGGTCGACGGCATCCTCGACCGTGTCGCGTGCGCCGTCAGCAATGCCGAGGACGAACTTCGACACGTTGAGCAGCTTCGTGGCCAGTCGGCGCCCGACCTTCATCTGGTCCGCGCTGAACGCCGTGTCGACGCCGGGGCGGGCGGCGATCGCCCAGTAGCGCACGGCGTCGGTGCCGTACTGCTCGACCAGTCCCATCGGCGTGACGACGTTGCCCTTCGACTTCGACATCTTCTTGCGGTCCGGGTCGAGGATCCACCCGTTGAACGTGGCGTTGGCCCATGGCAGCGAGCCGTGCTCGTAGTACGACCGCACGATCGTCGAGAACAGCCAGGTGCGGATGATCTCCGGGCCCTGTGGTCGGAGGTCCATCGGGAAGACGAGCTCGAACAGGTCGGGGTCGTCGAGCCAGTGCCCGCCGATCTGCGGGGTCAGCGACGACGTCGCCCACGTGTCCATGATGTCGGGGTCGCCGACGAAGCCGCCCGGACGCCCGCGCTGCTCCTCCGTGTAGCCCGGCGGGGCCTCGGCCGACGGGTCGATCGGCAACGTGTCCTCGGCCGGCACGATCGGATGGTCGAGGTCGACCTCGCCGTCGTCGCCGACCGGGTACCACAACGGGATGGCGACGCCGAAGAAGCGCTGCCGGCTGATCAGCCAGTCGCCGTTGAGCCCCTCGACCCAGTGCTCGTAGCGATGGCGCATGTGGTCGGGGAACCAGGCCAGCTCCTTGCCACATGCCAGGAACGTCATCACGAATGGTCTGGTCGCGCCCGCCGTTGCGGATGTACCACTGGCGGCTGGTCACGATCTCGAGCGGCCGGCGGCCGCGCTCGTAGAACTTGACGGGGTGGGTCACGGGGCGCGGCTCCCCGCGCAGGTCACCGGACCGCCGCAGCCGCTCGACCGTGGCCGTCTGCGCTTGGGCGACCGTGCGCCCGGCCAACGCCTCGTAGTTGGTCCGCGCCTCCTCACCCTCGAGCCACGTCGGCGTCGTCGCGGCGAACCGGCCATCGCGGCCGATGACGCTGCGCGTCGGGAGCTCGAGCTCGCGCCACCAGGTGACGTCGGTCGTGTCACCGAACGTGCACACCATGGCGATGCCCGTGCCCTTGTCCGGCTGGGCCAGCGGGTGGGCGACGACGGGCACCTCGACACCGAACAGGGGCGTGCGCACCGTGGAGCCGATCAATGACCGGAAGCGCTCGTCGTCGGGGTGGGCGACCATCGCCACGCAGCTGACGATCAGCTCCGGGCGGGTGGTGTCGATGAGGACGTCACCGTCGGCACCGTGGAAGGCGATCAGGTGGTAGGCGCCACGTCGCTCCCGGTCCTCGACCTCGGCCTGGGCGATCGCCGTGCGGTCGTCGACGTCCCACAGCGTCGGCGCGTCGGCGCTGTAGGCCTCGCCGCGGGCCAGGTTGCGGAGGAAGGCGACCTGGCTCGTCCGCCGGCTGAGGTCGTTGATCGTGGTGTACAGCAGCGACCAGTCGTAGGAGAACCCGAGGCGGCGGAAGAGCTCCTCGAAGACGGCCTCGTCCGTGGCCGTCAGCTCGTTGCACAGCTCGACGAAGTTGGGCCGCGAGATCGGGAGCTCGGGCTCGCCGCTCGGGGCGTCGCCGCGGTACGGCGGCTGGAACCCCGGCTGATAGGGCTGCGACGGGTCACAGCGCACGCCGTAGTAGTTCTGCACCCGCCGCTCGGTGGCCAGCCCGTTGTCGTCCCAACCGATCGGGAAGTACACGGACTTGCCGCGCATCCGCTGGTACCGGACCAGCGCATCGGTCTGCGTGTAGCCGAACACGGTGCCCATGTGGATCGAGCCGGAGACCGTCGGCGGCGGCGTGTCGACGGAGAAGACGTCGCGCCGGTCGGTCGGGCGCTCGAAGCGGTACGTGCCGTCGGCGTCCCAGCGCGCCATCCAGCGCGCTTCGATCCCCTCGAGCGTCGGCTTGTCCGGGACCCTGGCCATCCTGCAGAGGATACGGCGGCGCATCAATGGCGCCGGTGGGCCTCGGGGACGGGTCGTAGTCTGGACCGTCCATGCTGCGCCTGTACGACACCGCCACGCGGGAGGTCCGCGAGCTCGCCACGCGCGAGCCTGGAACTGTCGACATCTACCTGTGCGGTCCGACCGTCTACGGGCCGCCGCACATCGGCCACGGCCGCCAGAACGTCGTGTACGACGTGCTCGTGCGCTACCTGCGCTGGTCCGGCCTGCAGGTCCGCATGGTCTCCAACGTCACCGACATCGACGATCAGATCATCAACCGGGCGGCAGCGCGAGGAGCGGCCGTGGCAGGACATCGCCACCAAGTGCGAGCGGGTCTGGTTCGACGCTCAGGCCCGCCTCGGCGTGGCGCGTCCCGACGACACGCCGCACGCCACCGAGTACGTCGACGGGACGGTCGCCCTGATCGGGCAGCTCGTCGAGCGCGGCAGCGCCTACACGACCGACGACGGCGTGTACCTGTCCGTCGAGACGGTCGACGGGTACGGCCTGCTGGCCCACCAGTCCCTCGACGAGATGCTCGCCGGCGGTGGGGAGCGGGAGGTGGTCGGCGCCGAGCAGAAGCGGCACCCGGCCGACTTCGTCTTGTGGAAGCTGGCCAAGCCCGGCGAGCCGTCGTGGCCGTCACCGTGGGGCGAGGGCCGGCCGGGCTGGCACACGGAGTGTGTCGTGATGAGCCTCGATCTGCTCGGCGAGGGGTTCGACCTGCACTGCGGCGGCGAGGACCTGCGCTTCCCGCACCACGAGAACGAGCGGGCCCAGGCTGTCGCCCTCGGCAAGCGGTTCGCCAACCACTGGATGCACCACGCCTTCGTCATCGACCTCGAGGGCGAGAAGATGTCGAAGAGCCTCGGCAACGTGCTCAACCTGCTCGACCTGTTGGAGCGTTACGACGAGCGCGCCTACCGCCTCCTGCTGTTGCAGAGCCACTACCGCAGCCCCGTAAAGGTCGGCCAGGAGAACCTCCAGGCTGCCGAGAACACCTTGGCCGGGCTCGACGCCTTCGCCGCCCGCAGCGCGACCGTCGGCGCCACCGGGCGGGCCGATGCTGATGCGGCCGTGCTCGAGGCCTTCGTCGCGGCGATGGACGACGACCTCGACACGCCGACGGCGATGGCGTTGTTGTTCGACTCGGTGCGCCAGGCCAACGCCGCGCTCGATCGAGATGACGAGTCGGCGCGGCCACTCGTCGCCGCGGTGCGCGAGATGGCCGAGGCCGTCGGCCTCGTGCTCGGCCGCGGCGACGACGTCCCCGACGACGTGCGGGCCCAGGTCGCGGCGCTCGACGCGGCGCGGGCGGCCAAGGACTACGCCGCCGCCGACGCCATCCGCGGCCGGCTGCAAGACGACGGCTGGCTGGTCGAGACCACGCCGGCGGGGACCACCGTTCGGCGCTGATCCGGGCCATCCTTACGGATGCGTTGCAAAGTTACCGGTGGGTAGACGGTGTTGTTACTCGGTGGTAACTTAGAACCATGACCGACTTCTCGCTGACGCTCGACGAAGACCAGCTGCAGATCCAGAAGTGGGTCCACGACTTCGCCGAGAGCGTCGTCCGCCCGGCGGCCCACGAGTGGGACGAGCGGGAGGAGTTCCCGTGGCCGATCGTCGAGGAAGCAGCCCAGATCGGCCTCTACAGCGTCGACTTCCTGTTGAACGCGATGGGCGATCCGACTGGGCTGACGCTGCCGGTCGCCGTCGAGGAGCTGTTCTGGGGCGATGCCGGCATCGGCATGGCGATCATGGGCTCGGCCCTGGCGGCCGCCGGCATCGCCGGGGTCGGGACGCCCGAGCAGGTGATGGAGTGGGTGCCGCAGTGCTACGGCACGCCGGACAAGGTGCAGCTCGGGGCGTTCTGTGTGAGTGAGCCGGACGCCGGCTCGGACGTCTCCGGCCTGCGTACGCGGGCGGTCTACGACGCGGCCACCGACGAATGGGTGCTCAACGGCACGAAGGCGTGGATCACCAACGGTGGCATCGCCGACGTCCACGTCGTCGTGGCCGCCGTCGACCCGGAGCTGAAGGGCCGCGGGCAGGCCAGCTTCGTCGTCCCGCCCGGCACCAAGGGCCTGGCGCAAGGGCAGAAGTACCTCAAGCACGGCATCCGGGCGAGCCACACGGCGGAGGTCGTGCTCGACGACGTGCGCATCCCCGGCTCATGCCTGCTCGGCGGCAAGGAGCGCCTCGACGCCAAGCTGGCGCGGGCCCACGAGCGGGGGCACTCGGGTGAGAAGCAGCCGGCGATGTCGACGTTCGAGGCCACCCGCCCGACCGTCGGCGCCCAGGCCCTCGGCATCGCCCGCGCCGCCTACGAGTACGCCCTCGACTACGCCAAGGAGCGCAAGGCGTTCGGCCGGCCGATCATCATGAACCAGTCGATCGCCTTCAAGCTGGCCAACATGATCACCGAGATCGACGCCGCCCGGCTGCTGATCTGGCGGGCCGCCTGGCTGGCCCGCAACGGTGGGTACACCAACGCCGAGGGCTCGATGAGCAAGTACAAGGCCAGCGAGGTGTCGGTGTGGGTGACCCAGGAGGCCATCCAGATCCTCGGCGGCTACGGCTACACCCGCGAGTACCCGGTCGAGCGCTGGCACCGTGACGCCAAGATCCACACGATCTTCGAAGGCACGAGCGAGATCCAGCAGCTCGTCATTGCCCGGGCGATATCAGGCCTGCGTATCGAGTAGATCGCTGACGTTGGCTACTGACTGACTAGTCAGTGCTGGCGCCCGGTCTAGGGATCATCCCTAAGATCTGGGCAAGATCTGGAGTAGCGTGCTCGGGCATGGCGACGCTGCGCGAGAAGCGGCCCGGCGTGTGGGAGGTCCGTGTCTTCACCGGCACCGCGCCGAACGGCCGGCCGACCCAGCTGTCGAAGACCATCCACGGCGGCAAGCGTGATGCGCTGCGACTCGCCGCCGAGATGGAGGTCGGGCCGGGACGTTCGTCCTCCGCAGGCCGGTCGGTGAGCGACGTGCTCGATGCATGGGTCGAGCAGAACCTGGCCACGTGGGCGCCGTCGTCGGCGCGGGACCAACAGAGCCGCGTCAAGGGGATCAAGAAGGACCAGATCGTCGCGCTGCCGGTCGCTCGCTTGTTGATCGGTGATGTCGAGCGGTGGCACACCCGCATGCGTCGCAGCGGCATGCGGGATGCCGGGATCAAGAACCAGCACGGGGTGCTACGTGCTGCCTTGTCGCAGGCGGTGCGTTGGGGCTGGGTCAGCAGCAACGTCGCCGGCCTCGCTCGGCTGCGGTCGACGAAAACGCAGCGGAGAACCGTGATGACCCTCGACGAGGTGCGTGCCGTGATGGCGGCGGCCGCGTCGATCGACCCGGCCGCCGCGCTCATGCTGCGCGTCGCCGCTGTGTCCGGAGCCCGGCGCGCCGAGCTGGCTGCGCTGCAGTGGACGGACCTGCGCGACGGGATGCTGACCATCGACTCGGCGATCGAGGTCGCCAGTCGGGGCGGCGGTAAGCCCGACCTGCCGCGACGCCGCGACCAAGACCGCCAACATCCGCAGCATCACGCTCGACCCCGACACCGTCGCCGCCATCGAGGCGCTGCGCCGTGAGCGCGAGCCGTACGGCCCGTGGATGTTCGGCCTTGGACCCGAGCTCGTCGAGTCCCGACCGGATCGGGTGGTGGTGGAAGCGAGCACGCACGCTCGCTGGCATCGATGCCGCGTGGCGGCTGCATGACCTTCGCCACTGGTCAGCAACCGTCGCCATCGGCCAGGGCCACGACGTCCGCACCGTCGCCGGCCGGCTCGGTCACGCCAACCCGGCCATGACATTGCGCGTCTACGCCCACGCCTTCGCCGTCGCCGACCAGGCCGTCGCCGCCGGCCTCGGCGATCTACTGAGAGATTCGCAGCCAGAGGCCGACGGGTGAGGCCGATCGTCCTCCGTGACGAGGATGCGCCGGACGACGCCGTCGTCGTTGTCCGCGGTGGGGAGATGAACGGTGACACTGTCCGACGCACGGCGACCGACGCGTTCGATGAGTTCGGCATCTACGCGGTCTCGGTGTTCCTCGCGCTCGACGTCTCCGTGGAACAGCTGTGTCGCGACCGGCCGGAGCTTCAGCGCTACGGGAAGGTTCGAATGTCGACGGCAGGCCGGCTGCGTGCCTTGGGGTTCGCCATGATCCCGACGCTGGATCGTCCGCACTTCGACGTGGTGCTGCCCGATCTCGCCGATGCCACGCTCGACCGACTCGAGAGCGGTTTTGACCGACCTGTCCTGAACCCGTCTCGTGCTCGTTAGGTTTTTCTCATGGCGTCGTGGGATCTGTGGATCGACTACCACCGGCGAGACGCCGACGGGCTCACCCACGGCAACGTCCGGAACGCTCGGGCAGGACTCGCCCTGGCGCCCGGCCTGCCGCGTCGTCGTGGGCAACGACGAGGCCGATCCGGCCGTCGCCGAGGTGGTCCGGCTCGAGGACAACGGCGTCGTGCTGGTGCGCGTGCTGCCGGGAACCATCGACGACAACCGGTCGCTCCTGCAGGCACTCCCTGCTCCTCGCTGAGCGCAGCACGAGCGGCCCGCCCCGGCCACCAGTACTGCATGCAGGGTGTGTGAAATTCGTCACGCTGATCGTGCGGTTCTGTACCGTTTGGTGTCCGCTGGTGTCCGCCAGTGTCCGTGGTTCCCCCCTGTGCGCGAGGTCCACGATCGGCGCTCAACGAAGGGGGTTGATCGCCGAGATCACATGGTTGTAAGTAGCCGTATGAGCAGCGTCGAGGTGTTGGGTGCGCTTGACGGATACCCCCTGTTGTTGACCATCGAGGAGGCAGCGGAAGTGCTGCGGATCGGTCGGTCGCTGGCCTACGGACTCGCACATCAGTACGAGGAGTCGGATGGTCGGGATGGGTTGCCGGTCATGCGGTTCGGGTCGTTACTCCGAGTACCGCGCTGGGCACTCGCCGAACTCCTCTTCACCGGCCGCGTCGTCCGCCTGGCCGATGGACCTCCGAGCTGACGCCGCCGCCGCGCCGCCGCTCACCTTGCCGGCCCCGTACGCGGCGACCTCGTCGTCGGCTGTGGTGCAGCCGAGGTGAGGCGGAACGTCGGCCCGGTCGCCTGGTGCGCGCTGGAAGCGATCGCATCACAGGCCACGCTGTCCGGTGAGATCAACCGCGCCGCGGCGAGCGTCCGGTCGGTCGCGGCGGACCTCGCCATCGCGCCGAACACAGCACACCGAGCACTGCGCCGACTGATCGATCTGGGACTCGTCGAGGCGCGCCAGTCGCGCACGAGCGGCGGCCGCTTCGCGGGCGGCTCCATCCGACTCACCATCCCATCGCGTGTTCTGCGCATCGAAACCGAATGCGAGAACGTTCCGGTTCCTCAGGTGCAGACGGCGAAGTCCGTCCGCCGTCCCGAGTCCGTCCAGGCAGCCGAGCAGCTCGTCCTGCTCCCGCCAGAGTAGGCAGGCCCGTGTTCCCTCAGCCAGGTTCAGCAGCACGCCGAAGTGGAATCAGACAAGTGCCCGCCAGCGGGCTCGGGTGGTTCCCGGGTCGATGCTGCGGGTGACGACTCTCCATGCGGCGTCGGCGGCGGCCACGGCGGCGTACTACGCGCAGTACTTGACGGCGGCGCCGGGGGAGGTGGCGGGCGTGTGGTCCGGCCGCCAGGCTGACGGGCTCGGGCTTCGTGGCCCGGTGACGGTCGAGGCCTTGGAGATCCTGTTGTCGGGCCGTGACCCCGTGTCGGGGACACCGCTGGGTCGGGAGCTCCTGGACCGGTTCACGTCAGACGGGCGGATGATCACGGCGGTGTCGGGGTTCGACGCGACGTTCTCGGCACCGAAATCACTCTCGGTGTGGTGGGCGTTGACCGGCGACCGCCGGCTCCTCGAGGCTCATGACGTCGCGGTGTCCGCTGCGTTGGAGCATCTGGAGCGGTTCGGGTCGACGACCCGCATCCGCTCCAACGGCGGCCGCCTCCACCCGGACACCAACGGCCTCACGATGGCGACGTTCCGACAGACGACGTCGCGAGCCGATGACCCCCAGGTCCACACCCACGCCGTCATCTCGTCCAAGGTCCAAACGCTGGACGGTCGCTGGTACGCGTTGGACGCCCGCTACCTCAAGCGGCACCAGCGGATGCTGGGCGGGCTCTACCAGTCGGTGCTGCGCGCCGAGCTGACTTACCGGTTCGGGGTCGAGTGGCGGCCGATCGTCAACGGGCAGGCCGAGATCGCAGGCGTCCCCAACGAGCTGATCGCCGTGTTCTCCAAGCGCAGCGGTGACATCGATATCGCCCTTGCTGCCAAAGTCGACGAGTTGCGCCATCGCCAGGGCCGGGAGCCGTCACGGTGGGAGCGCGCCGCGTTGACCCGTGAAGCCGCGGCGGACACCCGGTCTCGCAAGTCCGGTCACGGTGCCGCCGATCTGGCGACACGGTGGCGGACCGAAGCCGCCGCAGCCGGATGGACCGTCTACCAGCTCGACCACGACATCGAAGACGCCACCCGCAACCGTGTGCCGGCCGGTGTGATGACGGTCAACGACGTGGTCGAGGCGGTGTCGGCGCAGCGGTCGTCGTGGGGTCGACCGGATGTAATCCAGGCGATCTGTGACGGGCAGCGACCAGTGTCGCAGATGTCGGGACGCCGCTGGCTCGACGCCATCGAACGGTCCGCCGACCGGGTCATCGAGAACCTGGTCGACCTCGACCCCACCGGCGTCGCGTCGCGGCGGACGTCCGATGGCCGGTCGGTGTGGATCGAACCGACCGCCCCTCGGTTCACCTCCGAGACGGTGCTGGCCCAGGAGGAACACAGCCTCACGTGGGCGATGGCGGCGCAAGCCGACCCGCCGGCACCGTCGACCACTGTCGACCGGGGCGGGTTGGATGTGATGCAGGCCGACGCCGCGGCGGCGGTGGCCGGTGACGACGGGCTGGTGTTGGTGGTCGGCCCGGCGGGTGCCGGCAAGACCCGCATGCTGTCCGCCGCCGCTCAGGACCTGCACAGGCAGCGACGGCAGATGTTCGGGCTGGCGCCGACCGCCCAGGCTGCCCGCATCCTGGAAGGCGATACCGGCATCGTGGCCGACACCGTCGCCAAGCTGCTCTACGAATGGAGCCGGCCGGACCGGGCGGCGGGGGACCGGTGGCGGCTGCCGGCTGGCACGACGGTGGTCGTGGACGAGGCCGGCATGATCGGCACGCCGCCGCTGCATCAGCTGGTCACGCTGGCCGAGCGGCGGCGGTGGCGGCTCGCTCTCGTCGGTGATCATCGCCAGTTGCAGGCCGTCGGGCGAGGCGGGCTGTTCCACGAACTGGCCGCCGGCGGCCGGGTTGAGGTGTTGGAGCAGATTCACCGCTTCAGCGAGCCGTGGGAAGCCGACGCGTCGCTGCTGTTGCGCACTGGTGACCCGCGCGGTCTCGACGCCTATCAGGAGCACGGCCGGATCGTTCCCGGCACCCTCGCCGAACACTTGGCCCGCATCGCGTCCTCGTGGATCGACCGGCACATCGCCGGGGACACGACGGCGATGGTGGCCTCCAGCAACGATCACGTCGACGCGATCAACGCCGCCGTCCAGACCGCCCGCATCGCCGCCGGCCACTTCGACCGGGACGCGTTGGTGGTGATCGCCGCAGGGGAACGAGCCCATCCCGGCGACGTGATCACCACCCGGCGCAACGACCGGCGGCTGATCACCACCGCGGGGGAGCCGGTCCGCAACCGGGAGACATGGACCGTCACCGCCGTGCGTCCCGACGGTTCGATCACCGTGACCCAGGATGAAGGACACGGCACGGTCACGTTGCCGGTCGAGTATGTGCGTGCGCATGTACGGCTCGGCTACGCGGCGACCGAGCACGGCTACGAGTCCGCCACCGTCACCGCTGGCATCGAGCTCGCCTCCGCGGCGACGACCCGCCGCGGCCTGTACGTCGGGGTCACCCGCGGCCGCGACGAAAACCTGATCTGCGTTATCACCGAAACGAATGATGTCGCCGAGGCACGCGACGTGCTCGAAGCCATCCTCGCCATCGACCGGGCCGACATCCCCGCTGTCACCCAACGCCGCAACCTCGCCGCCCAACAACCGCCAGCGAACCTACGCCCACCATCGCCAGCACTCCGGCCCGGCCGTTGCCGGATACCGGACTGGTTCGACGAGATGGTCGCCGTCGCTGAACACGCCCTCGCCGCCGCCGAGCACACCGTCGACTCGCGCAAGGTCGAACGAGCGCGACGGGCCGCCGCCGTCACCGCAGCCGAGAGTGACCTGGCCGTCATCGACCGGGCAACCGCTCCACAGCGAGAGTTGCTCGCCGTCGACGGCAAGCGAGCCGACAAGGCCCGCTTGTACCACGCCAATGCGAAGCGTCGCCTCGCCGGCAGTGGTCGCCGTGGTCGGCGCGAGGCGCGCCGTGACCTCGATATCGCCGAACGGGTACTCGACCGGGCGACCACCATGCTCGAACGGACACGGCAACAGACCGGCCCAGACCTTGAGCGCTACCGGACCGCTGTCACCACCGTCGAGGACGCTCGCACGGATCTCCGTCATCATGACCTGGCGACCCAGCTCGACCGCCTTGACCGACGGGTTCCCGACCTGACGCATACCGTGGCGGCTCTCGACACGTGGCAGCGGTGGGCCAGCGGCGACACCATCACCGTCGAGAAGCTCCACGACGCCGTGCAGATCCTCGCTGGCGCCCCCGGAACCGACCGCGACGAACAGTACCGAGCGCTCGGCCACGCGATCCGGACGTGGGCAGAATCCGCCGGCATCGACCTGCACATCGCCGACCATCGACCACCAACGCTCGAACACGCCGGTCCCGAGCTCTCGCTGTAGTCACCGTCCCGTCGGACGAAGAGCAGGACGACAGTGACGATCGGTCGAGTGGCCGCATCGCGCTGCTCCGACGTTCGGCGCCATCAGGCGACGAGCGCCTACAGATCGGCGTCGTCGAACGTCGGTTGCACGACGAGGCCGCTGACATGCTGGCAGAGTCGGACGGTGCGGCGCGCCGCGACGAACCGACGACGCGGACGACAGCCGCGTTCTCGCACGAGCGCCGACGCGGAGCGCTCGCGGCAGCAAGCACTCGATCGATGCATGGCCTCGCGACGCGTTACCGAGCCGGCGTTCGAGGGCACTCGGTGGCACGATTGCAGGACACAATTAGCGACACCCGCCGGCTGGGGTTCGGCGCGCGTGCGGCCCGCCCTTACGGCGCCTCGTCAAGGTTGCTGCGACCCGTTCGGTCGCCCGGGCCGAGAGGCTGGCGTCCGTGGCGCGGCGCAGGAGCCTCGGATCGCCCAACCGCTCCGCTCACCGACGTCGACGCCTGGAAGGCCAAGGGCGAGGTACTCGACCGCCACTGCGCTGACGTCGGCCGGGACCCGGTGTCGATCGAACTCTCCGTGAACGTCCGGCTGGCCGCCGGGGACGACCCCCGCTCGCTGCAGCCAGCGGTCGCCAGCTGGAAGGACGCCGGCGCCGACGTCTGCATCGTGTATCTCGGCCCCCCACAACCCCGCCGTCATGGAGCCGCTGGCGGCCGCCCTCGGTGACGTCGGCTGACCGCGCATCACTGCGAGCTGACCACCAGGCTCAACCGGCGTCAGCCAGCGCGTCGGTTCGGGGGCCCGGCACGCCATGTACTCGCGGCCGGTTCCACGGGGCCCTGTCACTTGGACGACCCGCGTGCGACGCGTACTCGACGAGCGCTGGGTTGAAGTAGCCGAACGCGCCTGTCGGGGGGTCGACGTAGTGTTGGCAACCGTGATGCCACCGCTCTGCCCGGACTGCGGTCAGCCTGCGAGCACGGCGTTGGCTGGCCCGGAGCACGGGTATGAGTGCGGAAACGAGGCGTGCCCCGCGTTCGGGCAGCCCGTGGCCGTCGATGAGCCGACCCCGTAGGTCGGGCGATGGCGGAGGTCCACCGTTCCCCGCTCACTCACGGGCGGCACAAGCCCACGGTGATCGTGGCCCGTCGGTGCCGGCCGGGCCGCGAGCGCGAGTTCGAGCGGTGGATCCGGCGCCTCGTCGCCAAGGCCGCGGACGCGCCGGGCTATGTCGACGCCGAGCTGCAACCGCCCAACGACCTGCACCCTGACGAGTGGGTAGTCGTCTACCAGTTCGCCGACAGCTCGTCGCTGGAACGCTGGCTGGACTCCACGACGCGGGCTGCGCTGATGGCGTCCGCGAACGAGCTCGTCGAGGGCGCGGCGCGCGAGCAGGTCGTCGCCATGTCACCCGACAGCGAACGGGTCACCGCGGTCAGCTCGGTGCGCGTTGTGCCCGGCGCGGCGCAGGCGTTCCGCGAGTTGTACGACGACATCCTCGTCGAGCTGGCCACGTCGCCCGGTTTCTTGCGGGCCGACCTCTTCGAGCCGGTGGAGGGTGTCCAGGACGACACTGTGGTCGTGTTGGCGTTTGACACCCGGGCCAACCTGGACCGCTGGCTCGCCTCCGACGAGCGCCGGCGCATCCTCCAACAGATGGAGGAGTACACCGAGGGTGATCGCACCGTCAACGTCGTCGGCGGGTTCGCCGGGTGGTTTGAGTCGACGGGGAGCGCGCGGGTCAAGAAGTGGAAGTCGGCCGCAGCCGTGCTGCTCGCCCTGATCCCGACATCGTTGGCGTTCACAGCGATCCGCCTGGCGCTGTTCCCCGACCTCCATCCGGCCTTCGCCTCCGTGATTGGCAACGTTGTCGGCATCATCGTGCTGACCTGGCTCCTGATGCCGATCGTCACTCGCCGCCTCGATCCCTGGCTGCGGCGCTGAACGGTCGACCGCCGGTCGGGCGAGTCAGACGGCGCCACCGACCAGCACCGGGCCCTCGGCCACCTGGCCCGCGCGCGAACCCCGCCCATCACGAGGCCCGGCCCGCAACGTTCGACGCGCGCCGCCAGCCGTCACGCCGAGTGGCCCTCCGGGACAGGGAGCCAGTCGGCGATCCGCTGGGGTCTGGAGTCGCCGTGCTGCAGGTACAGGTCAGGCGATCCATCGTCGTTGTAGGCGAGGGGTCCTGATCGCCGATGGCGAACCGGTCCAGTTCGTTGGCGACATGGAAGCCTTAGCGGTCCTACATGGTGACGGATCAGAAGGCCCAACAGGGCAGGAGCAGGCCGATGTCGAAATGCAGGACATCGTCATCGCATCCCCGACACTCCCGTCCACGAGTTGGAGCACGCCGTCATCGAGATCGCCGCCCACCGCGAACGCAGCGCCCACTACGGCGACGAGCCCCTCGGCCGGCCCCGACCCCACCGACCCGCTGGACTTGCGCTGGCACCAGCTGCGCACCCAGGACGCCGCGGCGAGTTGCGCTGAGAGCTGCTCGACCCGCGCTCGAACGGCCTCGAGGACGCCCTACCGGGCCTCGTAGGCGGCGACGGTGCGCACGTTCGACATCGCGCAGCCGGTCGATGCGAGTGACGCGATGTCGACGGTCAGCCCGTCATAGTTCCTCATCGGCAGCTCATTCCGTCGATGGCGCCGAGCTCGCGCCGGGCACCGTTGGCGGTGCGCGCCGTGTCGCGGTCGTCACGGGTCTCGGCGATCTCTCGGATCGTTTCAGGGTGGCATCGCGCCAGGCCGTCCAGATTTCAGCCGCTGCATCGGCCAGCTGACGGCGCGGTCGACATTGGCGGCGACCCGCCGCTGGCGCCCGAGTGGACTCACCCGGCGTTCTCGATCGACCGGTTGGCGAACGCCGCCCCCTGCCGGGCCGTATCGACGACAGTCGGCGGTCGACCCGACGGCGGACTGGACTGGCGTCGGACGTAGCCCGGTCGGGCCGCCGAAGCCACCTCAGCGAGGCGCGTCATCAGCCAATCGATGGTTGAGGTGTGGGTGACCTCGAGCCGTTCGAGGGTCGTGCCGGCCGCTCGGTCATCGAGCCGCTCGACGATCATCGAGACGAGCCGGGCCCGGTCCAGAAGTTTCGTGCTCGAGCGCCAGGTCACCGAGGAGCGCCGATGTGAGATCCTGGACCCTGCTCGGCGGTCGCCCTCTCTGCGGCCATGAATCGGCGGTGACCACCCCCAAAGGCGCCGGCACGCCGTCAAGCTCGCGAATGGGCCATGGGCTTCGTCGAGATCGCGTGTGTTTCCTCGGCTCGGGTGGCTGAGCTACGGGGTTGCCGCCCTGGATAATCAGTTGCCGGTGCGCGCGGCGGCTGCCGTCTTGGATGCGCTGCGCTTGGCGGTGGCGGCGGTCGCCTTGGTCGCCCGTGTCGCAGCGTGAGCGGTCGTCGTCGCTGCGCGCTTGGCGGTGGTGGTGGTCGCGGCCGCCGATTTCCTGGCCGAGGTCATCGTGCCCTTGGCACCCGACTTCGCCGCCCGCGTCGTCGCGACGGCGCCTGACCCGGCGGAGCGAACCGTCTTGGCGACCGCGTCGGTAGCCGAGGCGGCCGTCTTGCGCACGGCACGGGCCCGCTTGCGGGCCACCGTCGAGCCGGTCGGCGAGACCGCCGGCTTCTTGTTGTGCAGCACGGTGGCGATCAGGTCCTGGACCGTCGACACGCCGCCTTGCGCAACGCCGCTGACGTTGTCGGTGACCCGGTCGATCACGCCGGCGATGGCGCCCACGACACTGTTGCTAGGAGGTGTGTCGGGCGAGCGGGGGTGCGGGTGCGTGGGTGCTGCCGACTTCGCCTTCTCCAGCGCCTCACCGAGATCGCCGAGTGCCTTGCGACCGAGTTCGTTGCGCACCTTCGGAAAGAACTCGCCTTCTTCCTCCTCGACGTGATGGCGGACGTTCTCGATCAACACCGTCACCTTGGCGTCGAATCGTTCCGCGGCCGGATCCATGCCGTCGAGCTCGGAAAGCACCCACTTGACGATGTGGTGTTCCTCGAGGCTTTCCAATGCGATGTCGTCGGTGCCCGGCACGGTGGCGCGAGCGACCGGATAGAAGAGTTGCTCCTCGATCGTGGCGTGGATGGAAAGCGCTTCGACGATCCGGTCGACGATCTGGCGCTTCTCGACCAAGGCGCCGTCGCCCGCCTTCTCGAACCGCTTGAACAGCCGCTCGACTGTCTTGTGGTCGTTGCGCAGAAGGGTGATCGCATCCATCGCCGCCGCCTACCCCGATGCGCTTCGGATAAGTCACGCGAAGGCTATCTCCCGCCGCGAACCCTCGCGGCGGGCACAACCGGCCCTACAACGGCGGCCGGCAGCGATCCAACAGAGCGGCCTCGCCGGCCATCTCCTGGGTCGATGTCCCTGGGCGCGTCTCCTCCGTCTTTTCCGCTCCCGCGGCCACGCCGGCCACGCCAACGCCAGCAACCGGGCAACCCTGGGGAGTAAGACCAACGAAGTCGCCCGCCGGCCGACGAGGAGCTCAGCAGCTGACCAGCCGCGACAGGGTCGTTGCGTTCCGTACGGCGTTGCCGTCACCGTCGTTGTTGAAGTAGGCGAACACATCACGTCCCGATCGTCGCCACTCGTCGATGCGGTCCGCCCACCAGCGCAGGTCATCGTCGGAGTACGAACCGGAGTAGAGGTGCCGGTGGTCGGGTCCATGGAGTCGGACGTACACGAACGGTGCGGTCGCCCGCAGCACGCACGGCAGCCCGGCCCCGCTGGTCACGCAGTACGCCGCGCCGTGACGTTGCAGGTTGGCGAAGACGGTGTCGTCGAGCCAGCTGTCGTGGCGGAACTCGATGGCCATACGAATCCACGCCGGGACGAGGCCGAGGAAGTGGTCGAGGCGGCGGTCGTCGCGCGCCTGGTTCGCAGCGAGTTGCACGAGCACCACGCCACGGCGGTCGCCGAGCTCGTGCCAACCGGCGGCCGTGCGTGCCAGCCACGTCTCGGGTGCAGAGAGCCGCTTGGCGTGGGTCAGGCCGCGGCTGGCTTTGACCGACATCACGAAGCCGTCAGGGAGCCGGCGACGCCAGGCGGCGAAGGTGGCGTCGCGTGGCCATCGGTAGAAGCTGGCGTTCAGCTCGACCGATCCGAAGCACGCCACATAGGCTGCCAGGCGATCCTGGGCCGGCAGCCCTGCCGGGTACAGGACACCGTCCCAGTGGTCGTAGCTCCAGCCGGACGTGCCGACGTGCACCGTCACGACGACACCGCGACCGTGCACGGGTCAGAAGACCGGTTCGCCACCGGTGACGCCGAGGACGGTCCCGGAGACGTAGCTGGCATCGGCCGGTGAGGCGAGGAACACGAACGCCGGTGCCACCTCGGCGGGCTGTCCGGCCCGTCCGAGCGGGGTGTGGGCGCCGAACGTCTCGATGTAGTCGGCCGGTCGGGTCGCCGGTTGCAGCGGCGTCCAGATCGGGCCCGGGGCGACCGCGTTGACCCGGATGCCGGCGGGGCCGAGGTCGGCGGCCAGGTTGACGGTCAGGTTGTTGATCGCCGCTTTCGTGGCGGCGTAGTCGAGGAGCTGCTTGGACGGCTGGTACGCCTGGACCGAGCTCGTGTTGATGATGCTCGAGCCCCGAGCGAGGTGCGGCCGGGCGGCCTGGCACATCCACAGCACGGCGTGGAGGTTCGTCTTGAGCACCCGGTCCATCTCGTCGGGATCGAGGCCGGCAAGGCCTTCGGGTCCGCGAGCCCAGTGGTAGCCGGCGTTGTTCACCAGCACATCCAAGCCGCCGAGGCCCCGCACGGCGTCGTCGACCACCTTCAGGCACGTCTCACGGGTCCGCAGGTCGCCCGGCACCAGGATCGCGGTGCGACCGGCGACCTCGATCAGGTCACGCGTGGCATCGGCGTCGGCTTGCTCGTCAGGCAGGTAGTTGATGGCGACGTCGGCGCCTTCCCGGGCGTAGGCGATCGCCACGGCGCGTCCGATGCCCGAGTCACCGCCGGTGATCAGCGCCCGCATCCCGGCGAGCCGGTCATGCCCGACGTAGCTGTCCTCGCCATGATCAGGTGGCGGTTCCATCGGGCCGGTCAGGCCGGGCGGCTGCTGCTCCTGCGGCGGGAAGCCGCCCTGGTCGTCGTGACGGACGAGCTCCTCGGCTCGACGGGCGACTGCGGGCTGCTCAGGCATGACAACCAGCGATGCTGTCGTCGGCGGTGCCCACGAGGCCCCCGATCTCGATCACCACGGGAACGATCAGCCACCTACCGGCTGCACTCACGACACCTCCCTAATACGAAACGAACGCCGACACCTTCCCCGCCACACGAATCTTCAACCGCCGCACCCGCCGACACGACGACCCGACGGACATCGGTCCCGGCGGTCTGAACGACGAACTGCAACGCCCAGGCGCGCCATCAACTCGTCGTACCGCTGCTCGGCGGCAGCGTCCGAGCGGCGTCGCCCACCACAGGTCGTCATAGTGACGCACCGAGATGGGGTGGACCACGCGCAGCACTCGTTCAGCGGCGGTCGCCGTTGGCCAGCCCGGTCATGAGACGACCTGCGGCGGCCCTCGAGCTCTCGGTTCGGTTCGCCTCCGCTGTATCGATGCTCGCCGTGCACGATGTCAGAGATCGCCCAGTGCCGAGCAACGAGCTCGTCGTAAAGCTGCTCCGTTTGCCTGCGCAGCGCGACGAAGCTCGACCGAAGGTCGTCATCGCAAGTCGTGCCCTCAACGGGTGACAGGAAACTTGCAGGCCTGGTGGTTCGCATGCTCGCCGCCGACCCGACGGGCGGCGATGGGGTGCAGGTGCTGGTCCGTCTGCGGCGCTCTGGCGGTCACAGAGTCGAGTCGGCGAGTCCGGTTTGTGCCCCCGCCGGCCGTCTCTGCCACGGTGGTGATTCGCCGGCCTCGAGTTTCTCGATCATCGGTTGCGGGCAAGAGCGGAGCGCTGTCACCACTGAGGCGGGTACGCCAACGCCGAACGGCAGAGTCGTTGCCCTGGCGTCGCCCGGTCCTGACCGTCATCAAGCGAAGGAAGGAAGCAGTCATGAGCGAAGCCGACGATCGGTACAAGTTCCTGCGCATCTACCTCCAAGACCACGTCGCCGGCGCCACCGCCGGCATGAAGCGCGCTGAGCGACTCGCCGAGGCCGAAGCGGACTCGCCGGACGGGCCGGCGTTGTCGACGTTCGCCACCGACGTGGCCACCGATCGCGACGCGCTGACTCGCGCTGATGGAGGTCCTCGATGTCCAGCCGAGCCAGCTCAAGTCGGGCATCGCCACCGTCGGCGAGAAGCTCGGCGCATTGAAGCCGAACGGCCGAATGGTGAATCGCTCGTCCTTGACGGCCGTCGTCGAGCTCGAGGCGATGCAGATGGCAGTACGCGGCAAACGCTCCCTGTGGGAGACCCTGCACGCGGTGATGCCGACCACCACTTCGATCGACATCGACGGGCTGATCGCCCGCGCCGACGCTCAACGCGACCTCCTCAACGCACTGCACACGCGTCGCGTCGCCACCACATTCGCAATCTCGTCGAGCTGACCGCTGTGCAGCGAGTCGGCTCGAGGTCGGCGGGGCTGGGTAAGCAGCGAGATCGGCGGGTAACGGTTTCGGCAGCATCCAACAGGAGGAGTCTGCGATGCCGAACAAGTCCGCCAACGTAAAGAACGAGAAGCAGTACGAGGCCCTGAAGGACAAGGGAATGTCCAAGGAGCGAGCCGCCAAGATCGCCAACTCCCCGAAGGCATCGAAGCACGGCGGCGAAAAGTCCCACTCCGGGTCGGGCAAGAGCAACCAGGGCGGCTCGACCGCCCAGCACAAGGCGGCCGGCCGCAAGGGCGGCAAGGCCTCAGCGAAGAAGCACTGAACCAGACCCCGACCAACGCGACTGGTACGCCCGGGCCGCGATCAAGCACGGCTGGTCCCGAGCGGTGCTGGCCAACCAGATCATGTCCCAGCTCGACCCCCGGGCCGGCGCCGCCCCGTCGAACTTCGCCGACGCGTGGCCGGCCGGCGAATCCGAGCTGATGCAGCAGCTCACGAAAGAGCCCACAACCTCGAGTTCCTCACCCTCGCCGAGCCGGTCGCCGAGGGTGATCTCAAACGGGGCCTGGTCGTGCCGGTCTCCGAGCGGCTTTACCGGCAAGCCAACCCGACCGCTCGGATGCACGGCGAGCGAGACACCTTCAACGTGCGACAGCACTGCTCGATGGGCAGATCGGCGCAGTGCTAGCGAAGCGTTCGCCGAGCACGGCCTCGACGTCACGCTCAACAGCGTCGACGCCTACGCCGGTGTCGGGGTGGGCACCGTGTACCGGCGCTTCGCCACCAAGGAAGCACTCATCGACGAGCTGTTCGAGCGCCGCCTCGACCGCCTAGGCGACCTCGCCGACGCCCTCAGCCGCGATGCTGACGCCTGGAACGCGCCGACCGCCTTCCTCGAAGGGTCGATGCAGCTGATGCTCGAAGACCGCGGGTTCATGGCGATCCTCCAGCACCCCGATCCCGGCGTCGCACGCGTGCGACAGAACGGGTCGCTCCGCTGATCACCGCCATCGTCGATCGTGCCCGGCAGCAGGGCAAGCTCCGTCCCGACTTCGCGGACATCGACCTGCCGCTCATCCAGCTCGCCCTCGGCACGCTGATCGACAGGACACGCACCACCCAGCCATTGCTCTACCGGCGGTTCCTCACCATGTTCCTCGACGGCATGCGCGGTGATCGTGGCCCGATCACCGAACTCCCAGTGGCGGGCGTTGAAGTCGGCCACCGACTCGAACCGGCGGCCCGGCAGCCTGTCGGATCTTCCGGTTCGTGGGCTGGCTGACTCGGATCGCCGGTCAGTCGGGGGTGGCCTCGGCGCGCACGGTGTCGGCGGCGTCCTTGGCTGCGGTCGTGCTGGTCTGGGCGGCGTCTTTGGCCGTCTCGGCGACCTCGCTGGCGCCTTCCTTCGCCGTCTGCTTGACCTGTTCCACGGCGTCGGTGGCCGAGTCCTTGAGGTGCTGGCCGATCTCCTGCCCGGACTCGAAGAGCTGTTGCTTGATCGGCTCGGCCGTGTCGAGCACCTGCTCGACGGCCTTTTCTTCGGTTCTCGACGGCGGGAACGCGGCGGCGACGAGGAAGCCGACACCGAACGCCACGGCGCCGACGGCGAGGGGGTTGCCCTGAACCTGCTCCTTGGCCGCGTCGGGCGCCGCTCGCACAGCGTCGATCGCCGACCCGGCCGATCCGCCCACCCCTTCGCCGGCGCTCTGCGCCCGATCGGCCACGGCGTGGCCGGCGCTCGACGCCGAGCCCATGACGCGCTCCTTGACCGACTGCCAACGGTTGGAGAGACGGGTCTTGCGCCGTTCGATCATGCGGCCAGGGCTGACCCGGTCGCCGATGGCGTCGAGGGTCTCGCTCAGGTCAGCTCGCGTGTCGGCGATGTCCCGCCTCAGCTCTTCTGCGCTTTGGCCCATTCCACGTCCTCCTTGATGCTTCGCTTGGTCTCGGGCAGGGTGCGGACAGCGGCCAGCTTCCTGCGGCCGACGGCCACCAGCACCGCCCCGACCACGGCCCACAGCACGCCGACGAGGGCAAAGGCGAGGGCGCTGCCCATCACGTTGTCGAGCAGCCACGCAAGGCCCGCCGACAAGAAGGCCAGCGCCAGCAGGGCGGCGACACCGGCGACGACGAACATGGCCGACGCCTTACCGGCCTTCGTCGCCTCGTCCTTGGCCTCGGTCTTGACCAGATCGAGCTCCTGGCGGAACAGCGTCCCGAGCTCACTGGTCATCTCGGAGAAGAGCTCACCGAGCGACGCATCGGGCCGCTTCGGTTGCGTCGACAGGTCGACGCCCTCTTGATCGGTCGTCACGACGGCAGCGTCCCGGTGGTCAGCGGCGTGGGCGACGGCAGCATCTCCGGAGACGACCCGGGAGCCGCGCCCGGCGCGGAAGACGCGGCATCACCCGAGTCATTGCGGGCAACGCTGACACCCGAGCGGACCATGCGCCCGACGAGGAAACCGGCACCTGCGGCGACGGCGAGGAACATGCCTGGGCGACGGCGGGCGAAGTTCGACATGTCGCCGAGGACGCCCTCGATGCCACGCTCATCGAGGCGCGCGGCGAACGTCGACACGTGGTTGCGAGCTTGATCGAGGTACCCGGGCAACGGACCGGCCTCCTGCGGTCGACCGTCGGTCAGCGCCTCGAGCTGGCCGGACAAGCTGCGCAGCCCACCGGCAGCCTGCGCGCCGCGTGCGGACGCCTGCTCCCGCACCTCCTGACGAGCTTGGTCGACGAGGCCGCCGAGCTGGCCCTTGGCTTCGTCGACGACCGACCGCACCTGACTCGACGCCTCGGCGGCGACGCGTTTGGCCTCGGTCCCGGCCGTCGACGCGGCATCGCCCGCCGCCGACGTAGCGGCATCGGCGACGCGGCTGACCGTGCCGCCCGCACCTTCCGTGGACGCCGACCCCGCCGGCGGTGCGCCCGGCGGGCCGCCCTCGGGATCATCGGCGATCGACTCGGCCGATGGCTCGACCGACGGCTCAAAGGGTGTGGCGAGGTCTCGCTGAGTGTCCATGTCGTCTCCTCCCGTACGCGATGCGCCGGGTGGTTACCCACGGACAGGACGGTCGAACGTTCGAGCCAGCAAATGCCCCGTTCGGGTGACGGCTCGTGCCGCCCTCGTAGGGTGATCTCTCCGGCGATCGGTCCCGCGCCCTGGTCGCCTTGGCGGGCCGCGCTGTCGACCTCCTCCGTGAGCGAGCACACGACTGAACCGCAAAGCCGCGCGACGTGGCCGGCGATCTGCTCCGGGAAGCCCGCCGCGAGGAGGGATGTCCGAGGTCCAGCTCGACACCGCCCGCCAACGGTTCGGTCTGTCGTGCATGGACCTCTGGATCGAGCACTTCGCCCTCGGCGGCTACCTCGACGCCGCCAACGTCGATGCCTCTCTCTGCGGCGACGGCGAACTCGACGGCAGCGACCACAAACTCATCGTCCACGTCCTCAACGGGCACGCCGGCGTGGGGGCGACGACGCCGTTGTCGCCGCCCCCACGTTCAGTTCCCCGGCGGTCGGTCGATGGGACCTTGGTCGGGATCGATCTGTTCGCCGTGGCGGATTTCCGCTCGTGTTGTCGCGACAGCGCTCATCGGACGCGTTCGGGCATCGCCGCGCGCCCACCCCTGGGTTCGGTCGTCGCCGCGGGCCGGATACCGCCCGGCGAACGCACTCAGGGCGGCAGCGATCGCGTCGGTCGCCACGCGTTGCGAGTGGTGGGCCTCGACCGTGGCGCGGGCGGCGGCGACGATGCGGGCGGCCAGTCTTGGCCGCTCCCACAGGCGGAGGGCCTGCTCCACGAGTTGCCCGGGGTCGTCGCCGACGAGGACGTCCACCCCCGGCGTGAGCGCCAGGCCCTCGATGCCCTTGGGCGTGCTGATCACCGGCACGCCTGCGGCCATCGCTTCGAGCACCTTGAACCGCGTCCCTCCTCCCTCCTGGAGCGGCACGACCATCGCCAGCGCATCCTGCAGCCACGGCCACACGCTGGGCACCGCGCCGGTGACCTCGACGTCGTGTCGCTCGGCGGCGTGGGCACGCAGCGATCGGGGAGGCGAGTGCCCGACGAGCGCGAGGCGAGATCCCGGCACGCTGGCGGCGAACGCGGGGAGCACCTCGTCGAGGAGGGTCCAGGCGGCTCGAACGTTCGGCGGGTAGGCGAAGCTCGCCGGGTACACGAGCCGAGGTCGACGTTCACCGTCGCGCGGTCGAAGTGGACGGCTCGCGTCGACGACGTTGGGCACGACACGAGCATCCGCTCCGGCGGCGAGGAACCATTGCTGGTCACCTTCGCTGCAAGCCCACACCTGATCGACGGCGGCAACCGTGGACGCCTCGAGCGCGGCGGTGCGCCGAGCCATCAGCCGGGCCAGACGCCGGCTGCGGCGATCGCTGCCGCCGCGCTCGGCGTCCGAGACGGCGGCGTAGACCTCAGTCTCGACGTTGTGGGCGTCGAGCACGACGAAGGCACCTGATCGGCGGGCGACCTCGACGAAGCGGTGCAGCCACAGCTGCCCGAAGACCACCACGTCGGGACGAACGGCATCGATGACCGCCCGCAGACGGTCGTCGGCGGTCGGACTCCATCGCCCGTCGCTGGGATGGCCGCCTCGACCGACCGCCCATCGATCCTCGGGGTCAGGCGCAGGCCGGTGGCCGAGTCCGACGGCGTCACGCTCGCCGAGCGGTGACGGCGATCGGGGGGCCGTGCCGTCGCCGACCCCGACGACGGTGACGCTGCCGGCGGCGGCCAGCCCGGTGACCGCGGCGGCGTTGCGCAACGCGATCCCACCCCGCGGCGGCCACGGATGTTCCTCGGCCACGAGCACCGAAGAGATCATCGAACGGCGTTCCTTTCGTCAAGTTGGCGACGCGGGCACTACCCGCGGGCGGTCGAACGCATGCCGGCGGGCGACGAACGAAGCGTTGTTTCGTCGGCGCGGGCCGTGGAGATGCTGCGGAACCATGACCCGCGGCGGAGACGACGACGCCCGATGGGCGGCAACGGCGGCTCGTCGTGAACGCATTCCGTACGGCCGGGTCGCGCCGTGACCGCCAGATATGACGTGGTGATCCCGACAATGGGTCGTCCGACCTTGCGGCGCACGATCGCTGCGCTCGCCGCTGGAGACGGCCCGTGGCCCGAGCGGGTGTTCGTGGTGGACGACCGTTCCGCACGTCATGATCACTCGCTGCCTGCCGATGTGCCCGAGCCGTTGGAGGGCCGGGTCGAGCTTCTGCGCTCCGGCGGCCGTGGGCCGGCCGGGGCGCGCAACATCGGATGGCGTGCGGGGCGAGCGCCGTGGGTCGCCTTCCTCGATGACGACGTCGTTCCCCGGCCCGGGTGGCGGGCAGCGCTCGCCGAGGATCTCGCCGTCCTGGGGACCTCGGAAGGGGGCTCGCAAGGTCGGCTGCGGGTTCCGATGCCCGGCGAAGCGCCGCCGAGCGACCGGGCGCGCACCGTCGCCGGCCTTGAGCGGGCGCGCTGGGTGACGGCCGACATGGCGTACCGCCGGGCCGCGCTGACGGCGGTCGGCGGGTTCGACGAGCGCTTCCCGCGGGCCTACCGGGAGGACGCCGATCTGGCTATTCGTGTGCGGGCGGCCGGCTACACGCTGTCTGTGGGCACACGCGTCGCCGACCATCCGGTTGCTCCGGCGCCGTGGTGGATCAGCGTCAGCACCCAGGTGGGCAACGCCGACGACATGCTCATGCGGCGCCTCCACGGCCGGCGCTGGCATCAGCTCGCCGAGGCCGGTCAGGGATGTGCCCGCCGGCATGCCCTGGTGTCCCTGGCCGGGTTGGCGTCGCTCGTGGCGCTGCTGCCCGTCGGCCGCCACCGGCGATGGGTGGCCGCCGCCGCCGCCACGGCGTGGCTGGCCGGGGTGCTCACGTTCGCCGTCCGGCGGATCCGACCTGGTCCGCGCACGGCCACCGACATCCTGGCCATGTCCGTCACCAGCGTGGCCATCCCGCCGGTGGCGACCTGGCACCGCGCCCGAGGCTGGCTGCGCGCCCGCCGTCTTGTGCCTGACCGGCTGCCGGCGGCCGTGCTCTTCGATCGCGACGGCACGCTCGTCGCGCGACGTCCCGTACAACGGCGACCCGGCAGCCGTCGTTCCGATGCCCGGTGCGCGGGAAGCGCTCGATCGGCTCCGGGTCGCCGGGATCCCAACCGCCGTCGTCACCAACCAGAGCGGCGTCGCCCGAGGCGCCGTGTCGCCCGACGAGCTGGCCGCCGTCAACGCTCGCGTCGAGGAGCTGCTCGGCCCGCTCGGTCCGTGGCTGATCTGCACGCACGGCGCCACCGACGACTGCGGTGCCGCAAGCCTCGCCCCGGGCTGATCCAGGAGGCGGCGGCGGTGCTGGGAGTGGAACCGGCGCGCTGTGCGGTGATCGGTGACATCGGCGCCGATGTCGAGGCCGCCCGGCTCGCCGGCGCCACGCGCCGATCCTGGTGCCCAACGAGGCGACCCGACCCGAGGAGATCGCCGCCGCGCCGGTGGTCGCCAGCGATCTCGGCCGCGGCGGTCGACCTGCTGATCGGACCGCGCCGATGACCGCCCAGCGGGTGCTCGTCGCGCGGCTCGACAACCTCGGTGATGTGCTGCTCAGCGGGCCGGCGGTGAGGGCCGTCGTGGCGAGCGGGGCCGCCGTCACGATGCTTTGCGGGCCCAACGGGCGAGCCGCCGCCGAGCTCTTACCGGGTGTCGATGACGCTGTCGAGTTCCGCGCCCCGTGGATCGATCCGGATAGCCACCCCGTCGACGCGCACGCGATCAGGGACTTGATCGACGCAGTACGGGTTCGTCACTTCGACCAGGCCGCCATCCTGACCAGCTTCCACCAGTCCGCCGCTGCCGTTGGCTCTGCTGCTGCGACTTGCCGAGGTGCCGACGATCGCCGGGATCAGCCCGGAGTTTCCCGGGAGCCTGCTCGACGTCCGACACCACGTTGCCGACGACGTCCACGAGGTCGAGCGCAACCTGTCGCTGGTGGCCACACTCGGTCACCGGCTGCCACCGGGTGAGCCGGATCAGCTGATGGTCGACGTCCCCCACCACGGCGGGCCGGCGTGCCAACGCCCGTACGTGGTCGTCCATCCGGGCGCCACGGTGCCGGCTCGGGCATGGGGTCTCGACCACAACCGCCGGGCCGTGGCCGCACTGGTCGACGCCGGCTGGAGGGTTGCCGTGACTGGCGGCCCCACGGAGCGGGCGCTCACCCGTGCCGTCGTCGCCGGTCAGTCGGGAGCGGTTGACGACTTCGGCGGCCGCACGACGTTCGTCGAGCTGGCCGGGATCCTCGCCGGCGCCGCCGCTGTGGTGGTCGGCAACACCGGTGCCGCCCACCTCGCGGCTGCCGTTGGCACACCGGTCGTGTCGGTATACGCGCCGACGGTGCCTGCCTCCCGTTGGCATCCGTGGCGGGTTCCTCACGTGGTCCTCGGCGACCAGGGGATCGCCTGCGCCGGATGCAGGGCCCGCGGCTGCCCGGTCCCGGCCACCCTTGCGTCGCCGGCATCAGCCCGGCGCAGGTGGCCGACGCTGTCGATGCCCTCGCCGGCCGAGCCACCGGGATGCTGTCGTGAACATCCTGCTGTGGCACGTGCACGGGTCGTGGACGACCGCGTTCGTGCACGGCCGCCACCGGTACTGGGTGCCCGTCGACGCGGCCCGTTCGCCGTGGGGGCTCGGCCGAGCCCGCACGTGGTCGTGGCCCGATTCGGTGGTCGAGGTCACCGAGTCGCAGGCGGCCACCCTCGATGTCGACCTCGTCCTTCTTCAGCGGCCGGAGGAGCTGCACCAGCTCGCGTCGCAATGGCTGGGCGGGCGCCGACCGGGCGTCGACGTCCCCGCCGTCTACCTCGAGCACAACGTCCCGCAGGGCCGCATCAACGACCTCGTCCACCCAGCGGCCGACGCGCCTGGGATCACGATCGTCCACGTCAGCGCCTTCAACGACCTGTTCTGGGAGTGCGGGGCCAGCCGCACGGTCGTCATCGAGCACGGCATCGTCGATCCTGGGTACCGCTACCAGGGTGAGCAACCCCGGCTCGCCGTCGTCATCAACGAACCGGTACGCCGCAAGCGGGTGACGGGGACCGATCTGCTGGCCCGGTTCGCGGGCGTCGCGCCCGTCGACCTGTTCGGGATCGGCGCAGGGCTGCTGGGCGGGATCGAGGACCTGCCACAGGACGAGCTGCACACCGAGCTGGCCCACCGCCGGGTGTACGTGCATCCGATCCGTTGGACGTCGCTCGGTCTGTCGTTGCTGGAAGCCATGCACCTCGGTATGCCGGTCGTGGCGCTGGCCACGACCGAGGTGCCGGAAGCAGTCCCGCCGGACGCCGGCGTCACATCCACATCCGTGGATGTGCTGGTCGACGCTGCCCGCCGCCTCGTCGCCGATCCGGAGGAGGCCCGCGTCATGGGCAAGGCGGCACGGGCCGCGGCGCTCTCCCGCTACGGGCTCGAGCGCTTCCTACGCGACTGGGACGAGCTGATCGAGGAGGTGACCCGATGAACGCGATGGCGACCACGGCGCCGCGTGGCCCTCGTCTCCGAACACGCCAGCCCGCTGGCGGTGCTCGGAGGGGTCGACGCCGGCGGGCAGAACGTCCACGTCGCCGCCTTGGCCGGAGCATCTGGCCCGGCGAGGGCTCGCGAGTCGACGTGTTCACCCGACGCGACGATCCGACGCTGCCCGCGTTGTGCTCCTCTGTGCCCCGGCGTCACGGTGCACCACGTCGACGCCGGACCAGCCACGGCGATCCCCAAGGACGACCTGCTGCCACACATGGACCGGTTCGGGGACGAGCTGCGTCGCCAGTGGCGCGTGGATCCGCCCGATATCGATCCACGCCCACTTCTGGATGTCCGGCCTGGCGGCGCTCGGGCGCCGCGCCGCCGTCTCGGGCTGCCCGGTCGTCCAGACGTTCCATGCCCTCGGCGTCGTCAAGCGACGCCAGCAAGGGCGACAAGGACACCAGCCCGGCCGTGCGCCAGACCAGCGGAGACGGTCCTGCTGCGCGACGTCGACCACGTCATCGCCACGTGCAGCGACGAAGTGTTCGAGCTGCTGCGCATGGGCGGCGACCCGGCGCGCATCTCGGTCGTGCCGTGCGGGGTCGACCTCGACCACTTCCGGCCCGACGGGCCCGTCGAGCCGCGGCGGCCCGGTCGATCCCGACTGGTCGTGGTCAGCCGCCTCGTCGAGCGCAAGGGCATCGGCAACGTGGTGGCGGCGCTCGCCGGTCTGCCCGATGCCGAGCTCGTGATCGCCGGGGGTCCCGCACGAGCCGAGCTCGACGACGGACCCCGAGGCGCGGCGCCTGCAACAGCTCTGCCCGCGAGCTCGGGGTCGCCGACCGGGTGGAGCTGCGCGGCCGCGTGGAGCGGGCGGACGTCCCAGCGCTGCTGCGGTCGGCCGACGTCGTCGTGTGCGTGCCTTGGTACGAGCCGTTCGGCATCGTGCCGCTGGAGGCGATGGCCTGCGGGCGGCCCGTGGTGGCCAGCGCCGTCGGCGGGCTCATCGACACCGTCGTCGATGGGGTGACAGGCGTGCACGTCCCGCCCAGAGAGGTCGATCGGTTGGCGACCGCCATCGGCGGCTGCTGGCCGACCCGGGTCAGCGAGCGGCGATGGCACGAGCGGGCGTCCATCGCGTCCGCAACCTCTACGGATGGGATCGCGTCGCCGACGCCACCCTGGCGTGCTACGAGCGCCTGCTGATCGGCGGACGACTGCGGCGGTGAGCGAGATGAGCGGATGAGCGAGAGCCTGCGACGTCTCGGCGAGCTGCGAGCGGCGCTCGACCGCCTCGAGGGCGACGTCGATCGGATCGACCGATGGGGCGATCGCATCGGTCGACTCCTCGCCACGGGCGGCCGACTGCTGGCGGTCGGCAACGGTGGCAGCGCCGCCCAGGCCGCGCACCTGACGGCCGAGCTCGTCGGACGCTTCGACGGGGAGCGACGTCCCCTGGCCGCGCTCGCCATCGGAGCCGAGCACGCGACGACGACGGCCATCGTCAACGACTACGGGATCGAGGAGGCGTTCGCCCGACCGGTGCGCGGGCACGGCCGGCCCGGTGACGTGCTCGTCGCACTCTCGACGTCAGGCCGCAGCACGAACGTGCGGGCGGCTGTGGAGGCCGCCCGTGAGTGCGGGCTGGCCACGCTCGCCCTGACCGGACCGCTCCCCAACCCGCTGGCCGACGAGGTGCGACGACGCCATCGCCGTCGGCGGCCGGCTGCACGGCGACCATCCAGGAGGTCCACCAGGTCGTCATCCACCTGCTCTGCGTCAGCATCGACGAGGGCGTGCGCGGCGGTCGACCGCGTCGGAGCACTGTCGTGAACCCGATGGTCGTCGTCGGCGACGCCCTGCTGGACCGGGACGTCGACGGGCGGGCCGAGCGGCTCTGCCCGGACGCGCCCGCCCCGGTCGTGTCGGATCTGCGCACCCGTAGTCGGCCGGGCGGCGCCGCGCTGGCGGCGACCCTGGCGGCACGCGACGGCCGCGACGTCACGCTGGTCACCGCCGTCGCCGACGATGCCGTTGGTCACGAGCTGCTGACCTTGCTGGCGGAGACCGGGGTGGAGACGATCAACCTCGGATGCACCGCTCCGACCGCCGAGAAGGTCCGCGTCCGGGTCGCCGGCCACACGCTGCTGCGGATGGACCGCGGGGGGCCCGGCTGCGGCAAGGTCGGCACGCTGATCCAACCGGCGCAGCGCGCGCTCGACGCTGGCCGGCGTCGTGCTCGTCTCCGACTACGGCCGCGGGCTCACGGCCCAGCCCGACATCCGCGTCGCGCTCGCGCCGCAGGTCGGACGCCAGGTCGTGTGGGACCCGCATCCCCGCGGGGCGCGAGCCGGTCGGAGGCGCCCGGATCGTGACGCCGAACGAGGCCGAGGCGCGCCATGGCCGGCGGCGACGCGGCTGGGAGGGCTCGCCTCGCTCACCGCCCAGGCCCGGCTGCTGGCCCGCCGCTGGGAAGCCGGCGGCGTCGCCGTCACGCTCGGCGCCCGAGGCGCGCTGCTCGTGCAGGGTGACAGCCCGCCGATGATGGTGCCGGCGAGTCCCGCGAGCCGGTGACGCGTGCGGCGCCGGCGACCGCTTCGCCGCACCGCTTGCCGGCGCGCTCGCCGACGGCGCACTCCCGTCCGAGGCGTGCACCGCGGCGGTCGCCGCGGCGAGCGACTACGTGGCCGGCGGGAGCGCCGTGCGCACTCCCCGATGCGAGGTCGACCGGCCGCCGATGGCTGCACGCGTCAACGGCGGTGGACATCGGTGCGTCGAGCGTGCGCGGCGGCCGGCGGCACCGTCGTGGCGACCGGCGGCTGCTTCGACCTCCTGCACATCGCGGGCACGTGCGCATGCTCGAGCCGGCCCGGCGACTCGGCGACTGCCTCGTCGTGCTGCTCAACTCCGACGCCTCGGTGCGGCGCCTCAAGGGTCCGGCGCGACCGATCGTCGGCGAGCCGACCGGGCCGCCGTGCTCGGCGCGCTCGAGTGCGTCGACGCCGTCGTCGAGTTCGACGAGGACACCCCGTGCGCCGCCCTCGAACGGCTGCGCCCCGACGTGTTCGCCAAGGGCGGCGACTACGGCGCTCGAGGAGCTGCCCGAGCAGGCGACGATGGCCCAGTGGGGCGGGCAGTGCGTGCGTGCTGCCGTACCTCGAGGGCCGTTCGACCAGCGACTCTCTTCCAGGAGGTCCAGCGACGTGGCTTGGCGTGAAGGAGGAACGGTGCTCGTCACCGGCGGGGCATCCGGGCTCGGGCGGGCGGTCGTCGCCGCCGTGAGCAAGGGAGGCGGGCGACCCGTCGTGCTCGACGTTCGCCAGCCCGACGACGACGTCGACCACGTGCTCGTCGATCTGGCCGACGGGCGGGCCGCGGAGGCCGCCGTCCGACGCGGCCACGGCCGAACGGCGCCAGCTGTCGGCCATCGTCACCGCCGCCGGCATCGACGCCTGCGGACCATTGGCGACGATCGATGCGGCCAGCAGTGGGAGCGGGTCATCCGCGTCAATCTGCTCGGCACCGCCGCGGTCATCCGGGCCGGGCTGCCGCTGCTTGCGCGCCGAGGCGAACGGGCGGATCGTCACCGTCGCCTCCACCCTCGGCCTGCGCGCCCTGCCCGACGCCACCGCCTACTGCGCCAGCAAGTTCGGCGTCGTCGGGTTCACCCGGGCGCTGGCGGCCGAGCTCGCCGGCAATGTCGGCGTCACGATGCTCGTGCCGGGCGGCATGCAGACGTCGTTCTTCGATGGGCGACCCGAGCAGTACCGGCCACCGGCGACGGCTCGCCTCAACCGGCCCGAGGACGTCGCCAGCGCCGTCGTGTTCGCCCTCGACCAGCCGGCGGGCTGCGAGGTCCGCGAGCTCGTCGTGTGTCCGTCGACCGAGTCCTCCTGGCCGTGACGGCCGCGACCCGGTGCCTCGGCCGACGGCGCTGGTCCTGCGGGCGCTCGGGCTCGGGCGACCTGCTGACCGCCGTCCCCGCACTGCGGGCGCTGCGACGCCGCCTCCCGGAGCACGAGCTGGTGCTGTTGACGCCTTCGCCGCTTCGGCCCGCTGGCCCTGGCAACCGGGCTGGCCGACCGCGTCGTCGACACGGTCGGCTTGGCAGCCGCTCCCGGCGAGTCTGACCGGGGCCGACGTCGCCGTGAACCTCCACGGGAGCGGGCCCGCAGAGCCATCGGCTGCTGCTGGCCGCCCGACCCCGCCGGCTGGTCGCCTTCGCCTGCGGTGGCCTCGCTGACGGACCGGAGTGGTCGCCCGGCGAGCACGAGGTGGCCGGTGGTGCCGGCTCGTGGCCGACGCCGGCTTCCCGGCCGATCCCGACGACCTCGCGATGACTGCGCCGCCGCGCCCGGTGCCGGCGGCTGCGGTGGACGCCATCGTGGTGCACCCGGGTGCCGCGTCGACAGGCGCGGCGCTGGCCGGTCGAACGGTGGGCCGAGGTCGCCCGGGCGCGAACTGCGGCCGGCCGCCGCGTCGTGATCACGGGGGCCCCGGACGAGCGAGTGCTCGGGCGAAGAGCTCGCTCGGCGCGCCGGCGCTGCCGGCGACCGCGGTGCTGTCCGGTTGCACCGACGTGCTCGACCTGTTCGCCATCGTCGACGCCGCCCGGTGCGTGGTCTGCGGGGACACGGGCGTCGCCCACGTGGCCACCGCCGTCGGCACCCCATCGGTCGTGCTCTTCGGGCCGACCGCCGCCGTCCGAGTGGGGACCGCCTCCCCGGCCGCAGCACCGCGTGCTGTGGAAGGGCCAACGCGGCGACCCCCACGGGCGCCTGCCGCACCCCGGCTTGCTGGCGATCTCGGCCGGCGATGTCATCGACGCCCTCGACCAGCTCGAGGAGCGTTCCATCTCGGGTGCCGGCCAGCGCTGACACATGTAGCGCGACACGGGTTTGGTCAGCCGCCCCGCGAAACTGGGCGCCATCGGGGCCAAGCCGTGTCTAGGCGCCCGTCCTGCGACGAGATTCAGGATGCTGTGGGTGCGAGCACCGTCTCGGCGCAGGAGCCCTCATCCGGCTGCCGGTTGCGAGTCGGTAAGAGTGAGTGTCCGTCGGCCGGGTCTCGAGGATGCCCAAGTGTTCTCGGCACGGCGGCCTTGACGGTGAATCAATCGACGCGCGAGCTGGTCGAAGGCACCAACCGATCGCGGGGGCCGCGGGAGGGTGCAGAACACCATTGTCGCCAACCTTGGGCGCCTCACGTCAGGCTCGCCGCCGTGAAAGAGCCATCGTGACCCGCTCCACCGAGACCGCTGCAATTTGGACGCCCCAAGGGCTTGCGGATGCCGGTGCTGGGTAGGGAGGTCGACGTGAGCGATCCTGACCCACGGGTACCCGCTTCAGGCGTTGTCATGCCCGGGGTGGCGTCAGGGGGCGAGCATGTGGGTGAACGCGAGCGTGGTCCCGCGGACGTCGGTGAGTCGACTCGGTTTATCCGCCGATCAACGTTCCGAGATCGCCTTCGCCGAGGCGCTCGAGCACGTGATCAGGATCTGCACCGAGTTCGATGAGATTTGCTCGATCACGATCGATGCCGACCCGTACGGGAAGTGCCCGCCGGGCGCTGTCGACATCGTCGTGGCCGCAGCCACGGAGATACTGCAGGATGCGGGACCGGTCGACCTTCACGACAGCCTGACTCGAGGGCGTCGGTCGACGGGAGGCCCGAATAGTGCGTCGGCGGCGGCGGCCACTTCGAGGGGGGCCTCCTCGGGAAGGAAGTGGCCAGCCGATGTCACCACCTCGACGGTCATATCATCGGCGTGTGGTTCCCATCCCTCAAGCATGGCCGGGCTGCCGATGGGGTCGCGGTCACCGATGAGCAGGTTCGTCGACACGGTCAGTCGTTGGGTCTGGTAGCGCTGCAGTCCGGGCAGCTCGCGAAGGAGGAACGTGCGATACAGCTGGGTCGTCGCCCGGGCCCTGGCCGGGTCGCGGAAGACCTCGCCGTAGAGCGTGCGGTCGGCATCGGTGTGGGCCTCCGATCGCACCGTCGCGGCCGAGATCGCTCCGGCGATGAACCGTGGGGAGGCGCGCATCGCGAGCTGGGAAAGGAGGGGCGCAGCGAGCAGAAGTTGATACGCGCCGCGCCACGCTTGAATTGCTTTGGCAGGCGTGGGGTGCTGAAACGGGTGGATGATCCCCAGCGCCAACAGGCCGCTGAAGCGGTCCGGCGCGCGAAGGCCCGCCAGGAATCCGGTCCAACCGCCCCAGTCGTGCCCGACGAGCCCGACGGTGTCGAGCTTCAAGCGGTCGATGAGGGCCAACAGATCGTCGACCAGCTGCTCTTTTTCGTAACCGTGGCGTGGCGCCTCGGACCAGCCATGTCCGCGTAGGTCCGGCATGATCAGCCGGCGGCCTTCGAGCAGCGGAACCAGGCGCCGCCAGCAGTACCAATTCTGCGGCCACCCGTGCAGCAACACCAATGGGTCACCTTCCTCAGAGCCGGCCTCGGCGACATGCACGGACAGGCCCGGCAACTGGAGCCGACGATGCCGCACCCCGGCGACGTCCGGGAGCACAACGCTCATTGCTCGGCCGCCCACGACCGCCGCAGGCGTCGCCGTGCACTCACGACCAGATCCGCTCGGCGCAGCAGCGTGTGGAGCTGCGACACAAGGTCGTTTCGTGTTGACATGAGTGACTGGGTACCCAGCGTCTCGACAGGCAACCCCATGGCCGCGGGTCGGACGTCACACCCCCAAACGCAGAGCGCTCCACGAGCGTCTCGGCCGCCTACGGAGACGTCGTCACAGCCGCCAGCCATCGGCCACCCCGCCCCCTCACCTGAGGATCGCTCGACCGGCGACATCCGGCGACGGTACCGACCGCTGTTGCCGCCACCTCCACCCGCCTGCACTCGGGGCGGCATGGTACGCGGTGGCCAGCTGCGGTCGTGCACCGTGCCGGTGACGATGGACACGTTCCGACATTGTTACCCGCGGGTAAGCGACCGTGCCGCGTCGAACACTGAGGCGTGCTGTACGAAGGGCGCTCCATTGCGTAAGGTCACATCACTACTGCTCCGCTTCATCGGTGTCCCCGAACGTCTGGAGTCTCCTGACTGGTGGACGTACTTCGGTTCGTTCGGCGACGACATCTTCGGCGACGAAGACACCGACGACGCGTAGACGGCTGGGCCTGCCGTCGACCGGGGGCAACGCCGACGGACCAAGCGTGACGCTTTCGAGTCGTCGCGTCGCCGCGGCACCTGGCGGTGCCGTGACAGGATCTGGTATGGGCAGTTCTCGTGACGACGAGCTGTGGTTCGTTCCTGGCTTCGCTGACCTCGTCGGCGCCGTCGACGTCCTTGCCGCAACGTTGCAGGCCTCGCACATGCTGCCGCCTGACCGGGTGAGCGATCTGCTCCGTCGGGCCGGTATAGCGATTGGCGCCGTCGACGTGTCGATGTGGCTGATCGACTATGGGCAGGCGTTCCTCAAGCCGTCCGACGACGACAGCGATGACCTCGGACATTCCGATGGCACGATCTCCGTCACCGGTACCGCCGCCGGGCGCGCCTTTGCACGTGGCGAGCCGATCGAATCCGATCATCCTGTTCCGCACCGCTGGGTACCGATTCTCGACGGTACGGAGCGACTGGGGGTGCTTCGGTTCGAGTTCCCCGCAGCGTTGACAGCGGACCAACGCCGACTCAGCGACGCCCTGACGTCGCTCGGTGGAGAGCTGTTGGTGGGCAAGCGTCCGCACACCGACCACTACGAGATGCAACGGCGCCAGCTCGAGATGAACCTGGCGGCGGAGCTGCAGTGGCAACAACTCCCACCGCTCGAGTCGTCGATGCCCGCAGCCGCAGTCGCCGGGTTCGTCGAACCTGCTTACGGGGTCGGCGGCGACGGCTTCGACTACTCGATCAACGGCGACATCGTGGATCTCACCATCTACGACGCCGTCGGCCACGGCCTGCATTCGGCGTTGTTGTCGACGCTGATGATCGCCTCGTTGCGTCATGGTCGTCGCCTACGTCTCGGCCTGGCGGAGCGGCTCGCCGTCGCCGACGATGCGATCAGCGGCAGCTTTCGTGGTGATTTCGTCACCGCTCAGGTCGCCGAGTTGTCGACGGTCACCGGCAGGCTCAACTGGGCCAACGCCGGGCACCCGCTCCCGTTGCTGGTTCGCGAGGGCGTCGTCGTCGGCGAGCTCAAGTGTGCGCCGCGTCCCCCCGTCGGCCTCCACCAGCTGCACAGCGAGCCGACGGTTGTTGAGACGGTGCAGTTGCAACGCTCCGATCGGGTGCTCTTCTACACCGATGGGTTGGTCGAGGGTGGCCGCCGCGGCGGTTCCAGGTTCGGTGTCGGGCGGCTGGCCGACCTCCTCACGCGGGCGCACTCCGACGGCTTGGGGTGTGCCGAGACGATCCGGCAGCTGGGACACAAGGTTCTCGAGCATGCCGACTACGAGCTGAACGACGATGCCACCATGCTGCTCCTCGAGTGGCGGGGCGTTCCGCACGACCGAGGATCCAATTGATGCGCCATGACCGCCCGAGGCGACGTGTGCGCGGCTGCGGTGACCGCGGAGAGTTGAACTGTGCGCCGTTGGGTGTTGGGATGTCGTGGTCATCCGCAGACGAATCTGCGCACCCACGTCGGCGACCCGGAGAGGCGCGACTGGTTGTGGCTCCTCACCCTTGGAGGCCGACAGCCTGTCGACGGTCGCGGCCGCCCATTCCCTGCTCGGCGTGGTGGTAGTGAACCTCGCCCGTGAGTCGGAGCGGTGCATCTACGGGCTGGCGCAGCCGGGCGAGCCGGGGCGATGATTTGTTCGATGACGACATCGCGACCATCGACGGCTGAGCTCGAGGTGGCGCCAGGCGCACCGCGCCCGCGGTGCCATCGAGGTGAGTCGTTGAGAACCGTGCAAGCGGGGTAGACGGTGGCGGTGAGCGACCCCGATGAGCACGAGTTTGGCGACCAGTCCGACCCGGCCCCGCAACATGAGACCGGGGGGCCCGACAAGGAACCGGTGAACGACACGGAGGCCCGCTATGGGGACGATGAATCACCGACGTGAATCGCCGAAGAGAGACGAACTGCATCGCGGGATGGCGGTGTCGCCGCTCACCGCGCCGGAGCAAGTGCGTCTCGTCACCTGAGCGAGGTTCTCGCTGGTGCGATGAGAGCGGCCCACGGCGACGCCATCCGGGCTCCGGAGGTGGAGCGGCTCAGCCCGCCGGTCACTCCGTGTCACCCGACGGGGGCTCTTGCCATGGAAGGCGTGACGGGTCAGGAGGGGTAGAGCGGCGCTGCAACTCGGAAGTTCGAGGGGCCATGCCGCGGCTGCTCGCCTAGCGGCTCGCCACTATTCTCAGACCATCTCGAGCGGCGGGAATATCCCGGGCGCATCGCGATAGGCGGCGACTGTCGTTTCGTCGAGATCGACGTTCCCGGCATCACCGTGGGCGCGTTTGACGGCGTCGGAACTCGCGGCGACGCTGTCCGCGTCAGCGGAGATGGCGACGCTGCAGATGGACTCGGACATCGCGTGCGAGCATCGCGGCGGCGGATCAGCGCCGGATGAACGCGCGTATCGCCGGTTGTGCCGCGCGGCGTAGGGGTAACGGAGGTTGGGTGACCTGCACCCCCGTTGGTCACTGAGAGAGGCTGCCCCTAATGACCGTCGGCACGCTTTCGCTGAGTGCACAGACGCCAGCAGCGATCACCGAAGCCCGGCGCGCACTTTGGCATCAGCTCAATGGATGGCGCTGCAACAACGTGCCCGACACGCTCTTGGTGTTCTCGGAGCTCGTGACCAACGCTGTCGAGCACGCCGGGGGAGCATTCAACATCGTTGTCACCCACGGCGAACAGCTGTTGCGTTTTGACGTGCACGACACTCCGCGCACCATCCCTGAACGCCGAGATGTCGGCGCCGCGCCGGGGGGGTTCGGGCTGCGGATCGTGAGCCAGCTGAGCCACAGCTGGGGCTGGGAGCGGACCCCGACGGGCAAGGTCGTGTGGGCCAACATTCCGTGCCGCCCCGCTCCCACCACGCGATGACTCGACCGTGACTGAAAGCTCAGGCTGCCACGGGCACGACGCCGCTGCTCACCTCCGATAGACACAACGCACCGAAACCGGCTCCGTGCTTCAGGAGCCGACGGGATGCTCGCGCTGAGCTGCGAGCGCACCCCAAAAGGCAAGCGGGATTGAGTTTCGACGGCCAGGAGCCCCGGCACGACATCGTCGACACCGCTCTCCGGACCGATGCCCGGTTTGGGGCGGCCTCAGGGTTGCACGTCGCTGTCGGCAACATCGAAGAAGCGGTCGACAGCGGTGAGATCGAGCAGTCGCCGCACGGCCGGTGAGACCCGTTCAAGGCGCAACTTCACGCTGTGATCCGAATGCAACGGACACGACCAGCCCGCCGATGGCGCGAACCCCAGCGGCGACGGTTGGAGATCACGGTGCTGGCCACTCCTCCCGGCGGGTGGTGATTCGTTGAGAGCCTTCCAGTTCTTCCCATTTCTCGGGCGCCCCCCGGCTGACGTTCCCGCCGACGCACTGGAACGGGTCCTCGTCATCGGCTCGATGCTGCATCGGCCGGTAGCGCCCAGGGCTTCGTCCGCCACAGGTCGCCTGCACATCAGACGACCGCGAAGATAAGGCGCCGGCCCGTGTCCGGGATCGCCGGCGACCAGGCTGTGAGATGAGGATCAGCCGACGAGGCGCAAGGTCAGTGGCGGCTAGGGCGGTGTTTGATGAGCCAACCAATGACCACGCCAGCGATGCCGGCAACGACCAACACCACCCAAATGGGGGCGGAGGCGTCCCCGACTACGTAGCCGACGTCGACCTCCTCGCGATTGTCGATCGCAACGGCCACGATCGCGGCCACGATCACTGCGGCGATGACGAGCCTGGCCATGCGGCCGGCTGAGTCACGTCTGGGTTCGGTCTCACTCACGCTGCGGCTCTTCGTTTCGAGCGACGTGTACCCCAAATCCGTCAGCTCATGCACGGATCGCGGTAGCGGATCGTCGCGGGCGGCACCGATGTGTATGGCGTGTCGGTCGAGGGACTGACGGCCCCGGTTGTAGCGCACGCGCCCCGTCGCATTGATGCAGCGCAGGTCGGCACGCCGGTAGAACTGGGCGATCGTGTCGAAGAACTCGCCCGCCGCCGCGTTGGCGGCGATTGCAGCGACGAAGTCCTCGGCGACATCGTCGTGTTGGGGACTCTCCGGCACGAGGATGACGTCGACGGTCTCGCGGAGCTCCGCGCAGTCGCGGCGCTAGGCCGGGCCAAGCACGACGACGCGGCCACCGTCGAGCGGCGCAACGCCGCGCCGCCCGCCCCGTTGACGGTGCCGCGTGGGTGGGGTGAGTGGGCGTGGGGCCCACACGAGGGCGGATCGAACGGCACCGATGCGAACACGCGCCGCCAGCGGTCGCCGACGAGGGTCACGGCGAATCGCTGAGAATCGCCCATCGGTCGACTCCCTCGCGATGACGAGCCCGTCACGACCGTCCATCGGACGGCCGCACTCGAGCGCAGTCATGGAGACGCTCGACGAAGCATGAGGCGTCAATAGGCACCTGCACGAGCTGGTGAACGCCATGATGCGCCGCGCCGTGCTGGATGAAGAGCTCCTGATTCGAGCGCCGTTGCGGATGCCAATGAGCCACGGGCTGGTATCGAGGATCCCGCCTGGCGGGTTCGTCTTGGCGCGGCAGGGTCACCGGTTCGCCGACATCGGCGAGGCTCGATGGTCAATCGCGAGCTCCGCAGTTCTGTCCCGGGTCCGGAGACGAGCGAGCCAGCTTCAACTCGACTGTGTCACCGCACGGCGATGAGGACCAGCACCAGCAGGGCGACCACAAAAAGACGACCAGGCGTCGAGCCATCGCCGACCCGGGGGTTGCATTCTGCCATTCCGCACGACGCTCCGAACGTCCCCGCTCATCGATTGGCCGACCTCGTTGGGTTCACCTTCGTGCGTAGCACAGCCTTGTCCCGGCGGTAGGCCCGCCTCAAACCCCGCTGTCACGGGGGACGTCACCCGACAACAGCAGGGCGTCGGCGCTGTCCGTGCCTACGATCGTCGTCCGTCCCACGACGCGTGACGGCGACGTTCAGGGGGGTACGTGCGGAACCAACCCCTACCAGGGTGCTTCACCGGCTCCGTATCCGCGGCGGGCCACGCTCGCAGTGAGGCATCGGATGCGACGACTCCACGATCATCCGCATACCTGAGATGGGCTGTCATCCGCCCGTGACAGCCCATCTCGAGCGCGGGCCGTGGCGCCTTTGGCTTGCCCCAGCCTCACGAAGCACCCTTGTGCAGGGAGCCAGCTGCGGTCTGTGGCGCCGAGCTCAACGCTGCGCCCGGCACCGCCGAGGTGGATCTAGCGGACAGCACCAGTGCCGGTAGCCCCGACATCGCGCCGGTTGTCGTAGCGGTCATCGCGGCGCTTCAGGCCGGCGAGGCCGCCCAGACCGAGCAGGCCTGCGAGCCCGAGCAGCCCCCACTTGCCGCCGTCGTCGCTCTCATCGGTTGTGGTGTCGTCCTGTGCGTGTACCGCATCGATCGCGGGAGCGACCGCGAGCCCTATTGCGATGACGGTGGCGGCCAATGCCTTGCGCATGAAATGAGTCCTTCGGTTTGTTCGACGACCATCATCGGTCGCCCGCTGCTTCTCCTTCCCGCTCGCGCCCGCCCCCAGCCCACCCCTCAGGGTATTTTTCCTCCCCGGAAGCGCACTTCGACCCCGCTGTCCATTTCAACGATGAGGCAGCCGACCTAAACGTGCCGTCCGACGAAACCTCTGGGACCGACCGGGTGCAGCGGGCGCGGTGAACTACGAGCATCGGACGATCGACCCGATCAAGGAAGTCGTCTCGACTTCATGGGCGCCTTCCGCGTCGTCCTCGACACTGAGGCGGGGCCCTCCGCCATGCGGCGAGCTCGCGCGGACCCCGGCGCCTACGTCTCGGAGGTCGTCGGATTCTTCCTCGGTTCTTCGCGTCGTAGCTGGGAAGCGCGTCAGCGAATCGGCTACGCGCTTGGAGCCCGACCCGACGCATCAAGCGCTTCGGCCGGTGAGACCGCGACCCAAGAGACCCAACCCCTCTTGTCGAACCCGGACACGCCCATGCCTGATTGTTCTGTGGTAGGCGCCGCGGGGGTTCTCGTAGCGTTGTGAGGCTCGGCAGGGTCGCTCTCTCTATGCCTGCCGACATTGGTCTGGCTGACGAACGAGGTGTCGTCCTGTCGGGGTCTCGCCGTGGTGTGGCTCACAAGAGGGCGCGCTGCGTCCTTGGAATCAGGGGTGCTCGCCACGGTTCCCACCGTAGGAGACCCGCTCGCCGTGGTCCTGCGGGAGGGTCGGGAGGCGACCGGATTGACCGACCTCGCGCCTCGGCCCGTCAGGCGTTGCGGCACGTTGTCGTGGTGCCGGTGCCGGCGAACAACCGCGACCCGGCTCACGAGCACGCCGATCTGCGGTTCGTGCTGGCGACGCAGTGTCCTGACGCCGCCAGGCCCGAGCGTGCCACTGCGACGTTGCGATGGCTTTCGATCGGAGACGCTCTCCACCTCCCTCCGAGGAGAACGTCCGCGAGACCATCCGGCACGTCGATCGCCTCTCTTGCCGCAAACGACTGACTCCCGGCGTTCGATGGCGCTGGGGACGCGATCACACGTGCATTGGGCTTTCGACCGCCTCGTCGGGCCGGTCCGTACGGTCGATGGCCGCAATCTCTCCCGCCGTCCCACCCGTAGTAGCGGAGGTATCCGCGAGGAGGACCGGCATGCGCCGCACATTGATCGCCACTGCCGTTGTGACGTGGACGACGTTTGGTCTGGCCGCGACGACGTCTGTGCAGCGGCGAACCAGCCCTTCGAGGGCGAGAGCTTGACGGGCCGCAACCAGGCTGGGTTCGCGACGGGCCCGAGGGTGACGTGATGCGGAGCTCCCACGGTGCGCCGTTCATCGCAGCCTCGACCGTTTCGCCGCTCGGGCGGACCAAAGCCCACGTCCCGCCCACCTACGCTCAAACGTCTCAAGGAGGTGCTACATGCCCGGACGTACCCGTGTGAGGATGCTCGCGACCTCCGTCGCGGTTGCCGCGTTTGCCGTCGAGCGCGCCGGCGGCCGCCGTAGGCCGGCCCGTCTTCCCTGACGTCATTTCACTTCCTGACGGGTGGCTGCCGGAAGGCATCGCGATCGGGCCGGGGCCGACGTTCTACGCCGGCTCTCGCGCGAATGGCGCCGTGTACCGCGGTGACGTACGGACTGGCGAGGGCGCGGTGTTCATCGCGGGCGAGCCGGACAGGTCGCCGTCGGCTTGGAGTACGACGCACGGTGCGGCCTGCTCTTCGCAGCCGCGGTACGACGGGCGAGGGCTACGCCTATGACGCCCGGACCGGAGCTGAGGTCGACCGCTTCCAGTTCACGGCTCCGCCTTCGTTCGTGAACGACGTGACCGTGGCCGCCGGCGCGGCGTACTTCACCGAATCTCAGCACGCGTGCTGCACGTGTCGGACTGACGGACTGCGCGGCGCCCGGGCCGGTGGAGACGATCGACCTCGCCGGCGACTGGACCCAGGTCACCGGGTTCAACGCCAACGGGATCGTTCGCCGACCCCAGCGGGAATCGGCTCCTGGTCGTGAACTCGACGACGGGCGGCCTTCAGCGTCGATCCCACGACCGGGGCGGCGGAGCTGATCGACGCGCCGGCGGTGCCAGCCGGCGACGGACTGCTACTCCGCGGGCGGACCCTCTACGTCGTGCAGAACCGACTCAATCAGATCGCGGTCATCCAGCTCGAGCCCGGCTGGGAGTCGGGCCAGCTCGTGGACGTCCTCACCGACGCCGACTTGGACATCCCGACCACCGTCGCCCGCTTCGGCGATGCGCTGTACGCCGTGAACGGACGATTCGCCACGCCGCCGACACCGAGCACCCCCTACCAGGTCGTTCGCGTTCCGCTCGACTGAGCGTCGCGAACGCGGGGCCGCTGAAGGCCTCGAAACCGGGGGCAGACAAACCTCAGCATGGCAATGGCGAGCGCACGGAACCCGGGGTGACCGAGCAGGGGCCAAGCATCACTGGGCCTGCCTACCGGACGTTCGTCGGGTCGGCGTTCGGATGCCCTTGCGCCAGCTGGTCGTCCGGGTGTCGACCTCGCCGGCGTCGCGCAGCGGCAACTCTGACAGGTACGTCGAGGAATCGTTCGGAGCGACGAGCCGCACGTCCCTAGGTGGCGCGGTCACGCCGAGTAGCGGCGCGCGGAATCCACAGGCCGGCGTGCGGACGACGCGATGCCGATCGGCAGATCGGTGTTCCCGTTCTGCCGCGCCGGTCAGCTAGCGAGCGAAGGTTTCGGCGGCCTTGCTGTCGAACTCGTAGCCCACGACGGCCTCGGACCCGATCACCCATGCATCGTGACCAGGCTCGATCACGTAGGCGTCACCGGGGCCGATCTCGAGCTCCGTGCCGTCGTCGTGGCGCACGTGCATCTGACCCGCCGCAAGCATGCCCTCATGATGGACCTGACAGCTCTCGGTACCGGCGACCGGCTGATGCACTCCGACCAGCGCCAACCCGGCTGCAACGTCACCCGCGCCGCTTTCACCGAACCAAGGTCGACGAGCCTCGACCTCCGTCTGTCCGGGGTCCGGCGCTCATCCGGTGATCCGAAGCTCTTTTCACTACTCCCGCCATCGTGATCCCTCCAAGTGGAATTGACGCTTCACGCCCATCCGTCAGCAGAGTGACCGCCCGTACAAGAGTGCCCGCTACGCCCTCGGAGCTGACCGTACACCGAGCCGGAGTGTGAGGCCGAGCGGAGGATCAGATCGGAGGTCGACCCGACACGGTCGTCACGCCCGCTTCCCCGCCTCAAACGACTCGCCGACTTCAACCTGGATGTCGCCCCTACGGTCAACCCGGCGACCATCGCAACGTTCGGCCTCCGGCAGCCACTTCGACGCCGGCGCCGGTCGGCACGACTGGTTCGGGTGCGATGGTCAGTGCCTTGGCGCAGTTCGATGGGCCCGGTCGCTCGCCGCCAGGATCACGCCTGTGATGGCCATTCCGATACCGCCGAGCAGGGCGATCGCCATCACCGTCCACCACAGCTCGTTCAGCTCACCGCCGTCGATTGCGGGAATCGCCACCGCGGCGATGATCGCCAGCACGCCCCGAGCAGCCAGCGCATCCAGCGACGCGACGACGCGGCCGATGCGATCGGTTGCGCCCGGCGTCCCCACAGGAACCAGCCAGCCAGTGCGACCAGTCCGAGTGGGACGAGGACCACCGTGGCGCGACCGCGGCGGCAATGGCGACGGTCCCGGCGACGACGAGGATGACGGTTCGGTTCATCGGAGACTCCCATCTCAAACGGGCGCGGTACGTACCGCGTCGAACGTCTCGTGCAGCAGGACACCCGACATGCGTCGTGCCTGGTGACGATGCTGATCGATCATCAGCCGCACCATCTCGTCGCCATAGCGGTGCCTGAACTCGCCCGGATAGAGCAGCAGCACCAGCCGGTACAAGCGGATCGCGGTCGCACTCACCACAGACCGCCAGGCCGCAGGCCGAGGTGTCGCAGCCGGGCAGCGTCGACGAGCGACGTGAGCCGGCCATGCTCGGCCGCACCCACCCGCCGACCGAGCTCGGTCAGCCGGTAGTAGCGGCGGCGCTGGTCATCGAGGGCAGGATCTGGTCGCTCGTCGGTCTCTTCGATCAGGCCCTGGTCGAGCATCCGCTTGATCGATCCGTACAGCGTGCCTGACCCCATCCGCACCGCTCCACCGCTCAACTCGGCGACGTCGCGCATGATCGCGTAGCCATGCTTCTCGCCGTCGGCGAGCGCCACCACGATGTGCATCACCGATGCCGGCAGCGGCAGGAACTCCTCGACCTCTCCGGGACGACCCATGATGACACTATGCCGACACTCGACCGTTTATGTCAAGTGTCGACAGAGTGCGTCACGAAGGAGCGTGTCGGCAACGGGGCCCGGTGCCTGCAGAGCGCGCTCTGGGTCTCGACGAGACCGGCGACCGCCGAGTCCCCGGCGCGCATCCGGGTCGCGGTTGACGCCAGCAGCGCGGCCGAGTCCGGGCCTCGGGGGCATCATTCGATCAGTAGTACGAGCCGTTGCTCTCCCGGCCGAGTTGGGCAGCGTCGGTGGTCGAGGTGGCCAGCGGTGCCGACTGGAAGTCGTAGTCGACGGTCCGCGCGGACCATTCCATCTTGGCCGAGGCGCTACGGACGACGGCCCGGTGCTTCTGAACCGGGTTGTCGACCTCAACAGGGTTGCCCTCGGGGGTCCACTGGACATTGAACGAGACCCGCCCTCGGCTAGCGGGTATGCCGCCGAACAACGCGTTCTTCAAGTCGAAGTAATCCTTCTGCGCGAGGTTGCTCACCTCGAGTGACGCCGCCCGTCGCGAGGTCGACGTGCACGTTGTCCGTCGGAACGACGGTTGTCCGGAAGACCCCGGCCTGCGTGATGCCCGGGTTGAAGTCGTGGATCTGTGCGCCTCCCGAACCGGGAGACTCGTAGACACCAATTCATACGAAGACGAACGTGGCGTTCCGTTCGTGACCATCCCGACCGCGGGAGACGCCTTGCATGAACCGCATGTCGTTGAACAGGTACGGAAGGAGCGCGTGTCTCACCGGTCTTCAGGTTCGTGCGGTCGACCGTGCCGCTGATGAAGGCGATGCCAGCGGCACCTTGCAAGTTGTTGACGGACGCCGCGTCGGTGTCGACCCCGGTGAGCGGGGGCGCCTGTACGTGAAAATCTGCGCCAAGCAGATCCAGCGTCGCTGGAATGGGCAGAGCCAGGCCGATCCCGGGCCCTGTCGCGTGCGCGGCTCCCGTGAGCAGAGCCGGACCACCCACGGCACCGAGTGCCGTCGCGCCCGCCGCCGCCTGCAGGAACCGCCGGCGGGACAGCGCGAAGCCACGTGACGGTGGCCTGCGTGGCACAACGACTCGCCGTCCACCCTCGTCCGGCCCTCAGTCGCGGGCGTGTCAACCGGCCCGCTGTCCGCCGGTCGGCGCGATGCGCGATGAGCGCCGATGGGCCACTCACCGCTCATCGCGCTCGAGTCGAGGATCAGCTCCCTTCGCCTCCGTGGTCGTGGGCGAGCCCACCGGCGTCGCAGATGCTGCCGGCGATGGGACATGTGCCCTCCGGCCCGGCCGGGGCCGGCAGCGCCGTACCTGCTGGCACCCCCTGTCCGGGGACACCGTTCACCGTCTCGGTCGAGTAGGCGAACGTCAACACGGCGAACGCGATGGCGTCAGCGTTCACGTCGAGGGCGTGGTCGTTGTTGTTGCCGTACGTGTCGCAGGCCAAGTGGTAGCACGGGTCGAACTGGGCGCCTGCGGTGCCGCCCCAGATCGCCGCCTGTGCCGGCGTCTTGACGACCTCGGCGCCGGTGAACAGGCCGCTCGACGGAATGTCGTTCTCGATGAACGCCTGGTAGTCGCTGCGGCCGCTGAACTGGCTGTCGTCGTATGGCTCGCCCACGAGCGTGTAGTACGACTCGAAGAGATCCTCGATGGCGACCGACCCGTCGGGAATCGGAACCACCGGAGGCAGGAACGACGACTGGTCTGCGTCGTACACCATGAAGATGTAGTTGGGCGAGCCGACCATGTCGAAGTTGAGGTACAGCGCGATGCGGTCGAGCTCCGCCTGCGACAGCCCGTCGACGTAGTCGGTGGAGCCGATCAGCCCGAGCTCTTCGGCGGCCCACCAGGCGAACCGCAGCGTGTTTTGCGGCTGATGGTTGGCGAGGTTCTGGGCGATCTCGAGCAGGGCGGCCGAGCCGCTGCCGTTGTCGTTGATGCCCGGGCCGGCCTGGACCGAGTCGAGATGGGCGCCGGCCATCACGACGTTGTCGTCGTTCGCGCCGCATTCTCGGCGATGACGTTGTAATCGGTTCGCGTCTCGGACGGCAGGACGCGCACGCGCGCCGTCGAACCGGGCTGGGCGAGGCTCGCACCGTCGGCGAAGCTCGCACCGACGACGGGAATGGTGATCCCGCTGTTCGCACCGAGCGTTCCGACGATCAGACCTTCACGCTCCAGCGTGTTGCCCTGGTTGAAGATGATCACGGCCTCGGCCCCGCGGCCTGGGCGTTCTGTGCCTTCAGGGCGAACGTGCAAGCCGGAGCGGGCAGGGGCCGCCGCGCTGGATGAGGGCGATGTCGTTCGGCCCGCTGAAGTCGAGCCCGGCGAAGTCGGACGCCTCGCAGCCGCTCGTCGTGTCACGAGGTGGGGTGAGGTTGATGTCGACGGGGATCACGTTCCCTGTGACGTCACCATTTCCGCTGCCGGTGTACGTGCCCGTCTCGTACGCGGCGTTGACCGGTGTGAGCTGCTGCAACAGCGCCGGGAAGACGAACTGGAATTCGACCGGATCGAGCGTCACGGCCCAGCCGGCGTCCTCGAGCACCCCCACCACGTATTCGACGCTGCCGGCATAGCCGCCAGTGCCGGCGGCTCGAGTACCGGGATAGAACTGGTCCTCATTGGCGTCAGCGATCGCCTGGAGAGCTGCTTGGTGTTCCCGGACGCCGCCGAGGGTGACGCACTCCAGCAGCTTGTCGTACTGGTTGTTGTTGCGTTGCTCGCAGGCGTTCCCCGGTCGGGCCTCGGCCGCTATCGGTATGAGCAGCCCAGCCAGCGCCCCTGCGGTGATGACGCCCGCGATGCCGCGGCGACGAGTCGATGAAGTGTTCAACACGATGTTGATAGCCCCCTGCCGTTGATGGTCCCCTGGTGATGTCCGCCGGGGCGGCACCGTAGCTCACATCCGGGCAGTTCGTTCCAATCCGGTGACGAATGGGAGCGCTTCGATCATCGACCGGTACCTAGCGTGGGGTCCCTGCCTGAGCGTGCCGAGCACCCTCTTCGACGGCTTCTACGACACCGGTTCGGGACCAGTTTCCCCGCCACGTAGCCGGAGCGGCGGCTTGCTCATCGCCATGCACGCCCGACGCACCCCGGGGAGGTGCGGTCCCAGATCTCGGGCCTGGTGCCGGACGCCACCGCGCGGCGCGTCGCCGCCGCCGTACCCTGGAGCGTCGACAGGATTGAATCAGGAGAGGTGATGACGGACGTGCTCCAGCAGGACGGACCGGCGCGACGGTTGGCCGACGAGAGTGTGGCGTGGTTGACAACTGCCGGCGCCGACGGGCAGCCCCAGTCCTCACCGGTCTGGTTCGTATGGGACGGAGAATCGCTGTGGCTACGCAGCCAGGCGAAGGCCGGCAAGGTCCGCAACATCAAGGGGAATCCTCGAGTCGCGTTCCACCTCGCAGACGACGGATACGGCGGCAACATCATCACGATCGAAGGGATCGCGTCACTCGAGGAAGAGCCACCCGAACTGCTCGCGACGTACCTCGCCAAGTACGACGACGCGATCCGTACCGCCCTGCAGACCTCGCCGGAGCAGCTCGCCGTTGACTATCCGACCACCGTCCGAATCAGGCCAACCCGCACGAGAGCCTGGTGATCTAACAGCGCCTCAGCGTCGCCGTGGGCGAAGGGATGACCCTGAACCTGACCTTCGAGGCGGAGATCACCCCCGGAATGTCGACACGCCAGGTGGTCGACCTGGCCCGCCTCGCCGAGGAGGCCGGGTTCGACAGGCTGGGCATCTCCGACGTCGTGTTCTGGCATGACTGCTACGTGCTGATGGCTTTGGTCGCCGACAAGACGTCCCGCGTTCAGCTTGGGCCGATGGTCACGAACCCGTATTCACGGCACCCGGCCGCCATTGCCGGAGCCATGTCGGCGCTGCAGGACGCCTCGAACGGTCGCATGTTCTTGGGCATCGGGGTCGGGGCCGGTCTGGAACAGGTGGGCACTACCTACGACCGGCCCGTTCGCACGTTGCGCGAGGCGATCACGGCCATCACCGGGCTGCTGCGTGGTGAGGAGGTGACGGTGCACGGCGAGACGATCACCATCGATCGGGCGCGGATGGTCGGAACTACCGCCGGCGTGCGGGTGTCGATCGGGTCGCGCAGCCCGTAGGTGATGCGACTGGCCGGTGAGCTCGCCGACGTCGCCCTCGTCGGTGGCCGGGTCATCGATGCCTGCATCGCTGATGAGTACCGAACCTGGGTCAGCGAGGGAGCCGATCGAGTCGGGCGCGCTGTTGACGAGATCGAGCTGGCACCCCGCCTCACCCTCTGCGTCTCCATCGACGGGGACCGCGTGCGCCGCAGCCTCACCCGCTACGTAGCCCACTACGCCAGCCTCATCCGACCGCCCGATCTCGTTGAGCGCGACGGCGGACGGTGGATGAGACAGGTCGAAGCGGCACTCGCCCGTTCCCGGGGCTGGTACTTCGATCACCACCGGTTCGACGACCCCGAGCTCGACGACCTCGTCGACCACGCACTCGTGGAGCGGTTCGCCATCGTGGGCACCCCCCAGGAGTGCGCATCGCTCACCCGCAACGTGCTCGAACTGGGCTTCCACAGCGTCAGCATGAACCTCGCTGCCCCCCGACGGTCCTCGATGTACGAAGGACTCAAGGAGACCCTCGAGGGCTCGGCGGAGATGCTCGAGCTGCTCCGTCGCAACGCCTGACCCGACGACAGGTCGATCGGACAGACGACCGCCCGGCCGTACCCGGTTCGGGTCGCCACCGACACGTTGCCGGCGATACCTGATGGTGGGCGATCCCTCTTCGGCTGACGGGTGTTCGGACCCCTCAGTGGGGCATCGGTGCCCGGGTCGCAATCTGATCTCCTCGCGCGTTCCATGCCTGGGGTTGCAGGAACGCGTCGAGGGGGACGCGTCCGGCCAGATTGTCGACGGTGCCGACAAGGCTGGCGAACGCACACTCGGCGACGAGCTGTAGCAGGGCGGCGTCGGTCAGCCCGACATCGTGGGCGCGTCGCACGATCTCGTCGGAGACGCGGCCGCGGTCGAGCGCGACCTGGCGGGCAAAGGTGTACACGGCGGCGTGGACAGGGTCGGTCGGCTCGGACCCAGCTCGCATGGCGTCGATGTCGGCCTCGTCGACACCGAGGGATGCGAGCATCGTCGAGTGGAACGCCACGCCGTAGGCATTGTCGACGGCGACTCCGACGGCGAGGCCGGCGATCTCGCGGTGGACCGGCGGGAAGTTGCGGTCCGACACAGCGCGGCGAAGAGCGTCGAAGGCGGCGAGCAGGGTCGGACTGGCTGCGGTGAGGGCGGCCAGGTTGGGCACGAAGCCGACGTCGGCGGCGATGGCGTCGAGCAGTGGCCGAGATTCGGCGGGAACGCTTCCAGCGGTGAGGACGTTGAGGTTCCTGGACACGGTCATCCGCGCGCAATGGGCCGGGGTCGATTCCCTGCGAGGGAAGCGACGCCGATCCAGTGCGGGCGTAGCGTCGCCTGCATGTCGGCGTCCGTGACGGTGCAGCGACACCGGTTCGGTGATGTGGTGCGCTATTGACGGCGGGTGCGGGCGATGAGCCAACTCGAGCTGGCCTCGAAGCGTTCTTCCCGTCGGACGACGACACCGCGGCGCGCTGGCGCCAGATGAGCACCGACGCCTGCGGATGAAATCGCCATGTCCCAGCAGGGCCGCTCTCGACGACCCCTCTGACGCGTCGATTCGGCGTTCCGCCACCACGAGCTGACTAACAGCGCCGACACGCGATCGGAATGACTACCGATCGTTGCGAGCCGCCGACCGGGCGTGCCGGGCCCAACTGGGCCCGGCACACCCGATGGGATCAGACGTCGAAGAAGATCCGCGAGAACGTGCCCGGGATCGCCTCGGTGCCGGCCGCCGCTTCGCTGACGGCGACGTTGCTGTAGGTGACGCTGGCCAGCACCTCGCGCTGGCCGCCCGGGCAGTCGAGGGTCGACGCTGGCGGGCTCACGGTGAGCGCATCAGTAATCGATCCGTTCTTGCCCGAGGTGAAGTCGCCCGATGCCGACACGGGTCCGCTGACCACTTGCTTCTTCGGGTCCGACGGGAAGTTGCCACCGTTGTTCCGGCAGGCGTACACCGCCGTCGCGTCGGCCGACGCGGTGACCGTGGTCGTCACGGTGTCACCGAGACCGGCGATCTTGAACTCGACGTCCAAGGTGCCGTCGGCGTTCGGACCGGCCGCAGCTGCGCGGGTGAAATGGGGACTGGCCGCATCCGCTGGGGACGCGACGGCCAGGCCCCCAATGCCGGCCGCGGCAACGAGGGCGAGCAGGGTCTTCTTCATCTGTGTGTTCCTTTTGGTGTGATGCCGAATGGCGACACGGCCAGCGCAACGCGCGGCTCCGGCCGACCTCCGAACGACTGTGTGTTCGTCGCAACCGGTACGCGCGCACCGGGTGACACGCCAGCAATCAGGTTCCGACCCCGCCGATTGGTTTCGCAGGGCACCTGTTGCCCGCTGGCTGACATGGCACCCGAGCGACTGTGCCCGTTCCGGCCGCGACCGACCTGAGTAGCCACTACTCAACTGCGGCTGTCGCAGCAGTCGGGGCGCTCGCGACAGCAAGCCGTTGGGCGGTCGGCGGCCCCCCGACGACGCTTCCTCACCCGGGGGGAGTTGGTCAACCGGTGCGGGCGCGGGCGACAGCCTCGAACCAGTGTCGAGCTGCGGTCGCTGCTGGATCGTCGCCCCAGCGGCGCCAGGCCATCGAAATGGCGGTCATTTCGTCAGGCGATGCGAGCCCTCGATCAGTGACCAGGTCGATGACGGGCGGCGCCTCGAAGAACGATGCCTGGAACTCGGCCTCGTTGGCACAGCCAGAGCCGCCGCCACCGCGACCGCGCGCCGTCACCTGCACCTCGACGAAGCCGGCGGCGTGCAGCAAACCCCGCAGCTCCCGGCCTACATACGGGCTGGAGCCGGCGCGCAGCTGGATCAGGATCTCCTGGCCACGCTGCAGCCACGGGTCCTCGGGGGCGATCACAGCGCTACCCCAGTCGGCGTCGGCCACCCCGATGACGGCCCCCGGCCGGGCGATTCGGCGGGCCTCGAGGAGTGGCCGCAGCGGGTCGGCGACGTGCTGGAGCACGGCGCACATGAAGATGGCGTCGAAGCTGCCGTCAGGAAACGGCAGTGTGTGGATGTCGCTGCGCACCAGCCGGGTCGGTGCGGGACCTGGGTCGAGGTCGACGCCGACGACCATCCCGGTCGACCCCACGGCGGCGGCCAAGCCGACGGTCACCGACGCCGGTCCGCAGCCGAGATCGACCAGCCGGTCCCCGGGACGCAGATGCGAAACGAAGAACGCCGCAACCGACTCAACCGTCCGGCGTGCATGCGCCGGTCGATGCCGTTCCCGCAGGAACCGCTCGTAGGCGACAACCACACCCATCACGAAAGCACCCGTCCTCATCCGGTGCCAGTCGGGGAGGCTCACCGACCCGTCGTACCCCGGCACTGAGCCGGTGCGTCATCGCGAGCTCGGTGACGGCGAGGTCGACGTCGAGGCGCCGGACCTCGACATGTTCGGCTTGATAGGCCCGCACTCCGATGACCACTGGCTGGTGAGCGCGGCAACGTTGCTCGAAGCGGTGAAGGACGATCTCGGCAATCTCGGCGGGCATCGCTCTCGCCGACACACCGACGGTTGGTGCAATACGGTGCTCGACGTGGTCGATGACCGACTCACGGTCGCACCTTTCCTCGTGCCGTTCGCTGCCGCGGCACGACCGATCGCTGGTGTGGTCGCCATGTACGTCGGTGGATCGTTGGCATCCGGCGACTACCGCCCCGGCATCAGCGATCTCGATCTGGTCGCCTTCATTGAGGCCGAGCTGGATGAGGAACGTCAGGCCCGCCTGATCGGGTTGCACCAGGCCACGATCCGCGCCGACGCTTGCGCCTCGAACCTGCACTGCATCTACGTACCTGTTGACCAGATCGCCGACCTGGAGCGTGAGCACCTCACGTGGGCATTCGATGAGCTCTTCGAACGCACGCTGAGCGGCATCGCACGCGCCGAGCTACTCGGCGATCCCGTGGTCGTCTACGGCCCTGCGGCGTGCGACATCCTGCCGGCGATGGATCGAGCGGCCATCGCCACTGCGGCTCGTGCCGAGCTCGCGGGCTATTGGACCGAGGCCCTGAACAAGCCCGATGTATGGCGCGAGGACGTCTACGTCGATCTTGGCCTGCTCACCGTGGCCCGTGTCGTCGCCGCGATCGACGAGGGCCGGCTCATCACCAAGGCAGAGGCGATCCGTCGACTCCACGTGCTCGATGTCGACGAGGCGATCGTCGGCCAAATCGCCAGCCGGCGGCGCGGGGAGGCCACGGCCATCAGCGATGGTGATCGAAGCGAGCGCGCCGTGTACGTGCGCAGCTTCATGACCGACTGGATCGCCACCCTCACCCAGACCTGACCGACATCCGTCGAGTTCGCCGATGCTCACAGCGTCGACGACGAACGGGCAGAGGCGATCGACGGCACCGCTTCCGCGGGCGCGCCGAGACGAGCGCCTCGCGACGCGGCTCTCGCCTGACGAGCGCCGGTCTGGCCGGCCGCATCGAGCACCTCAACGACGAGATCGACGAGCACGACCAGGCGCTCACGCGTGGCAGAGGGCCTGGTTCAGTTGTCGGTCGCCGCCACGGTTGAGGCGACGGCACTGCTGTTTCTGACCGACGTCGCTTCGACGCGTGATGTGCCACCCACCGGCGGGGTGCCGGAGTCGAGACTGTCGGGCGACGACGCCTCGCTCCCACGACGTGCTCGGTCAGGTGACGCATCTGGCAGGCGGCGACAGAGTACGTGGCGTCTCTGCCGTTGGTCCGGCTGCGGAACCGTTGTCGATTCGTGCGACTTGGTTCGTTGAGGTATGGGCGGTGCAGATCGCACCGCACGATCAGCACGGAAAGATGCAGCGCCATGGCCGATCTCGAACCTGTGACCACCGTCAACCTCGACCAGTACGATGGTGACGCGCTGCCGTGGAGCGCAGTCGCTGAGCGACTCGCCACCGTTGCCGCGGCCGGCCGGGACGTCTTCACGGTCCTGGGCACGATCACGCCCAACGGACGCCCGCACGCGGCGCCGGTTGGCTCGTTGTGGATCGACGGCGCCTGGTACGTCGTGACCGGCCCGGACACCCAGAAGGGCCGCAACCTGACGCACAACCCGGCCTGCACCCTGGCCGCACGGCTCGACGGCGTCGACGTCGTGTTCACCGGTCACGCGGACCGCGTCACCGACGGGGCCGAACTCGAGCGCGTGGCGGCGGCCTATCGCGGGGTCGGCTGGCCCGCCGAGGTCGCGGACGGCGCGTTCACTGCTCCGTACACCGCCCCGAGTGGCGGCCCGCCGCCCTGGTATCTCTACCGGATCGTCAGCACGAGTGTTGTCGGCGTCGGGTCCGCAGCCGATGTGAACGGCGCGACGAAGTGGACGTTCGCCTGACAAGGACGGCCATCGTCCTGCTCGGCGAGCCGACGTGACCACATCGCGACGACGCTGCGGTGACTCCGGCTCCCGTGCCTCGGCATCGGGCGCACTGCGATCATCGCCGTCGCAGCGGCCGTGCAACGATGGGTGACCGTTGTCGGGGAGGGGAGTTGAACGTGCGGATACGCGTGTGGATCGTCGTTGTCGCCTTGGCCGTGGTCGCGGCGGGCTGTAGGTTCCACACGCACGATCACCCCGCCTGGTGCGGCGCCGATGCGCTACCGCGACGCGGTGTTCGACGCCGTGAACTCCACAAGTGACGTGAGCTTCGGCAGCGCGCTCGACGAGCAGGGCACGATCGTCGACTTGTGGATGGACGTCTACGAGCAGGACGCCCAGGCTGCCGTGCGCTTCCTGCGTCAGAACGCCACCACCTACAAGATCGACACCAACCGCATCGCCATCGCTGGGACGTCCGCCGGCGCCATCACCGCGCTGAACGTCGGCGCCAACGCCGACGACCCGGGTCACGAGCGGCATATGCCGGCTTCTCGTCCGCCGTGGGGGGTGCCGTCTCACTGTCGGGCGCCAAGCTGCTCGGCCCGCGCAGACCACCGGCGACGCCCCGAGCCTGATGTTCCACGGCACCGCAGACCCACTCGTCCCGTACCAATGGGCCGTCAACACGCTCGAACGACGCGCACGCCGCGGGGCTCACGTCCTACCTCACCACCTACCCGGGCGAGGGGCACGTGCCGATCGATCACTCCGAGCAGATCATGGCGCAGACGACGAACTTCCTGTACTGGGTGCTCGACCTCCAGCACGCGTCTGCGTGACCCTGCAGGTGCCGCCAGGTCCGCGGCCCCGTAGCGGTAGGTGCCCAGCGACCGCGTTGACGTGAGCGGCCCGCCCACCACACCACGCTCGGCGACGTTCGGTGACTGACAATCTGCCGGCGATCCAGGACGAGGTCGGCTGATCGCCTCGGACCGTGATGACGGATGCTCTCGCCTTTGGCGGCGGCAATCAGCGTGGCACGAGCCTCCATCGCTCGGTGAGACTGCCGACGTTGCCCACATGATCGTCCGATCGCGCGGCCGGCGATGACTTCGACGCCTGGTTCGAGCTGTTCGAGGAAGTTGCCGACGAAGGCCTCTGGATCGGACGAGAGGGACCACTCGAGAGGGACGAGCGTTCTCGGGCCTTCCACCGGGGGAGGCCCCCCTTCATGCCATTCACCGCGCGCATCTTGTGACGACGCCCTGGTCGACGTGTTGCGGACCCGTCTGATAAGGAGGAGCCCGTGTCGGCAGTGTGAATTCGACGGCGCGGTAGCCGCGTATCGACACGCGCTCGACGCATTCGTGAGGGGCGATGCACGATCAGTCGTGGGGCTCTTCTCTCGGCGCGACGACGTGACGCTCGCCAATCCGTTTGGACCGCCTCACGTCGGACCGGCTGACGTGGAAGCGGCGATCGAGGAGGCAGCGTCCAACTTCGAAGCCGGCGCGGTGCGTTCGAGGAGCTGTCGAGGTACTCCACGCCTGACCTTGGCTACATCGTCCAGCTCGAGCGGTACGATGTGAAGTTGGCCGGACGCGACGAGATGACTCCGTCATCGCTGCGGGTCACCATGATCTCCCGATGGGAGGAAGACTCCTGGAAGGTCGTGCACTGCCACGCCGACCCAATCACGACCGCTCGATCGATCAGCACGATCATCGACGCCTGAACATCGCTCGCCGGCCGGCGACCGCCTCGGCGCTCCACGCCTCACCCCAATGCACGGGACATCCCCGATGCGAGCCGGACTCGTTCGCTGGCACCCTGATCAGCAGTGGACTGGGTGCGGTAGTGCCGGGCGGGCACCACCGCACCCGGTCCGCCCTTGCAGAGAGCGCCGAAATGGAACGATTCCAACCTCCGCCGACGGCTCGGATCCGAGTCTTGATCGGCGAACACCCGTTCGAAACGCGGCTCACCATCGACGTCGACGACAGCGACGTCACGGAGCCTTGGTCGGGCGGACTCATCATGGAGCAGCCAGACCACGAGTCGTCGCCGATCGTCGACATCACGCCGCGGACCAATCGGGCCATCATGCTCGATGGCCCGTTGGCGGGGACGGTCTCGATCGTCACGCTGCGCGCCCATCGCGCCACCGGCACACCATTCCGGTGACGTGAATCGCTCTCCGTAGCCGTCCACGGCGTTGGCGAGCTCTTCGCCGGCCGGGATCGCGACCGCGTTCGGTCAGGACCTCACCCCCGAGGAGGAGGTCGGGGAGCCCATCGCGCCCGGCGTCGCCGCCGCGTCCTTGGCTGATCGACGACTCTGTGCCACCGCACAAGCTGCCGGTGCGTTGTGCGGTGACACAGACCGGCCATCGCCCGGTGCACGACCCGCTTGTTGAGCGCCAACAGGTCGGCGGGGATCTTGGCGACCCGCCCGGCGATGGCCGCCACCTCGTCGTCGAGGCGCTCGGCCGGGAAGCGTGGTTGGCGAACCCCGCCAGGACCGCCTCGTCACCGGTCATCGAATCGCCCGTCAGCAGCGCCTCCGTGGCGCGTCGCATGCCGGCGAAGCGTGCCGCTCGACGGCGTGTGGTTCGGAGCGGACAGGTCGTAGCCGGCGCAGAAGCTCGGACCGGCGCCACGGATGACGACGACCGACACGTCCGGCGACGCATCGGCAGCACGCAGGCTGTCGAAGAGAGCGGACCGAAGCCGGTCGTCGAGCGCGTTGCGCTTGCACGGCCGATTGAGCGTGAGCCGCCGCACCAGGGGCGTCGGCTCATCGACGAGGAGGACCGGTTCGATCTCATCGATCGGTCGAATGTACGACGAACCTACGACACGGATGCCGCAGTGAGCTCGGCCTTGAGGACGCGGCGCAGGAGCTTGCCGGTGTCGTTGTACGGGAGCTGGTCTCGGAACTCGATCCGCTGCGGCGTCTTCGACGAGCGGAGGTGGCCGCGCACCCACTCCTGCAGTTCGGCGTCGCGCACCCGTCGCGCCGTCGTGCAGCACGACCACGGCGACGACGGCCTCACCCCACTCGACGTCGGGGACGCCGACGACGGCCGCCTCGGCCACGGCTGGGTGGGCGAAGAGCACGTCCTCGATCTCGCCGGGCGAGATGTTCTCGCCGCCGCGGACGATGACGTCGTCGCGCCGGCCGCTCGAGGTAGAGATAGCCGTCGTCGTCCCAGAAGCCGGTGTCACGCGTGGCGAACCACCCGTCGGCGACGCCGCCGGGGCGTCCGAGGTACTCGCCGGCGACCTGTTCGCCGCGCACGAAGATCTCCCCGGACTCGTCGGCGCCGAGCGTCGCGCCGTCGTCATCGCGGATCTCGACCTCCAACGACGGGATCGGCTTGCCGACCGACCCGAGACGGCGGCGCACCGCCGGGGATCGTGCTGACCACGGCCTGCCCGGTGATCGCCGCTGCCGAGCACGGCGATCGTCGAGCTCGTCTCGGTGAGTCCATAGGCTTGGACGAACTCGACATGGGGCAGCATCGCCAGCGCCCGCTCGATCACCGGCACAGGCATGCGCCCGCCGCCGTACGCCAGGTGCGCGGAGGGCCGGCAGGGCGCTCGCCCTCGCGCTCGAGCACATCGAGGATGCGGGCGAGCATCGTCGGCACCACCATCGCCTGGGTGACCTGCTCGTCGCGGCCGCCGTCGACCCAGGCCTCCGCGGTGAATGCCGGCAGGTAGACGACGCGGCGCCCGGCGTACACCGACGACAGCACCGCCGACACTCCGGCGACGTGGTAGGGCGGCACGCTCACGAGTGCGGCCTCGTCCTCGTCTGCGGACATGAACTCGACGGTGCTGATCACGTACGTGGCGAGATGTCGGTGGCGCAGCACGGCCGCCTTCGGCTCGCCAGTGGTGCCGCTCGTGAACAGCAGCAGCGCGGTCTCGTCTGGATCGGCGGACGGCGACCGCAGGGCCGTCGGCGGCGACCGCCTCGACCTCGGCGCGGAACGCCGCGGCGGTCAGCAACTCGACCATCGGAACGGCACCGACCCGCTGCACGACCGTGTCATCGACGACCAGCAGCGACGGCGCGGTGCGGCCGATGACGGCCCGCAGGTGATCGTCGTCGAGCCGGTAGTTCAGCGGCACGAACGGAACACCGGCGCAGGGCACTGCCGAAGACGAGGATCGGCACGGCGTCGGAGTTGACGTCGACCAGGCCGACTCGCTGGACCCCGCGGCGGCGGACCACTCCCGCCGCCTGCGTCGCGCTGGCGACCGAGCTCGGCGTACGTCATCCCGTCCTGCCGCGACCCGAACGCGACGCGGTCGCCGAAGCCGTCAACGGCCATCTCGAGCAGCGTCCAAAGGTGCATCGGCGTCGCGCTCAGTCCGAGGAGGGCAACGGCTTGGCGTCTTTGACGTGCAGCGGTTCGTCGCCGAGCGACAGCGAAGCGTCCCCGGCCTTCGTGCACAGCACCTCGAGCCCCGCATCGGCATCGGCGTACCGCTTGCCGAGCAGCGTCCCCGACGTGTGCGCAGGATCTGGCTGGCCGTCGACGACGAGAGTCGGAGTAGAGCACCATCGGCTGCCCGCCGCAGCGCAGATCGACCTCGGACGACGGCGCCCTGACCACGATCACCTCGGTCGTGCCGGTCGAGGACTTCAGACGAGCACCAGGCTTCAGTTGCATGTCGATCACTCCCAGCGTGCTTGCCAACTGTCGACGTAGGTGATCTCCTCGACGGGCCGCCGCGGCGCCTGTCCGAACCCCTCGCCGCGGTAGTAGGCGACCGGCAGCAGGGCGACCTGGGTGACCGTCTGGGGGATGTCGAGCAGCTCGCCGACCTCCCGCTCGTACTCGAGGTGCAACGTGGTCCAGGCCGAACCCGAGCCCGCGGCTGCGCAGGGCCAGCTGGAAGCTCCACACGGCAGGGAGGATCCCGCCGTAGAAGCCGGCCACCTCGGCCGTGCCGGTGTCGGGGGCGAGGCGGTCGAGGATGCAGGGGATGACGAGCACGGGGACGTCGGCCATGTGGTCGGCGAGATAGCGCGACGACTCGACCATGCGGACCGAGGCACGATCCTGCGGGTCGAGCACGGCCAGTTGGGGCGAGATGTACGCCTCGTACGATCGGGCGTAAAGGTCGGCGATCGCCTTCTTCTTGGCGGGGTCGCGCACCACGAGCCAGCGCCCCCGCTGGCGGTTCCCGCCGCTCGGCGCCTGGGTGGCGATGCGCAGGCAGTCGAGAACGACCTCTCGTTCCACCGGGCGGGTGAGATCGAGGCGCTTGCGCACCGCCCGCGTCGTCGTCAAGAGGCGGTCGGTCTGCTCGAGATCGAATTCGCTGGCCATCACTGCACCCCCGTCGTCGCGTAGAGGAGGTCGTCGTAGCGCTCGTGGGCCTGGGCTCGCAACTTCGGCAGGTGCATCGTCGGGAACAGGTCGTCGGTGGCCTTGTGGTCCTTGAGGACCTCGCGGGCCAGGGTGACCTTGTGCACCTCGGTGGCGCCGTCGGCGAGGCCCATGTGGAAGGACTCGAGCACCATCGCGCCGAACGGCATCTCGTCGGACACGCCGAGCGAGCCGTGGATCTGCAGCGCCCGTGAGGCGACGTCGTGGAGGACCTGCGGCATCGCCGCCTTGACCGCCGAGATGTCGGCGCGCACCCGCAGGTAGTCGTCGTAGCGGTCGATCTTCCAGGCGGTGCGCAGCACGAGCAGGCGGAACTGCTCGATCTGCATCCACGAGTCGGCGATCATCGCCTGGACGAGCTGCTTGCGGGCCAGCACCTCGCCCTTCGTCACCCGCGACAGGGCCCGCTCGCACATCATGTCGAAGGCCCGCTTGACCACACCGACGGTGCGCATGGCGTGGTGGATGCGCCCGCCGCCGAGCCGGGTCTGGGCCACCACGAAGCCTTGCCCGCGCTCGCCCAGGAGGTGGTCCTTGGGGATCCGCACGTCCTCGTAGCGGATGTACGAATGGGTGCCTTCCTCGGTGCCCGTAGACCGGGACGTTGCGCATGATGTTGACCCCCGGCGTCTCCTTCGGGACGACGAACATCGACATCCGCCGATACGCCGGCTCGTCGGGATCGGTCACCGCCAGGACGATGAGGAAGGAGGCGAAGTTGGCGTGCGAGGAGAACCACTTCTCGCCGTTGATGACCCACTCGTCGCCGTCGAGCTCGGCACGGGTCACGAACTGCGTCGGGTCGGATCCGCCCTGCGGCTCGGTCATCGAGAACGCCGACACGATGTCGTTGCGCAGCAACGGCTCGCAGGTAGCGCGCCTTCAGCTCGGGCGGTGCCGTAGTGGGCGAGGATCTCGGCGTTGCCGGAGTCCGGCGCCTGGCAACCGAACACGATCGGACCGGAGTGGGTGCGGCCGAGGATCTCGTTGAGCAACGCCAGCTTGACCTGGCCGTAGCCCGGGCCGCCGAGGTTGCGGCCCGAGGTGCGTCGCCCACAGCCCTCGTTCACGCACCTGCTCCTGCAGCGGCGGGATCAGCCGCTGGCGGACCGGGTCGTCCATGTCCCAGGCGTGCGTGACCAAGAAGTCGACCGGTTCGACCTCCTCGCGGACGAACGCCTCCACCCAGTCGAGCTCCTGCTGGAACTCGGGCTCGGTCTCGAAGTCCCAACTCATGATGTGACGGTCCTCCATTGGGGCAGCACGACCCCGTCGTCGAGCGTCTCGAACCACACCTCCATCGGCTGGCCCTCGACGAGTTCGGGTGCCCCCGGTAGGTAGCCGATGAGTCGCGCCGGCACGTCGTCGAGCTGGATCAGCACGACGGTGTAGGGCACCGGGAACGCGGGGTGGACCTGGTGCTCGACGGTCGTCCACGAGTACACGCGACCGCGCCCGGTGACCGGCTGCCAGTGTCCCTCCCATGACCCGCACGTGTGGCAGTAGGCCCGCGGCATGTGCAGCACCGCACCGCACCCGTCGCAGACCCGGATGGCCAGCTCGTTGCGCTGGGCCGCTTCGAAGAAACCCCCGGTGTCGATGTCGTCGGTGACGGGGAGCGGACGTGGTGTCGTCTCGATCATCTGGTCCTCCTCACGCCGCCGTGAGCATCAGTGCGCTTCCCGGTGGGAGCGGGGTGGTCGTGACGAGGCACACCTCGGCGCCCGGCACCTGCGATGTCGACTCGCCGCGGATCTGGCGGACGCCTTCGACGATGTGGTTCATGCCGTGGATGTAGCCCTCCGACAGGTGTCCGCCGCCGGTGTTGATCGGGATGCTGCCGCCGAGGTCGATCTCGCCGCTCGGCGACGAACGGCCCGCCCTCGCCCTTGGCGCAGAAGCCCCAGTCCTCGAGCTGCATGAGGACGGTGATCGTGAAGCAGTCGTAGACCTGTGCGACGTCGACGTCCTGCGGGCCGAGCCCGGCCCGGCTGTAGAGCGTCCGGGCCACCGCCTTCGCCGGCAGCTCGGTGATGCGATCGCGCATCAGCACCGGGTACTGGATGCCGGGCTGCGGGTTGGGCACGCCGTTCTGGGCGACCGCCCGGATGAGCGCCGGTTTCTGGCGCAGATCGCGGGCCCGCTCCGTGGTCGTGACGACGAGGGCGCAGGCGCCATCGGTCTCGAGGCAGAAGTCGTAGAGCCGCAGCGGTCGGGAGATCATCCGCGCCGACAGGTAGTCGTCCATCGTCAGCGGGCGATCGTGCATCTGCGCACGCGGGTTGGCGTTGGCCCGCTCCCGGCACGTCAACGCGATCTGGCCGAGCTGCTTGTCGGTCGTGCCGTACTCGAGCATGTGGCGCTGGGCCATGACGGCGAACACCTGACCGGGCGTCAACATCCCGTAGGGCGCGAAGAACTCGTCGTACGAGCCGCCGCCACCGGCCCGTGCGTCGGTCTCCTTCGAGAGTCCGTAGCGCCGCCCCGACCGGCCGTTGAGCTCGCGGAACACCAACACCGCTGTCGCTTGTCCGGACAGGATCGCCCCGACGGCCTGGCCGACCTGGGCGGACGGGGCCACGCCGCCGGGTCCCACCTCGCCCCAGTACGTGAGCTCGTCGATGCCGAGGGCGTCGGCGAGGTCGTTGTGGCGCACCGTGTCCATGTCGCAGCGGACGATGCCGTCGATGTCCTTCGGCGTCAGCCCGGCGTCCTCGATGGCGGCCAGCGCCGCTTGGGTCGCCAGCGTGAGGTCGCTGCGACCGGAGTTGCGGGAGAAGTCGGTGGCGCCGATGCCGACGATGGCGCACCGGTCGCGGTGGTGGTGCTCAGTCATTGGGCAGTCTCCCTTGTCGTCAGTGTCGCGGCGATTCCGAGCACCTCGGCGGTGTGCTCGCCCAGGTTCGGCGCCCGCTGCATCTTCACGCTGTCGAACGCCGAGAAGCGCAACGGCGGCCCGGGATACAGCGCCGGTGGAACATCGGCGTGCTCCACTTCGACGAAGAAGCTCCGGGCCCTGAGGTGCTCGTCGTCGAGGAGGTCGTCGGGTGAGTTGATCGGCCCGATCGCCAGCCCACGGGTCTGGCCGTCGTGGTAGGCCTCGTCGGCGGACTGCAGCAGGAAGAACGTCTCGACGATGCTCTGGATGTGGCCGAAGTTCTGCTGGCGGTACTCGGGATCGAGGTACTCCGGCTGCACGAGGTCGAGGGCCATGTCCTTGGTGCTCAGCCACTCGAGCAGCGTCTGCCACGCCTTCTGGTCGGCGACGAAGATCACGAAGTACACCCAGCGGTCGTCGCCGCACTGGAAGATCGCCTGCTGGGTGGGCGTCGGCTGGGCGTGGCGGCAGGTCTGCCGGTGGACGATGGCTCTCGGGTAGAACCAGTACGGGTTGGCCAGTTCGGCACCGACGGCGAGGCAGTCGTGCATCGCCACGTCGACGAGCTGGCCCTGACCCGTTCGCTCTCGCTCGATCAGGGCGAGCATCGCGCCGGCCTGGGCGAAGCTGGACGCCGACTGGTAGCCCTGGTCCCCGCCGGGGCGGATCGGCGGGATCGAGTGGTCGTCGTAGCCGCAGCTGTTGAGCGGGGTGCCGAGGGCGAGACCGACGAGGTCGGAGCTCAGCCGATCGGCCCACGGACCCGTGAGCCCGAACGGCGTCACTGACACCACGATCAGCCGTGGGCGAGGCCGTGCGCAGCTGCTCGGCTTCGAGCCCGAGGGCGCGAGCGTCTGGCGGGCGCAACGTCGTGATGCAGATGTCGGCGTCAGCGAGGAGGCGCACCAGCTCCGTGCGGCCGGCCGGCGTCGCGTAGTCGATGACGACGCTGCGCTTGTCGGTGTTGTAGTACCAGAAGCTCAGGCTGTGGTCGGCGTCCTCGCGGCCCTCGACGAACGGCCCGATCGACCGGGTCGGTGACCCTGCGGGCGGCTCGACCTTGACGACGTCGGCGCCCATCTGGGCGAAGATCTTGCCGGTCATCTCGCCGGCTGGGTCGCCGGCCAGCTCGATGACGGTCAGGTGGTCGAAGACCCCAGTCATCAGATGACGCCTTCTGCCGCGCAGCTCGTCGAACTCGTCGTCGTCGACGCCGACGATCTCGCTTGAACACGTACTCGTTGTCCTCGCCCAGCAGGGGACCCGATCGCCAGTTGTCCTGGGTCAGCGACGAGAACTGGATCGGCGTCCCTTCGAACCGCGCCGGGCCGATGACGGGGTGGTCCATCTCGAAGAACACGCCGCGGTCGGCGACCTGCGGGTCGTGCTCGTTGAGGTCCTCGGCGTTCTGTACGGCTCCCGCCGGCACGCCGTGCCGCTGCAGCAACTCCATGACGTCGTGGCGGTCGCGGTCACGCGTCCACGCCGACACCTGTTCGTCGAGGGCGTCCTGGTTGCGGAACCGGTCCTCCTGCGTCGCGAAGCGGGGATCGGCCGTCCATGAGGGGGATCCGAGCGCGGCGACGAGACCGGACCACTGGGCATCATCGAACACGGCGATGGCGACCCACCGGTCCTCCCCGCGCGCCGGGTAGACGCCGTGCGGCGCGGCGGGCGGCCACTCGAGTCGGTTGCCGGGCGGGAAGTCCGGCCGGCGGGTCGTGTGTCCGTTGACGGTGACGTCGAGCAGCACCGGGCCGACGAGATTGATGCCGTTCTCGATCGCCGACACGTCGATCTCGGTGCCCCGCCCGGTGCGCATCCGCCCGTAGATCGCCATCAGCAACGCCGTCGAGTTGTAGTAGGCGGCCTGGTTGTCCATGTACGACAGGCCCCATCCCGAGGGCTCGCGGCCGGGGAGGCCGCTGATGTGGGTCAGCCCGCTCATCGCCTGCACGACCGGCCCGTAGCTCCGGTACTCGGCGTGCGGTCCGGAGTGCCCGTAGCCGCTCATGCGGGCGTAGATGACGTTGGGCGAAAGCTCCTGCAAGCGCTCGTAGGTGAGGCCCCAGCGCTCCATCACGCCCGGCGCGAAGTTCTCGGACACGACGCTGCTCTCGGCGATCAGGCGCTCGGCGAGTTGACGTCCCTTCGCGGTGCGCATGTTGATGACGACGCCGAGCTTGTTGCGGCAGTAGTTGTTGAACAGGCCGCCGCGGTCGGGATCGGCGTCGATCACCTCTTCGCCATAGTTGCGCGCCGGCTCGCCCTTGTAGATCGGCAGCTTGCGCGGGGTGTCGATCCGCGTCCGGTCCTCGATCTTGATGACCTCGGCGCCGAAGTCGGCGAGCAGGCCGCGTCGCCACGGACCCGACGCCCATCCAGCAGAAGTCGGCGACGCGGATGCCGGCCAGCGGACCCTGGCGCGCTCTGACGGTGCGGTTCACGGTCACAACCTGTCGAAGACGTCCCGGCCGCCGAGGAACATGGCGAGCACGACGCCACAGGCGGTGACGAACGACATGACCAGCGCGATGGCAGCGACGAGCGGATAGGACCCGTTGACGAAGTAGTCGTAGAGGATCGTGCCCATCGTGTTGGTGGTGGGCGAGCGAACCAGGAGCGATGCGGCGAACTCGTGGGTCAGCAACACGAACATCAGGGCGGCGGCCCCGCCGAGCGTGCCGCGCATGAGCGGCAGCAGGATCCGCAGGTTCGTGCGCAACGCGCTGGCCCCGCTGACCCGGGACGCCTCGATGTACTGATCGCCCAGCGCGACCATGCCCGAGAGCTGCATACGGGTCGTGAACGGAAGCATCAGCGTGATGTAGACGAGGATGATCACCCAACGGGTCCCGTAGAGGATGAACGGCTCCCGGGTGTAGGTGAACAGGAAGCCGACGCCGAAGATGACCGCCGGGATGCCCAACGGCATCGCCACGATGAAGTCGACGATGGCCCGGATGATCGGGTAGCGCCGGCCCTTGAGGAGCAGGTACGAGGCGATGAAACCAATCGGGAGGGCGATGGCGACGGCGGCGAGGGAGGCGATGAGGCTCGTGCTGATGGCCTCCGTGATCCGGGAGTCGTCGAAGACGGCGCGGAAGTTGTCGAGGGTGAACGTGCTGACGTCGATGTCGCCGCTCCAGAAGTTCGAGAGCCCGACGACGACCAGCGCGAACACCGGCAGGACCGTCGCCATGAAGCTGTAGACGATGATGCCGACGGCTGCCAGCTTCGAGGGCTTCGCCCCGCCCCGAAAGGCTTTGCCGCCGTGGGTCACGAACCGGCTGTGGTCGCCCAGGAAGAACCTCTGGAAAACCACGATGGCGACCCCGAACAGCAACAGTGGCGCGCCAATGCCGGCGGCCGTGCCGTAGTCGACGGGTGACTGCGAGACGGCGAGGAACATGTCGGTGGTCAGCACGTTGATGCCGGCGTTTCGCCCCAGGAGCAGCGGTCCGGTGAACTGCCCGAGGCCGAGCAGCAGGGCGACACCGCCGCCGTAGACGATCACCGGTCGCAGCAGCGGCAGGATGACCCGGAAGAACACCCCGAGCTGCGAGGAGCCGCTCACCTGGGCGGCCTCGATGAGCTCGGAGTTGATGTTCTCGAAGCCGGAGCTGACGAAGAGGTAGACGAAGGCCGTCAGGCCCAAGCCGGTGATGATGATGATCCACGGCAGCGTGTAGACGTCGACCGGACCCTCCTCGAGATGGTTCCACCACGGCAGCGTGCGGAACAGCGCGTTGAGGTACCCAGGACGCGGCGAGAGCAGGAACGACCAACCCAGCACGCTGGCCACCGCCGGGACGACGATCGGCAGGATCGGGAGGACTCGCAGCAGGCGCAACCGCGATGGGAGCCGGGTCGCCGCCCAGGCCAGCAGCGTCCCGAGCACGAGGGCGATCACCAGCGAGCCGAGCGCGAGGAGGATCGTCGTGCGCAGCGTCTCCGCCATCGACGGTCGCGTGAAGGCGTTGCGGTAGCCACGCGCGCCATCCTCGAGCGCCAGCGTCTGCAGCCGCCACAGGGGCACGACGACGAGGTAGGCCAGCCCGGCGAGGAAGGCCAGGAGCCCGATCCTGACCAGGATCCGTCGGCCCTGGGTCGCCCCGAGCGAACGTGGCCGGGTGGCGATCGTTGCTACAGACATTCGAACCTCCCACAGATGCGAGCGACGGAGCGCCAGCGGAGGAGCGGCCAACTACGGCCTGCGTGGCCGGGGAACGCCATGATCGTCAGGCTCCGACTGCCGCAGGGGCCTCGACCGGCACGTGGCCGGCGATCCGCGAGCCGGCACCGTCGAAGTAGATCGCCGTGGTCGTGGCGAACCCGGCCGTGACCGGCTGGCCGGGCGACAGCTTGCGCGCCCATCCCCCGAGGCGGCCGCTCGGCACCTGCACCTCGAGGCGGTGCCCACCAGCGGTGACGACGACGTCGAAGTGGCGCCCCCCGAACTGCGAGTCGACGACCTCGGCCGGGAATCCAACTGTCTCCCCCTCGAAAGCCTGGTCGACGGGTGCGAGGACGATGTCGTCGGGGCGCAGCCGGACGGCGACGGACGCGCAGTCGCGGGGAACGGGCATCTCGCCGGTCGCCGTGAACTCCCCGAGGGACCAGCCCCCTTCCCGGCGCTCGAGCTGCAGGCGGTTGGACATGCCGATGAAGCCGGCGACGTACTCGGTGGCGGGCTCTTCGAAGACCTGCTCCGGGGTGTCGAACTGCTCGATCCGGCCGGCCTTCATGATCGCCAGACGGTCACCCAACGCCAGCGCCTCACGCTGGTCGTGGGTCACGAACACCGCCGTGAAGTGCAGACGCTCATGCAGCTCATGGATCTGCGCCCGCACCTGGTCCCGCAACCGCGCGTCGAGGTTGCTCAACGGCTCATCGAACAGCACCAGGTCAGGGCGGGCAACCAGACCGCGCGCCAGAGCGACACGCTGCTGCTGGCCCCCACTGAGCTGGGCCGGATACCGGTCGAGCAGCTGCCCGCAGTCGACCAGCGCCGCCACGTCGTCGACCCAGCCCCGACACTCGCTCTTGGGGATCTTGCGAGCCCGCAGCGGGTAGCCGATGTTCTTGCGCACGGTCATGTGCGGCCACAGCGCATACGACTGGAAGACCATGCCGAGGTTGCGCTTGTCCGGCGACACATCGACCCGCGACCCCGAGTCGAAGACCTTGCGCCCGCCGAACGAGATGGCCCCGCGAGCTGGGGGTCTCCAGACCGGCCAGGCAGCGCAACGTCGTCGTCTTGCCGCACCCGCTGGGGCCGAGGAGGACGAGGAACTCGCCCTCCTCGATCTCCAGGTCGAGATCGTCGATCGCCGTCGTCGGCGGCTTACCGGCGAAGTGCTTGTTGAGTCCTTCGATCGTCACGTAGCTCATGTCGACTCCCTGTCGTCTGTCCGCTCGTGGCTTAGCGGAACAGGCCGTTCCACTTCTCCTGGTACGCCGCGACGGCCTCCGGCGTCAACTTCGAGAGGTCCTGCTCACGGACATCCTCGTTGTAGATCAGCGTGCCGGGGATGTCCGGCAGCACCGATCCGGCCGTGGCCTGGACGACCTCTTGGGCCTCGGCGGTGACCATGTAGTTGGCGAACAGCTGCCCGGCCTTCGGATGCGGCGCCGTGGTGGGGACCATGCCGAAGAAGCGGGCTCCCCAGGCCCCCTCGGTGAGATGCCGTACTCGACGGGTGCGCCCTGGGCCTTCAGCGGCTCGAGCGTCGATGGCGCGGATACGGCGTAGCCGAGATCTCGCCGGAACCCAGGGCCTCGCCGATCGGCAGCGAGCTCGGGTAGATGCGAGGCGCCAACGCGGCGAGCTGCTCGACGTACTCCTCGCCGAAGGTCTCCTCCAACCAGAGGTAGAAGTCGACGATCGACGGCGCGGTCGGCTCGATCACACCGATCTTGCCGGACAGCTCCGGGATCGAGCAGGTCCTCGTAGTCGGTGATGCCGGCGCTGTAGAGGTCGGTGTTCCAGGCGAACGTCAGCACGGCCGAGCCGACCTCGAAGAAGTTGCCCTCGTGGACGAACTGCTCGGCGTCGTAGGCGCCCTGTCCGGTGAGCTCGGGACCCTCGACCGGCAGGAACCAGCCCTGATCAGCGTGGTCCTGCACCCAGCTCAGGCTGGCGTTGACGTACATGTCGGCGACGCCTTGGCCGGTCTGGTTCTCTGCCTCGACCTTCGGGGCGAGGTCGCTGTCGATGCCGCGGACGACCTCGACATCGATGCCCGGGTACTTGGCCTCGAAGTTGGCGGCCAGCTGGTTCAGCGCGTCGAGACCCTGGCTCGAATAGACCGTGACCTTGCCCTCCTCGGTGGCCGCGGCGACCAGCTCGGCATCGTCCGCGGCCGTCGCCGCCGTCGTCTCCGACTCGGCGGCTGCCGTCGAGTCGGTCGCCCCAGCGGCAGTGGAGTCCGTGACCGCAGCAGCAGTGGTCGGAGCCGCATCGCTCTCCGCCGGCGCCGCGGCACTGGTCGTTTCGCGCCCCTGCATCGTCGTCGTCGTCGCCGCCACAGGCGGCCATCGCAATGACCACCGTGAGGACCGTCGACAGGCCAAGAACTCGACGTGACGTCGCTCGCACGTTGCGTACCCCCTTGTGAGTGAAACGGCGATTCGCCGTATTCATCATGATGATAAGAGGGAACTCGCCCGGTGTCAAGGTTCGGCGCGGTACTTCCTCATCAAGAATCCGCGCCTGGCCGGTCGGTGAGCATGCCGGTCGTGCCAATGGCATCGACACGGCGGCGGAGCACGTCGGCCCACTCGGGGTGGGTGAGGATCCAGAACCGGTTCTCTCGGATCGCGGCGACGACGAGCGCGGCGACGTCGGCGGGATCCTTCCCGGTCGTGGCGAGATAGGTCGCCGAGCTCTCGGCGAAGGCACGGCCTTCGGGCGTCTCCGAGCGCTGCACCAGCGGACGGTGGCGCGAGGTGCTCAGCAGCGGCGTGTCCACCGGTCCGGGGACGAGCACGCTGGCGCCGATCGGCGACTGGCGGGCGTCGAGCTCGCGACGCAGCGCCTCCATCAGGGCGATCACGCCCGCCTTGGACACCGAGTAGGGAGCGATGAACGGCGGTGCCACCAGGCCCGATGTCGACGCCGTCGAGAGCAGATGTCCGGTCTGTTGCGCCTCGATGAGCGGGAGGAACACTCGGACTCCGTTGATCGCGCCCCACAGGTCGACGTCGACGACCCAGCGCCACTCTTCTTCCGTCAGCGCTTCGACGCGCCCGGCGGCGACGACGCCGGCGTTGTTGCACACGACGTGGACGGCGCCGAACGCGTCGAGCGTCGCCTCCGCCAACGCTCGAACGTCGTCGAGCCGAGCGACGTCCGTACGCACGCCGACCGCGTGGTGTCCGGCCTGCACGAGCTCTGCCGCGGTGGCGGCGGCGGCGGATGGGTCGATGTCGGCGACGACCACGTTCATGCCCTCGGCAGCGAAACGGTCGACCATCGCCCGACCGATGCCCGACGCGCCGCCGGTGACGACGGCCGTCCTGCCGCCGAGGTCGTTCACGGCACCGTCCCCGGGGTCAGTCCCGCCCGGCCGCCATCCACGCAGAGGACGCTGCCGGTGATGTAGGAGGCATCGTCGGATGCGAGAAAGGCGACTGCCGCGGCGATCTCCTCCGGCATCGCCGCCCGTCCGAGTGGGGTCGCCTGGTAGATGCGCTCGAGCTGGCCCGTCGACGGGACCGGCTGGCCCTCGACCGCGGCGCGAGCCACGCAGTTGACGCGTACCCCATGGGCCGCGAACTCGTGGGCCATGACGTGCGTGAGCGCCACCACTCCAGCCTTCGACGTCGAGTACGACGGGACGCGGGGATTGCCGAGCAAGCCGTCGATCGAGCCGAGGTGCACGATCGCGCTGGGTGGCGACTGCCGCAGCAGCGGCAGGAATGCCTTCGAGCAGGCGACTGGGCCGAGGATGTTGATGCGGCACGCCTCCGCCCAAGCGGACAGGTCCGATTCCTCGATCGATCGCCAGTCGAGCGCCATGTGGCAGTTCACGAGCACCGCCACGCCTGCACCGCTCTGCTCGCATCGTCGACGTGCCACCTCGAGCGCTGGCTCATCGACCGCGTCGGCTTCGACACGAACAACGGTCGCCCCCTCCGCGCCGAACCGGCCGGCGCAGGCGGTGGCGATCTCGCTCGTCGCGCCGACGATCACGGCCGTCCGTTCGTCGAATCTCCCCACGCCCACCCATGCTAGCATAAATGTCATGATGAATACAGAGGTTCGAGAACTTCTCGACCGTCAGGCATTGACGACGCTGATCTCGCGCTACGCCCAAGCCGTCGACGCACGCGACGTCACCGCCATCGTCGCCTGCTTCACCGACGACACTCATGTGGAGTTCGATGGGGGTCGCCAGGCCGTCGACGGGCGGGAGGCGGTCGCTCGGTTCTTCGAGGGCGCGCTCGTCACGCCACAGATGGGACGCACGGGAGCCTCCACCCACCTGATGAGCAATGTGGTCGCGACGATCGACGGTGACACCGCTCACGTCGAGACGCAGGCGGTCGCCTACCTCGCCAGCGACGATCGTGACACCGTGATCATGCGTGGGCTGCGCTACTCCGACGACTGCGTTCGCCGCGGCGACGGCTGGCTGATCAAGCGACGCGTGCACCGCTCGCTCTGGCAGTCGGAAGCGCCGGGCCGACCGGTGTCCGCGGAGCGCCGCACCATTGACCGGTAGCCTCACCGCGTGACGAAGGAGGCGCGAGCGGGTGCCGATGCCAGGTCGACTGCCGGTGCAGGTCGACGGCGGTCCGGCATCTCCCAGTCGTCGCGGGTACCAGCGGGCAGCGCCTTGACCCGGGCCCTGAAGACATCCGAGACCGTCGCCCGTGACATCGTCCGTGACATCGTCAGCCGCGGGCTGAAGACCGGCGACCGCCTCCCGCCGGAGGCCGCCATGCTCGACGAGTACGGCGTCAGCCGGGAGTCGCTCCGCGAGGGCCTCCGACTGCTGGAGGTGCAAGGCCTCATCACCATTCGCCGCGGCCCGGGCGGCGGTCCGAGCGTCGGGCACGTGGATCCCGCCAACCTCGGCCGCGTGTCGACGCTCTTCTACCACCTCGCCGGCGGCACGTACGCCGAGCTGTTCGAGGCGTGGATCCTCACGGAGCCGATCCTGGCGGAGCGGGCGGCACGCAACGAGGATCGCGAGGCGGTCAAGAAGGCGATGGAGCCGTTCACGATCGAGCCTCCGGCCGATCGCCTGGACGGCAGCAAGCTCGACTTCGTCGACTCCCACGTCGAGTTCCACACCGTTGTGTCCAGGCTGGCCAACAACCGCGTCCTCGAGTTGATGCTCGAGACGACCGGCCAGATCGTCACCCATCACGTCGTCGTGAACGCCGACCCCCGCGATCTGAAGGACGAGATCGACCGTGATCATGCCGAGATCGCCCGTGCCATCGCCGCCGGGCACGCCAACCGGACGCGCACGCTGATGGAGGACCACATCCGGGCCATGGTCGACCACTACCGGCTGGAGATCGGCGACCAGATGAACGACTTCATCGAATGGCGCTGATCGAAGCCAGGCCTTACTGCAAGTGGTAGATCCGGGCGGCGTTGTCGTGGAGGATCTTGCGCTGCGTCGACTCGGGCAGGTTGCCGAGGCTCGACTCGATGAAGTCACGCGGTGAGACGGCGCTGGTGGCTGGGCCCGGCGACATGCTCGTCGGGTGCGGGAAGTCGGTCTCGTAGAGGAAGTTGTCGTCGCCGAGCAACTCGATGGCGGACAGGGCCGTCTCCCGCTCGAACCAGAAGCACCCGTAGATCTGGCGCCTGAAGTACTCGCTGGGCAGCAGGTCGTACTCCGGGTGCTCGAGGGCGACACCACAGTTCTTCCATTGCCAGTCGAGACCGTCGAGGGCGAACGGGATCCAGCCGATGCCGCTCTCGACCGACACGAAGTTGAGCTCTGGGAACCGGTGGCAGATCCCGCCGCAGATCAGGGAGGAGATCGTGCGGGCGTTGCCCATGAAGAACGAGACACCCATCGACGCGTAGTTGGCGTGCGGTCCGGCGCCGACGAGGCCACCCCCGGAGGTGAAGAGCGAGATGTCGCCCGACGCGATGTGGAAGTTGACCGGCAGCCCCTTCTCCTGCGCCGATGCCCACATCGGGTCCCAGTGCTGGTCAGTCAGCGCGGGCAGCCCGAACGCCGAGGGGTCCTGGGAGAACACGACGCCGCGGTGGCCCATGGCGGTACAGCGCTCGATCTCGGCCAGCGTCGCGTCGAGGTTCCAGAACGGCAGCGAGGTCATCGGCAGCAGCCGGTCGGGCGCCGCGCTGCTCCACTCGGTCTGGTAGTCGTTGTACGCCCGCAGGAACTCGAGCGTCAGGGACTCGTCGACGTCGACGAGGAGGGACGAGTTGAACAGCGCGACGTTCGGATAGAGGACCTGGGCGTGGATGCCGTACTCGTCCATCTTCCGCAGGCGCGCCGACGCCTCCCATGTCGCCGGATCGGCATCGCTCCAGCGCCTCGGATGGTCCGGCGGGTACTCGCTCCAGCCAGCCATCGCCGAACCGCCGACCGAGCGTGACGCGTTGGTCGCCGATGTACCAGGCCTCGTCGCCGTTCTGCTCGTCCCACACGACGTGGGGGACGAGGTCGCCCCACTTCGACGACATGCGCGACGTCCAGAGATCGGGCGGCTCCACCAGGTGGGTGTCGGCATCGATGACGGGAATCTTCTCGACCAGCTGTGTGCTCACGGTCCCACCTTAATTCTCATGATGAATAGTGTCAATGGTCACCTTGCCCGTCGCGCCCCGTCCATCTGGGCGCGGATCGTCCCACGGGACCAACTGGGTGCAGTTCTTCCCGACTGTCGCGAAGGATCGCGCCCAGATGGGCTACCGGGGTCGCTCACGCCAGCGATTCTCCGCCGTCCACGACGAGGTTCGCCCCCGTCACGAAACGTGCCGCGGGGCTGCACAGGTACACCGCGGCAGCGCCCATGTCCTCTGGCTCCCCGGCCCGACCGAGCGGCACCGTCGCGGCCATCTCCTCGAACACCTCCGGGTTGCCCTCGAGGGCGAGGGGCGTCGCCGTGATGCCCGGTGACAGTGCGTTGACCCGGATGCCGAGCGGGGCGAGCTCGTGGGCCGCGGCACGGACGAACTGGTTGAGTCCCGCCTTGGTCACGGAGTACGCCAGCCGCCCTGGCCGCACCCCGACCGCCCGGATGGACGACACGGCCAGAATGGATCGGTTGGAGGCGGATGAGGCGGCCATCATCCGTGCCGCCGCTTGGCAACAGAGCACGGTGCCGGTGAGGTTCAGCGCCAGCGTGCGATCCCACTCCTCCGCCGTCAGCTCGAGGAACGGCACGATCGCCCCGCTGCCGGCGTTGGCGACGAAGATGTTCAGCTCGGGCACCTCGGAGCGGATCGCCTGGAAGAGCTCCGAGATGGCGGCCCGATCGGCCGTGTCGGCGGCCAGCGGGACCACGGACTGCGACGCGCTCGGCACCGACCCGGAGCTGCTCACACGCGTCCTTCAGCGTCTCCACCCCGCGGGCGATCATCACCACGTTGGCGCCGGCATCAACGAACCGGGCGGCGATGCCGAGGCCGATCCCCTTGCTGGCGCCCGTGATCGCGGCCCACTGCCCGGCGAGCGGTCGGTGCTGGATGTCAGTGGTCATGGCGCGACTCTAGCACAATTCATCATGATGATCTATTGACAATCGGCGGTCAGTGGTATCTCATGATTTCGATGAGCGTGGGGATCTCCGTCTACGACATGACCATGTCCGACGTGCGCCAGCTGGCCATGGCGGCTGACGAGGCCGGGTTCGACGCCGTGTGGCTCGGTGAGCACGTCGTCCTGCCCGTCGACTATGCGTCCGAGCACCCGACCGCCGGCGGCAGCGGGCACGAGCACATCACCGGCCCGATCGTCCACCCCGACACCGAGCTGCTCGATCCCTGGGTGGCGCTCGGCGTCCTCGCCGAGGCGACGACCCGCCTGCGTCTAGCGACGGGCATCTACATCCTCCCCCTCCGGCACCCGTTGATCACCGCCCGGTCGGCGGCCACCCTGCAGGCGGCGTCCGGTGACCGGCTGATGCTGGGCATCGGCGCCGGATGGCTCGTCGAGGAGTTCGCCGCGCTCGATGTCCCGTTCGACGAGCGCTACGGACGCCTCGTCGAGACGATCGAGATCCTCCATGCCGCGTGGGCCGGCGGTCCGTTCGACTACCACGGCAAGTACTTCTCGTTCGAGCGCATCCAGCTGACGTCGCGCCCGGTGCAGGTGCCGGTGATCATGGGTGGCAACACGCCGAGGGCCCTCACGCGCGCCGCCTTGCTGGGCGACGGCTGGTTCAGCTCCGGCACACCGAGCTTCGACGAGGCCCGTCGCCTGCGCGACACGTTGCTCGAACTGCGCGCTCGCAACGGGCTCGACGCGCCGTACCGCTGCTACTTCCGGGTGGAGAGCGCCGACCCGGCACTGGTCGAGCGGTATCACGCCGAGGGCATCGACGACGTCGTCGTCTGGGCCGACCAGCTGTGGCCGGCCGATGGTGCCGTCGAGGACAAGCGAGCGGCGTTGGCACAGCGGGCGGAGGCCCTCGGACTTCGCGTCTGATCTCCCGTTCTCCGCGGCTTTCAGTGGGTCGATCTCGAGTCGCCACGCGGCGAACTTCCTGGTCAACGCCGACCGCGACAGCTGGTCGAGGCGCCCGACCAGCGCGCCGCCCACCCTGATCGTCACCTCGTCGCTGCGACCAGTCGGCAAGAGGCTCCGAAAGGGCGACGGCGCCTGGCGCCAGGTTCGGCGGATGAGATGAGCAATGAGTGCAGCCGCATACGCCCCGATCGCTCATCGCATCCATGCCGATCCCCGATGAGGTGAGCAATCAGCGCAGCGAGCGCGCCCAAGCACCGATTGCTCACCTCGCCGGCGCACCCGTCCGCGGTCCGAACGCAGCTTGTGGCGCAGCGACGGCACACCGGGACACACCGATGGCACACCGATGTCACGCGGTTCCCCATGCAGAGGAGAGGCGGCGACGATCACCGATCGACGTCGCCGCTTCTCGCATGCACCCAACATCACACAAGGAGAACAGGAAATGAAGCTCAAGCGATTGATGATCGGGGCGATGGTCCTCAGCGCCACTCTTCTGGTCGGGGCCGCGACGACGTCGTCGGCCGACGCACTCAGCGTCGTCGCTGCCGGCTCGTCGCGTGCGGCAGCGACCAGCGCGACCGCGGTCGGGTACGACATCTCGATCCACACGGCCAACGTCAACTACGCGGGAACGGACGGCGACGTCTGGCTCCGCGTGAACGGCACCAACGGGTCGACGCAGTACTGGTACTTGGACGATTCTGCCGATAACTACGAACGGAATCGGACCGACCACTTCGTTCGCTCCGGCGTCAGCATCGGCCTGATTCGGTCGGTGACGATCTACTTCGATCCGCTGGGCGGTGCGAACGCGGAGTGGCTGCCGGACCGGGTCACGGTCAACGGCGTGACCTTCCACAACTCGAGCTGGTTCTTGAAGGGTTCTGTCACCTACAGGACGCTGTATGCATGACCGTTCGTCAGTGACGTGCGGCCGGTCTCCCAGGACCGGCCGCACGTGAGCGTGGGACCTACGCGGGATCCGGCTCGACGGACAGCGTTGCAGTGACCTCCACCTTCAGCACTCGCATGCGCTCCAACACTCGGATGTGTCGGCGGTCAGCGGGCGCGCTCGAGGATCGTCATCGCCCGGCGCGCCTGCGGGCTGATCTTCTCGCCGCGCGTCGCCATCCTCTCGTCGGTGCTCTCCCCGCGCACGTAGCGGGTGTAGAGCTGTTGCAGCACGACCGCCGTCTTCCAGCAGGCGAACGCCTCGTACCAGTAGACGTCGCCGACGTCGAAGCCGGTGGCCGCCGCGTAGCGCTCGACCACCTCGGCGCGAGTCGGCAGGCCGAGCGACTCCATGCCCGGGTTGTGGATCGCTCGGTCCTCGTCGGTGTCCGACGGATCCGGCCAGTAGTTGAGCAGCGTTCCGAGATCGACGAACGGGTCGCCGAGGGTGGCCATGTCCCAGTCGAAGATCGACTTCACCCGGTCGGGGTCGGCGGGGTCGAACTGGCAGTTGTCGAGCTTGTAGTCGTTGTGAAGGATGGCCGGGCGCGGGCTCGGCGGGATCGCCGCCGCCAGGCGCGCGCCGATCACGGGCATCAGCGGCTCGGCATCAGGCGGCGCGGCCAGCTCCCACCGCTTCGTCCACCCGGCGACCTGACGCTGGACGAACCCGTCGGGCCGTCCGAGATCGCCGAGGCCGACGGCATCCGGATCGACGAGGTGCAGCTCGGCCAGCGCGTCGACGACGGCGAGCCCGACCCGCTGCCCCACATCGGCATGGGACGACATCGACGGGGGCACCGTCCCCCAGATGACCTCGCCCGAGCGGTACTCGATGACGAGGAAATCCGAGCCGATGACGCGCGGGTCGTCGCAGAACAAGAACGCTCGCGGCGCCTTGTCGAACTGCTGCCAGAGCTTCGACAGGGCGCGGTACTCGCGGCGCATGTCGTGCGCCCCCGGGGCGAGCTGCCCGAACGGCGGGCGCCGCACGACGAGTGGCCGCTCGCCGAACTGGACGAAGTACGTCAGGTTGGCCGAACCGTTGGGGAACTGGAGCACCTGGAAGTCGCCGTCGAGCTCGGGAAGGTTGGTCCGCAGGTAGTGCTCGAGCGCGGACCAATCGAGCTCCTCGCCGGGTCGGACCGGCGCGACCTGCGACGGCTCGGCCGACATCAGCGGGTGAGGACCGTGCAGGCGCTGATCCCCGGCGCGCCGTAGACGTGGGTGAAGGCGGTCTGCGGATCGTTCGGCACCTGGCGTGGACCCGCATCGCCCCGGAGTTGGAGCACGCTCTCGTACACCTGCCGCAGGCCGGAGGCGCCGATGGGCTCACCGTTGGCGAGGCAGCCGCCATCGGTGTTGATCGGCATCGATCCGCCGATCTCGGTCGCGCCAGCCCCGATCAGCGACTCCTGCTCGCCGTGCTTGCACAGGCCGGTCTCGGCCATGTGCATGATCTCGGCGCCCGATTCCGTGTCCTGGATCTGGGCGACATCGACGTCGTCGGGGCCGACTCCCGACAGCTCGAACACGGCGCGCGACGCATCGACCGTCGGGCTGTCGCCCCGATCGATCGACAGCCACGGGCTGAACACCTCGAACGATCCGAAGCGCCGCGAGCGCAGCGCCGCCGCCTTCAGGTAGACGGGTCGCTCGGTGTACTGACGGGCTCGATCGGCGCGGCAGAGGATCAACGCCACCGCCCCCTCGCCCGGCGAGCAGAACATGTACTGGGTCAGCGGATGGCTGACCATCGTCGAGGCGGCGATCTCCTCCTCGGACAACGGTGCCCGCCGCCACACGTTCGGGTTCAGGGAACCGTTGCGGAACGCCTTGGCGGCCACTTTCGCCAGTGTCGATGCGCTGATGCCATGGTCGTGCATGTAGCGCTGGATCTTCAGCCCGAAGAACTGGGTCGTGAGCATGAGCCCGGACTCCCCGTACCAGCTGCCGATGCCCATCGTTTCCGGGTCGACGTTGAAGGCTCCACGAGGGTGCTTGTCGAACCCGATGGCGATCCCCACGTCGAAGGCGCCGGAACGGATGGTCGAGTCGGCCATCGTCAGCGCACTGCCGCCGGTGGCGCACCCGTTCCAGACGTTGATCAACGGAAGGCCGGTGAGGCCCAGCTCGTTGACCAGGGTGTCGGCGTCACCACCGTCCCTGCTGCCCCCGAAGCCGAACTGGACGTCGGCCCAGCCGATGCCGGCGTCGGCGAGAGCGAGATGGGCGGCGGTGACGGCCTGCTGCCGCCCCGAGACGCCTTCATGGCGCCCGAACGGGTGCATCCCGATGCCGACAATCGCCACGCCGGCCATCAGCCGCGACTTCCTGAGGTGGGTTCCGCTCCGCCGGCCGCATCGTGAACGGGCTTGAAGGCGAACGTCACGACGTCGTTGCCGTCTTCGTCGCGGCGGTAGGGGACGACGACGAGCTCCATCGGGATCCCGATGTCGAGGGCGTCAGGGTCGTTCTCGGTCAGCCGCGCCTCGACCATGACCTCACCGGGGAGCTCCACATAGCCAACACCGTACGGCTCGAACTCCTCGGGACCGTTGTACGGCGGCTTCGGTCGGAAGCCCTGCACGGTGTACGACCACAGCGATCCCGATCGGCTCAGGAGCCGCTCCTCCGTGGCCGAACCGCACTTCGGGCAGGACGGCTGGCTGGGGAAGACCGTCGTGGCGCACGACGTGCAGCGGCTGCCGATCAGCCGTGGCTCATCGGACGGCCACGTGAACAGTCCGTCGGCGATCGGGATCACACTCACTGCGGTGCACGAAACACCACCGGCGCGTGTCTGTCAAGATCATTCCTCATGATGATATGGCTTGCCAATGCACGCAGTGCTATTCATAATCATCCTGAGATTTAGCACTGGAGAGACCACGATGGTCGCCGACGAACCACAACCCGGTCAGTCTCGCCGCACGGCGTCTCCCGAACGTTCGGCCGGAGCTCACCGTCGGGCACGTCAGCCGTGAGGACCGGCGGCGGACGATGAAGACGTCCGAACGCGTCGCCCTCGACATCGTCCAGGACATCGTCGCCAAAGGCCTGGGCACCGGCGCCCGGCTGGCGCTCGAAGCCGAGCGATGGCCCGGCAGTACGGCGTCAGCCGGGCGTCGCTGCGGGAGGCGCTGCGCCTCCTGGAGGTGCAGGGCCTCATCCATCTGAAGCCAGGCCCCGGCGGCGGGCCTGCCGTCGGCACCGTCGAGCCGGCGAACCTCGCCCGGACCGCCTCGCTGTACTTCCACCTCGGCGCCGCGACGTACGGACAGCTGATGCAGGCCCAGGTGCTCATCGAGCCGCTGTGCGCCCAGCTCGCTGCCCAGCACCCGGATCGCCGGGAGGTCATGGCGCCGTTCATCGACGACGTCGACGCTCGGGGACGAACGAGCACTACCGCAGCAAGACAACCGACTTCCACAGCGCCGTGTGGGAGCTGGCGGCGAACCCCGTGCTGACCCTCCTGTCCCAGGCCGTCACCCAACTCGTCGCCGACCATGTCGTCGCGACGATGGACCCGATCGAGCTCCGCCAGGACATCCTCGACGAGCACGCCGTGCTGGCCCGAACGATCGCCGCCGGACGGGCGGAGAAGGCCGGCGTGCGGATGGGCGAGCACTTCCAGGCCCAGCTCGACTACTACGCCGAGCATTGGCCGGCCCGCCTGGACGAGCTGATCGAGTGGCGATAGGAGCGACGTTGAGCGCAGTTGACGAACGGTTCTCCCTCGCCGGAAAGGTCGCCTTGGTCACCGGGGGAAGCAGGGGGCTCGGCCGGGAGATGGTCCTCGGCTTCGCCGCCGCCGGCGCCGATGTGGCGATCTCGAGCCGGAAGCAAGAGGCGTGCGACGAGCTGGCCGATGAGGTGACACGGACCACCGGGCGGCGGGCCTTCCCGATCGCCGGCCACGTCGGTCAGTGGTCGGGGCTCGAGGCACTGGTCGACTCGACGTACGCCGAGCTCGGGAAGGTCGACGTGCTCGTGAACAACGCCGGCATCGCACCGCTGTATCCCAGCCTCCCAGAGGTCACCGAGGAGCTGTTCGACAAGGTGGTAGCGGTCAACGTCAAGGGCCCGTTCCGGCTGACCGCCCTGGTCGCCCCGCGGATGGCTGCCGGCGATGGCGGGTCGATCATCAACGTGAGCAGCGTCGCCGCCATCCGCCCGTCCCTGGGCGAGCTGCCGTACGCCGCGGCCAAGTCGGCGCTCGACGTCCTGACGATCGGGTTCGCCCAGGCATACGGCCCGCAGGTGCGGGTCAACACGATCATGGCTGGGCCGTTCTTCACCGACATCTCCAAGGCATGGGACATGGACCGCTTCGACGAGCACGCCGCCCGGTTCCCGCTCGGCCGCGGAGGCCAGCCGCACGAGATCGTCGGCGCCGCCCTCTACCTCGCCAGCGACGCATCGAGCTTCACGACCGGCACCGTCCTGCGCGTCGACGGTGGCCAGGCGGTCGCTTCACGATGACGGCGCGACCCGACCTCGCGACCTACCGAGGGGAGGCCAGGGCGTGGCTGGCGGAGCACCTCGAACCGCTCGCGACGGGTGATTCGCTCGCCGCGGCGCCGTGGGGGGTCGGCGAGCACGACGTCTCGATCTTCCATGACCTGTCGTTCGAGGAGGAGGTGCGCCTGCTCGAGGAGGCGAAGACGTGGCAGCAGACGAAGTTCGACGCCGGTTATGGCGCCATCGCGTGGCCGGAGGAGTTCGGTGGCGCCGGGCTGCCCGTGGAGTACGAGCGGGCATTCGCGCACGAGGAGCAGGCGTTCGAGAAGCCTCGGCCACACGAGACGTTCTCTGTCACCGTGCGGCTCATCGCGCCGACCGTGCGTCTCTTCGGCACGACGGCGCAACGAGCGCACTTCGTGCGCCGATTCCGCCGAGCCGACGAGCTGTGCTGCCAGCTGTTCTCGGAGCCCGGCGCCGGCTCGGACCTGGCCGGCCTCGCCACCCGGGCCGTCCGCGACGGAGACGAATGGGTGGTCAACGGGCAGAAGGTGTGGAGCTCCGGTGCCCGCTTCGCGCCGTGGGGAGAGCTGATCGCCCGCACCGACCCGGACGTGCCGAAGCACGCCGGCATGACGGCCTTCATCGTCCCGATGGATGCGCCGGGGCTGGAAGTGCGGCCGGTCCGGCAGATGTCGGGCGGGGCGTCGTTCAACGAGGTGTTCCTCACCGACGTGCGGATCCCCGATCGGCTCCGCCTCGGTGACGTCGGCGCTGGCTGGAAGGTCGCGCTCACGACGCTCGGCTTCGAGCGGGGCGATCGCACCGCGGTCGGGATTGGCGGCAGCTGGTCACAGGTTCGTGATCTCGCCCGCTGGTTGGGGCGCAGTGACGACCCGCTCGTGCGTCAAGCGCTGGCCGAGCTGTACGCCAGCCGCCGCATCACCGAGCTGGTGTGGCAACGCGCGACGGTCACGGCCAACGGAGGCGCACCCGGTCCGGGCGCGTCGATCGGCAAGCTCCGCTGGACGAACGACCTGACGCGCACGTCGGAGATCGTGTCGACGCTGCTCGGCCCGCGGCTCACGGCGGACACCGGCGAATGGGGCACGTTCTCGTGGACCGAGCACGTGCTCGGTGCACCGGGCTACCGCATCGCCGGCGGGTCGGACGAGATCCAGCGCAACATCATCGCCGAACGCGTGCTCGGCCTCCCCGCCGAGGCGCGGGTCGACCGGGACGTCCCGTGGAGGGACGTCCAGCGATGACGGCCGACTCGTCGCCCGTCGCCCGTCGGATGATCGGCCGCCGCGCCGTTCGTCACCGGCGGCGCGAGCGGCATCGGCCGAGCCAGCGTCCTTCGCCTCGCCGCTGAAGGGGCCCAGGTCGCCGTCGTCGACGTGCGCGCCGGAGCCGCCGAGCCGGTCGCCGCCGAGGTCGAGGCTGCCGGCGGGCACGCCATCCCGTTGGTCTGCGATGTGCGCGACGAGCAGAGCGTGGAGGCCGCGGTGGGCGCGGCGGCGAGCGCACTCGGCGGCTTGGACACGCTCGTCGCCTGCGCCGGCATCACGGCGACCGGGGCCACCCACTCGGTGGCCCTGACGGACTGGGAGCTCGTGGTCGGTGTCAACCTGACTGGCGTCTTCCTCAGCGTGAAGCACGCGCTGCCCCATCTGCTCGACGCCGGCGGCGGGGCGATCGTCACGATCGGGTCGACGGCGTCCCTCGTGGCGGCCGGGCGCACGACCAGCTATGACGCGTCCAAGGGCGGCGTCCTGCAGTTCACCCGCGCCGTCGCCGTCGAGTACGTCGGGCAGGGGATCCGGGCCAACTGCGTGTGCCCCGGTGTCGTCAGCACCGGCCTGGCCACGCACAGCCGCTCCCTCGACGCGCCGCTGGACACGGGCGAGGGCGTCGCCGGGCCGTCGGCGCGGCTGCAGGTGCCGATGTCCCGGGCTGCGGATCCATCGGAGATCGCCGCGGTGGTGGCGTTCCTGTGCTCCGACGAGGCGTCGTTCCTGACGGGGGCGGCGATCCCCGTCGACGGTGGATACACGGCGATCTGAGCGAAAGGAGCGAACAGATGACCACACAGCTCGGCGACCTGATGCCGGAGGCATTGGCCGGGTACTACCGCGACCTCGACAGCGGTCGGCGCATGGAGGCCGCCGGACGCTTCTCGACGGACACCGTGTTCGCCCTCCCTCCGGCCGACGGCATCGAGACCGGTCCGCGACGGCTCGTCCATGGTCGCGACGAATTGCTCGAGTGGTTCGACGAGCGCGGCCCGCGGACCCACGTCCATCACATCCAGCTCTGCGCCCGCGACGGCGATCGATGGCTCCTCGAGGGTGTCGGCGTCGAGCCCTCGAGCGGTGAGGCATTCGCCACGTTCGCGGCGAGCGTCCAACTCGACGACCACGGACGCATCAGCCGATATCTCTCGTTCATGACGGCGCCGGCCGTCGAACCGCCTCCCGGCCGGAACGGCGTGACCACGGAGGCCGCCGCTGAAGTGTTGCGGCGCTACTTCGACGCCCTCGACACGGGAGCGTTCGAGGAAGCTGCCGACCAGTTCAGCATCGACGTCGTCTACTCGCATCCGCCGTACCGCCACACCGGCATCGACGGCAACGAGCGGGTGGTATTCCGTGGGCGGGACCAGCTGCTGGCCGCCTTCGAGGCGCGGGGCAAGCAGAACTTCGACCACCGCGTCCTGGCGATCGCCCAGCGCGGTCGCCACTGCCTCCTCGAAGGCGTGGTCGAGGGACTGCCCGACGACCGCAACGGGAGCTTCATCTCCAGCCTCACGCTCGACGACGACGGGCTCATCGAGCGCTATGTCAGCTTCTACTGCGAGCCGGCGGTCGACCAATGAACGGTCGGCAGTGCGATCTCGCCGTCGTCGGTGGCGGCATGGCCGGCCTCACCGCCGCCGCACGCGCCGCTCGCGACGGCGCGGCGATCGTGCTGGTCGAGTGCGCCGCCGAGCTCGGGGGCTCGGCCCGCTACGCGGGGTACCTGTGGACGGCACCGACGGATGAGGTGCTGGCGGACGTCGATCCCGGCGGCGATCCTGCATTGCGCCACGTGCTGGTCCACGGGTTCCCCACCGCCGTGGAATGGGTGCGCTCGTTGGGCGTCGACGTGGGGGAGGAGGTGACGATCCTCCGCTACGGGCGTGGACGGCGAATCGACACGGCCGCCTACGTCGCGGCGTGCGAACGGGTCATCCGCGATGCTGACGGCTCGATCTTGCGCGGGGCGACCGTCGAGGGGCTGCTGGTCGACGATGGCGGGGTGCAGGGACTGCGCGTACGGGCAGGGGACGGCGGCCGCCACCACATCGACGCCACGTCGACACTCCTCGCCACCGGCGGCTACCAGGGCGATCGCGACCTCACGGCGAATCTCATCCACCCCCACGCGCCGCTGATGCCGCTGCGGTCGAACCCCACGAGCTCCGGCGCGGGCCTCCGGCTGGCCCGGGAGGCGGGCGCCGCGTTCGGCAAGGAGAACGCCGCCTTCTACGGCCACCTCGTGCTCGCCGATGTGCCGCTGGACGACCCGATGCAGTTCGCCAACCAGACGCTCTACTACTCGGAGCACGCGCTGATGTTCAACCGGCGCGGCGAACGGTTCATCGACGAGACCCTCGGCGACCATCTCAGCGCGATCGCCGCCGTCGAGCAGCCCGAGGCCCGGGTCCTCGTCGTGGCCGATCAACGTGTTCGGGACGAGTGGATGCTCGGTGAGTACGTCGAGGGAATCACACCAGTCGACCGGTTCGACCTCTGCCGCCGACGTGGCGGACGCTATGCCCTCGCCGACACGCTCGACGACTTCTCGTACCTCCCCGACGACTGGGGCTATCCCGGCGAGGTCATCCGAGCCGGGATCGAGCGCTTCAACGAGGCCGCCCACTCCGGGAACCCGCTCGAGCCGGGGCGCCGGTTCGATCCGTTCCCCCTCGACAAGCCCCCGTACTACGTCGTCGAGGCACAGGCCGCCATCACGTTCACCTTTGGCGGCATCGTCGTGGACGACCAGGCCCGCGCACTCGACGGCGCGGGGCAGCCGATCCCGGGATTGCTCGCCGCCGGCGCCGATGCCGGCGGTCTGTTCGTCCGGGCCTACGCCGGCGGGCTCGCCGCCGCCGCGGTGTTCGGCCTGCGTGCCGCGCAGACCGCGCTCGAACCGGAGCTCGACCGCCCAGTGTCCCGGAAGGTTGAAGCGCCGTGAATCCGGGAGGTCAGGCGCAGTCATCTCGTGAGCGACGCGGCCCAAGGTCGACGATCTCAACGGCTGCGTTGCTCTTGAAGTGGGGTGTGCTGTCGTCGCCCGACGACCCGACCGTGCTGGGCGCGGAGAGTCCCATTATCGAGAACCTCCGCGCCCAGAACGCCGTTTGCGACGATTCGCGCCCAGTTCGCCGGCACACGGTCGATCGCCTCGCGCGACAGGACCCACCATCTCTTCAAGAGCGCTTCGACAACGTTCTCTCGGCACAACTCGGCGTTGTCGGTTTGCTTGGCGGACAGTCTTCCGGGACGCCAGCATGCCGAGCGGTAACCGACACGGCCGTCCGCCTCAGCGGCGTTCGACAACCCCAGCACGGGTGATCGTTGCCCGGACGTGCCCGCTGCTCGGCTGCTCCAGGGCGATCGCCAGCGGCACATCGAGGAGGCACAGCTCCGCACGCCCACCGACGGCGATCGTCCGTGCGGCTCCAGCCGGGATCGCTGGGCAGCGTGAGGAACATCCCCAGTGCGACGTCGGCCGTCACGCGCTCCCCGGCGCCGAGCGTGACGCCGTTTCGAGTCGTGCGCTGAACCGCCGAGGCGATCGCCCGCCAGGGGTCAGCGTGGCCGTACGGAGCGTCGGTGCCCGCCGCCACACCGACACCGCCCTCGATCAGCGAGCCGCACCGCCAGAGGTCGGTGACGTCGCCAGCGTCGACCTCGGAGAGGTAGCGGTCGCCGCGCTCGTGGACGAAGGACGGCTGGGTCACGACGACGACACCGAGCTCGGCCAGCGTCGGGACGAGCTCGATCGGGACGACGGCGCCGTGCTCGACGCGATCGCCGGCGACCGTCCCGGCGTCGGCGAGGGCGGCGACGGCGAGCACGAGCTCGGCGCGCGTGACGCAGTGGACGGCGACCGGGCGCCCGGCAGCGGTGGGCTCGGCAGAACGCGGCGACCAGCTCGTCGAGCGCCGGCAGTCGGTGGTCGACGAGGCGGAACTTGACCGGCCCGCGCGCGAGGTCCGGACCCGCCGTCGGAGCGAGACCCGGTCCGCCCGTCACGACGACGCCCAGCGGGAAGCCGGCCGCCAGCACCTGGTCGGCGAGGCTGCCGACCTCGTCGGACGCCTCGGTCGGGGTGAGGTCGGTCACGCTCGTCACGCCGTACCCGGCCAGCTCCTGCCCGACCGCGGCGAGGTCGGGGACGGTCGATCCGACGCGCTCGCGCACGAGGGCGTCGAGACCGAAGATCCGTCCTGTTGCCCGCCCGCTCTCGTCGCGCTCGACCCCGGTGTCGATGACCTCCTCGAGCGAGGTCCGTGCCAGCGCCGCCCCGTTCAACACCCACATGGATCCCGTGGCGTGTTGCACGCGCGTCGGCCGGTCGCCGACGAGGGCGTCGAGCCGGCGACGATCGAGCTCACCGGCGATCGCCTCGTGGTAGCCGACGACGCGCAGCCACTCCCCGGCCGGAGCGCGGCGGTCCGCGGCGCTCAGCGCGGCGTCGAACGAGCCGGCGTCGGTCACCTCGGGTGGTCCGGCCGGCACCGACGTCCGGGCCGCGGCGAGCGCGAGCAGGTGGATGTGGTGATCGTGGAGCCCAGGGATCAGCCCGCCCCCCTCGGCATCGATCACGACGTCGGCGGCGGATGCGCCGGTGCCGACGTGGGTGATCACACCGTTGGCACAGCGCACGTCGACGGTCGAACCGCCGACTGCCGCCCGCCGAATCAGGACGGACGGCGTCATCGGAGGCCGAGCTCCTGGAGCACCGCGTCGGTGTCCTGACCCGGCGCTCGAGCGGTTCCCCCGCGAGGCGGGCACGCGGAGGCGCCACTTCGCCGGACCACGACTGCTCACCCGCCGGCTGGCGGGCGCACCATGCGGCGACACGGGCCAGAGCGACGTCGACCAGGCACGACCCTCCGGTGGCCAGCCGATCGAGGATGAGTGCGGCACCGACGAGGCCGGTCAGCGGATCGGCGATGGCATCGGCGCAGAACCACGGGCTCACCGCGTCACCGACGATCAACCCGCCGGCGACGGCGGCGTCGTCGCCGAAAGCGACCCGGCGCCCGCCGGCGCCGGCTCGGCCGTAGCCGGTGATCGACAGCCACACGACCGTGCCGCCGGCGACCAACGCAGCGGCGTCGACGCCGAGCTGCTCGAGCGCACGCGGGCCGAGACGCCTCGATCACGACATCGGCCCGTTCGAGCAAGCGATGCAGCGTCGCGACGTCACCAGCGTCGTGGAAGTCCAAGGCCACCGACTCCTGACCGGCGTGGAGCAGGTCGTAGAACGCGGGCGGGCCGAAGCGGGCGCCGTCGAGGCGCTGGAGGCTCTCGACCTTGACGACGCGGGCGCCGGCGGAGGTCAGCACGCTGGCGCACAGCGGTCCGGCCCACAGCGCCGAGAGGTCGACGACGAGGAGGCCCTGCAGCTCGGGGCGCGGCGGGCCGTCAGGGCCGGCGATGAGCTGGAACGCCGGTTCGTCGGCACGCAGCTCGCCGAGGCAGGCGCATGCCAACCCGAGGTCGATGGCGCGCTCGACGAGCTCGCCGGCTGGCCGGGCACGGATCCGGTCGGCGACATCGACGCCGCCGATCCATGCCGGCAGCAGTTCGGCGTCGCCGGACCTGGCGAGGGCCAGCGCCAGCCAGCCGTCGGCACAGCGCAGGAGCTCGGTGGCACCGCCGCAGCTGCGCCGGCCCTGGCGATGGAGCCCGGCGACGGCGGCCCGCTCGCCGAGCAGGGCCAGCCCGTCGACGGCCACGGCCCGGCCCAGTCGCGTGGTGGTGGTCGTGATCAGCGTGCTGATGTCCGAGACGGCCGGCACCAGTGAGGCCGGAGGCGCCAGTGGCGGGCCGTCCGGCGCGCCCGTGAGCGCCATGGCACCCGACGCTGCCCACTGAGCGAGATCATCGGGACCGGGCAGTGATCCGAAGAGCTGCTCGTGCAGGTCCATGTCGAGGCGCATCGTAGGGAGCCGTCCGCAGGCTGAGGCGGGCCGCATCGGACCTAGCGTGCCTGGCATCGCTGATCCACACGGCGCACGTGTCGGCCCCGACGAGTTGGTCGACCTGTTCTCCCCTGCCTGCGTCGACGAGCTGGGGCCGGCGGCCGGGCGAGCGGTCGTGCTCGTCGACCTCGACGCCGGTGCACCTCACGGCGGCTGGCGGCCAGGGTCCGTTCCGGTCGTCGTCGTCGGCGTCTCGTCCGGACGACGCGGCGGCGGGCGGGTGGACGGCGAGCACTGTGACGTGGTCGTGGACGGCGACGACGAGGCGACGCTCGACGCGATCCTCGAGCGGACCGACCAGCACCCGCTCGCCGCGACGGCGTTGGCGGTGCTCCTGCGGGCCAGCGAGACGCTGTCGGTCGAGCACGGGCTGGCCGCCGAGTCGGCCGTCTACTCCACACTGCAGGCCGGCCCCGAGTTCGCCGCCTGGCGAGCCACTCGACCGACCGCCATCGTCCCACCCGACGCGGCCCCACCCGTGCTGGTCGATCGCGCCGGTGACGAGCTGCTCGTCACGTTGAACCGGCCGGCGCGCCACAACGCGGTGAGTGCCGGCCTGCGCGACGCGCTCACGGAGGCGCTGACGGTGGCCGCCAGCGATCCGTCGATCGCCGCCGTTCGCCTCACCGGCGCCGGACGCTCGTTCAGCAGCGGCGGAGACCTCGATGAGTTCGGCTCGTTCCCCAACCCGGCGACGGCTCACGTGACCCGGCTGACGCGCAGCCCGGCTCGGTTGGCCCACCTCCTCGGCGACCGCCTCGAGGTCCACCTGCACGGCGCCTGCATGGGTGCCGGGATCGAGCTTCCGGCGTTCGCCCGACGTGTCGTCGCCGCCCAAGACGTCGCGATCGCGCTGCCAGAGGTCGGTCTCGGCCTGATCCCTGGCGCCGGTGGCACGGTCAGCCTGCCGCGGCGGATCGGGCGCCAGCGCACGGCGCTCCTCGCCCTGTCCGGGCGCACGATCGGCGCGGCGACGGCGCTGGCGTGGGGTCTCGTGGACGAGGTGGTCTGAGCGCCCCCCAGATCAGTGCGGCTCCTCGAGCACCGCGCACAGCCGGGCGACGGCGGCCGTGAAGCCGTGTTCCGGTGGCGTGCCGTAGCCGACGACCAGCGCCGGGGCGGACGGCGGGTGGTCGGCGGCGCGGTACCTCCCGAGCCCTTCCAGCGCCAGACCGTGGCGGGCGGCGCGGGCGACGACCTCGTCCTCGTCGGCGCCCGGCGGCAGTTCGACGACTGCGTGAAGGCCGGCCATGATGCCGGTGACCCTCGCTTGCGGCACGCGCCGACTGGAGCGCGGCGACGAGCCGGTCCCTGCGTCGGCGATAGACGAGGCGGGCGCGGCGCACGTGCCGGTCGTAACGGCCGGACGCGATCAGCTCGGCGAGGGTCAGCTGGTCGAGCGCGCTGCTGTGACGATCGGCGAGCAGCTTGGCGGCAACGACATCGTCGACCAGGTAGGACGGCAGCACCAGCCACCCCAGCCGCAGCCCGGGCGCCAAGCTCTTGCTGGCCGTGCCGGCGTAGACGACGTGCTCCGGGGCCAGCGCCTGCACGGCGCCGACGGGCTGGCGGTCGTAGCGGAACTCGCCGTCGTAGTCGTCCTCGATCACCAATCCACCGGTGGCGACGGTCCACTCGACCGCTCGCGTGCGCCGCGACGGCGCCAGCGCCATCCCGAGCGGGAACTGGTGGGCCGGCGTCAACAGCAGCGCCGCGTCGTCACCGTCGATCACCGCCCCGTGCTCGTCGACGGGCAGCGCCGTCGGTCGGAGCCCAGCGGCGTCACGATCGCCCGGTGCTGCCGGTGGCCGTAGGCCTCGACGCCGACTGTCACCGCGCCCTGCGCCCGCAACACGTGGCACAGCAACGCGAGTCCTTGGGCGAATCCGGAGCAGACGACGACACGGTCGGCGGTGACACGGACACCGCGGGCGCGGGAGAGGTAGTCGGCGAGCACCCGGTGCAGCTCCGGGCGTCCGCGAGGGTCGGAGTAGCCCAGCGCGTCGTCGGGCGCGATCGCCAGCGCCCGGCGGGCTGCGGCCAGCCACGCGGTGCGCGGGAACGTCGACAGGTCGGGCGAGCCAGGGCGCAGGTCGTGGCGCAGCCGGTTCGGCGCGGCGTCCGCTGCCGCCGGTGCGGCGTCCGCCGCGCCGAGCGAGTGGGCGACCCGCGTGGCCGACCCCTGGCGGGCGGTGAGCCAACCCTCGGCGACGAGCTGGCCGTAGGCGTCGGCCACCGTGTTGCGGGCGAGGCCCAGGTCACGGGCCAGCGCGCGGGACGACGGGAGGCGGGTCCCGGGCTGCAGCCGCCTCGATCGCACGGCCTCGCGCAGCGCCTGTTCGAGGTGCGCCCGAACCGGCCGGCCCACCAGGTCGAGGTGCAGGTCGGGCCCGAAAGTGGCCCACGAATCCGACATGTGAGTGGACCATACTTCTGGGCCGATGGCTCCATAGTGTCGACGGCATGACCACCACCGAGCACCGTTCGCCCGTCGCCGTCCGGCTGGACTTCGACGCCCACGCCGCCGGCTTCTCCCGCGCCGTCAGCCAACTCGACCAGGCCGCCACCAAGGCGCTCGACGGGGTCGACTTCGACCCCCACCTCCGCGAGCTGGTCCGCATCCGGGCTTCGCAACTGAACGGCTGCGCCTACTGCATCGACATGCACACGAAGGATGCGAGGGCCATCGGGGAGACCGAGCAGCGCCTCTACGCCCTGCCCGCCTGGATGGAGACGCCGTACTTCAATGATCGTGAGCGCGCCGCGCTGGCGTTCACCGAGACGGTCACGCTCCTCGCCGCCGACCACGTCCCGGTCGCCGCCTACGACGCCGTGGCCGCCGAGTTCAGTGACGACGAGGTCGCCGCGCTGATCGCCCTCATCGTCGCCATCAATGCGTGGAACACGATCGCCGTGACCACCCGGGCATGGCTCCCGGGTTCCTACCAAGCGTGAGTTCTACGCGAGGGCGGGGGTTTCCGGCGCCCCCTCGGGGACGGAGACCCCCGGGTGCTCGGAAAGCCTCGGGTCGGGGGTGAGGCGGACGCGTCGCAGGAGCTGGGCGTTGAGGGCGACGACGATGGTCGACAGGCTCATCAGGATGGCCCCGACCGCCGGTGACAGGGTGATGCCCGCCCACGCCAGCGCACCGGCGGCGAGCGGGATCGCGACGACGTTGTACCCGGCGGCCCAGGCGAGGTTCTGGACCATCTTGCGGTAGCTCGCCCGCGACAGCCGGATGACGGCCCCGACGCCGCGCGGGTCGCTGGACGCCAGGACCACGCCGGCCGACTCGATGGCGACATCGGTGCCGGCCCCGATGGCGATGCCGACATCGGCTCTGGCGAGGGCCGGGGCGTCGTTGACGCCGTCACCGACCATCGCCACCGTCACCCCGCGTGCCTGGAGGTCCGCCACGGCCTTGTCCTTGTCCTCCGGGAGCACCTCGGCGAACACCTCGTCGATGCCGAGATCGCGGCCGACGGCCTCGGCGACCTGGCGGGCATCGCCGGTGATCATCGCCACGTGCCCACCCATCCGTCGCAGGTCGGCGACGGCCTCCCGGGCCTCGGGCCGCACCTCGTCCTCGAGGGCCAAGGCGCCGACGATCCGGCTGTCCCGCACGAGGTACAACACGGCCGCCCCCCGCTGGTGCCACTGCTCGATCGGCACGGCCAACTCGGCGGGGACGTCGAGGTGGCGCTCGCGCGCGAGCGCCGGTCCACCGACGGCGTAGGTGACACCGTCGATCTCCGCTTGCACGCCGCGCCCGGTCAGCGCCCGGAAGCCAGTGGCCCGGGCGACCGCGCCACGCTCCTGGGCCGCGTCGACGATGGCCCGCGCCAGAGGGTGCTCGCTGTCGGACTCCACGCCGCCGGCCAGCCGCAACACCTGCGTCTCGTCCAGACCGCCGGCAGCGGCCACGCCGGTCACCACGTGCTGGCCCTTCGTCAGCGTCCCGGTCTTGTCGAACAAGACAGTGTCGATCGAGCGCATCCGCTCCAGCGCCAGCCGGTCCTTGACGAGGATGCCGGCCCTCGCCGACACGGCCGTCGACAGCGCGATGACCAGGGGGATGGCCAACCCCAGCGCGTGGGGACAGGCGATGACGAGCACCGTGACCGTCCGCACGACGGCCTCGCCGAGGTCGCCGACGATCGACCACACCACGAACGTGACGACGCCGGCGGCGGCCGCCACGTAGAAGAGGAGGGCGGCGAACCGGTCGGCGAGGGCCTGGGCCCGGCTGTGGCTGGACTGGGCATCGGCGACGAGCCGCTGGATGCCGGCCAGCGCGGTGTCGTCCCCCACCGCCTCCACGCGCACGCGGAACGACGAGTCGGTCGACACCGTCCCGGCGACGACCCGGTCTCCGGGCGCCTTGGCGACGGGCTTGGACTCGCCCGTGATCATCGACTCGTCGAGCTCGGCCTCGCCCTCCACGATCGTCCCGTCGGCGGGGACCCGCCCGCCGGGGCGCACGAGCACGACGTCGCCGACGCGCAGCTCGCCCACGGGCACGCTGCGGATCTCGTCACCGTCGACGAGCTCGGCGTCGTCGGGCAGCAGCTCGGCCAGCGCCGCCAGCGCGCCGCGGGCCTGGCCGATGGCCTTCATCTCCTGCCAGTGCCCGAGCAGCATGATCGTCACCAGGGCGGCGAGCTCCCACCAGAACTCGAGCTCGAGCCAGTCGATGCTGGTGGCCATGGACGCCACATAGGCGACCGTGATGGCCATCGAGATGAGCAACATCATCCCCGGCTGGCGAGCCCTGATCTCGGCCACGCCGCCGGCCAGGAACGGCCAGCCGCCCCACCAGAACACGACCGAGCCGAGCACGGGACCGAGCCACTCGATCCCCGGGAACGACAGCTCGTAGCCGAACCAGTCCATCACCGTGTCGCTCGTGACGACCAGGGGGATGGTGAGGAGCAGGCTCAGCCAGAAGCGGCGGCGGAACATCTCGGGGTCGTGCCCGGCGTGCTGGTCGTGGCCTGCGTGGTGTTCGTGGTGTTCGTGCATGTGTCCCCTCTCGTCGTATATTACCCCCAGGGGGTATCCGTTTCCACGACCTCCCATTCGCCCACGAGTCGCGGCATCTGGGTGCGTTCCTTCGCGACTGTCGGGAAGATCGGTGCCCAGATGTGCTCGTGGGAAGGAGCGCGCCCAGATGTCAGCGCCTCAGCCGATAGCTTCCGCCCGTGGCCACGCTGGTGAGGATCTGGGCGGCCCTTGCGGCGCTGGCGATCGTCAGCTGCGGCGACGATGACGATGACGTAGCGTCGTCGACCACCGAGATGGCTGGGGACCCGATCACCGTGGAGCAGCTCATCGCCAGGTCGGCCGACACGCCGATCACCGTGCGGGGATTGCTCATCTCGACGGGCGGTGAGGCGCGCCTGTGCGCGGCGATCCTGGAGAGCTACCCGCCGCAGTGCGGGGAACCGTCGGTGGTGCTGGTCGACGTCGACGTGTCGACGGTGGCCGGGGTGGAGCGGGCCGGCGACGTCGCATGGCTGGACGGCGCCGTCGTCGAGGTGCAGCGGCGCCAGGACGGCACGTTCGCCGTGCTCGGCGTCGGTTCCTGAGCCCGGGCGCGCAATGGCCCTCCGGACCTGGGGAGGCAACGGAGGGCCATTGCAGGAACCCAACGTTAGAACGTCGGAGCCCAGCGCGACATTATCTGGGCGCGATTCTTCCCGGAAACCGCAACGAACTGCACCCAGAAAGCCCGGTGGAGGAGAGGATCGCGGCCCAGATTGTTCGAGTCGGTCACGGCGCCCGAGAGGCGGAGGTGGCGCATCCGCCAGGTCGCCAGGGCCAGGGCGACGGCCGCGACGCCGAGGAGGCGGACGATGGCATCGCCACCCTGCGGGATGCCCTCGCGGACCAGGCGGTCGGGCACCTGGAAGTCGAGGAGGCCGACGAAGATGGCCCGCGACTCCCATGTCGGCGACAACTGGGCGATCCCGGTCAGCGCCGTGCCGAGCAGGCGTTCGATGAGGAACACGAAGGCCAGGGACCACACCGCCGTGCGGCGGCTGATGCAGGCGATGAAGATGAAGATGGCGACGTACGACACGCTGCCGACGGCCGCCGCCACGAAGGCCGGGCCGGCGCGGTCGGGGACGCCGGCGACGACCGCGGCGAGGGCGCAGGCCGGGGCGATCGTGACGAGGGCGACGAGCGATCCGCCGATCCACCTCCCGACCACCAGCTGCCAGACCGGGACCGGTGACCGCCACGAGAAGTGGAACGTGCCGGCGCGCATCTCGGCCCCGAGGACGGCGTCACCGATCACGAGCGCGGCGATCGGCATCATCAGGCCGAAGATGCCCTCGGCGGCCACGTTGGAGAACCCCGACCTGACGTTGGAGTAGGCCAGCCGGGCCAGCAGGCCGAACAGCACGGCGCCGGCGCACCCGGCGAGCACGGCCGCCCAGCGCCGCGGCGGGAATGCACGACTGCAGCGTGTAGACGAGTACGGCGAGCAGCCGGGGGCGCCGTCGCCGGCTACTCAGCTCGGCGGTCATCGCACCAGCTCCCGGAACAGGCTCTCCAGCGAATCGTCCAGCGCCCGCACCTCGAGCAGGCGAACGCTGTGGTCTCGGGCGAGGCGCGGCAGCGCGGTGGCCACCTCGCGGGCGTGGACGGTCTGCACGACGAGTCCCTCCCGCGTGAGATCGAAGGTCACGCCGGCGACCGACTCGAGCGCCACGAGTGACGCCGCCAGCCGCCGCACGTCGGTGGCCCGCACGAGCACGTGGCGGGGGCGGTCGTCCATGGCGTCCCGGATCGCCCGGTGGCCGCCGGCGGCGGCCAGCCGACCGTGGATGATGACGATCACTCGCTCGGCCAGGCGCTCGACCTCGCCGAGGATGTGCGAGCTGACGATGACCGTGCGCCCTTCCCGACCGAGCGCCTTGAAGAGGTCGATCAAGTGGACCCGTTGCACCGGGTCGGCGCCGTTCAGCGGCTCGTCGAGCACGAGCACCTGCGGATCGACGACGAGCGCGGCGGCGATCTTCGTGCGCTGCCGCATGCCCTTGCTGAAGCCGTCGACCCGCCGATCCGCCACGTCACCCAGCCCGACGGTGGCCAACGCGGCGTCCGGCGCCGCTCGATCCTCGATGCTGTGGAGGTCGGCGATGTAGCGGACGAACTGGCGGGCGGTGAGCATTGGGGGCACGGCCTCGTCCTCGGGGACCAGCGCCATGCGGCCGTGGACACGACGGTCTCGGCGAGGGTCGCGCCCCTCGATCCGGATCGTCCCCTGGTTGACGGGGACCAGGCCGGTCATCGCCCGCATGAGGGTCGTCTTGCCGGCCCCGTTCGGTCCCAGCAGGCCCGTGACGCCGCGTCCGAAGGAGCAGCTCAGCTCCGACAGCGCGACCTTCTGTCCGAACCACACGGACACGTTGCCGACCTCGACGCTGGCGTCGGGGACGAACGCTGGATCGGCTGACTCGCCGGCCCTGGGCGGCTGCAGCGCGGTCATCACCGCTCCACCCAGCGATAGCGGCGCAGCAGGATCGTGGCGAACGTGACGAGCACGGCGACGTACACCGCCAGCGCCACCCAGCCGCCGTGCTCCACGCCACCGAGCGGCGAGTCGGGGTCGACGTGACCGAGGAACACGACGTCGCGCAGGTACAACGGGAGCGCCAACACGTTGATCACGGCGCCCATCGAGCCGCCGTCGCGTTCGAAGTCGCCGCCGACGAGCACGGCGGCGGTGATCGAGGTGACGAGGAAGAGGCCGATCACGGCGGCGCCGGCGACGACGCGGCGGTCGGTCAGCGAGGAGATCGAGACGCCGATCACCGCGTAGTAGGCGGCCAGCAGGACGATCGCCACCGGCACCTGCCACAGCACGTCGAGGTGGCTCGTGAGGTAGTCGAGGGCGCTGTCGCTGACCAGCATGTTGCCGACGTACAGGACGACCTGGGGCAGAAAGGAGAAGGCGAAGAGGATCGTGGCGATGGCGCCGAACTTGGCCACCGCGTAGTCGACGCCGGTCAGCGGACGAGCGAACATCAGGGGCAGCACACGCTGGCGGCGATCGGGGCACATCACGTCCGGGGCGACGATGGCCACGAACAGCAGCAGCGCCGCGGAGACGCCGACGTACTCGCGGTAGGTGACGATCTCGATGCGGTCGATGAGGCGGTCCCGCGTCACGTAGCCCACCCCGACGTTGACGATCGCCGGGATCGTCACGATGCCGAGCAGCACGAACGGCGCCACCTTCTGCCGCCACGAGCGCCGGATCCCGAGCGCCCGGCGCATCGACGCCTTGTACAGCGCGTAGGTCGCCGCACCGCGCCGGCCACGGACGCCCTCGTACGGTCGGTACCCGCGGTCGTAGACCGCACCGAGGCCGTCCCCGGCTCCGATGACGCTCATCCGCCGGAGCTCCGGATGCGGTCGAGGAAGACCTCGTCGAGCGAGGTCAGCCGCGTCGACAGGCGGTACAGCGGCAGGCCGAGAGCGGCGACCACGTCGCGCACGCGGTCGAGGTCGTCGTCGCCCTCGATCATGACCTCGACCACGCCGTCGACCGCCGAAGCAGACATGGCGGCGGCGCTCAGCCCGGTGAGGAGCTCCTCGCCGTGCGCCCCGACGTCGACCGTGACGAGGCCCGTGCGCTCGAGCAGCGAGTCGGTGGCACCGGCCACGACGAGACGTCCGGCGTCGATCATCACGACGTGGTCGCAGACCTGTTGGACATCGTCGAGCAGGTGGGTGGCCATCAGCACCGAGATGCCGAACGAACCGAGCCGGGCCACCAGCGCCAGCATCTCCTCGCGCCCGAGGGGGTCGAGACCTGCGGTCGGCTCATCGAGGAGCACCAGCTCGGGGTCGCCGACGAGGGCCTGGGCCAGCTTCGTGCGCTGCCGCATGCCGGTCGAGAAGCCGCCGATCGGCCGGAACCGGGCCTCGTCGAGCCCGACGAGGTCGAGGATGTCGGAGGCCCGCTGGCGAGCCGCCCACGCGGGGAGGCCGCTCAGCTCGCCGAACGTCGACACGACGTCGGCGGCCGACTGGTCGAGGGGCAGGCAGTCGTGCTCGGGCATGAACCCGAGCCGGGCCCGCACGCTGATCGGATCGGCGGCGACGTCCATCCCGATGACCTCGATGCGACCCTTGGTCGGGTGGGCCAGCCCGAGCAGCAGCCGGAACAGCGTCGTCTTCCCGGCTCCGTTGGCGCCGACGAGGCCGACCCGTCCCCGCGGCACGACCACGGTCAAGTCGTCGAGCGCGGTGACCTGCGGGTAGCGCTTGGTCAGCCCATCGATGCGGAGGAGGGGTCCCACGACGCGCCGAGTCTCGCAGACGACCTCGAAGACGCTCAGTCGGCGCCGCGGGCAGCGGTCGGCAAGCGGTCGACGATGTCGTAGACGGAACCACGGCGACCGAGCGTGCTCTGCACGAGCGTCACCTCGGTCACGGGGAAGGCGGCGGCGATCGGCGCGCCGAGCAGCTCGCAGGTGCGCACCGCGCCGGAGACGACCGAACGTGAGGTGGCCGCTGAACGGCCGGGCATCCGGCGGCGGGCCGACGCGTGCCGTCGCTTCACGGACCACAGCAGCCACCTGCTCCAGCCCGTCGACGGGCACGACGATGGCCTCCTTGCCGAGCCGGCGGACGATTCCGCCGAGCCTGGCGACCGTCGCCGGCAGCACGGCGCCGGCAAGTGCTGACCGCACCTCGTCGGCGTCGGATTCGCCGAGGAATCGCAGCGTGACGTGCCACTGGTGCGGCGGCACCCAGCGCACGCCCGGTTGCTCCCGCCTTGGGAGCGCCTCGAGCGGCACAGAGGGCGTCAGGCGACGGCCACACGGCGACGAACAGGCGTGCCACGTGGTGAGCGTGTCACGTGACCGCTCCACCACGCCGTTCCTACACTCGCCTCGCGTGCCAGCACATCCGTCGCCGATCAGCGTCGGCCCCGTCGTACGGGACCCCGACGAGGAGCACCGCGCATCGACGCCGCTGGAGCTGTTCTTCGACCTCTGCTTCGTCGTCGCCGTAGCCCAGGCCTCTTCGGCGCTGCATCACGAGCTGGTCGAGGGTCATGTCGCCGACGGCGTGATCGGCTTCTTGATGGCCTTCTTCGGAGTCTGGTGGGCGTGGATGAACTTCACGTGGTTCGCCTCCGCCCACGATGCCAACGACGTCCCGTACCGCCTGCTGACGCTCCTCCAGATCGTCGGCGTGCTGATCTACGCGGCGGGCGTCACCGAGGCCGTGGAGGAGCACACATTCACCGTCGCGGTCATCGGCTACCTCGTGATGCGCGCCGGGCTGATCACCCAGTGGCTGCGCGTCGCCCGCCGCTTCCCCGAGTTGCGGCAGCGCTCGCTGCGGTATGCCGGTGGCATCGCCGTCGTGCAGCTGCTGTGGCTGTTCATCCTGGTGACGCCACCGTCGTTGACCGCCCCGCTCTTCGCCCTGCTGGCCATCGGTGAGCTGGCCGTCCCGGTGTGGGCCGAGCGGGCCAATCGTGGCGGAGACAACTACCGGCTGTTCCACGCCGCGCACATCGAGGAGCGCTACGGGCTGTTCACGATCATCGTGCTCGGCGAGTCGATCCTGTCGGCGAGCATCGGGATCCGGCAGGTGGCGACGGACGGCATCACGGCTGGGCTGATCGCCGTCGCCGCCGGGGGCGTGCTGCTGGCGTTCGGGGCGTGGTGGCTGTACTTCGACCACCCGGGTCACCTCCGACCTTCGGCGCAGCAGTCCATGCGCTGGGGCTACACGCACGTCATCGTGTTCGCCTCACTCGCCGCGCTCGGCGCCGGCTTGTATGTCGCCGCCGAAGCGACCAGTGGCGCCGCCGACAACCGGGTCGGGGCGTTGGCCGCGGCCATCCCGGTGGCCGGCTTCCTGGTCGGACTGGTGCTGCTGATGGTGTTGACGCACCACGAGGTCAACGCCGTGTCGATCGGCTCGAAGCTCGGCGGCGCGACGGTGATCCTCATCCTCGGGCTCCTCGCCTCTGCCGCCGCCGCGGTGCTGGGGAGCGCGCTCGTGGTTGTCGCCCTCGTCGGCCTGATGATCGTCGAGCCCCTCCGCCGTGCCTCGACGGTCGCGTAGCCGGCCGTCAGCCCGCCTGCGCCAACCGCTCGTGCAGGCGGGCGCGCAGGTCGGCGGTGTCGTACGACTGGTAGGTGCGCCGCCGGCGCTGGGCGGCGACGCCGAGCGCGACGACGCCGGCGAGCGTGGCGAGACCCAAGATCTTCCAGAGGCGCACGTGCCTACAGTACGGCCACATGAGCGAGGGAGTCTTCGACCGAGCGAATCATCAGCACGGTCTTTCGCTCATGGCCGAGTACTCGGTGCGCACCTACTCGGCGTTACGGCCCACGGTGGAGGTGCTGACATGAGCGATGGAGTCTTCGACCGAGTCCAAGGAGTGGATCATCAGCACGGTCTCGTCGCTCATGGCGAGTTCGTGATGCGCTCCTGTTCGGCGTTACAGGCCACGCTGAGGTGCTGACATGAGCGCCCGGACCGGCACCATCCCCGTCGACGAGGCGATCGACTCGGCCGTCACGGGGGACGTCTGGCTGTTCCGCGGCCACCGGTTGGCGGACCGGGCGGTACGCGTCGCGACGAACGCGCCGGTCAACCACGTGGCGATGGTCGTGGCGCTCGACGACCTGCCGCCGCTGCTCTGGCACACGGAGCTCGGCCAGACGCTGGAGGACGTGTGGACCGGTGACCACCACCGTGGCGCTCAGCTCAACCGGCTCGACGAGGCGTATCGGGTGTGGACCGGCAAGTACGGCCAGGTGGCCTACGTGCGCCAGTTCACCGGCAAGGTCACCCGCCCGATGGAGGACGAGCTGCTGCGCGTCATCGCCACCTACGACGGTCGGCCGTTCCCGACGACGCGCGGGTTGGCCGGTCGTTGGCTGGCCGGCCGCGTACGGCACGAAGCCACCGGGCAGGCCGTGTACTGCGCGCAGCTGCTGGCCATCACGTTCCGCCGGATGGGCCTGCTCGACCCCAAGCGGCCGTCGAACTGGTACGACCCCGGGAAGTTCTGGAGTGGCGACCGCCTCCTGCTGGCCGACGGCGCCAGCCTCGGCGCCGAGATCGCCGTCGTCGAGTAGTGGCGCTGGAGCGGTTCAGCCTGCTCGGTCGCCACGTCGAGCTGGTGCCGCTCGACCCGGCGCACGTGGACGAGCTGGCCGAGGCGGCTGCCGTCGAGCGATCGTCGTACGACTACGCGGACGTGCCGGACTCGTCGGAGCCGATGGCCGACTACGTGTCCCGCCTGCTGGCGGCCCGTGACGCCGGGACGGTCGTGCCCTTCGCCCAGCGGCGCGCCGACGACGGGCGGGTCGTCGGCTGCACGCGGTTCATGGAGCTGCGCTGGTGGCGCGGTCGTGAGATGCCCGACGAGGTGGAGATCGGCGGGACGTGGCTGGCCGCCGACGCCCAGCGCACACCGATCAACACCGAGGCCAAGCTGCTGCTGCTGACCCATGCCTTCGAGACCTGGGAGGTGAGCCGCGTGGCGCTGTGCACCGACGTGCGCAACGCCCGCAGTCGCACCGCCATCGAGCGCATCGGCGCCAGGTTCGAGGGCGTGCTGCGCCACCACCGCCCCTCGCTGGTGGCCGGGGAGGCTGGGCGGGCCCGCGACTCGGCGCTGTTCGCCATCACCGACGACGACTGGCCGGCGGTCAGGGAGGGGCTGGTTGGTCGCCTGGCCTGATCGCATGAGCGAGCGAGCGCCTACGTTGCGGGGCGTCATGGAGATCCTGATGGTCACGGCCCACCCGCACGAGGGCAGCTACAACCACGCCGTCGCCGCAGCGGCGGTCCGGGGGCTGGAACGAGCCGGTCACCACGTCACCGCGCTCGACCTGTACGCCCTCGGGTTCGCGCCGGCGATGTCCCGAGCGGAGCGCGCCGCCTACCACGGCGACGCGCCGCTGATCGATCCGATGACGGCCCACCACGCTCAGCTGCTGCAGCGGGCCGAGACCGTGGTCTTCGTCTACCCGACGTGGTGGAGCGGCCCACCTGCGATCCTCAAGGGGTGGCTGGAACGTGTGCTCGTGCCCGGGGTGGCGTTCCGTTTCGACTCCCGCGGCAAGGTGCGGCCGTCGCTGACGAACATCCGCCGCATCGTTGGCATCAGCACGTATGGCTCGTCGTGGAAGTACGTCAAGCTGGTCAACGACGGCGGGCGGCGCATGCTGACGAGAGGGCTGCGCCTGAACTGCGGCTGGCGCACGTCGACCACGTGGCTCGGGCTGTACTCGATCGACACGCGGGGCGACGCCGAGCGGGCCGCCTTCCTCGACCGGGTGGAGCGCTCGATGGCGCGCGTCGGAGGGCGCCTGCGATGAGGTCGCTCGTCGTGTACTGCCATCCGGATCCGCAGTCCTTCACGGCCGCCGCCCGTGACCGAGTCGTCGTCGCACTGCAGCGCCGGGGCGACGAGGTACGTATCAACGACCTCTACGAGGAGGGCTTCGACCCGCTGTTCACGGCCGCCGAACGGGCCCGTCACCTGGAGCCGGGCGCCGATCCGGCGGTGTCCCGCTATGTCGAGGATCTGCTGTGGAGCGAGCAGCTCGTGCTCGTCTACCCGACGTGGTGGAGTGCCCAACCGGGCATGCTCAAGGGGTGGATCGAACGCGTCTGGGTCAACGGCGTGGCGTGGGAGCTGCCGCCCGGGTCGAACCGAGTGCGCGGTCGCCTGCGCAACATCCGGCGGATCGTCGCCGTCACGGCGCACGGTTCCTCGAAGTTGATGAATGCGCTGGAGGGTGAGGTCGGCAAGCGCGTGATGACACGGACGCTGCGCTCGCTGTGCCACCCCTTGACCCGCACGAGGTGGCTGGCGTTCTACGGGATCGACACGGCGACCGACGAGCAGCGCCGGGCCTTTCTCGACAAGGTGGAGCGGGTGCTCACATGATCGCGGGACGCATCCGTCGCCTGCGCGAGGAGCTGGCGGAGGTCGGCTTCGAGGTCGATCCGGAGTCCGACTGGGGTTCGCTCGTGCTCACCGAGCTGGACTACGCGCTGCGCCCGCACATCCACGAGCGTCGTGTGCCCAGCGTGGGTGCGATCATCGAACCGACGACGCCACAGGAGACGTGGGAGCTGGGCACGCAGCTGACGGTCACCCGCCGACCGGTGGAGTCCATGCCGTTGAGCGGCGCCCGGCTGTTCGCCGATGGGCTGTCGAGCTGGCTGATCCGCTGGACCGACGGAGCGGACGAGTGGGCCGCGTTCGACCGTCCGGCCGGCTCCGAGCGGGACCTCGTCGTGCTCTCGGAGTCGATGGGGGCGACCGTCGTCCAGCGCCACCCGAGCGGAACCGTGCGCGTCGTGGGGCCGTTCGGCGTGCTGCGCTTCGTGGGTCTGACGTGGCATCACGAGCCCCCGCTCGCACAGTGGATCGATTCGGTCGCCGAGCGCATCGAAGACGCCGATCGGGACGTGCTGGAGACGCTGCTCGAGTTCGCCGTCCACGACCTCGGGGCGAGGGGGATCGGCGCGATCCTCGTGTTCCGGCCCGGCTGCGAGCCGCCGTCGCTGCTCGAGCTGCGGCTCCCCGAGCCGCCGGCGCTCGACGTCCGCCGGGTCAGCGACCTCACACCGCTCCGCCACGCGCTCTCCCAGACGGACGGCGCCGCCGTCATCGACGGCGACGGCGTGCTGCGCCAGCTCGGGGTCCGCCTCGTGCCGAGCGCGACGTCCGTGGCCGAGGTGGAGGGGCTGCGCGGCATGCGGCACACGTCGGGGCGGCGCTACAGCTTCGACGACGCGTCGGCCACGGTGATCGTCATCAGCGAGGACGGACCGGTGACGGTGCTGCGCGATGGCGAGGTGATCGGGACGTCGCCGCTGCCGCGTGGCGAGCTGCCGTGGCCTCCGCCGCTCGATCCGTGAGCCGTTCTGGGCGCGATCCTTTCCGACAGGTGAGAAGGAAGCGCCCCAGGTTGGCCGGTGGGAAGGATCGCGCCCAGATGTTCGCGGCGCGACGGGTTGGTCACCGGTTCGCCGCGGCGATGGCGGCGGCGACTTCGGCGGCGACGGCGGCGTTGTGCTCGGCGAGGGCCAGGTTGGCGGGGACGCTGCGGCCGGCGGTCGCCGTGGCGATGTGGGCCAGCACGGCGGGCGTCACGGCGGGTCCGGTGGCGCCACCGGCGGCGGCGTCGCCCAGTGCCCGTTCGACGACGGCGTCCATGTCGTCGGCATCCAGCTCGGCCGTCTCCGGGATCGGCACCGTGAGGAGCACGCCGCCGTCGCGCCGGCTGCGGTTGGCCAGCACGGCGGCCACCTCGGCCGCCGACTCGACGCGGTGCGGCACCGGTAGCCCGGAGGACCGCGTGTAGAACGCCGGGAACCAGTCGTGGCGCCATCCGAGCACCGGGACGCCCGCCGTCTCCAGGTGCTCCAGCGTGCGTCCCAGGTCGAGGAAGGCCTTGGCGCCGGCGCACACCGTGATCACCGGGTGGTGGGCGATGGCGTCGAGGTCGGCGGACACGTCGCCGGTCAGCTCGGCGCCGCGGTGGACGCCGCCGATGCCGCCGGTGGCGAACACGGCAACATGAGCCGCGGCGGCCAGCGCGACGGCCGCCGACACCGTCGTGGCCCCGACGTCCCAGCGCTGGGCGATGGCGACGGCGAGATCGCGCTCGGCCGTCTTGCGGGCGGGTCCGAGGATCCGCCGGTGCTCGCCGGGATCCAGCCCGACGCGAGCCTGCCCGTCGATCACCGCCGTGAGGGCGGGCACGGCACCTCCTGCGACGATGGCGCCGAGACATCGTTCGAGCGCCTCGGCGTTGGCCGGCGACGGCAGCCCGAGGTGCGAGAAGATGGTCGACTCCAGCGCGACGACCGGGCGGCCGGCGGCGAGCGCCGCGGTCACGTCGGCGGAGACGACGGGCTCCATCATCCGTCGGCCCTCAACGGTTGGCGGACGAAGCGGCTGACGGCCTCGATGTGCGTCGTGTGCGGGAACGTGTCGACGACCTCGGAGCGCTCGTGGCGGTAGCCGGCGGCGGTGAGCAGCTTGGCGTCGCGGCCGAGGGAGGCGGGGTCGCAGCTGACCAGCACGAACACGGGCGCCCGTGTCCGGGCCAGGGCGTGGACGCCCGGCTTGCCGAGCCCGCTGCGCGCCGGGTCGGCGATCACCACGTCGATCGGCACGTCGGTCGGCGCGTGCCACGCACCGACCTCGCTGCGCACGATCTCGGCGCTGCGCTGGCGCAGGTTGTGGCGGGCGTCCTCGACCGCCGCCCTCGACGTCTCGATGGCGACGATGCGACACGACGGCTGGGTGGCGCACACCGCGAACATCCCGATGCCGGCGTAGGCGTCGACGACGAGGCGAGCGGCGGCCAGCTCCGGCGCGGCGTGGCGGATGGCCTCGACGAGGACCTCGGCAGCCTGCGGACCGGACTGGAAGAACGATCCCATCGACACCCGCAGTCGGTGACCGTGGACGTCCTCGTGCTGGATCACCGCCGAGCCGACCGGCGTTCCCTCGGGCAGGCCGTGAACCTCGCCGGCGGCGCGGTCCCACCGAGCGGCCAGCTCCCCCGTGGCCACCGAAACCCGCAGCGTCGGTTCGACTCCGGGGTCGAGCCGCAGGTCCGGGAGGAGCGCCGCCAGTCGGGGATGGGCGATCAGGCACGCCGGTGCAGGGATCACGTCGTGGGAGCTCTCCGAGCGGAAGCCGGCGCGGCCATCGGGACCGGCGGCGACCCGCACGGTCGTGCGATAGCCCCGGGCCGGGACACCGCCGCCGTGACCGACCAGCGGCACGGCAACCCCACCGGTGCGCCGCAGGGCATCGGCCACGATGTCGACGCGCGCCGCACGCTGGGCCTCGACGGTGAGGTGCTGCCACCCGCATCCTCCGCAGCCCTCCCGGCGGGACGGGCACGGCGGCACGACACGATCGGGCGATGGGACGGCGATGGCGATGGTCTCCGCCCTGGCCCAGTCCTTCTTCTCCGTCACCACCTCGGCCTCGATCGTCTCGCCGGGGACGGCGCCGCGCACGAAGACGACGCGGCCCTGGTCGTCACGAGCGATGGCGTCGCCGCCGGCGGCGAAACGGTCCGGGTGCAGCACGAGGCGGGCCACGGACGCCGATGCTATGGAGTGACGCCACGATCGGTGAGTGGAGCGTGCGGATCGCCGCCTGCCCGGCTCACCGATGCACTGCGTTCCCCGGCCACGCAGGCCGTCGGATCGTGGCGGGCGTGACACCCCGTTCGTACGCTCGATGGTGTGCCGATCCACGTCACCGCCACCGCTCCGGGCGCCGCCGCGCTCGACGCCCTGGCGGCGGGCGTGCGGTCGGCCAAGCAGGGCCAGCCGCTGACACCCGTCACGATCATCGTCCCGACGAACACCGCCGGCGTGATGGCCCGCCGCGCCCTCGGGCGCCGCGGCGGCGCGGCGGCGATCGACGTCCTCACCCTGTTCCGCGCCGCCGAGCTGCTCGGCGCAGAGTCCTTGCTGGCCGCCGACCGCAAGCCGGTGTCCACCCCGGTCGTCGACCTCGCCGTCAAGCAGGTGCTGGCCCGCTCGCCGGGCCTCTACGGCCCGGTCCACCGCCACCCGTCGACGGTCGTCGCCCTGCGCGACCTCTACCGCGAGCTGCGCGTCGCCGGGCCGACGGCGCTCACCGCGCTGGCCCGCACGCCTCGTGGCAGCGAGCCGGCGCGGGTCGTCGCAGAGGTGGCCCGGCGCCTGGCCATCGCCTGGTACGACGAGGGCGACCTGCTCACCGCCGCAGCGGCCCGGGCGAGGACCGCGCTGCCGGAGCGCATGGCACGCGTCATCGCCTACCTGCCGGAGCGGTTGCGGCCGTTGGAGCGCCAGTTCGTCGCGGCCATCGGCGCCGGCGGCACCATCGAGCTCATCGTCGGGCTGACCGGCGAGGCGGTCGCCGACGATTCGGTCGTCCGGCTGGTCGACGACCTCACCGGTCACCCGCCAGCCGCGCCACCGCCAGCCGGCTCCCCCGTTTCGATCGACGTGGTGTCGACGACGGATGCCGATGACGAGGTGCGCCTGGCGGTGCGCGCCGTGCTCGACGGAGCCCGCCGCGGAACGCGGTTCGACCGCATGGCGGTGCTGTGGCCGACGGCGCGGCCGTACGCCCGCATGGTCGAGCACCAGCTGACAGCGGCGGGCGTGCCGTGGAACGGGCGCCCCGGCACGGGCGCCGACGAGCGGATGGTGCCACGGCTGCTGGCCGACCTGCTCGAGCTCGACCGGCGCGGCCTCCGGCGCACCGCCCTGATGACCCTGCTCGGCGACGTCCCCGCCCGGGACCCCGAAGGTCGCCCCGTCCCGACGGCGCGGTGGGAGCGCATCGGGCGGCGGGCGGGGATCGTCCGCGAGGGCGACTGGGACAGCCACCTCCCGGCCGCCATCGCCGAGGCCCACACACGCAGCGCCGCCGACGGCCATGCTGCGGAGGCCCTGCAGGCGTTCGTCGCCGAGCTGCGGTCGGCGCTCGGTGACCCGGCCGCCGAACGGTCGTGGTCGGACTGGGTGGCGTGGTCGCACGAGCGGCTCGACCGGTGGTTCGGTCGGCGCGGTCTCGACCGCTTGGAGGGCGCCGAGCGGGCGGCCTGGGAGCTGACCCAGCAGGTGCTCGACCGCCTTGCCCACCTCGACTCCATCGGGCAGCCGGTCATCACGGGCCGAGTTCCGGGCCACGTTCGTCGCCGAGCTGGAGGTCGCACCGGCCCGCCACGGCAAGGTCGGCGACGGCGTGCACGTCGGTGCGCTGGCCGGCGCCGGCGGTCTCGACATCGACCTGGTCGTGGTCGTCGGCGGTGCCGACGGCCTCCTGCCCCCACCCCCCGAGGTCGACCCGCTGCTCGGCGACGCCGACCGGGCCGCCGCCGGCTTGGCCAGCTCGGCGGAGCGGGCGGAGGTCGCCCACCGCCACTTCCTGGCCGCCGTCGGCGCCACCCCGCACGCGCTCGTCACGGTGCCTCGCGGCGATCTGCGGGCAGCCGCGACGCACCATCCGTCGCGCTGGTTGGAGACGCTGGCCAACCGCGGCGTCGTGCGCTCGTCCACGGTGGTCGACTCGCATGCCCACGGGCTGGCCTCGACGGAGTTCCCGGTCTCGCCCACCGAACATCGCGTCCGCGGGCTGTGGACCCACGTGCGCGCCGGAGCCGACGTGCGGGCCCATCCACTTGCCGCCACGGACGCCGCGCTCGGCCGGGCGCTGCGCCTCCGCGACGCCCGCGCCAGCGCGGCGCTCACCGAGTACGACGGCGATCTGTCGTCGCGCCCGATCCCGGCGATCACGGGCCCGATCTCGCCCAGCCAGATCGAGCAGTGGCCGCGTTGTCCCCACGCCTACTTCGTGCGCTACGTCCTGGGGGTTCGTCCGCTCGACGAGCCGGAGGACATCGAGGCCGTCACGCCACTCGATCGGGGCTCGGCGCTGCACGCGGCGATCGACCGGTTGCAACAGGCCGTCTTGTCCGGCCAGCTGCCCGACCCGGCGCCAGTCGGCTGGACGGACGTGCATCGGCAGGCGCTGCAGGAGGTCGGTGCGCTGGTCGCCGACGAGCTGGAGGCCGCCGGCCGCACCGGCCGCCCGGCGTCGTGGTTCAACGAGCGGGCGGCGCTGCTGGCCGAGCTCGATCGCTGGATCGTCGCCGACGCGGCGCAGTGGCAGGGCCGGGCGATCCGGTCGTCCGAGCAGCGCTTCGGCGAGGACGCGCCCGTCGAGCTGGACCTGCCAGACGGTCGTCGCCTGCGCTTCATCGGCCAGATCGATCGCGTCGACGAGCTGCCTGACGGGAGCCTCGTCGTCACCGACCACAAGACCGGCCGCGCCGACCCGTTCGCCCAGCTGTCCGCGGCGACGCCGACGATGGGGGCCACGAGGTTCCAGCTGCCCGTGTACGCCGCCGCCGCGGCGTCGCTGCTGGGCCGGCCGAACGCCGTGGTGCGGGCCGAGTACGCCTTCTTCGACAAGGCCAACTTCCAGCGCATCGGGTTCACGTTCGACGACGCCATCCGCAAGCAGGTCGCCGAGGACCTCGCCCTCGTGGTCGACGGCATCGAGGCCGGGTTCTTCCCTGCCCGGCCTGAGCCCCCGGCCTGGCGCCGGTTCGTCGCCTGCGAGTACTGCGAGCCCGACGCCCTCGGCACCGCGGTGCGCTGGCCGGAGTGGGAGCGCAAGCGCCACGACCCCCGGCTCGCGCGCTGGTTCGCCGACCCCGAGGAGTCGCCATGAGTGAGCGAGTCTTCGAGAATCATCATCACGGCCAGCTGGAGCTCGTCTTCGACGGCGGCGACGCCGGGCCACCGGACGAGGACGCCCGCCGGCGGATCCGTGAGGACACGTCGGACACCCTCCTCGTCGAGGCCGGCGCCGGGACCGGCAAGACGTCGGCGCTCGTCGACCGCATCCTGACGCTCGTCGACGAAGGCCACCCGATCGAGTCGATCGCCGCCATCACGTTCAGCGAGAAGGCGGCCGCCGAGCTGCGCCACCGCGTCCGGGCCGAGCTCGCCGAGCGTGCGAGGCCGGCCGACCAGGCAGCCATCGATGCGCTCGACCACGCTCCGATCGGCACGCTGCACGCCTTCGCCCGCCGCATCTTGTTCGAGTTCCCCGTCGAGGCCGGGCTGCCCCGGGGTTCACCGTGCTCGACGAGCTGGAGAGCCAGCTGGCGCTCGACGAGCGGTGGGAGGACCTCCTCGACGAGCTGCTCGAGGACGCCGACGGCGTGGTCGCGCCGGAGCTGCGCGCCGCCGAGCTGGTGCAGCTGTGCTCCTGGGGGACCTTCGGCGGCACCAAGGGGCTGCGCCGGGTCGTCGAGGACTTCCAGGCCAACTGGGACCTCGTGGAGGTGCGCGTCGACCCGCACCCACCGCCTCGGCCGGCCGCCGACGTCGATGCCGTCGCTCGAACGGGCCCACCGCCTGGTGTCCACGCCGGTGCCGCCGGGCGACACAGCAGGAGGCACTGCTCGGCCGGCTGGCGGACGCCGCTGCCCGGCTGGCCCGCGGCCGGGACATCGGGGACCTCGTCGGCGGGCTGGAGGTCGTCAAAGCGGCGATCGGCAGGAGCCCGTCGCGATGCGGGAGCCGCGACAAGTGGAAGCAGCTCGGCACCGACGCCCTCGATGCGCTGCGCGCCGAGGAGGGTGCGCTGGCCCGCCTCGTCGACGACCACCTGGTGCGCTGGCGTCGGTACCGCCAGGCGGTCATCGGGGCGATCGCCGCCCGCTTCGTGCTGGACGGGGCGCGGGCTCGCGCCGCAGCCGGGACGCTCGAGTTCCACGACCTGCTGGTCCTCGCCCGTCGCCTGCTGGCGACCGCACCCGGCACGCGCCGGACGTTGCACGAGCGGTACCGCCGCGTCCTGCTCGACGAGTTCCAGGACACCGACCCGATCCAGCTGGAGATCGCCATCCGGCTGACCGCCGCGCCGGCCGAGCAGGGCGCCGACGCCAGCTCGCTGGTGCCGCTTCCCGGCCGGTTGTTCGTCGTCGGCGACCCGAAGCAGTCGATCTACCGCTTCCGGCGGGCCGACATCGCCATGTACCTGGGCGCCCAGCGGCGTCTCGGCGCGCCGGGAGAGTTCCTGACCGCCAACTTCCGCTCCTCCCGGGCCGTGATCGACTGGGTCAACGGCGTGTTCTCGAGGGTCATCGAGCCGGCCGACGGCGTGCAACCGGCGTACGTCGCGTTGGACGTCTGTCGCCCCGGCCCGACCGATCACGGCAGCGTCACCGTGCTCGGCGTCGTCCCCCACGCCGACGACGAGCTGCGGGCCCAGGAGCTGCGCCAGCGGGAGGCCGACTCCGTCGCCGCGGCGGTGGCTGCCGCGCTGCGCGATGGCTGGTTGGTCGGCGACGGGCACGGCGGCCTGCGGGCCTGCCGAGCTGGTGACATCGCCATCCTCCTGCCCGCCCGCACGTCCCTGCCGATGCTGGAGACGGCATTGGCCCGCCTCGACGTGGCGTACCGGGCGGAGAACTCGTCCGTCGTCTACGTGGCGCCTGAGGTGCGCGATCTGATGCTGGCGCTCAGGGCGGCGGCCGACCCGACCGACGAGCTGGCGTTGCTGGCCACCCTGCGCTCGGCCTTGTACGGGTGCAGCGACGTCGAGCTGTACGACTGGAGGGTCGCCGGTGGTCGCTGGAACCTCTTCGCCGATGCGCCGGCGGGTCTCGACGACCATCCCGTGGCGACCGGCCTGGCCGACCTCCGCTCGGTGGCCCAGCGCCGTCGGCGGCGCCGGTCCGGCCGAGCTGCTCGAGCGGCTCATCGAGCGGCGGCGCGTCCTGGAGACGGCGTTGGCCGGGCCCGACGCCCGTGACGTGTGGCGTCGCCTGCGCTACGTCGTCGACCAGGCCCGCTCGTGGACCGACGCCGGGGGGCGGGGGCTGCGGCGCTACCTGCGGTGGGCCGCCTACCAGGCGGCGGAGGGACGGGCCAGCGACACCATCCTCCCCGAGCACGACCACGACGCCGTACGAGTCATGACCGTGCACGCGGCGAAGGGGCTGGAGTTCCCGATCACCGTCGCTGTCCGGGCTGACGACGCGGATGCAGGGGACACGGTCGATGTCGGTGGTCTGGCCGCCGGGCGACACGTGGACGCTCGCCGAGCGCGACAACGACGTGTTCGAGGACTTCAAGCCGCTCGACGAGCAGATGGGCGACGCCGAGCGGCGCCGCCTGCTGTACGTCGCCTGCACGCGGGCCATCGACCACCTGGTCGTCTCCCTGCACCGCAAGCCCGAGCCGGTCAGCCAGGGCACGGCCAAGGCGACCAGCGCCACCGTGCTGGCAGAGGCCGACGCAGCCGGTCACGGCGCCGTCGCCGCCGACGTGCCCGGCCAGCCGGTCGCCCGGCCCGCTGGAGAGCCGCTCGTGCTGCCGTGGGCCGACCCCGACACCTGGGGTGCCGAGCGCTCGCGGGCCCTCGCCGCGGCCTCCGTTCGTTCCGCCACGTCGGCGACCCGCATCGCCCACGCCACACCGCTGGCACCTGTCGCCTCATCGCCCGGCTCGACACCCGATGGCATCGCCGCGGCCGCCGATCCCGGGCTGGCCAAGGACGGCGTCGACCTCGACCTCCCGCCGTGGCAGCGAGGCCGGTACGGAACGGCGATCGGGCGAGCGGTGCACGCCGTGCTCCAGGACGCCGACCTCGTGGACGGCGCCGACATCGACGGCCTCGCCGCGGCGCAGTGCGCAGCCGAGGGGATCTTCGGCTTCGAGGCTCGCGTCGCGGCCTTGAGCCGGTCGGCGCTCGGTGCCCCGATCGTCCGCCTCGCCGCCGACGGGGCGCCGCACTGGCGCGAGCTGTTCGTCGTGGTCGAGCTCGGCTCGACGGTGCTGGAGGGCTACGTCGACCTGCTCGTGCGCACGACGGAGGGTCTCGTGATCGTCGACTACAAGACCGATCAGTGGCAGGGCGTCGACCGTGCCACGAGGTTGGCCCGCTACCGCCAGCAGCTGGCGGCGTACGGCGTGGCACTCGGCCAACTGTTGGACGAGCCACTCGTGGGAGGCGTGGTGGTGCGCTGTCGGCTCGACGGTCCGGCCGAGCAGCTGCCAGTGGAAGGCTGGGGCGAGGCGCTGGCCGAGGTCGATCGGTTCGCTCGCCGGCCGGCCGCGTCGGCGGTCTGATGCTCAGGGCGGGCGGTTGCGGGTCGCCGAACGCACCTCGCGCGTCTGGCTCGCCGTGTGGGCGACCGAGCCGACGCCCTTGCCCACGCCCGTGATGATCCAGCGCAGTGTGACGAGCCCGAACACGATGGCGAGGGCGACGCCGAGCGGCAGCAGGATCGCCCGGAGGAGATCGCCCTTGGCCTCCGTGAACGGCCCGAGCACGCTGGCGTCGACGGACGTGCCGTCGGTGTTCAGCGTGCGGACCGGGTCCTCGAGCTGCGGGCAGGTCACGTCGCTCTCTGAGACGCCGATCACGTCGTCGCCGGCGAACAGCGGCTCGATCCTGCGTACTCTCGACGAGAGCACGCCGGTGCTCGGATCGACGCTGCCTCCGATCACGTACTGGGTGCCACCCTCCAGGAACTTCGTGTCGGTGCCGTAGCGGACGTCGACGAGGCCGCCGTAAGCGAACGGCTCGATGTCGCCGGCCCGCACTTGGTCGATGCGGTAGCGGGCGGTCTGGAAGTCGGCGTCGACGACCGTGCCGGCGAACACGACGTCGGGCAGCGCAGGGACGGTGCAGCCCTCTGGCACCGGCACCGGCCAGCTGCGGCCCGTCGTCGCCGCCGGCGGATGGCGGGTCGGTCGCGGCGGGCTCCTGGGCGCCGGCCATGCCCGTGGTGCCGGCCACCAGCAGCACCGTGAGCACGGCGAACGTCGCGGCGACGGGTCGGCACGGCAGCAAGGGTACGCGACGGCCCTCGCCGAATCCGGTCAAGCTGGCGGATGCAGCAGACCTCGAGCTCCATGCCGTCGGGATCGCGGAAGAACAGCGACCACTCGCTGCCGAGGCGCTGGATCTCGCCGATCTCGGCGCCGGCGTCGACCAGCCGCTGGCGGAGCCCCTCGAGCGTGGCCAGCGAGTCGACGGCCAGGGCGAAGTGGTCGATCGGACCGCGGCCGCCCATCGTGCGACGGTCACCGAGGATCGAGTCGGCGGGGACCTCGAAGGCGTTCAGGGCGGCACCACCGCCCAGCGAGACGATCGCCATCCGCGGGTGGTCGCCCTCGGCCTCCATCTCGAAGGTCACCTCGCCACCGAAGGCGTCGGCGTAGAACTGCTTCAGCCGATCGAGATCGGCGGTGATGGTGGCGACGTGGTTGAAGCCGGTAGTGACAGGCATGAGGAGGATGATGCCACCACTCGAGTCGGGTTCGGCTCGCAGCCATCTCGTGAGCCACGAGGCCGAGGTTGACGATCTCCACGGCTGCGTTGCTCTTGAAGTGGGGTGTGCTGTCGTTGCCCGACGCGATCCGACCGATCTGGGCGCGGAGCGTCTCAAACGACCTTCTGGGCGCGGAGAGTCCCATTTCGAGAACCTCCGCGCCCAGATAGCTATTTGTGATGCCGGATTCACGGCGCTTCAACCTTCCGGGACATCAGAAGGCTTGCTGGATCACATCGATGGTCGTGCCGGTGATGGCGACGACGTCGAAGCGGACGTCGACGCCGCTGATCCCGGAGGAGTGCAGCCACTCGGCGGCGAGGCGGCGCAGCCGTTGCTGCTTGACCAGCCCGACGGCGGCGGCGGCCGGTCCGAAGGCGTCGGTGCGCCGGGCCTTGACCTCGCAGATCACGATGAGCCGGCCGCGCCTGACGATCAGGTCGACCTCGCCGATCCGACACCGCCAGTTGCGGGCCAGCACGCCGTAGCCGTGCTGCACGTACCACGCCGCGGCGAGGTCCTCACCCCACCGACCGCGCACCAGGTTCGTAGTGGCCATGGCGCGTCTCCTCCATCGAGCGGATGATGGAGCGCACGAGCGCTCGAAACGGCCAACCACCTTTCTGCGCGAGCGAAGACGTCGGCCGCCTGACGTTTGTCCTCACACAGACCCGAGCGGCAACCGTGGCGTGCGGTCTAGGTGAAGTCGCGCTTCTCGCGGATCTTGGCCGCCTTGCCGGTGCGGCCGCGGAGGTAGTACAGCTTGGCCCGGCGGACGTCGCCGCGCTTGACCACCTCGATCTTCGTCACGGTCGGCGTGTGCAGCGGGAACGTCCGCTCCACCCCGACGCCGTAGCTCAGCTTGCGCACGGTGTAGGTCTCCTGCAGGCCACCACCCTGGCGGGCGATGACGTTGCCCTGGAAGATCTGCACCCGCTCCTTGTTCCCCTCGACCACTCGGACGTGCACCTTGACCTCGTCGCCGGGCGCGAAGTCGGGGACGTCGTCGCGCAGCGACTCGTTGTCGATGAGGTCGGTGGCTTTCATGGCGGCAAACGTCCTGGCTCGGGGTCGATCAAGGATACGGGAGCGCCGGGAACTCTTCCAACAGCCGCTCCTCCTCCTCCGTCAGACCACCACGGCCGGCGATCAGGTCGGGGCGGACGGCGATCGTGCGGTGCAATGCCTGGGCTCGTCGCCAGCGGGCGATGCGCCCGTGGTCGCCGCTGCGCAGCACCTCCGGCACCTCCCAGCCGCGAAACTCAGCCGGCCGTGTGTACTGCGGCTCCTCGAGCAACCCCCGCCGTCCGAAGCTCTCGGTGATCGGACTGACGTCGTTGCCCATGACGCCAGGGACGAGGCGGGTGACCGCCTCGACGATGAGGCAGGCGGCCACCTCGCCGCCGGCCAGCACGACGTCGCCGACGCTCAGCTCGTCGTCCACGAGGTGCCCGCGGACGCGGTGGTCGACGCCCTCGTACCGCCCGCACAGCAAGCTGAACCCGTCGGTCGTGGCCAGCTCGTCGGCGATCTGCTGATCGAATCGTCGTCCCGCCGGCCCGAGGAGATAGAGCGGACGCGGCGGGTCGACGGCCTCGACAGCGGCGAACACCGGCTCCGGTCGCATCAGCATGCCGGCTCCGCCGCCGAACGGGTTGTCGTCGATCGTGCGGTGCACGTCCGACGTGTGCGCCCGCAGATCATGGGTGCGCAGGTCGAGCAGCCCGGCGGTGCGCGCCTTGCCGAGCAGGCTGGCGCGACAGAAGTCGTCGACTGCCGCCGGGAAGATGGTGAAGACGTCGATGCGCATTCAGGACTCGATCTCGAACAGCCCTTGGGGCGGATCGATCACGATGCGTTCCGGTGAGCGCTCGACCACGAACACCACCGGGACGAGCGCGCCGGAATCGAGCTCGAGCAGATCGGCGGCCGGGTTGGCGACGACGGCGACGCAGGTGCCGCGCGACGTGCCGTCGACCTCGACGACCGGCGTGCCGATCAGCTCGTGGACCCAGAGCTCGTCCGGGTCGTCGAGCGCCTCGGCGAAGACGGGCGTGTTCGTGTAACGCTGCGCCGTGGCACGGTCACGGATCTCCTCGAACGTGACGAGCCAGCGATCTTGATGCGGCGTGGCCGCAGCGACGGTCAGCCAACCGCCTCGGGCGAACCACCGGGTGCCCCGGGCCAGCCGTTCGGTGCGATCGGTGCCGAGCTGGACGTTGAGCTGGCCATGGAGCCCGTGCGCCCGGCGCAGGTACCCGATCTCGAGCAGGCCGTCGGGCGGCGTGCTCTCGCGGCGCCCGCTCAATCGTCGAGGAACTCGATGTCGACGTCGGTCTCGTCGCGAGTCGCCGCGGCGCGGACCACGGCGCGGATGCTCTGGGCGGTGCGGCCGCGACGCCCGATCACGCGCCCGAGGTCGCCCGGACCGACACGCACGTCGAGGCGGACACGTCCCCGGCTCTCCGAGGTGGCGACCTGTACGGCGGTCGGGTCGTCGACGATCGAGGTGACGATGTGGGTCAGGACGGCAACGGCCGTGGGTGCAGGAGGTTCCTTGCGGGGCTCGTCGTCGTCGATGCGGTCCGCGTCACTCACGTTGACACCTTGTTCGCTCGCTTGATCATGCTCACGCGGTTCGTTGGACGCTCGCTCACACTGCCACCTTGTTCGCTCGCTGTGGCGTGCTCACGCGGATCGTCGGACGCTCGCTCACGAGCCCGTGCTCGCCGTCGACTCGGTGCTCGCCGTCGAATGGTTCGCCGTGGTGGCGGCGATCTCCAGCAGCTTGCGCACCCGGTCCGTCGGCTGGGCCCCCTGGCGCAGCCACTTCTCCGCCTTCTCCCGGTCGATGCTCAGCGTCGATGGGTCGGTCCGCGGGTTGTAGTGCCCGACGATCTCGATGAACCGGCCATCGCGCGGCGAGCGGGAGTCGGCCGCCACGATGCGGTACTGCGGCTGCTTGGTCTTGCCGACGCGGGTGAGACGCAGCTTCACTGCCATGGGGATCCTCTGGGTCTGCAGGTGCACGGACTCACCGTGCGGAACGAACCGGGAAAGGTTAGCGGGCCACGTCCCGGACGACGCCGCTCAGTCAGGTCCGGGACTGACCATCACCCTTGGCGGCGGTCGACACCCAGGCCTCGTCCAGAACGACCCGGTGGAGCCCGAGGTCGGGGACGCGGAAGTTGTGTTCGCCGGATCCGAGGTTGAACTCCGTCCCAAGAACGAGTCCACGCGACGGGGCCAGCCGACCGAGCACGAGCGCGAGCTGCCCGGCGGCGATGCTATGGAAGAAGTTCGGTGCCGCCGCCACGTGGTACTCCCCGTCCCACACCTCGTCGAGGCGATCTCGACCCATGGGCGGCGGCGACGCGATCCACTCCGTCAGCTCCGGATGGTGGTCTCCGAGCACAACGGTGCGCATGTGGGAGCGATTACTGAGGGGGTGTCTGGATCAACTCGGCGAGGTCGGGGAACCCGCCGCCCGGTGGCATCCCCGGGAATCCGCCGCCCCGCCGCTTCCCCTTCTTGCCCGGCTTCGTGCCGCTCATCCCGAAGCGCTTCATCATCTTCTGCATCTCCGAGAACTGCTTGACAAGACGGTTCACGTCCGACGGCGACGTGCCCGATCCGTTGGCGATGCGCGTGCGCCGAGATCCGTTGATCAGCTGGGGCTGGGCCCGCTCGATCGGCGTCATCGAGCGGATGATCGCCTCGACCGGCTTCAGCTCGTCGTCGCCGATCTCGGCACCCTTCAGCTCCTTGGGCATGCCGGGCATCATCCCGAGCAGACCGCCGAGCGGGCCCATCTTCTTCAGCTGCTGCATCTGCTCGAGGAAGTCGTCGAGCGTGAACGCGCCCTCCATCAGCTTGCTCGCGGCTTCTTCGGCCTGGTCCTTCTCGAAGGCCTGCTCGGCCTGCTCGATGAGGGTCAGCACGTCGCCCATGCCGAGGATCCGACCAGCCATGCGATCGGGGTGGAACTGCTCGAAGGCGTCGAGCTTCTCCCCCGTGGAGGCGAAGGCGATCGGCTTGCCGATGACCTCCTTGACGCTCAGGGCGGCGCCACCGCGTGCGTCGCCGTCGAGCTTCGAGAGGATGACGCCGTCGATGGCCAACGTGTCGTTGAACGCCTCGGCCACGCCGACGGCGTCCTGGCCGGTCATCGCGTCGAGGACGAGGAACGTGTAGTTCGGCGCCACGGCCCCGGAGATGAGCCGCACCTGCTCCATCATCTCGGCGTCGATGGCGAGGCGGCCAGCGGTGTCGACGATCAGCACATCGCGACCCAACCGGCGGGCCTCGGCGAGGCCCTTGGCCGCCGTGAGGACTGGGTCGCCCGGCTCGGAGAACACGGGGACGTCGATCTGGCGGCCCAGCGTGCGGAGCTGCTCGACGGCGGCGGGGCGCTGCAGATCGGCTCCGACGAGCAGCGGCTGGCGACCTTGGGCCTTGAACCAGCGGGCCAGCTTCGCCGCGTTGGTCGTCTTCCCGGAGCCCTGGAGACCGGCCATCAGGACGACCGTCGGCGGGCGACCGGCGTAGGTGATCCGCAGCGACTCGCCGCCGAGCATCCGGGTCAGCTCGCCGTTGACGATCTTGACGACCTGCTGGCTGGCGTCGAGGGCCTGCGAGCGCGTGGCGCCAATCGCTTCGGTGCGGATGCGGGCGACGACCTCCCGTGTCACACCGACGTTGACATCGGCCTCCAGGAGGGCGGTGCGGATCTCGCGCATGATCTCATCGACGTCGGCTTCCGTCAGGCGGCCCTTGCCCCGGATCCGCTTGACGATGCCTTCCAGCCGGTTGGAGAGGTTCTCGAACATGCCGCGTCGACGCTACCGGCCGGAAAAGTGCAAGGTCGGTGGTCGCCGGCGTTCTCTCCTGCCGGAGCGCGACGGGTGCTCCGAGCACAGGAAGGCCATTGCGATGTCGATCAACGTTCTCCGCTGGATGCTCTCCACCGCCATTGGCGCCGCCGCAGCGCTCGGGCTGGCCAGCGCGGCGATGGCGGACGCCCCGCCGACTCCTCCCGCTCTTCGAGCTGCCCGGTCTGCCCGACCCTGTCGACCCGGGCCCCGACGAGGAGCCCGAGGTCAACCCTGATCTCGACCTGCCGGACCTCGACCTCACTGCGCCGCCCGCCGATCCTCCCGAACCGCCGGCCGACTGTGCCCCCGTCGATGCGGATGCCTTCGGCGTGACCGTCATCGACAACGGCGACGGCACCGCGTTCGTCCAGCTCGGCTACTACGACACCGAGGATGCGTGCGACATCGACGTGCGGGTCGTGTCCAACCGCACGAACGCCGACGAGAGCGTCCAGGAGCAGTACGCCGAGTTCGCCACGACCGTTGACGAGTTGGAGGCTGCCGCCGCCGGCGACGGCTGGGTGGAGACCGACATCGGCCTCGATCCCTGCTTCAGCACGGTCGCCGTCACGGTCGACGGCGACCTGCTGGACTCCGAGCTGCTCGGGGACGGCTGCGAGATCACGATCACGAAGGACTTCCCTGACGAACCATGGCCGGCGGCGATCAGCCTGCAGCACGTGCCGGGCTGGACCGACGACCACGTGTTCGAGGTCGACGACGACGATGCCGTGGTCTGGACCGGACTGCCGAGCGGCCCCGTACGTCGTCAACGAGTTCGACGGCGCCGTCGCGGCCACCACGATCGCCATCGACGGCGGATCGCCGGTGGCCTACGACGGAGGCGACGTCGACGTCGCCGTGGGCCAGTCAGTCCTGTTCACGAACCCCGAGCAGGGCGCTGACCACGGCCCCGGCGCGGACGGCGACCCCGGCCCCGGCCCGGGTCCTGACGGGCCGCTCCCCCACACCGGAACCTCGGCGACGATGGCGTTGTCGGCGGTCGCCGTGCTCAGCGGCCTCAGCGGCCTCGGCCTCGTCGCCGCCGCCCGCCGCCGGCGGTGACCGCCGCCCGCCTCACTCGAACAGCGCGTCGACGAACTCGTCGGAGTCGAACGGGACGAGGTCACCGATCGCCTCGCCGATGCCGACGAGCTTGACCGGGATCCCGAACTCGGTCTCGATGGCGAACACGATGCCGCCTTTGGCCGAGCCGTCCAGCTTGGTCAGGACGACGCCGGTGACCTGCGTGGCGTCGCCGAACTCCCTCGCTTGGGCCAGCCCGTTCTGACCCGTGGTGGCGTCGATGACGAGCAGCACCTCCGTGACCCGCCCGGTCCCCTTCTCGGCCACCCGACGCACCTTGCGCAACTCCTCCATGAGGTTGCTCTTGGTGTGCAGCCGGCCGGCAGTGTCGGCCAGTACGAGGTCGCGACCGCGTGATGATGCCCGCCGATGGCGTCGAACACGACGGCGCTCGGGTCGCCGCCCTCGTTTCCCCGCACCACCTCGGCGTCGGCCCGCTCTCCCCAGGTCGTCAGCTGCTCGGCCGCCGCGGCGCGGAACGTGTCACCAGCCGCCAGGACGACCGTGCGACCGTCTTCCCGCTGCTGGTTGGCGACCTTGCCGATGGTCGTCGTCTTGCCGACACCGTTGACGCCGACGAACAGCCACACGTTCGGGCTGTCGGGCGCGCCCGGCTCGAAGTGCAGCTGCCGATCGGCTCCGGCGAGACGATCCTGCATCTCGCCCCGCAGCGCGTCCAGCAGCTCGTCGGGCTCGACGATCTCCTTGTTCTTGACCTGGGCCCGCAGACCGTCGAGCAAGTCCGTGGCGACGCCGATCCCCACATCGGCCCGCAACAACGCCTCCTCGAGGTCGTCCCACGTCTCGTCGGTGATCCCGCGACGGCGGCGCACGCCGGCGAAGGCACCGGCCAAGGTCGCCCGGGCGCGGGCCATCCGCTCTCGCAGCGTGGCCGGTGGGACGACGACCTCCGGCTCCACGGTGATCGGCGGCTCGAGCGTCTCGCGGCTCGAGCACGGCTGTCGGTGCGCCCGGTTGCGGCGGCGCCGGCCGGGGCGCCACCGGTGGTGCCGACGTGGCGTCGATCGAGCGCTGGGCCCGTCGCCGGCTGATGACGAGCACGGCGATCCCGAACAGCACCACGAGCCCGATGAGGACGAGGTAGATCCACTCCATCGTCGCTCGACGCTATCGACGACCTCGATCCGCCGACGCGCGTCGACGGACGGCCCGAGCGTGTCAGCCGAAGGCGCGCCGCAGCGCGGCAGGATCGAGCACGCGCACGGCCCCGCGGCGGACGGTGATGAGGCGGGCCGCGCCGAGCTCGGCGAGCACCCCGTTGATGGCTTGGCGTGAACCGCCGGTCATGCTGGCCAGCGACTCCTGGGTCATCTCGATCCACCCGTGGACGTACACCTCGTCCAGCACGAGCAGCCGCTCGACGACCCGCTCGGTCAGCGTGCCGAACTGACTGAGCACGAGCTGCTCGGACAACCTTGCGAGGCGCTCCGCCAGGTCGGCGACGATGGCCCGATCGATCCGCGGATCGAGCGTGCGCACCTCGGCGAACAACGAACGGTGGATCACGCGGAGCACCACCGGCTCGAGCGCGATCACGGTGCCGGTGCGTCGGAGCCCGTCCACGAGGAGGGCCAGCTCGCCGAGGACCTGATCCGGTCCCAGCACCCGGATGATCGCCGTGTGCCCGTCGCGGGTTGCCGTCTGCACGGCGAGCCGGCCCTGTTCGATGAGGTACATGCAGTCGGCCTCGTCACCGTGGTGGAAGAGGTGCTCCCCGGCAGCCAACCGTCTGGCCGTCGATCGCTGGAGGACGAACTCGCGCGACTCGGCCGCCATCGAGTCGAGGAGTGAGCCCGCCACCAGGTGCGAATCTACGCACCTGGTGGGATCGGGCCGCTGGTCCGGGCGTCCATGCTCCGCCGTGGCGCTCACCGGACGTGCCGGTCGCCAGCCGGCCAAGTCCGCGGCATCAGCGCTCACCGGCACGTGCCCGGTTGCCGCCGCAGCAGCCGCCCACCGCTCTGCCTGCTGCACGCTGACCGGGTCAGCGGCCGCCGCCGGCACCGCCCACCGCTCTGCCTGGTTGGCGCTGACCGGGCAGTGGGCCGCCGCCGGCACGCGCCCACCGCTCTGCCTGCTGCACGCTGACCGGGTCAGCGGCCGCTGCCGGCACCGCCCACCGCTCTGCCTGGTTGGCGCTGACCGGGACATGGGCCGCTGCCGGCCGCGCCCACCGCTCTGCCTGCTGCACGCTGACCGGGTCGGCGGCCTGGGCGGCCACGGCGGCCGAAACGGGACGGTGCTCGGCCTGGTTGGCGCTCACCGGTCCCCGCGCGGGAGCCGCTCCGCTGCCGATCTGTGTGGGCTCCCCGCAGGCGGCCAATGCCACCACGCCACACAGCACGAGTGCCGCAATCGAAACTCGATGATTCATAGGTCGCTCCCTCATTTCCCCGGGCTGCCGGCGTGCAGCTCCTGCCCACGAACGGTGCACGCGCCGGGCGCTCTGCTCTGTCGTGCAGGCGACACAGGCCGGTGCGGCGACGGTGCCGTTGGTCACGCCGTCGGCCCGCGCACCGGCTCGACAATGGGACCGGGCGCGCCCAGATGGTCATCCACGGCTCGCTGCGCTCGCCGTGTTCGGTCGCGCCCTTAGCTGGCGCGGGCGGTGACCCGTTCGGCGATCACCCGCGAGGACCCACCTGGCTGCATCGTCACGCCGAGCAGGCTGTCGCCGGCCTCCATCGTGCGCTTCTGGTGGCTGACGACCAGCAGTTGCGCCTCCTGGCGGAACTCGGCGAGCAGGTCGAGGAACCGGTGCAGGTTGACGTCGTCGAGGGCCGCCTCGACCTCGTCCATGACGTAGAACGGGGACGGACGGCTGCGGAACACGGCGAAGAGGAAGGCCAGGGCCGTCAGGCTGCGTTCGCCACCCGAGAGCAGCGACAGCTTTTTCACGTTCTTGCCGCCCGGTTTGGCCTCGATCTCCACCCCCGTGTCGAGCAGGTTGCCCGGCTCGGTCAGCACGAGGTGCCCGGAGCCGCCGGGGAACAGCGTCGTGAACAGCCGCCCGAAGTTGGCGCTCACGTCGGCGTAGGCACCGGCGAACACGGACTGGATCTCTTCGTCGATCGCCCGGATGACACGACTGAGCTCGCGGCGCGTCGTGCGGACGTCGTCGAGCTGCTCCTCGAGGAACGAATGCCGCTGTTGGAGCTCCGTGAACTCCTCGAGCGCCAGTGGGTTGATCGGTCCGAGCAGGCGCAGCTCTCGATCGAGCTCGCGGACGCGGGCCCTGGGCGACACGCCGTCCGGCAACGGGGGCGCCTCGGCTGCCTCGGCCGCCGCCGGCTCGACGTCGAGATCGTGGCGCAGCATCTCGACGGCGGACTCGAGGCGCAGCCGGGCCTCGGCCTCCTCCACCTCGGCGCGGCGGGCACGCTCGCGCACCTCGTCGAGCGATCGTTCGGCCGCTGACCGCTCGCCGCGCAGCTCGTCGAGGCGAGTGGACAGGGCGCGCACCTGGTCGGTCTGCGCCCGGCGACGCTCGACGAGCTCACCGCGGTGCGCATCGATGACGGCGCGGTGGCCGTCGACCAGCCGATCGAGGCGATCGAGGGCGTCGAGCGCCCGCTCGACCTCGGTGCGGCGCTGCTCGGCGGTCTCCCGTGCCGCGGCGTCGACCGACAGGCGCCGCTCGGCGTCGTCGAGGCGGGCTTGCAGCAGCCGCGCCCGCTCGCCGAGGCCGGCGGCCCGGACCTCGAGGTCGCGGCGGCGACCGGCCAGCACGGCGGCTCGAGCGTCGAGCTCGGCGCGCGTCGCCTGCTGAGTGCGGGCGGCGTCGGCCTCGGCCCGCTCACCCGCCTCCAGGTCGGGCACCAGCCCCTCCAGCTCGGCGCGGCGTTGCGCTTCCCGGGCGACGTGCGCCTGCAGCTCGTCGATGCGTTGCAGCAGGGGCTCCAGCTCGGCAAGGGCCTGGCCGTGCTCGGCCCGCGTGCTGGCGAGCGCCCGCGGACGCCTCCGTCGAGCAGCGCGTCGTTGGACGCCAGCCGGGCCTGCAGTTCGTCCAGGTGACGGCGACCCACCGAGACGGCGGCGGCCGCCTCGCGCAGCGCCGCCGACCGACGCTCGACCTCATGTTGCATCCGTTCGGCCGTCGCCACCGCGGCGTCGAGGGCGACGGCGGTGACCCCGCCCGCCGCGGCGCCGAGGCGCCAACCGCCGAGGGCGAAGCGATCACCGTCGCCGGTCACGACAACGGCATCGGGATGGCTCGCCGCCAGCTCGGCGGCGGCGGTGACGTCGTCGACGCGAACTGCCGTGGCGAGCAGACGGTCGACGAGCGCGCCGACCGAGACGCGACCCGTCGAGACGTGCGGCCGGACCGGATCGCCGCCATCCGGAGGGACGTCGAGGGTGGGGCGCAACCCGAGTGACAGCACCGCGCCGATCGTGTCGGACGCCCGCAGTGCGAGCAGTGCCCGCGTCGCCGCGGCTGGATCCGTGACGACGACGGCCGTCAGCGCCTCGCCGAGCGCAGCCTCGACGGCTCGCTCCCAGCCCGGGTCGATGCCCACGAGGTCGAGCAGCGTGCCGAGCACCCCGTCGAGGCCGGCGAGGCGCTCGGCGCCTGCCCGGGCGTGCACGGCATCGAGGGCCAGCCGGAAGGCGTCGACCCGGGCCTCACCTGCCGACGCCTGCTCGGCGGCCCGTTGGCGGGCCTCGACGGCGGCGTCGTGATCAGCCTGCAGCGCCTGCAGCCGGGCTTCCGCTCGGGCGATGTCGTCGACGAGCGGCGTCTCGACGAGCTCGGCGGCGTCGCAGTCGTGGCGGAAGCGGGTCGCCCGCTGCTCGGCGTCGACGGCCAGGCGGCCCAGCTCGGCGGCGCGGTCGCCGGCCTGTCGCAGCTCTGCCTCCGCCCGTTCGAGGCTGGCCCGGCGGGAACGCAGCTCTCCGCGCACCTCGGCGGCCGCACTGGCCACGCTCGCCCCGGGGAGATGCTCCGTCATCTCGATGACGCCGCGACGCTCGGTGGCGAACGCCGCCTCGTCCGTCTCGAGCGCCGTCAGCTCCTGGCCGATGGCGCCGGTGTCGGCCTGCACGATCGCCAGCTCGTCCCGGCTGCGGGCGGCGTCGTGCTCCAAGCTGGCGACCACACCGACGTCGAGCAGCTGTCCGTGATCGCGTTCGAGGCTGCGACGACGCTCGCCGATGAGGGCTGCCAACCCACGAGCCCGCTCGCCCAGCTGGTCGACGTGCGCCAGCCGATCGCCCACGTCGTCGGCGCCACGGGCAGTGAGCTCGGCACCGACCGTGACGACGTCGGCGTCGAGCCGCGCCAGCTCGCCCTTCAGGCGCTGTTCCTCGCTGGCGCTGTCGAGCTTGGCCGCGGCGAGCGCCGTCAAGCGGGTGCGCAGGGCGGCCAGCTCGCGCCCAGCGACGTGGATCCGCAGCGCGGTGAGCTCGCCGATCAGCTCGCCGTGGCGGCGCGCCGCCTCCGCTTGACGTTCGAGCGGGCGCAGCTGGCGGCGCACCTCCCGCAGCAGGTCGTGGACGCGCACGAGGCTGGCCTCCGTGGCGTCGAGGCGGCGCTCCGCCTTCTCCTTGCGCTTGCGGAACTTGAGCACGCCGGCGGCCTCTTCGATGATCCCCCTGCGGTCCTCCGGGCGAGCGTTGAGCACGGCGTCGATCTGGCCCTGGCTGACGATCACGTGCTGCTGGCGGCCGACGCCGGCGTCGGACAGCAACTCCTGCACGTCCAACAACCGGCATGGCACGCCGTTGATGGCGTACTCGCTGTCACCGGTGCGGAACAGCGTGCGCCGCACCGTGACCTCGCTGAACTCGATGGCCAGCAGGCCGGCCGTGTTGTCGATCGTCAGGCTGACCTCGGCCCGCCCGAGGGCAGCCCGCGTGGCGGTGCCGGCGAAGATGACGTCGTCCATCTTCTGGCTGCGCACGGAGCTGGGGGCCTGGGCGCCGAGCACCCAGGCGATGGCGTCGACGACGTTGGACTTGCCGGACCCGTTGGGCCCGACGACGACGGTGACGCCCGGTTCGAGGTCCAGCGTCGTGGCCTCGGCGAACGACTTGAAACCCTTGAGGGTGAGGCTCTTCAGGAACACGGCGCCAGCGAAACTACCGGCCCCGACCGCCGCCGTTCAGGGATCCCCACCCGAGGCTTTCAGCGCACCGGAGGGCCTGCGGACCGGACGGGGCGACGGAAACCCTCGGGTCGAGCCGTTGGCACCACGGGCAGTAGTGGGTGCTCCGCCCGCCGCTGACCGTGCGGCGGATGATCCCCCGCCCGCACGTTCGGCAGCGCTGGCCGGCCCGCCCGTACACGACGTGATCGTCCTGGTACGAGCCCTCGGAACCCATCAGGTCGACGTATTGGTTGTCCCCCAGCGTCGATCCTCCGGCGCCGACCGCGGCGAGCAGGATGCGGTGCATGGCGTCGTGCAGCCGGACGACGTCGGGCCGTCGCAGCGAGCCGGCCGGCCGGAACGGATGGATCTTGGCGGCGTGGAGGATCTCGTCGGCGTAGATGTTGCCGACGCCGGCGATGACGTGCTGGTCGAGCAGCAGCGCCTTGATCTGGGTGCGTCGTCCAGCCAGCAGCCGGCGCAGCGCGGTGACATCGAGACCGTCGGCCAAGGGGTCGACGCCGAGGCGGGCCAGCTCGGGCAGCTCGACGGCGACATGGTCGGGGTCGAACACGACGACCTCGCCGAACGTCCGCGGGTCGACGAACCAGAGCTCCTGGGGCGGATCGCCGGACAACGTCATGGCCACGTGCGTGTGCGGCGGTCGCGGCGCGCCCGCCGGCGCCAGCAGCAGCTGGCCGGTCATCCGCAGGTGGATCATCAGCGTGTCCCCGGTGTCCAGCGCGCACAGCAGGTACTTCCCGCGGCGCCCGGCAGTCAGCAGCGTCGCCCCCGTCAGGCCATCGACGACCTGCTGCGCCGACGTCCGCCTCACCGTCCGCAGCCGGCCGACCTCGACGGACGTGATCGTGCGCCCGACGACCAGGTCGGCGAGGCCGCGGCGGACCGTCTCGACCTCGGGGAGCTCCGGCATCAGCTCTGGAAGGTGCGGCAGGCGGCCTCGGCGGCCGACTGCTCGGCGGCCTTCTTCGACCGGCCCATGCCCTCGCCGAGCACGGCGCCGTTGACGACCACCGAAGCGAAGAAGCGCTTGGCGTGGTCCGGCCCCTCCGAGCGGGTGACGTACTCGGGCGGCGCGGCGCCGTCCAGCGCCGCCAGCTCCTGCAGGCGTGACTTGTGGTCGAGGTGATCGAGGCGGGCCGCCGTGGCACCCAGGCGCGGGCCGATCATGCGCTCGATGACGTCGTAAGCCCGCGCCGGCCCACCGTCGACGTAGACCGCTCCGAACACCGCCTCCAATGCGTCCGAGAGGATGGACGGCTTCTCGCGCCCCCCTGCGGCGTCCTCGCCCCGCCCCAGGAGCAGGAAGTCACCGAGCCCGAGGCTCTCGGCGACATCGGCCAGCGCGAGGGCGTTGACGACCCCCTTGCGCACCCCCGTGAGGTCGCCCTCCGGGAGATCGGTGAACCGCCGGAACGCCAGGTCGGCGACGACCCAGCCGAGGATGGCATCGCCGAGGAACTCCAGTCGCTCGTTGCTCAGGGTTCCGGGGTGCTCGGCACACCAGGACCGGTGGGCCATGGCGCGGGCCAGCAGCGATGGGTCGGCGAAGTCATAGCCGATGCGCTCGGCGAGGACGTGTTCCTCGCCGCGCCCCCCCGCAGGTCGTGCGGGCGCATCCGTCGTCAGGTGCCACCCCGCGTGCGTTCGTGGACGTAGTCGACGGCGTCGCGCACGGTCTTCAGGTCGGCCAGGTCCTCGTCCTCGATGCGGAACCCGACGGTGCGGTCACTGAGCTCCTCCTCGAGCGCCTCGACGAGCTCGATCAAGGCCAGCGAGTCGGCGTCGAGGTCGTCGACGAACGACTGCCCCTCGCTGATCGTCGACGGCTCGATCTCCAGGATGTCGGCCAGCCGGTCGCGCACGATCTCGAAGATCTCGCTCCGCTCCGGCGGCCCGTTGGCGCTCGCACCAGGCACGAGCGGCGATGGTACTGCCGCGCCCGTCAGCAACGCCGACACGTGTCGCCATCTGGGCGCGGAGGTTCTCGAAACGGGACCCTCCGCGCCCAGAAGGCCGCGCAGGTCCTTACCGCATCACTTCGCGGATCTCGTCGACCATCTCGTGCTCGACCATCTCCTTGGCCACGTTGATGGCGTTGAACATCGCCAGCGCTCCCGCCGACCCATGGGAGATGATGCACACGCCGTCGACGCCGAGCAGGATGGCGCCGCCGTACGTGTCGGGGTCGAGCGTGCGGTACAGGGGGAGCAACGACGGGAGCAACGCCTCGGCGTGTTGCTGGTTGTCCGGCATGCCGAACACGTCGACGAGCGCCTTGACGATCGACTTCAGAGCCCCCTCCAGCGTCTTCAACACGACGTTGCCGGTGAAGCCGTCCGTGACGGCGACGTCGACGCCGTCGGTCATGATGTCGCGACCCTCGATGTTGCCGATGAACTCGATGCCCGACGCCGAGGCCAGCAGGTCGTAGGCCTCCTTGCGCAGGGTGTCGCCCTTGTACGGCTCCTCGCCGATCGACAGCAACCCGACCCGTGGCGACTGCAGGCCGAAGCGGTGGCGGGCATAGACCGTTCCCATCTTGGCGAACTGCACGAGCCACTCGGGCTGGACCTCGGCGTTGGCGCCGGCGTCGAGCAGGATCGTCGGTCCGGCGCCGGGCACCGGGATCGGCGTGGCGACGGCCGGGCGGCTGACGCCCTTGATGCGGCCCATCCGCAGCAGTGCGGCGGCCATCGTGGCGCCGGTGTTGCCGGCCGAGATCATCGCCGATGCGGCGCCGTCGCGCACCGCCTCGGCGGCCCGCACGAGTGTCGAATCCTTCTTGCGGCGGACGGCGCCGGCGGGGTCCTCGTCCATGGCGATGACCTCGCCGGCTTCGATCAGTGGCAGCTCGCCGCGACCGTCCAGCTCGGCCGGACCGACGAGCACGACGGGGATGCCCGGCACGCGCCGCCTGCAGCGCGCCGGCGACGATCTCTCCGGGAGCCCGGTCGCCACCCATGGCGTCGACCGCGATGGGCTGCATGCGGGGCGGCGCGTCAGCTGGCGACGTCGACGGCGGCGCGACCCTTGTACCAGCCGCAGGTCGGGCACACGATGTGCGGCTGCTTGGCCGCACCGCAACGAGGGCACACGCTGCGCGAAGGAGCCGAGAGCTTCCAGGCGCCGGCGCGACGGCTGCGGGTCTTCGACTTCGACTTCTTCTTCTTCGGGACGGCCATCGTGGTCTCCGGCTGGGATGAGGGCTGTTGCAGGCTAGCGGGGACGCCGCGCTTCGGCTACGGCTCGCGCAGCTGGTCGAGGATGGCCCACCGGTCGTCGCCGACCGACCGTCTCGCATTCGCACGGCGCGGTCTGCAGGTCGGCGCCGCACACCGGGCACAGTCCAGGGCAGTCGTCGCGGCACAGCGGAGCGTCAGGGATGGCCAGCAGGACCTCCTCGCGAACCATCGGGGCGAGGTCGATCTGGCCGTGCTCGATGGGGAACGTGCCGAGGACAGTGGCTGTCCCTGCTGCGGCGCCCGGTTCGGCGTACCGCTCCTCGACCTCGACGCGCAACGTGTCGGCCAGCGGCCGCAGGCAGCGCCGGCACTCGTCGGACCAGGCGACCGACAGCTCGCCGCTGACGACGATGTCGTCGAGCGTCGACTCCAGCGTGACGTCGACAGTGACGTCGCCGGCGAGGCGGGCGTCGTCGATGTCGACGTCGGCCAGCGGGATCGACCGCACGATGTGCCGCCGCGTCCCCGGCTGGCGGCCCAGCTCGACGGCGTTGACTCGCAGGTCGTTGCTCATGTGGTGGTCGCCTAGCGGTCCTGGTCGAAGAACCCCTTGGTCGGGTCGTCGTCGTCCTCGGCGCCTGGCGCGGGTATCGGGACGGCGCCGATGGACAGCCGTTGGCGGCCGGCACCGACGGTCTTCTGCAGCTTGTCGAGGAGGATCTCGAAGCTGCCGAGGCGCTGGTCGAGGAAGTCCTCGGTCTCGTGGCGCAGACGGCGGGCGTCGGCCTCCGCCGTCTCCATCACCTGCCGGGCCCGCTGCTCGGCGGCCCGCACGACCTCCGTGCGCTGGACCATCCGCTCGGCGCGGACGCGCGCCGCCTCGAGCAGCTCGTCGGCCTCGCGGCGCGTCTTGGCGACGAACTCCTGGCGCTCCTTGAGCATCCAGCGGGCCTGGCGCAGCTCGTCGGGCAGGCGCTGCAAGGCCTCCTCGAGGAGTTCGATGATCTCGTCACGATCGATGCGCGGTGACGACGACAGCGGCATGGTCGGGGCCGTGGCGATGATGTCGATCGAGCGACGGAGCAACGTCTCGGCGTCGCCGACGTAGCCCTCGCCCGGTTCGGGGTACTCGTCGTCGATCTCGTCGTACTCGTCGTACTCGTCGTCGTAGTCGTCGTCGTCGTTGCTCATGCTGAGGTCGTCCGAGGTGAGAACTTGGTGACCAGCGCGTCGTCCACCGCGCGGGGCACCATGTGCCCGACCGCTCCACCGTATCGGGCGATCTCGCGCACGAAGCGGCTGCTGATGAAACCGCGATCGGCGCGGCACGGCAGGTAGACGGTGCGCACGCCGGTCACCGAGTGGTTGGTGAGCGCCATCTGCTGCTCGATCTCGAAGTCGGCCGCCGTGCGCAACCCCTTGACGATGAAGGACGCGCCAACGGTGGTCGCCGCATCGATGGCCAAGCCGGTGTGAGCGGTCACGGCGACGTGGTCGCCGAGACCGGCCTCGTCGACGCTGGCCCTGATCAACTCCAGGCGCTCGTCGATGGTGAACAGCCCACCGACCTTCTCGTGGTTGTACATCACGGCGACGGTCACGTGGTCGAACAGCTCGACGGCTTGCTCGATGACATCGACGTGGCCGAGGTGGATCGGGTCGAAGCTGCCGGGGTTCAACACGGTGGCCATGGGTGCCGACAAAGTAGTGCCGTCGGGCCCGTCAGCCTGCGACGGGGTCAGCCGCACGGTGGAGGAACGTGATCCACGTGCGCCCGTACCGCTTCACACGTCCCTGCTCCCAGCCGGGCGGAGCGGCGACCGCGTCGGCACCTTCGGCGACGACGAGCTCGGCCCGGATGGCGCCGAGCAGCCGGGGCCAGTCGGCGAACCCGTACGGCGGGTCGGCGAACGCCAGATCGGCCTCGATGCGTGGCGCCACGGTCATCGCGTCGGCGACGATCACGCTTCGAGCGGTCGCTCAGTCCGAGGGTGGCGATGTTCTCGTCGATGGCGACGACGGCGCTGCGGTCGCGCTCGACGAACGTGCACCGCGCCGCGCCCCGAGAAAGGGCCTCGATGCCGAGCGCGCCGCTGCCGGCGTAGAGGTCGGCGACGTCGGCGCCGACGATGGCATCGAGGCTGGCGAGGGCGTTGAACACCGCCTCGCGGACCTTGTCGGTCGTCGGCCTCGTCGAGCCGCCGGCAGGGGCAGCCAACCGGCGGCCCCGCAGTTCGCCGGCCACGACGCGCACGGCGGCAGGCTAGGGCGCATACTGATGGCAGTGGTCGAACCTGATCCCGTCATCACCTGCATCGATTGCGGTGGTCGGGCGCACCTGCTGACGGCGGCCGACGTCGATCCAGAGGATCTCGCCGGGCAGAGCTGGCAGCCGGGCGACATCGTGACGTACCGCTGCGAGGACTGCCTCGACCGCTGGGACATCGTCCTCGACGACGACGCCATCGACGACGAGTGACGTCCTCCACCCGAGGCTTTCGTGCACCGGAGGGTTTCGTGCGCCCCATCCGGTCCGCATCGCCTCGGGTGCCGTCAAAGCCTCGGGTGCGAACGATCAGCTCCGGGTCAGGAACTCGGTGTCCTCGTCGGTCAGGAGGAGGTGCAGCTCGTCGAGCAGCTCCGGGTTGCGTCCGAGCAGCGGATCGGCATCGACGATCTCGAAGGCGGCGTCCCGCGCCAGCTCGACCAGCTCACGATCCCGGCGCAGCGAGGCCAAGCCGGAGGTCGCTGCGCCCCTTCTGCGCCGTGCTCATCAACGTGCCCTCGCCACGCAGTTCGAGGTCGATCTCGGCCAGCTCGAAGCCATCCGTGGTCGCCAGCAACGCGTCGACCCGCGGCCCTGGGCCGCCCTCCGCCGCACCGGTCGTCAGGAGCCAGCACTGCGACACGGCGTCGCCGCGCCCGACCCGTCCGCGCAGCTGGTGCAGTTGGGCGATGCCGAAGCGGTCGGCGTCGAGGATGACCATCACGGTCGCGTTCGGCACGTCGACGCCGACCTCGATGACCGTCGTGGCGACGAGCACGTCGAGACGGCCGGCGCGGAACTCCCCCATCGTCGCTTCCTTCTCGGCCGACGGCATCCGGCCGTGCAGCAGCCCGAGCCGCAGGCCGGCCAGCTCGTCGGCGGCCAGCCGCCGATAGGTCTCCTCGGCCGAGGCCACCTCCAGCTTCTCGCTCTCCTCGATGAGCGGGCACACCACATAGGCCTGGCGGCCGGCAGCGACCTCGTCTCGCACGGCCGCCCACGCCTCCGCCTCCAGCAGCGGCCCGCCGGCCCAGCGGGTCACGATCGGTGTCCTGCCCGGCGGCAGCTCGTCGAGCACGCTGACATCGAGATCGCCGTACACCGTCATCGCCGCCGTCCGCGGGATCGGCGTCGCCGTCATCACGAGCACGTCGGGCACGGCCGCGCCCGCCTTGTCCCGCAGCGCGGCACGCTGCTCGACGCCGAACCGATGCTGCTCGTCGACGACGACCACACCGAGGCTGTGGAACTCGACGCCCTCCTGGATCAACGCGTGCGTGCCGATCACGAGGTCGACGCTGCCGTCGGCCAGCCCGGCGAGCACCCGCCGCCGCTCGGCGCCGGTGACCCGGTTGGTCAGCATCTCGACGGCCAGCGGACGCTCACCGAACAGGTTGCTCGCCGGCACGAGCAGCCCCTCGAGCATCAGCCCGACGCTCGCCGCGTGCTGCTCGGCCAGCACCTCGGTCGGCGCCATCAGCGCGCCCTGATGCCCACCCTCCACGGCGGCCAGCAGGGCCGTCACCGCGACCACCGTCTTGCCGGAACCGACGTCACCCTGCAGCAGCCGGTGCATCGGATGGGGCGCCGCGAGGTCGAGGTCGATCTCGGCGATGACCCGCCGCTGGGCCGCCGTGAGCGGGAAGCTCGAGCGCGTCGTGGAACCGGCGCACGAGCTCGCCGTCGACGTCATGACGGATGCCGACCGACTCGCGCTCCATCGCCCGCTTGCGCATCACGAGGGCGAGCTGCACCCGCAGCAGCTCGTCGAACGCCAGTCGCCGGCGGGCCTGCTCCTTCTCGGCGATCGACTCCGGCGAATGGATCTGGGCCATCGCCCGGCCGCGGTCGATCAACCCGAGACGCCGCCGGACCTCGTTGGGGACGGGGTCGCCGAACCCGCGCTGGGAGGAACGCTGCAATGCGTTCTCCACCCACCCGGCCAGCTCCCATGTCGTGATCTGCGCCTTCTCGCTCTGCGGGTAGATCGGCACGATGCGGCCCGTGCGGTCGCCGATGAGGTCGACAACCGGGTTGACCATCTGTAGGCCGCCCCGGTACGTGTCGACCTTGCCGAACAAGGCCACCTGCAGATCCGCCTGCAGCTGGCGCTCCCGCCACGGCTGGTTGAAGAACACGACATGCATCCGTCCCGTGCCGTCGCCGACCAGGGCATCGACGATCGTGCGCCGGTTGCGGCCGACCCGCTTCGACACTGATCGCACCGAGACGAGCACGAGCGCCTCACTGCCCGGTGCGAGGTCCTCGACGCGGGCCTCGTTGGTGCGGTCGACCCACCGCCGCGGGTAGGTCGTCAGCAGGTCGAGCACCGACTCGATGCCGAGCACCGCCAGCGACTCGCGCTTGCGCTCGCCCACGCCGCGCAGCCGGCCGACGTCGATGCCGGCCAGTTCGCGCAGCGCGATGGCGCCCTGCGGTGACGTCATTCGACGCCGAACAAGTACGGGTACAGCGGCTGGCCGCCGTCGTGCACCTCTACGTCCACGCCCGGTCGACGCTGCGCCAACCATGCCATGATCGCGCCGGTCGTGGCCTCGTCGGTGTCGGCACCGACGATCACGGTGACCAGCTCGCGATCGTCCGTCACCAGGCGCTCGAGCAGGCCGGTCACAGCGCCCATCAGGTCCGTGGAGGCGGCCACGATGCCCTCACCACGAGCGATCCCGAGCCAGTCGCCCTCGGCGACGTGGCCGGCGCCCGTCTGACTGGCCCGCACCGCCTGCGTCACCTCACCCGAGGCGATCGCCTCCGCGGCGTGCCGCATCGCCGACGTGTTGGCCTCCGCCGGAGCCTCCGGGTCGTACACCACCAGCGCGGCGAGACCCTCCGGCATCGAGCGCGTCGGCACCACCCGCACAGCCTTGGCCGTCAGCGCGTCGAGCCGCTCGGCGACCGGGATGATGTTCGAGTTGCCGGGGAGCACGACGACCTGATCGCTGTTGACCCCGTCGACGGCGGCCAGCAGCTCGGCCGTCGAGGGGTTCATCGTTTGCCCGCCCATGACGACTGCCTGCACGCCGAGCTGGCGGAACAACTCGGCGATGCCCGGACCGCTGCTGACGGCGACCACGGCGCACGTCACCCGCACCGCCTGAGCAGCCGGCTGGACACCTCGGGCGGCGATCTCCTCGAAGAGGTCGGTGACCCGGATGCGGCTCGGTCGGCCACCGAGGTCGAGGGCGGTCTCGAGGGCGGCGCCGATGTCGTCGGTGTGGATGTGACAGTTCCAGGTGCCGTCGCCACCGACAACGACGATCGAGTCGCCGATCACCCCCCAGCGCTCCTTGAAATCGTCGATGCGTTCGTCAGCCAGTGCGCACAGGAACATCACCTCATAGCGCGGCGAGTCGATCTCGAGCCCTGCGGCGTCGTGGGCCAGCGTGTCAAGGACGTCGACACCGGTGCCGCCGTCCGGCTCAGCGGCCGGCTCGGGCAGCGGTTCCTCGTCGACCACGTGGAGCACCGCATCGAGCAGCAGGAGGTAGCCGGCACCACCGGCGTCCACGACTCCGGCGGCCTGCAGGACCGGGAGCAGGTCCGGCGTGCGTTGCAGCGCGCTCCGACCGGCGTCCCGGGCTGCCCGCAGCGTGTCGACCGCCGACGCCCCGGCGTCCGCTGCCGCGCGGGCGCCGGCGGCGCTCTCCCGCACGACGGTCAGGATGGTGCCCTCGACAGGCCTGAGCACCGCTCGGTACGCGGCGTCCGACGCCGCCTGCAGCGCGTCGGCCACGGTCGAGGCGGTGACCGTGGTCGCGGTGGAATGGGCGGCATGCTTCAACGTGGAGGCGATGCCGCGCAGGATCTGCGACAGGATCACGCCGCTGTTGCCGCGGGCCCCCATCAGCGATCCGTGGCTGATGGCGTCGCACGTGGCGGCCAGCTCGTCGGGAGCCGACTCCATCTCGGCGACCACCGCATCCAGCGTCCGGGCCATGTTCGTGCCGGTGTCGCCGTCGGGGACGGGGTACACGTTGAGCCGGTTGATGGCCGCCTCGTGCGCCCGCGTGAGGTCGCGGAACGTCGTCATCGAGCGGCGCAGCTCGGCGACCCCGAAACGTTCGAGCGGACGCTCCAGCGTTGACACGCGGACACTGTACTGAGCTGCCCCAACGTGCCATCGGCCGCCGCGTTCGGTAGCCTCTCAGGACTGTCCGAGTGACCGACGAGCGATGGTGGATGATGGCCTCAGTGTGTGAAGTATGCGGCAAGAAGCCCTCGTGGGGCATGTCCGTGTCGCACTCCCACCGCCGCACGAAGCGTCGGTGGAACCCCAACATCCAGCGAGTACGGGCGCTCGTCGACGGCTCCGTCAAGCGGGTCAACGTCTGCACGGGGTGCCTGCGGTCCGGCAAGATCGTCAAGGCGGCCTCGATCCCGGCCGACGTCAGCTCGACCTGACGGAGTGACCCACGTGCAGGGCGTCGTCAAGTCCTACGACCCGGTCACCGGCGACGGCGTCATCATGTGCGACACGGACCTCGCCGACTACGATCTCGGCACCACCGCTCTCGAGGGATCCGTCTTCCGCATGCTCCGCCAGGGACAGCGGGTCATCTTCGACCTCGACGACCTCGGGCGCGCCACGCGGCTGCGCCTGGGCTCGGAGGTCGACATGCAGACCCCCGGTCAGACCTTGTAGATCGGGCGGCGGCGGGCAACACCCCCAACCAAGGAGAGATGAGCAGGATGAGCGGTCAGACCGGGAACGGGAAGCTCCGGCAATGGGTCGATGAGTGGGTCGCCGTGCTGCAGCCTGCCGATGTCCACTGGTGTGACGGCAGCGCCGAGGAGTACGAGCAGCTGTGCGCCGAGCTCGTGGCCTCCGGCACGTTCACGTCGCTCGACGAGGCCAAGCGCCCGAACAGCTACTGGGCCCACTCCGACCCAGGCGACGTCGCCCGCGTGGAGGACCGCACGTTCATCTGCTCCGCCGATGAGCGGGCCGCAGGGCCGAACAACAACTGGCGCCAGCCCGACGAGATGCGCGCCGAGCTGACGGCGCTGTACTCCGGTGCGATGCACGGCCGGACGATGTACGTCGTGCCGTTCTCGATGGGTCCGCTCGGCTCGCGGATCGCCCACATCGGCGTCCAGCTCACGGACTCCGCCTACGTCGCCGCGAGCATGCGGATCATGACCCGCATGGGGCAGGGCGCCCTCGACGTGCTCGGCGACGACGGTGAGTGGGTCCCCTGCGTGCACTCCGTCGGCGCCCCGCTCGAGCCGGGCCAGGCCGACGTGCCGTGGCCGTGCAACCCGGACAACAAGTACATCGTCCACTTCCCCGAGACCCGCGAGATCTGGTCGTACGGCTCCGGCTACGGGGGCAACGCCCTGCTCGGCAAGAAGTGCTTCGCCCTGCGCATCGCCTCGGTGATGGCCCGCGACGACGGCTGGTTGGCCGAGCACATGCTGATCCTCAAGCTGACCAACCCGCAGCAGGAGTCGAAGTACATCGCCGCGGCGTTCCCGTCGGCGTGCGGCAAGACGAACCTGGCGATGCTCGTGCCGACGATCCCCGGCTGGACGGCGGAGACGATCGGCGACGACATCTGCTGGATGAAGTTCGGCGACGACGGCCGCCTCTACGCCATCAACCCGGAAGCCGGCTTCTTCGGTGTCGCCCCCGGCACGGGCTGGGACACCAACGCCAATGCGATGGAGACGCTGTGGGGCAACTGCATCTTCACCAACACCGCGCTGACCGACGACGGTGACGTCTGGTGGGAGGGCATGACAGACACGCCGCCGGCCCGGGCCACCGACTGGAAGGGCAACCCGTGGAACCCGGAGATCGACACTCCGGCCGCCCACCCCAACGCCCGCTTCACGGCCCCGGCGTCGCAGTGCCCGTCCATCGCGCCGGAGTGGGAGGACCCAGCCGGCGTGCCGATCTCGGCCATCCTGTTCGGCGGTCGACGGCGCACGACCGTGCCGCTGGTGACCGAGGCCTACGACTGGGAGCACGGCGTCTTCCTCGGCTCGATCATGGCGTCGGAGACCACCGCCGCCCAGGCCGGCGCCGTCGGCAAGCTGCGCTTCGACCCGATGGCCATGCTGCCGTTCTGCGGGTACAACTTCGCCGACTACTTCACCCACTGGCTGTCGATCGGCAAGGCCACCGACCCGTCGAAGCTGCCCCGCATCTTCTTCGTCAACTGGTTCCGCCGTGACGAGGACGGTCGCTTCCTGTGGCCGGGCTTCGGGGAGAACAGCCGAGTCCTGAAGTGGGTCTTCGAGCGGGTCAACGGTGACGCCGCGGCCGTCGACACCCCGATCGGACGACTGCCGACGGCCGACGCTCTCGACACCGCGGGGCTGGCCATCGCCGACGACGATCTCCACGAGCTGCTGACCGTCGACGTCGCGGGATGGAGGGCCGCCGTCCCCCAGATCCGCGAGCACTACGCCCAGTTCGGCGCCGATCTCCCGGCCTCGCTCAACGTCGCCCTCGACACCCTCGACGCCAAGCTCGCCTGAGCCCGACCGCGCCGATCTGGGAGGGTGCTCTGCCGACGTCTGGCAGAGAACCCACCCAGAAGGCGGCGGGGATCCGCCGCCGGTTCAGCTTCAGGGCCGGCACATCGACCACGACGAACTCGTTGTCGTCGGGGAAGTTCGGGTTGCGGCTGGTGTTCGGGAAGTTGTTGTCGCAGCCGAGCAGCAGCTGTCCGTCGCCGAGTGGGCGCAGCGCCTCGATCGACTCGCAGAGGACGGCGAACGGGTGGTCGAGGCCGATGTCGCCGGCATGGATCGCGGCACGGCACACGTCGTTCGGGTCCGGGATGTGGACCATGTCGAGCAGCGCCTGCTTGACGAGCGTCGCCGTCGTCGCCGAGCTTGCGCAGGTCGACCACGTAGACCCGCTTGAAGCCCGTGAGGGCGGCGGTGTCAGCGTGCCGTCACGCTCGATGATGACGAGGTCGTGGCGGCCGATGGCCTGGGCGTCAGCGATGAAGTGCTCGGCCTGCCCGGCCGCCGGCGCCTCGGTCCGGTACATCCACTCCCGATCGGTGAGCTCCTCCTCGCTGGTGTCGAACTCGAACACCGTCCGGTTGGCGGTCGGCGGCGGTGGGTAGCACCCTCGAGCATGGCGTAGAGGTACCTCCCGTTGTAGGCCATCGCCTCGAAGCCGCGGCTGCCGCGGATCGTCGCGGGGTTCGTCGGTGGCGACACGGCGCCGGGTTGGCGGGCGACAGCACGCCGGGGATCGAGAACGGCGCGTCGAGCAGCACGCCGTCGGCGTCGAAGTGCAGGATCCACGGCCCGAACTCGTCGCCGACCCACAGGTCGCCGTTCCGGTCGCCGCTGGATCGACTCGGGGTCGAGGTCGGCGCCGGTGAGCAGCCGGCCGATCTGACCTTCGTTGACGATCGGGAAGTCGAGGAGGTCGTACGGGTCACGGAACTCGATCCAGTCGCGCGACGTGACCTCACCGGATCCGCCCGCGGCCGTCTTGAAGTCCGGGCTCGATGACGTAGGCGCGGAGCAGGAAGTCGAACGAGTTCGCCTTGTTGCCGAAGCCGTTGTCGGGCATGGCGAGGAACTGGCCGGGCCGGTCGGCCCTCGACGATCCCCGAGAACCCCTCGACTGGCTGCCCTTCGAGCTGAACGGGAAGCCGTCGCCGTTGGCGTCGAAGAACGCGCCGCGCCTGACGGCGGACCCGGCGTACGTCGTTGACGTCGAGCACGGCGCGGCCGACGAGGCGGGGTTGGTCGTCGCCGCGTTCGTCGTCGGCGAGCGCGGCGACGCCGGGGACGATCGCCAGCGCGGCGGCGATGCCGGCGACGCGAGCGATGTGGTTGAGCGTGGACATGGTGGGCTCCTCTCCCTCGGGACCTGGCGATCGTGGACGCGTCCAAGTCCCGCCCACATCGGCCCCCGGTCACGACGTGTTCACGAGCGCGTCACCCGACGCGTCATCACGCGTCCCAGGCGCCGACGGGACTCCGGTACCATCCGGCCGGGACACCGGGCGCCGTAGGGTCGGCGTGGAGGGATGCGGATGGAGCACCACGGCGCGGCTCGTCGGGTCGCGATCGTCGCCGCCCTGGTGGCGGTCGGGGCAGGGGTGGCGCTCGTCGTGGCGTGGCGCGCCAGCAACCAGGGGCCGGAGCCGCCCGACCAGAACTGGTGGATCGTCTGCTGGTTCGTGCTGGCCGCCGCGTACACCACGGCCGGGGCCGCGCTCCTGGCGTGGCCGGCTCGTCGGCGCCTCGCCGTGTGCTTCGTCGTCATCGGTCTGTCGGCGCTGATCACGGCGATCGCCGTGCAATACCGCGGCTTCGTCACGGCCAACGGCGGTCTCCCACCGCGGCCCCGGCTGGCCGAGCTCGACCAGTGGTCACGCCCGCTGACCGCCACCGTGCTGGCCGCATTCGTCCCCTGGGAGCTGGTCCCGTGGCGTGGCGGGACGACGGCCGGGCCCGCGCAGCGCGGGCGCTGGCGGTGGTCGGGGTTCGGCGTCATCGTCGTCGTCAGGCTGATCGGTGCACCGATCGGGTGGGAGCGGGCCGGAGCCTGGGCGCTGTGCCTTGCGGCGACCGTGGCCACGGCTGCCGTCGTCGTCCACTGGTGGCGTCACGACCGGACCAGCGACGACCCGCTGCCGGCGTGGCTCCTGGCCGGCACCGTCGTCGCCTGGCTGGCCGTCGTGCCCGACCTCACCGACATCGCCGAATGGCGGCTCCCCGGCCGCGACGTCGTCACCGCCATGCTGTTCATCGCCACGGTGCCACTCTTGGTCGCCGGGGCCTTGATCGAGCTGATGCGACGGTCGCCCGGCGGGCCGGAGCGCACCGCCCACCGCGTCGTCGAATGGGTGATGCTGACCGCCGGGATCCTGATCGTCTACACGGCGCTCGTCGCCGGGCTCGGACAGCTCGTCGGTGGCAGCGGACCGACGTGGTTCCTCGTCGCCGCGACCGGCGTCATCGCGCTGGCCCTGGAGCCGGGCCGGCAACGGGTCCGGCGGCTGGTCGATCGACTCGTGTACGGCTCGCGGGACGATCCGCTGGCACTCGTCCAGCGCATCGTCGACCACGTCGGCACCGGGGGCGGCGACGACCTGCTGCCGTCCGTCGTGCAGAGCCTCGAGCGTGAGCTGCGACTGGAGGCCGTCGCGATCGACCTGCCCACGTCCGATGGCTGGCAGCGCGTGGCGTCGAGCGGGCCGCCCACCCCGCACCGCCGCGAGGTAGTGCTCCGTCACGGCGATGATGTGGTCGGCCGCCTCGTCGTCGGCTGGGAGCACGGGCCATCGCTGCGGCCGCGGGACGAGCACGTGCTCAGCCAGATCATCGGGCCGCTGACGCTGGCCGTGCGGTGGGTGCGCCTGGCTCGTCGAGCTACGGCGCTCGAACGTCGCCATCGTGGTCGCCCGCGAGGAGGAGCGGCGGCGTCTGCGCCGTGATCTCCACGATGGCATCGGTCCGGCGCTGACCGGCGTCTCGCTGGGGCTGCGCACGACCGTGCGTCGCCTCAGCCGTGCCAGCGACGCCGGCGACGTGCGATCGGCGCAGCAACTGCTGGAGCGCCTTGCCGACGAGGTGGATGACGTGGTCGACGAGCTCAAGCAGATCGTCCGCGGGCTGCGGCCCACCGCCCTCGACCAGCTCGGCCTGCTCGGCGCCGTCGCCGAGTTCACGCGCAAGTTCGGCGACGACCTGCAGTTCCACCTGGCGCTGCCGAGCGACCCGCTGCGGTTGCCCGCGGCGGTCGAGATGGCGACGTACCGCATCGTGACCGAAGCCGTGACGAACGTCGTGCGCCACGCCGGGGCAGAGCAGTGCTGGCTGACGATCGCCGCCGGCGGGACTGTCGACATCGACATCGTCGACGACGGGGTGGGAATCGACCACCGCGCCGGAGACGGCGTCGGGCTGGCCGCCATGCGCGAACGCGCCGCCGAGCTGGGCGGCCGCGTGCAGCTGCGCCCGATGAGTCCGCACGGCACCCACGTGCACGTCGAGTTGCCGGCGGCGCTCACATGACTGACGGATCGTTGCCGTCGTTGCGGGTGGCGATCGTCGACGACCACCCGATGTTCCGGATGGGGCTGGCCGTCGCCATCGCCGAGATGGACGGCATCGAGCTGGTCGGCGAGGCGGCCGACGTCGATGGGGTACCCGACCTCGTCGCTCTGGCGAGGCCCAACGTGCTGCTCCTGGACGTGCGCCTGGGGGACGGGTCAGGCCTCGAGGTCAACCGCTGGATCGCCGAGCACCACCCGGAAGTCAAGGTGATCATGCTGACGATGTCCGAGGACCACGACACCGCCCTGCACCGCGCTGCGTGACGGCGCCGCCGGGTACCTCGTCAAGGGCGCTGGGCCAGAGCGGGTCGAGCACGCGCTGCGTGTCGCCGCCGGCGGCGACGTCGTCCTCGACCACGACCTCGCCGTCGCCGTCGAGCGCGCTGGCCCAGGTCCGTCGCCACCCCGCTTCGCGGCCCTTCCCGGAGCTCACCGACCGCGAGCTCGACGTGCTCGGGTTGGTCGCCGAGGGGCTCGACAACCATGCCATCGCCCGGCGGCTCGTGCTCAGCCCGAAGACCGTGCGCAATCACGTGTCCAACGTGTTCGCCAAGATCCACGCCGCCGACCGCCCGCAGGCCATCGTGCTGGCCCGCCGCCTCGGCCTCGGCGAACCGTAGATCTGGGCGCGTTCCTTCCCACGCGCCGATCTGGGCGTGATTCCTTCGCACCTGTCGCGAATGGATGCGCCCAGTTCTTCGGAGCGCTACGGCCGGGTCGCCAGCGCGGCGTCGGCAAAGGCGGCCATCGACGGGAACCGACGCTCGGGCCTGAGTGCTCGGGTCACGCGGCTCCGGTGTGGCGCCGAAGCCATCCTGGCCGTGCCGCCGGTGGATCCACACGGACGCCAGACCAATGGCCCGGGCCGGCTCGTGGTCGTGGTACAGCGACTCGGCGACGTGCAGCAGCTGGTCCCGTTCGATGCCGAGGCCGGCGACTGCAGCCAGCAGCGCGTCGAAGTTGGCAGGTGCCGGCTTGTACGAACCGACGTCCTCGGCGGTGACGATGGCGTCGAACTGCACGCCCAGACGCTCGTTGCTCGCGGCGAACGACTGGCGATCGACGTTCGACAGGATGACCAGCGCGAAGCGCTCGTGCAGCCGGGCCAGCGAGTCGGCGGAGTCGGGGAACGCCGGCCACCGCGGCACGGAATCGCCGAACGCCTGACGGTCCTCGGGCGTGGCGCGCACGCCGTAGCGATCGGCGATGCGGTCGAGGACGAGGCCGAGCACGTCGGGGTAGCGGCATCGAGGGGTGCTCGGTCTCGACGACGGTCTCGTTGGCAGCGTGGAGGCCGAGCAGCTCCTCGCCGGTGGCGTCGATGTCGTTGCGGGCGGCCCACGGTGCCAGCTCGCCGAGGATGCCCGTCTCCCAGTCGATGAGCGTGCCGTAGCAGTCGAAGCTCAGCACCCGGAACGACTCGTACTCATCCATCGACCCAATATCGCGCTGATCAGGCGAGGACCAGCTCGCGCAGTCCGAGACCCATGATGAACAGGCACCCGAGGCCGTAGAGCACGTACTCCTTGCCGCGCATGAACGAGCTGCTGCGGTAGCTGTAGAGGATGCCGACGGCGACGACCGCCGAGAAGCCGTAGAGCGCGTGCAAGCGCTCGGGCTCGAGGTCGTCGCGAGCGATCAGGATGGTGCCGGTGATGGCCTCGGCAAGGGCCGTCAGTTGGGCCAGCACGATCACGATCCACAATGGCCATCCCCGCAATGCCGTCCAGCGGTGGGCCGCCAGCGCCCACGCTCCGGCGGCGGCGTTGAGTGCGATCAGCGCCCACGCCAACCCGCCGTGCCATTCCAACGTGGCGTTGGCGATCACCCGCAGTAGGGCCCGCCCGAGATGACGATCACGGTGTCGGCGTCCGTTTCCCCGGTCAGCAACCCGCCGAGCGCTGCGTCGACGAAGAAGCTGGCCTCCAGCAGCCCGGGCTCGCCGGGCGTCACCGTCGCTGCCGGGTAGGCCGCCGCGCAGATCGGCGACGGTGTCACCGAGCCCGACGTCCTCAGGCGTGACGAGCCCGACCGGCTCGCCGCCGACCCCTTCGACGCTGCCGTACGACCAGCCGAGGAAGTGCGGAGCGCCCTGCATGAACGGCGACACGTCGCCGAACAGCAGCGCCAGGTTGCCCCACGTGACCCGGCGAACCTGGGTGCCGGCGCACGTGCTGATCGACAGCGGGGCGACCCAGCCCGTGTCGTCGGTCGGGGCACCGAGCTCGGCGGTGACGGCGGCGACAGCAGCTTCGGCGTCGATGCCGAACGGCACGGACGAGAACCCGTCTCGGCGCAGCGGTGCCGCCGGCCCCGCGGCAGACGTCGTCGTCGTCTCTGCGGCGGTCGAGGTGGTCACGTCGGTCGTCGTCGTGGCCGGTTCCGTCGTGGTCGTGGCCGGTTCGGTCGTGGTCGGCGTGGTCGTTGGCGTCGTGATCGTGGTGGTCGTCGTCGCCTCCGTGGTCGCCGAAGATGGCGGCAGCGACGTCGGATCGGACCCCTCGCGGACGCGCTGCAGGCCGTCAACGCGACGCGAGAAGGAAGCGAGCGTGGCGGACCATGACGTCCATTGTGGCCGCCGGTCGGCCGTTCAACGGATCAAGGTGTCGGCCTCGTGACCCGCCTCGACGAGGACCAGCCCGTCCGGCGCTCCGTCGACGACGGTCACGGAGGCATTGTCCAGCCGGCGGATGACGAGCCGGTCGTCGCCCAGGCAGGCGCCGATCACGGCGTTGATGGCGACGAAATGGGAGACCACGACGGCGTCGGCCGGCTGTGTCGTGATGAACGCCAGCACGGCGTCGCGGTACGTCGTCCACTGCCCGCCGAGCTCGGCCCACGTGCCGGCCATGGCGGCCTGCAGCCACGCCACACGCTGACCCATCGGCACGGCCGGCGGAGACGGGATCTCGGCGACGAGCGGCTCGATCACGGGCACGACGTCCCAGCGCTCGGCAGCGGCGCCGCCGTCTCACGACATCGTCGCAGCGGGCTGGTCACGATCGGCATCGGCCCGAGCGGAGCGAGCCGGGCGACGAGCCGAGTGGCCTGCTCGACGCCGACACAGTCGAGGCCCGGGTCGGGATCGACGTCCCAACCTGCTGTCGCCCGACCGTGGCGCACGAGGTGGAGGCGGGCCATCAGGCCGCGATCCCGTCGAGCAGCCAGCCCTTCCGCATGCCCGGCGGGGCGCCCGGTTCGATGAACCACTCCGTGGAGAAGGCGCGGCGGAAGACGTCGTCTGGCATCGAAAGGAACATCCCGATGTCCGTCACCTGGCTGGCGTGCGCGGCGAGCGCCGCCCGCTTGCGATCGGTGTAGGCGCTGACATCGACGGCCAGGTGCAGTTCGGCCTCCGGTGTGCCGAACGGGTTGCCGTCGTCGGCGGGGCCCTCCGGGTCGAAGTCCGGCTCCAGGCTGTCCTCCATCCAGGCGGCGATGGCATCCCGGTTGTACGTCGCTTCGAACCGCTTGGGCGTGCCGGCCAGGTCGGCGGCCCGATGCCCGACGCGATGCACCTGGATGTGGTCGGGATGGCCGTACCCGCCGTGCCAGTCGTACAGGACCACGACGTCGGCTTGCTCCTCGCGCAGGATGTCAGCCAGCCGTCTCGCCGCTTCGTCGATGTCGGCCCGCCAGAACGACGCCGGGTCGTCGTTCTGCGGCCAGCCGGTCATCCCGGAGTCCCCGTACCCCAACCACACCACCCTGGTGACTCCGAGCACGTCCGCCGAACGCGCCGTTTCGGCCTGGCGTCGGTCGAACAGCGTCTCGCCGGACGCCAGGTCGTCGGGCGACTCCCCGTGCCCGCCATCGGTGGCCACGACGAGCACGACCCGGTGTCCTTCGGCGGCGGCACGGGCCATCGACCCACTGGTCAGGCTCGCTTCGTCGTCCGGGTGGGCGTGGACGAAGACGATCGTCGACATCAGCGTCGCAGGCTATGGCGCCGTGCGGACCGCCGACTTGCCGCATCATGATGCTATGGTCGCCGCATGCGTACGACGGTGACGTTGGACGACGATGTCGTCGCCGAGATCGACAGGGTTCGGCGGGCGGAGGGGATCGGGGTCAGCGAAGCCGTCAATCGCCTGCTGCGCGAGGGACTCGCCCGCCCGCGGCCATCCCGGCCGTACCGGCACCGCAGCGTCGAGCTCGGGTTGAAGGTCGACGTCTCGAACGTCGGCGACGTGCTCGACCTGCTCGACGACGAGTGACCGTGCTCCTCGACGCCAACCTGCTGCTGTACGCCGTCGACGAGACGTCGCCGCGACACGACCGGGCGGCGGGTTGGCTCACCGGCACCCTGAACGGAGATCGGCGGGTCGGGATCCCGTGGCAGACGATCGGTTCGTTCGTGCGCATCGCCACCCACCCCAGGGTCGCGACGCATCCA
>CAVRCY010000015.1:0-126057 GCA_963719775.1 uncultured Acidimicrobiia bacterium
CGACGAACCGGTTGAACATCTCGCCGGCTTAGCGCCCGCCCCGTCGGGCGACATCGGTCAGAACGGCCTCGAGGCCGGTGGTGGTCACGCCGCCCGTTCACTTTGATCGCGATGGCGCGCGTGTTGAACACGCCCGTTTCACCGAATCACGTGGACGATGCTATCTGGACGCCGCCTGGGCCACGGCAAGCGTCTTGTCGATCGCCCGATCGGGGTCAGCCGTCGTCGACGGGTTGGAGTTGTCCGGGGCTGACTGGCGCGAGATTGGCGTGGTGATCGTCCACTGCGCACTCTACGAAGACGGCGTGCGTCGACCGGGCGAGCTGCAGGTCGGCGAGTGTCACCTACGCGTTGGACGACGGCCAGTCGTTCATCTGGATCGGCTTGTTCGAGCCGACCGAGGCCGAGTTCGCCGAGGTGCGCGCCGCCTTCCAGCTCCATCCGCTGGCGGTCGAAGGCGCCCTCAAGGCCCACCAGATGCCCAAGCTTGAGCTCTACGATGAGTCGGTCTTCCTCGTGGCTCATGCGGCGATGAACCAGCGCTCAAGCGGGGCGGGGGGAGGGTTCGGCGCGTGAAGTCCGGTGTGGTGTCGGTCCTCCGACACATCTACACGGTGTTCACCCTGCTCAGAGCATGTGGATAAATTCGAGACCGACTTGAACCCCCACGGCTTCCCGCGAAGTGCCTGGTGAGCGTGTCGAGGGAATCGGACGGCCTGAGCCACCGACTTGAACCCCCACGGTGATCTCAAAGGATCTGGGGGAGTTCTTTGCCGGTCATCGCTGTGGGGGGTTTCGGCACGTCGCCCACCGGTCGGCCGTCCGGATGCGCGAGGCATCGGGCGCGCCAACGATCGTGGGCGAACGGGCTTGCAGGGCGCAGCGGATCGGCCGCAGCGGCGCACTATCGAGCGCGCGCTATCGGGCGAGCTCGCCACCGACTTCGCCGGAAGTGCTCGGATTCTGGCTCGGCCGGGATGGCCGCGGCATTATCCGGCGGGCCGGCGAGCGCCATCGAGCCGGCGTTCGATAACGCGCTGGGCAGCGACATTCGGCGTCGTTTCCGGATCACTCGTGCCGGCTGTCTGTCCTGCGTCGAGGCGCACGATCGCCTCGCGTACCAGCGCGAAACCGACGACATGAGGTTGTCCCGGAGGCTGTTGAAGTGAGGTGGTGATCCCTCCCCGGGCCGTGCCGTGCTGGCAGGGTTCGGGAGTCCACCAAGACACCTGAACAAGGAGAGGGATCACCTCATGAAGAAGGTACCTGTCGTGAAGATCGCGACGCCTGATGCCGCCGCCGAGCTGGCTGGTCTGCCGTTGGCGGCGACGGTGGCGATGGCTGACGTCGCGGCGGCGATGCGTGAAGGGCTGCTGGCGTTCTCGACGGCGGCCGGGCTGGTCGTGATGCAGCAGATGCTCACCGAGGAGCTCGCCTCGATCGTCGGTCCGAAGCACGCCAAGCTCGGCGCCGGCCGGGTCGGGAACTGGCACGGCACGACGACCGGTCAGGTCGTGCTCGGCTCGCAGAAGGTCACCGTCGCCCGGCCCCGCGGCCGCTTCGTCGATGGCGGCGAGGTCGAGCTGGCGACGTGGGAGACGTTCGCGTCGGAGGATCTGCTGCGCCAGGTCGTGGTCGAGCGGATGCTCGCCGGGGTCGCCACCCGCCGCCATGTCGACGTCACCGAACCGGTCGGGCGGTCGAGGGCAAGGCGACGTCGCGGTCGGCGGTGTCGCGCCGGTTCAAGGCCGCCACCGAGCAGGCGCTGAGCCGAGCTGCTGGCCCGCGACCTGTCCGAGCTGGACACCGCGGTGTTGATGATCGACGGGCTCAACGTCGCCGGGCAGATGATCACCGTCGCCGTGATCATCACCGCTGATGGGACGAAGGTGCCCGTCGGACTGGTCCTCGGTGACACCGAGAACACCGTCGTGGTCACCGATCTGCTCGCCGATCTCGTCGCTCGCGGGCTGCGCTACGACCACGGCATCGTCGCCGTGATCGACGGCTCCAAGGCGCTGCGCAAGGCGGTCGTCAAGGTGTTCGGCGAACGGGCCCTGATCCAGCGCTGCACCCTGCACAAGCGACGGAACGTGATCGGCTACCTGCCCGTCGACGAGCGCGACGCCATCGATCGGCGCCTCGCCGCGGCGTTCGCTCAGCCCGACCCGGCCAAGGGACTGAAGGCGTGCCGGGACCTCGCCCGCCAGCTCGACGCCCAGCATCCCGACGCCGCGGCGTCGCTGCGCGAAGGGCTCGAGGAGATGTTCACCGTCGCCGGCCTCGGTGTCACCGGCCGGCTGCGCCAGTCGCTGACGAACACGAACTGCATCGAGTCGATGATCTCGATCACCCGCACCACCACCGGCCGGGTCAAGCACTGGCGCGACGGCACGATGAAGAAGCGCTGGATCGCGGCAGGCATGCTCGAAGCCGAACGCTCCTTCCGCCGCCTCAAGGGCCACGCCGACATGCCCGCCCTCGTCGCCGCCATCGCCCGGGCCACCACCCCGGCCGCTGTCACACCCACCAACTACGCTCAGGTCGCCTGAGCAAGTTCGGGATCACCACCGAACTTCAACACGAAGCGGGAGTGTGCCCAGAGCGTTGGGCCGAGGAGGTGATGCCTTTGGCTCTGATGTGCAAGTTTGCTGTCGCCAGCCGGTGCGAGTCCGGTCCAGGTAGTCGTCAGGGAGCCTGGTAGCTGGTCCCCGGCGTCGGTTGAGAGGCCGGCGTCGAAGCGGGATGACGAGCGGCCCTTGGGGTCGTGCGACTCGCCGGTCCGCAGCATGAAGCGAAGCCTGCCGCGTCGTGAATGTATGGAAGAGGGAGCCGAGCCCGGTCCCATTGGGTGAAGGCCACGGAAGACGTGAAGATCCTGAACGTGCAGCGTCGAGGAACCCTCCGGCGTAGAGGGCGTGGAACGGCGAGAAGGTGACAGCAGGAACTGGGGAGGCCCTACCCGGCCCGAGGACTGCGAAGGTGTTTCCTCGGAGCGTGCTGGTCCTATAACCGGTGATGTCGCCGGGAAGTGGGCTGGTGCCGGGAGGGAGTCGGAGGGGGTCGTAGTAGCGCCCGAGGGCACGAGACAACAGAACTCGGCCCGATGCGAAGGACCCCTACTTCGTCGATGCAAGCAGTTGGAGGGACCGACCGGTGAGTGCCGTCACGACGGCTATGGCCACCCGAGACAAGGTCGCTGAGCTTCAACGCGCGCTTTACCGGGCAGCCAAGGACTCGCCCGACCGAAGGTTCCATGCGCTCTACGACAAGGTCCACCGCAGGGACGTGTTGTGGAGAGCTTGGGGGAACGTGGCCCGCAACAACGGTGCTGCCGGTGTTGATGGCGTCACCATCGCCGAGATCGAGGAGGCCGGCGTCGGCCGGTTCCTCGATGATCTCGCCGTCGAGCTGGCCGAGGGCCGTTGGCGCCCGACACCAGTGCGACGAGTCGAGATCCCCAAGCCGGACGGGAGGACCAGACCGCTGGGCATCCCGACCGTGCGTGATCGGGTGGTGCAAGCAGCGATGAAGATCGTGCTCGAGCCGATCTTCGAAGCTGACTTCTCCCCGTCGAGCTTCGGGTTCCGACCGAAGCGTTCAGCGCATCAGGCGCTGAACACGATCATGGACGAGACCTGGCAAGGGCGGCTGGTGGTGGTGGAAGCAGACATCGCCAGCTTCTTCGACAACGTGGACCACGACCTGCTCCTCGACGCTGTCGCCGAGCGGGTCGTGGACCGCAAGATCCTCAAAGCGATCCGAGCGTTGCTCGCCGCCGGGGTGTTCGTCGGAGAGCAACTGCTGTCAACCGATACCGGCACCCCGCAAGGCGGGGTCATCTCGCCCCTGCTCGCCAACGTGTACCTGCACCGGCTCGACCGGGCCTGGGAGACACGCCATCGTGGGCTGGGGCGTCTCATCCGCTACGCCGACGATCTCGTGATCGTCTGCCGCTACGAGTCCCAAGCAGAACGGGCACTGGCCGTGCTGCGGGAGGAACTCGACCGGCTCGGGCTGGCCGTCGCCAGCCAAGACCCGGATCGTGAACCTCAAACCGCGCCACGGGGAAGGCTTCGACTTCTTGGGGTTCCACCTGCGCTGGGTCGCCGATCGGCGGTCCGGCGTGTGGTTCTTGGCGCGATGGCCCTCCAAGCGAGCCGTCAGCCGTGCCCGGGACCGGATCAGGGAACACACCGCACTCGACCGTCAACCATGGCCCGTCGATCAGGTCGTCGGCAGCCTCAACCGGTTCCTCACCGGCTGGCGCGCCTACTTCCGCCACGGAAACTCGACCGCCCAGTTCGCGCGCATCGACCATTTCGTGGACGAACGCATGATGCTGTTCATCTCCAAGAAGCATCAGCGTGACGGGCGATGGTATGGGCGGCGGGTGCTCTACAACTCCCCGAACCGGCTCGGGCTGGTCCGACTCGAAGGAACCGTGTTGGCACCGAGACCGAATCGCTGGAGGTGAACGACGTCGGTGAGCCGGATGAGGGAGAACCTCACGTCCGGTTCGATGGGAGGGAGCTGGGAACGGAGCCAACCTGACAGGCCACCCGCGGGTCCCGGGCCGGTGCGCTGCAAACGCCACCATCACGACCCGAGCGGGACCCAACCCGTCAGGCCCGGCCACCGCACCAGCTCCCTACCCGACCATCCTCGGAAGTGCTCGGGTCGGGCCCGAACGGAAGCCCGCGATTATCCGTGCGGTTTGCGAGGTTCTGGCGCGGTTTGGCGCGGTTGTGGAGCGCGGATCGAGTCGCGCCTCACGTGTGGTTCCACTCCGGTCGGCGGGTCTTTCGCGTTTGGTTGGGTTCGTCCTGCGCGACGCGTAGGCGGCGAGGAAGGTGTTCACGCCGGCGTCTGCGTAGTGGTCGAGGTCTTCAGCGCGAACGCCGTGGTTGTCGCCGAGCAGCATGGCGCGGTTGACCGGGATCGACAGGACGAGCCCGATGAATTGCTCGGCCGCGAGCCGGGGAGCGTCGAGATCGAGATGACCGTCGTCGGCGAGACGGGAAAGGACCGTGGAGAGCGCGTCGATCGTCCTGCCCAGTCCGAGGTCGTGGAAGCTGCGGCCGAGTGCGGGAAAGCGGGTTGCTTCGCCGATGACGAGGCGTCGGAGCTGCAGGACGCGGGGCTGCATGACACCGTGGAGGAGCTGTCGGGCATAGTCAGCGAGCTCCTCGTCGAATGGCCGGTCACCGAGGAGGATGGGATCTTCGGCGGCAGAGCCTTCGGTGGCGTGCACGGTGGCGGTGATGAGCTCGTGGAACAGCGTCTCCTTGTCGGCGAAGTGCTTGTACACGGTCTGCTTGGAGACGGCGGCGACGGCGGCGATCTCGTCCATGCTCGTGCCGACGTAGCCCTTGGCGAGAAAGACCTGCCCGGCGGCGTCGAGGATCGCCGCCCGCTTGCGGTCCGCCCGTGATCCCGTCAGTGGCTCCGGCTGTTGGCTGTGCGTTGGCGTGCTGCTCACGACCGTCCTTTGCTCCTGGGCGAGAGAGTACTAGACAGTTCCGTTCTGATTGGAGTACTGTACCGTCTAGTCTAGATCACGGGACAGGAGGAAGGACAATGCGACTCGTGGCGATCAACCACTTGAGCCTCGACGGCGTGATGCAGGCGCCCGGCCGAGCCGACGAGGACACTCGCGACGGGTTCGAGCATGGCGGTTGGGCCTCGGCCGCCATCAACTCGCCGGACCCGGCCATCGGCGGGGCGATGGGGGCACGGATGGCCGAGAGCGACGGCCTGCTGCTCGGGCGACGGACCTACGAGGACCTCCTGGCGTCGTGGAACGCCCAGGGTGGACCGTTCAAGGAAGCGTTGAACAACGCCCAGAAGTACGTGGCATCCACCACCCTGGCGGAGCCGCTGCAATGGCCGAACTCGACGTTGCTCGGAGCCGACGTTGCCGCCGCTGTCGGTGAGCTCAAGGCACTCGCTGGCCGTGAGCTGCACATCATGGGCAGCGGCGAGCTGATCGACACGCTCATGCAGCATCAACTCGTCGACGAGTTCATGCTCATCATCCACCCAATCGTGCTGGGCCATGGTCGTCGGCTCTTCACCGACAACGCCGCGCACACGACCTTGGAACTCGACAGCGCGAAGCCGACCACCAGCGGGGTCATCATCGCCACCTACCGGTCCATCAGCCGGTGACGCCGCACAGGCGCTAGTCGGGCGCCAGTCGCGTCATTACCTGCGGGCTCGGCGCGTCAGGCGACCGAACGACTCAGTACTCACCTACACCAGGCCCTGCTGCGCCACACAGATTCGGTTCGGCGTGGTCGCCGAACCGAAAGGGGCGACCTGCTGATCCCCACCGGCGATCGGCTCGGTCCAGGCGCGACGAAACCGATCGCGCACCGACTCGCGCCGTTCGACGTCCAGTTGGGCCGGACGCCCGACGGTGAAGCCGAAGTCGCCGACTGTGACTACATCACTGGCACTCACACCCCGCCGCACGCGTTCCGAGCCCGCCACGGCGGTCACCCAAAGCCGATCGGTGGATCGAGGCTCGAGCTTGAGCCCGCCGATCGCAGGTGGCCGCTGGCGCGTACGCCGGCGACGATCGTGCGCGTGAACCGCTCAATCAGGTCGTGGGTGGTCACGTCGCTGCCGCCGCGGTGCTCGTTGATGCGCACGATCTTGGGTTCGAGCACGACGAGTCCCTGAACCGCCGACCAGCACAGCCACACCGCGGCGTCGAGGTCGACGTCGAGGCCTTCGGCTTCGATGATCGCCCGCACGGTGTCCTCGAGTTGGCCGTAGGCACGTTCGCCGGCGGCGATCAGCGCGGGATCGTCGGGATCGACGAGGTCGACGCGGAACATGACGTCGCAGTGGGCGCGGTGGGTCCTGGCCAGCTCGACGTAGGCGATGCCGATCGCCGTCAGCCGCTCGACCGGGTCGTCGTAGGGCTCCGCCGCCTCGCGTGCCGTGGCGTAGAGCACGTCGAATCCTTCCACGGCGAGCGACGTGAGTAGGCCACGCGTGTCGCCAAAGTGGTGGGCCGGGGCGTTGTGTGAGACGCCCGCCCGGCGGGCGACCTCACGCAGGCTGAAGGCGGCGAGCCCGCGCTCGCCGATCACCTCGACGGCCGCGCGCCGCAGGGCGTTGGGCAGATCGCCGTGGTGGTAGCGGTCTGTAGCGGTTGTCACATCTCCCATCCTAGGTCGAATCTTGACGATGTCCAGTTCGATCTATACAGTGCCAACTTGTCATTGTCAACATCTCCGTCAGCGAGGATCCGCCATGACCCTGACCACACCCACCGAGACGCACGTCGAAGCGACGTCCGTCGCCGCTGCCGCACCGGCCGTCCGCCGGCCGGGCCACGACCGTCGCTGGGCGACCCTGGCCGTCTTGTGCCTCGCCGTGTTCGTGACGGTCCTCGACGGCACCATCGTCAACATCGCCCTGCCGTCGCTCGCCAGCGACCTCGACGCCACCAACCGGCAGCTGCAGTGGATCGTCGACGCCTACCTCCTCGTCTTCACCGGCCTGCTCCTGGCCGCCGGTGGGATTGGCGACAAGTACGGCCGTAAACGGACGCTGATGGCCGGGCTCGTCGTGTTCGGAGCGACGTCCGCGTTCGCCGGGTCCGTCGGGTCGGCGGAGGCGCTGATCGTCGGCCGGGCACTGATGGGCATCGGTGCGGCGCTGATCTTCCCGGCGACGCTGGCGATCCTCACCAACGTGTTCACTGACCCCGGCGAGCGGGCCAAGGCGATCGGCATCTGGAGCGCGGTGAGCGGCATGGCCGTCGCCGCCGGGCCGATCACCGGTGGCTGGCTGCTCGAGAACTTCTGGTGGGGTTCGGTGTTCTTCATCAACGTGCCGATCACGATCATCGTCGCCATTGCCGCCTGGCGGATCGTGCCCGAGTCGCGCGACCGCAACGCACCACGCCTCGATGTCGCCGGCGCCGGGCTGTCGATCGCGGCGATCACCGCGCTCGTGTTCACGATCATCGAAGCTCCCGAATGGGGCTGGCTGTCGGCGCAGACGTTCGGCGGCTTCGCCGTGGCGGCGGTCCTGCTGGGCATCTTCGTTCGCTGGGAGCTGCGAGTCCCGCACCCCATGCTGCCGGTGAAGATCTTCGGCAACCTGCGCTTCTCGGCGGCCAGCGTGTCGATCACGTCAGCGTTCTTCGCCCTGTTCGGGTTCGTGTTCCTGATCACCCAGTACTTCCAGCTGATCCGCGGCTACGGCCCGCTGGAGGCGGGCGTGCGCACGCTTCCCGTCGCCTTCTCGATCGCCGCGGCAGCTGTCATGGCACCGCGGATCGTGGAGCGGGTCGGCACCACCGCCGTCGTGCGCGCCGGCCTGCTGCTCCTGGCGAGTTCGTTCGTGTGGATCGCCCTGAGCGTCGGCGTCGACACCCCGTACACGATCATCGTCGGCCAGATGATCCTCATCGGCGCCGGCCTCGGCGCAACGACCGCACCAGCAACCGAGTCGATCATGGGGTCGCTGTCCGCCGGTAAGGCGGGCGTCGGCTCGGCCGTCAACGACACCACCCGCGAGCTCGGCGGAACGCTCGGCGTGGCCATCATCGGCAGCGTGTTCAGCTCCCTGTACGTCAACGCCCTCGAGGACGGCGACAGCGCATTCCAGCAGCTCCCGCCCGAAACACAGGAGCTCACCAAAGAGTCCGTCGGCGCAGCGAGGGCCATCGCCGGCCAGCTCGGCGAGAACGCTCAACCGTTCCTCGACCACGTCAACGACGCCTTCCTCTCCGGCCTCAGCGCCGGCGCCTTCGTCGCCGCAGCAGTGGCGCTCGCCGGCGCCATCTTCGCCAGCCGCTTCCTGCCCGCCCGCGCCTCGTGACCTTCCCTCGTCGTGCCGCAGCCCCGCCAGTCAGCCCGCAGCGGGCGACGCCGTCGCCCAACGGGTGGGCGATCGCACCGTTCGATTCGCCGGAGGCGCTGTCTCCACCGCCGGCACCGACCGTGCGGCACGATGTCATGCTGTCGCCGTGGCGGCGTTGCCGACCGGCGTTGTTTCGTTCGTGCTCACCGACGTGGTGGGCTCGACCGAGCTGTGGGAGAAGGCGCCCAACACGATGGCGGCCGCCCTCGCTCGCCACGACCAGCTGGTGTCCGAGGCCGTCGTCGCCGAGGGAGGCACCTTGCTCAAGCCGCGCGGTGAGGGTGATTCGACGTTCTCAGTGTTCACTCGAGCCAGCAACGCCGTGCGCGCCGCCCACCGACTACAGGCGACAATCCGCGCCGAGGGATGGCCGCCCGAAGCGGTGATCCGAACCCGAGTCGCTGTGCACACGGGAGAGGCAGTGGAACGCGACGGCGACTATCTCGGTCCGGCGGTGAACCGTGTCGCCCGGCTACGCGGTGTCGCCAACGGCGGAGAGATCATCGTCAGCGCGGCGACGGCGGCGATCGTCCGGGCGGCGTTACCCGCGGGATGCGAGCTCGTCGACATCGGGGCCGTGGAGCTACGCGGACTCGATCATCCCGAGCCGGCGTTCGTGCTGGCGGCCCCCGATCTCGACCCAGTCGAGCGGGCGGGGATCTCGCCATCGGGAAGCCGAGGTGTTGGCCCTGGTCGGGGAGCATCGCAGCAATGCCGAGATCGCTGCCCGGCTGTTCATCTCCGTGCGCACCGTGGAGATCCACGTGTCCTCGTTGCTTCGCAAGCTGGGCGTACTGGACCGTCGGGCGCTCGCCCTGGTCGCCGGCGAACTGGCCAGGGCCGAGCGTTCGAGCGAGGCGCTCGCGTCACTTCCGTCGCCGCTGACATCCTTCATCGGCCGGACCCAGGAGCGGGCCGCGCTCGCCGGGGCGGTCAGGGCGAACCGCCTGGTGACCGCGGTGGGCGCCGGGCGGGGTCGGCAAGACCCGGCTCGCACTGGCTGTCGCGAGGGATGCCATGACCGAGTTCGCCGACGGCATGTGGTTCGTCGACCTGGTCCCGGTCAGAGATCCGGCGATGGTGGCGGGGGCGGTCGCGGCGGCGCTCGGCATCGGAGAGCAGCAGGGCCGCAGCCTGTCCGAGTCGGTGGTGACCGCACTAGCGGATCGCCACGCCCTGCTGGTGCTGGACAACTGCGAGCACGTGCGCGACGGCGTGACGCCGCTCGTCGAGCGGCTGCTGGCCGGTTGCCCGCGCCTGACCGTGCTGGCGACCAGTCGGGCCCGGCTGATGGTGCCCTTCGAGCATGCCTTCGCGGTGCCCCCACTGTCGTTGGAGGGCGACCGTGATGAGAACGGTGGTGAGGCCGATGCGGTCGAGCTGTTCATGGATCGGGCCGCCGCAGCTGGGTGGCCGGTAGCCGAGGAGCAACGTGGTCTGGTCACCGAGGTCTGCCGGAAGCTGGATGGCATCGCCCTTGCCATCGAGCTGGCGGCCGCCCGTTTGCCCACCCTCGGCCTCGGCGAGCTCGTCGCCGGCCTGTCCGATCGCCTGCGGCTGCTGGTCGGTGGACGTCGTGCCGACGAGCGGCACAGCTCGGTGCGGGCCATGCTGGACTGGAGTGCCGGGTTGCTCAGTCCGGCCGATCTGACCGTGTTCCGACGGATCGCGGTCTTCGTTGCGCCGTTCACCGTCGAAGCCGCCACCGAGGTGGCCGAGTTCACGCCATTGGAGGGACCGGACGCCGTCGCCGATGGCCTGGCCCGCCTCGCTGAGCAGAGCCTGCTCATCGCGGCGCCGTCCTCGGGGAGCTTCCGCTATCGGGCATTGGGGGCGATCCGCCAGTACGGCCTGGAGTTGCTCGTCGACGCCGGCGACCTCGCCGCCACCCGATCTCGACACCTGCGCTGGTGCCTGACCACCGCAGCTGCGCTGACGCAAGAGGCGCAGCCGGCGATCGGGACATGGCGGGTCAGGTTCGACGAGGTGGCCGACGACATCCGAGCCGCGCTCGGCTGGGCGGCCGACCAGCCCGACCACCTCGCCGAGGCCCGCGCCGTGGCATTGGCGCTGGCGGACCTGGCCTTCGCCCGCAACCTGGCCGGTGAGTCCCAGCAGCGGTACGAGCAGGCTGCCGGCCTCACCGACGACCCCGCAGCCGCAGTGGCGGCGCTCCGTTCTGCGGCCGGGGTGGCAGCATCACGGATGCGCGGCGACGACACGTACCGCCTCTGCCGGGCCGCCGCCGACGTCGCACGAGCGCGCCGGAGACACCGCGTCTGCGGCCCGATGACTTGGCCACGGCAGCGACGGCCTTCTACCGGATGTCCGGCGTGTTCGACGCGGCTCCCCCTGCCTGGCGAGGCCGCCGCGCTCCTCGTCACGGCGCGTGAACTGGCCGGCGACGACCCGGCGGCGAACGCCGCGGTCGCGCTGGCCGAGTGCGGAGTCCTCGGCGACGCGTTCTACGCCGACTGGGCCGAACCCCAGACGACGGCGGCGGAGGGAACCGCGCTCGCCGAACGGGCGGTGGAACTGGCGTCGCCAGCTGGACGACCCGCTCGCCGAGTGCGCCGCCCTCGACGCGCTCACGGGCGCCCAACACCTGGCAGGCGACAGCTTCGCCGCCGCTGCGACGGCGCGTCGCCGCGTCGACATGATGTCGGCGGTGCCGGTCACCCCCACCAGCGCCCACGAGCTCGTCGACACGCTGATCATGGCGGTCGAGACCAGCATCGGCGTGGGTGATCTGCACGCAGCCCGCCGATGGGGCCGGCAGCTGCGCGACCTACCGCTGCTGGCCGAGGTCGGCCACTACGCCACGTCTCGACTCCTGGTGGCGGAAGCCCTGGCCGGCGACATCGAGGACACGCTCGCTGACAGCGAGCGGTTCCTCGACAGCTGGACCCACTCCGGCCGGCCCCGGGCACCCAGCCTCGGCACCACGGCCGCCGCGGTCGCGATGGTCCACGGGCTGCGCGGCGACGACAGCGCCCGGGCCGAATGGCTCGCGGTCGTCGACGAGCTGGGCGTGCCCGCGGAGCGCAAGGCCGGCTACGGCCCGACGTTCGACGCCATCGTCCTCCTCCACCGAGGACAACCGGCCCTCGCGCCTCGAGCGGCTCGCGGCCGAACCCGACGAACCGGCGCCCAGCAAGTGGATCACCTGGATCTGGCTGCACTGGTACGTGGCGCTACGCGCCGAGGCCGCAGTCCTCGCCGCAGTACCCGACGCCCGTCGCCACCTGGCAGCCGCCAGCTCGGTCGTCGCCGGCAACCCCATCGCCACCGCCATCGTCCAACGCGCCGAAGCCCTGCTCGGCCAGGATCGCAAGCAACTCCTCGCGGCCGGGGCCGCATTCGACGCCGCTGGCTGCCCCTATCAGGCCGCCAGAACCCTGATCCTCGCCGGCGGAGCGGAGGCCGAGCGCGGCTCGTCGGCGCTGACGCCCACCGACGGTCGTTAGTGCCGGACTGCTGGAGTTCCCGGCTACGGAGTCGGAGTGGCGGCCGATTGGCGATGATGCCAGGTTCATTCAGATCGGCTCGGAGGCTGGGAGAAGCCCGGAGGCGATGGTGCTGGCGTTGAGACGGTCGTGGTTCGGGGTGATCAGACGCGCTCGTCGGGTGGCCTGGACGGCGTGGGCGAGCTCGTGGATGCCGGCGCGGATGGTGTCCTCTGACATCTGGGCGAAGCCGAGGAACAGTGTTGGTGGACCGTTGTGGCGGAGATTCGGGCGGTAGTCGGCCATCGTCTCGAAGGCGACGCCTCGGCGCTTGGCCTCGCTGCGGATCGCCCGTTGGTCGTCGGTTCTGTCGAGCTCGACGGTGACGTGGAGCCCGGCAGGGATGCCGTGCACGACAGCGTCGGGGAGGGCCTCGGCGAGGGTGTCGACGAGCACTCGTCGACGGCCGCGGTATCTGGCTCGCATGCGGCGGAGGTGCCGGTCGAGGTCACCGCGGGAGAGGAAGTCCGAGAAGGCGAGCTGGTCGATGCGGGCCGTTCCCCGGTCGGCGAGCAGCTTCTCGTTGCCGACCGCTTCGAGCAGCAAGGGTGGCACGACGAGCCAGCCGAGTCGCAGCGCCGGGGCGAGCGTCTTGCTGGCCGAGCCGGCGTAGACGACTCGGTCCGGCTGAAGACCCTGCAGTGCGCCGACGGCGGCGCGGTCGTAACGGTAGTCGGCGTCGTAGTCGTCCTCGATGGCGATCGCGTCGTGGGTGCGCAGCCAGGCGATGAGCGCCGTGCGCCGTTCGCCGCTGAGCAGGGCGCCGGTCGGGTGCTGGTGGGCGGGGGCAACGATGACGGCGTCGGGCCGGGCGCGTTGCAGTTGGTCGACGCGCAGGCCGGCATCGTCGACGTCGAGCGATATCGGCTGCAGTCCGGCGCGGACGGCGTTCACCCGTTGATCAGGATTGCTCGGCTCGTCGAGGGCGATCGTGCGCACCCCGCTCGCCGCCAAGGCCTGGCAGACGAGTCCCAAGCCCTGGGTGAACCCGGACGTGACGACGACGTGTTCGGGCTCGGCGACGACGCCGCGCACCCGTCCGAGGTACTCGATCGGACAGACATCGCGCATCGAACTGCCGATCATGGCGTGATGCCGTTGGTGGGTTGGCGGCCAGTGGTCTCGGCGCCGTCGGAGTGGCACGGCAGTCCGGTGTGTGTGCCCCGGGTCTCTCGCGCTCAGCTCGCTTGATCGCGGGCGACGTTGTCGGCGTGGTGGAGCTCATACTCGATCGGGCTGAGCATCCAGCGCCGTGGCACCAAGGAGCCAGGGAAGAAGCAGCCGGTCCGGCTCGGGCTGCGCTGGATCGTCGAGGCGACCAACTCGTGGTGGTCGAACTGCGGCCAGCTGCGTCGCAGCACCGACCGCCGACGCCGCCACCGCCACGCCGCGCTCTGCTTGGCCACCACCATCTTGATTGCCGGCAAACTCATCGCCTGGCGCGACCGCTGGAGCCCAAGCTGAGCGCCTACCCGCGCAACCCCTAACCGATGAATTGGGCTAGCGGTGGCGCCGCGTGGAGCTGCACCTGGTTGGCGATGAGGTCGTTCTCCAGCTCGAGGCGCTGGTGATCGAGTCAGTCTCCGCCGGCCCAGCTGCAGCGCAGGTTCGGCCGGCTGAACAGCGGCGCTCGTTGAGCACTTTGCGTACCTCGCCGAAGCTCGGCGGCAGCTCGGCGAGAACCCGACGTATGCGCTTGCGCTCCTCGAACAGGTTCGCGGTGATGGCGACTAGTTCGCTGACTTGCTCTCGGCTGAGGTGGACGCACTCGCCAGACTGGCGCAGTCCGATGAACCTCTCCTCGGGCGTCACTGACCGAAACGCTAGGGAACACCCGTTCGCCTTGTCAAGGCGGGTCCGTCGCACGCACGCGGGACGGAGTTGGGTGGGGCGCGGCGGCCAACGGTCAACCGGGCGAGCACGAGTTCGAGCAAATCTTCGCGCCATTTGGCGCCGGGCGGGGTCGATGTCCCAGTGAGCCACTCGACGTCCCTGGAGGTTCTGATGCACGGCGAGGTAAAGCCGCTTGAGACGGGTGGCCTCGGCTCAGGAGTTGTTCGTCCGATGCGTCGGCTCGCTGAGCCCGACCGGGCACAGCACGAAGCCTCCAGGTCGCAGCGGTCGATCGCCGTCGGCGGCGAGCTGCCAGCGATGGCCGAGACCGTGATGCTCGAGGGCGAGCTGCAGCTCGTCAGCCTGGGCGAGGCTGCGCGTTTCTTGTGCGTGAGCCGCGGGACGCTCTATGACCTACTCCGTACTGGCCAGCTGGCGTCGGTTCACATCGGCCGGTTGCGCCGCATCCCCTTTGGTGAGCTCCGACGATTCGTTGTGGCGCGCCTGGAGTCCGAACGGCGCAGCGACGATCGGGTTTGATCGATGGCCGGGCAGGTCCGACGAGGTCGATGCATCGGAGGACATGTCCCAGCAAGTCGTTGCTCCCGCGGGTTCAGCGAGCCGTTCGCTGGTTCGTCGCCGGATCGAGAATCGCAGCGGCCTTGGCGGCCATGTTCTTCGGGCGCTCACCCAAGTGGCGCACGTAGCCGGCGGTCGTGGCCTCGCCGACGTGACCGACGTAGCGGGCGATGTCGCTGAGATCGAGGCCGGCCTCGGCGTAGAGCACCGTCACCGTCGTGCGCCGGCCGGTGTGGGTAGCGAGGCCGGACGGATCAAGGCCGGCATGCTCGGCCGCTCGGGTGACCGCTTTGGTCACGGCCTGCCGATTGACGAGGCCGCCATCGCGGTTGGTGAACACCAACGACACCGGTCGCCCCTCGTATCGCCACGACGGCCATTCGTCGCCGCTCGCGAGGCGTTCGGTGGCCTGGGCCTTGCGTCGTAGCCGAAGTGCGTCGATCACACCTGGTGAGAGGTGATGGAGACCGGTGGCGCCGGCGGTCTTGGTCGGACCGAGCGTCATGCCGCTGCCGTCGACGTAGACCGCTGCCCGGCGCACCGTGGCCACCGCGTTGTCGAAGTCGATGTCCTCCCAGGCGAGGCCGAGTACCTCGGAGACCCGCCAGCCGTGCACGAAGAGCAACGCGACGGCGGCACCGAGCCGGTCGGTCGACGCGGCGTGGACCAGTTGGCGAGCCTCGTAGGAGTCGAGTGCCCGCTTCGTGGAGCGCACAACCTTCGGCGCGGCGACACGGTCGACGGGGTTCGAAGCGATCAACTCGTTGATCACGGCCTGCTCGAGAACCTGGCGGAGGGTGACTCGCACGTCGGCAACGGTCTTGGGTGCGAGGCCGGAGTTCAGCAAGTCGGACTGCCATGTCGCAACCCGCTCCCGAGTGACCTTTCGAACCGGTGTCGGCCCGAGGGTCTGGATGATCCGGTTGACGCGGTCGCGGTACTTGCCAAGTGACGACGGGCGGACACGGTGGCGGGCCACCACATCGAGCCACCAGCCGGCCAGCTCACCGACGGTCGTGTCGGGGGCCAGGGTCGAGGACTGGGGTTGGCCGAGCGCGGCAAGCTTCACGGCTCGGCGAGCGATGGCCTCTTCACGGGTCCGGCCGCGGACGCGGCGAGGGCGGGCCACGCCGGGCACCGTGTAGGTCGCCCGCCAGGAGCCGTCGGAATCGCGATACAGCGACCCTTCGCCATTGGAGGCCTTCCCGCGGACGCGCCGCCTGCCGTCGCTGTCGATCGTTCGTTTGCCTGCGGACGTGCGGGCCATTCGAACCCCTCCCGATTCCGGGGCCGTTCGAACCCTCCAGCCGGGAGTAACGCCGGGAGTAACGGCACCCCAAAACGGGAGTAACGGCGGGAGCAACACTCTGACACGCCGGTGCACGTCCTGCAACATCAGACCTGGTCAGAGGCTCGAAATCTGTACGTCGGTGGACGTCAGTGAACGTCCACGAACGTCGCTGGCGGAAGGAGTGGGATTCGAACCCACGGAGGCCCGAAGGACCTCAACGGCTTTCGAGGCCGTCCCATTCGTCCACTCTGGCATCCTTCCGGTCGGGCACGATATCCGACGGCCGCCGGCGGGCGGCGAAGAACTGGCGGAGCAGATCGCCGCACTCGGCGGCCAGCACGCCACGGGTGACCGGCGGGCGATGGTTGAGCCGGGCGTCTCCCGGCACGTCGTAGAGGCTGCCGACGGCGCCCGCCTTGGGGTCGCTGGCGCCGAACACGAGGCTGCCGACACGGGCGTTGACGATCGCCCCGGCGCACATCACGCACGGCTCGAGCGTGACGACCAGCGTGCAGTCGTCGAGCCGCCACCGCCCGAGAGTGCGCGCCGCATCACGGAGCGCCAGGATCTCGGCGTGGGCGATCGGATCGGCGCGCAGCTCACGCTCGTTGTGCCGGCTGGCGATGACGTCGCCGTCGCGCAGGACGACCGCGCCGACCGGCACGTCGTCGTGATCCGACGCCCGTCGGGCCTCGTCGAGGGCGCGCGTCATCGCGGAGATCAGCGCATCCATTGGCGGAGGGAGTGGGATTCGAACCCACGGTGGGTTGCCCCACACACGCTTTCCAAGCGTGCCGATTCGGCCGCTCTCGCACCCCTCCTCGGGTGGCAGCCCAGGAGGAGACACGGTAGTCGGCGACTAACCTGGCGCCACCCCGCCGGATCGTTCGTGGACGGCGAGGTGACGGTCGGGCCCTGTGCGACGGGTGCCCGTGAACCAGGTCAGGACCGGGAGGTAGCAGCCTTCAGCGGCACCACCCGTGCGCCGCAGACCGCCTGGCCGTCGCCTCCCCGCCCACGGATGCCTGCGAGACGAGGCATCCCTCTGGGTGAGGGAAGAGAGCGGGGTCGGGCCTGTTCCCTCACGCAGAACCGGGAACGCCACGCCTGCGGGCCAAGGAGGCGGCGCGCTCGGCGAGCCTCGGTTCGCCGACGGCGACGGCCCAGTCCTCGAACTCGGCGGTCGGCCCGCGCCACTCCCAGTCGTCGACGGTGCCGACGTCGAGGTCGGTCTCGATCGTGGCGATGCGCCGGAACAGCAGGGCCAGCGCGAAGTCCTGACGCAATGCCGCCGACAGCTTCGCCGCGCCGCGCAGCCCGGGCACGTCCCACTGGCCGGCATGGTCGGGGATGTCCTCGAGGTGCCCGTACCGGGCCAGCACGGCGGCTGCGCTCTTCGCCCCCCAGCCGGCGATGCCGGGGAAGCCGTCGGCGGAGTCGCCGACCAGTCCCAGGTAGTCGGGGATCGATGCCGGCGGCACACCGAACTTGGCGGTCACCGCCTCCTCGTCGAACAGCTCGCGCTTGCGGCGGTCGAACTGCACCACGCGGCTGACCGCGCACGCACTGGCCGAGGTCCTTGTCCGGCGTGACGATGAGGACCTGCTCGACGCGTTCGTCGGCGGCGGCGACCACCGCCGCCGCACCGAGGGCGTCGTCGGCCTCGTGGGTGACCATCGCCCAGGTCGTGACGCCCATCGCCACGAGCGCTTCCTCGATCATCGGCGTCTGGGCCAGCAACTCCGGCGGCATGCCGGCGGACGTCTTGTAGCCGGGCCACAGGTCGTTGCGGAAGCTCTCGATGATGTGGTCGCTGGCGACGCCGATGTGGGTCGCACCGTCGGCGAGCAGCTCCAGCGTCGAGGTCAGCACGCCCGCCGTCGCGGCGTACGGGCCGGCACCCGGATCCCGCGCCACTCGGCCGAAGTGCTGCCGGAACAGCTCGTACGTCCCGTCGACCAGGTGCACCTTCACAGGACGGACGCTACGTCTGCGTGGTCGGTGTGGACGGCGTCGGCGTGGAGGGGGCGAGCGGCGGCGACCGTGTCGACGGCGGTCCACACGTCGGCGTCGGCGTAGCCGAGGGCGAACAGCGCGACGCCGTCGAAACCGGCGTCGACGGCGCGTTGCATGCGCAGCTGGGCGCCGTCGGCATCCACGTAGTTGACCTGGCGCAGCTGCGTGCACGACGTCGTGCCGTCCTCGACCAGCAGCTCGTAGCGGAACGACCATTCGCCGGTCGTCGGGTCGTATGCGGGGACGCCCCCGCGGCGCCGAGCGAGGTCGTCGACCGACTGGTTGGTGACGGTCGTGACGCCTTCGGCCGTCGTCGGGCACGAGCCCGTCACGGCGATCGGCCAGTTGTAGCCGTACAGCGGCACACCGAGGATCAGCTTCGACGGATCGCCGGCGGCCGCGCTCGTGCCGGCGATGAGCCGATCGACCCAGTCCAGGGGAGCGACCGCTCCCTCCGCCGTGCTGGCGTTCGAGTAGTCGTAGGCCATGACGCGGATGTGGTCGACGAGCGGGGCGATGGCGGCGTAGTCGTAGACCCAGTAGCCGCTCTCGTCGCTCTGGCCGGCGTCGTAGACCGGCGGGATGCTGACGGTCAGCTCCCTGCCGTCGGCGTGCAGGCGGGCGGACAGCTCGCCGACGAAGGCGACCCAGTTCGGGCGCGTCGTCGGCCACGTGTCCTTGCCATCGGCGAAGGCGAACTGCTCGTAGTCGAGGTCGATGCCGTCGTACTCGCCTTCGGTGGCAAAGGCGACGATGGCGTCGACGTGGCGGGCCCGCTGGACGGGGTCGGCGAGGATGCCGGCCATCACGCCGGCGTCGGTGCCGTCGATGATCGACGGGAGCACCGGCACGCCGCGGGAGCGAGCCGTGTCGATGAACTCCTCGGTCTCCTCCGCCGGGGCATCCGGCTCACGGACGATCGAGTCGACACCGGTGGTGCGGAACCAGAGCGGGGAGACCTGGTGCAGAGTGTCGGCGCGCGTCTCGAGCAACGGCAGCGACTCCTCGAGCGTCCAGAACGGTGCCCACGTCTGCACGTTCAACGCCCCGGGCCGCCGTGGCGGCGCGTCGTCGCCGCCCAGGACGACGAAGGCCACGACGACGAGCGCGACCAGCGAGACAACAGCGGCAGCGATGAGCCCGGAGCGCCGCCGGCCGTCATCCGCCCGTCGAGGTGGCGGCGGTTCGTCGTCCTCGTCGATGATCTCGCGCCGGTCTGCCGGGGCGGGCGTCGCCGCGACGAGCGCTCCAAGGTGCTCTGGCCGCACGTCCACCAACGATGGCACGAGGTAGCGCCCAGGAGCGGGATCGATGGCCACGAGGTGGGGCACCGCGACGACGACGCACCCAGCGGCACCGGCCGAGGCCACGCCGGTCGGCGAGTCCTCGATCGCCACGCATTGCTGGGCGTCGACGCCCAGCGCGGCGGCCGCCCGCAGGTATGGCTCCGGGTGCGGCTTGCCGTTGGCGACGGCGTCCCCGGTGATGACGGCGTGGAACGAGATCGGGTCGAGCGCCTCGACGACGACTTCGGCCAACCGTTGCCAGGACATGGTGACGAGCGCGCACGGCACGCCCTGGCGATTCAGCTCGGCCAGGAGCCGGCGGGCCCCGGGGCGCCACGGCACCCGCAGGCGGACGCGGGTGATCACGCCATCCTGCATCCGCTCGACGATCGCCGTGGGCTCCATGCGGACGCCGCGGGCACAGAGCACCTCCGCCGCCTCCAGCAAATCGAACCCGATGATCGACCGGGCGTCGGCCTCGGTCCACGTCCCGCCGAACTCGGCGACCAGCTCGTGCGCGGACTCCATCCAGTACGGCTCGGTGTCGACGAGCGTGCCGTCCATGTCCCACAGGACGGCCGCCGGCAGCGCGACCGGCGTCGCGGTCGTGGAGGCCACGCGTGCGCTCAGCTCACTCCTGCACGAGCTCGATCAGCGTGCCGAAGCTCCCCTTGGGGTGGATGAACGCGACCGTGGTGCCGCGGCCGCCGGGACGCGGGGCGTCGTCGATGGCTGTCGCCCCGGCGGCCTTCATCGCCTCGAGGGCGACCGCGCAGTCGTCGACCCGGTAGGCGATGTGGTGGATGCCGTCGCCGCGCTTCTCGATGAAGCGGGCGATCGGCGAGTCCTCGCGGATGGCCGCCAAGAGCTGGATGTAGCTCTGGCCCACCCGGAGCAGTGCCTCCTCGACGCCGTCGCGCTCGACCACCTCACGGTGGGCGACGGTGGCGCCGAACGCCCGCGCGTGGTAGTCGATCGCCGCATCCAGGTCGCTGACGGCGATGGCCACGTGGTCGATCTCGGTCAACAGCATCGGCACATCCTGGCACGGCAACTCGAAAACCGGCCGCCGGACGGGCGGTCAATCACCGTGACGCCGGAACAGCGTGATCTTGTCTTCGCCGATGCGGGCCCGCTTCTCGGGGTCGTCGATGCCGAGGCCCTCGGTCGGCGCCAGGCACAGCACGCCGATCTTGCCCTCGTGCTCGTTGCGGTGGACGGAGCGGGCCGCCGCGCCGACCTCGGTGAGCGGGAACACGGCCGACAGCAGCGGCTGGATCCGGCCCTGGTCGACGAGCCGGTTGGCGGCGTAGGCCTCGGCGTAGTTGGCGAAGTGGCTGGCGATCAGCCGCTTGAGCTTCATCCAGAAGTGCCGGTTGTCGAACTCCACCATGTACCCGGACGTCGCCGCGCAGGTCACCACCGTGCCGCCACGGGCGCAGGTGAAGATCGAGGCGCCCATCGTCTGGCGCCCCGGGTGCTCGAAGACGATGTCGGGGTCGACGCCGGCGAGCTGGCGGACCTGCTTGCCGAAGCGCCGCCACTCGGACTCGTCCTGGGTCGTGGGGTCGGACCAGAACTGGTAGTCCTCGGCCTTGCGGTCGATGACCGCCTCCACGCCGAGGTCGTGCAGGAGGTCGACCTTGTCCGCCGACGACACGACGCCGACGGGCGTGCCCCCGCCGTTCATCACGTACTGCACGGCGTAGCCGCCGAGTCCGCCCGTGGCACCCCACACGAGGACGGTGTCGCCCTGCTTCATGCGGGCGCCGTGGCGACCGACGAGCATGCGGTAGCTCGTCGAGTTGCACAGCGCGTTGACCGCCGACTCCTCCCACGTGAGGTGGGTCGGCTTGGGCATCAGCTGGTTGGCCTTGACGACCGCCAGGTCGGCCAGCCCGCCGAAGTTGGTCTCGAACCCCCAGATCCGTTGGTTGGTGGCGAGCATCGAGTCGTCGTGGGCCGACGGGTCCTGGTCGTCGACGGAGTTGCAGTGGATCGTCACCCGGTCGCCTGGACGCCAGTTGCGCACCGCCGAGCCGACGCGCAGCACGACGCCGGCGCCGTCCGAGCCGACCACGTGGTATGGCAGGGCGTGACGGGCGGCCCACGTGCTCTCGCGGGCATAGCGGTCGAGGAAGCCGAACGTTGGCAGCGGCTCGAAGATCGATGTCCACACGGTGTTGAAGTTGATGCTCGACGCCATCACGGCGACATAGACCTCGTCGGGCGCCAGCTCCGGGGTGGCGACCTCGCCGATGTGCACGCTCTTGCTCGGGTCCTTGTCGGCCGAGTCGAGGCCGGCGAACATGTCGACGTCCTCGCGCCGGACGAACGCCGCGCGATAGTGGTTGGGGATCGGCAGGGCGGCGAGCTCCGCTCCACTGGCGCCGGCCCCGATCGCCTCCAGGATCTGCTCCATCGGCCGAAACTACCCGTCGGTAGGCGTGCTGGAGCACCGAGCAACGAGCTAGGGCACCTGCACTCCTTGGATGATCACCGGATCGAGCGTCGGGTCCAGCTCGCCGGCCTGGTCGACCCCGAGTGGCGTGATCACATCCATCGCCTTCGGTACGGTCGCGGGATCCTCGGCGCAGATCGGCGACGTCCCACCGGGGGCGCAGACGCCGAACAGGAAGTCCTGTGGCGTGGCGGCGAACGGGCGAGCACGATCGGGCGCGAACCCGTCCTGCCCGTGGAGCACGACCGAGAACACCCAGCCTGACCCCGGTTGCCCCAGCGCATCCTTCGGCACGATCACCGTGATGGCCCGGGACACGTCGCTGGCGGTCACCGTCACCTGACCCAGTCCCGAGCCGTCGGGCGACACGTACTGAGGTGCAGCGAATCCTTCGACCTCGATTCGTTGCGACCACGCCGAGTCCTCGGCGATGCCGTAGTTGCGACTGCCGAACGGCGCCGCTGTCGAGAACGTCGGCGACAGCGGGTCGCGGATGAAGATGTCGACCAGCTGGGCGCCGAGTGGGCTGCCGAACGTCGGCGAGAGATCGCGCACCGTCGTCCTCAGGTAGACCCGTTCGCCCGCGTCGATGACCTGGAAACGCTCGATGTCGAACGCTCCGTCGTGGAAGTTGGCGCTCGTCGGGTAGGCGTACGTACCGGGGCCGTCGTCGTCACCGGTCGGGTCGTCGACGTCCAGCACCGTGGTGCCCTCGATGAAGTCGGACACCACCGTCACGCGGGCCCGGCCGGTGCCGATGTTCGTGGTCGCCGCGAACAGTGATGAAGTTCGTGCCGAACGGGGTCGGCACGTCGACGGAGTACGAGCCGTCGGCGCCGGCGGTCGTCGTCACGGTGGTGGTCGCACCGTCTGCATCGCCGGCGTAGGCGGACACGTCGACGGTGGCGCCGGGCTCCGTCGTGCCAGTGACGGAGACCGTGGGGGTGGTCACCTGACTGCCGTCCGTCGGTGCGGTGATGGTGACGGGTACCTCGGCGGGCACTGCGTTGTCGACGTACCTCGCCCGCACCTCGGCGGGCTGCTCGATGACCGCGTTCTCGGCGAGACCGACGAGCAGCCGCACCAACTGCGCCTGTGCCCACGTCAACGGCGTCGCCGAGCCGGCGGCTTCGCCGTTGATGAAGCCGATCGACGCGGTTGTTGGGTCGGAGCCGAACGGCCCCGGCGGCAGGGCCGGGTTCTCCCAACCCTGCTCGGGAACCAACCCAACTCCCCACGACGATGCGAGCAGGTCGGCAGTCAGTATCAGCGCGCTCTCGCGGTCGCCGGTCTCGATGTCGTGCTGCGCTCGTTCGCCCGTCAGCACCGGCCAGTAGTGACCACTGCCGGCGTTGCCGGTCGGCCACGGCCGCCCACTCGGTCCACAATTGGTCGGATCGGGCTCCCAGCAGTCGCCGTACCCATCCTCCGTGCCGGGCAGGACGGTGCCGTACCGATAGAAGCCGGAGCCCGAGGCGGTCTCGACTCGGATGGTCTCGTCGACGACGTCGAGCGACGCGACCACGTCGGCGTCCTCCGGCGGCAGGATGCCCAGCCGGGTCAGTTCGAGGAAGCCGGCGTCGACCACCGCCCGTTGGTCGGCGGTGATGCTGCCGTTGCCCAGGTTGTAGCTCTCCGCCGTGTTCGGGTCACCACTGCGTGACAGTCGAATGAAGTAGCGAGATGCGTACGGACCCGTCGTGGTGACCGTCCACTCCTTGATGTTGCGGGCGAAGTCGTCGGCGGTCGCGTAGTACACGCGCGAGGACGCGTCATCACCGTTGTGTTCTGCGATGACCCCGGCGGCGATGAGACCGGCGATCTCGGCGGCGATCGTGGACGGTGAGAAGCCACTCTGCTCCTCCCAGCGCTCACTGCCGAACGCGGGGCCGCGCGACACCACGAAGTCGGCGGCCTTCTTGATGCGCGGCCACAGGGCGGCGTCGCGAGCGAGGCCGGCCTGCAGCGCCATCAAGATCGGGTACGCCGTCTCGTCCAGCTGATCTCCGCCGGTATCAGGGGCGACCTTGCCGTTGACCAGCGAGTTTCGCGGGAAGCGGCCATCCGGCAGCTGCTGCCGCTCGAACAGCCAGCGCACCGTGTCGCGGGCCGTCGCCAGGTCTCCGGAGGCCAGCAGCCCGGTGAACGCCTCGTACAGGTCGCGGGCAAAGATCTCTCGATAGGACCCGAAGTAGACCGGACGTCCCCCGGGCTCCTCACCTGCACTGACCGCCTGTCCCCACGGGCTGGCCAGGGAGGCGACGATCGCCCCGGGGAACGTCTTGTCCTCGCTGGCCTTGAGCGTGTTGGCCGAGAGGAGGTATGCCTCGCGGGCGCGACGCTGCTCGTCGCTGTCGAGCCCGTCGATGCGCCGCAGTCGGTCGAGCGTGGCGTCGTAGCGCCGCCAGGTTGCCAGATATCGGGCGCGTGTCGCGGAGAATGGCGACGCGGCACTGCGACCAGCTGCGTGGACGGCCGCATCCTGCGTCTGCCCGTACCCGAGTGCCATCGTGAAGGACCCGTTGCGTCCCACGTCGACCTGCGCGGTCTGCACGACGTTGCCGTCGACCGCTTCGGCGTACGTCTGTGTGAGCGCTCGCGCACCGTCCAACTGCGTCTGGCCGTCGCTCGCCGTTCCGGCGAAGCCGCTGGTCGCCTGCGGGAACGGGCGGTCGGCGTGGAGCGCACCGTAGAGCGGTACGCCGTAGTCGCGATTGAGTGCTTGACTCGCCGTCGAGGTGTCGTACGAGACCAGTGCGGTGGTCCCGGAATCGACGATCGCACCATCCGCGCCACCGTTCGGAGCGCCGCCACCGCCGTTGCCGTTCACGGTTGCGTCGTAGCGGACATACAGCCTCAAGTCGCGCAACGAGCCCTGCAGCGCACTGAGCCGGTTGCGCATCACGACGCTGTCTCGGGTCGCGTCGGTGACGTATTCCGTCACCAGCCGCCATCGACCGCTCGCTGCCGTCGTCGTCACCTCGCAGGCCATGCCGCCCGTGTCGGTCGTCCGAACGGTGTAGGTGGTGTCGCGGCCCTGGACATCGGTGAACGTGCTGCCGTCGGTCACGATGTACCGCAGCGACTGCACGTTGGTGTTGTCGATCGTCGGGCTGTAGACGTCGGACAGCACGCCGTCGGCGACCGTGTACCACACCTTGGAGTCGCGGCTGGCCGCCGTCCCGAGGCAGTCCTTGCGGGCGAGGTCGTACCGGGACAGGACACCCGGGCCGTCAGGCGCCGCCGACTGAGCAGATGCGGTGCCGGGGACCGCGGCCAGCGACGAGAGCGCCAGCACGAGGGCCAGCGAGATGACACTGCCTCGGGCGGCCGGACGGGAGAGGGCCATCACCTCAGTCGAACAGATCGGAAACCTCGTCGCAATACGCACGGCCCTGCCGGCCGCAGGGTCGGTCGCTCCGCCACGCAGGGTCATCTCATCAACGATCAGGGCTAGCGTGACCACATGCCAGGTTCCCTCATCGTCGCCGGCGCTCGAACCCCGATCGGGAAGATGTCGGGCGCCCTCGGTTCGCTCTCCGCCGCCGACCTCGGCGGCGCCGCCATCGCCGCCGCGCTGGAGCGTGCCGGCGTGGCACCGGACGAGGTCGATCACGTCGTCGTGGGCCAGGTGCTGATGGCCGGACAGGGCCAGGTCCCGAGCCGTCAGGCCGCCGTCAAGGCGGGCATCCCGATGAGCGTGCCCTCCGTCAACGTCAACAAGGTCTGCCTCTCGGGGCTCAACGCCATCTACCTCGCCGACCAGATGATCGCCGCCGGTGAGGCCGACATCGTCGTGGCGGGCGGCATGGAGTCGATGACCAACGCGCCGTACCTGGCCGACGGGGCGAGAGGCGGCTTCCGCTACGGCAACGTGGAGCTGCGCGACGCGATCATCGCCGACGGGCTGTGGTGCGCCTTCGATGCCTGCCTGATGGGCCTCGGGACCGACCGCTACACCGGCGGTGGCATCAGCCGGGCGGATCAGGACGAGTTCGCCGCGCTGATCCCACGAGCGCGCTGCGGCGGCCATCAAGGACGGCCGGTTCGCCGAGGAGATCGCACCCGTGTCGATCGCCCAACGAAAGGGTGAGCCGATCGTCGTCGAGCACGACGAGGGGGTCCGCCCTGGGACGACTCCCCAGAGTCTGGGGGCGCTGCGGCCGGCGTTCGACAAGGACGGCACGATCACCGCCGGCAACGCCAGCCAGCTGAGCGACGGAGCGAGCGCCGTGGTGCTGATGTCGAAGCAGATCGCCGAGCAGCGCGGGGTCACCCCGCTCGGTGAGTTCGTCGCCTACGGCATGGTCGCTGGGCCGGACTCGGCGTCGCTCCTGCACCAGCCGAGCGGGGCGATCGCAGCCGCCCTCGATCGGGCCGGGCTCACGGTCGGCGACGTCGACCTCTTCGAGATCAACGAGGCCTTCGCCGCCGTCGGGCTGGCGTCGATGGCCGACCTCGGCCTCAGCGCCGATGTCGTCAACGTCAATGGAGGAGCGATCGCCCTCGGCCACCCGATCGGCATGAGCGGGAACCGGCTGGCGCTCACGCTGCTCCACGAGCTGCGCCGGCGCGGGGGCGGGACCGGCGCGGCAGCGCTGTGCGGCGGCGGCGGGCAGGGTGACGCGCTGCTCGTACGCTCGATTTGAGGGGCCTCCGGGGTACGGCTTGACATTTTCTCAAGCTCCGACGTTTGACCGGTCGGTTCGTTGAGGTAGACCATGCGTATCGGTGACGACCAGCGATTTCTTGACTTGTTCAAGGAGTCTCTGTAACGTGACTGACACATAACGGAATCGGCAAGTCGGACTCCCTCCCGCAACCGATTCCCCTGTTCTGGGGCATCATCGATCGAGTCGGCCCGTCCGCCCGCTACCGACTCGGCAGGTGGTGCCCCAGACGCGTCCGGGACACGTCGCCGGACGTCGCCGGACATCAGGCGTCGGTGCGCACCTCTGTGCGGCCTTCCAGCGCTCGACCGAGGGTCAGCTCGTCGGCGTACTCGAGGTCGCCGCCGACCGGCAGTCCGCTGGCCAGTCGGGTCACCCGCAGCCCGAGGGGACGCAGCTGGCGGGCCAGGTACATCGCCGTGACCTCACCCTCGGTGTTGGGGTTGGTGCAGATGATCAGCTCCTCGATGCCCTCCGGCTCGATGCGCGCCAGAAGCTCGCGGATCTTCAGCTGCTCGGGCCCGATGCCCTCGAGCGGGCTCATCGCGCCGAGCAGGACGTGGTACCGGCCGTGGAACTCGCCCGTACGCTCGACGGCGACGATGTCGCGCGACTCCTCGACCACGCAGACGATGCGGTGATCGCGACGGTCGTCGGCGCAGAACGCGCACAGCTCGGCGTCGGTCACGTTGAAGCACCGCTGGCAGAAGCGCACCCGGGCCTTGGCCTCGGTGATCGCCGCAGCCAGGCGGGTCACGTCGTCGGCCGGGATCTTGAGGAGGTGGAAGGCGATGCGTTGGGCCGACTTCGGCCCCACGCCGGGGAGCCGGCCGAGCTCGTCGATCAGGGCCTGGACCGGCGGCGAGTACACGCTCGCCACCTCAGTCTCGTCTCTCGATCAGCTCGGCCCCGGGGAAGGCCTGGGCCAACCGATCGAGCGTGCTGGGTACGGTGCCGGGCGCGGCGTCCACGAGGTCGTCGAGGTCGACGTGCTCGTCGGGCGGCGGGCCAGCTGCCGGTCGTGCGACAACACCCTCCCCGGTCGCGTCGCCGTCGACGGCCAGCTCCACGGTGACCGCCCGGCCCGTGGCCGCCAGCCAGGCCTCCTGCACCGACAACCGATGCTGCTGGCACTTGTCGCGGTGCATCTCGTTGGGCGCCGCCATCGTGACCGTCGGACCGCTGGCGGCGATGACCTCCACCGGCCCGAAGAGCGCCCGGACGAGACCCTTCAGCGTGGGCCGCACCTGCTCCGACCACTCCCGTCGCAACCCGTCGAGATCGATGTCGGCGGGCGGCGGTGGCGCCGCATCCGGCGGTGTCGTCGCCGGCGGCGCAGTCGCCGAGGTCGTCGTGCTCGAACCGTCGACCCGCCGGGCGCGACCGCCGACGGCGGTCCGGCCGGTCGCCGGATCGACCGGCGCGGCTGGCGCCCCGCCGCTGGCCTGCCGCTCGGCGACGAGCTGCTCGAGCTTCGTGAGCCGGGCGGCCAGTGCGCCGATGTCGTCATCGGCGACGCCGGCCGACGTGGTGAGCTGGACGAGGGCGACCTCCACCAGGACCCGGGGGTCGGGCGAGTGGCGCAGCTCGACGAGGATCTCCCCGAGCCGTTCGATGCCCCGCACCAGCCCCGCCGGCCCTACACGCTGGGCCCGGGCGGCCAGCTCATCGACCTGCCGGCCGGACAGCTGGACCAGCTCTGGGGCGATCAACGACAAGAAGGCGTCACGCAGGTGGCGGACGAGCGCTTCGGCGACGGCCCGTGGCTCATGGCCGGCGTTGACGGCGTTGGCCATGGCGGTGAGGGCGAGCGCCGGGTCGTGCTCGCTGAGCGCGTCGACGAACTCGTCGAACGGCGGCGCGTCCGCCGATGCACCGCCGGCGTTGGCGATCAGCTCGAGGGCCGACAGCGTGTCGCGAGCGGAACCGGCCCCTTGCGCCAGCGCGGCGTCGATGGCCGCCTCGTCGAGGTCCAGCCCGGCGTCGGCGACGACCCAACGCACGTGCTCGGCCAGCGTGTCCGCTGGCAGCAGATGGAAGCGCAGGTGCTGGGCCCGGCTGCGGATCGTGTCGCTGACCTTCTGCGGGTCCGTCGTCGCCAGCACGAAGACGACGTGCGGCGGCGGCTCCTCGAGCGTCTTCAGCAACGCTGCTTCGGCCGCCTTGGACAGCATGTGGACCTCGTCGAGGATGTACACCTTGTGCCGGCCGGGCGTGCCGAGCGCGGCCTTCTCGATGAGGTCGCGCATCGCATCGACGCCGTTGTTGCTGGCCGCGTCGAGCTCGTGGACGTCGTAGCTCGTCCCGCGCTCGACGGCGAGGCACGAGTCGCATTCGCAGCACGGCTCGCCGTCGACGGGGTTGGCGCAGTTGAGCACCTTGGCCAAGATCCGTGCCGAGCTGGTCTTGCCGGTGCCTCGGGGGCCCGAGAACAGGTACGCCTGCCCCTCGCGCCCACCGGCCACCGCGTCGCGCAGCGCCCGGACGACGTGGTCCTGACCCTTCAGCTCGGCGAACCGGCGCGGCCGGTAGCGGCGGTACAGCGACGGCGTGGCCACGCGGCGAGCCTACCGACGGGGTGTCAGTACCTCGGGGGGCGAGGCGGGCGTGGTGGGCGGGGTGCAGCGGGTGTGGTGGGCGGGATGCAGCGGGTGTGGTGGGCGGGAGTGCGAGAGGGTCCGATCTGGCAACGGTCGGCGCCACTACCGTGTTCGGTTGGTGTCCTGCCGAACCCCTGTTCCCGGCCGCACGCTGCGGCTCGTGTTCGGTGGCGTCCTCAGCGGGATGGCCGCCGCTCTGTTCTCCTTGGCGGCCGCCGATCCTGCCGGCGCGCAGGCGCCGGTGGAGACCGAGCCGGCCGACGGCGAGGAGCTGAACGAGCCGCCCTCGGAGATCGTGCTGCGGTTCGAGGAGCCCGTCGGCGAGGCCCTGATCTCGATGGCCTGCGGGACCGACGACGGCACCAACCCCTTCACCGCCATCGAGAACCCGCCGTCGGTCAGCGATGACGGGCTCACGGTGACGGCCGCCCTGCTGAGCCCGACGCCCGCCGGCACGTGCAACGTCAGCTGGTCGACGACCCAGCCCTCCGGCGAGGACGGCGACAGTGGGTCGTTCAGCTTCGACGTCCTGTCGTCGTCGGCCACCACGGCCCCGCAGACGACGGTGCCGGGGGCCACGACCCCCACCACCACGCCTCCCAGCAGCGAGGACACCGACGACAGCAGCTCGATCCGCGACGCATCGGAGGTCTCCGATGGTGCGGTCTGGCTGGGCCAGGTGCTCTCGACGTTCGGTCTCGCCGTGCTGTTCGGCTCGTTCATCTTGATCGTCGCCGCCTGGCCGGAGGGTCCGGAGTACATCCTGGCCGTGCGCTTCCTGCGCTCGATCTGGCTGCTGGCCGCCATCGGCACCGTCCTCTACGTCGTCGCGCTGAGCGCGGCAGTGCGCGGCGAGTCGTTCGGCAACGGGTTGAACCCCGGCGGATGGCTCGACCTGTTCGACGCCGGTGTCGCCGGACAGGCCGCCCTCGCCCGCCTGGTGCTGGCCATCGCCTGCGGGTGGGTGGTGCTGCGGCCGGAGCGGGTCATCGATCCGACGACGCAGCTTCCGGCGGTGGCCATCCCGACCCTCGCCGTCGTCACGCTCGGCCTGTCGCGGACCGCCGGCGACCTGGCCGCGCTCGGAGTGATCGCCGGCATCGCCCACGCCTTGGCGATGGCCGTGTGGATCGGCGGCCTGGTCCTGCTGGCTCGCGTCGTCCTGGCGGGACCCGGCGAGGAGGACCTGGTGCACGCCGTACGGGGCTTCGGGCGCATTTCGGGCCCGGCGATCGTCATCACGGTTGTCAGCGGGCTGATCCAGCTCTACCGCCTCGACGGGGGTTCGCTGTTCAGCGACCGCCACGGCCAGGTCCTGCTGGTGAAGACGGTGCTCGTGGCGGCGATGCTGTTCGTCGGGTTGACGGCCCGCCAGGTTGCCCAGACCCGACTGGCCCGCTCGTCCGAGCTCGGAGCGGGTATGGCCGACCGCCTGCGGCGGGCCTTCGGCACGGAGGCCCTCATCGGCGTCGTCGTGATCGCGCTCAGCGGGTGGCTGCTCGCGCTGACCCCCGGGAAGCTGCCGGAACCGGAGGACACCGACTACGCGGTCAGCGAGCAGATCGTCGACACGGCGTCGGGCATCGACCTGACAGTCTCGTTGCGCCCCGGCCGGGTCGGGCTCAACGAGGTGCGGGTGGAGGTGGACTCACCGGAGAGCGATCTCGCCGGCCTGGTCGTCACGTTCGTCCCACCGCCCGGGTCGGGTGGTCGCACGATCGAGCTGCCGATCCCCCTCGGCGGGGCCGGCGTGGCGGTGTCGGCGCCGGGCGACGGTGTGCCTTTGGACGTGCCGGGCGCTTGGACGTTGCAGGTCAGTGCCACGACGCCGACCGGTGCCGTCAACAACGCCGGTGGCACGTTCGAGGTGCTCGCCGCGGACGGGTCGCAAGCGACCTCCGAGATCGGTACCACCCCGGAGGGCCCGCCCGTCACGCCGGTGACCACGACGCTGCCGCCGACGGTCCCGACGACGGCGCCGGCCTGACGGTCAGCCGCTGACGAGCTCGGCGAACGGGACGGGGTCGGCGACCTCGAGCTGGTCGTAGCGGCAGCTCGTCGGCTCGCGGTCGGGCCGCCAGCGGACGAACGACACGCCGTGGCGGAAGCGGCGGTTCTCCAGTTGCCCGAACGTGACCTCGGCGACCAGCGCCTCCGTCGGAGTGGTGCGGATCGGGACCCACGACAGGTCCTTGCCGGCACTCCACCGGCTGCTCGCGCCGGGCTTGCGGCTGACGTCGTGCTGCTGCCACTCGGCCCAGTCCTGCCATGGGTGCCCCTCGACGGCATCACGGGTCAACGGCTCGAGCTCGGCCAGGAGCTGGCGGCGGAACGCCACGGTGAAGGCGGCGGCCACGCCGACGTGCTGCAGCTGGTCCTGGTCGTCGTAGAGGCCGAGCAACAACGAACCGACGCTGGTGCCGTCCTTGTGGACGCGGTAGCCGGCGACGACGCACTCGGCGGTCCGCTCGTGCTTGACCTTGACCAGCGCCCGCTTGTCCGGCTGGTAGGGGTCCTCGAGACGCTTGGCGACGATGCCATCGAGTCCGGCGCCTTCGAACCGGCCGAACCAGTCCTCGGCCACCGCGCGGTCGGTGCTGGCCGGCGTGAGGTGCACGGGTGGGACCGGGTCGAGGACGTCGATCAGCCGGGCCCGCCGCTCCGACAGCGGCCGGTCGAGGAAGGCGTCGTCGTCGAGGGCCAGCAGATCGAAGGCGATGTACGAGGCGGGGGTCTCGGCGGCCAGCCGTCGCACCCGTGACTCGGCGGGGTGGATGCGCTGCAGGAGGGCGTCGAAGTCGAGGCCCCGCCCGTGCTGGTCGGCGATGACGATCTCACCATCGACGACGGTGCGTGGCGGCAGCGAACGGCGCAGCGGGTCGAGCAGCTCCGGGAAGTACCGGGTGAACGGACGCTCCTTGCGGCTGGCCAGCTCGATCTCGTCACCGTCGCGGAACACGATGCAGCGGAAGCCATCCCACTTCGGTTCGAAGAGCCAGCCGTCCCCGTCGGGCATCGCTCTGGAGAGCTTGGCGAGCATCGGCTTGAACGGCGGGTGCAGCGGGAGATCCATCACGTCCCATCTTGGCGGGAACCGCCGGACCGGGTGCGACGTCGAAGCCACGTACGGTCGACGACGACCGTCCGACGTGCCCACAAGGAGCTGACCATGACGTCTCGAGCGATGTCTCGTTGGAAGATCGCGCTGGTCGCCGGAGCGACGGCGGCCGCCGCCACGCTGACGGTGATCGCGCTCTCGGACCGGGGTGCCGACCCGGCTGACGCCACCGTGCCGCCGGGCGACTCGGTGCCGGCGGGCGAGAGGGACGACGGGCCGGCGCGCTCGGTCACCGTGTCGGGCCACGGCACCGTGAAGGTCACGCCGGACATCGCCAACGTGTCGATGGGCGTGCAGGTGACGTCACGTGACGCCGAGGAGGTCTTCGCCACCATCGAGACGAAGTCGACGGCACTCGTCGACACGCTGAAGGGACTCGGCGTCGCCGAGGAGGACATCCGCACCAGCGGCCTCAACCTGTTCCCCAACTACGCCGAGAACAACGAGATCACCGGCTACAACGGGTCGGTCAACGTCGACGTGACGCTGCGCGACATCGCCAGGGTCGGTGAGATCCTCGATGGCGTCCAGGGGTTCGTCGGTCCCGAGCTGACGCTGGGCGGCATCTCCTTCTCCTACGCCGATCCCGAGGCGGTGCTCGGCGAGGCCCGAGTCGCGGCGGTCGACAACGCCAGGGTGCGGGCCGGCCAGTTCGCCGAGGCCGCCGACGCGACGCTCGGGGAGATCGTCAGGATCATCGAGTCGTCGGTGCCGACGCCGGTCTTCGCCGCGAGAGGTCGCCAGCGGACCAGGCTGCAGCTGCGCCGTCGATCCCGATCGAGCCTGGCTCGCAGGAGCTGGCCGTCGACGTCAGCGTCGTGTTCGAGATGACCTGACCGACCGACCCGTCGGTTGCTCCCGAAGGGACGGCAATCTACGGTCGGGTCGATGGCCGATCCGCTGGACGCCGTGAGAGCGGCCGCCGCCATCGCCCGGGCCACGCTGCGGCCCGAGCGGCCGGACCGCCTGCCACGGGCGCTGCTGGCGATGGCCAGGTGGGGCCCGACGATGGCGGGCGCGGTCGCCGGGGCGACGGCGCGCTACCCGCACGCCACCGCCATCGTCGACGACGCCGGCGAACTCACGTACGCCACGCTGTGGACGGCGACCGACGGTGTGGCGCGAGGACTGCGGGCGCGTGGCGTCGGGCCAGGTTCGACGGTCGGGGTCCTGGCCCGCAACCATCGCGGGTTCGTCATCAGCGTCGTGGCGGCGGCCAAGCTCGGCGCCGATCTCGTGTACCTCAACACCGGTTTCGCCGCCCCGCAGTTGGCCGGCGTCGTCGACCACGAAGGCATCGACGTCGTCCTCCACGACGACGAGTTCGCCGCCATCGTCGAGGGATGTGGGGCCGACCGCTGCGTGGCTGAGAGCGAGCTGGCCGAGCTGGCCTCGGCGCGGTCGTACCTCCCGCTCGTGCCGACGACCCGACGCCCGGGCCGGACGGTGATCCTGACGTCGGGCACGACCGGGCGTCCGAAGGGCGCCGCCCGATCCTCGCTCGGCGGGGCGGACGCGCTCACGCCGCTGGTGTCGACGATCCCGGTACGGGCCCGCGACACCGTGGTGGTTGCTGCCCCGCTGTTCCACGCCTGGGGCCTCGTCCACCTCGGCCTCGGGCTCGGCATGTCGTCGACCATCGTGGTGCACCGGCAGTTCGACGCCGAGCGGACGCTGGCCGCCATCGACCGCCATCACGCCGACGGCCTGGCGGTGGTTCCCGTCATGCTGGGGCGCATCCTCGATCTCAACGACGACGTCCTGGCCCGCTACGACACGTCGTCGCTGAGGTACATCGCGTCGAGCGGGTCGGCCCTCGGGTCGACGATGACGACGGCCGTCCTGCAGCGGTTCGGCCCGATCCTCTACAACGTCTACGGGTCGACCGAGGTCTCACTGGCCTCGGTGGCCGGGCCGGCCGACCTGCAGGCCGAGCCGGCGACGGCCGGGCGTCCACCGCCGGGCAGCATCGTGCGGATCCTCGACGACGACGGGGCGGAGTTGGGTCCGGATCAGGTCGGGCGGGTGTTCGTCGGCAACCCATCGCGCTTCGACGGCTACACGGGCGGCGGTGGCAAGGAGACCATCGGTGGGCTGCTGAGCAGCGGCGACCTCGGCCACCTCGATCGGCACGGCCTGCTGTTCATCGACGGCCGCGACGACGAGATGATCGTCTCCGGCGGCGAGAACGTGTACCCGGCCGAGGTCGAGGACCTGCTGGCCACCCACCCGGCGATCGCCGAGGCGGCCGTCGTCGGCATCGACGACGCCCAGTTCGGCCAGCGGCTGCGGGCGTACGTCGTCAAGCGACCCGGCGCCAAGCTGACCGCCGAGCAGGTGCGTGCCCACGTGCGCCAGAACCTGGCCCGCTACAAGGTCCCCAAGAGCGTCGTCTTCGTCGAGACGCTGCCCCGCACGACGACCGGCAAGCTGCGCAAGCGCGACCTGCAGTCCCCGCCAACCGATTCTGACGACAGTTGATCTCGCTCAGCGAGGACAAGTCTCCACAGAATTCGTTGGCGGGTGGCGTGAGTAGCGTCGCGGGGGTGACGAGTGCCAATCCCATGCAGGACAAGATCGACGACCTGCAGAAGCGGCGGGAGCAGGCCTACCACGCCGGCTCCCCGCGTGCGGTCGAGCGCCAGCACGCCAAGGGCAAGATGCTGGCCCGCGAGCGCATCGAGTACCTGCTCGACGAGGGATCGTTCAACGAGCTCGACCTGCTGGCCCGTCATCGCGCCCACTCCTCCGGCCTCGAGGAGCGGCCGTACACCGACGGCGTGATCACCGGCTGGGGCACGGTCGAGGGGCGCAAGGTCTTCGTGTTCTCGCAGGACTTCACCGTCTTCGGCGGCGCCCTCGGCGAGGTCTTCGCCGAGAAGATCCACAAGCTGATGGACCTCGCCCTGAAGGTCGGCGCGCCCGTCGTCGGGCTCAACGACGGTGCCGGCGCCCGCATCCAGGAGGGCGTCGTCAGCCTCGCCAGCTACGGCGGCATCTTCCACCGCAACGTGCTGTCGTCCGGCGTCGTCCCGCAGATCTCGGTGATCCTGGGGCCGTGCGCCGGCGGTGCCGTGTACTCGCCGGCGATGACCGACTTCATCTTCATGGTCCGCGAGTCGTCGCACATGTTCATCACGGGCCCGGACGTGGTGAAGACGGTGACCGGCGAGGACGTCACGCTCGAGGAGCTAGGCGGGGCGATGAGCCACGCCTCGAAGTCCGGTGTCGCCACATTTGTCGCCGCCGACGAGAAGTCCTGCCTCGACGACGTTCGGTTCCTGCTGTCGTACCTGCCGCAGAACAACATGGAGGAGCCGCCACGGGTCGAGAACGACGATGACCTCGACCGGCTGTGCCCCGAGCTGCGCGACCTGCTGCCGGCCAGCCCGAACCTCCCGTACGACATGCACAAGGTGATCCAGGCGGTCGTCGACGATGGGGAGTTCCTCGAGTACTTCCCGCACTGGGCCCGCTCGATCCTCTGCGGGTTCGGGCGCATCGACGGGCGCACCGTCGGCGTCGTCGGCAACCAGCCGATGGTGCTGGCCGGCGTGCTCGACATCGAGTCGGCGGAGAAGGCGGCCCGGTTCGTGCGCACTTGCGACGCTTTCAACATCCCGCTCATCACGTTCGTCGACGTGCCCGGCTTCCTGCCCGGCGTGGACCAGGAGTACGGCGGCATCATCCGCCACGGCGCCAAGCTGCTGTACGCCTACTGCGAGGCGACCGTGCCGCGGATCCAGGTCATCACCCGCAAGGCCTACGGCGGCGCCTATGTCGTGATGAACTCGAAGTCGATCGGGGCCGATCTCGCCTTCGCCTGGCCGTCGGCCGAGCTGGCGGTGATGGGACCACAGGGGGCCGTCGAGATCGTCTACCGCCGCGAGCTGCAGCAGGCCGCCGACCCCGCCGCCCGCCGCGCCGAGCTCGTGTCGGAGTACACGGAGCGCTACGCCAACCCCTACGCGGCGGCCGAGCGGGGCTACGTCGACGACGTCATCGACCCGGCGGAGACGCGCCAGAAGATCGTCGCCGGCCTGGCCATGCTGCGCACCAAGCGGGAAGAGCTCCCAAGGCGCAAGCACGGCAACATGCCGTTGTAGTGGGCCGGCGCGGCGCGCCGGCAATGCCTCGTGCGCCTCGATGCGTCTAGGGTGCCGGCGTGCCCTGTGGTAGGGCACCGGGCGGTAGAGAGGGAGGCCATGTCGCGCAGTCGTTGCAGCCTCGTTCTCGCGCGCTTTGCACATGAGACTGGGGGCTCGATGAGACGGATGACAAGGGCGTCAGGCGCCATCGCCATTGCGGTGGTGGGCGCGCTGCTGGGGGGAGTGGTGTCCATTGCTGATAGTGGGCGGGACTGGAACTCGGCGGGCGGCAATTTGCAGAACACGCGGTTCCAGGAGAAGGAAAAGACCTTGAGCGTGGGCAATGTCGACCAGCTCGAGGTGAAGTGGTCGTTCACGACCGGCGGAGACGTGTCGGCGACGCCGGCGGTCGTCGGCGACACCCTTTACTTCCCTGACAGGGCCGGCAACCTGTACGCGGTCGACAAGTGGACCGGCGAGCAGCGGTGGAGCGCCAGCATCGCATCCGCCAGTGGCGTCCCGGGTGACTACGCCAGGGCCACGCCCGCCATCGCCGGCGACACGGTGATCATCGGCACCCAGGGCGGCCCCTTCCGTTCTTCGGTGGTGGGAAGATCCTCGCCTTCAACAAGGCCACGGGTGCCCTGCTCTGGCGCACGACGCTCGACACGCACCCGGCCGCGGTCATCACCCAGTCAGCCACCGTGTACGGCAACCGTGTCTACGTCGGCACCTCCTCGCTGGAGGAGTCCTTCGCGGCGTTCATCCCTGGCTACGACTGCTGTTCGTTCCGCGGCCAGATGGCGGCGCTCGACCTGACCACCGGCGCCATCGTTTGGCAGGTCCGCACGGCGCCGGAGGGCTTCCCCGGCAACGCCGTGTGGGGCAGCTCCCCGGCGATCGATCCCAAGCGGGGACAGCTGTACATCGCCACCGGCAACAACTACGACGCGCCCCCGGAAACCCTCGACGTGCGTCGCCGCCGCCGGGGACGACCCGGTGGCCCAGCAGGCGTGCCTGCCGGCCGACAACCACTTCGACTCGATCATGGCCCTTGACCTCAAGACGGGCGCCATCCGGTGGGTGACACGAGCGCTGGGCTTCGACGCCTGGACGGTGGACTGCATTCCCGTTCATCGGCGAGGGCACCAACTGCCCAGAACCGGCCGGACCGGACTTCGACTTCGGTCAGGCGCCGGCACTGTTCACGGTCAAGGTCGGCAACAAGAAGCAGGACGTCGTCGGGGCCGGCCAGAAGAGCGGCCAGTACTGGACGCTCAACCCGGACACGGGCGCCGTCCGCTGGGTCACCCAGGCCGGTCCCGGTGGGACGGCTGGCGGCTTGCAGTGGGGCTCGGCCGTCGACGGCCAACGCGTGTACACGGCTGATGCCAACAGCAACGGCATCCCATGGACCCTGCCCGACGGCACGACGACCACCTCGGGCGTGTGGAGCGGTATCGACGCCGCCACCGGCGAGCTGCTGTGGCAATCGGTGCCGACGTTCGGTGGGAGCTCTTCGGCGGCGGTGCGACCTCCGGCCCGCTGACGACGGCGAACGGCGTGGTCTTCTCGTGCGCGCTCGACCTTGCGGGGCACATGTACGCCCTGGACGGGGCCACCGGAGCGATCCTGTGGACCTTCGCCAGTGGCGGCTCGTGCCTGTCGGGTGCCGCCATCTCCGAGGGCCGATTGTTCTGGGGGTCGGGCTACTCGCTCTTCGGCACGCCGAACAACAAGCTGTACTCCTTCGGCTTGCCCGACTAGCCGTTGACCTGACCGGTCCAATTCTGGGCGTGATCTCTGACGACAGGTGGCAGAGATCACGCCCAGATCGGGTTGTGGTCACCCCATGCGTCTGGCCGACCGGTCTCCGGTATCTGGCGCTCGTCGGCTGACTCCCGTTCAAGGAGCACCGAGAACCGCAGTGGCGCTCCGCCCGTAGTGCCAATGGGGCCAACGGAAAGTGGGGTGTGGCGAATGACGGACTGCCGGTTGCTGTTGCGGCCACGGCTCCTGGAGCTGGCCGCCGAACGGTGGAGCCGCCGGGCCGTGGCGGTCGTCGCCGGTCCGGGGTTCGGGAAGTCGGTGCTCGTGGCTCAAGCCAGCGCCGAGAACCGGCTCGCTCCCCGTGGTGTCGAGCTGGTCGTGAGGTGCACCGCGTCCGACGCCTCAGCGGTCTCCCTCCTGGGCCGCTTCGCCGACGTTCTCGATCGCGTCGACGGGATGGCGGGTCCGGCGTCGATCGGACCGGAGCCGGTGCTGCTCGAGCTGGCCCGGCGGTGGCCCCTCGGCGTGTGCATCGTGCTCGAGGACGTGCACCACGTGTTGGCGTCCCTCGAGGGCGCCCGGCTGCTGGCGCGCCTGGTCAACGAGGCGCCGGCGCCTGTCCACTTCTTGCTCGCCGGTCGCTGCGCGGTGCCCGGCCTCGGCGCGCTGCGGGCCCGCGGCGAGGTCCTCGACATCGGTGAGGACGAGTTGGCCTTCGTGGGGTCCGAGATCGAGGAGCTGGCGGCGATGTACGGCGTGGATCCGTCCCGCGTGGCCACCAGTGGTGGCTGGCCGGCCGTGGCGTCGGTGACCGCCGCCTGCGGGATCGACCTCGCCGGCGACTACGTGTGGGACACCGTCGTCGACCACGTCGACGATCGGCAACGCCGGATCCTCGCCGTCGCGGCGGCCATCGGCTCGTGCGATCCGACGTTGCTGCACACCGCGCTCGGCGGCGAGCACAGCGCGGCCGACGACTTCCACGTCTTGGCCCGCCTCCCGCTCGTCGCCCGCCGCGACGGCGAGCTGATCGTCCACGACCTGTGGCGGCAGGCCCTCGCCGACACGCTGACCACCGACGAACTTCGCGCTGTCGTGTCACGAGCGGCGGGTGCCCTCGTCGAGCGACACGACTACGACCGGGCCCATCAACTCTGCACGGACCACGAGTTGTGGGACGAGGCGGCGGAGGTCCTGCGGGCCTGCTGCCGACGGGGCTACCCCGACGTCCGGTCGCACGTGCTGGTCCGCTGGCTGGCCACCCTCCCGCCGCACCGCCAGGACGAGCCGGACGGGCTGTTGCTGCGCGGCTTGGTCGGACGGACGCTCGACCTCTTCGATCCGGGCACGGCGGACCTGCTGGAGCGGGCTGCCGCCCGCCATCGGGCGATCGGCGACGTCACGGGAGAGGTCGCCGCCATCAACGAGCTGGCCTACGTGCTGCGCAACCAAGGTCGCGGCGCCGACCTGCCGGCCCTCATCGTGCGAGCCGCCGAGATCCAGGCCGCCGGCCACCACGGGGCCGACGGACTGCTGGCCATGGCGAGGTCGATGTGCGCCGAGCTGGCCGGCGACGTCCGCGGGATGGTCGACGAGTTGGACAGCGCGCCGATCGGCTCGCTCAGTCGTGACTGGCAGGCCATCGTCGCGTTCCGCCGCACGATCGGCTACCTCACGACCGGCGACGAACGGCTGATGCTGGAGGCGGCGGGGCGGTGTGTCGACCTGGCCGGCGATTCGACGCTACGCCATGTGCAGGCGATGGCCGACTGGTTCGCCGGCGACCCCGAACCGGCCATCGAGGCGCTCGATGCCGTCATCGCTGATGCGGACCGCAGCCTGGCCGATGGCGTCGCCCTCGGAGCGTTCGCCACGATGGTGCTGGCGACGACGGGTCGCCTCGACGAGGCGGCAGCGCGACTGGCGCACACCGAGGAGGCGGCCAGCGGCGGATCCGTCGTCCCGATGATGCGTGGGTACCTGATCGGCGTTCAGGCACTGGTCACCGCAGCCGGCGGCGACGACGCCGCGGCGCGCCAGATCCTGGAGACGGCGCTCGCCGATGCCCCGCTGACGGACCCGGTCGGGTGGATCACGGCGACCCGCTGGCTGCCCCTCGCCTACGTGCTGGTGCCGGCGGCCCGGCCCGTCATCGAGGAGGCCGCCGGCGGACCGCTGCACACCCGCCGTCTCGCCATTGCCCGCGCCGTGGTCGCCGCACGCTCCCTCGAGCCGATGGACGAGCGAGCGCTCGACGGCATGACGCCGGCGAGCATCGCCACCACCGTGCCGCTGCCGTGGGCGATGGTGCTGGCCGCCCGCCTGCACGCCGACGGCGCGCCGTTGGGACGCGACCTCGCCTCCTCACTGATGGAGCGCTCGGGCGCGGCGGCCCGCGACGCCTTGCGGATCGCGTCCGAGCACACGGACCGGGTCGTCGCATCCGGCGCCCGCAAGCTGCTGGCAGCCATTCCGTTGACGCCGGAGTCCATCCGCCTCGACGTCCTCGGACCGACGGCCTTGGGAGTGGTCGGCGCAGGCGGCACCGGCCCGGACTGGCAGCGGGAACGGGTGCGCTCGCTGCTCCTCTACCTGGTCTTCCACGGCCCGGCCCGTCGAGAGGCGATCACCGAGGCGTTGTGGCCTGGCCTCGACGCGGCGTCCGCCGATCGCAACCTGCGGGTGACGTTGGCCTACCTGCAGCGCGTCCTCGAGCCGGATCGGCGCAAGGGTGAGGCGCCGTTCTTCGTGCGCACGGACGGTCAGAACGTCATTGTCGCAGGGGCGCCTCACGTCGTCGTCGACGCGCACGAGTTCGAGCACCTGGTCGATCGCGCCGAAGAGGCCGATCGGCGGGGAGCACCGAGCGTCGCCCGCCAGCTGTTCGAGACAGCACTGCACATGTGGCGGGGGCCGTGCCTGGCTGACGTCGCGTACGAGGAGTGGGCGCAGCACGCCCGCCAGGTGCTGACGGAGCGCTTCGTCGGCGCCGCGGTGCGGACGGGAGAGCTCAGTCTCGCCGCCGGCGACACCACGGCCGCCCGCCGCCACGCCCGCCGGGCGCTGTCGGCGGACGACTGGTCGGAGCCGGCGCACCGCATCCTGATCGCCGCCGCCCTGTGCGACGGCGATCGAGCCGGGGCGGCGCGTGCCGTCGCCGCGTGCGACGACATGCTCGCCGACCTCGGTGTGGTGCCTGGTCCGGAGACGATGATGCTGGTGCGCCAGATCCGGACGCCGGCGATCGCCGTCGCGTGAGGCAGGCCTCAGCCCCAGCGTTGGGGGTCGTCGGGGTTGATGCCGAGGCAGAGCTTGCCGATCAGCTCGTGGGCCAGCATCGAGTTGCCCGGGTGGAAGCGGCCCATCCGCACGTCGCGGAAGATCTGCTCCAGGCGACTGCGCTTGAAGGCGCCGGCGCCCCCCGACAGGTCGAGGGCCCGGTCGACGATGTCGACGCTGTTGTTGATGACGGTCTGGCGGGTGGCGACGAGCCGCACCGGCCAGTCGGCATGCTCGACCCCGGCGGTCCAGTCGGACACGGTGCGCTCGAGCAGCGCCTCGGCGGCGTCGTACAGCATGCGCATCTCGGCGACTTGGTGCTGCACCTCGGGGTGGTGGGCCATCGAGTTGGTCAGGGCGACCGACGTGCGCTGCGGCATGCGCTCGATCGTCATGTCGAACGCCCGCCGGGCGGCGCCGAGGTAGACGGAGCTGAACCCCATCAGGGCCCAGGCGAAGATCGCCACGTGGAACATCCCGGCCCCGGCGAACCCCGCCGGGCACACGACGGGGACAAGCTCGTCGGGGACGAACGCCTTGTCGAGCACCGTGTCCTGGCTCTGGGTGGCCCGCATGCCCAGCGTGTCCCAGGTGTCGACGATCTGGTACCCGGAGGCATCGCGGGGCAGGAAGCCGTGCACGATGCGCGGGCCGGCCGGGTCGGAGCGTGTCCATGGCGTGGAAGCCGCCGTACGTCCAGACCGGCGTCAGGCTGCCGAAGATCTTGTGCCCGCTGATCGCCCAGCCGCCGTCGACCCGCTCGGCCAGCGCGCTCGACAGCAGCAACGGGAGGTCGTTGCCGGCCTCGCCGTGGAGCGCGGCGAACACCTCGCCGTCAGCGGCCTTCTCGAGGATCCAACGGCACGATTCGTCGCCCGCCTTGAGCAGATCGGCGGCGACGCCGGTCCAGTAGACGTGCATGTTGACGGCGAGCGCCGTCGCCGGCGCCACGTAGCCCAGACGGCGGACCTCCTGGGAGTAGGCATCGAGGCCGTACCCGCGGCCACCGAGCTCGGTGGGGATGGCGAGGTCGAGGTACCCGGCTTCACGCAATTCGGCGAAGTCTTCGTCGAAGAAGCGGTTCTCCCGGTCGTAGATCGGCGCCCGCTCGTCGAAGCGGGCCAGCAGCTCGTCGCTGAGCAGTGGCGCGCTCGTCTCGGTGCCCGTCGTGGTGGTCATGGTTTCCCTCCTGATGTTTGCGGTTGATGGCCGTGGGACGGCGGTGGGGCGGGCGGACGTGCCCTCAGCCCGTCGGCACGGGGCCGAACTGCTCGACCGGCACGATCACGTCGGCTGGGATGCCGAGCCGTGCCGCCGCCTCTCGCAAGGCGTCGGGGTTCGGAGCCTCGTACAGGCAGTACGTCTTCTTCTTGTCCGCCGACAGGAACGAGTACAGCCAGCGGACGCCGACGTCGTCGTTGACGAGCTTGATGCCCTCCTGGTCCAGCGCGTCCGGGTCGAGTTGCTCGGCGAAGTTCCGTTCGATGATGTACAGCGGCACTGCCCCTCCCGGTGGCGACGCGCTGCCTGCCAGGCCCGCCAGGCCGATGCGTCGCCGTCGGCAGCCAACGTACGGCTCGGCCGGCCCGCTGTCATGACCAGGTCTTGCCGTTGTGGCGTGCCGGACTCCTCCGGCGTGGAGTCGTCTATAGTCAGGTCTGACTACTGCCGGGGCGTGCGACAGGAGGGTCGATGATGGCGGACCGCGGGACGGCCACCTCGACGATCGTGGCGGTCGAGGTCGTCGGGCTCCCCAGCACGCGGCGCGCCTGTTCGGCGACACGGTGGCGATGCACGGCGGGCGGCATCCTGCCGAGCAACGGATCCGGACTCGTCATCGCCTTCGACGCCGCGTCGCCGGCGGTCCTCGCGGCTGCCGACATGCGAGCCACGGCGTGGCGGGAGTGGCCGGGCCAGCAGGTGCGCATCGGGGTGGCCGCCGGCGACGTGACGTGGGACGGCGACGAGTGCTTCGGGATGCCGGTCGCCACGGCGGAACGCTTGCGGGGGGTCGCCTCGGACGGGCAGATCCTCGTCAGCCACACCGTGCGCCTGCTGGCCGGCGACCGGGCCGGCGATCGCTATGAGCACGTCGGGCCGCTGACGCTGGCCGGCGTCGACGATGCCGTCGAGGCCTACTCGTTCGGCTGGGACCGACCATCCGGCGACGCAACACCGATCGCCCCGCCGCCGATGCCGCTGGCGCTGTCCGGAACCGCTGGACATCCGTTCGTCGGGCGCGCCGAATCGCTGATGGCGTTGGCGCGGACGTGGTCCGACGCCGGGGGTGACACCGGCCGGGTCGTCCTGGTCGGCGGTGAGGCCGGCGCCGGCAAGACGCGGCTGGCAGCCGAGTTCGCCCGGCGCGTCCACGCCGGCGGGGCTGCCGTCCTGTACGGCGCCTGCGACGACGACCTCGCGCTGCCGTACCAGCCGTGGGTCCAGGCGTTCGACCCGGTGCTGCCGGCCTTGGCTCGCTTAGGCGCTGGGCTGCCGGCGGGTCTCGCGCCGCTGGCTCCGCTGATGACCAACGCCGACCAGCTGGTCCCGACGGGCGGCGTGCCGACCGTCGCCGATCCCGACGCCGAGCGGTATCGCCGTTACGCCGCGTTCTCGCTCGTGCTCGAGGCCGTCGCCGCGCACTGGCCGACCGTGGTCGTGCTCGACGACCTGCACTGGGCCGGGCCGCAGACACTGGCGCTGCTGCGTCACCTGCCACGGGCCGGGCTGCCGCGCGGCGTGATGATCGTGGCGACGTTCCGGGACACCGGCGACGAGGTGACGGAACCGCTGGCCTCGTGCCTGGCGGATCTGCGGCGCGTCGACGGCGCGCAGCGGCTGCGTCTCGGGGGCCTCGACGTCGCCTCCGTCGAGCGCTTCGTCGCCAGCGCCGCCGGCCGCGCTCGACGACCCGCTGCGCCACGTGGCGCGGGTGCTGGCCGAGCGCACCGGCGGAAACGCGTTCTACGTCGGTGCGCTCTGGCGGCACTTGGTGGCCGCCGGTGCCGTCGTCGAGTACGACAAGCGGTTCGTCGTCCGCTCGATGGCCGTCGCCAGCGACGTCCCCGACAGCGTGCGCGAGGTGGTCGCCGTCCGGCTCGGACGGCTGTCGACGCCGGCCCGCGCTGTCGTCGAGGTGGCGGCGATCGGCGGGCAGCGGATCGACCTCGCCGTACTCGGGCTGGCCGCCGGTGAGGCCGCAGACGTCGATTCGGATGGGCTCGCCACCTCCACCGACGAGCTCGTCGCCGCCGGCCTCTTCACCGCCACGACCGGCGGGCGCCCGACGTATCAGTTCGCCCACTCGCTGGTGCGCGACACGGTCGAGGTGTCCGTGTCGCCCGCCGCTCGGAGCCGCCTGCACCTCGCAGTCGCCCACGCCATCGAGCACGTCCACGAGGCCGACCCCCGGCCGGTGCTGGCCGACCTGGCGCGGCACTTCGCCGCCGCTGCCCCGATCGGCACGGTCGACAAGGCGGTGCACTACGGCCTCCGCGCCGCGACACAGGCGTCTCGCGCCGGTGCCTACGACGAGGCCGTGGCTCACCTGAGCGCCGTGCTCGACCTGGCACCGCCGCCCGAGAAGCGGGCCGAGCTGCTCACCGAGCTGGGCGCCGCCCAGCTGCGGCGCGGCTTCTACGCAGCCAGCCGGGACGCCTACGCCGAGGCCTACGAGCTGGCCGCCGATCTCGGAAGCGTCGACGGCGTGGCCCAGGCGGCGATCGGGTTCGAGTCGGCCACCCACTTCCCCGGGCTGCCCGGAGGGCCGGCCGTCGAGCTCCTCCGCCGGGCCCTCGACGTGGCCGCCGACAGCGATGCCGCCACGCGGGCTCGGTTGCGGGCGTCGTTCGGCCGGGCCCTGGCGATCTCCGGCCGAGGTGCGGAGGGCGTGGCGATGGCCGAATCGGCGAAGGCGGAGGCGCGCGCCGTCGACGACCCGGACAGCCTCGTCGTGTCGCTCGAGGCCCTCCTCACGGCACTCGACGACCCACCCCGCCAGGTCGCCGAGGCGAACGAGCTGGCCGACGTCGCAGCTCGGCTGGGCGACACCTGGAGCGCGTCCTACGCCAGCGCCAACTTGTTCCGGGCGCTCGTTCAGCTCGGGCGCTTCGACGAGGCGGTCGATGCCCTCGAGCGGCACCGGGACCTGAGTGCCTCGGGCCGGTACTCATTGTTCCAGTTCATGGCGAGCGCGTTCGAGGCGCTGCTGGCCTTGGCCGACGGTCGGTTCGACGACGCGGAGACGGCCGCCGAGCGGGGCCAGGATCTGGCGGCGGCCGACGGCAGCCCGTTCGGCGACGGCGTGTACGGCCTGCAGATGTTCGCCATCCGTCGCGCCCAGGGGCGGCTCGCAGAGGTGGCGCCGATGATGCGGCTGCTGGCCGGCAGGCCGGACGCTCCGCCGATGTGGCGGCCGGGGCTCGCCGCGTTGTACGCCGAGTTGGACATGGTCGAGGAGGCCGCCGTGGTCTTCGCCTCCCTGGCCGCCAACCGGTTCGGCGCGGTGCCGCGAGACGCCATCTGGCCGGCCTGCCTGGCGTTCCTCGCAGAGGTCGGCGTGAGTGTCGGTGGCGACGGCGAGCTCGAAGTGCTCTACGAGGAACTGCTGGCCAAGCGGGGGCAGAACCTGATGGCCGGGTTCACGATGTGCTTCGGACCCGCCGACCGCTTGCTCGGCGCGGTGGCGGCGCGCCTCGGTCGTCACGTCGACGCCGAGGTCCACTTCGTCGACGCCATCGCGATGGCCACACGTTGCGGGTCGCCGGTGTGGACGGCCGAGGTGCAGTACGACTGGGCAGTGGCGCTGTCGGCGCGGGGAGAGCGCGACCGCGCCCGGCTGCTGGCCGAGCAGGCCAGAGCCACCGCCGCCCGCGTGGGGATGCGGCGCCTGGCGGCGCGCCCGGACCCGTCGACCCACCCACGCCCCGTCCGCGCCCCGGTCCCGGCCGCCGAGTCCACGCCACCGGTCGACCGGGCGCGGGCCGACCACCTGTCCGATCGCGAGGTGGACGTGTTGCGCCGGGTCGCCGCCGGACTGTCCAACCGCGAGATCGGTGAGCGCCTGTTCATCAGCCAGAACACCGTGGCCAACCACGTGCGGGCGATCCTCCAGAAGACCGGGTGCGCCAACCGCACCGAAGCGGCCGGCTACGCCATCCGCCGCGGCCTCGCCGATGCCTGAAGCGTCTGCACCCTCTTGACCCGACGGGTCATCGCTTCCGTGTCGGTCGGCCGTCATGGTGGTGGCATGAGCGAAGCACCTGACATCTCCGTCATCGACACCTACCTCGAGACCTGGAACGAGACCGACGCCGCCAAGCGGGCGGAGCTGATCGCCGCCTCCCTCGGCGCCGATCTCTGGTACCGCGATCCGTTGCTCGAGGCCGACGGCCTGGAGGCCTACGACGGCATGATCGCCGCCGTCCAGGCGCAGTTCCCCGGTCTCGTGATGCGGCGCACGAGTGGCGTCGACGCCCACCGCGACGTCGTCCGGTTCACGTGGGCCCTTGGAGCACCTGGCGTCGATCCGGTGTTCGTCGGCCTGGACGTGGCCAAGTTCGATGGCGACGGCAAGCTGCACCGCATCATCGGCTTCACCGGGCACGACGTTCCTGCCGACGACGCTGCTGCGGCGTGAGCCCCGATGCCACGGTGGCCCGGCGGCGGTGCCCGCCGGGCCCCGGCGGCGGCCGCCGGTAGGTTCGCGAGATGGTGACGGCGACGGACTCCGACCGACTGCGACCAAGCGGTCGGCGGTCGGCTCGATGCTCCGCGACTGGCGGGAGGACCGGCGCCGCAGCCAGCTGGACCTCGCCCTCGACGTCGGTGTGTCCACGCGCCACCTCAGCTTCGTGGAGACCGGCAAGTCGAAGCCATCACCCGAGCTGGTCCTCGCGCTGGCCGAGCACCTCGAGGTCCCGCTGCGGGAGCGCAACACGATGTTGCTGGCCGCCGGCTACGCGCCGCGCTACCAGCAGACGCCCCTGGAGGACGACGCCTTGACCACCGTCCGTGAGGCGTTGTCGACCCTCGTCGCCGCCCACGATCCGTACCCGGCCGTCGTCGTCGACCGGACCTGGAACATCGTGATGGCCAACAACGGTGCGCGGGCGTTCCTCGACGGCGTGGCCGCCCACCTCCTCGAACCGCCGGGGAACGTGTACCGCATCACGCTCCATCCGGAGGGGATGTCGAGGCGCGTCGAGAACCTCGCCGAGTGGGCCCACCACCTCCTCGCCACGCTCGATCGCCAGGTCGCTGCCACGCGCGACCCCCGCCTGCGGGCGCTCCTCGACGAGGTGTCGGGTTACCCGAACCTGCGCCAGTTGGATGGGGCATGGCGGACCCGTTCCTCCGTGCCGACCGTGCTCGTGCCGCTGCGCCTGCGGGTCGGGGACGAGCCGTCGGCGGCCGTGCAGTCGTGGTTCTCGACCAACACCTCGATCGGCACACCGGTCGACATCACGCTGGAGGAGCTGCACGTCGAGCTCTTCCACCCCGCCGACCGGGCAACGGCGGAGATGGTCGGACGGGTCTGAGTCCCTCCGGCCTACCATCGGAGCCGTGACGACGATCGCGTCGAAGATCAGCGACGAGGAGGCGGCTGCCATCGCCGCCGCCATCGAGGTCCTGTGGCCGCGACCGGCGGCCGAGCCGGGGGCCGACGCGCGGCGGACGTCCGTGTGGCGGTTCAGCGGTCGGTGGTGGACCCAGCCGATCCCGTTGCGGCGGGCTCGCCCGTGGACGTAACAGGATCGTCGTGCCGCTCGAGTTGACGACCGTCGCCGACGACGCGGCGACGTTCCACGAGGACAAGCACGCCGAACAGCTCGACGGCCTCCTGCCCGACACCGAGTACGAGCACCGCGGCGTGACGTTCCGCACACTGCGGCGACCGAGTGGCGAGCTGCGCAGCCGATTCGCCACGGTCAACGACGTCCACTTCGGCGAGACCGAGGCGGGCCGCATCGACGACCACACCGACGGGCCGATCAAGCGGCCCTTGCCTGGTCTCCCGCCGTTTCCCGAGACGATGAATCGGGCGGCGGCGGCCGAGATGGCGGCCGCCGGCGACCTCGCGGCGGTGATCGTCAAGGGTGACCTGACGAACGACGGCACGCCCGAGGAGTTCGCCGCCTTCGAGGACTGCTATCAACGCCCGTTCGGTGAGCGGCTGCACGTCGTGCGCGGCAACCACGACGCCTATCGAGGCCAGGGCGAGTACGCCGGCGATCAGTGGATCGAGCTCCCTGGCGTCGCCGTCGCCCTGCTCGACACGGCGGTGCCGTTCTCCGCCTCCGGCCACGTGACGACGGAGCAGCTCGACTGGCTCGACGCCGGCGCCGCGGCGTCGACGGTGCCGGTGCTCGTCATGGGGCACCACCAGCAGTGGATCAGCGGCCATCGCAACCCCGACTACTTCGGGATCGACCCCGACGCCAGCGACGGCTTGTCCGCCGTGATGCTCCGCCGCCAGGCGATCATCGCCTACACGGCCGGCCACACGCATCGCCACCGCGTGCGACTCGTCGGCGGCATGCTGCCGTCCATCGAGGTCGGCTGCGTCAAGGACTTCCCCGGCACGTGGGCCGAGTACCGCGTGTACGACGGCGGCATCCTGCAGGTCGTCCACCGCGTGTCCTCGCCAGAGGCGCTGGCGTGGAGCGAGGAGTGCCGCGACCTGTACTCCGACTTCGGCGTGGACTACGCCAGCTACGCGATGGGAACCCTCGATGACCGCTGCTTCGCCATCTCGCCGCGGTGAGACATGAACGAGTTCGATGCTGCCGAGGCGGCGGTGCAGGCCGCCCTGGATGCCGGCGCCCGCTACGCCGACGCTCGGGTGATGCACCGCCGGTACGAGTCGATGGTCGCCCGCAACGGCGAGATCGAGGACCTCACAGAGGACGAGGACGCCGGGATCGGGGTGCGGGCGCTGGTCGGCTCGGGGTGGGGCTTCTTCGCCCAGCCCGACCTGTCCACCAGCGCGGTGCGCGAGGCGGGACACAGGGCCACCGAGGTGGCCACCGCCAGCGCCCGCGTGGCGCAGCGGGAGAGTGGTCTGATCCCGGCCGAACCGGTGTCGGGCACGTGGGCCAGCGTGTGCACCGTCGACCCGCTGGCGGTCGGGCTGCCCGAGAAAGGCGACCTGCTGGTGCGGGCGACGGCGACGATGGGCGAGCACGGGGCCGACATCGCCGAGGGGCTGTACCAGATCTGGGACACGGCGAAATGGCTCGTCACCAGCGACGGTCATCGCATCGACCAGCGCATCCGGGAGTGCGGCGCCGGGATCATGGCCACCGCCATCGGCGACGGCGAGACGCAGCGCCGCTCGTACCCAGCCGCCCGCGGCCAGTACGGCACGCGCGGCTGGGAGCTCGTCGAGGAGATCGGCCTCGAGGCGCACGCGGCGCGAGTCGGCGACGAGTGCCAGGCGCTGCTGTCGGCGCCGCCGTGTCCGGCGGGCGAGACGACGCTGATCCTCGGTGCCGAGCAGATGGCGCTGCAGATCCACGAATCGGTCGGCCATGCGATCGAGCTCGACCGGATCCTCGGCTGGGAGGCGGCGTACGCCGGGACGTCGTGGCTGGACCTCGCTCAACTCGGGTCGCTGCAGTACGGCTCGGACCTGATGACCATCACGATCGACCCGACGATCACGGGTGCGCTGGGGTCGTTCGGGTTCGACGACGAGGGGACGCCAGCGGCGGCCCGCGACGCGGTGCGCGAGGGTCGCTGGGTCGGCGTCCTGGCCGGCCGCGACTCGGCCGCCGTGGCCGGACTCGACTACGCCGGCAGTGTGCGGTCCGACGGCTGGGCTCGCCTGCCGATGGTGCGGATGACGAACGTCGGCCTGGAGCCCGGACCGCACACGCTCGACGAGATGATCGCCTCCACGGACGACGGCATCCTCATGGACACCAACCGCTCGTGGTCGATCGACGACAAGCGGCTCAACTTCCAGTTCGGCTGCGAGGTCGGCTACGAGATCAAGGACGGCCAACTCGGCCGGCTGCTGCGCAACCCCACCTACACCGGCATCGGCCCGCAGTTCTGGCGCTCGATGGACATGCTGTCGTCCGACATCGTGGCCTGGGGCACGCCGAACTGCGGAAAGGGGCAGCCCGGCCAGATCGGCCACACGGGCCACCCGGCGGCCCCCGCCCGCTTCCGCAACGTCAGAGTCGGAGTGCGGGCGTGAGGATCTGGGCGCAGATCGTCCCGGATTTCGGGAAAAATTGCGCCCAGATCGATCGATGGGAAGATCCGCGCCCAGATGTGCGGGGTCGCGACGGTCGGGCCGCCGCATGACCGTCGTCGAGACCGCCACGCGCGTGCTGGAGATGGTGATGGCCGCCGATCGGTCGATCGAGGTCGAGGTGAGCGTCGACCGCAACCGGCTGGCGCTGACTCGCTTCGCCAACTCGGTGATCCACCAGAACGTCGCCGACGACACCGTCGGCGTGCGCGTCCGGGTCCATCGGGACGGCCGCACCGCGTCCGGCTCGTCGACGTTGGTCGCGCCGGATGGCCTGCGGGCGCTCGTCGACCGCACGCTGGCTGCGGTGGCCGTCGCACCCGCCGACCCGGGATGGCCGGGTCTCGCGCCGCCGGCACCGGTCGGCCCGACGGCCGTCGTGGATCCGCTGACTGCCGCCGCCAGCCCCGACGACCGGGCGGCGGTCGTCGCCGCCTTCGTCGAGGCGGCGGGAGGGTTGGAGGCCGCCGGCTACTGCCGGACCAACCACTGGACGGGCGCCTTCGTCAACTCCGCCGGCCAATCCGTCACCGGCGACAGCGCCGACGTCGCCGTCGACGGGATCGCCCGGCGCGAGGGCGCCGACGGCGTGGCCCGGGCAGCGTCGGGGCGGATGAGCGACATCGACGGCGCGCTGCTCGGCGGACGGGCGGCGGCCAAGGCCAGAGCCGCCGGCGACCCCGTCGAGCTGTCACCGGATCGCTACGAAGTCGTGCTCGAACCGACCGCCGTGGCGGACATCCTCGAGACGTTGAGCCTCTACGGCTTCAACGCCAAGGCCGTGCAGGAGCGACGGTCGTTCGTGCGCATCGGCGACGCCCAGTTCGATCCGTCCGTCACCGTGGTCGACGACGCGCGAGCGGCCGGCGATGCCTACGACGCCGAGGGGACGCCGCGGCAGCGCCGGGTGCTCGTCGAGGCCGGCACCACGGTTTCGCTGACCCATGACCTCCGCACGGCGGCGGCCGCCGGCACGACCTCGACCGGCCACAGCGTCGGATCGCCGGCCTGGGGAGCGATCGCCCGGCATCTAGTCATCATGCCAATCCCACATGGCGGCACTGTTGAGGTCGGAGAGGTCGCCGGGCCGGTCGTCGACTCGGCGACGGCCGACCTGGTCGCCCGTGTCGAGCGGGGGATCCTCGTCACCGACCTCTGGTACACGCGCGTGCTCGACCCGCGGACGTTGGCCGTCACCGGGCTGACCCGCAACGGCGTGTGGCTCGTCGAGCGCGGCGAAGTGGTGCAGCCGCTGCGCAACTTCCGCTTCACGCAGTCGTACGCCGAAGCACTGCAGCCCGGCGCGGTCAAAGGGATCGGTCGAGCAGTGGCCGCGCTGCCGGGCGACGCCTACTCAGGCGCCGGCCCTCGCTGGACCGCGCCGGCCCTGCACCTGGCGTCGTGGAACTTCACCGGCGGCGCCAGCGGCTGACGCCGCGTTTTGAACCCCGGTCAAGGTCACCCGTGACACGAAATCTGCCACAGAACCGGGGATTCGCCAGCAACGTTGGTGTCAGAACTGACCTTGGCGCTGGTTCAGAACCGGTTTGGCCACCGGGACACGGGGGCGAGGGATGGGGTGCAGTTGCTCGTAGGCGTGGGCGGCGCGCAGGACCAGGGCGTCGGCGAACATCGGGCCGACGAGTTGCAGTCCGATCGGGAGGCCGTCACTGGTCAGCCCGCACGGCACGGTGATCGCCGGCTGCTGGGTCAGGTTGAACGGGTACGAGAACGGCGTCCAACCGAGCATCGATGCCGGGCTCATCGGGGTGTGCCCGGCGGGACGCGCCTCGAACGCCGGGATGGCCACCGCCGGCGTGACGAGCAGGTCGTAGCGAGTCATGAACTGGCGCATCTGGGAGCCCAGCTCGGCCCGGCGGAGGTGCAGCCGCTGGACGTCGAGGCTGCTCAACGCCGATCCGATCGACGCCTCGGCGGCGAAGTCAACGTCCGTGACCGCCTGCTGCTCGGCCGACAACGTGTTCCACAGCGTCCAGGCGCCCGTGAACCACAGCCCGGTGGTGATCTCCAGCGGGTCGTCGAACCCGGGGTCGACGGCATCGACGACGGCGCCGAGCTCGGCCAGCTCGCCGGCGGCGGCGCCGACCGCGGCGGCAACCTCTCGATCGACGCCGGTGGCGTAACCCAGGGTCGGCGAGAAGGCGATCCGCATCCCGGCGATGCCATCGCCCAGCCCGACCCTCAGGTCGCGCTCGTCCGGCGGCAGCGCGGTCCAGTCCCGGGCGTCGGGCTGCTGCAGCACGTTCATCATCAGCGCTGCATCGGTGACGCTCATGGCGTGCGGGCCGACGTGGGACACGGTGCCGAACGGCGACGGCGGGTACGCCGGCACCCGGCCGAAGCTCGGCTTGAACCCGACGTTGCCGCAGAACGCCGCCGGGACGCGGATCGACCCGGCGCCGTCGGTGCCGATGCCCAGTGGACCCAGTCCGGCCGCCACGGCCGCGGCGGTGCCTCCCGACGATCCGCCGGGCGTCCTGGCGGTATCCCACGGGTTGCGTGTCAGCCCGGTCAGGGGCGAGTTGGTCTCCGCCTTGCAGCCGAACTCGGGCGTCGTCGTCTTGCCGATCAGCACCGCGCCGGCTTCACGCAGGCGGGCGGTCGCCGGCGCATCGACGTCCCACGGTTGCTCGGGGTCGATGGTCCGGCTGCCACGCCGCGTCGGCCAGCCCGCGCGTCAGGACGAGGTCCTTGATCGAGGTCGGCACGCCGTCGAGCGGGCCGATCGGCTCGCCGCGGTGCCATCGGGCCTCGCTGCCCGTCGCCGACACCATCGCCTCGTCGGCGGCGACGAGGCAGAACGCGTTGAGCACCGGGTTCAACTCGTCGATCGCCTCCAGCACGGCGGCGGTCGCCTCGACCGGTGACGCCTCTCGGCGGGCGTACAGGCCGCGCAGCTCGTCGGCCGTGCACTCCGTGAGGTTCACGGCGGCAGTCTGCCCCGCCATCTAGGGACGAAAGGTGCCGTCGGCGACGATCACGGCGTGGCCACCGACCTCGACGCGCTCGATGCGCTCCGTCGTCCCGTGCGCCCGTGCCAGCAGCGTGCTCGGCCGACCGATCGCCGCACCCTGGCTGATCTCGATCTCGTCGCCGAAGGCAATCCGCCCGTGCCGGGCGAGGTGCACTGCCAGCGGTCCGGCCGCCGAGCCCGTCGCCGGATCCTCGGGGACGCCCGCCCCGGGGGCGAAGACCCGCGACACCCACCTGCGACCGGAGCCGGCGAAGCAGTCGATGCCGACGGTGTCGAGCGTCGCCAGCGCGGCGATGTCCGGTCGCAGGGCGGCGACGGCGTCCTCGGAGGGGAGGGCGACGTACACGTGCCGCGCGCCGACGTCGTACTGCTCGACGGGCAGCTGCGAGCGCTCGACGCCGAGGCCGGCAAGCAGATCGTCGACTCGATCGAACGAGGACCACGTCGGGATCGGCTGGACCATGCGACCGAAGACGACCCGCTCGTCGCGGCGCTGGAGGGACACCGGGATGACTCCTCGTCCGGTCTCCAAGCGGACCTCGTCGCGCCCGTTTCCCAGCACGACCGCCGTCCCCAAGACCGGGTGCCCGGCGAACGGCAACTCGGTGGTCGTCGTGAAGATGCGGATCCGGGCGTCCCCGTCGCCGCCGGGTGGATAGACGAAGACCGTCTCGGCGAGGTTCATCTCGCGAGCCAACGGCTGCAGGAGCTCGTCGGCGATCGCGCTGGCCTGCGTGAACACGGCCAGCTGGTTGCCGGTCAGCGGTCGGTCCGTGAAGACGTCGGCGATCGTGTACGGGTGCATGCCGACAGTCTCAACCACCCGCGCTCGGATGGAGCACTGGGTTGAAGCCGCCGCGTAGGGCGGCGACCGACGTCGGCGGCGTGAGCACCCGCACAAGACCTGGGTTCGGGGGTTGCGGATCGCGCCAACCGTCGAAGGTGAACGCCATGAGACGGTCGGTGACGAGGAGGCATGGACGATCGTCGTTGTTGTCGAGGACGACGGTCCCGGGCGGCAACATGGCAATGTCGGCCCTCCAGAGGAGGCGGTCGCCGGCACGGTCGACGCCGCGTCCCCGTCGGTGCCGCTCGGCGACGAGGCGGACGTCGATCTCGCGGGCCAGCAACGGACCGGCGGTCCCGGTCGCCGTCGTGACGGCGTCTCGGTACGACCGGTAGTCATCGCCGCGGCACGTCGCACACGGCCGGTGGCCAGCTGCGAGGGCGACAGCATCGTCGAGGAAGAAGATGGGCGTCCACCGCCTCGGCGCGGCCAGCGGGTGCCGCCAGTCGCGGAACGTCGTCCGACACGTGATCCACAGCGCGCTCTGATGGTGGCGGACGACCCGTTCGGCGTCGTCGACGAGACATCCCCGGTTGCCGGTGAACAGGCCGCGGGCCGCCACGGCGTGGAGATCGCCCCACGGATCGACGCGGTTCCGGCGCGGCATCCCTCCAGGGTGCCGCAACCCCGCGAGATCCTGCCAGCCGGGGGTCCGCGCTCGATGTGACACCCCACGTGCATCATGGCTGGCATGGTCATCTCGCTCGTGGTGCTGGCAGTGGTGGCGCTGGTCTGCGCCGCCGCTGCCGGCTACGCGCTCGCTCGGCGACGTGACGAGACGTTCGCCGATGCGGTGGATGCGGCGATGGACGAGATGGCCCAGCGTGCGGCGCACGATCGCGACGCTGCCGTGCGCGCCGCGCTGGAGCACAGCGCGGTGCTCAACCGAGAGCAGCTGGGCACGGCGGCGAGCAACGTCGCCACGAGCGTGCAGGCCGACCTCTCGGCCAAGAAGGACGTCATCGACAGCCGCCTCGACGAGGTCCGCGCCGAGCTGCGTGTCGAGCTGCAGCGGCTCGGCACGCTGGTCAGCGAGCTGGGCACGGCGAGCGCCCAGCGCTTCGGTCAGGTCGACGAATCGCTGCGTTCGCACGCCGAGGTCGCCAGCACGTTGGCGGACTCCACACGCCTGCTGAGGGAGGCACTGGCCAACCCGCAGGCCCGCGGTCAGTGGGGTGAGCGGATGGCGGAGGACGTCCTGCGCCTTGCCGGCTTCACCGAGCACGTCAACTACCGCAAGCAGACCCAGGTCGACGGCGGCACCGGACGGCCGGACTTCACGTTCGAGCTCCCCAAGGGGCACGTCCTGTACATGGACGTCAAGTTCCCCCTGGCCTCGTACCTGCGATACCTCGAGGTCAACACCGATGCCGAGCGCCAGGTCCACCTCAAGCGCTTCCTGGCCGACGTCCGATTGCGAGTCAAGGACTTGGCCCGGCGCGAGTACGCCGCGGCGGGCGATCGCCCGACCGTGGACTACGTCCTACTGTTCCTCCCCAACGAGCAGCTGACCGGGTTCATCCACGAGCACGACCCGGGATTGCTCGACGAGGCGCTGGCCCAGCGCGTGGTGATGTGTTCGCCGCTGACGCTGTTCGCCTTCCTCGGCGTCATCCGCCAGGCCTTCGACAACTTCATGATCGAGCGGACGAGCGACGAGATCCTGCAGCTGATCGGCAAGTTCGGTCAGCAGTGGCAGAAGTACACCGAGTCGACCGAGAAGGTGCGCCGGCACTTCGAGAGCGTGCAGCGCGAGTTCGATCAGCTGACCGGCACTCGGCGGCGGGCCCTCGAGCGGCCACTGCAGCAGCTCGAGGCCTTGCGCGTGGAGCGCGATCTCCCCGTCGACGGCGAGCTGTTCGCCGATCCCGCCGATCTCGACAACGTGCGCGAGCTGGGTGCCTGAGCGCACTGGCATGATGATCCGGCGATGACCCAGCCCACGTTCGACTTCGGCGACGAGCTCGACGACGCCGCCAACCCGACGTTCACCGTCAGCGAGCTGGCCGACGCGGTGAACCAGGCGCTGCGCCGATCGTTCAGCGACGGGGTGTGGGTGCGCGGGGAGATCCGCGAGTGGAACGAGCGCGGAGGCCACGCCTACTTCTCGCTGGCCGACGACTCGCCCGGCCGGCAGGCGGTCGTGCGCGTGCAGCTGTTCGCCAATGCCCGCCAGCGATTGCGCCCGCTGCTGGCCCGCCATCGCTTGCGCCTGACCGTCGGCATGAAGGTGCGCATCTTCGGCCATCTCGACTTCTACGCCCCCAGCGGCCAGCTGGGACTGAAGATGACGGATCTCGATCCGCGGTTCACGCTCGGTGATCTCGCCCAGCAGCGAGACCAGGTGCTGCGCCGATTGGCCGCCGATGGCTCGCTCGATGCCAACAGCCGGCGCCAGCTGAGCCGGGTGCCGCTGCGTGTCGGCGTCGTCAGCAGCGCCGGCACGGCGGCATGGCACGACTTCCACGACGAGCTCGTGCGCAGCGGCCTCGGGTTCGAGGTGGTCCTCGCCGATACGCGCGTCCAGGGGCCCGAGGCGGCCCGACGCGTCACCCGGGCCATCCGTGCGCTCTCCCACCACGCCACCGTCCGCGGCCTCGACGTCATCGTCGTCATCCGCGGCGGCGGCTCGCGCAACGAGCTGGCCACGTTCGACGCCGAGACGATCGCCAGGGCGATCGCCGCCGCACCGGTCCCCGTGCTGACCGGCCTCGGTCACGAGATCGATCGCAGCGTCGCCGACGAGGTCGCCCACACGTCGCTGAAGACGCCGACGGCCTGTGCCGCAGCGCTCGTGCACGCCGTGGCCGGCTACCTGGCGGCCGCCGAGCAACGCTTCGCCGCGGTCACCACGGTGGCCGATGATCGTGTGCGCACGGAGGCCCGGGGGTTGGCCGAGCGCGCCCATCGCATCGCCCGGCGGACCCATGCCGCCGTCGACCGTGCCGACGAGCGGCTCGCCGTTCGCGTCGATCACCTGCACTCGTGCGCCCGCCGCCCGCTGAGCGATGGCGAGCAGCGGTTGGTCGCGCGCCAGCGCACGGATCGCAGCTCGCGCCCCGCAGGTGCTGGCAGGAGAGGAGCGTCACGTGTCCGGGCTCGAGGGCGCGCGTCCGGGCCCTCGATCCCGTCAACGTCCTCGGGCGCGGGTGGACGATCACCCGTCGCGCCGACGGCAGCCTCGTCCGCTCGCCGGGTGAGATCGACGTCGACGACGTCCTCGTCACGCAGTTCGCCTCCGGTTCCCGCCGGAGCCGAGTGATCGAAGGGGACGAGGACATGAGCGAGCGAGTCTTCGAGCGAGCGAATCAGCATTACGGTCTTCACGCTCACTGGTGCCCCGTGCGTTTGATCAAGTCAACGCGTCGACGAATGGATGGTGCACCAGTGAGCGAGCGAGTTTCGAGCGAGCGAATCAGCATTACGGTCTTCACGCTCACTGGTGCCCCGTGCGTTTGATCAAGTCGAACGCGTCGCACGAATGGATGGTGCGCCAGTGAGCGCCGATCCCGCACCCGCAACGGCAGCCGTCAGCGACAGCCCGGGTACGCCAGTGCCCTCGACGAGCTCGACGCCATCCTGCGCGAGCTGGAGAGCAGCGACGTCGACGTCGACCGCCTGGCCGATCGCGTCGCCCGCGCCAGCGAGCTGATCGCCGTCTGCCGGCGCCGCATCGGCGCCGCCCGGTTGCGCATCGACGAGGTCATCGCCGACCTCGACGCCCCCGCCGACGACGCGACCTGACCGTCGCGCCGCGAACATCTGGGCGCGATCCTTCCCAGCGGCCGAACTGGGTGCAGAAAGCTGCGGATTCCGGGAACGATTGCGCCCAGTTCGACGGAATCGAGGGCGGCCTAGTCTGACGACGTGCAGACGACGGCCCCGCCGAGCCTGGCGGCCATCGCCCACGGCGTCGAGGCTCGCCTCGACGCGTTGGTCGCGGAGCAGCGCCAGCGCTGGACGCGGTTGGACGACGACCTGGCGGGGCCGTTCGCCGAGATCGGGCGGATGGTCCGTTCCGGTGGCAAGCGCCTCCGGCCGGCGTTCTGCTTCTGGGGCTTCGTCGGCGCCGGCGGGGCACCGGACGACGAGCGGGTCCTCGACGCCGGTGCGGCGTTCGAGTTGATGCACGCGTTCGCCTTGTTCCACGACGACGTGATGGACGACTCGAGCCATCGTCGCGGGGCCCCGACGACGCACGCCGTGTACGCCGACGAGCACCGCCGCAGCGGGTGGGCTGGCGAGTCCCGGCGCTTCGGTGAGGGCGTCGCCATCCTCGTCGGCGACCTCGCCTTCGTGCTCGCCGACCAGTTGATGGTCGGTTCCCCGCCCGAGGTGTGGGAGCTGTGGAACGAGCTGCGCATCGAGCTCAACGTCGGCCAGTTCCTCGACATCCTCGGATCCGTGCAGCGCGACCGTCGACTGCACAAGGCCGAGCGGATCGCCCGCTACAAGAGCGGCAAGTACACGATCGAGCGACCGCTGCACGTCGGTGCGCTGCTGGCGGCGTCCGACCGACGGGAGGAGCTGCTGCCCGCGCTCAGCGCCTACGGCCTGCCCCTCGGCGACGCCTTCCAGATCCGCGACGACGTGATCGGCGCCTTCGGCGACAGCTCGCTCACGGGCAAGCCGGTCGGCGACGACCTCCGCGAGGGCAAGCCGACCCCGCTGCTGGCGCGGGCCATGGCCCGGGCCGACGCCGCGCAGCGCGACGTGTTGGAGCGTGTCGGGCGCGCGGGGCCTGGATGCGGACGAGATCGCCGCCATCCAGCAGCGTCATCGTCGACACGGGGGCGCTCTTCGAGCTCGAGGCGCGGATCGGCGACCTGGCCGATCAGGCCGTCGCCGCCCTCGACCGGGCCGACATCAGCGAGGACGCCCGCTACGAGCTTTCCGAGCTGGCCGCCTACGTGGTTGGTCGCGCCGTCTGACGCCCACGTCATGCGCGTCCTCGTCATCGGTGCCGGCCTTGGAGGGCTGGCCGCGGCGGCCCACCTCCTCGGCGACGGGCACGACGTCACGGTCGTCGAGCAGGCACCCCGCCCCGGGGGCCGGGCGGGGCTGGTCGAGCGGGACGGCTTCCGGCTCGACACCGGTCCGACGGTCATGACGATGCCGGGCCTGCTCGACGAGGTGTTCACTGCCGCCGGCCGGGACATGGCCTCGTACGTCCGCCTCAAGCCGGTCGATCCGATGTACCGGGCGACGTTCGCCGACGGGTCGGTGCTCGACGTCCGGCATGGCCGGGCGGCGATGACCGACGAGGTGCGGGCCTTCTCCGGGCCGCAATCGGCAGACGCCTTCGAGCGTTTCGCCGACTGGCTCACCGAGCTGTACCGCGTCGAGATGCCCAACTTCATCGACACCGACTACGACTCCGTCCTCGACCTCGTGCGGCGGTGGAGGGCAGGTGCACGGCTGGCTCGGCTCGGCGGGTTCGGACGCCTCGGCCGCAAGGTGGCGTCCTTCTTCGACGACGAGCGGTTGCAGCGGATCTTCGGCTTCCAGGCGATGTACGCCGGCGTCGCGCCGTACGAAGCGCTGGCGCTGTACGCCGTGATCACGTACATGGACTCGATCGAGGGCGTGTACGTGCCCGAAGGCGGCATGCACGCGATGGTCACCGGCCTGGCCGACGCACTGGACGACGCCGGCACGTCGTTCCGCTACGGCATCACCGTCACCCGCATCGCCCGCGACGGCACGGGTGCCGCAACGGGCATCGAGCTGGCCGGCGGCGAGCGGCTCGCCGCCGACGCCGTCGTCTGCAACGCCGACCTCCCCGTGGCCTACCGGACGTTGCTCGATGGCGTCGACGCCCCGCGCGTCGCCCGCTCCGGTCGCTACTCGCCGTCGTGCCTGCTGTGGGTGGCCGGCGTGCGCGGCGCCCCGCCGACGGGCGCGGCGCACCACAACCTCCACTTCGGTCGCCAGTGGGACGAGTCGTTCCGGGCGCTCATCGGTGATGGCCGGCTGATGCCCGACCCATCGATCCTCGTGACGCTGCACTCGCTGGATGATCCGTCGCTGGCGCCACCCGGCTGCTCGACGCTGTATGCCCTCGAACCGGTCCCCAACCTGGACGGCCGCATCGACTGGACGACGCAGCGCGACGGCGCCGTCGAACGCCTGCGCCGACAGGTCGCCGACGCCGGATACCCGACCGACGTGGTCACCGAGGAGATCTACGACCCGCTCGACTGGCAGGCCATGGGGATGGAGCGGGGAACGCCGTTCGCCCTGGCGCACACGTTCCGCCAGACCGGGCCGTTCCGCCCCCGCAACGTCGACGGGCGGGTCCCGCGACTCGTGTTCGTCGGGTCGTCGACCGTGCCGGGCGTCGGTGTCCCGATGGTCCTCGTGTCCGGCAAGCTGGCGGCGGCGCGCGTGCGGCGACTGGGGGCGACGACGTGACGGTGACGCTGGAGGCCAGCTACGCCGAGTGCAAGCGGGTCACCAGGCGCGCCGGGACGACCTACTACTGGTCGACGATGGTCCTGCCGGCGGTCAAGCGCCCGCACGTCCACGCGCTGTACGCGTTCTGCAGGACGGCCGACGACGTCGTCGACGATCTCTCCGAGGTGGCCGTCGACGAGCGGGCCGCCGCCCTCGCCGCGTTCGGTGAGCACTTCTTCTCCGATCTCGACCGCGGCCGTTCGGAGCATCTTGTGCTGCGCGCCGTCGTGCACACCGTGCGGGCGTTCGACCTCGATCCCAAGGCCTTCGCCCGGTTCCTGCGATCGATGGAGATGGACCTCACGGTCGTGCGCTACGAGAGCTGGGACGACCTGTGCGGCTACATGGACGGCTCGGCGGCGGTGATCGGCGAGATGATGCTGCCGATCCTCGAGCCGGTCGATCACGCCGCGGCACTCGCCCCGGCGAGGGCGCTCGGCGAGGCGTTCCAGCTGACCAACTTCCTGCGCGACATCGACGAGGACCTCGACCGCGGCCGGCAGTACCTGCCGCAGGAGGACCTCCGCTCCTTCGGGGTCGATCTCGCGCGCCCGCCGGTGCTCGCCGGAGTTCGTCGAGCTGATGCGCTTCGAGATCGCCCGCTGCCGCCGCCTCTACCGGGCCGCCGAGGTCGGCCTCGCCCTGCTCCCTGAGCGCTCGGCCCGCTGTGTCGGCGCGGCCCACGACCTGTATGGCCGCATCCTGGAGCAGATCGAGGCCCAGGGGTATGACGTCTTCGCCAGGCGGGCCCGGGTGTCGACGCGGCGCAAGCTCGCCGTCGCCGCCCGCCACCTCGCCGGCCGTCGCTGAGTGCCCAATGCGAGCGTTGGCGCTGACGGCCGCAGCCGTGACCGGCGCCGGCATGATCGCCACTCCGCTGGCGCGGCAGGGTGGCTCCGCCCGTCGCCGGCTGGCCGGCGTCGTCGTCGGCGGGCTGGCGACGACCACGGCGGCCAACGCCGTGCGCCGCTGGGGCCCGGCCCGGGCCGCGTCGGCCGCGGCGACGATCACGCTGGCGACGACGGTGATCGAGCACATCGGTGCGTCGTCGGGGTTCCCGTTCGGCCGATACCGCTACACCGGACGACTGCGGCCCCGCGTGGCAGGCGTCCCGGTCGTCGTGCCGCTGGCCTGGTGGGCGATGGCGGTGCCGGCGCGCGAGGTCGCCCACGCCGCGCTCGATCGATGCTCCACGGCGGGACGGCGAGTCGCCCTCGGCACGCTCGCGCTCACGGCATGGGACCTCTTCCTCGACCCACAGATGACGGCCGAGCGCTTCTGGCGGTGGACCCGCCCGGGCGGCTACCGCGGCATCCCGCTGACGAACTACGCCGGCTGGGTGGTGACGAGCGCCGGTGTGATGGCGGCCCTCGAACGACTGTTGCCTCCCGGCGAGGCGGACCCTGCCCTGACGAGTCGAATACGCGGCGATGGGCGTGATGGAGACGCTCGGGTTCGCCGCCTTCTTCCGCGATCGCCTCGTCGCCGTCGTCGGCGGGCTCGGGATGCTGCCGATCGCGGCGATCGCCATCGCCAGGTTGCGCCGTGCCTGAGCACGTCGACGTCGTCGTCGTCGGCGCCGGCGTCGGCGGGCTGGCGACGGCCATCCGTCTCGCCGCGAGCGGACGTCGGGTCGTCGTCGCCGAGCGCCTCGAGGTCGCCGGCGGCAAGCTGGCCACGGAGCGACGGGACGGCTACACCTTCGACGTCGGTCCGTCGCTGCTGACGCTGCCCTCCCTCCTCGACGACCTCTTCAGCGTGGCGGGGACGTCGCTGGACGAGCACGTCGACCTGGTCCGGCTGGATCCGCAGTTCCACTACCGCTGGCCCGACGGCGCGACCCTCGTGGTGCGCGACGACCCGGACGCGACGGCGGCGGCGTTCGAGCGCTTCACCGTGGGCGGTGGCGCGGCGTGGCGCCGATTCGACGAGCGGGGTCGACGGATCTGGGACGTCAGCCAGCGGACGTTCCTCGCCGGTCCGATGGCCAACCCGTGGCAGCTGCTCCGGCGGATGCGCTCACCGGCCGACCTCCGCGCCATCGAGCCCCTGACGACGCTCCACCGTCATGCCGCCAGGTACTTCGCCGATCCCCGGCTCGTGCAGTGGGCCGGCAGGTACGCGACGTACTCGGGGTCGTCGCCCTACCACGCGCCAGCGACGTTGGCGTGCATCCCGCACATCGAGTCGCGCTTCGGCTGCTGGTACCCCCGCGGTGGTCTCGACACCCTCCGCGCCGCGCTGCTCCGGGTGGCCACCGCGGTGGGGGCCGAGGTCCGCCTCGGGACGGACATCGCCCGCATCACGGCGACGGCGCGCGAGGTGTCCGGCGTCGAGTTGGTCGACGGGACCCGACTCTGCGCGCCGGTCGTCGTCGCCAACGCCGACGCCGAGCACGTCTACGGATCGCTGCTGCCGAACGACGGTGCCCTGCGCCGTGTGCGGAGGGCCGGTCGGTCGATGAGCGGGTTCGTCGTCATCGCCGCCATCCGCGGATCGACGCCGGGGATCGGCCATCACAACGTGTGGTTCTCGACCGACGACGGCGCCGAGTTCGCCGCGTTGGGGTCGGGTCGGATGGCCGACGGGCCGACGATCTCTGCCTGTGTCTCCTCGGTGACCGACGCGTCGCAGGCGCCGGTTGGACACGAGAACTGGGTGCTCCTCGTCAACGCCCCGCCGGACATCGAGCTCGATGCCGACGACCAGCTCAGCGTCGTCCTCGACCGCTTGGCCGCATCGGGGGTCGACCTCCGCCCTCGCCTCGAGTGGAGCGCGACGCTGACGCCACGTGACCTGGCGCGGCGCTATCGCGCCCCGGGGGCGCGATCTACGGGACGTCCTCGAACGGTCGGCGGGCGGCGTTCGTCCGGCCCGGTAACCGTGGCCGGCCATCCGGCCTGTACCTCGTCGGGGGCTCGAGCCATCCCGGCGGCGGACTCCCACTCGTCACGATCAGCGCCCGCATCGTCGCCGACCTCGTCGAAGCAGAGACCGCCGGGGGCCGACGGTGAGGCCGGTGCTGGCGGGCTGGACCGTCTTGCGTGTCGCCGCGGGCATGCTCGTCGTGCGGCGTCTCGCCAGGGCGAGCCGCCGTCGACCGCCGCTGCAGGTGTCGAGGCCGCTCCTCCGCGGCGACATCACCGTCGTCGTCCCGGCCCGCGACGAGGCGACGCGCATCGGGCCGCTGCTGGACGCCATCGTCGACGCGCCGGGCGTCGCCGAGGTCATCGTCGTCGACGACGAGTCGACCGACTCGACGGCGGCGGTTGCCGCCGACGCGGGGGCGACGGTCGTCGCCGGGCGTCCGCTGCCGCCGGGATGGGTGGGCAAGGCCTGGGCGCTGCAGCAGGGCATCGACGCGGCGAGCGGCGAGTGGGTCGTGCTGTTCGATGCCGACACGCGCCCGAGCTCTTCGCTGCCGCAAGCGCTCGCCGGTCGCGCTGCCGCCGACGAGCTCGACCTCCTCACCGCCGCCGGTCGCTTCGACTGCCCGACCGCGCCCCTGCGCTGGCTGCACCCCGCCATGTTGACGACGTTGCTCTACCGCGCCACGCCCCCGGGCGCGGCCGCCCAGGGCCCCGTCCACCGGCGGATGGGCAATGGGCAGTGCATGGCGGCCAGGCGGTCCACCCTGCTGGCGATCGGTGGCCTCGGTGCCGTGGCCCACCACACCGTCGAGGACGTCGCGCTCGTGCGGGCGATGGCGTCGGCCGGGTTCGCTGTCGAGTTCCTCGACGCCTCGTCGTTGCTGACCGTGCGGATGTACGAGTCGGCACGGCAGGCCTGGACTGGCTGGGCTCGGTCGTTGTCGCTCCCGGGCGTCGACGCCCTCTCGCGTCGGTGGCTCGACCTCGGCGTCGTCTTCCTCGCCCAATTGCTGCCTCTGCTGCGCCTGCTGAGCCGCCGGGCGGACGCGCTCGACGTCGTCCTGGTGCTCGCCCGCCTCGGCACGCTCGTCGGTACGCGGGCGGCGTACGAGCGGCGCGGTGCCGCCTACTGGCTCTCACCGCTGGCCGACCCGCTGGCCGTGCTGGCGCTGGCCCGAGGTGTCGTCGATCCCCGGCGACGCTGGCGCGGACGCACTTACTAACGGGATCGCGCTGACGCCATCGCGAAGCGCAGACCGATGAACGACATCAGCAGCCCGGTGGCAGCCGAGCGCCGGGGTCCGTCGAACGCCAGCTGGGCCAGCGGGTAGGTGACGAAGCCGGCGCGCACTGCCGGGGCGAGGGAGCGGCGGGCGGCGAACGTTGCGCCACCGGTGAGCACCGCGAGCGCGGTCGACGCGGGGGACAGCACCGCAGCCGCACCGATGAACGTGGCGACGGCCCGTCCGCCACGGAAGCCGGCGAACAACGGCCAGGCGTGGCCGGCCATCGCCGCACCGGCGCCGACAAAAGCGGGCCACCGTTGGCCGGGACGGGCGAGGGCCCGCCCGACGGCGGTGGCCGCGAGGCCCTTGCCCACATCGCCGACGAGCACCGGCAGCGCCGTCCTCGACCCGAGCGCCTGGCGGGCGTTCCAGTAGCCGGGGTTGCCGTCGCCGACGTCGCGGAGGTCGACGGAACCGCTGACGAGGTCGGCGGTGGGGATCGACCCGAGGAGGTACCCGATGATGGCCGGCAGCGTGACCCGGGCCAGCTGGCGCACGGGTGCCAGCATGTCGCGTCGATGGCTCGCGTCGCGTCGTTCCACCTCGTGCGCGAGCGGCCCGGGCGGGCCGTTGCGGCGCTTGCTCGACTCGGCACCGACCGTCGGCAGGCTGCGCCGGGTGGCAGGGCTGGCGTTCTGGCGCTTGCTCGGCACCGGTCGCGGGGCGGACACGGGCCCGTCGATCGATCCGCGCCGCACGGCGATGTTCGCGGTGTGGGAGGACGAGCGAGACCTCGACGGGTTCCTCCACGCATCACCGATCGCCCGACGGTGGGCCGACGTCGAGGAGTACTGGCACGTTCGACTACGAGCGCTCGGTGGGCACGGTGCCTGGCGTGGGGTCGACGTGCTGGGCGAGATGACCACGGGTGCCGACGACGGTGCCGATCGCCGTCCTCACGCGGGCCGACGTCCGCTGGCAGCACTGGCGGGCGTTCCGCCGGGCCGGCCGGACGGTCAGCGCCGAGCTGCAAGCGGCGACCGGGCTGCTCGGCGCGGTCGGCATCGGCGAGGCACCGATCGGTCGTCTGGGGACGTTCAGCCTGTGGCGGGGCCTCGACGACGCGGTCGCGTTCGCCATGGCGCCCGACCACCTCGACGTCGTCCGACGCACTCGCCGGGAGCGCTGGTACGGCGAGGAGCTGTTCGCCCGCTTCGAGCCGTACGGCAGTTCAGGGTCGTGGGACGGTGGCGACCCGCTGGCCCGCTCGTGACACCCGATCGCGCACGCGGGCCGGGACGATCGGCACGAGCATGCCGAACGGCGGGCCCTCGAACCGATGGTGCAGGGCGTGGGCGGCGGCCAAGCGATCCAGCACAGTTACGTGGCGATCGCCGAACAGGCCAACCCGGCGATGGATGTAGACGTCGTGCACGAGCGCGTAGGCGGCGCCGTACAGCGTGATGCCGGTGCCGATCGGCACGAGGTCCGACCACGTCGGCGCATGGAAGCCGATCCACAGCCCGACGCAGACGACGGCGGCGAACATCACTGGATAGGCGTCGTTGGCCTCCCAGCGGCCGCCGGTGCGGCGGTGGTGGCTGCGGTGCAGGCGCATCCCGATGCCATGCATGACGAACCGGTGGGTGGCCGCCGTGACGGGCTCCATCACGGCGAACGCCGCCAGCACGAGCATCAAGCCGCGCACCCCGCCACTGTAGGACGAAGACGATCCGAGTGTTGGAGCGCGTCCGAGTGCTGGAGGTCGGGTTTCCGACGTTCGACACTCGGATCACGGGGCGCTTCGGTCGGCGTACCTCGAGAGGGCGTCGTCGATGCTGGACACGGCGACGCCGGGCTCAGCGGCGACGGCCTCGAGCCAGGGTGGCCGGAACACGGCGGCGACGGTGATCGGCTCGTCGAGCTGCGAGCCAGCCAGCGCCAGGCGCACGAATGCTGCCGCATAGTCGGGCGGACGCAGATCGCGACTCAGCTCGGTCAGGGCGTACGGGTCCGGTGTCCGATCGCTCGGGGGCAGCACGAAGAAGCTCTGCGACGTCGGGAACGTCGCTCCGCCGGCCAGCCCGGGCCCGTCGGCGAGCACGGCGCCCAGCACCGCCGCCGGCCGAGCGCCGGCCAGTTGGAGGGCGATGTACGCCCCCAGCCCGCGGCCGAACACGGTGACCTCGCCGAGCTCGGCCAACGCGGCGTCGGCATCGGCGAGCAGCAGCTCGGCCGTGTAGCCCCCGCCGGTCGGGAGCGTCGATGCGCCGTGCCCAGTGAAGTCGAGGGCGGCAACCGGACCGGACCACGCCTCGAGCCACGGCGGCACCTCGCCCGGTGCCCGCTCCCCGAGCCCGTGCAGGAGCAGGAGCGGTCGGCCGGCCCCCTGCCGAATGCGATGCAGCGCCAGCTCGATGCGATTGTGGCGCAGCATGACGACCGGACTCACCGTGACACCCCGTTCACACACGTCGCCCGATGAGGTCCAGGGTCAGGCCGGCGACCAGGTCCGGCTGCTCGATGTGCACGAAGTGGCCGACGTCGTCGAGGATCTCGCACCGCCCGCCCGGAGGCAGGTACGACAGCACGCGCGCCGGTTCGGTGCCCCACCCCATCATCTCGGGCGCGCTCCCGAGCACGGCGAGGAACGGCATCGCCAGCCCCGGCAACCGCAGCACCGTCCACTCCGGGCGCCAGGGCCCGAACCCTCCGAAGCGCATCGTCGGGTCGATCTTCCATCGCCAGCCGTCGCCGTCACGGGCCGCCCCGACCGAGACGAGGTAGCGCAGCCACTCGTGGGCCAGGCGAGGGTTCATCCGCCTCGCCGCCGCGCCAGCTCGTCGGGCGTGCCGGGCCGCCGCTGGGCCGAGGCCGTCGCGCGGCGGTGGTCGAGCCAACCGGTGATCTCGCCAGCCATCATCTTCGTCCGGGTGTGCTCGGCGACGTCGGGGATGCGGCTCTGGTACGGGATGCCGTCGAGGTTGACGAGGTGTGAGAAGCGGTACGGCTGGGCGTCGGCCAGTTGGATCATCATCCCGCCGCCCTTCGAGTGACCGAGCACCGGCAACGGCGCATCCGGACTGACCGCGTCGAACACGGCCAGCGCGTCGCGCAGATCGGCGTCCCACGAGTACAGCTGGGCACGGTCGCTGTTGCCGTGGCCACGCTGGTCCCAACTCACGACCCGCCACCCGGCGTCGGCCAGTTTTGGTGCGAAGACGTCGAACGTGCGGGCGAAGTCGAAGCCGCCGTGCACGGCCAGCAGTGGCGGCGCGCCCGGGTCACCCCACTCGTAGGCCGCCAGCCCGATCCCGCTAGCGTCGATGCGCCATTGGCGATCGGGCGCCCGCGCGCCCGGGAAGGCGACCGCGTCCTCGTTCGTCACGGCCCGGGAACCTAGTGCTGGGCCCGCCACCGACCTGGCCGAACGCCGGCCGTTTAGCACATTCCGCCTCGTGCGTTGGGGATGAACCTCGTACGATGCTCGGCAATGCGATCGCGGGTGTTGGGCGCGACGGTAGCGGCACTGCTCACGGCCGTCATGTCCGGGGCCTGCGCCGACATGGATGACGGCGCCGCCGAGCAGACGCTCCCGGTGATCCAGACCACCACGATCGTGACGACCACATTGCCCCCGACGACCTCGCAGCCGCGGTTCTACGAGATCCAGAGCGGGGACACCCTCATCGAGATCGCCGCCGCCTTCGGGCTGCCCGTGCAAGCGATCATGGAGGCCAACGGGATCGTCGACGCCAACCGCATCCTGGCCGGTCAGATCCTTACGCTCCCCCTGGCATCGGAGATCGTCGTCACGTCGCTGCCGCCGGTCACGACGACGCCGCAGCCGACGGCAGGTCCCGCCGTCACGACGATCGGTCCGTAAGCTCTCGGGTCGATGACCGACTTCTGGCCGACCTCCGACCACTGGAGCGTCAAGATCCCCCTGGACACCCCTCATCCTCGTCTGGACCAGCTCGCCGCCCACGGGTACCTCGTGCTGCGCGATGCCGACTTCGAGGTGCCCACTCACGAGTACTTGGCCCTGGAGTACATGGACTGGAAGAGCGGCGGTGACACGAACTTCGCGCCGATCGCCTCCGCCGACGGCGAGCTCGACTGCCGCGGCTTCTGGGACAAGGGCAAGACGGACAAGGACGCGCTGTGGACGTCGAACGCCGAGCTCGTCCCTTCGATCCGCCGATACGTCGACGGCGTGGGGGCCAACTTCGGCCGGGTCCGCGTCATCAAGCTCGAGCCGCAGGGCCGCGACGCTGCGTTGCGGTCGATCCATCGTGACGACAACAACCGCTTCAACCCGGAGCACGAGGGGTGGGTGGTCCGCTCGTGGCTGGAGCTGACGGACCACCCCGGCAGCTACATGCTGCTGATGGACAGCGGGCCTGACGGGCTGCCCGACCCGGCGTCCGAGGTGCGCCTCCCGCTGCACCGCGGCGCCCGGTTCGTCGTCGACACGCAGCGCCTGTGGCACGTCGTCGTGCACCCGGCCCAGACGCCTCGCTACGCCCTCATCACGAGCTTCGAATCCGGCCCCGATCTGGGGAAGTGGATCGACGGCGAGCGGGCGTGGGTGCCGGTCTGAGGCCGGTCTTCAGCTCCGCCTCCTCACTCGCCGCGGTGGGCGGCCGCCAGGTCGGCGATCTCGGACATGATCCGGGCCAGCTCGTAGTCCTTCGGCGTGTAGATCGCCGCCACCCCGGCTGCCTTGAGGTGGGCGTGGTCCTCGTCGGGGATGATCCCGCCGAGCACCACCGGCGCGTCGACGCCGAGCTCGGCCAGCTGGGCGAGGAGATCGGTGACGAGCGCGAGGTGTGACCCTGACAGGATCGACAATCCGATCACGTCCGGATCCTCGTCACGCGCCGACGCGGCGATCTGCTCGAGCGTCAGGCGGATGCCCGAGTAGACGACCTCCATCCCGGCGTCACGGGCGGCGACGGCGATCTGCTCGGCGCCGTTCGAATGGCCGTCGAGCCCGGGCTTGGCGACGAGGAGCTTCGGCGGGCCTCCAGGCATCGCCCGCACCCGCGCCGCCACCGATCGGAGGCCGTCGACGGCGACGACGGCACCGGCGACGCCGGTCGGTCCGCGGTACTCGCCGAACACCTCACGCATCGCCGCCCCCCACTCACCTGTCGTCCCTCCGGCGACGGCCAGCGCGATCGACGGCGGCATGACGTTGTCGCCGTTGGCGGCTGCCCGTCGCAGGTCATCGAGCGCAGCCGAAACGGCCAGTCCGTCGCGCTCGGCCCGCCAACGCTGCACGTCGTCGACGAGCTCCGCTTCGAGGGCAGGGTCGACCCGCAGGATCGCCCCCTCTCCTCCGAGCGGTGACGGCTCCGTCTCGGTGAAGCGGTTGACTCCGACCACGACCTGCGCGCCTGACTCGATGCGCCGCGTCCGCTCGGCCATCGACGAGACGAGGCGTGCCTTGAGGGTGTCGACGGCCTCGAACGCTCCGCCCATCGCCAGCACGTCGTCGAGCTCGACCTGCGCCGCGTCACGCAGCTCGGCCGTGCGCGCCTCGATGACGTGGGAGCCGTCGAACAGATCGTCGTACTCCAGCAGGTCACTTTCGTATGCCAACACCTGTTGCATCCGCAACGACCACTGCTGGTCCCATGGTCGGGGTAAGCCGAGCGCCTCGTTCCACGCTGGCAGCTGGATGCTGCGCGCCCGTGCCCGCTTGGACATCGTCACGGCGAGCATCTCGAGCACGATCCGCTGCACGTTGTTTTCCGGCTGGTTCTCCGTGAGCCCGAGGCTGTTGACCTGGACCCCGTATCGGAAGCGTCGGTCCTTGGGGTCCTCGACGCCGTAGCGCTCCCGGCCGATGCGATCCCACAGCTCCGTGAACGCCCGCAGCTTGCAGATCTCCTCGACGAAGCGGATGCCGGCATTCACGAAGAACGAGATGGACCCGAACACGCGCCCGAAGTGCTCCGGCGGCACCTGTCCCGACTCCTTGACGGCGTCGAGCACGCCGATCGCCGTCGCCAGCGCATAGGCGAGCTCCTGGACCGGCGTGGCCCCCGCCTCCTGCAGGTGGTACGAGCAGACGTTCATCGGGTTCCACGACGGCGCGTGCTCGGCGCACCACGCGATCATGTCGACGATCAGCCGCCTCGACGGCTCGGGCGGGAAGATGTACGTCCCTCGGGAGAGGTACTCCTTGACGATGTCGTTCTGCGTCGTGCCCCGCAGCTCCCGCGGCGAGGTGCCCTGTTCCTCGGCGTTGGCCACGTAGAGGGCCAGCAGCCAGGCCGCCGTGGCGTTGATCGTCATCGACGTGTTCATCTGGCCAGGAGGGATGCCATCGAGGAGCGTGCGCATGTGTTCGAGGTGGGCGACGGGCACGCCGACCTTGCCGACCTCGCCGCGGGCCAGCGGCGAGTCGGGGTCGTAGCCCGTCTGCGTCGGCAGGTCGAAGGCGATCGACAGGCCGGTCTGCCCCTTCGACAGGTTCGTGCGGTAGAGCTCGTTGGACGCCGCGGCGGTGGAGTGACCCGAGTACGTCCGCATCAGCCACGGCTGGTCGCGTCGGCCCGGCTCGCCTCGCGCGCTCCGTTCGCTCACTGGTGCACCATCCATTCGTGCGACGCGTTCGACTTGATCAAACGCACGGGGCACCAGTGAGCGTGAAGACCGTGCTGATGATTCGCTCGCTCGAAGACTCCCTCGCTCATGAGCGCAGTGTGCTCCTCGCGGCGGTTGTGCCGCCAACCGTTGTACCGCCAACCGGTGTGCCGCCAACCGGTGTGGTGATGGCGTCGGCGAGCTGGGTCAGGTACTCGGAGCGGGGGATGGCGACGGCACCGAGCGACTCGAGGTGCGGGGTCTGCCACTGCACGTCGAGCAGCCGACCGTCAGTCGCCTGCAGCCACTCGACGAGGGCCACCAACGCCACCTTCGAGGCGTCGGTAGCCGAGTGGAACATCGACTCGCCGGCGAACATCCCGCCGACCCGCACGCCGTACAGCCCACCGACGAGCTGGCCGCGATCGTCTAGGCACTCGAACGAATGGGCCCATCCGAGGCGGTGCAGGCGCTGATAGGCGGCGACGAACTTGGGATTGATCCAGCCGCCGGGCCGCGGGGGATCGGCGCACCGAACCATCACCTCGCCGAACCGCTCGTCCCGGCTGACCTCGAAGCGCCGCCGGCTGCGGCGCAGGGAGCGGCTGACCCGTAGGCCGTCGAGCGGGATCACCGCCCGCGGATCGGGCGAGAACCAGGCGAGGTGGCGCCGACCGTACGGCATCGGGAACAGGCCCCGGCGATAGGCGGCGAGGAGCGTGCCCGGTTCGAGATCCCCGCCGACGCCGACGATCCCATCGGCGTCCGCCTCGTCGGGGTCGGGCAAGCGCCAGCGTGTCGACGGCGGTTCCACCTGGCCCCGCTCGCTCATCGCCCCCATCCAACCCGATCCGTGACGAATTGTGTCACCGCCCGCCGTTCGCCTCAGTACTATAGAAACCCTGCTTCGTCTTGCGCCCGAGGTGGCCGGCGGCGACCATCCGGCGCAGCGTCGGTACGGGGGCGTAGTTGGGATCGCCGAACTCGGCGTAGAGCGCTTCGAGGATCGACAGGGAGGTGTCGAGCCCGACGAGGTCGAGCAGCGCCAGCGGACCCATCGGGAAGTTGCACCCGCCCATGCATCGCCGTGTCGATGTCGTCGCGCGAGGCGGTGCCGTGCTCCAACATGCGTACGGCGTTGTTGAGGTAGGGGAAGAGCAGCGCGTTGACCACGAACCCCGCCCGATCGGCGACCTCGATGGCGTCCTTGCCGCACGCCGCGGCAAAGGCGATGGCCGCTTTGATGGTGTCGTCGCTGGCGGTGATCGGACGCACGACCTCGACGAGCTTCATGAGCGGCGCCGGGTTGAAGAAGTGGATGCCGCACACGCGGTCCGGGCGCTGCGTCGCCACCGCCAGTTCGACGACCGGCAGTGTCGACGTGTTGGTGGCCAAGATGCCGTCCGGCTTGACGATCTGCTCCAGTTCGGCGAACAGCTCGCGCTTGGTGGCCAGGTCCTCGATCACGCTCTCGATGACGAGCTCGCAGTCGGTCAACCGGCCGAGGTGATCGGTGGGCTCGATGCGGCCGAGCGCCTCGTCGCGCTCGGCGGCTTCCATCTTGCCCTTGCCGACCTGCCGTTCGAAGCTGGCCGCCACGCCGGACACGACGGCATCGGCCCCGGCCCGCGTCCTCGACCGCACGACGACATCGAAGCCGGACCGCGCCGCGACCTCCGCCAGCCCGGCGCCCATGATGCCCGAGCCGACGACGCCCACACGGTGGATGTCTCCCATGTGCCCACAGTAGTAGTTACCAGCGGGTAACCCGTCCAGCGCGGGGGTTGACCGGCACCGTACGATCGGCGGCCATGACGGGGACGATCGCGTTGCAGGGCGGCGGCCCGTTCGTCGTCAATGACGAGCTCGACCGGCGGCTCCTGACGTCCGTGGGCGCCGAGCGAGTCGTCGTCCTCCCGACCGCCGACGCCTTCGAGCAGCCGGCCGACCTCATCGCCGCCGCGATGACGTGGGCGGAACGGCTCGCCGTGCAGGTCGAGGCCCTGATGGTGATGCAGCGCCACGACGCCGAAGACCTGGGCGCGGCACAGGTCGTTCGGGATGCCAGGGCTGTCTACCTGGTCGGTGACTCGGCGGCGCACCTGCGAGCCACGCTCAAGGACACGCCGGTGTTCACCGCCATCGGCGACGTCGTGCTGGCCGGTGGGCTGGTCACGGGCGTTGGTTCGAGCGCCACGGCGTTGTGCGACCCGATGCTCGACCAGCGCGGTGGGGCGTTCACGCTCGGCCTCGGACTGCTGCGTGGCGTGGCGGTGGTTCCGGCGGCGGAGACCCGCAGCGAGGAACGTCGTGCCCGCACGCTGTCGCTGGCCGACACGCCGGTGGTCGAGCTGCCCACCGGTTCCGCGCTGGTGCGCCGCGACGCCGACTGGGAGCTGGTCGGCGACGCCACGGTCTACGGCCAGCTGCCGTAACCCGGCTCAGCTCTCGGTGATCTCCACCTGCTCCAGGACGACGTCCTCGGTGGGCGTGTCGCCGTCCGCACCGGCCAGCGCGAGGACCTCGGTGAGGACGTCGAGACCCTCGGTCACCCGCCCGAACGGGACGTACGTGCCGGCGCTGCCGAGGGTGTCGAGTCCCTTGTCGGTGACGATGAAGAACCACTGGCCGCCCGCCGAGTTCGGGGCCTGGGTGCGGGCCATCGCCAGCTCCCCGGCCTCGTAGGTGTAGCCGATTCCCTCGTCCGGGATCTCGTAGCCGGGCGAGTCGGTGTTCGACCGACCGCCGCCCTGGATGATGTCGATCGTGTTGTTCGTCCTGAACAGCAGCGTGTCGTCGTAGTAGCCGTACCGCGCCAGCGTCACGAAGTTGTTCACCGTGCCGGGCGAACTGGCCGCGTCCAGCTCGACGACGACGTCACCGCGATCGGTCACGAAGCGGGCCGTGTACGTCGCCGCCGGATCGATGCACAGCTCCGGCGCGGCCTCGAACGTGCGCACCGGCTCCGCCACATCGGCCGGCGGGCAAGGTCCGGCGCCGTAGGCAAACGGGGCGACAGCTGGCCGGTGTCGAGGTGACTGGAGTCGAGGTGGCCGGTGTCGTCGTGCTGGGCGGCGCGCTGGCGCTCGGGGTCGTCTCGCTGGTGTCGGTGGGGACCGTCGTGGCGGGGTTGGGCGAGTCGTCGTCGTCGCGACCGAACAGCCAGGCGAGGGCCAGCACCAGCGCCAGGCCGCCGACCACGGCGATGATGCCGATCACGATCCGCCGTGTGCGCGAGCGCCGCCGTTCGGCCTTCACCTCCTGCTCGTACCGCAGCTGGCGGTTGGCCTTCTGGCGTTGGCGCTTCTCGGTCCCCACGAGCGCCGAAGGCTACCGGCGGCTCCGACCGCCGCTCGGGCGTGTCGTTGGAGACGCCGTGCGCCGCCGTACGCTCGACTTCGTGGCGATCGTGCGCATGTTCGCGGCGGCCAGAGAGGCCGCCGGCACGGGTCGCGATGACGTGCCTGGCCGCACCGTGGCCGAGGTCCTCGGCGCGGCGCGCCAGCGCTATGGCGAACGGTTCGCCGAGGTGCTCGCGACGTGCCGGATCTGGGTCAACGGCGACGCCGCCGACGATGCGACCGAGGTCGGGCCAGCGGACGAGGTGGCCGTGCTGCCGCCCGTGTCCGGCGGTGCGACATGAATGATCTGGACACGCTGCGGGCGCGCCGGAAGGAGCTGCAGGAGCTCGATGATGCGGTGTCGTACGTGCGTCGAGTGGCCCAGGGGCGAGCCGACCTGGCGCGGGCCGAGCTGTCTCGACGGCAGGCGGGCGCCGATGCGCCGCCGTCGTCCGAGGTCCTGCGCGACGTGCTGGCCGACCGCCTGCTGAGCACCTCCTCGGACCGCCCACCACGGCCGGTCGAAGACTTCAGCAGTCATCCTCGTGCCGACGAGCTCGATCGGATGTGCGCCGAGCACGGGTTCGGGCAGCTCCTCGAGCTCGACGTCGACGGCCTCACGAGGCTGGCCGCCGCGCTCGACGACTTCGAGGTCACCGTGTCGGCCGAGCGCCAGGAGGTGTTCGCCGAACTCGACGCCCTCACTACCGAGCTCGTGGCGCACTACCGCCAGCAGGTGTCGGACGGGCAAGGAGCGCCGCCGTGACCACCCCGAACGAGCTGCGGCAGGACTTCGAGGAACGGGTCGCCGAACTGGGCGAGTTCATCAAGGATCAGCGCGAGATCGCCAGCATGTCCGTGCGCCGGCTGGCCGAGCTGGCCGGTGTGTCCAACCCGTACCTCTCGCAGATCGAGCGGGGCCTGCGCCGACCGTCTGCCGAGATCCTCCAGCAGCTGGCCAAGGCGCTGAAGATCAGCGCCGAGACGCTCTACGTGCGGGCGGGACTGCTGTCGGAGGAGGACGCCCTCGCGCCGAGCACGCGCGAGGCGATCGCCCGTGACCCATTGCTCACCGCCGAGCAGAAGCAGGCGCTGCTCAACGTCTACGAGAGCTACGTCGGAGGGGTTCCTGACGTCACTTCCGGGCCGGACTTCCTGACGCCTTTCCTGACCGCCTGAGTAGCGTTTCCGACGCGGTGCAACGCGTGGCGATGATCTCGCTCCACACGTCCCCGCTGATCCAGCCGGGATCAGGGGACAGTGGCGGCATGAACGTCTACGTGCGCGAGGTGGCATCGGCGCTGGCCCAGGCCGGCGTCACCTGCACGACGTACACTCGGGCCGACCGCCCGGGCCTGCCGGCGGAGGTCGTCGTCGAGCCCGGGCACCGCGTCGTGCACGTCCCGGCCGGACCGTTCGACCTCCCAAAGGAGGCGCTGGCCGAGGAGATCGACGAGTTCACCAAGGGGGTCCGCGAGCATCTCCTGTCGGGTCCGGGCGCCGACGTCATCCACAGCAACTACTGGTTGAGCGGGATGGTCGGCCATCGGCTCAAGCACGACCTCGATCTGCCGCTGGTCTCGACGTTCCACACGCTGGCCCGCGTGAAGGCGGAGGGCGGGGACCTCGAGCCGAGCTGGCGGGATCGGGCGGAGGCCGAGATCATCGGGTGCAGCGACGCCATCTGCGTGAGCTGCCCGGAGGAGGAGCGTCAGTTCCGCCGCCTGTACGGGGATCCCGCAGGTCGCATCGAGGTCGTCCCTCCCGCCGTCGAGCACGCCTTCTTCGCTCCTGGCGACCAGCGCGGGGCGCGCCGGGCCGTCGGCCTGCCCACCGATCGGCCCGTCGTGCTGTTCGTCGGCAGGATCCAACCGTTGAAGGCGCCAGACCTGGCGGTCCGCGCGCTGGCCGAGCTGCCACGTGGCGACGCCATGCTCGTCATCGTCGGCGGCGCCAGCGGCATGGACGGCGAAGCCGAGGTGACGGCCACGAAGCAGCTCGTCGACGAACTCGGTCTCGGCGAGCGGGTCCGCTTCGTCCGCCCGCAGCCGCACCACATCCTGTCGAGCTACTACCGCGCCGCCGATGTGGTGGTCGTGCCCAGCCGCAGCGAGAGCTTCGGCCTCGTCGCGCTGGAGGCTGCGGCCTGCGGGGTGCCGACGGTGGCCAGCGCAGTGGGCGGCCTGCTGAACATCGTCCACGATGGCGTCACCGGGTTACTCGTCGAGGGCCGCGATCCCGCCCGCTTCGCTCGGGCCCTCGCGCAGATCCTCGACGACCCGGCGGGCGCGGCGGCGATGGGCGAGGCGGCCGCGGTGCGAGCGCGGCGGTTCACGTGGAGCTTCACCGCGGCGCGCCTGCGGCGGCTGTACACCGACCTCGCGGCGCGCCCGGTCCGTCAGCTCGTCGTCTGCACGTGAGCGGCAGAGGTAGTAGGCCGATGAGCGACGTCTACGACGACGACGCGCTGGCCGCGCTCGAGCGGCGCATCGACGGATGGCTGCGGGCGATGGCCGAAGGTGGGAGCGTGCCGGTCGAGTCGATCGACCGGGCCGAAGGTGATGTGCGTCGCTGGTACGTGCGGTTGCGTGGTGAGGACAAGGACTTCACGACGGTGTGGATGACGCTCGGCCAGCGGACGCTGCGCTACGAGACGTACGTGATGCCGGCGCCGGAGGAGAACACTGCCGAGCTCTTCGAGCACCTCTTGCGGCGCAACGAGCGGCTCGTTGGCGTGCACTTCTCGATCGGCATCGAGGATGCCGTGTTCCTGCGCGGGGCGTTGCCCGTGGGCGCCGTCGACGACGCCGAGCTCGATCGAGTGATCGGCACGCTCTACGCCACCGTCGAGCAGTGCTTCCGCGGCCTGCTGCGGATCGGTTTCGCGTCGCGAGTTGTCTGAGTTGCCTGACAACGCGTGCTCGCCCGGACGCGACGAGGGCCGGTGCCAACCCCCCGATGGCACCAGCCCCGTCGGCGCGGCCAGGGTCTCCACCCCGGCGCGTCTCAACGCCGGACAGCCTAGGCCGTCGAACGACGTGAGAAAAGAGTCACGTCCGAAAAACAGTGTCGTAATTCACGTCCCGAGCTCGGACTGCGGTCGGCGGCGGCGCGTACAGCGTCGGCGAAGGCGGCGCGCACCTGTCGCTCCTCCAACACATGCAGGCCAGCGGCCGTCGTGCCACCCGGAGACGTGACCATGGCTCGGAGTGCTGCGGGGTCCCCTCGCTCGGCCAGCAGCGTCGCCGAACCGACGAGAAGTTGCGTCGTCAAACGCTCGGCCAACGGGGGTGGCAGGCCGACCTGGACGGCGGCGTCGATCAACGCCTCAGCAACGAGGAAGAGGTACGCCGGACCCGATCCGCTCAACGCGGTGACCGCATCGAGTTGCTGCTCGTCGACGCGCTCGACGATCCCGACGGCGCCGAGGATGCTCTCGGCCCACGCCAGATCGTCGTCCGTCGCTCGCGTCCCGGCGGCGATCGCCGAGGCACCCTGGCCGACGAGCGCCGGCGTGTTGGGCATCGCCCGCACGACCGCGACGTCGCCCCCGGCGGCTTCCTCGAGACGAGCGAGCGTCACGCCAGCGGCGATCGACAGGATGCGGCGGGCCCCGGCCTTCGCTGCCGCAGAGACTGCCGTCGCCACGTCGCCGGGCTTGACGGCGATCACTGCCGCCGCAGTCGGCGGCACGGTGGCGGCGATCGTGACCGACGGGAACAACGCCTCCAGCGCCTCGCGACGGGGCGCCAGCGTCTCCGTGATCGCCAGTGCCGACGGCTCCATCGCCCCACCGCCGAGCAACCCTCCCGCCAGCGCGGCACCCATGCTGCCACCCCCGACGATCACCAGCTCGTGGGCCACCGGGCAACGGTAGTAGGCGAGCGGGCGACGTCGGATCTGCGGAACACCCGTCAAGGTGGTGGTCGACGTGACGCAACTGGGCGCGGATCTTCTCATCGGCCCAACTGGGTGCAGTTTGTTGCGGAATCCGTCACGAACTGCACCCAGATCGCCGGTCGGTCAGGATACATACGTTCGACGTTTCAAGCTGCAATCGGGTCGCCTGGGCCGGCGCGAAGAGAAACCGACATCCCCGAGCGCACCGACCCAGGCAATCACCATGGGTGTCGTTTGGATGGCAAACGGGAAAAGACGTCCTCGACACGAAAGGAATGCCGTGAGGGTTCTCGTCATCGGAGCCACCGGTCTACTCGGGACCGCTGTCGTCCAGGCGCTGAGCGTCAACCACGAGGTGCTGGAAGCGTCTCGCAACAGCCGGTACACGGTGGACGTGCGGGACCCGGACTCGATCACCGCCCTGTACGTGGCGACCGGCGCGATCGACGCCGTCGCCTGTGCCGCTGGCGTCACTCCGTTCGCGCCGTTGGTCGACGTGCAGCTCGACGACTTCCGCGCCGGTCTGCAGGACAAGCTCCTCGGCCAGATCGAGGTGGTCCGACAAGGCGTCCATCACGTCAACGATGGCGGCAGCTTCACACTGGTCAGCGGAGTCTTGGCCGACGACCCCATCGTCACGGGCACCGTTGCCAGCACGGTCAACGGTGCGCTGAACGCCTTCGTGCGTGCCGCCGCCATCGAGCTGCCGCGTGGCCTCCGCATCAACGCCGTCATCTCCACCGTCTTCGAGGAAGCGTGGGACACGTACGGCGAGTACTTCCCAGGTCATCGACCCATCGCCACTGCAGAGGCAGCGCGGGCCTACGTGAAGTCGATCGACGGCGCCCAGACCGGTCAGACGTACCGCATCGGGTACTGAGCGGTTGATGTCACTGCGCGTCGTCGGTGAGCGCGCCGCGTTGTCGTTCGAGGAAGCGCCGCTCGGCTGGGTTGACGCTGAGCTCGATGGCGCGGTTCGTAGGCAGTCCAGCGCGGCGTCGCGTTGTCCCGCTCGTGTGAGGATGTCGGCGCGTGCGGCGTGGTAGGGCTGGTAGTCGTCGAGCAGTGTGCTGTCGAGTGTCGTGAGGGCGTCGAGGCCGTCGGCGGGGCCGTGCAGCTCAGCGATGGCGATCGCCCGGTTGAGAGCGACGACGGCGTTCGGGCGCAGCGCGTAGAGCTGGTCGTAGAGCGCCACGATCTGGGACCAGTCGGTGGCATCGGCGGTGGCGGCGTCGGCGTGGACGGCGGCGATGGCTGCTTGGATCTGGAACGGCCCGGGCTGGTCGCGGCGCAGGCAGGCGCGGACGAGGTCATGACCTTCGGCGATCAGCGTGCGGTCCCACCGCGCGCGGTCCTGGTCGGCGAGACGGATCATCGATCCGTCGGGGGCGGTGCGGGCCGGTTGTCTGGCTTCGGTGAGCAGCATCAGCGCGAGGAGGCCGACGGCTTCGGGTTCATCGGGCATCAGCTCGGTGAGCACGCGTCCGAGGCGGATCGCCTCCCGCGACAGCTCCACGCGGTTGAGGTTGTCGCCTGTGGTGGCGGTGTGGCCCTCGGTGTAGATGAGGTACACCGTGGCCAGCACGGCGCGTAGCCGGTTGGGGAGCTCGGCGCCGCGTGGCACCCGATAGGGGGCGTGGTTGTCGCGCAGCTTTCGCTTGGCGCGGACGATCCGCTGGGCCAGCGTCGCCTCGGGGACGAGGAAGGCGCGGGCGATCTCGGGGGTGTCGAGGCCGCCGAGGAGTCGGAGGGTGAGCGCGACCTGGGCGTCGGCTGCCAGTGCGGGGTGGCAGCACAGGAACATGAGTCGGAGCTGGTCGTCGGGGACCACGTCGACGAAGGCGTCGAGGTCGTCGAACTCGGGGTTGTGGTCGGGTTCCATGTCGTCGATGTGCAGTCGGTGGGCTGCGAGATGGCGGTCCGTGCGGGTCGATTCACGTCGCAGCCGGTCGATGGCGCGGTTGCGTGCCGTGGTGGTGATCCAGCCGCCCGGGTTCGGCGGCATACCATGGATCGGCCACCGCTCTGTGGCGATGGCGAACGCCTCCGCCACCGTGTCCTCGGCGAGTTCGACGTCGCCGAGGACGCGGATCAGCGTGGCGGTGCAGCGGCCGGCCTCACGGCGAAAGATCTCCGCGAGCGGGTCAGGCATCTTCCGTCGGTCGGACCTCGACTGGTCCTTCGCAGGCCGTCGCGGCCCTGGCGGCCCAGTCGAGGGCGGCATCAAGGTCGGGGGCTTCGATGATCCAGAAGCCGCCCATCTGTTCCTTGCTCTCCGCGTATGGGCCGTCGGTCATCGACACGTCGCCACCGTTGTCGCGAACCACGGTCGCCGACGACGCGGGACGCAGCCCGGTGCCGAACACCCACGCGCCGGCCTTTTCGAGCGCTGCGTTGTACTCGCTCACCCGCGCGAAGAGGCGCTGTACTTCCGGTGAGCTGACGTCGATGTCGTCGTATGGCTCGTCGTGCCAGACCGACAGCAGGTACTGAGGCATGGTGAGAGTCTCCTTCGTGGGTGAGGGCGAGAGTCAGTCGTGCGCGTGGCGGACGAGCACGGGGATGATGATGGCGGCGGCGAGCAGGTGCACGGCGACGAGCGCGATCTTGGTGGCGACGTCGTCTGGCCACACAACGGACGGAACACACGACAGCGCCGTCAGCACGGCCGTGACTTCGAGGAACCGGCGACGGGGGGCGCTGCTGCGCCGGTTGAGGACGGCGAGGAGCAACCCGCCGATGGCGGCACCGAGGAACGCCATCTGGGCGAAGCCGAGGAGCGGGATCATCTCGCCGTCCACCGCGAGCGGGACACCTGCGCCGTGCACACCAGCGGCGACGGCGGTGGCCACGGCGGCGGCAGCGAGACCGACGATCACGATGGTGCGCCACAGGGAGCTGGCCCCGGTGCGATCGTTCGAGGCAGTGATGGTCGGTGTGGTGACGGACATCGGGTTGCTCCTATCGGTTCGGCGGCGCCCGATGCGCCGCTCACCACCTCCACGAACGCGATCACGCGAATCGACAACCGACCGAGAGAAATCTCTCTCAGCGGACAGTCGAAACTGCCCAACCCCCGACCAGCGGCGCGGGCACCCACCCAGAAGGATGTCTCGCTACCCTCGGCGGGAATGCCCCGCCGCTACGACACCGTGTCCTTTCTCAGCGACTACGGCCTCCAGGACGAGTTCGTCGGGGTGGTCACGTCGGTCGTGCGGGACCTCGCGCCACACGCCACCGTCATCGACATCACCCATGGTGTCCGGCCCTTCGACGTCCGCGGCGGCTCACTGGCGTTGGCCCGCGCCATCCCCTACGCCGCCGAGGGTGTCGTGCTCGCCGTCGTCGATCCGGGCGTCGGCACCTCGAGGCGGGCGTTGGCGATCGAGATCGCCAGTGGGGCGGGGGTCCTCGTCGGGCCCGACAACGGGCTGTTGGCGCCGGCCGCCGCCGTCGCCGGCGGTGCCGAACGGGCCGTCGAGCTGACCAACCCGGCGTACCAACTGGAGGCGCCGGGCTCGACGTTCGCCGGTCGGGACGTGTTCGCCCCGGCGGCTGCCCACCTGTGCAACGGCGTCGACCTGGCGGAGTTGGGACCCGAGGTCGACACGGCGGTCCTCGTGCCGGGCATGGTGCCACTGCCGCGATCGGAGCCGGACGGGGTACATGCCGAGGTGCTGTGGGTCGATCGGTTCGGCAACTGCCAGCTCAACATCGGCCCGGATGACCTGACGGCCGGCGTCGACGTGTGGGGCGTGGTGATCGGTGAAGAGCGCCGCGCCGCCCGCCTGGCCACCGCGTTCGGACATCTCGCTCCGGGTTCCCTCGGTCTCGTCCTCGACTCCCAGGGGATGTACGCGTTGGCGCTCGACCGGCGCGCCGCCGCCGACGAGTTGCACGTCGGGGCCGGCGACGCCGTCCTGATCGCGCCCCTCGACGAGGGCGCCTCTGGCGCCGATCCCGGTCCTCTGACGACCCCGGTCCGGCTGCGCGGGGACCGATAGCGTTCGCCCCGATGCGCCCCGCCACCACCCTCGCCATCGCGCTCCTGCTGCTGGCGATCCTGCTGGCCGGCGTGATCGCCCTGATCCGGCTGACGTGACGAGGATTCTGAGTAGTCTGCGCCTCGCATGGGGGATGGGGACCATCCGGTCAATGTGGCTCGGCTCGTCGAGGGTCACGAAGGTGACCGAGCGGCGCTGATCAGCCGCAACCGCACGATCAGCTACGACGAGCTGAACGAGTTGGCCGCTCGGCTGCGTGGTGGCCTCGCCGGTCTCGGCGTCGGCGACGGCGATCGGGTGGCGCTGATCTGCGGCAACGGCCACCCATTCGTGATCGGGTACCTCGCCGCCCTTGGCCTCGGTGCGGTCGTCGTGCCACTCAACCCGGCCAGCCCGGCGCCCGAGCTGGGACGCGAGCTGACCGTGGTGCGACCGATCGTGGCGATCCTCGATCGCAGCGCGGCGGCGCGCGTGGCAGGCGATCGACGCCGCAGCGCTGACCTCCGTGCAGACCGTCGTCAGTGTCGACGGCGACGTCCTCGACGACGCCGTCAGCTTCGAGGCCTTGCTCACCGCCGAGCCGTTGCCGGTCGCCGATGTCGAGCCGGACCACCTCGCCGCACTGATGTTCACGAGCGGCACGGCGGGAGCGGCGCGAGCGGCGATGCTGACCCACGGCAACCTGCTGTCGAACATCGAGCAGGCCCGCTCGACGACGACGCGCATCTCGCAGGACGACGTCGTCTACGGCGTGATCCCCGTGTACCACATCTTCGGGCTCAACGTGGTGCTCGGGCTGAGCCTGTCGGTTGGTGCCACCATCGTGCTGGTTCAGCGCTTCGACCCGGCCACTGCCCTCGAGTCGATCCGTGCTCGGGGCGTCACCGTCGTGCCCGGATCGCCGGCCGTCTGGGTCGCCTTCGCCCACTTCGACGAGGCGCCGGCCGACTCGTTCGCCGGTGTGCACCTCGCGCTGTCCGGCGCCGCCAAGCTGCCGGTGCCGGTCGCCGAGCGCATCCAAGAACATTTCGGTCTGGCCATCGCCGAGGGGTACGGCCTCACCGAGGCGTCGCCGATCGTGACATCCTCGGCCGGGCTCCCTCCGGTCTTCGGGTCCGTTGGGCGCGTGCTCGTCGGCGTCGAGGTGCGTCTCGTCGACGACGACGGAGGCGACGCATTGGTCGGCGACGCCGGCGAGATCTGGGTCAAGGGTCCGAACGTCTTCGCCGGCTACCTCGACGACCCCGAGGCGACGGCGCGAGTCCTCACGCCGGACGGCTGGCTGCGTACCGGCGACATCGCCGTGTGCGACGACAGCGGCCGGCTGTACCTCGTCGACCGGGCCAAGGACCTCGTCATCGTGTCGGGGTTCAACGTGTACCCGGCGGAGGTCGAGGAGGTCCTGGTCGGCCATCCCGACGTCGAAGAGGTCGGGGTGATCGGCGTTCCCCACCCGCACACCGGCGAGGCCGTCAAGGCCTTCGTCGTCCTGCGGCCGGGGGCGACCATCGACGAGGACGCGCTCGTCGACTACGCCCGCGACCACCTCGCCCGCTACAAGGCACCGAGCAAGGTCCTGTTCGTCGACGAGCTCCCGCGCAACGCCAGCGGCAAGCTCGTCAGGAGAGACCTCATCGGCTGAACTCCAGCAGCCGGTCGCCCGCGTCACCTGGGCGGCATCACTTCCATCGCCGAGACTGCCGCCAGCCCTGAGACGGACGCCGCCCTGATCGCGGGCTACCACCCCGGGCGTTTGTGAAAACTCGCACGAGCGGCGTAGGGTGGACGACTGATGGCAACGACGAGTCGCGGGAGGCGGATCCCGGAGGCGACCGTGGCCCGACTGCCGGTGTACCTGCGCATCCTGCTCGAGCAGGCCGAGGCCGGCACGGTCAACGTGTCGTCGGAGGAGTTGGCCGACTTCGCCGGCGTCAACGCGGCGAAGGTCCGCAAGGACCTCAGCTACCTCGGCACCTACGGCACCCGCGGGGTGGGGTACGAGGTGGAATACCTCATCTACCAGGTGCGCCGTGAGCTCGGGCTGACCCACGACTGGCCGGTCGTCATCGTCGGCGCCGGCAACCTCGGCCAGGCGCTCGCCGGCTACGGCGGTGTCGGCCAACGCGGCTTCCCCGTCGCCGGGCTCGTCGACGTCGACGACGCCAAGATCGGCACCGTCATCAGCGGCGTGCGCGTCCGCCGCGTCGACGAACTGGCGGCCATCGTGCGGGCGTCGAAGGTCTCGATCGGCGTCGTTGCGACACCTGCATCGGCCGCCCAGGAAGCCGCCGACCGGCTCGTCAAAGCCGGGGTCACCAGCATCCTCAACTTCGCGCCGGTCGTCTTGACCGTGCCGTCCGGCATCACGGTGCGCAAGGTCGACCTGGCCGTCGAGCTGCAGATCCTCAGCTACTACGAGCAGCGCCGAGCGAACGGCGCCAACCCGGGTACCGCTTTGCAAGCGGTACCGACCGGGTCGCGGCGAGGTGCGACCGCGTAGGCTGAGGTCTGCATGTCCGTCGTCGTCATCGGTGTCAACCACCGCAGCGGTCCGCTGGCGGTGCTCGAGCGGGTGACGATTGCGCCCGAGGACGTCCCCAAAGCGGTCGTCGGCCTGTCTCGCCGGGACAACCTGCGGGAGGTCGCCGTGCTCAGCACGTGCAACCGCACCGAGATCTACGCCGTCGCCGAACGGTTCCACGGGGCCTACGCAGACATCCGGGACTTCCTGTGCGAGGTCGGCTCGCTCTCGGCCGACGAGCTGCATCCGTACCTCTACACCCAGCACGACGACGCCGCCGCGCGTCACCTGTTCGACGTCGCCGCCGGCCTCGACTCGGCCGTGCTCGGCGAGAGTGAAGTCCTCGGGCAGGTGCGCGCCGCGTGGCAGGTCGGCTTGGACGAGGGCGGCGTGCGCTCCACGCTCGACCTGCTGTTCCGCCGGGCGCTCCGCGTCGGCAAGCGGGCCCGCAGCGAGACGGCGATCGGGCGGGGCACCACGTCGATCAGCCACGCCGCCGTCGAGATGGTCAGTGATCGGCTCGGGTCCCTCGCCGGTCGGCGCGTGGTCGTCGTCGGGGCCGGGGAGATGGGCGTCGGTGTCGCCACTGCCCTGCACCGCGCCGGGGCCGGCTCGATCGTCGTGTGCAACCGCACGGCGGCCCGCGGCCAGCAACTGGCCGAGCAGGTCGGCGGCTCGGCCATCGGCCTCGATCGCCTCCCCGACGTGCTGGCCGACTGCGACGTCGTCGCTGGCCTGCACGGCATCCGGGGAGAGCGTGGTCACGACGGCCGACGTCGAGTCGAGCGGTCGCGTGGGGTCTCCGTTGTTGATCGTCGACATCGCCGTTCCCCGCTCCGTGGCGCGGTCGGTGGCCGAGCTCGAGGGCGTCACGGTCCTCGATCTCGACGACCTCCGCGACTGGGCCGACCGCGGGCTGGCGCTGCGATCGGGCGAGGCCGACCGCGTCCGGACCATCGTTGCCGACGAGCTCGAGCGGTACTCCGTCGAGCTGACCGCCCGCCAGGCCGCGCCGCTCGTCGCCCAGCTCCACGCCCAGGGCGAGCAGGTGCGGGCCGGTGAGCTGGCCCGCTTCGCCAACCGGCTGTCCGACCTCGACGACGCCCAGCGTGCATCCGTCGATGCGCTGACCCGGGCGATCGTGGCCAAGCTGCTGCACGGTCCGTCGGTGCGCCTGCGCCACAACGCCGGCACGCCGCCCGGTGAGCGCAACGCGGCGGCGATGCGCGACCTGTTCGACCTGCATTGACCGGCCTGCGCTCGCCGCGCCTGCGGCTGGCCACCCGCGGCAGTCCGCAGGCCCGGACACAGGCCGAGGCGGTGGCCACCGAGCTACGCGCCGCCGGCTGCATCGTCGAGCTCGTGCTCGTCGAGACCACCGGCGATCGCCGCCAGGACGTCCCGCTGCACGTGATCGGTGGGCAAGGCGTGTTCGTCAAGGAGGTGCAGCAGGCCGTCCTTGACGGGCGCGCCGACGCCGCCGTGCACTCGGCCAAGGATCTTCCGTCGGAGTCTCACGAGGCCCTGGTGATCGGTGCGTTCGCCGCCCGTCGCGACCCGGCCGACGCGCTGGTTGGGCGGTCGCTCGCCGATCTCGCGCGTGGAGCGACGGTGGCGACGGGGTCCGTGCGGCGGCGGGCGCAGCTGCGCGCCATTCGGCCCGACCTTTCGTTCGTCGAGCTGCGCGGCAACATCGCCACGCGACTCGGCAAGGTCCCCGAGGACGGATCGATCGTCATGGCCGTCGCCGCCCTCCAGGTGCTGGGGCTCACGGAGCACATCGCCGAGCGCCTCGACCTCTCCCGCTTCGTCCCGGCCGTCGGTCAGGGCTGCGTCGCCATCGAGACTCGCCGGGACGACCGCGCCGCGCTCGATGCGCTCACTGCGATCGACGACCCGCCGACGCGCCACGCCGTCACCGTCGAGCGCAGCTACCTCGCGGCGCTGGGCTCCGGGTGCTCGCTGCCGCTCGGCGGGCACGTCGAGAACCGACAGCTGCACGTCTTCCTCGCTTCGGGCGACGGCGATCACGAAGCCGTCGTCTTCACCGAGACGGTCGATCTTGCCGGCGACGACCGCGACCAAGAGCTGGCGAGGGCGGTCGCCGAGCGAGCCTCGCGAGCGGTCGGCCGGTGACCGGCGGGCCGCTCGCCGGCCGGCGCATCGGCATCACGCGTCCCGAGGAGGGGGCCCTCGGGGCGCGCCTGCGAGCGCTCGACGCCGAGGTCGTGCACGTTCCGCTGATCTCCATCGCCGACCCCGACGACGGCGGCGCCGAACTCCGCGGCGCGCTGGACGACTTGGCCGCTTTCGACTGGCTCGTGGTGACGTCGTCCAACGGCGCCCGGCGCGTCGGCGAGGCCGCTGGCATCCATCGCCACGTGCGTCTCGCCGCCGTCGGCCCGGCGACGGCCGAAGCGCTGGCGGCGACCGCCGGCCGACCCGTCGACCTGGTCGCCACCGTGCCCCGAGCCGAGGGCCTGCTGGCCGAGTTCCCGCCTCCGCCGCGCGCACGTCCTCCTGGCGCAGGCCGACCGGGCCCGCGGCGTGTTGGCCGACGGGCTCGTCGCGGCTGGTCATGACGTCGAATCGGTGATCGCCTACCGCACGGTGGTCCGCCGGCCGCCGGCGGCGGAGGTTGCCCGGCTGGCCACGGTCGATGCGGTGGTGCTGGCCAGCGGCACGGCCGCCCAGGGCTACGTCGAGGCGCTCGGGCTCGCCACGCGGGCAGTGCTGGTGGCCATCGGCCCGACGACCGCCGAAGCCGCCCGGGGGTACGGGCTGGCCGTCGCTCACGTGGCGACGTCCCCCGACGCCGACAGCATCGTGCGGCTGCTCGAGACAGCGCTCCCGCCGTCTGGGTGAGCGACAACGTCGGCCGCCTGGCGTGTGTGCTCACACAGTCGGCCCGCCGGCGGTCTGGGTGAGCGACGACGTCGGCCGCCTGGCGTCTGTGCTCACACAGAGTGCTCACGTAGCCTGTCCGGTATGGCCGCGTCGTTCCCGATCTCCCGGCCCCGGCGCCTGCGCCGCACCTCCGCGATCCGCGACCTCGTCGCCGAGACGGCCGTGCGCACGAGTGATCTGGTCGCCCCGCTGTTCGTGCGCGAGGACATCAGCGAGGCGCAGCCCATCGCCTCCCTGCCGGGCGTCGTACAGCACAGCCGCGAGAGCCTGCGCAAGGAGGTCGTCGAGCTGGCCCAGCTCGGCGTACGGGCGGTCGTGCTGTTCGGTGTGCCGGCCGTGAAGGATGCCACCGGCAGCGGTGCCTACGATCCCGAGGGCATCGTCCAGGTGGCGCTCGACGACCTGCGGTCGGAGGTCGGCGACGACGTCGTGCTGATCGCCGACCTGTGCATCGACGAGTACACGGACCACGGTCATTGCGGCGTCCTCGACGCGCACGGCGAGGTCGACAACGACGCGACGCTCGAGGTCTACGCCCGCGCCGCCGTGGCCCAGGCGCAGGCAGGGGCGCACATGGTCGCGCCGAGCGGGATGATGGACGGCCAGGTCGGGCGCATCCGTCGTGCGCTGGACGAGGACGGCCTGTCCGGCGTCTCGATCCTCGCCTACTCGGCGAAGTACGCCAGCGGCCTGTACGGCCCGTTCCGCGACGCCGTCGACGTCACCATCGTCGGCGGCGGCGATCGCAAGGGCTATCAGCAGGACTGGCGCAACGCCCGCGAGGCCCTGCGGGAGATCGACGCCGACGTGTCGGAGGGCGCCGACATGGTGATGGTCAAGCCGGCATTGGCCTACCTCGACGTGATTGCCGCGGCCCGCCAGCGCGTCGACGTGCCGATCGCCGCGTATCACGTCAGCGGGGAGTACGCGATGATCCGCGCCGCCGCCGCCAACGGCTGGATCGACGGCGACCTGGTCGCCCTCGAGCACCTCACGGCGATCAAGCGGGCCGGAGCGGACGTGATCCTCACGTACCTCGCACGTTGGTTCGCCGAGGGTGCCGGCCAGCATGCCTGAGGCGCCGGTCCCGGCACCCCCCATCGAGCGTACTCGCATCCCGTTCTGCGATCCGCTGACATGCCCCGATGCGGGGTGCGACCCCGTCGTGTGCCGCGGCGCCGGGGTGCCGTCCAACGACGTGCTGTTCGAGCGCTCGGCGGCGGTCATCCCCGGCGGCGTCAACTCCTCGATCCGGGCGTTCCGGGCCGTCGGCGGTCGTCCGTACCTCGTCGCCCGCGCAGAGGGTGCGCACGTGTTCGACGTCGAAGGGCGCCGCTACATCGACCTCGTGCAGAGCTATGGCGCGGTGATCTTGGGGCACGCCCACCCGGCCATCACGGCCGCTGTCGCCACCGCCGCCCTCGACGGGACGTCCTACGGCGCCCCCACGCCCCGGGAGATGAAGCTGGCCGAGACGATCAGCGCACACGTGCCGAGCTGCGAGCAGGTGCGCCTCATGAACTCCGGGACCGAAGCCACCAGCACGGCGGTGCGCCTGGCCCGGGGATGCACGGGACGCGACCGCATCGTCACGTTCCACGGCAACTTCCACGGCGCCACCGACGCCCTGCTGGCGGCTGGAGGGAGCGGGGTGGCAACGCTCGGCTTGCCGGGCACGGCTGGGGTGCCGGCCGGTGCTGTCGCCGAGACGCTCGTTGTGCCGTACAACCGCGTGCCCGAGCTCGACGATGGTGTGGCGGCGGTGATCGTCGAACCGGTGGCCGCCAACATGAGCGTCGTGGCGCCCGTACCCGGCTTTCTGGACGGGTTGCGCGTGGAGTGTGACCGCGTCGGCGCGCTGCTGATCTTCGATGAGGTGATCACCGGCTTCCGGCTCGACGACGGCGGCGCCCAGGCCAAGTACGACGTGACCCCGGACCTGACGACGTTCGGCAAGGTGATCGGGGGCGGGCTCCCGATCGGCGCAGTCGGCGGGAGACGGGATGTGATGGAGCAGCTGTCACCGCTCGGACCCGTGTTCCATGCCGGGACGCTGGCCGGCAACCCGCTGGCCACCGCCGCCGGGCTGGCCGCGCTCGGCCAGCTCGGCCCGGATGACTACATCGAGCTGTCGGCGCGCGCCCGACGACTTGCCGCGCTGCTACGCGACGCGTGCGCGGCGGCCGGGTTCCCCGCCCAGTTCCCCGTCGTCGGCACCCTCGTCGGCATGGTGTGCGGCGACGTCCCTGCACCGGTGGACTTCGCATCGGCCCGCCGCACGGACGTGGCCGCGTACGGCGCCTTCTTCCACGCCATGCTGGCCGGAGGCGTCGCCATGGCCCCTGGCGCGTATGAGGCCATCTTCGTCGGATTGGCCCACACGGATGCCGTGATCGAGGCCATCGGTGAGGTCGCCAACCGGGCGGCGACCACAGCGGCGACGACCATGGCCGCTGCTGCCGACTAGGGGTGCCCGGCCCGGCGGGTATCCCGCCGGTAGCGTCGGCGCGATGCGGCAGGTCCTCTCGTGGCGCCTCCTGGCCGCTATCGCCGCGCTCGTCGGACTTGCCCTCCTCGTCAACTACGCCATCGCCGGCCGGGACACGATCGCCGAGATCGTCGAGCCCACTTCGCCGACGGCCCGGCGGGCCGACCTCATCGCCCTCGTTCTCGAGACGCAGATGCAAGGGTTCGCCGTCGGACCGGACGGGCGCAGCACGGGCGACTTGTCGATGTCGCTGGCGCCTCCGTACGAGCAGACCGTGCGCATCTTCCCGGGCACCTACGGGACGAACAACTGCCCGGGCCTGGGCCAGTTCGGGGCATGCGCCCTGCTGGCCGAGCTACTCGGCGACAGCATCGTGACGTTCGCCCTCGTGCCGATGGGTGAGTCGTTCACGTTCGAGCTCCCGGCGATCGAGGCGCTGGACGGTGGCCGGGCCGTCCTCGTCGACGGGTGGCGAGTGCCGTACGCCAGCGTGATCGACCGCTCCGAGTGTGAGTCTCCGGCCGAGTCGTTCTCGGAGTTCCTTCGCCTGGTCGGTCCCGCCCACCGCAGCGAGTACTCGCTCGGCAAGGCAGCCATCACCGCCGTCATCTGCGATCCAGTCCCGCCGGAGGGCTGAGCCGCGAGGCGTGAGCTGTGCGTACCGTATGCCGCACGGTGCGCTCACCATTCCTGGTGTTCCGCCGCCGATCAGGCCGGGGTGGCGAGCTGCTCCTGGTAGGCCTTCTCGGCCCGCTGCAGGAAGTCCAACAGGATCCGGTTGAACGTCGACGCGTGCTCGATCATCAGCCCGTGGGCGGCGCCGCTGATGACGACCAACTCGGCGGTCGGGATCAGCTCGGCCAGCTCCTCGCTGTCGCCGCGTGGCGTCAGGATGTCCTGGTTGCCGACGACGACCAGCGTCGGCACGGTGATCGTGCCGAGCCGCGTGGCCAGCCCCTCGTCGGCGGCGAGGATGGCGTCGACCTGGGCGCCGAAGGCATGGGCGGGGCGCCCGAAGGCCAGCGGCCCGAGCCATCCGATGGCCGGCATGATGCGGCGGAACGAGCGCGGCCCGATGACCCAGCGGGCGGCCTCCCTGGTCATCGACCCCATCCCGTGCTGGCGGGCGGTGGCGCCCCACCCGGCGAGCAGCTCGCGCCGCCACTGGTGGTTGCGGCACGACGTGCAGGTCAACGTCAGCGAGCGGACGCGCTCCGGGTGGCGCAGCGCCAGGAGCTGGCTGATCGCCCCGCCCATCGAGGCGCCCACGACGTGTGCCGTGTCGACGTCGGCGTCGTCCAGCACAGCGACCGCGTCATCGGCCATCTGGTCGAGGGTGTACGCCCCGTGCGGCTTGTCGCTGCGCCCGGCGCCACGATTGTCGAGGGCGATCGACCGCAGCGCCCAGGCCAGGCCGAACCGCTGGAGGTCCCAGCCATGCTTGTCGGCGCCGAGCCCCTGGATGAACAGCACGGGCGGGTTGCCGCGCCGGCCGGTCACCTGATAGTGCAATCGCGTGCCGTCCTCGGTCGTCGCGTACGGCACTAGCTGCCGCCCATCCCGCTGATCGGGAGCCAGTCGAGCGGTGTGCCGGTCTGCGCCCCGCCGAACTCGTCGAGCAGACGTTGGATGCGCCGCTCGAGCTGATCGGCCAGCTCGAGTTCGATCAGCGGGCCGCGCCGCCGGCGGCTCGGACGAACCTGGGCGCCGATCTCGACCCGCGCCCCCGGCTCCACGGAGAGCTGGCGGTGGCCCCCGGGAACACGGCCGCCTTGGCCCCCACTGCGGCGCCGATCAGCCGGTGGTCGACACGCCCGACACGGCGCGGGTGCAGCTCCGGGTGGGCGCCCATCACGACGAGCTCGCCGGCCCGCAGCGCGCCGGCCACCTCGTCCGGACGGTCGAGCAGTCCCCCGAGACGACGGACGAAGGCGCCGACCGGGGCGACGTCCGGCCGGCCGACGAACCGCGCCGGGCGCCCGGTTGCCGCCGTGAGCGCCATGGCCGTGTAGATCGGCGGACAGCGCGTAGCGTCTGGCGTTCACGACGACGAGTGCGGCACTGCGGGCAGGGAGGCGTTCGGCGCCGCCGATCACCGTGCTCCAGCGCAGTCGCCCAAGGCGGATCATGGCGTCCACCAGCTGCGGATCGCGACCCCAGTCGTCGACCGACCGCGACCCGACTGGCGGCGACCTGGCGGGCCGCCGCCGACGCCGCCGTCTTACGGGCCGCTGTCGTCGCCCGATCGACCGGCAGGGTGATGACCCGCGCCTCGTAGCTGTTGTCCGTCATCAGGCCACCGCTCGCCGTGCGGGAACCCGGACGACGGTCGGCCAGGCGTACAACCTGTCGATGACGTCACTGGTGGTGATCGTGGGGCTGAAGCCGACCAGCTCCTCCATGCGCGAGTTGTCGGCCAGGCGGCCACGGTGCAACGCCTCCACCACGTGGTCGGGGATCGGCGCCCCGAGCAGCCCGCTGATGAACTTGGCGATGGCCCAGTCTGGACCGACGAGCGGGATCGGGATGCGCCGCCCACGGCGTGCCGCTTGGAGCGCGGTGATCGCGCCGTTGGCGACGACGTTGACGGGCTCGGCCAGCCGTCGCTCGGACGCCGCGACAAAGGCCTTGGCCACCACGCTGTCCTCGACGACGGCGAACGGGGGATCGGCCAGCACGCTGAACGGGACGGCCGGCATGCGCAGCAGCCGTCCGAGCGGGCTCGGCACGTGGGGTCCGAGCACCGTGCCCATGCGGATCGACCCGACCGTGACGCCGACTCGCTTGCCGATCGCCGCCGCCGTGCGCTCGATGCCGGCGAGCATGCGGCCGTAGTCGCTCGTCGGGTCGACGGCCGCATCCTCGTCCGGCCGGGTCGGCGCGCCGTGCGCCCGGCCATAGATCTCGATGCCGCTGCGCACGATGAGTGACTCCAGGGCCAGGCACTCGGCGGCGGCGCCGAGGATGGAGGTCGCCGCGTCGTCCGTCAGCTGGCGGGCCTTGTCCGGCGCCGCCCGGCTGTAGGGCTCCCACACGGCGAGGTGCACGACGACGTGCGGGTTGAATGCCGTGACCGCGTCGACGATGCGCTCGTGGTCGGACAGCGACACCAGTTGGAACGAGGCCCGGCGCAGTCGCCGCCGTGGCGGGTCGACGTCGAGGCCGGTCAGCTCGCCCACCCACGGTTCGTCCTCGAGGAGCGCGGCGACGCGGGAACCCAGATCACCGCCCATCCCGCTCACCAGCACCCGTCGACCGGCCGCCATCAACCCACGTTATCGACGAGACCGGTTCGTCTCGCGAACCCAGCCGCGTCGGAGTCTGCCCAGGAAGCCCCCGGCAGCCGTCATCCAGCGCCGATCTGGGTGCAGTTCGTTGCGGATTCCGCAACGACCGCACCCAAATACGCCGTTGGCAGCGATCGCGCCCAGAACTGAGGAATCGCCGGCGCATCGGCGACGGCCGTGGTGGCCGCCCTCGTCGTCGACAAGTTCGGGGCCGATTTCGCCACCCCGCCGGTCGCCTCTACGCCGTCGCGCCGATCGAGATGCACTTCGTCGACTACGACGAGACCAACGTCGGCACCACTCGCGGCGCGGACGGCACGGGTCGCGTCTTCCGCTTCGACGGCGCGCCCCCGACGGCCGCGCCGGCGATCGCCACGCGCCTCGACCGGACGGTGTTCGAGCGCGGTGAGGTGATCCTGCGTCCCGGCGATCGCGGTGTGTACTACGTCGTCGTGGAGGGCCAGGTCAAGGTGCGCAGCGAGGGGTTCGGCGCCGACCAGGTCGTCACGAGGGTCGGGCCGGGGCAGATGTTCGGGGATCGGGCGGCGCTGCGTGGCCAGCCGGGCGCACTCACGGCCCACGCCCTGGAGCACACGGTGGTCCTCGGCGTCGAGCGCGAGGACGTGCGTGACCTGGCGATGCAGACCGACGGGTGAAGCTCAGCGCAGGCGCTGCGCCGTGAGGATGACGTTGCGGGCGAATGGGTCGAGCTGGCGGCCGGCGAGGCGTTCGGTCACGTTGATCGCCTGGGTGTCGTCGTCGACCAGACCGGCCCACCGGATGTAGCCGCCCATGATCCCCACGATGCGGTCACCGACCTCCTCGCCGTGGACGATGACCTTCGTGCCGACGCGCAGCAGCTCGTGGAGCTCGCGGTAGAAGGCCTTCAGCCAGGGCTCGAGCTCGTCGCCGTTGAACGGGCGGTGACGCGCCGTCACCCCGAGCTCGTCGTAGTTGTGCAGGTTGTGCGGCGCGGGGATGATCGACACGACGCACCCGAACCCGTTCTCGCGGATCCAGATGATCTCCTCCTGGCGGCGGACCCGACGATGGTTGTCGCCGTAGCCGCCCGGCCGCTCGCAGATCGCCAGCTTGTCCTTGAGGATCCAGGTGAAGTTGCGGGGCGTGATCCCCAGCGCCCAGCGTCCACGTAGCCGGGTCGCCATCAGCTGCGATTCATGCCGGCGTCAGTCCCCATACCGTCGGTCGACACTACTTCCCCGTTGCTGATGATGCGTAGCCGCTGGTGATGTCGCTCGACCCGTCTCCCGCCGGTGACCTCGCAGGCCCGGTGCACCCCGTTGGCGACCTCCAGCACACGCGCCACCGTGGCGACGTCGGGCGGATAGCCGTCGAGCGCGAGCCACCGGCGCAGCGCCCGCCGGGCGGCGGCCGGCGGGGCCGTCGCGAGGGCGCGGGCATCGGTGGGATCTGGCAGAGCCGATGTCGCATGGAGCAGCGTCAGGTCGTCGGCCACCAGGTCGCCCATGCGGACCAACAGTGCGCTCGTGTCTCGGCCGGCGATGTCGTCGAGCAGCGGCAGCAGCTCATGGCGCACCCGGTTGCGGACGAAGCGCCGATCACGGTTCGAGGGATCGTCGATGGTGACGAGACCGAGCTCGGCGCACAGGGCTCGCGTCTCGTGTCGGCGCAGGGCGAGGAGCGGCCTCGTCGCGTGCGGGCCCATGGCGGCCAGGCCGTCGAGTCCCGTGCCCCGCAGCATGTTGATGAGGATCGTCTCGGCGCGGTCATCGGCGGTGTGGCCCGTCAGCGTGCCGGGCGGGAGGGCGCCGAGGCGGGCCGATCGGGCGCGGGCCTCGAGGTTCGGGCCATCGACCAGCACCGACGCGGACCAGCCGCGCCCGAACGCCGATGCCCGTGGCCAGTTCGAGGGCTCGCTCGGCGTCAGCCGCCGATGCGGGACGGAGGCCATGGTCGACGTGGACCGCCTCGACGTCGAGGCCGGCCGCCTTGGCCAGCACGAGCAGCGCCGTCGAGTCCGGGCCCCCCGAGAAGGCGCACGTGACCGCCGTCCCCGGCGGAGCAAACGTGCACCTGTCGAGCAGCTGGTCGAGCATGGGCTGCTCGCCGACGTCAGCTCTCGTCGCGCTGGCGGCGGTTCGGGTACCGAGTGGCGGTGACGTTCTTGATGTAGCCGACGACGAGGCCGAGCACGGCCAACACCGAGACGGCGAAGAGGACGACCGCGATCCACCAGTGCCAGACCTCGGCGGCGAGCATGCGAGGGAGGCTACTGGCCGCCGAGTTCGGTCTCGAAACAGCGCTCGATGCGTTCCCGCAGCCCGGGAGGCAAGTCGTCGCGGCAGCGAGTCGCGATCATCGCCTTCAGCTCGGCCTGGAAGTCGAACAGCTCGAGGCAATCCGGACACCCGTCGAGGTGGGCTCGGATGGCTTGGCGAGCGTCCTCGCTGAGCTCGCCGTCGAGGAATGTCTCGAGCTCTCCGAGCGTCTCTTTGCAGTCAGCCACCATTGCTTCCTTCGCCGTCACCCCTGCTACCTGCCGGTCCTGCCGTGGCGCCGGTGAGGCCGCGCGCGTGGGCATACTCGAACAACGCCTTCTGCATCGCCTTTCTTCCCCGGTGCAACCGAGACATCACCGTGCCGATCGGAATGTCGAGGATCTCGGCGATCTCCTTGTACGAGAAGCCCTCCACGTCGGCCAGCAGGACGGCGAGCCGGAAGTTCTCTGGCAGGTCCTCGAGGGCGTGCTTGACCTCGTCGTCGGTCAACAAGTCGAAGAGCTGGTCTTCGGCCGAGCGGCTGGCCAGCAACGCATCCAGGGTGCCGAGTCGGCGGTAGAGGTACATGTCTTCGACATCGGCCAGGTCGGATTCGACGGGGCGGCGCTGCTTGGCCCGGTAGGTGTTGATGTAGGCGTTGGTCAGGATGCGGAACAGCCAGGCCCGCAGGTTGGTGCCCTCGCTGAAACCCCCGAAGCCCCGGTAGGCCCGCAGGTACGTGTCCTGCACGAGATCCTCGGCATCGGCCTGGTTACGGGTCATCCGCAGCGCTGCCGAGTACAGCTGCGGCGCGTACTGCATGGCCTGGTCGGCAAACGTCGCGGGGTCAGCCACGACGGTCGACGCTACCGCTGCCTACCCCACCGGGCGTTGCGCGGCCGGATCGAGCCGCGTCACGCGGGCTCGTCCGCCGATGGCGTCGCGCCCACGTACTTGTCGAGCATCTCGACGAACCGCTCGAGCAGGCTGACCAGCTGCTCCGCGTTCGGCCTCGGTGAACGAGTCGAGCAGGTCGCTCAGGATCGCCGTGCGGCGGGCCGCCACGGTGGTGTGGCGCTCCCGGCCGGCCGCCGTCGGGTGCACGATGACCACCCGACCGTCGAAGTCGTCGGGTGTGCGCCGGGCCAGCCCGGCGGCCTCCATCCGCTGCAACGTGCGGGTGATGGTCGAAGGATCGACGCGCAAGGCGATCGCCAAGTCGCTCATCCGCCAGTGCTCGCGCATCACGAGCAGGTCCAGGACGTCGAGCTGCGCCGGTTCGATGGCGTCGGCGCCGGTGCCGAACATGCGGTCGCGGATCACCGCCGTGGCCGCCCCGCGACGCAGTTCGCGCCACGCCCGTCCCATGCGCGACAGCGGGTCGTCGACCACCGGATTCGCCGGAACGGGCACTGCTGCCAGGGTAGTCCGGCCCCCCTGCCCTGGTCAGGGCGGGTCGGCGCGCCCGAACGGGGCTCCGCCGGCGGTGCCGGACTTGTAGCTGAGGCGCAGTTTGGTCCGGTAGGCGACGACGGCTCCGCTCTCGATCAGCACGTCCATCTCGACGACCTCGGCGACGCGCAGGTCCCGATACGCCTTGGCCGCCTCGCGCACGGCGTTCTGGGCGGCCAGCTCCCACGACTCGCTGCTCGATCCGATGAGCTCGATCACGTGGTAGGTGCTGTCAGACATCGGTGACCCTCTCCGGTCGGAACTTGACGGACAGGTCCATCTCGGCGGCGAAGCGAATGGCACCATCGGGCAGCACATGGCAGCGGAGGCGACGGACTTGGGCCACCCGGCCATCGTCGAACTCGCCGGCGGCCGACGTGACGGCGAACCTGGCGGCCTGGGCCCAGGTGGCTCCCACGGCGCCGACGGCGTGCACCTGGTAGACGCTCTCGTTGCCCCCGCGGACCAGCGGTGGCTCGTCGCTGGAGAAGTCGTCGCTCACCCGCTGCCCGGAGAGCCGGCGGATCGACTCCATCAGATCGTCGGTCAGCATCTGACGTCGCCGCCGGGGCGAGCCGCCGTAGGCCGCCGGATGGAGGGGGGCACCGAAGCGCACGATCGCCCGCCGGAACGGCCTCGGGACACGGGCGCCGACAGGTTGGATCTGCTCGGTGCCGACGAGCCCGACCGGCACGATCGGCGCGCCGGACATCAGCGCCACCTGGGCGACGCCGGTGTGGCCGCGATGGAGCAGGCCGTCGCGTGCAGCGTGTGCCCTCGGGATAGATGCTGAGCGCATCGCCACGGCGCAGGACATCGGCGGCGACCTCCAGGGCGGCCACGGCCCGGCGGGCCTGCTCTCGCTCGATCGGGATCAGGCCCATCGCCGTGAAGAGGTGGCGGGTCGTCCATGAGTGGAGGTACTCGGCCTTGCCGATGAAGTAGGCCCGCCGGGGGATCGACTGCAGCAAGGCGACCGAGTCGAAGAACGACACGTGGTTGGCGGCCACGATCACACCGCCGGTCACCGGCACGTGCGTCGCGCCTTCGACGCGGATCCGCAGGAGGCCCTTGTACAGAGGCGTCGAGACGGCCTTGATCACCTTGTACAGGCGCTCGCCCTCACGTCCCCCCGACGTCATGCCCGCCGACGCTACTCACTGCTCGACGGCCTGCCCGCCGCCGGTCGGGCGACTGGAGGTCGGCGACCACGGCGCGGCGGGAGCGGACTAGGTTCGGATCGTGGCGACGCCGGACGAACTGCGACAGTTGATGCGCAACGTGCCGCTGTTCGCTGGGCTCCTCTCGTCCGAGGTCGCCCGCGTGGCGTTGGTGATGAACCCCCGCGAGGTGCCGGCCGGTGAGCTCGTGTGCACCGAGGGCGAGCCGGGCCACGAGTTCTATGTCATCGCCAATGGCGAAGCGGCGGTCGAACATGGCGGGCACACCGTTGCCAAGCTGGCCAGCGGCGACCACTTCGGCGAGCTCGCCCTGCTCGATCGCGGGCCCCGCTCGGCGACCGTGCGGGCGCTCACCGACATGCGCCTCTACGTCCTCCACGAGCAGAGCTTTGCGGCGGTGCTCAACGAGGTCCCGGCCCTCGCCCAGAAGCTGCTCGCCGCGCTCGGCCTCCCGCCTGCGGGAGGCCGAAGCCGAGGCTGGGCGCTCGAGGATGCCGCCCGACTGATCCGCCGCGGCGGGCACCGGTTCTGCCAGATGATGTCGGAATCGGCGCCCGGACGGGGCAGCTACCGTCGGCGGAGGTTCCGGTTCGGGGCCGTCACGACCATGGGGAGCGTCAATGCCGCTTCGAACATCGGGCCCCGCCGTGCCGGCGTCGCTCGACCCCAAGGGCCCGGCGGCCGACGCCGTCGCCACCCTGTGGTGGGTCATGCTCGTGCTCGGCACGGCCGTCTTCGTGCTCGTTCTCGCGTTGCTCGTCGTGCCGATCTGGCGGCGACGGCGCGACGCAGGGAGCACGTCCGACGACCGTGGCGACGTCCCGCCGGCGCTCGTCAACCGCTGGGTCATCGGGTTCGGCGTCGTCATGCCCGCGGTGCTGTTGATCGCCGTGTTGGTGATGAGCGTCTCGACGATGCGCACGGTGTCCCGTGCGGCGCCCAACGACAGCGTCGTCATCGAGGTCGTCGCCTACCAGTACTGGTGGTCGGCGCACTATCAGGCCGACGAGGTGACCGTCGCCAACGAGATCCACATCCCGACCGGGCAGCCGGTCGAACTGCGGCTCATCTCGCAGGACGTGATCCACAGCTTCTGGGTGCCGGAGCTGCACGGCAAGCTCGACATGCTGCCAGACGGCCCGAACACGTTGGTGCTCGAGGCCGACGAGCCCGGCGAGTACCTCGGGGCGTGCGCCGAGTTCTGCGGCCTGCAACACGCCAACATGGGCTTCCTCGTCATCGCCCAGCCGCCGGAGGAGTTCGCCGCCTGGATCGAGGCGCAGCAGCGACCGGCCGCCGAACCGACGAGCGAGGAGGCCGAGCGGGGGCGGGCGCTGTTCGTCGCCGAGGGCTGCGGCACGCTGCCACGCCGTACAGGGCGTCGTCGATCCCGATGACACGACCACCGACGGCCCGGACCTGACCCACGTCGCCAGCCGGCGCACGCTGGCCGCCGACACGATCGTCAACACCCCCACTGACCTGGCCGCGCTGGCTCGCGCGACCCCGACGAGGTGAAGGAGGGCACCACGATGCCGGCGCCCGAGCTCACCGAGGCCGAGATCGACGACCTCGTCGCCTACCTGGACAGCCTGCGAATGAGCGACGACGGCGGGACGAGCATCGGCACGCCGACGGCCCACGACGTCGCCGCACACGGCCGCCCGGATGGACGAGCTGTGGGCCGACCCGCCGGGACTGTTGGGTAGGCCTGAAGGCGGTGCAGAACGACGCCATCGGCAAGCGCCTGATCTTCATCGGCTTCTTCTTCCTGCTCCTCGGCGGCAGCGTCGACTCGCTCGTGATGCGCCTGCAGCTGGCCGTTCCCGGAGAACGACTTCATCAGCCCCGAGCTGTACAACGAGCTGTTCACCAACCACGGCTCGGTGACGATGTTCCTCGTCATCCTGCCGATCACCGAGGGCTTCGCCATCCTGCTGCTGCCGTTCCTGCTCGGCTCCCGGGAGATGCCGTTCCCGCGCCTCGGCGCCTACAGCTTCTTCACCTACCTGATGGGCGGGCTCTTCTACTACAGCAGCACGCTGTTCCAGCTGGTGCCCGACGCCGGCTGGTTCGCCTACACGCCGCTCAGCCTGACCCAGTATCTCGCCCGACCGGCCGCTCGACTTCTGGGTCCTCGGCCTCAGCGTCGCCGAGGTCGCGGCCATCGCCGCCGGCATCGAGATCATCATCAGCATCCTCAAGTTCCGGGCGCCCGGCATGACCTTGGCCCGCATGCCGCTGTTGGCCTGGGCGATGCTGGTCACGGCGTTCATGATCGTCTTCGCCTTCACGACGCTCGTCGTCGGGTCAGCTTCCTGCTCGAGATGAGCCGCAGCTACGACATGAAGTTCTTCGAACCCGGAGTTCGGCGGCAGCTCACTGCTGTGGCAGCACCTGTTCTGGATCTTCGGCCACCCCGAGGTGTACATCCAGTTCCTGCCCGGCGGCGGGCGTCGGTGTCGATGATCATCCCGGTGTTCGATCCGACGGAAGATCGCCGGCTACCCGTGGCTGGTCGCCGCCTTCGTCGCCATCGGCTTCATGTCGTTCGCCCTGTGGGCCCACCACATGTTCGCCGTCGGGCTGCCGCCCGATCGTGTCGAGCTTCTTCTCGGCCGCCAGCATCGCCATCGGCATCCCGGCCGGCGTGCAGATCTTCGCCTGGCTGGCCACGATGTGGGTCGGCCGGCCGGCAGTGGAAGACACCACTGCTGTTCGTGATCGGCTTCATCGTCACGTTCGTCATCGGCGGCATCACCGGGATCATGGTGGCGTCGGCGCCGTTCGACCTGCAGGCCACACGACTCCTACTTCGTCGTCGGCCACCTGCACTACGTGCTGATCGGCGGGGTCGCGTTCCCGATCTTCGCCGCCGCCTACTTCTGGCTGCCCAAGTTCAACGGCATGCTGCTCGAACGAGCGGCTCGGCCAGGTCAACTTCTGGCTGATGTTCGTCGGCCTCAACGTCACGTTCTTCCCGATGCACATCGCCGGTCTGATGGGCATGCCACGACGGGTGTACACCTACGACGCCGACACCGGCTGGGGGATCTACAACCTGATCTCGACGATCGGCGCCTTCGTGCTGTTCGCCGGCGTGCTGATCTTCATCGTCAACTACCTCTACAGCCGCAAGCGCGGTCGAGCCCGCCGGCGCCAACCCGTGGGGCGCCGACACGTTGGAGTGGTCGGTCCCGTCGCCGCCGGTCGACCACGGCTTCTCGGTCCAGCCGATCGTGCGCAGCCGGCATCCGCTGTGGGACCAGGACGATCTGCACACCGGCGATCCGCACCTCGTGCGCGTTCCTGCGCGGCCTCGCCCGGTGGCCGCTGACGTGGCGGGCGGCGATCGTGACCGGCATCAACGACGGCGAACCGGAGGAGGTCATCCGGGTCTCCGGGCCCTCGATCTGGCCCTTCGCCGCCGCCTGCGGCGACGGTCCTGTTCTTCATCGCCGAGATGCTCCACTCCACCCTCATGCTCGCCGCCACGGCGGCGCTGATCATCGTGTTCGTCATCCTCTGGAACCGGCCCGAGCCGGTGCCGACCAGCGCCGGCCGAGGAGGAAGCGTTCGAGCGCGAGCACGGCATCCCGGTGCGCGTCGACGGTGGTCGCGGGCTGGCCATGTGGGGCATGGGGATGTCGATCCTCGTCGCTGCCATCGCCTGGTCGACGGTGATGCTGAGCTACTTCTACCTGCGCATCGAGAACGAGACGTGGCCGCCCGCCGGCGTCGACATGCCCGGTCTCGGCTGGCCACGGTGGCCGCCGTGGCCATCATCGCCGGCGCCGTCGCGATGACCAGCGCGCACCATGCTCATCCAGGCGCGGACGACGCAGCAACGACTGGTGCCGGCGCTGATCACGGGAGCGGCGGTCCTGACCCTCCTCGCCGGCGCGGCGCTCCTCTGCGACCTGACGCGGCTCGAGTTCACCGCCCAGGACCACGCCTACGGCTCGATCTTCTACCTGCTCGCCGGCTACCTGCTCGCCCTCGCTGTCGTCGGCCTCGCCATCGACGGCGTGGTGCATCGGCGCGGCGCGTCCGGGGCGCTTCTCGCGCCGGCGTTTCGCCGCGGTGACCAACGCGGCGCGGTACTGGCGCGGCGCTCGCCGCCATGTGGCTGCTCGGCTTGGCCACGCTCTACCTCGTCCCCGCCGTTCACGTGAGCGCCGCCCGATGACCGCTCCCCATCGCCGCCGGCTGGCGACGTCGCACTGGGCGGTGCTGCTCGCCGGGCCGATCGTCGGCACCGTCTGCTTCTTCGTCGTCTACCTCTTGGCCGAGGCCAGCTGCGCCGACGAACTGGAGCTGCTCGACACGGCGAGTCCTGCGCACCGTGATCATCGTGGCGGCGGTCGCTGTCGATCGCCGCGCTGCTGGGTACGCCTGGCGGGCCGGCCGAGCGTGGCGGCTCGGACGCCGACCGGTCCGGTCGACTCCGAGCTGGCCGCCGAGCGCCGCGAGAACCGGCGGTTCATGGTGTTCGTCGGGCCTGCTGCTGCTCGGCGATGTTCGTGCTGCTTCGTGCATCTTCCTGGCGGCACCGGCGCTCGGCGGGTCGCTGTGCTGACCCGACGTCCCGGTCCCCGACACCGGCACGCCGATCGACCCGATCGGCGCTGTGGACCTCGTGGAACACGGACCCGCTCGTCTGGCTCGGCCTGTTCACGGGTGCCGCCGTCTATTACGAGACCTGGCACAGAACGGCTCCGCACCGTCCCGAGGAGCGCTGGGCGCACCGCTCGTTCGTCGCTGGAATGCTCGCCCTCCTCGTGGCCCTGGTGTCACCGCTCGACGCCATGGGCGCCTCGCTCGTCGTCGGCCCACATGGTCCAGCACCTGCTGCTGACACCGTCGCGGCGCCGCTGCTCGTGGCTGGCCGCCCCGCTGCGCCGTTCGTGCTGCGCGCCTCGCCGCGTGGCGCCGTGGCGACGGGCCGGCCGCCGATGGCGCACCCCGCCGGCGGCCGGCTCGGCCACCGAGTGCTGGCCGGCCCGTGGCGGCCAGCGTGCCGGCCGTCGTCGTCGCTGTGGGGCTGGCACCTGCCCGCTCCGTACGAGGCGGCGCTCGAGCGACCACCTGGCTCCACGGCCTCGAGCACGCTCACGTTGCTGGCCACGGCGCTGCTGTCGTGGGCGGCGTCATCCTCGCCGCCCGGCCGCCGCCGCGCCAACCGCCGTGGACTGGCCATGCTCGTGCTGTTCGGCCTGTCGACGGACAGCGGCCTCCTCGGGGTGCTGCTGACCTTCGCCCCCGCGGCCGTGGTATACCGTCATACGAGGCGACGACCGCGGCCTGGGGCCTCACGCCGCTCGCCGACCAACAGCTCGCCGGCGTCATCATGTGGATCCCCGCCGGCAGCGTCTACATGCTGGTGGCCCTGCTGCTGTTGTCGCGATGGATCCGCATGCCCGCTCGCCAGGTCGTCGCTCCCCGTGCCGTGCAGGTCCCCCACTGAGGTTCGTCCGCGTGCCGCGGCGTTGTCACATCTCCAGGGTTTCAGCGGTCAGAGGGATGACACGGGAGGTGACCGATGGATGAGAACGACTGGCTGGGCGGACAGTTCGAAGCGCACCGCGCCCACCTGCGCTCGGTGGCCTACCGGATGCTCGGCTCGCTGAGCGAGGCCGACGACGCCCTCCAGGAAGCGTGGCTGCGGGTCAGCCGCGCCGGTGCCAATGGCGTCGAGAACCTCGGCGGCTGGCTGACGACGGTGACAGCACGGGTCTGCCTGAACATGCTGCGCGCACGCGGGACCCGAGCCGAGGACCCGTTGCACTCCGACGACGTCGCCCGCGTGCCCGACCCGATCGTCAGTCGGGATGACAGCGCCGACCCCGAACGCGAGGCGATCCTGGCCGATTCGGTCGGCCTCGCCCTGCTCGTCGTCCTCGAAACGCTCGACCCGGCGGAACGACTGGCGTTCGTGTTGCACGACATGTTCGCCGTGCCGTTCGACGAGATCGGGCCGATGGTGGGACGCTCACCGACGGCAGCCCGTCAACTGGCCAGCCGGGCCCGACGGCGGGTGCGCGGAGCCGCCGTGCCGGATGCCGATCCGGTGCGCCAACGCGACGTCGTCGACGCGTTCTTCACCGCCGCTCGAGGAGGAGACTTCGACGCGCTCGTCGCCGTGCTCGACCCGGATGTCGTGCTGCGGGCCGACGGTGGTGCACTTCGGGGCGCCTCCGCCGTGGTGCACGGCGCCGCGGCGGTGGCCGGTCGCGCCATCATGTTTGCTCGCCCGCGAAGCCTTCGTCCGACCGGCGCTGGTCAACGGTGCCGCGGGTGTCGTCGTCATCGCCGACGGGCGACCCGTCGCGGTCATGGCCTTCACGGTCGTCGGCGGGCGGATCGCCGAGATCGACTCGCTCACCGACCCGGCGCGCTTGCGCCGGCTCGACCTGGCGGCCCTCGATGACTAGAGCCGGGCTCGGGCTCGCAGCCAAGCCGCTCACCTCACCTGGCCGATCCGCCGAGTCCTCGTGACCCGGCAGGTTGAAGCGCCGTGAATCCGGGGTCAGGCGCGGCCACCCTTGTGAGTGACGCGGCCGAGGTCGACGATCTCCACGACTGCGTCGCTCTTGAAGTGGGGTGTGCCGTCGTCGCCCGACGCGACCCGACCGATCTGGGCGCGGAGCGTCTCAAACGACATTCTGGGCGCGGAGAGTCCGATATTCGAGAACCTCCGAGCCCAGATAGCCGTCAGCGACGATTCCCGCCCAGTTCGCCGGCACACGATCGATCGCGTCGCGCGACGGGACCCACCATCTCTTCAAGAGCTCTTCGACCACGATGCGGTCGGCACAACTCGGCGTTGCCGGTTTCCTGGCGGAACAACCTTCCGAGACCCTAGGGAGCCACCTGCGACCGGAGTGCGGCACCGACACCGTGTCAGCGGGACCCGGTCAACCGCAACGCCGCCGGCGGGCGGCGGTCGATGAGCTCGACGGCGTGCGGCACGGCGACCGGCACGTAGTCCGGCGCGCAATCGGTCAACACGCGGAGGGCCGTGCGGGCCAGGTGATGGGCCATGCCGATGAGCGCCCGTCGCTCCTCGCCGGCCGTCAGGGCGTCGAGGATCTGGGCGTGCTCGACGTCGCCGGCCGCCTGCCAGCCGCTCGGATCCGACAGCTGGTAGATCCGGATGTAGCGGATCGTGCGGTCGGCGAAGGCCCGCAGCTGCCGTTGCAGCGCCACGCCCGCGCCGGCGGTGATCAGTCGGTGGTACTCGGCGTGGGCACCGAACCACTGATCGAAGTCGCCTGTCCTGGCCGCCCGCCGCATCGCGGCCAACTGTCCCCTGGCTTCCTTGCGGCCGGCCGCCCAGAAGTTGCCCATCGTCATCGACAGGGCCAGCGTCTCCATCAGGATCCGGCAGGCGTAGACGTCGTCGAGCTCCTGCGGGTCGAGGCCGGCGATCCGCGTGCGCTGGTTCGGTTCGTTCTCGACGAGGCCCTCTTCCTGCAGCATGCGGAGCACCTCGCGAAGGGGAGTACGGCTGACGCCGAGCTGGTTGGCCAGCGCCACTTGTGAAAGCTTCGTGCCGGGCGTCAACGTCCCGTCGAGGATGCACTCCCGCAGGTAGGCATGCACGTGAGGAATGGCCTGTCGCGCCTCGGGCAGGTGCACCTTCTGGACACCGGGAATTGGCGCGGCACGACTCATTCTCCGCATTCTCCACGACGGCCGGGAACTTGCATGCAGTTTGGCGCTCCAGCGAAACCGCATGACTTTCGAGCACCGGGGAAGTGACGGGCCGGCGGGTTACTGTTGCCCGGTGACGAACGTGACGAACCTCGCCTCTCGTCGTGGGCGGACGCGGGTCGACGACGCGTTGGCGGGTTGCGAGCCGTTGCAGATCACCGACCGGCGGCGGTCTCGCGTGTTGGTTCACGCCCGGCTTCGCCAACTCATCCTCGACGGGACACTCCCGGCCGGCAGCGTGCTCTCGCAGCTCCAGCTCTCCGAGGTCCTCGGGGTCAGCCGCACGCCGCTGCGCGAGGCGATGCGCATGCTGCAAGAGGAAGGGCTGATCGACGCCGAGCCGAACCAACGGCCACACGTCAAAGGCTTCGATTCGGGCGACCTCGAGTCCGTGTACTCCACCCGCATCCTGCTCGAGTCGTTCGCCGTTGCGCTCACCATTCCCACGATGACCGACGAGGACATCCGGGAGGCGGAGGAAGCTCTGGGCGGTATGCGCAACGCCACACAACACAAGGACTTCGCAGGATGGCGCCACGCCCATCGCCAGTTTCACCGCGTGCTCGTTCGGGGTGCCGGCGATCAAACGATCCAGCTGATCGAACTGCAAGCCGAGAAAGCGGAGCGCTATCTCCGCTTCTACCAACTTCGCGATACCCACTCGTGGTGGAGCCGAGACACCGCGGCAGAGCATCGCGACCTGCTGGCGACGATCAAGCGCGACCAGAAGGGCAGCCGTGACAGCGTTGCCGCGATCGCTCGGCACCTGGCGCGCACCGCACTCTGGGTCATCGCCGAGGCCGAGCCTGAACGCGACCCCCTGCCGATCAGGCTGGCGCTGCAGCTCGCTCTCTCGACGGTGACCAGCGACCCACAGACGTGGTCGCGCCCGTCGGCAGGCCGGAGCTGAATCGCGTGGAGCCGCGCCCGTCGCCTGAGTACCGTCAGTCCACCGTCAGCACGACGCGGCCCACATTCGTGCCGGCCTCGATGTGGCGGTGAGCGTCGGCGGCTCGCTCGAGCGGGAAGACCTCGTCGACAACCGGCCGTAGGCCTCGCTGGACCTCTGCCCAGCACCGCTCCGTGCTGTCGCGGTTGGCAGTGCGGACCCCCAAGATGGACTGGTTCCGCTCGTAGAACGTGCGGGCGTTGAACGCCGCCGCGGCCCCCGAACATCGCTCCCGATGTGACGATCCGCCCCCGGTTGCCGACAGCTTCGATCGTCTGTTCCCAGAGCGTCGGATCCCCGATGTTGATGATCGCCACATCAGCACCTCTCCCGTCGGTGACGCTCTTGACAGCGTCGGCGAAGTCGGCCTGACTCGGATCGAGGACGGCGTCGGCGCCGAGCTCGACCAACCGCTCGCGCTTCCATGCCTGCCGTGAGGTTGCGATCACCCGGCATCCGCGATGTTGGACGGTTCGCAGCGCCATCGAACCGGAGGCGGAAGCTGCAGCCTGGATGAGGACCCACTGGCCCTCCTTGGCATCGGCGAGATCGAGCTGATGCTGGGCCAGCGGCCCGTTCACGATCATCGCCGACGCTTCGACGTGGCTCAGTCCGGCCGGCAGGGGTCGCAGGTTGTCGACCGGCACGACCGTGTACTCGGCGTACGCGCCCTCCGTCGTGACGCCAATGACACCGAGCTCGAGACACGCCTCCTCGCGCCCGTCGCGGCAGTTGGCACACGCCCCGCACGTGATGCGATTGGAGACGACGACCTGATCGCCGACCGAGACCCCGACGTCAGCGCCGGCACCGAGCGCGGCGATCTCCCCAGCGTGTTCGGAGCCCAGCACGTGCGGGAACGAGTAACGGGCGAACGCAACCTGCCCTCTCCGATTGGCGACGTCGAGGAAGCCGTTCACCGACACGGCGTTGACCCGCACGAGTGCCTCGGCAGGCCCGGGCGCTGGAACGGCGACGTCGGCGAGCTGCAGAACCTCCGGCCCACCGTGCTCGTGAATGACGATCGCCCGCATCAGTTCGTCCCCCATCCGTCGGCGACGGAGATCACGGTCCTCCTCCTGTTCGGTCGACGACGGTGTTCTCCAGGGTGCCAAGGCCGTCGATCGTGGCGCGGACGACATCGCCGGCCCGCAGGTACAGCCCGCGGCCGGCGCCCACTCCGGACGGCGTGCCGGTCGAGATGACGTCACCCGGTTCGAGCGTGACGACTTCGCTGGCGGCTGCGATCAGCTCGGCGACCGTACAGATCATGTCCGATGTCGACTCGTCCTGCTGCAGCTCGTCGTTGACCCACAGCCGCAGCCTGAGATCCTGGGGGTCAGGCACATGGAACGCAGGGGTGATGCCGGGTCCGAGCGGCAGCGAGCCGTCGATCGCCTTGGACGCGAACCAGTCGTAGACGAACGCATCGGAGGGAACCGACTGCCGCTTGTGGTGGCCGCGGGCGGTCACGTCGTTGGCGACGCAGTACCCGGCGACGTGCGACAGCGCGTCATCGGTGTCGATGTCTCGGCCACCGGTGCCGATGACGGCGGCCAGCTCCCCCTCCCAGTCGAAGCGGGAGATCTCCGGAGCTCTGATGGCGATCGGGTCGCGTGGACCGATGACCGTCGTGGTCGGAGGACGGAGGAAGAAGAACGGCTTCCACCCATCCGCCGGCACCTCGCCCCCCATCTCCCGGATGTGGCGGCGGTAGTTGACGCCGGCGCAGAGGACCTTCGGGGGCCAGCACAGCGGCGCCAGCAGGGAGTCACACTCGATCATTGGTGCGTCGTGGATGTCGATGGCGCGCAGGATGTCCACCGCATCGCTCCACTCGTGGAGGAGGTCGAGCATCGAACTCCACCGCTTGAGCTCGGTCGGGGCGACGAGCGTTCCGTCGGCGCGCATGGCCGCCAGACTGACGGTCCCGCCGCGTTTGCACGTGACGAGTGACCACGCCCCGTGAACCGTCCGCGACGGCGCGTCGATCACGAGATCCGCTTGCCCGTGACTTTGGATGCGGGCCAGCGTCCAGCCTTTCCCTTGCCGGTCATCGTGTCGCCATCGCGGACCATCGTGTAGAGGATCTTCAGCTTGAAGGGCTTCGTGATGTTGACCCGCCAGGACAGGTCGTTGCCGTCGACGGTGCCCTCGTACAGGGGTGCCGGATCGTTGTCGTCGACCGTCGCCGTGCCCGTGAGCGTGCCGTTGTCTTCCGTCAGTTCCACGATCGCGTGCGAGTCGCCCACGGGCTGTTTGATGTGGAGCGCCCAGGTGCCGGTTGCACTCATGCCAATCCCCTCACTTCATCGACGGCCGCGACGAGCGGGGCCTCGCTTGGTCGCTCGCGCCTCCTGGTCTTGTGTCCCGCGACTGTATACACCAGCAGCGCGAGAGGTGGACAGGGAGACAGAGGCTTCAGTGGCCTGCCGCGGGTCAGGTCGATCGAACGCCGGCCGGTGGCCGGTCGCGCCTTGACCCTTCAGATCTGTATACACTACAGTCGTCGGCCGCAGCCCTGGCTCGATGCAGCGTGCTCGGCGGCCTCGGGGGGTGACGGACTCGCGTTTGGAGGTCCATCTCATGGTCGATCTACGAGACGAGGTACTTCCGGAGGACGAGGAGCAGTACAAGGAGACGGAGCTCCTGTCGTCCGAGCGGTACACGTCCCGCGAGTGGCTGGAGCTCGAGTACGAGCGACTCTGGCCGTACGTGTGGCAGCAGGCGTGCCGCGAGGAGGACATCCTCGAGCCCGGCGACTTCCACGAGTACACGATCGGCAGGCGCTCGATCATCGTCCTCAGAGACGAGGGCGGCGGGATCAGAGCGTTTCACAACACCTGCATGCATCGCGGGACGCTGCTCATCGAAGGTGAGGGCAACGTACGCGAGCTGCCCTGCTCCCCCGGCAACGAGGGGAAGATCCAATGTCCGTTCCACGGCTGGGCGTACAACCTCGACGGGACGAACCACTTCATCACCGGACGGTCGGACTTCGCGCCCGGCACGCTCGACGAGGACTCGATCGACCTCCGCCCCGTCCAGGTCGACACCTGCAACGGATTCGTCTACATCAACATGGACCCGAACTGCATCTCGCTCCGCGAGTGGCTGGGGCCGATTCCAGAGGCGACGGCGCGCTTCAACATCGACAAGATGCGGACGCTCCACCACACGACGATCATCGTCGACGCCAACTGGAAGATGGCCCTCGAGCAGTTCAACGAGGCGTATCACGCGTGGACGACGCACATCATCGACATGAACAGGGTCGGCGGAGTCGCGTCGGGAGCCGGTGGCCGCCAAGCCGGTCAGGACCCGGGGAAGATCCCACCGAACCGGATCATGCACATGTTCCAGTACCGGCACTTCGAGCGGCACACGTTGTTCTTCCAGCTCGACTGGCACCCGACAGCAGGGCTGCCCATGGTCAACATCAAGGAGCTGCCGGGCGATCCCCGCGAGTTCATCGGCAAGGCGTTGCGCCACATGTACGTGCAGCGTCGGGTGGCACCTTACGAACTCGAGTATTTCGACAGTCTGAAGGAACTGCCCTTCGAGCTGGATCTCGACGGAGCGGAGTTCCTGGTGTGGCTGCGTCGAAATGCCTGCGACGCGGTGGGAATCGACTTGTCGCACCTCGAGGACGAGGACATGTTCGGGTTCGTCTGGGAGTTCATGCACTTCCCCAACACGACCGGACCTCTCGCGGGCAACAGTTACTTGAACCTGCGGATGCGACCCAATGGGATGGATCCGGACTCCTGCATCTTCGAGATTCGCTCCCTGTTCCTGTTCCCGGAGGGGCAAGCACCGACGCCAGAACGGGAGCTCATCGCCGACTGGAAGAACAACCAGGAGCGAATCCCTGTCGAGTTCCTGCAGGACTTCGCGATGTATCCGCGGATCCAGCGGGGGATGTACCAAGACGGGTTCGCCGGCCACCGCTTGAACCGGCAGGAGCACAACAACCGCCACTACGAGCGGGTGATCGACAGCTACGTGAAGAACGGCGCCGGCACCTGAGATCCGCACGAGTGCGACGATCTGCTGCTCCGACCCCGTGCTGTTCAGGGGACGCCAGCGCCCGAGCCGGCGGCCGTTGACGAGCCGTAACTGGATACACTATGGTCAGGGAAATCGCCGCGAGCTGCGAAGACGTGCGCTCGTCGCGCGCCGTTCCGACTGCATGGGGGATGTCGACATGGTCGATGTAGCAGCACGACACAAGGACATCGACGGCGATCTCATGGGACTGATGGGAGCCCAGCGATGAGCGAGAGTGGAGGCGACACTCCCATCGTGCGCGAGGTCGAGGGCCGACTGCTTCCTGTGCCGGGTGTGTGGGCGATCGACCCTGGGCACTCGATCCTCGCCTTCGACTGTGGACACATGGCGCTGACACGTCTGCGCGGCTGGTTCACCTCGTTCACGGGTGAGTTCCACATCGCCGAGCAACCCGAAGAATCCTGGGTCGAGGTGACCATCGACGCGGACAGCATCGAGATGCCGAACCCGGCGGCCGTCGCAGGGCTCAAGAGCGAGAACTTCCTCGAGGCCGAGAAGTTCAAGACGCTCCACTTCAAGAGCAACCGCGCCCGGCACGTCGATGGCAGCCTCTGGCAGGTCGACGGCGATCTGACGATCAGGGAGACGACGCGAGAGGTCGCTCTCGATGCCGTCTTCGGCGGAGCCGTGACGTTGCCGCCCCAGGTGGGCGGTGCGCGCAAGTTGGGGTTCGAGGCCACGACCAACTTCGACCGGCGGGATTTCGGGCTGACATGGAATGTGCCGTTGCCTGGAGGTCGATTGTTGGTCGGTAATCGCGTCGATCTTCGCCTGGATGTGGAGGCCGTCCTGACGTGATGCCGCCATCGATGGTTTGGCGATCGAACGGCCACCGCTGACAGCCGCACGGGCGAACGTTTGTTGGATGGACACTACGCGGAGGGGGCGAAAGTGAAAATGGGGGGGCGAGGGAGCCGGTCGGCATCGATCGGTGTTTCGTGTTGCGCGGCGATCCTGCTCATGGCAGCGGCATGCGGCGATGATGACGACGAGGGTGGCGCTCCGGAGGATGTCGCTGCGGGGGAGAGCACTGCGGCAGACACCGCTGCGGAGGACACCGCCGCGGAGGAGACCGCTGCAGAGGACACCACCGTGACGGTTGCGGAGAGTACGGAGCCCCCCGGCGAGGAGCCGGCGGGCGAGCCGATCAAGGTCATGACGATCGGGACGCTCGGCACGGCCGAGGGCGCGACGACCTCGATCGAGCAGACCGCGTTGGCGTATGAGGGGTGGATCAACGCCAACGGCGGTCTCGGACCGGAAGGCCAGCCGCTCGAGGTGATCTTCTGCAACGACCAGGACAGTCCCGAGGGCGCGCGGGAGTGTGCGAACGAGGCCGTCGAGCAGGGCGTCGTCGCGCTCGTGGGCGGCTACAGCATCCAAGGCTCGTTCGAGGTACTGCCGCTCCTGGAAGAGGCCGCCATCCCGTGGATCGGCCTCGGGCTGCTGGGCGGAGGAGTGGAGACCAGCCCGATGTCGTATCCCGTGGTCGGCGGCTCGATCACCGAATGGATGGCCATTGGTCAGCAGGTCGCCAGCGATGGGTGCCAGACCGCCGGTGTGATCCGCTGGCCTGCAGGCCCCGGGGAAGAAGCACAGGCGTACTTCGGACACGGTCTGGCGACAGGCGGTGGAGTGGTCGGGCCCGTTGCTGTTGTGGGCTTCGACGCCACCGACCTCCTTCCCGCGGTGGCCACCGCATCCGATGGGGTCGACTGCATGATGTTCGGCATGTCGCCCGAGCAGGGGGCGCTGACCGTCCGGGCAGCCCAGGAGCTCGGAGTCGAGGTGCCCCTGGCGTTCTACCCCGACGCCGTCACGCCGGAGTCGGTCGAGGCGACGGGGGGCGCGGACTCCCCCGCGGACGGCGGGACCTCCGCTTCGTGGTTCCCTGCGGCGGATGAACCGATCTGGGACGAAGCCAAAGAGGCGGTGGAGCAGTACGCACCCGATCCCAGCGTGGTCAACTTCACGGACGGCTTCAACTTCCAGATCACCTGGGTGGCGTTCAAGGCGTTCGAGAACATCGTCGGAACCTTGGATTCCGTCGACGGGCTCGAAGGGTCGGCTCTCATCGAGTACTTGAACTCGGGAGAGAGCTTCGAGACCGGTGGCTTCACCCGACCGGTGCAGTTCGTCGAGAACGTCCCTGTCCAGGTTCCAGGTGGCGACGAAGCCACCAGGATCTTCAACCCGGACGTCGTGCTGCTGACGATCGCCGACGGCACCTACCAGTGCATCGCGGAGGGGTGTGAGTTCCAGGACATGACCGAACTGATGCTCTCGTTCGAGGCACCGCCCGCGGAGGAAGGTGGCGGACCCCCGGAAGGCGGGAGTGCGCCCCCATCGGACGGTAGTGCACCCCCATCGGACGGGAGTGGCGGCTGACGGTCAGCGCCCGCCAGAGTGATCCGCCGCCAGGTCGGGGGTCGCTGACACGTGGATGAGGTGTTGCAGTTCGCGCTGCTGGGCATCGGCATCGGGGCCGCATACTCCTTGTCGGCGATCGGGATCGTCGTGATCTACCGCGGGTCCGGGGTCGTCAACTTCGCCCAGGGCGCGATCGCCAGCGCGTCAGCCTTCGTCACCTGGCGGGAGCTCTACGAGGACAGGGACTGGCCATTCCTCGCGGCGTTCGCCGTGGGGGTGCTGCTCGCGGCAGCCATCGGCGTCGCCACGCAGCTCGTCGTGATGCAGGTACTGCGGCGGGCCTCCGCGTCTGGCCCGCACCGTGGCGACGCTCGGTGTCTTCGTGATGGTGCAGTCGTATCTGGGCCAGGTGTACGGCAACGACCTGTGGCTGGTCCTCACCCCATTGCCCGACGGCAGGGTCGAGCCGTTCGGCGGAGGAATCGTGATCCCCCAGGATCGCCTGTGGCTGGCGGCCATCGCCATCGTGCTCACCGCTGCGCTGTGGGCCATGTATCGCTGGACCAACTTCGGGAGGGCCACCACGGCCGTCGCGGAGAGCCAAGAGGTTGCCTCGTCGCTGGGATGGTCGCCGAACCTGATCGCCGCCGTCAACTGGGGTCTGGGCTGCGCGCTTGGTGGCGCGGCCGGGATCCTGATCTCGCCGATCATCGGACTGAATGTCGGAGCGCTCACCAACCTGCTGCTCGCCTCGCTCGCGGCGGCGCTCGTCGCCGGATTCCGGTCGCTGCCGATCACGCTTGCGGCGGGGATGGCACTCGGTCTACTGAGGAGCGAGATGACCCGCTTCCTCCCCGAACTCGATCTTCCCGATGAGGTCGACCTCGCCGGTCTCGCCGACACCTTGCCGTTCCTCGTCATCATCGTGGTGCTGGCGATCAGCGGACGGGCGTTGCCGGTCCGCGGGTTCATCCAGGAACGCCTTCCGAAGATCGGGGCCGGACGGATCCGTCCTGGCGTGATCGTTCCCCTGACGATCGTCGTCGCCGTGCTGATCCTGCAGATCGACTCCCCGGCCTGGCAGGGTGCGGTGATCAGCACCATGGGGCTGGCGGTGATCCTGCTGTCGGCCGTCGTGATCGTCGGATACGCCGGGCAGATCTCCCTCGCCCAATTCGCGCTCGCCGGCTTCGGGGCGTGGGTCGCGGCACGCCTCATCGTCGACACGGGAATGCCCTTCGAGGTCGCCACGCTGCTGGCGATACTGGCGGGGGTCGCGATCGGAGTCATGTTCGCCCTCCCGGCCGTTCGGGTCCGGGGCGTGAGGCTGGCCATCATCACGTTCGGGCTGGCAACCGCGCTGCATCGGATGATCTTCGCCAACGTTCCGTTGACCGGAGGCCGCACCGGGCTCGATGTCGGCCGGCGGTCGATCTTCGGTATCGACATCGACCCGATCAGGCACCAGGAGCGGTACGCCGCGTTCGTGCTCGTCGTGTTCGCGCTGGTCGCCGTCGTGGTTGCCAACGTCCGCCGTGGCCGAGCCGGTCGGCGACTCATCGCGGTGCGGGCCAACGAGCGGGCGGCTGCCGCCCTGGGCATCAGCGCGTGGACCGTGAAGGTCTATGCCTTCGGCCTGTCGTCCGCGATCGCCGCGCTCGGCGGCGTCCTCCTGTTCTTCAAGACGTCGCCGATCGTCTTCGAGTTCATCTTTCCTGCCCGGTCGATCACGGTCCTCACGACGGCAGTCATCGGCGGCATCGGCTATGTCCTCGGTCCCGTGATCGGCGCGCTGTGGCTGCCCGGCTCGGCTCGGCGCGAGGTTCGTCGGAGACGTGCTCGGCGTTCCCACTGAATGGCTGGCGTTCGTCGGCGGTGCGTTCGTTCTGCTCATCATCATGCGCCACCAGGACGGCGTCGCCAGCACGTTCACTCGCGCCGGGCGCGCCATCGGATCGAAGATCACCGCCCGCTCCGAGCGGCGCGGCAAGCCCAGTCCGGTGTCGGCGTTCGCCCGCCGGCTCGGCGGCCACACCGCGGCCGGGGAGATCGAGGAGATCACGACCGCCGCCCGGGGCGTAAGACGACACCGCGTAGCCCCCGTCGCCTCGAGATCCGCGATCTGACGGTCAGCTACGGCGGCATCACCGCCGTCCGCGACGTCAGCATGTCGATCGAGCCCGGGCAGATCGTCGGGCTCATCGGCCCCAACGGGGCCGGCAAGACGACGCTCGTGGACGCGGTCACCGGATTCGTCGAAGCTACACGGGGGAGGTAGTGCTCGACGGCCGGCGGCTCGATGGCTTGCCGGCCCACCGACGCGCTCGCGCCGGGATCTGACGCGATCGTTCCAGAGCCTGGAGATCTTCGAGGACCTGACCGTCGCCGAGAACCTGCGCACGGCGTCCGACCCGGGCGGCACCCTTCCGTACTTCACGGACATCGTCTACCCCAAGCACCTTCCGCTCTCGGAGGCGGCGCTGGCGTGCATCGACGAGTTCAACATCGGTCCGCTCCTGGGCCGTCTCCCGACCGAGCTCTCCTACGGGCAACGCCGTCTCGTCGCCATCGCCCGATCCGTCGCCACGTCGCCTTCGGTGCATTCTCCTGGACGAGCCCGCCTCGGGCCTCGTGGAGTGGAGCTCCATCGAGCTCGCCACACTCGTGCGGCGACTCTGCCACCGACTGGGGAATGGGCATCCTCGTGATCGAACACGACATCCGCTTCGTCATGACGGCGTGCGACTTCGTCATGGCGCTCGACTTCGGCCGGGAGATCGCCGTCGGGTCACCCGAGGCGGTCCGCCACGACCCAGCGGTCGTTGCGGCCTACCTCGGCGACGTGGAGGAGGTCCGGCCGGCCGAGCCGGGCACGCACGGTGCCCTTCGGCCGGGTCCGAACCGGCTGGGGCGGATCTCACGAGAGCGCATCCCGGGCGGTCGAGGTGATGACGAGCACACCAACCGCCGAGACGGTTGGTTCGGAGCCCGTGTCACTGCTGGCGCGGAGGGACTGGCCGCAGGATACGGCCATGTTCCAGCCATCGAGGACGTCGATCTGCACGATCGGTCCCGGCGAGGTGGTGGCGATCCTCGGGTGCGAACGCCTCGGGGAAGTCGACGACGCTGATGGCGCTCGCCGGACTGCTCGAGCCGATGGCCGGCAGCGTGTCATGGCTCGGCCGGGTGTGTCGAGCGCCGCTGCACGTTCGTGCCCGTCAAGGCATGGCGTACGTTCTTGGAGATCGCGGCGTCATCACGAGCCTGTCGACGGCCGACAACCTCCGAATCGGAATGGGCCCGATGGAGCGCGCCCTCGAGTTGTTCCCGGAGCTGCGGCGCGACTGTTGAAGCGACGGGCCGGGCTGTTGTCGGGCGGCGAACAGAAGATCCTCGCCCTGGCCCGCGCCCTGGCCTGCGAGCCGAAGGTGGTCCTCGCCGACGAGTTCTCACTCGGGCTGGCGCCCGAGGTCCTGCACCGACTGTTGGACGCGCTCGGCCGCAGCCGCCGACCGGGGTACTGCCGTGGTGCTCGTGGAGCAACAGGTGGTCCATGCCCTGCACTTCGCTGCACGTGCCTACATCCTGAGCCACGGCCGGATCGTCATGTCCGGGCCGGGCTACGGACCTGCTCGAGCGGATCGACGAGATCGAGACCAGCTACCTGTTGACGTGAGGACACCGGACTCCTGCTGCTACTCGCCCGTGTGCGTCGTGCGGCGTCGCTCCGGTGCCATGCGAAGTTGCATCTCCCTCGACAGCATGCGCTGCATCTCCTCCGGCGGCACCTCCTCGATGACGGTGGAGATGGTCCACCGGTGTCCGAACGGATCGCGCAGGACGCCCGAACGGCGACCGTAGAAGCGGTCGCCGAGCTCCCGCTCGATCTCGGCACCCGACGTTGCGGTCGCTCGGGCCCACAGGGCGTCGAGCGCATCGACATCGCCCACGTCGATGGTGAACTGGGCGCACACGCCCCCGAGCCGGTTCGGCCCGAACACGCCTTCGTTGGGGACCTCGTCGCACACCATGAGCAACGAGTCGCCGATCTTGATCTCGGCGTGGGGGATGGTCCCGTCGGGGAGTGTCAGCCGGTAGAGCTCCTCGGCGCCGAACGCCTCGGCGTAGAAGTCGAGCGCGTCCGCGGCCCGGTCCGCGGAAATGTACGGCAGGAGCGACGTCATCCTCAGCCTCCTCGACGCGTTGCCACGGCGGTGCCGACGTAGCTAAACTGCGCGCACTTTGGCTGCCACGCAGTCGCCCCACATGAGAGCGAGAAGGTCCGCGGGCAGATGATCCTGGTCACCGGCGCCACCGGCAACATCGGCCGATCATGTCGTCACGACGCTCCTCGAGGAAGGTCAGCAGGTACGTGCGCTGACGCGAGTTCCCGAGCGTGCCGGGTTGCCGGCCGAGGTGGAGGTTCGTCGCCGGCGACTTCGATGCGGTCGAGACGCTCATGCCTGCGATGGACGGCGTCGATACCGTGTTGCTCGTCGTCGTACGGGCCGGCGACCGGCACACAGGATGCGAACATCGCCAACACCGCGGCGGAAGCCGGCGCCAGTCGGATCGTCAAGATCTCCATCGCTGGTGTCGACGCTGGTGATTCCGATCCGGTCACCGCATGGCATCGCTCGGGAGAGCAGGCGATCGACCGCGTGGGCATGCCGCGCACGTTCCTGCGTTGCGGGGAGTTGACGACGACCGCGCTGTGGTGGGCGGAGACGATCAAAGCCATCGGCAAGGTCTTCGTTCCGTTCGCCGACGTGCCGAGTGCTCCGATCGATCCGGTCGACGTGGCAACTGTCGCCGTCCGATGCCTCACGGACAGCCGCCCCGACAACCGCGAAGCCCTGGTGCTCACTGGGCCCGAGGTCCTGACCAGCAGGGCGCGTGTCCAACGACTCGGTGAGCTGCTCGGCACGACGCTGGCGTGCGTCGAGGTCCCTCGGGAGGCTGCGTTCGAGAGGATGGTGGCGGCCGGCCAACCAACGGTGATCGCCAACGCTCGCCTCGACATGATCGAAGTCAAGTCACAGGGCCCGGGCGCGGCGCCGAGCAAGACGGTCGAGCTGGTCACCGGGCGCCCGGCGCACACGTTCGACGAGTGGGCTGCCCGGAACCTGGCGGCCTTCCGTTGATCCGCAGTCGCACGAGGGATGGCTCAACATGGGGTCCGTTGTCAGATGGGTTTCGAGAGATCCTCAAGCAGAGGTCGTACGGTCATCTCGCCACGATCATGCCGGACGGATCGCCCAGTCACCTGTGTGGGTCGACACGGATGGACGACAAGTACTCGTGGACACCGTTGACGGGAACCGGAAGGTCAGAATCGGCGCGACGACCGGGTGGCCATGACGGTGTCGATCCCGCGACCGGCGTAGCGTGCAGCTTCGAGGACGTGTCGTCGAGATCATCGAGCGAAGGATGCGAGGAGCCCCGACGAGGCGCTGTCGCAGATCGGCTACGGGGGACCGTACCGCTTCATCACCTCGGCCCGCGGGTGATCCTCAAGATCGAGCCCACCTGTGTGGGGGAGCTGATTGCTCGATACTCCGGTGCAGTCAGACGCCTACGAACAGCCTGCCTGGAGCTCGGCGACCGGGGTGTACACACTTTATGCTGGGTTCGAGACATGCTCCCCAGGGAAGGAGACGGAATGGATCCACGCCTGGACGGGACGGTGAAGCGGAATGACGGGCGCTACGACGTGCACTTCGAGCGGCACATCGACGTGCCCGTGGAACGGCTGTGGGCGGCGGTGACCGAGCCCGACCTGCTCGAGGGGTGGCTCGGCGGACCGGTCGACGAGCTGGAGCTGACCGAGGGCGGGAACGTCGTCATCCAGATCCACCCCAAGGGCCCCGCCACCGTGTACGGGAAGGTCATCCGCGTCGACCCGCTCAGGTGCTCGAGCTGACTTGGGACGTGCCGGCCTGGAGGCACATTCCCGACTTCTTCGGTACCACGATGCGATGGGAGGTCCGTCCCGACGGCGACGGCTCGAAGATGGTCCTGACGCACTCCCTCCCCGAGGAGACGTCGTGGCACGTGCACGCCATGCTCGGGGCGTGGCATCTTCACCTCGACGCGTTACCGGCGACCGTCGCGGGCGAACCGATCCCGCACTTCGAGGAGCAGCGACTTCTTCGCCATGCGGGACGTCCTACGCGAACCTTGTCGGACCGGTGGAGTCGCTGCGGTAAGAGCACCGAGATCGTGGACTACGTCAGAGTCGGAGTAGTCGTTCGACGTTGCCGTGGGCGATCTTCTCGCGATCGGCCGGGTTGATCGGTGCGGCGTCGAGGAACGCACGGCCTTCCACGTTGTCGCTGAACGGGTAGTCGACGGAGAAGATGATCCGATCGGCGCCGAAGACCATCAGCGTGCAGAGCAGCGGCGGGAACGTGAAGTACCCGCTCGTCGTGACGTGGAAGTTCTCGTAGAAGTAGTCGGCGACGCTGCGCTGCAGATGTCCGGCAGAACGGGGTGAGGACTTCATCGGCTCGGGCGAGCGAGAACGGGATGTTCTCTCCCATGTGGCCGATGATCACCTGGAGCCTCGGGAAGCGGTCGAAGACGCCGCCGAGGACCAAGCGGAGCGCATGCAGACCGGTCTCGCAGTGCCATCCCCAGCCGGCCAGCGCGAGGACGTTTCCCGCCATGCCTGGGAGCCCGGTGTAATACGCCTCTCGCACCTGCGGAGGAGGCGGGGTGGGGTGCAAGTAGATCGGCACCTCGAGGTGCTCGGCCCGCTCGAAGATCGGCCAGAACTCCTGATCGTCGAGGAAACGACCCCGGGTGTGGCCGTTGATCAGGGCACCCTTGAAGGCGAGCTGGGTGACGGCGCGATCGAGCTCGTCGGCTGCGGCGGCTGGCGTCGAGTGTGGGCAGGACAGCGAAACCAGCGAAGCGATCAGGGTGATCTGCGACGGCTTTCGCCAGGACGTCGTTCAGCTCCTTCGACATCCTCACCGACTCAGCGGGATCGAGCTCCTCGACACCGATCGCCGGCGTGGAGAGAACCTGGACATCGATCCCCGCGGCATCCATGTCCGCGAGGCGGCGATCGCCCAGATCCCCCAGGCTGCTCTGCCCACATGCTTGAATGGGAGCACCAACTCGGCCCAGCCGCTCCGTGGAGGGCGAAGCCCTGGTCAGTCACGAAGTGCTCCTCGATCGCAATGACACGCACGTCTCGCTCCCTTCGACATCACGCTCGGTCGGCCCGAGGCGGCGCGAGTTCACTGCATCATCCGGCCGCTCGCGACACCATAGTGTATGCACTGCGACAGGTACCCTCGAGCGACCGCACCATCGTCACGGTGAGGTGACTACGCCGACGCGTTTCGGCGGCCACCCGCCGCATGGCATTCAATGTCGCCTCGACGGCCTTGAGGTAGTCCCCCGTCATGGAGTCGGCGTACTCCTGCTCGCCGGCTGAGCCTCCTTCGATGCCGGCGACGACGAGGGCGAAGCTGAAGCGCAGCCGAAGATCTTCGTCCGGCACCCTCGACCTCGTTGGCGATCGTGCCCAGCACGGGGCCGGCGATGCGCGTGAACACGACTCGGTGCGGTGCCTCGAGCGTGATCCGCTCGGTGAATCCTGTCCACGGAACTCGATGTCGCGGTCGAACACGGTGTCGCTGTGCCGGGTGACGACCTCGCAGAACGTCATGCTGGGGACGAACGGCAGGGCGTTGTTCGCTTTGAGCACGAGTCCGTCCCAAAGGGCGTCACGATTGAGTTGAGGCTCGTCGGGAGCGTTGACGGGCAGCGGATGCGCGACGTAGATCATGGTGACTCCTGTTCGCTCGATGACGGAGTTCGCCAGGGTGCCGACGCCGTCGATGGTCCGCGTTCCTGATGCTCCACGCCGGCTAGCCGGTACCGCCGATCCGCTCGCCGCAGCTGGGGTTGGGAGACACGGCCGGACCGGGCCGAGCCACATGTCGATGGAGCCGAGCTCGTCCGGGTCGAACGTGCGCGGTGTCCACGCGGCGTCGTCCTCGATGCGGCGCACGCCGAACGAGTACTCGTAGGTGAACCCTTCCGGGCCGAGGAAGTACAGGAAGATCGCCGTGGACTGCGGGTGCCGCCCCGGTCCCATCTCGATCTCGACGCCGTGGTCGACCAGGAAGTGCCAGTTGCGGAACACGTCGTCGATCGAGGCGACCTGGAAGTTCATGTGGCACAGCCCCGGCTCGTCGCCGCGGAACACCGCGAGCTTGTGGTGCACCGGGTCGATCCGCATGAGGCAGGCGCGCGTCGCCGATCCAGTCCGACACCCGCGCGTTGAAGTGGGTGCTCCAGAACCGGTAGGCCTCGCGCACGTCGGGTGCGTCCAGGCAGAAGTGGCCGAACTCGGTGATGCCCGCCGGCCGGGTGAACTCGACCGGCCGGGTCGATGGTCTCCTGGCTGGCTGACCAGCTCGATGCGATTGCCGAACGGGTCGTCGAAGGCGATGAACTCCCGGACCCGGCGGGAGCGGGCCTCGTCCGCTGACCCGCGGCGGACGGTGAAGCCGGCGCGTTCCAGCTCGGTCTCGGCCGCGGCGAGCGCGTCGGAGTCGGCGACGGTGAAGCCGGAGGAGATCACCCCCGAGGGTCCCTCGACGAGCGCGAGGCAGTGGTGGCGGTGGTCCGCGCGCAGGTGGGCGACGCCGATCTCCGTCGGCGCGGCCAGTTCGAGCCCGACGATGTCGGTGGCGAAGCGGACGGCGGCGTCCAGGTCGGCGACGCCGGAGCGGACGTAGGCGATGTCGGTGAGCGTGATCATCTCAGGCGAAGACCGGGGCGACGTCGATGTAGATCTGCCAGTCGCGGACCAAATCGCCGTCGTAGATCAGGATGTCGGCGTTGGGCACCGTCACGGTCTTGCCGTCCTTGCGGAGGTACTCGACGTCGATCTGCACGATGGTGGTGTCGCCGAACTCCCAGACGTTGCGGATGTGGTGGGTCAGGCCGTCGATCGTGGCGAAGAAGCCGGCGACGGCCTCTCGCACGGCCCCCCGGCCGATGGCCGGATCGGCATTGCCGAACCGGAACGACACGTCGGGCGTGAGATGGGCGACGAACTTGTCGGGGTCGAAGGCGTCGATGTCGGCGAAGACCTGGTGACGTCTCGGCTCATCGGTGCTCCTGTCAAGTTTGCGATCTGGTATCGGACTCAGCCGCGGGGTTCGAGGTTGGCGAGGAACGTCTCGGGTGGGGGAGCGCCCCACAGGTGCGGCGGCACGTCCCACTCTCGAGCGACCCACCCGTCGTCGATCTGGTCGATGTCGGAGAACCATTCGATCCACGAGCCCCAGGGGTCCGGGTTGTAGTGGAAGAAGTTGGAGCCGATGGTGTGGCGGCCCAGTCCCCATCCGGCATCCCGCCCCTTGCTGCGCATGCGGTCGGCGCCGACGGCGATGGCATCGATGGACGGCACCTCGAAGCTGGCGTGGTGGAAGCCGGGACGGCTGCTGGCGATGAAGCCGAAGATGTGGTGGTCGCCAGGCCCGGCGTTCAGGAACGTCACCAGGCCATGGATCCGGTCGCTCACGCCGAGCCCGAGCACGCTGGGTGTAGAAGTCGGTCATCTGCTGCGGCTGCGGGGTGAACAGCAGGGTGTGGCCCAGCCGGCGAGGCATGACGTCGTCGGTGGCCTGCTGCCATTGGGCGATGCCGATCCGCTGGGTGGCTGGCGCCGATGTTGACCAGCACCTCGGCGACGGGCCGGGCCGGTGCTGGCGCTTCGTCGAGCAACTGCACGGCGTTGCCGTCCGGGTCGCGCACCCAGAGGCCGTCGTCGGACGCGCCCGCCGGGGGTTCGATGACCGGCGTTCCCGCACGGTCGAGGGCCGCCCGAACCGGGTCGAGCGTGCCGGGGCGCAGCGTGAACGAGACATGGTGCAGCCGCTTGGCTGGCGCACCCACCAGTCGCACCTGTTCCTGGCTCCGACCGGGACACGTGGCGATCAGCGCCCCGTCCTTCTCGGCGGTCTCCAAGCCGAAGTCCTGCAGGAATCCGTCGGCCACGTCCAGGTCCGGCACTTCCAACGCGTAGTGGTGCAGACCAGAGATCACCGCACACCCCTTTGCGACCGTCGTCGACCTTCCCCGGACGAATTGCATACAGTTTACCCGGCACCCAGGCCGTTGGAAAGAGCCAGCGGAGCACGACGTCGGTTCGGTCGCCGATGTGGGGCACGCGGTGAGCGCTCATCGCTCATCGCTCAGCTGCGGCGTGGTGCTGTCCTTGGTGTCGCTTTGGCCGGCGCTGTCACGAGGGAATGACACAGAGGATGACGGCGTTGTGGTCCGTGTGACCGACACGCTTGAAATGTTCCCCCGCGAGGCGTTCCGCGCCGTCAACGACGTCGTTCGGCCGTTCACCAAGCGGGGGATTGGGGCGCCGCCGCTAGTCGGCGTCGGGACGGTCACCGTGGCGACCACCGGCCGTCGCTCCGGGCTCATGCGAGAGGTGCCGTTGGCTGCGGCGAGAGTCGGCGACACGGTCGTCGTGTCGACTGTTCGAGGTGACTCCGAATGGGTCAGGAACCTCGAGTCTGATCCGACGACGACGATCTGGCTCGACGGTTGCGCCCACCAGGCTGAGGCGTCGGTCCAGCGGCTCCCCGGTCTCACCGTGGCGACGCTGCGCGTCACCCGCCAGACGGCGTGACCCGGAGGCCATCGGGCCGCCACTCGACTGCGGAGGTTCCGCCGGGCTGGCGCCTGTCCGGGTGGGTACCCTCCCGGCCCGTAGAGGATCGTGGATCGGTGCCGCGCCACGACGACCTGCTGCGTGCGGTGTTGGCGATCGGGTCGGATCTCGAGCCGGAGCCGATGCTGCATCGCATCGTCGAGTCGGCCGTCGGGTTGGTCGGTGCCCGCTTCGGCGCGCTCGGTGTCCTCGACGAGGAGGGCGTGCGTCTGGCCCAGTTCGTCACGGTCGGTGTCAGCGAGGCGACGCATCGAGCGATCGGCACCTTCCTGAGGGTCACGGCAACCATGGTGACGTGGCGGATTCCGGCACCCCACCGCCGTCGATCACCGGTCGCCGAGGTCGCGGGGGACGACGAGCACCGGTCGAGGTGACCGCTGGACGAGCCGTCGCGCCGTCGAGTACCAGTGGGACGGCCCACCCGCCCAGCGATCGCTCATGACGAGGAGGACGGGATCGTCGAGCCCGTAGGCGAACTGGAGCAGCGCGGACGCCGGGTCCTCGGCATGCACCGTCTTGGCAGCAGCATCGATGCCGCGAGCGGCGAGCAGCTCGGCGGCCGAGTCGGCGGGTTGGCGTTCGACGGCGTCATCGATCTGCCCAGCCGGCCAGCCTCCGGTGGCTACGACGTCGACGACACACGGCCGGTGGCCGCCGAAGGTGCGCTGCCATGAATCGATCATCGACACGGGCAGTGGCGGCTCATGGGTTCGGTCGATGGCCGCGACGAGGGTGGGGGAGGCGAGTGGCACGGCGTTGGGGACGGCGGGACCGAGCAGCAGGACCGGCTGGATGAGGCCGGCCAGCACCTCCCCGGTCACGCTGCGGCGCTGCGCCGACACCAGGCCGGCGCCGCCGGTCGCCATCACGAGCAGCGCGCCGTCACGGCCGCCGACGTGTTCGACGATGGCTGCAGCGACGTCGTCGCCAGTGACCGTGACATGACGCCTCACTCCAGATGAGGTGCGTCGAAGCTGTTCAGCGTCCGCCGGTTCACGGCCTGTGGCGACGACAGAGAGCACCTCGACCGGCAGCTTGTTGCGACGGGCCAGGCTCACCGCCACGCCAATCGCCCTGTCCTGACCCGCCGTGAGGTCCGTCGCGACGATGAGGGTGTTGAACACGGGGTGTTTCCTTCCGGCTGGATCGAGGATCCCAGTGTCGACGTCGATGGCTGCCGATGACCCGGGACCAACGTCGGACTCGGCAGTGACTCTCGGCCCTTTCGACGGTCGTTCGATTGGCGTTGCGTGGGCGTCGATCGTTCCGGATCGCCGTCG
>CAVRCY010000016.1:0-369600 GCA_963719775.1 uncultured Acidimicrobiia bacterium
ACGGTCTCCGTGTCGATGAGGACCTTGCCGACGTCGGTGCGGCCCGGCAGGTCGTACATCGTGTTCAGCAGCACCTCTTCGAGGATCGCCCGCAGACCCGGGCGCCGGTCCCCCGCAACAGCGCCTGGTCGGCGACCGCCTCGAGCCCGTCCTCGGTGAACTCCAGCTCGACGTCCTCGAACTCGAACACCTTCTGGTACTGCCGCACCAGAGCGTTCTTCGGCTCCGTGAGGATGCGCACCAGCGAGTCCCGGTCGAGCGACCGCACGGCCCCCATCGTTGGCAGGCGACCGATGAACTCGGGGATCATCCCGTACTTCACGAGGTCCTCGGGCAGCACCTTGACGAAGAGCTCGCCGGGATCGCGCTGGGTCTTCGACTTCACGGTGCCGTGGAACCCGACGCCCTTGTGGCCGATCCGGCTCTCGATGATCTGCTCGAGCCCGGCGAACGCGCCACCCAGGATGAACAACACGTTCGTCGTGTCGATCTGGATGAACTCCTGGTGGGGGTGCTTGCGCCCGCCCTGCGGCGGCACCGACGCCGACGTGCCTTCGAGGATCTTCAACAGCGCCTGCTGCACACCCTCCCCGGAGACGTCACGCGTGATCGACGGGTTCTCGCTCTTCCGGGCGATCTTGTCGATCTCGTCGATGTAGATGATCCCCGTCTCGGCCCGCTTGACGTCGAAGTCGGCGGCCTGGATCAGCTTGAGGAGGATGTTCTCGACGTCTTCCCCGACGTAGCCGGCCTCCGTCAGCGCCGTGGCATCGGCGACGGCGAACGGCACGTTGAGCAGCCGAGCAAGTGTCTGAGCGAGGTGGGTCTTGCCGCATCCCGTCGGCCCCAGCAGGAGGATGTTGGACTTCGCCAGCTCCACCTCATCGCGCCGGCCGACGCCCATCGACTGCTGGTACTGGATCCGCCGGTAGTGGTTGTAGACGGCGACGGACAGGATCTTCTTGGCGCTCTCCTGGCCGACGACGTAGTCGTCGAGGAAGGCCCGGATCTCCCGAGGGTTGGGGAGGTGGTCGAAGCTGAGCTCGGTCGTCTCCGTGAGCTCCTCCTCGATGATCTCGTTGCAGAGGTCGATGCACTCGTCGCAGATGTAGACGCCGGGTCCGGCGATCAGCTTGCGCACCTGCTTCTGGGACTTGCCGCAGAACGAGCACTTGAGCAACTCGCCGGTGTCACCGAATTTGGCCACTCGTCGCCCCCTGCCGGTCGGTCATCACGTCAGTCTTGTCGATCAGCGGATCGCGCCCGTGCGGTCCGCCATCTCGCGAGACTCGATCACGGCGTCGATGATGCCATACGCGAGGGCCTCGTTCGCTTCCATCACGAAGTCTCGGTCGGTGTCGGAGTGCACCCGCTCGAGCGGCTGGCCGGTGTGCTTGGCCAACAGCTCCTCGAGGAGGTCACGCATGCGCAGGATCTCCCTGGCCGCGATCTCGAGATCGGTGACCTGGCCGTAGCCGACCTGCCCGTACGGCTGGTGGAGGAGGATCCGCGAGTGAGGCAGGGCCAGCCGCTTGCCCTTGGTCCCGGCCGCCAGCAGCACCGCCGCCGCCGACGCCGCCTGCCCGAGGCAGATCGTGGCGATGTCATTGCGGATGAATTGCATCGTGTCGTAGATCGCGAACAGCGACGTGATGTCTCCGCCGGGACTGTTGATGTAGATGTTGATGTCCTTGTCGGGGTTCTCCGACTCGAGGTGGATGAGCTGCGCGCAGATCAGGCTGGCGATCTGGTCGTCGATCGGCGTCTGCAGGAAGATGATGTTCTCTTTCAGCAGCCGGCTGTAGAGGTCGTAGGCGCGCTCGCCGCGGCTGGTCTGCTCGACGACGTTGGGGACGAGGTAGTTCTGCGGGTTCACGTGGACACTGTTTCTGTCTCGGAGGGGTCGGTGATCGGTTCGTCTTCGGCGTGTTCGTCTTCGTCGTGTTCGACTTCGTCGTGGTCGTCGCCGTCGTGGGAATGCCCGAGGACGAGCTCGCGATCGAGCTCCTGGCCGGTCGCGTCGACGAGCTCGACGTGGTGGAGCAGCCAGTCGAGCGCCTTCTGCTTGCGGATCTGGGCAGCCAGCTCGGGCACCAGGTCGTTGCGCTCGTAGGCCTTGCGGATCTGGTTGGACTTCTGCCCGGACTGCATCGCCAGCCGGTCGTACTCGGCACCCAGATCGCCGTCGTCGGCGTCGAGCGTCTCCGCGGCCGCCACGGCGCGCAGCGCCAGATCTACTTTGACGGCCTGCTCGGAGGCGCCCTTGATCGCGGTGATGAAGCTGGCCTCGTCTTGGCCGGTGACCGACAGCCACTGGTCCATGCCGATGCCCTGTGACTGCAGCTGCCGCACGGTCGCCTCGACACGCCGCCGGAGGTCGCTCTGCACGAGCGGCTCGGGGGGCTCGATCTCGGTCAACCCGGTCAGCGCCTCGGTGACCTTGCCCACCAGTTGCTGGCGGATGTCGTTGAGCTTCATCCCCTGCAGGCGCTCGCGGGTCGCCGATCGCCATGCCTCGACGCTGTCGAACTCGGCGATGTTCTCCTCGACCCACTCGTCGGTGGGCTCGGGCAGCACGAGCTCCTGCGCCTTGGTCACGGAGACGTGGAAGTCGGCGGGCTCCTCGGTGCCCTTCGGCGTAGCGGTGAACGTCAGCGTGTCGCCTGCCGTCGCGCCGATCAGTTGGTCGTCGAACTCATCGGCGATCCAGCCCTGCCCGACCTCGTAGGACCAGTCCTCCGTGTTGAGCGCCGGCACCTCCTCGCCGTCGCGCGTGGTCACCAGGTCGAGCGTCACGTAGTCGCCGCGAGCCAGTGGGCGCTCGACGTCGACGAGCGTGCCGTGGCGTCGCAGCTGTGCATCCAGCGCCTCCTCGACCTCCTCGTCGGAGGGGTCAGGATTCGGCAGCTCGACGCGCAAACCGCCGTAGCCGGGCACGGTCACCTCGGGGCGGACCTCGCAGGTGGCGTCGAAGTCGACGGGTCCCGACTCTGCGCCTGCGGTGATCTCGACCTCCGGCGTGGCGATCAGGTCGACGTCGTGCTCCCGGACGGCGCGGGCGAGGTAGGTCGGGATGGAGTCGCGCAGGGCCTGCTCCCGGGCAGGGGCGATGCCGATGCGGGCCTCGAGGACCCGTCGTGGCGCCTTGCCGGCACGGAACCCGGGCAGCCGCACCTCCCGGGCGATCTTGCGGAACGCCTGGTCGATGTCGCGGTCGAACTCGTCCTCGCCGATGTTGACGGAGAGTTTGACCTTGTTGCCCTCCAGGGGCTCCAACGAACTCTTCACAGGACGTTCAGGCTATAGGTGCCGGGCGATCGGCCCGGCGGGTCTTTGGCGCGGTGGATAGCGTCAACTCGGTGGAGCGCAAGCTGCGGGCCCGATTGAACGCCTCGGTCGCCGAGCTCGAGCAGACGCGGCTGCAGGACCGCTTCCGCGGCCTCGGCCTGACGCCCCTCGGGGAGCTGCCGCTGCGGGTCCCCGTGCGGGTGGCCGGTGAGGTCACGCGAGTCGTGCTGACGCCGCGGGCGGGGGTGCCCAACCTCGAGGTCATGATCTCCGACGGGACCGGCAAGATCACCGCCGTCTTCACCGGCCGGCGGCGTATCGCCGGGCTGGAGCACGGGCGGGCGACGATCTTCGAGGGCGTCGCGATGCGCGAGCGCGACCGCACGATCGTCTACAACCCCGCCTACACGCTCGTCGCCTGAACTCCCGGTTCTGACGACACTTGGTTGCGCTCAGCGCAACTAACTCTCCGAAGAATCGGAATTGCCGATCAGCACGGCGCGCACGTCCTCTTCTGACTCCTCGGTCACCAACACGAGCACCTCGTCGGCAACCCGCAACACCGTGTCGCCACGCGGCACGATCAACCGCTCGGCCCGCAGGACGGCGACGACGGTCGCGTCACGCGGGAACCCGAGCTCGACGATCGAGCGTCCGTCGGCCGGCGAGCCCGGGGCCAACGTCACCTCGGCCAGCTTCGCCTTGCCGCCCTCGAAGGACAGCAGCCGGATGAACGTGCCGACGCTCACCGCCTCCTCGACCAACCCAGTGATGAGGTGGGGCGTCGAGACACTGACGTCCACACCCCACTGATCGCTGAACATCCACTCGTTCTTCGGGTTGTTCACGCGCGCGACGACGCGCGGCACGCCGAACTCCTGCTTGGCCAGCAGGGAGATGACGAGGTTGTCCTCATCGTCTCCCGTGACCGCGGCGACCACGTCGGCCTCGTTCACTCCGGCACCGTCGAGCGCTCCGACCTCACACGCGTCCGCCTCCAGCCACGCCACGCCGACCGGGTCGTTCGACCGGACGTGGTGCTTCACGACCTTCGGGTCGTTGTCGACGATCAGCACGTCGTGCTTGGCGGCGTGCAGCTGCTCGGCGATGAACCGTCCAACGCTGCCGCCACCGGCGATCACCACGCGCATGTCATCTACCTCAATGGCGTCCGGCTGGCGACTTGGCCAGCGCCTTGTCCAACCCGGCAAGGTTGTCCGTGGTGACCGCCACGTAGAGCAGATCCCCCTGCTGCGCCACCGTGGCGGGCGTCGGCACGATCGCCTTGCCGAGCCGCCCGACGGCGACGACCTTGCCGCCGATGTGCTCTTCGAGCTCTCCGAGCGGCTGGCCCGCCCACTCCTGCGGCACGGCCCGCTCGACGAGCGACACGCTGGCTGACGGATCCGTCCACTCGGCCGGGGTCTCGGTCGGGAGGAGGCGGCGCAGGACCTGATCCGTCGTCCAGGCCACCGTGGCGACGGTGGTCATGCCGAGGCGCTGGTAGATCGCCGCCCGGCGCGGGTCGTAGATCCTGGCCACCACGTGCTCGATGCCGAACGTCTCGCGGGCCACCCGCGCCACGAGGATGTTCGAGTTGTCGCCGTTGGTGACGGCGGCCAACGCCACCGCCTGCTCGATGCCGGCCTCGATGAGCCGATCGCGGTCGAAGCCGATGCCTTCGATGGTCTGGCCGGAGAAGTCCGGGCCGAGCCTCGCGAACGCTTCGGGACGGCGATCGACGATGGCGACCGTGTGCCCGCCGTCGATGAGGGCATGACCGAGCGCGGCGCCGACCCGGCCGCACCCGACGATGACGACGTGCACACGGGGAGCATAGAGGGCGAGCCTTGGCGAGCACTCCGACGTCACGGCGTTGGACGGTGTCGGCGCACTGCTCCCACTCACGACGGCGAGCGCAGACCTAGATTGCGCCACCGAATGGTTTCGCTGGCCAAGCGGCATCCTTCTCGGCAAGCCGATCGCGACGTCCGAGGAAGGGCACCAACGGCTGAAGAAGCGCGTCGCCCTGCCGATCTTCGCCTCTGACGCCATCTCGTCGACGGCGTACGCAACGGATGAGATCATTCTCGTGCTCGTCGTCCAGGCGGGAATCGGGACGGCGGCTTTCGGTTACCTCGTGCCGATCTCGTTCGTCGTCGCCGCGCTCCTCGTGATCGTCGTGGCGTCGTACCGGCAGACGATCTACGCCTACCCGTCGGGCGGTGGGGCGTACGTCGTCTCGCGGGAGAACCTCGGCGAGACACCGTCACTGGTGGCCGGCGCCTCACTGATGACCGACTACATCCTGACCGTTGCGGTGTCGGTGGCCGGCGGCGTACTGGCGATCCAATCTGCCTTCGGGTTCGACTCGCAGTGGCGGGTGCCGGTGTGCCTCCTGCTGATCGCCGTCATGACCGTCGCCAACCTGCGCGGGCTGCGCGAGTCGGGGTCCCTCTTCGCACCTCCGACGTACCTCTACATCGTCGTGCTGATCATCCTGATCGTCGTCGGCCTCTATCGAGTGTGGTTCCAGGACCTTCCGCCGATCCCGCTCGACGATCTCTCTGCGGAGGCACAGGAGCTCGCTGAGGGCTCCAAGGATCTCGCCTTTCTGATGCTGCTGCGCGCTTTCTCGTCAGGCGCCGTCGCCTTGTCCGGCGTGGAGGCGGTCTCCAACGGCGTGCCGTCGTTCGCCAAGCCGTCGTCCCGGAACGCGGCCAGGACCCTGGCGATGATGGCCGGGATCCTCGGCGTCACCTTCGTCGGGATCTCCACGCTCGCCGCCCACCTCGAGCCGCTGCGTGGTGAGAACGATGCGACCGGCATCGCGTTGATGGCCGAGTACGTGTACGGCGGCAAGACGTTCTTGTTCTGGATCACGCAGTTCGCGACGTTCGCCATCCTGATCCTCGCCGCCAACACCGCCTACAACGGGTTCCCCGGCCTGTCGTCGATCATCGCCCGCGACGGGTATCTGCCCCGGCAACTCGCCAACCGCGGGGACAAGCTCGTGTTCTCCAACGGCATCATCTTCCTTGCTGTTGCCGCCGGCATCTTGATCGTCGTCTTCGACGGCAACATCTCGGCCCTCATCCCGCTCTACGCGTTCGGGGTGTTCACCGGATTCACGCTGAGCCAGGCCGGCATGGTGATCCACCACCGACGCCATCGCGAGGGGCGATGGAAGGCATCGCTGGCCATCAACGCCACCGGGTGCGTCGCTACAGCGACGGTCGCGATCGTCGTCGTCGTCTCGAAGTTCACCGAGGGCGCGTGGATCCCTGCCGTGCTGATCCCGGCGATGGTCATGGCGTTCCGATTGATCCACCGCCACTACGTCCGGGTACGGGCGGCGGTGCAGATCAAGGACACCTACAAGCCGGCACGCCGAACCCACCTCGTGATCGTGCTCGTCGGCACGGTCAACAAGGGCGTGATCCAGGCCGTGCAGTACGCCCGGTCGCTGGCGCCCGAACGGCTGATCGCCGTCTCGGTGGTCACCGACGCCGAGGAGCAGGAGCAGCTGGCCAAGGCGTGGGCGGACAACGACATGCCGATCGAGCTGCACACGATCGCCTCGCCCTATCGCGACCTGACCGGGCCCGTGCTCGACTACCTCGACGAGCTCGACGCCGAGAGCCCGGACGACATCATCACGGTCGTCATCCCGGAGTTCGTCACCCAGTGGAAGACGCAGTGGCTGCACAACCAGTCGGCGTTCGCGCTCAAGGCCCGACTGCTGTACCGGCCGAACACGGTGGTGACTTCCGTACCGGTGCTCATCGGGCAGGTGACGGAGTAGCGGCCGGTCGGGCCCGGCAGGAGGCAGAATGGCGGCGATGCAGACCTGGAAGCCGCATTCGCTGGCCAAGCCGCACGAGGATCAGCTCGACCTGAGCATCGGTGACAAGGTCCGCACGACTGTTGACCTGCCCGGCGTCCCGGAGGGGACCGAGGGCAAGGTGATCCTCGCCAACGGCTTCAACTGGCAGCGCTACCGGGTCCGCTTCGAGGTCGACGGCCGTGACACCGCTGTCGAGCTCGGCGACCTCGACCAACGAAACCTCGAACCGATCGGCCGCGCCGCCCGCCGCCTGGCGAAGGCCGCCAAGCGCGCCGCCCGAGCGGGCTGACTCCCGGAAGAACCGTTTTGAATCCCGGTCGAGCTCGATTTCGAGGGTGAATCCTCCAGAGAATCCGACGCCGGCCCGGACGTAGACTGCGCGCCGACGGGGAGTAGCGCAGCCTGGTAGCGCTCCTGCTTTGGGAGCAGGAGGTCGGGGGTTCAAATCCCCCCTCCCCGACTCATCTAGCTGGTGTGATAGAGTCGCCACCAGTAGCCAGATCGCCGATGTATCAGCGATGTATCAGAGGATCGTATGGCTGCTGATGCACACCGGAGGTCCGACGGCATGGGGTGGAAGGCGACCGGAGCACCCACGGTCCGCAAGCAACGAGACAAGTGGGTCGTGCGCGTCGACGGCATCGACACCGCCACCGGCAAGCACCGGCCACGCCAGCTCGGCACGTACCCGTCGCGGCGCGCTGCGCTTGCGGCTGCCCGCGCGGGACAGGCGGACCGGCGCAGCACGGAACACGGGACCGTCAGCTGGCTTGTACGCCGCTACGTCGCCGGGCGCACCGACATCACGCTCAAGTCGCGAGAGAGCTACGAGTGGGCCATTCCGCACATCGAGGCCGGCCTCGGCGCCATCCCAGTCGCTCGACTCGACCGCGAGGACGTCGCCCAGTGGATCGAAGGGTTGGCGTCGGCGGGCGATCTTTCGCGACGAAGTGTGCAGATCTGTCGCACCGTCTTGCGCGCCGCCCTCGCCGAGGCGGTCGATGAGGGGATCATTCCGCGAAGCCCTGCCGCGAGGGTCGCCCTCCCCCGCACCGTTGCCAAGCCGGCCAAAGTCAAAGACATCGAGGCGTGGGACGCTGCGGAGGTGACCCGCTTCCTCGAGGCGACCCGCGAGCATCGCTGGGCCGTTGGGTTCCGCCTCGGGGCGCTCTACGGACTGCGCCGCAGTGAGGTTCTCGCGCTCCACTGGGACGACCTAGAAGTCGAGAAGCAGACATTGCGGATCGATCAGAGCGTCGTCGCGGTCAGCACCGGTGCGGCATGGAGCGACGCCAAGAACGAGAGGTCACGGCGGCGAATCCCGCTCGATGACGAGACGCTGCGCGCCTTGAAGCGCCGTCGGTCCGAGCAAGCCACGGAGCGCCTCCTCGGCGGCAGCTCGTGGGAGGACCACGACCTCATCATTGCCACCCGCCTTGGTGGGCTCGTGCTGCCGAGGTCCTACGACCGCGCCCTGGCGCTGGCGATCGACAAGGCCGACGTTCCTCGCATCACATCACACGGCCTTCGCCATACGGCTGCGACGCACATGGTCGCGGGCGCAACAGACATTGGCCAGCTCCGAGCGATCGCTGACATCCTGGGTCACAGCCCGGACATGCTGATGAAGACGTACGCGCACGCAATGCCGGCGAGCACGTCCGTTGTGGTACGCGGCATCGCCGAGCGCTCACGCTGACGAGCTGACGTTCACGCCTTGCGTGGGTTTATGAGTCCAGAGTCTCGAATCCGGTTGGCCTCGATCTGTGCCGTGACTGCGGTTCCTTCTGTCGGTTCGTCCGCCTCGTGTTCCTGGATAGTGCCCTCTGCCGCCGAGAACTTGGATGAGATCTTGGACACTTGGGGCTTCGTGGACCGCGGCACCCGTTTCGAGGTGGCGGGCCATGGCCGTCGAACACTCCATGATCTCGAATGACAGCGGAAACACGCTCGGCGAGTTCATCACCACGGCCTTCTCGGCCAGGGTCGACAAGGTTCTCAGCGCAGGGCCGCCGGGCGCTCCTCGAGCCGCTAGACCGCCTGCGGGAGGGGTTCGGCAGCGTTCCGGGCGGAACCGGCAATCGTGACCGGGCGACGGCCACGGCCACGAGTCCCCTCTCTCGCCACCAGCACTCAGATAATGCACCGTCAGGATCCCGGCACGACGAGCACCGGCACATGGGCATGGGCGAGCACGGCCTCGCTCGCCGAGCCGAGCACCCTCGGAGCCTCACCGAGCCCGCGACTTCCGACCACGATCAGGTCGGCGTTCTCACGTGTGGCCACCCGGCCGATGACATCGGCCGCGGCACCATCCTCGTTGATCACGTCGACCAGGACGTCGCTCCCTTTCGCCTGCCGCTGACGAACCTCAGCGACGATCGCACCGACATCGGGACCCGGCCGGTAACCGCCCTCCTCCAAGAGCCCGACCGCATGTACCACGACCACTCGACCACCCATCGCACTCGCGAGCCGGAGCGCCCAGTCGAGGGCGGCGAGCGATTCCGCCGACGAGTCGACCCCGACGAGCACTCGTAGTTCGTCCATCGACCCGACGGTACCCGTCGATTCCTGTCGAACAGTCGGACGACCAGGCGAGCCGCCAGGCGGACCATTGGCGGCCGGCTGCCGGGACATTGAGCGGCGCAGCCCATGCGTGCACGACGCGCGGGCAGGCACCTTGGGATCGCCGGTGATGGCTCCGGGTATGTTGCCTGTCATGGCCTCGAGGCTGCGTCCGGTCGCCCGCCATCCCATTGCCACGATCGGTTGGGTGGCGGCGGCGGGATGGGCGTGGCGCAATCGACACCGGCTGGCCAGTTTTCGATTGCTCGCCATGTCTGCTCCGGGGCGGATGAGGCGTGGAGAACACCGCGATGTGGCGTCGGAACTTCGACTCCGCGCGTTCCTCGTCAGGGACGCAACGGGGCGACAGATCCACGACGCCCGATTGCTGGAGGTTGTCGACGGCGAGGCCGTGATCGATGGTGATCCGGCGAGTCCGGACTACGCGGCGCTAGCGAGGCTTGTCGGCGGCCGGCCCGGCGTCACCGGCGTTCGCCAGCATCTCGCTGGTGATCATGCTGAGCCGGTCGAGGTCCGATCGGACGAGGCCACACGATGACGGTGACAAGCACGTGGAGCCTCGGTTAGAGCGTCCGATGGGCCGCTCGCGTGATCGCCGACTGCGTCCTACTGCGACTGGGAGAAGGCGCCCTGTCGAGCCTTGCGGAACGACCGGGCAGCGCCTACGGCTTATCGGGCTCGCGCGTTCTGGTTGACGACGATGGCCCATCGACACCCGAGGGTGCTGGTGGCGACTGTTCCGACGCACACCGGAAGACCCCTGCGTACGTCGGCCTCCAGTCGAAAGGATCGCCGATCGTGATCGCGCCGTAGCCCGTTCGGGTCAGCCGGCACGGTCGACGTAGGCGTGCAGCGTCCCGTTGGCGGCGACCGCGGTGTGGAGTCCTTCGGTGTGGGCCGTGCGAACCGCGTCCGACACAGTCAGGACGACCCCGCTGCATGTGATGACCCAAATCGCGACGATTTCCGTGCCGACGAAGACGGCAACGGGAAGGGTGAGCAGGAGCGCCAGGCTCACCATGGCGAGCACGGCATTGACCACGGCCCACAGGTACGTGAGCCGGCGGAACAACTGCACGATCGCTGGGCGGCTTTGGACGTCAGGGCTGATTGGGCAGAAGTCGGCGGCGAAGCGGGCGATGAGCGGCCGGCCGACCAGCACCGACAGCGCGAAGAACGCCGCGGTGGCGACGGTGCGCAGGATCGGCTGGAAGAAGTAGACGAACTGGTTCTCGTTGAGCAGGAAGATCAGTGTGCGTATGGAGATCCCCAATGTGGCGAGCATCAGCAGGCCCGGGATCGGGCGGCCGGTGAGGATCCGACGACCCATCGCGGCGTACGTCCAGCCCAGGGCGGCGACGATCGCCCACTTGAGGTCGGCGATGACGAGGAACACGTAGAACAACGCGGTCGGGATCAGCGTCGCCTCGACGAGATATGGCACCATCCGCCGCCCGACGGCCTTGACGACCGACAGCTTGGAGGGATGCATTTGCCACGCCAGGTCCGGCGGTTCAAGCATTGAGATCGTGGTCGCTGCCATGAGGGCTCCTGCCCGTCGAGAACGTCGATTAGAGCGCCACCAGGGTTCGAAGCGGACCCTTGTGTCGACCCGTCGTGCCGCCTGCGCCCGGTCGGCGTGTTGCCGACCGGGCCATGTGTGGGGGGCGGGTGTGAGGGCTGTCAGCTGGTGGTGAGCTTGCGGCGGTGGATGATTCCGAGGCCGACGAGCACGATCATCGCTCCGGCGGCGACGAAGGAGACGAGGGCGGCGATGCCGGCGATGTGGCCGATCGTCGACCAGGCGAAGGTGGACAGCAACAGTCCACGCAGCGTCTCACCCTTGAACAGGCTGTTGCGCTGTCCGGCCACGGCGTCGGCCTCGGCTTGGAGATCGCTGACGGTGGCTTCGTCGACCCCGGAGGCTTCGGCTTCTTCGACCGCCGCGTTGGCGGCCCGCTCGACGGCTCCGAGGTCGGAGTAGGTGGCGCCGTCGGCGATCCCGGCGAGGTGACCATCGATGAAGCTGGCGTACGCCTCGGCTTCGCTGCCGGTGGTGACCTGCTCGTCGGCGTACTGCACCAAGTCGGCGCGGCCGTCTTCTTCGAGGGCGGCTTGGTCGGGGAAGAAGATGTTCTGGGCGGCCAGTTCGTCGCCGACGTAGTCGTCAGCGAAGTTGCTGCCCCACGTCAACAACCCGCCGGCGGCGACGAGAACAAGGGCGACAACGGCGCCGGCGGCGACAAGCACGGAATCGATGGTGCGACGCCGGATCGGGCCGATCACGGCCCCGTCGCGGGACGTCGACCTCGACGTCGGCGTTGACGTCGAGGTGGCGTCCACGACATGTTCGTCGACGGTGCCGACGTCGTTGGGGGGTGCCAGCAGCGTGGGCGGCATCAAATGATCCCTTCGGTTGTGCGCTCGCACGGTCGTCGAGCTCACTGTTCACCCTAAAGACGCCGCCGGCACGGCGTCAGGGCCGAAGGTCCCGATCAGGCCGCCCACCACACCCCCACCTCCGGTCGCTCACTCCTCGGCATGCACGGAAACCATCGACGACACGGCGTGCGGACATCACCTCGCAACGTGACCTTCGCCTCTACCGCGTCGCTGTCGTCCAGATCATTGTCGACGCGACGACGACCAGGAGGTCTGCCATGAAAGCGCTCGTGTTCCACGGACCCGGTCAGAAGGCTTGGGAAGATGCATCCAAGCCCACGATCTTGAGCGATACCGACGCGATCGTCCGTGTCGACGCCGTCACCATCTGCGGCACCGATCTGCACATCCTCAAGGGTGACGTTCCAGCGGTGACCGATGGACGGATCCTCGGTCACGAGGCGGTCGGGACGGTCGAGGCGGTCGGCGCCGGCCTCAACACGGTGAAGGTCGGAGACCGGGTGCTTGTCTCATGCATCACCTCGTGCGGTGTGTGCCGCTTCTGTCGGGAGCGCCGCTACGGCCAATGTCTCGGTGGGGGTGGGTGGATCCTTGGCCACAAGATCGACGGCACCCAGGCCGAGTACGTGCGTGTCCCGTTCGCCGACACGTCCACCTACCAGGTGCCGGCCGGCGTGGCCGACGAGCAGATCCTGATGCTGGCCGACATCCTGCCGACCGGCTACGAGGTGGGCGTCCTCAACGGCACCGTGCAGCCGGGCGATGTCGTAGCGGTCGTCGGCGCCGGTCCGATCGGGCTTGCCGCGATCATGGGCGCCCGGTTGTTCAGCCCGAGTCACATCGTGGCCATCGATCTGGCCGACAGCCGGTTGGATGCCGCCAAGCAGTTCGGTGCCGACGTCGTCGTGAACAACACGCGAGAGGACGCCGCCGCGATCATCGCCGAGCTGACGGGCGGCTTGGGGGCCGACGTGTCGATCGAGGCCGTCGGCGTGCCGGCGACCTTTGAGCAGGCCGTCCAGCTGGCCCGGCCCGGCGGTCACATCGCCAACATCGGCGTTCACGGCGAGCCGGTGACGTTGCACCTCGAAGAGCTCTGGATCCGCGACGTCACCATCACGACGGGGCTCGTCGACACGTACACGACCCCCACCCTGCTCCGTCTCTTGATCAACAAGCAGCTCGACGCCGGCCGGTTCGTCACCCACCACTTCACGCTCGACCAGTTCGAGGAGGCGTACGACGTCTTCGCCCGTGCCGGCGAGACCGGCGCGTTGAAGGTCGTTCTGTCCCGGTCATGAGGTGCCGCAGGTCCGTCACTCCCGCCGGGCACTCGGCCGCGCAGCGGATGATCGCTCGCCGAAGTGACCTCAGCCCGACGCCGCGCTCGGCGGGCCGGTCGCTCAGGCTGCCTCTCACCCATGACGCCGTGGAGGCATTGACGTCCGCTCGGGAGCGGTGCGCGACGTCCTGAACTGCGCACGGGTCACGTGAGCGGGTTGCGTGGCTTCGATGGTTCGACGGGTAGCCGAGCGCGCCTCTTGCTGGCGCGCATTCGGCGCGGCGTGTTCGCGGGTCGAATTGCATGCTGATCGGCGGACCGACTTGTTCACTTCCGGCGGGCGGCCCGACGGGCACGGTCGCGGAGATCGCTGATGCCGGTCTCGATGGAGCGGCAGAAGCGGTCCAGGTCAGGAACGGTGTCGTAGTCGCCGGTGGCGCCGAAGCTCACCCCGCCGTTGTAGGACATGATCGCCACGCCGATGCGGACGCCCTGGGCCAGGGGCACGAAGGGGAGGTAGGCAACCATCTGTCGGCCAGCGGCGTACAGCGGGTACTGCGGCCCGGGCACGTTCGTGGTGACGGTGGTGATGGCGCGCTGGGGGAACTCGCGGGCCATCGCGCCGGCTGTTCTGAGCCCGAGCGCCAGCAGCGACGGTGCGGCGAGACCGGCGAGCGCCGTGAGCTGCTCCGTCGTCTCGGCCTGGTCGGACTGCTTGAGCTGCTCCATCTGCTGGCGCATCGACGCGAGCCGTTCGACCGGGTCAGCGATCCCGACCGGCAGCTCGGCGATCATCGCCGACACCTGGTTGCTGGGCGCCCGGTCTCCGGTTCCTCGGACCGACACCGGCACGAGCGAACGCACCACGGCGTGATCGGGATCCTCGGATCGGGCCGACAGCAGGTCGCGGAACGCGCCGGCGATCACGGCCAGGACGACATCGTTGACCGTCCCGCCGAACGTCCGCTTGATCGCTTTGATGTCGGCGAGCTCGGCGTGCGCCGGCGCCCAGCGTCGATGGGGGCCGATGGCGCCCTCGATCGACAGCGCCGGGCGAGGCATCAGCTGGTGACCGACAGACCGCAGCCCATCGAGCGTGTCGCGCAGCTGGGCGGCGGCTCGTCGCGGCGTGCGCACGAGCGAACGCACGGCCCGGACCTGCTCGGCCGGGTTGGCCACCAGCTGACCCAGCGACTCGGCGACCAGCATGGCGTCGCTCGGTTCGGGCGCCGGCGCCCACGCGTCAGGTGCGGGTGGTGGGGCGTCGCGGCTGGGATCGAGGAGGCTGGCGATCAGATCGGCGCCGGACACCCCGTCGACCATGCAATGGTGCACCTTCGAGATGAGCGCCCACTGGCCAGCAGCGAGGCCTTCGATCATCCACGCCTCCCACAGCGGCCGATGCCGGTCGAGCTCCTGCGACATCAGCCGCCCCATCAAGGTGTTGAGATCCGATTCCGACCCGGGCGGTGGCAGCGCGGAATGGCGGAGGTGGTACTCGAGGTTGAAATGCGGGTCGTCGACCCACACCGGGCGGCCCAGCCCGCCCGGCACGAAACGCACCTTCTGCCGGTAGCGGGGGATCACCGGCAGTTTGCTCGCGATGAGCGAGACGATCTCGTCGTAGCCGGGCGCCGGACCTTCGAAGACCGAGCACGACCCGATGTGCATGTGGGTGATGCCGTCCTCCACGTGGAGGAACATGCTGTCGAGCGGGCTCATGTGGTCCATCGGTGCTCCGTTTCGATCGGTTGGATCAGGCCCGGGGTAGTTGCCCCCGGTCGCTCAGCCGATCGGACGTTCCACGCGCCTCGCAGCCTCTGTCGCGAGCGTCTCATTTCCACGCTCACCGGAACAGGGCCGAAGGTCACCTCTGAAGGCTCCAGTCGCTCGCCGACGCGGGGTCCGTCGACCGTCGGAGGCGCCCCGCGGCGGGACTCTTCCTTCGACCGCAGGGCACCATCTCTCGCAGCTCTCAACACTGAAGGCGTGCCGCACCTGCGGAGGAGGCTTGTCCGGAGCCCCGGCGACGCGCGCAAGGATGTCCGGATGCAGGAAGTCGAGGTCAAGGCGCTGCCGCTCGAGCTGTTGGCGAGCATCCTGACGCCCGAACGGGCCCGACGCTTGTCGCAGGCGGCGGTGCGAGCTCAGGTGGCCTTCGGGGACCGCACGATCTGGCATGTCAACGCGACGGCGCATGGTGGTGGCGTCGCTGAGATGCTCCAGACGCTGCTTGCGTACGGGCGTGGGGCGCAGGTCGAGAACCGGTGGCTCGTGCTCGACGGCGAGCCGGAGTTCTTCGCCATCACGAAGCGCCTGCACAACCTGTTGCATGGCGTCCCGGGCGACGGCGGTCCACTCGGCGAGAACGAGCGTGCCTGCTACGAACGGGTCGTCGGCACCAACGTCGCCGAGATGCTCGCCCTGATCGACAGCCGCGACATCGTGCTGCTGCACGACCCCCAGACCGCGGGCATGGTCGACGGCCTCCGGGCGACCGGCGTCCGGGTCGTGTGGCGTTGTCACGTCGGGCGCGACACGCCCAACGACGAGACCGACAAGGCGTGGGCCTTCCTGCGGCCCTACATCGAACGGGCCGACGCCTTCGTGTTCTCGCGGGAGGAATACGTGCCGGACGGCGTGGACCGGGAACGGCTCGTCATCATCCCGCCGTCGATCGACCCGTTCTCCGCCAAGAACCGCGAACTGGATCCGCGAACGGTCAGCGCGGTCCTCGCCACCGTCGGGGTGGTCGCCGGCGCGGATCCGGACGGGCCCGTCCACTTCGAACGCCGCGACGGCTCGGAGGGCACCGTCCGGCGCCACACGCGACCTCATCGCCGACGGTCCGCCGCCGCCCCACGATGCGCGGCTCATCCTCCAGGTGAGCCGGTGGGACCGGCTCAAGGACATGGCCGGCGTGCTCACCGGTTTCGTCACGATGGCCGCCGACGGTCCCGACGACGCCCACCTCATGCTCGCCGGGCCGGACGTGTCCGGCGTGACCGACGACCCCGAGGGCGCCGACGTGCTCGCCGAATGCCGGGCTCGCTGGCGGACCGTGCCCGAGTCCATCCGCGGGCGCGTCCACCTCGCCTCCATCCCGATGGATGACGTCGACGAGAACGCCATCATCATCAACGCCTTGCAGCGCCACGCCTACCTGGTCGTGCAGAAAAGCCTCGTCGAGGGATTCGGACTGACCGTCACCGAAGCGATGTGGAAGGCGCGGCCGATGATCGCCAGCCGCGTCGGCGGGATCCAGGACCAGATCGTCCACGAGCGCGACGGCCTGTTGCTCGACGATCCCTACGACCTCGATGCCCTCGCCGCGGCGATGGCCCGCCTCCTCGACGACCGCGAGCTCGCCGACCGACTCGGCGCCGCCGGGCGTGCCCGCGTCCATGACCAGTTCCTCGGTGACCGGCACCTCGCCCAGTACGTCGACCTCTTCGAGCACCTCAGCAGGCTGACCGCGCTGGCTGCAAGTCGGGATCCAGCGCCGAACCGACCCTCGAGCAGCGCTCGCCGCGATGAGAGAAGGGGCGGGCTGGCAGTATCGGGGAGACGGAGGGTGACGATGTCGAGCGCGGTCGGGCAAGTGCCAGCGGACGAAACGCCGGCGACCACGGCGTCGCTGCTCGCGCCGTTCGAGCGCGACGTCCTGCTGGCGACGGGCCGGGCGGTTCATGTGCGCCCCGCCAGTCCCCGTGATGTCGAGCGGCTGAGGTCCTTCTACCAGCAGCTCGACGACACGTCCACGTACTCCCGGTTCTTCGGACTTCGGCCCTTCATCCCCGATGACGAGCTGCAGCGAGCCACGGTCCAAGACGTCCACCAGCAGGTCACGCTGATCGCCGAGTCCGACGGTTCGATCATCGGCGTCGGCGAGTACCACGCCCGGCCAGGCGGGGTCGAGGCCGAGGTCGCCTTCGCCGTCGCCGACGCCCACCACCACGAGGGCGTGGCGACGGTGTTGCTGGAGGATCTGGCGCTCGTCGCTCGAGCCGCCGGGTTCCGTCGCCTGGCGGCCGACACCCTTCCCGGGAACATGGCGATGCTGGGCGTGTTCCGGACGGTTGGGCTGGTGCATCGGCACTGGTTCGAGGACGGCGTCGTCTGCGTCCAGCTCGATCTGACCGCCGACGACCTTCTGCAGGACCACGCCGACCTGCGCGACTGGCGCGCCGCCGTGCGGTCGCTGCGCTCGATCGTCGCGCCGTCGCACGTCGTCGTGATCGGCGCCGATCGCGACGAGAGCTCTCCGGGCCGGCGCATCCTGGCCCATCTGCGCGATTCGTTCAGCGGGCGGGTCAGCGTCGTGCACGCCACGGCCGACGTCGTCGGGGGGATCGACGCCGTCGCAACGCTCGACGAGCTGGACGAGGTACCAGATCTGGCGGTCATCGCGGTTCCCGCACCGTTGGTGGCCGGCGTGGTCGCCCAGTGCGGCACGGTCGGCGTGCCGAGCGCGGTGGTCATCTCGGCGGGGTTCGCCGAGCTCGGAGCCGAGGGCGCCCGCATGCAGGACCAGGTGCTCGTCGCCGCCCGCCGCTACGGCATGCGCATCGTCGGGCCGAACTGCCTCGGTGTGGTGTCCACCGCCTGCGGGCTGAATGCCACGTTCACCAGCCAGCAGTTCGTGCCCGGCGGCATTGCCATCGCCTCGCAGTCGGGTGGGGTGGGGATCGCCATCGCCGCCGAGGCCCAGCGTCGCCATGCCGGCATCTCGTCGTTCGTGTCGATGGGCAACAAGATCGACGTCAGCGGCAACGACCTGCTCCGCTTGTGGGCCGACGACGAGCAGACGAACGTCGTCCTGCTGTACCTCGAGTCGTTCGGTGACCCCGTCCGGTTTGCTCGGGTGGCCCGCGCCGTGTCACAGCGCAAACCGGTCGTCGCCCTCAAGAGCGGCCGGACGGCGGCCGGTCGGCGTGGCGCGGTGTCGCACACGGCTGCGGTCGCCGCCGATCAGGTCGTCGTTGACGCGTTGCTTGCCCACACCGGCGTGCTGCGGGCGGGCGGCACTGGAGGAACTGATCGACGTCGGGCTGCTGCTCGACCGGCAGGCCGCTCCGGCCGGGCGCCGGGTCGCATTGATCGGCAACGCCGGAGGGCCGCTGGTCTTGGGCGCCGACGCCGCCGACGCCGGCGGTCTCGACGTACCTCTGCTGTCGCCGCCGCTCCAGGACGAGATCGCGAGCCTGGTGCCGACGGCGGCGTCGACTGAAAACCCCGTCGACCTCGGCTCCGCCGTCACGGCCGACCGGTTAGCTGCTGTGGTGCAGGCTGTCGGTGCGTCCGGGGAGGTTGACGCTTGCGTCGTCGTGTGCGTCGACGTGGAGGGGCGCCATCGCCTCGATGGGGTCGAGTCGTTGGTTGCTGGTGTCGAGCTCGACGGTGTCCCGGTGGCGTTGACGCTGATCGGTGCCGATGTCAGCGGGTCGGGGTCGTTGCCGGTGTTCCCGACGCCGGAGCGGGCGGCCGTGGCCGTTGCGCTGGCCGCCGGGCGGGCCGAATGGCTGGCGTCGATCGCCGGTGACGCGTCCGACGGCATGACGGGCCTGGATGCCTCGTCGTTCGTCGGGGCCCGCCGGCTCGCCAGGATGCACGCCGGCGCGGCGGCGGAGACCACGTGGCTGGATGCCGTCGCATCGTTCGAGTTGCTGGAAGCGGCGGGGCTCCCGATCGTGACATGGGCGTACGCCCGCTCGCCGGACGAGTGCGCCCGAGCCGCCGACGGCATCGGATTCCCGTGTGTCGTCAAGGCCGACGCCGCCGAGGTGCTCCACAAATCGGACGCCGGTGCTGTCCGGCTCGGCATCGGTGACCCGACGGCGGCGGCCGAGACGTACCGGGATTTCGAGCGTCGCTTCGGCGACGGACTGCGCGGGGTCGTGGTCCAGGCCCAGCAGGTGGCTGCCCTCGAGCTGCTGGTCGGCGTCACGCGCGATCCCGCGTTCGGTCCGCTCGTGGTCGTCGGCGCCGGCGGCGTCGAAGCGGAGTTGCGCGACGACCGGGTCGTGCTCATTGCACCGGTCTCGAGGTCCGCAGCCCGGCGTGCCGTCGAGAGCCTCCGACTGGCACCGTTGTTCCATGGCTTCCGTGGCCGGGCCGAGCTCCCAGTCGACCCGGTGGTCGATCTCATCCACCGGATCGGGATGCTCGCCGCAACCGTCACCGAGATCCAGCGGCTCGACTTGAACCCGGTGCTGGTCACGCAAGCGGGCTGCGCCGCCGCCGACGCCCGGATCGGTGTGGCGGCTGCCCTCTCCGCCGTCGGGCCGGTGCGTGGTCTGCGGGGACATCCGGTCGGATCGCCGCCAAACGCCGACAGCGGACCACAGTGATGGAGCCCCAATCGACGGATCCTTTGGTTGCGGGCGGTTTCGGCGACGCCGGGACGGGCGCGTCGGCCCGGTCGGCGTGTTGCCGACCGGGCCATGTGTGGGGGGCGGGTGTGAGGGCTGTCAGCTGGTGGTGAGCTTGCGGCGGTGGATGATTCCGAGGCCGACGAGCACGATCATCGCTCCGGCGGCGACGAAGGAGACGAGGGCGGCGATGCCGGCGATGTGGCCGATCGTCGACCAGGCGAAGGTGGACAGCAACAGTCCACGCAGCGTCTCACCCTTGAACAGGCTGTTGCGCTGTCCGGCCACGGCGTCGGCCTCGGCTTGGAGATCGCTGACGGTGGCTTCGTCGACCCCGGAGGCTTCGGCTTCTTCGACCGCCGCGTTGGCGGCCCGCTCGACGGCTCCGAGGTCGGAGTAGGTGGCGCCGTCGGCGATCCCGGCGAGGTGACCATCGATGAAGCTGGCGTACGCCTCGGCTTCGCTGCCGGTGGTGACCTGCTCGTCGGCGTACTGCACCAAGTCGGCGCGGCCGTCTTCTTCGAGGGCGGCTTGGTCGGGGAAGAAGATGTTCTGGGCGGCCAGTTCGTCGCCGACGTAGTCGTCAGCGAAGTTGCTGCCCCACGTCAACAACCCGCCGGCGGCGACGAGAACAAGGGCGACAACGGCGCCGGCGGCGACAAGCACGGAATCGATGGTGCGACGCCGGATCGGGCCGATCACGGCCCGGTCGCGGGACGTCGACCTCGACGTCGGCGTTGACGTCGAGGTGGCGTCCACGACAGGTTCGTCGACGGTGCCGACGTCGTTGGGGGGTGCCAGCAGCGTGGGCGGCATCACATGATCCCTTCGGTTATGCGCTCGCACGGTCGTCGAGCTCACTGTTCACCCTAAAGACGCCACCGGCACGGCATCAGGGCCGAACGTCCCGATCACCGCCCCCCGGCATCCGGACATCCCTCGATGCTCCAGCTCGCTCCCCCGCCATCAACGGAACATCCACGACGACGGCGTGCGGACTGCACGCCGGCACTGCCGGTGACGTCGACTTTCCCAGCTTGAAACAGCTCGGCCCGATGGCCCGTGTCGGTCAATGGCCGATCATTCCACGGCGGCCCGAGGCACGTTTGGGCGGTCGCCGCCCCACGCCTCGGCGCCGACGACGCGGAATCGGCGTCCGGTGATCTCGACCGGTTCGATCCGCACGAACCGGTGCTTGGGTGCGGCGTGCCAGGGAAACAACGGGAGTTCGAGCGCATCGAAGTAGTCGTGCATCTGTTCGATCTCGACGGCGAAGCCCTTGATCACCACGCTCCACGCCTCGCCGGCCTCGGCGTCGTAGCCATCGACCTCGAACGCCACGCCACGACCCAACAGCGCGGCGGCGAGCTTGGTGCCTTCCGCCGAGCGGAACACGACGGTGCCGCGATCGACGACGTAGTTGATCGGGAAGATGTCGGGATGATCGGTGATCGACACGGCGAGGCGGCCGACCTCGCCGGTTCGCAGCAGACCGAGACACGTGTGGGTGTCGAGGGTCGTGATCCCGTCGGCGTCTGTCTTCATGGGTTTCATCTTGAGCGGGTGGCGTCCGCCCGACCAGAGTCGAAGGTCCTACGTTGCGGAGGGCTGTTCGCGGCCTGACGGTCGGCGTTGCAGTACAGCTCGCGCATGCTCGCTCTATCCGCCAGGCCGGTCTCACCGTCACCGAGCGCGGCGACGAGCAGTTGGGTCATGCTTCGATGGCGTTGCCCGAGAGCCGATGGTGGGTGTGGTGGAACGGCACGTCGGTGTCGGCGGCGAGCCGGCCGGACAGTTGATCAGTCGTGATCGTCACGAACCGCGCCGGCGACTTGAGTGACCATGACGGCAGCGCCAGTGCCGCCAAGCGGTCGAGCTCGGTTGGGTCGGTGACGTGACGGGCGATGCCGGTGCTCTGCACGCTCCATCCGACGCTCGAGTGGCTGGAGGGCCCGTCGGCTTCGAAGGCGACCACGGTGTCACGAGTCGAGGCGTCGAGGGTGGTGCCGTGCTGGGTGGAGATCACGATCTGGTCGCCATCCATGGCGAAGCAGACCGGAAAGATGAGCGGCAACGCCCGCGTCGAAACGCCGATGCGGCCGACCTCAGCAGTGGCCAGCATGGCCAGGCACTCCTCGCGGGTGAGCACCCTCAGCCCGGCGCCATCGACTCGCATACGTCCATCATCGGACAGGGCGGGGTGTCATGACAGGGCCGAAGGTCCCTGCCGGGCCCGGCTCAGTCGGTCGACTCGGGCCGCAGGTGCCGGGCGGCGTAGACGGCGGCTTCGGTCCGTCGAGCCATCCCGAGCTTCGACAGCACCGAAGTCACGTAGTTCTTGATCGTCTTCTCGGCCAAATACAACCGCTCGGCGATCTGCCGGTTGGTCAATCCTTCGGCGAGCAACTCGAGAACCTGACGTTCCTGATGGCTGAGCCGGGCGATCCGTTCGTCCTGGCGCGGCCCGCTACGGATCCGTTCGAGGACCCGGGCGGTCACCGCGGGGTCGAGCAGGCTCTGCCCGTCGGCGACCCGCCGCACCGCGTCGACCAGATCCGACGATCGGATCTGTTTCAGCACGTAACCGGCGGCGCCGGCCATGATGGCGAGGAACAGCGCCTCGTCATCGGCGAACGCCGTCAGGATGAGACACGCCGTGCGGGGATGCAGCGATCGGATCTCCCGGCACGCCTCGATGCCGTTGCCGCGCTCGAGGCGCACATCCAACACGGCGACGTCAGGGTCGAGGGCATGCACCCGGCCAACGGCCTCCTCCTGGGTGGCGGCTTCGCCGATCACCCGGATGTCGTCTTCGGCGTCGAGCAGATCGGCCACGCCACGTCGCACGATCTCGTGGTCATCGAGAAGGAAGACGGTGATGTGGTCGCGCACCGGGCTCATTGTCTCAGTCGCGCCCGACGGGTGGCGGGTGAGGAGGGGATGCCGGACAGGCTGTGTGTGACGGCCCGCCGGCCGGGCCGGTCGTCGATCTCCATCGGCCGCAAGACCGACTGCACAGACCGCGTCGCGGGAGAACTCCGGCTTTACCGCCGATCGTGTCGCGTCCGGACCGTCGCTGTTGTTGGAGCGGCACTGGAGCTGCATGGGGCAGCCCACCGCGCCGGCGGCATTTCCACTGGCGTGGCGTCACCCACGTCCGTCGGGCCGGCGAGGTCGGGTACGTTCGCGGTGCTGGGGCCGGGCATCTCGGACGGGGCATCTCGTGAGAGCAGGAGGGTGAGCGATGGCACGAATCGTCGGTGCAAGTGTGCGGGAGCAGGAGCTGTACGACCACGTGACCGATCACGGAAAGAACGAGGGCGAGATCCTTCAGTCCTACCAGGAGTTCGCCGAGAGCACGGACTCGCCGGCGTTCGCCTACCTGGCGCGCATCATTCTGGACGATGAGCGACGCCACCATCAGCTCCTCGACGATCTCGCCGAGACGATCCGCACCTCTGCCGAGCTCACTGGCAAGCCCAGCCCGATCCCTGATTTGGGTGAGTTCAAGGCGGATCGAGAGCGGATCCTGGCCGAATCCGAGCGCTTCCTCGCCTGGGAGAAGGAGGACAACCAAGAGCTCGAGCGGCTGGCGAAGGAGTTGAAGGATGTCCGGGACACCACCGTGTGGCAGCTCGTCGTGCGACTGATGCAGCAGGACAACGAGAAGCACCGTCGCATCCTCGAGTTCATCCGCGACCGCGCCCGGGAGGGGAACGACTGACTCCGGTGATGCCGAACCCGCCCCGCTTGGGCCGAGCGCCGGGTCAGTCTTGGTGTCGCAACGAAATGTGAAACACCGTGCAGCCGCCGCTTGATGAGGCGTCGATGTCGTGCTCGACACCGCTCGGGACGTGCACGGAGGATCCTGGACCGAAGTTCACGACCGAGAATAAGCGCTCGGCGATGGCTACTCACAGGTGGTGGTGGCGGTGGTGGTCGTCGACTCGGTAGGCACGTGCGCCGGCGGTGTCCGACGTCGACGGTGAGCCCACCCGGCTTACAACTGTCGTTTGCGCCACGACCCGATGGACGACACCTCCTCGAGCCAGGGCGTGACGGTGGTGGGGGCTTCGCCGATCACCCGGATGTCGCTTCGGCGTCGAGCAGAAGGGCCACGCCACGTCGGACGATCTCGTGGTCGTCGAGCAAGAACACGGTGATGTCGCTTTCACCAGGCGCATTGTCTCAGTCGCTCCCGACGGGCGCGGTCACGAGGAGGGGATGCCGGCGAACCAGCCGGCCACGGACCCGCCGGGGTCGGCGACCCGTCGCCCCGACATCGAGTGTGGATCGACCACGAACCAGCGGTCGCGAGGGCCCGGTGCCCATGGCACGACGTCCAGTCGGCGCAGCCGCTGCGTGGTCTGGTCACCGCCGGCGGTGATCTCGCTCGCTCGGCCGAGCACAAGCACGCACCAGCCCGCCCGTGAGGTGACGTCGTAGCCGTCGATCTCAACGCCGACCTGTCGGCCGGCCAGTCCACTCAGCAGACTGTGATCGCCGGTCCGGAATACCACCCGCCCATGCTCGTCGCAGGCACAATTCACAGGCAGCGCGTAGGGCTGGTCGTCGACGGTGAAGGCGATCCGAGCGATCGGACTGGCGCGCAGCAACCGCAGCATCTCGGCGTGATCCAGGCCACCGGTCGTGTCCATCGTGGTCATGGTGCTCCTCCACGTCCAAGAATGCCGGGCGCTGGGCGGGTTGCCAGGGTCGAAGGTCCCGTCGACCAGCGCTGACGTCACATCACCAGGGTGAGTTGGTGTACGGCACATCCGGTCACAGATGGCCGACGGCGACCGCCTCGGCACGCAGCCGGTCGCGATGAGCCGGATGGGCGATCGCGATCAGCGCCTCGGCGCGTTGACGCAACGAGCGGCCGCGTAGCTCGGCGACGCCCCATTCGGTCACCACTTTGTCAACGGTGTTCTTCAGTGTCGTGACGACATCGCCGGGGGCGAGCTGGGCCACGATCTTGGAGATGGTGTCCTGCTTCGCGGTGGAGTCGAGCACGACGAACCCTTGGCCACCTTTGGAGTACATCGCGCCGCGGGCGAAGTCGGCCTGGCCGCCGCTCGAGGAGTAGTAGGCGCCGCCGACCGTTTCGCTGGCGCACTGACCGAGCAGGTCGACGGCGATCGTCGAGTTGATCGACACGAACCCGTCCTCTTGGGCGATGACGCGAGGGTCGTTGACGTAGCGAACCGGTAGCAGCTCGAACGCCGCGTTGGCGTCGAGGAAGTCGTACAGGCGGCGGGTGCCGAGCGCGAAGGTGCCGACCGCCTTGGTGCGGTTGAGCTGCTTGGCGACCCCGTTGACGACGCCGGCATCGACGAGATCGATCAGGCCGTCGGACAGCAGCTCGGTGTGCACGCCCAGGTCACGATGATGCGACAGGGCGGCGAGGATGGCGTTGGGGATCGACCCGATCCCGGTTTGGATCGTCGCCCCATTCGGGATGCGTTCGGCGACGAACACGGCGATGCGATCGTCGATGGCGCTGCGAGATGGTGGAGGGACCTCGACCAGGGGCCGGTCGACGTCAACCCAACCGAGGACCTGGCTGACGTGGATCTGGTTCCGTCCGAACGTGCGTGGCATCTGCACGTTCGCCTCGAGGAAGAACCGGGCTCGGCCGATGAACGACGAGACGTAGTCGGCGTTGAGGCCGAGACTGAAGTAGCCGTGCCGGTCAAGCGGCGACGAGGCGGCGATGACGAGCGGGTCGACGGTGCGTTCGGCGAGGATCGCCCGCATCTCACTGAAGTTGTTCGGTACCAGATCGATCGTGCCGGCACGGAAGCATGGGCGGGTCACATGAGACAGGAAGTAGGAGACGTGCCGGAGCCGGTCACCGAAGGCGCCGTGCAGGTAGCGACGGTCATGGAGGGCGTGCATCTGGTGCACCCGCACGCCCTCCAGCTCGTCGCCGTGCGCTTCGATGGCATCCAGCAGGGCGACCGGTTCGCCGTTGGCCAACGGGACGATCAGGTCGGCGCCCGCCCCGATGTGCTCCAGCACGGCGTCAGGGTCGGACGCGACCGCCATGTCCGGCACCATAGACAGCGGCGCCTGGCCGGCTGTGACGCCGGAAAGTCAGCCGGACAGGTCGACTCGAGCCGAGGCGCGTCGCGTGGAGCACGTCGCCGACGGCCGAGTTGACATCGTCCCGGAGGCGGGCCGCCGGGTCAGGGGAAAGGACTTGGCTCACCGCACATATGCGACGTTGGTGCCACGACTCGGGCTCGCGATCCGTGCCGATGATGGGGTGAGCAGGCAGTCGGACAGGAGGGCACGTGTTCAATTCGGTGGTCATCGCCACCGACATCGATGCCGGCTCGGACCGGGCGATCCCTGTCGGAACGGCATTGGCCCGCCGGGGACGGCTACCCGTCGAGGTGTTGACCGTTGTCTCGGAGCCCAGCGGCCCGGTCGACGACGTGCGGCGACGCTACGCAATGGCGGACGGGGTCGGTGACGCCTTGCGTGTCGTCCATGGCGACGACGTCGCCGCGGCGATCGTCGACCAGCTACGGGATCGTGACGGTGCGCTGCTGGTGATGACCACCAGCGCCACAGGTCTCGTCTCGCAGCGGCGCGGAAGTGTCAGTGCCCATGTCCTCAGCGAAACGCGTCAGCCGGTATTGCTCATCGGCCCGGCCGTACCCGACCCGTGCCTCTCGTCGTCGACCACGCTGGTTGCTTGCATCGACCGTTCCCAAGACAGTGGGGCTGCGCTGCGGGTGATCGACTCGTGGCAGGGAACCTTCGGCGGCGGCCGACCCTGGGTGGTGGAGGTCATCGCGACGTCGGCCTGGCCCGCCGACACGATCGAAGAGGAAGTCGAACGTGAGCAGGTCGACGCTTGTGCCGCCGTGCTCGCCGAACACGGCATCGACGCCGCGACCAGAGTGCTCCGCGGCGGTGACCCCGTGCAGACGCTGCTCGAGTTGGTCGCCGAGGTCGGTGATGCGGTGTTCGTGACGACGAGCGCCCGGTGGGCGGGCGGCCGCTCTCATTGGTACTCGACGACGCGACGGCTCGTGCAGCGATCACCGCGACCAGTGCTCGTCGTCCCCGCCGACCTTCCGGGCTCCTGAACCGGGCCCGGTCGCTTGTGTCGGCGCCCGCCAGATGAGGATGGTGCCGCCGGTCCGGCCGGCGCCGACTTGAAGTGTGCCGCCGTGACGCTCGGCACGAACGGCCATGTTGGCCAACCCCCGACCGCTGGGCGTGCCCGGTCCCGGTGGGCCAACGCCGTCGTCGGCCACCGTCAACACCACCTCGTCCTCGACGGTGAGCGACACGTCGACCCGGGTGGCGTTGGCGTGGCGGGCCACGTTCGTCAACGCCTCCCCGATCGTCGCCAGCAGGTCCGCCGTGATGGCTTCCGGCACCATCGTGTCAACGGGACCGTCGAAGACGACCCGTGGCTCGAAGCCCAGCACCGTCGCCGTTTCCTCCAGCAGCGATCGCACCCGGTCGCGAACGCCGTCACCGCTGTCGGCGGTCGTCGACAGCCCGAAGATGGCCGAGCGGATGTGCTTGATCGTGACGTCCAGATCGTCAACTGCCTGTTCGACCCGATCGATCACCTCGGCGTTGTCGCCAACCAGCCGGACCGTGCCTTGCAGCGACAGCCCGGTCGCGAACAGCCGTTGGATGACGGTGTCATGGAGATCCCGGGCGATGCGCTCACGGTCGTGGACCAACGCGAGGGACTGCACCGTCACGTGCAGCCGGGCGTTGTCGACGGCCACCGCTGCTGCGCTGGCCAACCCGACGACGAGTTCCTCGTCGAGCTCACTGAACTCGGCGGCGTCGACCTTGTCGGTCAGATACAGGTTGCCGAACACCTGGTCGCGGATCTTGATCGGGACACCGAGAAAGGAACGCATCGGCGGATGGTGAGGCGGAAACCCGAAACTGTCAGGGTGGGCACGCAGATCGGGGAGTCGCAGCGGTCGGGGATCGGCGATCAACACCCCCAAGATGCCGTGACCCTCCGGGAGATGCCCGATGGCGTGATGGGTGTCATCATCGACGCCGACGGTGAGGAACTGGGCCAGGCCGACGCCGGCCTCGTCGAGGATGCCGAGGGCGCCGTACCGGGCGCCGACCAGCTCGACTGCCGACTCGACGATGCGGTGCAGCATCGCTTCGAGATCGAGATCTGAGCCGATCGCCAGCACCGCATGCAACAGGCCGCGAAGCGCCGGCACCGTCGCCCGGTCCTCCATGGGCGGAGCGTAACCATCGTGCCGACGACGACGCGAGACGACCCGCCACGGAGAGCGGATCGACTCGACCTACCCTCGAGGCGGGCAGGACGGGACGTTTGGCTCTACCCGAGCAGGCCGACCGGGCGGGATGATGCAACGAGTCGATACGTGATCAGGAGAACTCGATGACGCCCGAGCGTCCACCCATCGCGCCATGCAGCAACACCACCTGTCCGTGGACTCACGCGGCGAGGCCACGATGAAGCTCACCGTCATCGGTGCCGGAGCGTGGGGGACCACCCTCGCCGCGCTCGCCAGTGAGCATCTCCCGACAACGCTGTGGGCCCGCGAACCCGCCGTCGTGAACGCCATCCACGACCGCCGCGAGAACACCCTGTTCCTGCCAGGGTTCCCGCTGCCAGGACAGCTATCGGTGACCCCCGATCTCCCCGCTGCGGTCGCCGGTGCCGACTTCGTTGTCGTCGCCGTCCCGTCACCGCACGTCCGCGCCGTGCTCGCGGATGCTCGTGGATCGATCGCCCCGCACGCTCTGGTCGTCAGTGTCACCAAAGGCATCGAAGCTGGGACTGGGAGGCGGATGACCGAGGTCATCACCGAGACCCTCGGCGACCACGACCCCGCCATGATCGGGTTACTTGCCGGACCCAACCTCGCCCGCGAGGTGATGGCCGGACACCCCTCGGCGACCTGCGTGGCGTTCGGTGACCTGCGGTACGCGACCGAAGTCCAGCAACGATTGGCCGGCGACCGGTTCCGTGTCTACACGAGCACGGACGTCGTCGGTTGCGAGATCAGCGGTGCGGTCAAGAACGTCATCGCCATCGCTGCCGGCATGGCCGACGGACTGCACTTCGGGATGAACACCAAGGCGGCGCTCGTCGTGCGAGGGCTGGCCGAACTGGCCCGCCTCGGCACCGCCCTGGGCGGCGACCCGCTCACCTTCCTCGGCCTCGCCGGCGCCGGTGATTTGATGGCGACCTGCGCCAGCCCGCTCAGCCGCAACCGGCAAGTCGGCGAAGACATCGCCCACGGATGGGTCCTCGCCGAACTCGAATCATCGACGGCGACGTGCGCGGAAGGCGTCAACTCGGTCGACACCATCTTGGTACTGGCCGCACGGCACGACATCGAGTTGCCGATCTGCGAAACGGTGGCGGCCGTGCTGGCCGGCAGCACAACCCCGCACGAAGCCGTCGCCCGTCTGATGGGCCGCCCCGCCGCTGCCGAGCTGCACGACCTCAACCTTCATGCAGTCTGACTCGTCAGCGACGCGGCGGGCATGGCAGTTGCTCGGTCAGCGGGCGACGAACGCAGCAGGCACACCGTGGCAACGAGCGCTGCCAACGTCGGCTGGAGCTGTACGACACGGCGGAGGATGAGCTGTTAGCCGGACCGATTGCGGAGGCGGCGAGACAGGGCGCGCCAGGCGGATAGCGAAGGCGCTGCCACGTGAGCTCGACGGCCGCTCGGCCGCGGCGTCGCGCCAGTTGCAGTCCGAGGCGCCCGTCGGTCGAGTCGACGGGCACTACGGTGATCGCGGTGGGGACGACGTCAAGGCCGTCGCTCGATCGGCGTGGGCTCGCCTGGGGGTTGGTCGTCGTGGCGGTCACGCTGGCGCTCACGTTCGTGGGCAGTGACGGGTTGGTGTGGTTCGACGCTGCGCTGGTGGGCTACCTGTTCGGGTTGATCTTCGCCGTGTTCGGGGTCGTGTACCGCTACGCGGTGTGGGTACGGCGCCCGCCGACGGCGATGTTGAACCGGCGGGGCTGGGACGCCTTCCGCCAGCGCAAGCTCGCCAACGCCGGTGCGCTGCCCGCCCTGGTCGGCACCCAACTCCTGGCCCAGGGGTTCATCCGGCGTCGCTCCCGCACCCGGTGGCTGGCCCACCAGCTCGTGTTCTGGGGTTGCATCCTCGCCGCGCTGGTCACGTTCCCGCTGACATTGGGACTGTTGCATTTCGAGAGCGTCGGCCAGCAGGCCGACCGCTACCAGGTGCACCTGGCGCGGGTCGGCACGCTGCGCTTCGACGCCGACAGCATCCTCGGCTGGCTCATCTTCCATGCCCTCGACATCGCCGCCGTGCTCGTGCTGGCCGGCGTGTTCATCTTTTTGCGCCGCCGGCTCCGCGACCCGGGTGCGCTGGCGGTCGAGCGGAGCAACGACTTCCTCGCCCTGGCCGGACTGTTCGCGGTGTCGGTCACTGGGCTGTTCCTCACCGTGTCCAGCCTGTGGCTGGAGGGGCACTTCTATTCGGCGCTCAACACCATCCACGCCCTCACTGTCATCCTCGGGTTGATGTACATCCCGTTCGGCAAGCTGTTTCACATCTTCCAGCGGCCCGGCAACCTCGGCGTCGCCTACTACAAACGGGCCAACGCCGACGGTCCTCCGGCGATCTGCCGCCGCTGCGGGGAGGCGTTCGCCAGCGCCCAACAGGTCGCCGACCTCAAGGCCGTGCTGCCCGAGGTCGGCTTCGACTACAGCCTCGGCGACGACGGTGACTACCAGGACACCTGCCCGCGCCGCCGCCGCGCCCAGGTCACCCTCGCCCAGTCGGCGCGGGTCGGAGGGTTCGGCTGATGGCTCGTCCGCCGATCAGCGACGAGGAGCTGATCGCCCGCTACGGGCCGCACCTCAACGAGGCCCCCCCAGGGGGTTGGGGCGCCGGGCTCGACGTCGACCGGATCGTCAATACCCACTGCTGCTTCTGTGGGCAGCAGTGCGGGATCAAGTTGAAGGTCCGCCACAACGCGGTGGTCGGGTTCGAGCCGTGGTACGAGTTCCCGTTCAACGAAGGCAAGCTGTGCCCCAAGGGTGTCAAGCGCTACCTCCAGGGCGGCCACCCCGACCGCCTGCTGCACCCGATGGAGCGCGACCCCGCCGCGCCCGGCGGCTTCCGGAAGGTCACGTGGGAGCAGGCGCTCGATCGGGTGGTGTCGGAGATCCGTCGCATCCAGCAGGCGTATGGCAACGACGCCTTCGCCATGCTGTCGGGCGTCTCGTTGACCAATGAGAAGAGCTACCTCATCGGCAAGTTCGCCCGGCTCGCCCTGCAGACCGCCAACTTGGACTACAACGGCCGGTACTGCATGGTGTCGGCCGGCGCCGGCAACAAGAAGGCGCTCGGGGTGGACCGCAACCCCAACCCGTGGAGCGACATCCCCCTCGCCGACGTGGTCTGGATCGCCGGCTCCAACATCGCCGAGACGTTCCCGATCACCACCAGCCACGTGTGGCGGGCCCGTGACCGTGGCGCCCGCCTGATCGTGCAGGACCCGCGTGTCGTCCCGTTGGCCCGAACGGCCGACCTGTTCCTCGGAGTGCGTCCCGGCACCGACTCGGCCCTGTTCGGCGCCGTGCTGCACGAGCTGATCCGGCACGACTGGCTCGACCACGAGTTCATCGACGCCCACACCGACGGCTTCGCCGAGGCCGCCGCCGGCGTCGACGACATGACAGCGCGCTGGGCGGCCGGGATCACCGGCGTCCCCGCCGCGCGCATCGAACAGGCCGCCGAGTGGTGGGGCACGTCGGCCACCGGGATGCTGCTCCACGCCCGCGGTATCGAGCAGCACACCAAAGGCGTCGACAACGTGCTGTCGGCCATCAACCTTGGTTTGGCGACCGGCAAGTTCGGCAAGCCGGGATGCGGGGTATCGACGATCACCGGGCAGGGCAACGGCCAGGGCGGCCGTGAGCACGGCCACAAATGCGACCAGTTGCCCGGCAACCGCGACATCACGAACCCGGAACACCGCGCCTACATCGCATCGGTGTGGGGTTGCTCCGACGAGGAGATCCCGGGCAAGGGCATCCCGGCCCAGGAGATCATCGAGGCGATCCACGCCGGTCAGATCAAGGGACTGCTGTCGATCTGCTTCAATCCCGCCGTGTCGGCACCCGACGCCAACTTCACCGCCGAAGCCCTCGACCGGCTCGAGTTCTACGCCGTCATCGACTTCTTCCTGTCCGAATCGGCGCAGCACGCCGATGTCGTGCTGCCCGGCTCGCTGCACGAGGAGGACGAAGGCACCTCGACCAGCGGCGAGGGCCGGATCATCAAGATCAACGCCGCCGTCGAACCACCCGGCGAGGCACGCCTCGACTGGCAGATCCTGCTCGACCTCGCCGCACGGCTCGGCCGCGGCCGGTACTTCCCGTACCGCAACACCGAGGAGATCTTCGAAGAGCTGCGCCTCGCCTCCAAGGGTGGCACGGCCGACTACTACGGGGCCACCTGGCAGCGCATCACCGACGAGATGGGCCTGTTCTGGCCGATCCCCGAGGTCGGCCATCCCGGCACACCCCGGCTGTACGAGGGAGGCCAGTTCTTCCATCCCGACGGCAAGGCCCGCTTCTACGGTGTGCCGTTCAAGGAGTCGGCCGAGGTCGTCGACGACGACTACCCCGTCTGGCTGACCACCGGGCGGGTCGTCAGCCAATACCTGTCCGGCACCCAGACGCGACGCATCGCTGGGCTCGTCGCCCAGTACCCCGAGCCGCTCTGCGAGATGCACCCCCGGCTCGCCGAGCAGGTCGGTGTCGGCGACGGCGACCTCGTCACCGTCAGGTCGCGGCGGGGCGAGATCACCCTGCCCGCCCACGTCGTGACGACGATCCGACCCGACACGGTCTTCATCCCCTACCACTGGCCCGGCGCCAGAGCGGCCAACCAGCTCACCAACCGGGCCGTCGACCCCGTCGCCAAGATGCCCGAGTTCAAGGTCGCCGCCGTCCGCGTCATACCCGCAACCGGTCACATCACGACGACCGACGCCCGCCAGTTCGACCTCCAGGAGGGGGGGCCATGACGATCGCCCGGTACGGCATCGACGACGCTCCCGTGTTCGTGATCGACCAGAGCCGCTGCATCGGCTGCGAAGCCTGCGTCCAGGCGTGCATGGAGTGCGGTACCCACCGCGGCCAATCCCTCATCCATCTCGAGCGCCTCGAGCGGCGCACCACCACCCAGACCGCACCGATGGTGTGCATGCACTGCGAAGACCCCACCTGCGCCCTGGTGTGCCCGGCCGACGCCATCAAACAGACCGAGCACGGCATCGTCCAGTCCGCCCTCACGCCCCGCTGCATCGGCTGCTCGAACTGCGTGCTGGCCTGCCCCTTCGGCGTGCCGAAGATGATCGCCGAGTTCGACCAGATGATGAAGTGCGACATGTGCACCGACCGCACCAGCGAAGGCCTCCGGCCGATGTGCGCCTCGGTGTGCCCCAGCCAGGCCTTGTGGTACGGCACCATGGAAGAGTTCGACGACACCCGCCGCGGGTCGCTGCTGCGCGACTTCCTGTTCGGCCGCCAACAGGTGCGCACCAAGGTGTACACCGTCGTCAACGACCTCGACGCCGGCCCGCTCGACGTGCTCGCCGGCACGAAGACGAGCTGGCTCGACGACCCGTTCGGCCTCGACCAAGCGGAGAAAGGTGATGGGTGACGAACCGGCGACGCCGGTGCCGTTGTGGCGACGCGACTTCCCCTATGAGGCCGACGCCGAGGAGGAGGTCACCCGCCGCGAGTTCACCCGCTACCTCGTGCTCGGCGCCGGGGCGATGGCCGCCGGCAACGTCGGCATCGCGGCGTGGACCCAGCTGCGCTCGATCAACACCGGCGAACCCCGCCCGATCGTCACCCTGGCCGACGTCGCGATCGGGCAGACGTTCCTGTTCCGCTACCCGACGCCTGACGACCCCGCCGTTCTGCTCCGAACCGGCGACCGCGAGCTCGTCGCGTTCAGCCAGAAATGCACCCACCTCGGCTGTGTCGTCTACTACGAGGACGAGCACGATCGCTGGCACTGCCCGTGCCACGAAGGCAACTTCGAGGCCCTGACCGGACATGTGATCTCCGGACCGCCGACGCGGCCGCTCGGACGCATCGACGTCGAGATTCGCGACGACGACCAGATATGGGCGATCGGCCGGACCGAATGAGCAGGCGCGGATGAAGGTCTCCGATCGTGGCCGACGCACGTCATCGGCGCTCGCCATCTACGTCATCATCCTCGTCGCCTTCCAGGTGTTCCTGCTCACCGTCGCCATCGAGGCGTTCCTCACCGACGAAGAGACTCTCGCCTGGGCCACCGCCGCCGTGTCCGTCGTCCTCGCCGGCGGCGCAGCGATGTTCCTGCGCTGGCTACGCCCCTGAGCCGGTAGTCGAACCGTGACCACGACGCGCGAGGCCGAGGGCACCGCCATCGCGACGCTTTCCCCCGGCTACTTCGCGCTCGTCATGGCCACCGGCATCATCGCCGTCGGCGCCAGCCAGCAGAACCTCGACTGGCTGGCCCAGATCCTGTTCGCCATCGCCGTCGCCGCCGATGTCGTGCTCGCCGCGCTCCTCGTTGCCCGCCTCCTCCGCTATCCCCGCGCCTTGACCGCCGATCTCACCAGTCACACCAAGGGCTTCGCGTTTCTGACCGTCGTGGCCGCCACCAACGTCGTGGGCAGCGCCGCCGGCGTCATCCACGGCTGGTGGGGCCTGGCCTGGGCGCTGTGGTACGCCAGTCTCCCGCTGTGGGCGGTGCTCGCCTACATCACGCTTATCGCCGTCGTCCTGCGCAGCCCCAAACCGGGGCTCGGCGCCGGCATCAACGGCACCTGGTTCCTGCTCACTGTCTCGACGGAATCGGTCGCCGTGCTCGGCGCCCTCCTGCTCGGCCGCCGCGACAGCGACACCCTGGCGTTCGTCTGCCTCGCCGCCTTCACCCTCGGTGTCGTGCTCTACCTCATCGTGATGACAATGGTGTTCCTGCGCTGGACGTTCCAAGCCCTCGAGCCGACCGAGGCCGACCCGCCGGCATGGATCGCCGCCGGGGCGGTCGCCATCACCGTCCTCGCCGGATCCAACCTGTTGCTGTCCCGAGAGATCTCTCCGCGGATCGAGCGGGTCGCCTCGTTCGTCGAGGGCATCGTCGTGCTGGCCTGGGCGACGGCCACGTTCTGGTTTCCGCTGATGGTCGCCATCGGAATCTGGCGCCACATCGTGCGCGGCGTGCCTCTGCGCTACCACCCGTCGTACTGGGCGATGGTCTTCCCGCTCGGGATGTACGGGGCCGCCACCTACCAGATGCGAGCCGCCACTGAACTGAGCACGTTCAGGTGGCTCCCCAAGATCGTGCTCGCCATCGCATTAGTGGCGTGGACCACGACATCCCTCGGGCTCATCCACCAGGGCGCACGAATCGCTCGCAGCCGAGCGGGGACCGCGCCGTAGTCCACAGGGCGAAGCGGACGGAACAGGACTGGATGCCCCCGACCGTCCGAAGCAGCCATGACAGTCACGAGTTGGCGGGTACCGCCTGCTCGTGGACGACGACGACGGTCCACGGTGGTGTTCGATCGCTGGAGCGACCCCCGGCGAGGCCGGCGTCTCAGGACGGCAACCGTTCGGCATGGACATCACCGCCGCCGCCACCTTCGCCGGGCTGACCACTCCCCCGCCCGCACCCTACGATGCTGTCGACATGTCTGACCGCTTCGCTACCGAAGAGTTGACGGCGCCCGACTGCTGGGACCTGGTGTCGTCCACGGTGGTCGGGCGTATCGCCGTCTGCCTCGACGGACGCGCGGACATCTTTCCGATCAACTTCATTCGCGACGGGGAATCCCTCGTGTTCCGCACGGCACCCGGGACCAAGCTCTCGGCCGCCCGCAACCACCACGTCGCATTCGAAATCGATGGCTATGAAGCCGACACGGGAAGTGCGTGGAGCGTCATCGTGGCCGGCCGCGCTGCTGAGATCGTGTCGGCCCTCGAATGGTCCGATGCCCGCGACCTGCCGCTTTTCCCCTGGCATGTGGCACCCAAAGGCCATTTCGTTCGCATCGTCGCCGAGGAGATCACCGGCCGCCGATTCCGTGCCGTGTACGCAGGGCCGGGCGGGTTCCGACGTGGATCCGCTCCCTGACCGACCTGCGTGAGTCGGCGTGCCGTCCGGCGCGCGCTCGTCAGCTGCCCGCGGCGGAGACGCTGGCGCCACGGCTACGACGCGGGGCTCGGTCGGGTCTGCCACCACTGACCTCGAGCGCCTCCACCGTGCGGGATGACGGGGCGGGGTGATCCACGCCTCAGGCGCCGCGTGTCGCCGAGGTCACGGTCGGCATCACTTCGGACATTTGGTGTCGGTGGCGGTGATGCTGGTATCTCCGTCCCCCCTGACGAGATGATCCCTCGGCGCGCCGGGGTGATCCGCGGTGACACCGTCGATCCTGCGCGGATCCGCAGCATTGCCGTGTCTGTCGCTCCACCACAGTGGAAAGCGCGCCTCTAGGCTGCGATCAGTGCAGCGGAGAATCGTCGGCTTCGTGAAGGATGATGCCGGCGATTGGGTGGCGAAGCTCGACTGCTTCCACCGCCAGCACGTTCGTCATAACCCGCCCTTTCGGTCTGCTCCGTGGGTGTTGGACGACCTTGCACGGTCGCAGCGTGTGGGGACCGCGTTGGACTGTCCCCGGTGTGACCTCGCCGAGCTCCCAGATGATCTCGACGTGGTGCGCACGACCGCCACGTGGGACGGACGAACGATGCCGGCGGGTCTGCGGCGCGCCCATCGGGTGGCCGCTGGCACGTGGGGGCGGCTACGAGTCGAAGAGGGCGAGCTTCGCTTCCGGGCGCAGACTGAACCCGTGATCGACGTCATCGTGGCCGCCGGTGCTTCACAGGCGATTCCACCCGAGGTTGACCACGAGGTCGAATCGCGCGGCTCGGCGCAGTTCTCCGTCGAGTTCCTCCGCCCAAGGCGCTGAGCAGCATGGCCCGAGCTGCCCGTCCCGACGCCGAAGCCTCCGACGCTCGTCGTCGTGGCGCGCGAATCGGGGCGATTGCCCATCATTGACGCAGCAGATGATGTCCTTGTTGGAGAGGCCCTCGGCTGTGCGTCGGGCGACGTAGTCGGTGGTTGGCTGGTGGAATCGCATGCGGTCGATGGCTGTCGGTAGAGCGCAGCGTTGGATTGGCGGTGACCGCCGCGGTAGAGCGGATGCTTGTTCGTCATCCCTGACGATGCGGGATCGGGCAGGCGCCGCAGAGCTTGGCGAAGGCGGCTTCGGAGCGGATGCGGTGTGGGTTGTCGCCGAACACGATCAGCATCTCGGCCAGCTGTCGTGTCGGCGCCGATGCCGTAGTGTCGTAGCCGTCGCGCAGCGTCGGTGCGGCGTGGGCGGTGAGTGTGTCGAGGAGCCGGTCGTGACCGGTGATCTCGGTGTCGAGATCGACCCAGCGTTTGGCCAGGGCTCGCAACGCGTGCTTGGTGGAGGCCGTCGTGTCCTGGACAGGCCCTGGACGGAAGCCGCCACAGCGATCAAGCAGCGCCTTGTCCGGCATCGCGGCGAGCGATTCGCGCAGCTCGGCCGGGGCGTTCACGATCGCCTTCCGCGTGATGATCGCGTGGTGCGGCCCTTGCGGGCCGTGTCGCGAGCGATCTTGACCTGGCGGATCGTCTCCGCCGACTCCGTCGCCGGTCTTGGGGACGATCGCCGAGTGCCCGAGCACGGAGCGGGCGGCGGCTCGGCGTCGACGGTGTCGGACTTGCCGTTCGCGGCGAGCTCGCCGATCCGCCGGTTGCACTCGACGACGCGATGCCCGCAGCGAAGGAAGCTCGTCAGCCCGGCGCCGTAGCTGCCGGTGCCCTCATGCCGAACCGGTCGATCCGACCGAGGCCGAGCCCACTGCTCGAGCTGGGTGTAGCCGCCGGTGTCGGCTGACACGGTGAGATCACCGAGCCGGGCGCCGTGCTGGTCGATCGCCACGGCGACGTGGATGTGCTTGTGGTGTCGACACCGACGATGACCTTCCGTCGCTCGACGTCGGTGGGATGTGGTCACAGCTGTCTCCTCTCGAGTCGCGCGCCAGCTGGTCGGGTGGGCGGACAGGACTGTGACGGGCCGGTCACTGCAACGGCAGGCCCCTATTCGGTCACTGCCCTCCGGCCAGCCAGCACACAGGAATGAACGCCGACACGGGCCAGGCCGACAGATCAACGCAAAGGCACACAACGGCCTGTGGTCGCAGGAGTCAGAGCCGCCCGCCGACCCCACCATTCTTCTCACAGTCGTGGCAGTCGCCGATCGATCCGATCGATGGCACGAGGCCGGAGTCGAACGCTCGACGGGTGAACGCCCACGACGTGTTCTGGGTGCCTGGTCGCTATGGAACACGACGCGGTCGATGTGGCGGTGGCCGCCGCGTTGACCGACTGCCGCCTCGAGGGCGTCGGTGACGAGCTCGGTGCGCAGGTGCCCGGCGACGGACCAGCCGAGCAGCCGACGCGACCAGGCGTCGAGCACGCTGGACATGTACAGCCAGCCCTCACCGGTGGGGATGGAGGTGATATCGCCGAGCCACAGCTCGTGTGAGCTGGTCCCGGTCGAAACATCGCTTGACGAGATCCGTCGCCGGCACGCCTACGTCGAGCGTCCCGGCTGACCGGACGGGTGCCGGCGGCGCGAGTACCGGTTCGAGCCTCATCGACGAGCAAGACGAGCAATACGTCATCCTGGAGGGGTACACGCTGGTTCAAGAGCAACGTCGGGATCCACACGTGCGAACGCCCAAGCTGCCTGCGCTTCGGGGCACGACAACGGGTGTGTCGTCTACAAGCGCTCCTACCTGCGTCTGCCCCAAGCTGCAATGTTGAATTGAGCCCGGCCGGCGGCAATCCCGGCGGCTCCCGTCCGACGCTCGAAGCCGCCGCCGCGGGACAAGGTGAATGGATAGGGTCGCTCCGGTAAACGGCAGGCGTCGGCGCTGGGGGCGAGGCTGCGCCGGGCATGAGGGCATGGGGGATCACCACGTGACGAATCATCACGTGCTGGACGGCCGGGACGCGGCGCCCCGCGGGTCGATCGTGGAGCGCTTCGCGCCCGGGATCGATCACCTGCGCAGGTATGAGCGGCGCTGGCTGCGGGGCGACGTGGTGGCGGGGGTTACCGTCGCTGCGTACATGATCCCGCAGGTCATGGCCATGGCGGTGGTCGCGGGCTTGGAGCCCGTCGTCGGCCTGTACGCCATCATCGGGGCGCTGGTGGTGTACACCGTGCTGGGGTCGTCCCCGCAGCTGTCGTGCGGGCCCGACTCGACCAGTGCCCTCATGACGGCCACCGCGGTGGCGCCGCTGGCTGCCGGCGATCCGGAGCGCTACGCGGTGCTGGCCACGGGCCTCGCCGTCGTCGTGGCGCTAATCTGCCTGGTGGCGTGGGCTGCCCGGCTCGGGTTCCTCACCGACCTGTTGTCGAAGCCGGTGCTCGTCGGGTACATGGCGGGCGTAGCGGCCATCATGATCAGCGGCCAGCTCGAAAAGCTGACCAACGTGAAGGTCGACGGGGACGCCTTCGTCGCCGAGGTGCGGTCCTTCGGCGAGGGCATCGGTGACGTCCACGGCCCGACCTTGGCCCTCGGCGCGGGGGGTCCTCGCCTTCCTCCTCGTGGCCAGCCGCCTGTTCCCCAAGCTGCCGGTGCCCCTGTTGGGGATCCTGGTCGCCACCGCCGCGGCGGCCGTGCTGTCGCTCGAGGACCACGGCGTGCAGTCCATCGGCCAGATACCTTCCGGGCTACCGGTGCCGAAGGCTCCCGACCTCGCGCTGCGCGACCTCACCGCCCTGCTCCTACCGGCGTTCGGTGTCACGATCGTCGCCTATTCGGACAACGTGCTCGTGGGCCGGAGCTTCGCCGCCCGCAACGGCTACCGCATCGACACCAACCAGGAGTTCCTCGCGCTCGGCGGCGCGAACCTGGGCTCCGCCGCGATGGGCGGGTTCCCCGTCAGCTCCAGCGCGAGCCGCACGGCCATCGGCGACGCCATGGGCAGCCGGAGCCAGGTTTACTCCCTCGTGGCGTTGGCGACGGTCATCCCCACGCTGCTGTTCCTACGACCCGTTCTGGCCCGCTTCCCGACCGCCGCCCTCGGAGCCCTCGTCGTGTACGCCGCGCTACGCCTCGTGGACGTCGCCGAGTTCCGCCGCATCGGCCGTTTCCGCAGAGCGAGCTCGTGCTGGCGCTCGCCACCACCGTCGGCGTGCTGGTGTTCGGCGTCCTGTACGGCGTCCTCCTCGCCGTCGCGGTCTCGATCCTCGACCTGCTGCGCCAGGTGGCGAGGCCCCACGACGGCATCCTCGGATTCGTCCCCGGCGTCGCCGGCATGCACGACATCGACGACTACCCGGACGCCCAGCAGGTTCAGGGCCTCGTCGTCTACCGCTACGACTCGCCGATGTTCTTCGCCAACGCCGAAGACTTCCGGCAGCGGGCCCTGGCGTCTCTCGACGTGGCGGTCGGGCCAGTCGAGTGGTTCGTGCTGAACGCCGAGGCGAACGTGACGTCGACATCACCTCGGTGGACGCCTTGGACGAGGTACGGGTGGAGCTGGCGAAGCGAGGCGTGGTCTTCGCCTTGGCCCGGGTGAAACAGGACCTCAGGGCCGACCTGAGAGACGCCGGCTTCCTCGAGCGCATCGGCGAGGACCACATCTTCCCGACGCTGCCGACCGCCGTGCACGCCTACGCCCGGTGGTACACCGAGCGCCACGGATCCCCACCGCCGGGCGTCAAGATCCCCACGTAGCACTCGGGTGACAATCCCCGGCTGGCCGGCGTGCCACGGCGAGCGCGAGTGGCCGCCCGCGCTCAGTCGACGTGGCGATGGCTTCAAACCGTCCATCGCGCAGGACGTGTCTGTTGCCCTTGCCCGCCGACGCCCACTGGTCGTTAACGCTCGCGAATTGAAGAGTAGAGCCCGGACGCACGCCGAGGACCGGAGCACGACGTGCCAGGGCCGCCCAGCCGAACTCGTCCAGCGTTCTCCGCTCTTCTGGGTGCTCAAGGGATGGTCCAACGCGAGCCACCCTTCGCGACGACGCTGCCTCTGGACTCCTCAGACCTGCGACTGGAGCGTTACTGGCTAGTTTGTAAGCAGCCAGCTGTTCGATTCGTTGGATGTGGGCGGCGCTGCGGTGGAAGCGACGGCCGATGTCGGTGTGGTCGACGCCGCCGGCTCGCCACTTGAGAATCCGGCGCTCGACCGCCCGCAGTTCGCCCGCCTCCCGGTTCACTCCCGTGCGAGGCAGGCGCGTGTAGGCAACCACCCGCCTGACGAACTCTGGTCTGCGCCGGAAGCGGCGGGCGATCTCGGTGTCCTCGATGCCGTCCTGGATAAGGCGCAACACGCAACGCTCGAGCGGTCGCAGTGACCCGTGATCGGCCATCGTCGTGTCTCCTCTACGTGCGTCTCCACCGTAGGGTAGGTCATCCGCCATCCACGCGGCGGAGAATCGCACGCGAGCTCGTCCAGCTCGTCCAGCCTCCGAGGATGGACCTCGACCCCTGCTAGGTGGATCTCGCCACGCGACCGAACCAGCAGGGTAGCGGCATCAGCTCCAGACCTCGGCCGGTCCCTCGTGGGTTCACCAGTCGAGATGCGCAGGAGCTCGATGTGATCAGTCATTCGGCGGCTACATCGGGGGTCGCAGGTAGTCGCCATCCCACCCGAGACGAGGGCGACCCGACAGGCGCTGCGCAACTACGACGGTAAGCGGATCGTCGTCGGCATCCGTCCCGGGACATCGATGACCTGGCGGTCATCACCAACGCGCCGTCGGACCGCCAGATCCAGGCAACCGTCAAGCTGGTCGAGGCCCTTGGCTCCGAGTTGACGCTCCACCCTGCCATCGATGCCACTGCAGTCAACTCGGGCGACCCCAACGCTCCGGAAGGGGTTCCGGGAGGAGCAGCGAACCCTCGCGGCGCTTCAGCCGCGGATGAGCGTGCACCTCGACGCCAACGTTGACGTCGTCGTCGCCACCGAGAACATCCACTTCTTCGACGCCGACACCCACGAAGCCATCCGGTCATGATGCTCGAGCGGGCCCCCACACCGACGAGCGCCAGCCGCCATCTCCTCAACCTCGGTCGCGGAAGGGCTGCGCTACTCGAAGACCTCGCCGAGCTAGGGTCGAGGTCGCCCAATCGTGCGCCTGTGACAAAGCACTTCCGACGTCGGCAGCCAACCAACCGAGTCTCAGAGGCGATTTGTGTGACGGAGATCGTTCAGTTCGAAACAGGGCACGGCCCAGTGTTCGTTGAGGTCGCGGACGACAGCATCGGCACGGAGCGCGTCGCGCGCAACCAGGAGGGGGTTCTTCAGGCCGAGAAGCGCCTGGACGATGCTCTTCAGGCGGCACGACCGGCAATTCGCGCAGCATTGGAAGCGCTGCGAGAGATTGCCCCGGAGGAGCATGTCGTCGAGTTTGGAATCAAGCTGAACTCCGAGGCCGGAGTGGTCGTCGCGCAGACAGCAGCTGAGGGCCACTTCACGGTGAAGATCACATGGAGGCGGGACACCACTTCGGAGGAGTGACCACGGGTTCCGGCGTCCAGTTCGAGTAGTCGGTAGCCGATCGGTCTGGCCAAGGTGTTGAGTCCAACGCGGTGCGGGCCGAGACCACGACGGTGGACGCGAACGGGTGTATCCGTCGGACTCGTCATTGTTCGCCAATGAGGTCGCGACGATGGCCAGGGCACGCCGCGAAGCTCAAGGTGATGAGATGAGGCGACAACGCGCCAAGTTGGCCGACAATATTGGCACCTCCCAGTCCAGTGATTGGTCGGTCAACGCCAATCTGCCGCGCCGCTCGCACCGACGACCGACTGGCCGGGGTGAGCGGATCAACGCCGGCCGCCGGCCTAGCCGAGTTGCTGGGTGCACCGACGACAGCCCGGGGAGTCGAATCTCGTGGCCTCGGTCTCCCCTGGGCGAGATCACCTGAGGTCGGACGACCATGAGCGCGCCGCTTCCGGCCGGCAGATCCTGCTGGCTCATCACAGGTGGCGAAGTACATGGCCCTCCCAAAGCAGCTCGGCGGCAGGTTTCGTTCGGTGTGGCCGCAGCGAGGAGCACGGCGCGCCGAGCGACGGTTGGGCGCGCCTCGGGCCGTCGCCGTGGCACGAGGTGGTCGCGATCGTGCTGGGCGAGCGCGCTGCGACGTCGACTCGAACAACGTCTGTCGATCCAGCTGGCGCTGGTAGATGTGGTCGCCCTCGATGCGACAGTGGGTGGGACACGGCGCAACCGATGGCGCGAGGAGCCCCGGCATGCAGTTGACAGATCGGCTCGACGGCTACCAGCGGCGACACCGTTGGGTCGGGTTTCCTGTCGCTGTGATCTACAAGTTCTTCGAGGATCAGGGTGCCTACCTGGCCGCGCTGATTACGTTCTACGGCTTCCTCTCGCTCTTCCCGTTGTTGCTCCTGCTGACGTCGGTGCTCGGCTTCGTCCTCGAGGACGACAGCGACCTCCAGCAACGGATCCTCGACTCGGCGCTAAGCCAGTTCCCGATCATCGGCGACCAGCTGAGCGACCCGCAGAGTCTCCACGGAAGCGCCGCCGCCGTGGTCATCGGTGGCCTCATCGCGCTGTACGGCGCCCTCGGCGTCGCTCAGGCGCTGCAAAACGCCATGAACGTCGCCTGGGCGGTGCCGCGCAATCGTCGACCCAATCCCGTGAAGGCACGTCTGCGTAGCTTGCTGCTGATCGGGACCGCCGGCATCGCGGTCCTTGCCACGACGATCCTGTCGGCGCTCGGCGGTGGCCCAGGCGCCAACGGCACCCTTTTCAGGGGATGGGTCGCTCTCCTCGTAACGGTCGCCGCCGTGGCGCTCAACGCAGCCGTTTTCATCGTCTGCTTCCGTGTCGCCACGGCCACCAAGCTCAGCGTGCGCGACGTCGCGCCCGGCGCCATCACGGCCGCCGTCATCTGGCAGCTGTTGCAACTGTTCGGGACGGCGTACGTGGCGAACGTCGTCAAGGATGCGGGCCTCACGTACGGCGTGTTCGCCGTGGTCCTCGGCCTGCTCGCGTGGATCTTCTTGGCGGCCCTGGGCGTCGTGCTGAGCGTCGAGATCAACGTCGTGCGCAGGAAGCACCTGTTTCCACGCGCCCTGCTCACCCCGTTCACCGACAACGTGGATCTCACCCGCGCCGATCAACGCGCCTACACCGACGCGGCGACGGCCCAGCGGCACAAGGAGTTCGAGTCCGTTGCCGTCACCTTTGACCATGAGGGGCAGGAGGCCGCAGCGCGGAAGCGGGCCGACGACGAGCTCGACACGAACGCAAGCGAGGTCATTCGAGAAGACGACGCCTGACACACCCCTTCCTCGTCGCGGTCGGGGGAGATCTGACTCCTCGCGCTGACGCCGTCGGGCAACCGCTCCCAGGAGCAATCGCCACGACGCGAGGCAGCCCTCAGAATCACCGTTCGAACGGGACGAGCGCGAGCTGATCGCGGCCTGGCGCTCGAGCGGTGAGTACGACCGGGTCGTGGCTGCCATGGTCGCTGGCGATGCCGATCTCGCGACCCGGTAGCGCCGATGCGGCTCACGCGGCTCGGGTGGCCCCAGCAAGGCACCGGTAGCCTCGAATTGATGACCGCTGGATTCGCACATGAGCTGGCTCGGTACGCCGGGCGTTGGGTCGCGCTCGACTACGCGTGCCGACGCGTGGTCGCCGATGCAGACTCGAAGGAGACCTTGCTTGCCAGGATCGAGGCGGATGGCATCCGCGGTTCGGTGATCCTGGAGGTCCCACGTGCGGACGCGCCATCCCTGGTCGGCCTTGGCTGACATCCGCTGGCAATACGACTACTTTCACCTCGTCGGCATCGGCGGCCAGATCATTCGTCGGCCACTGGTGCCCGTGTCGATCGGGAGGGTCGGCCGCGAGCAACGCACGGAGGTGACCCTCGGGCTGATCGACTCCGGTGCCGAGTTCACGCTCGCTGGCTGGGCCTCGCCAATGAGCTCGAGCTGGATCCGACCACGAGCGAGGATGAGATCGTGAGGATCGCGGTCGGCGGCGCACGCACGATGTCCACCTCGCACAGGTGGAGCTATCGCTCCTCAAGTCGCCAGTGCTCGGTGAGGACGGACAACACGTGACCTGGCTCGCCGATGTCGGTTTCATACGCGAGTGGCCAGCGGCGGAGTTCAAGGTGCTGCTCGGCCACCGGGGATTCCTCGACCAATGGCGGGTCTCGTTCGCCGCACGCCGGCTGCGCTTCACGGTCGCCTCGTACCCGGAGGCGTAGCGCCGGTCAGGACGGCCACGTCAGGAGTGACGCGTCGGCCTGGGCGAGATCCCGATCGGTCTGGACGACGCGCCCGCTGTAGTGCCGGGCAGCGACGGAGGGGTCGTGCATGGCGCGCATGGCGACCTGGGCAACCGTGTATCCCATCTTGGCCGTAGGTCTCTATGAACCGGCGCAGGTCGTGGAAGTCGACGTGGGTAAGGCCGGCACGGGCGCGAAGCCGCCCGAAGTACTGCGACACCGCGTCCGGCTTCCACGGCACCGCCCCCTGGATGTCGTCGGAGAACACGTAGGCGTCCGGCAGGAGCTCGGCCCTGGACAGCGCGGCCCGCCGCTCGAGCATCTCGACCTGGGCCCGCAGCATCGACGACGTCAGATCGTCGAGCGCGAGGACCCGCTCACGGCGGTTCTTGGTCGGGATCTGGATCGCAGGCGGGATCGGCGGCGGCCATGATCGCCCGGTTGAGCGTGTCGTTGACCGCGCCGTACGGCCCGAACACGGGGGCACCGCCATGGGCGGGAGCGTCGAGCCGCTGGCGTCGTCGAAGATCACACGGTAGACGGGGCGCTCGTTCCACCTGGCTTGCACCGCCGGATCATCGGCGAGCGAGGCGCGCGCCGGGATCGAGCCGGTGGCGAGATGCCACGCCGCTTGCTGGGCCGGCTCGCTGAGCCACGTGGCGAACCGGTAGGCCGCCTCGATCTTCGCCGGGTCCTCGCCGTTCGTGAGGTAGAGGGCGAAGCCGCGAAGCTCGGAGGCGCCGACCACCGGTGCGGCCGGGCCCGGTTCCGGCGCGATGCCGACCTCGACGCCGGGGAACGATTGCTCGCGCATCGCCTTGTCGATGTCACCGAGCAGGTTTGACGGTGCACCGAGGCAAGTGCTCGCGCGTACCCGGACAGCGGTTGGGGTTCGGTGCTTAGTTCAAGTCGAGGTAGATGACCTCGATGGCATCGTCGTCGGCAAGGACTGCGTAGATCGACATGAACGGGACGAGGATGCCGGCGGTGATCAGGACCCGGATCTCGGGATCGTCCGCCACCGCAAGGGTCGAGCTCTGGTAACCGTCGGCGAGGCGGTCGATGACCGCTGGCATCTCGTGGAGCAGGAGGTCGGTCGCGGACGGCGTGCCGTCAGCGCCTCGTTGCTCGGGCAGCAGGTCGTCGAGTCGCTCAAAACACGATGCAACGACGCGGACCTGGCGTCGTGTCACTCTCGCGGACGACGTTCGGCGGCCAAGCGCTCGCCGGTTGCGAGGACACGGTCGCGGAACTCCTCGGGAAGGGTCTGCAGGTCGGTGACGATCCGTTCATTGAGGGCCGCGGCCCGCTCGTCGGGCGACATCGCGTCCAGGTCCGGTTTGCTCAGAAACCTGCTGTCCTTGGCCACAGCGGCAGCGCAGCCCTCGGCTGGTCGAACAGAGCTGACACGCGGACCCGGCATACGGGGCAGTCCCGGCGTCCGCGCCATTTGCGATTGGCTCGAACGCGCCATCGCACATCGAACCCCCGGACCTCCTACAGCCCCAGTTCGAGGCCGCTCTGGTGAAGCGGTGGCCGTTGACGGTCGGGGAGGTGCAGCTCGACGCCGGTAGTTCCGGCCCAGGCCTGGATCGCGCGGACGAGAGCCCGATGCTGTCCGTCGTGCTCGATCCCGTGACCGGTGGTGAGAGCCGCGACGGCGTCGCGGAGACCTTCGACGTTGATCGTGCCGCCGTCGGCCCATCGCCGCCACGTATCGAGCGCGGCGACGGTGCGCTCGAGGCCGGCCAGTCGGCTCTGCGTGCCGTCGAGTTGGACGACGAGGTCGTGGTGACGCAGGTCGGTGCGGGCGTCCTCGAGGTTCGCGAGGGCGTGGCGGTATCGCTCGACATGCGGCGCTGTCTGTCGCCGGGTCCGTTCGAGCACTGCCTCGGCGCGATCGAGGAATCGATCGGCGATGTCGAGCTCCCGACGCGCCTCTCGCCGACCGCGGCGACCAGTACTGGCGAGACGACGCTGCGCATCCATGTCCTGCTGGCGGGCCTGGTCGGCTCGTTTCGTGTCGACGGCCAGCATCTCCCGCTGCGGTGCCGTCACCGCCTCTACGACAGCCAGTTCGTCGTGCGCGGTCCCGATGACGGCTTGTCGTCGGTCCCGCTCGAGGCGGTTGGATTCGACGCGGCTTCGCGCCTCGGCGAGATCGTGTCGGGCGTCGGCGACCAACGCTGTGAACCAGTCCGGGGTCGGACAACGCTCCGAATGCGGTGACGGTGACACCTGGCGCGTGGTCGCGGCCTGCTGGTGTTGGTGGGCGAGGGTGCGGCGCTGAGTGACGGCGGGGATGTCGGCCCGATCGACTGCGAGGACGGCGTCGAGGACGTCGCGAGCCTCGGCCACGTCGTTGCTGTCGGTGATGACGCAGATGAGGTTCTCGTCGCGGCCGCGGGTCACCCCGACGTAGAGGCCGCGGCGTGTCGTCGCTGGGCTCGCCAGTTCAATGCCGGCGGTGACGGTGTCGGACTCGTATCCGTGCTCGGTCGCCGCATAGCCGAGCCGCACATGGGCACGCACGTAGTCGGCCGGAAAGTGGACGCTGCCGTGTCCCTGCTGTTGGGTCGCGGTCAATGCCCCGTCGGTATGGATGGCGGTGACGATCCACGTCTCCCGGTTGCGGACCGGCTCACCGGCCGTGCTGATCAGCCGGCGGTCGTTGCGGCGGGTCGCCACGGCGTCACCGAGATGGGCCTGTTCCCCTCCTCCGATCGCGACCGAGCGGTGCGGATCGAGGTGCCCGGCGGCGATCCGGGCGGTCTGCACGCTGGCGTTGATGGCGTCGACGTGCTCGTTGCGCGACGCCACCATCGCCGTCGTCTCCCCGATTGCATGACGATCGATCCACTCCGTGGCGATGCGGGTGAGGTGTTCATCGAGCGTGCCGGCGATGATCCGCCCATGCGCCCCATAGATGTCGAGGCCGCGCGAATCACCGGCACGCACCAGCAGCGACGCCGCGGCTTCCCACGGCTGGGTGAACCGGTGGATCTGCTCCAGCTCGTCGACCCGGCCGGTCCGGCACAGTTCGTGGAACAGACCGCCCCGCCCGACCGCCTGCAGCTGGCGGTGATCGCCGACGAGGACGGGCCGCCACTGCTGCCGCTGTGCCAGGCTCACCAACTGGTACAGGGCGGGGGTGCCAATCATCCCGGCCTCGTCCACCAGTACCGTCGTGCCCGGCGGCAGCTGCCAGCGGCCACCCGGCGGCCCGTCGGGCCGGCTCCACTCGTGGAGCAGCTTGGCGACCGTGTCCGCCACGACACCGGTGTCACGCTCCAAGACGCGTGCCGCCTTGGCAGTCGGCGCCAACCCGAACACCCGCCGACCGTGACACTCGAGATCGTCGACCGCTCGCCGCAACATCGTCGTCTTGCCGGCGCCAGCCGGGCCGACGATCAGCACGAGTCGCTCGTCGCCGGCGACTGACGCGGCGGCGACGGACTGCAATACGTCCAACCCTGAACAATCGAGGGTGGTCGAAGGTGCGGGCGAGTCGGCCTGCGCATCCATCGCCCAGGACAAGACGTGCTCCTCCTGGGCGAGCACGGCCTCGGAGGTATACCGGGGTGCGGTCGGTTCGATCCACACCGACCGACCATCCGACGCCCGCAGCGGCGTGTCATGGAGCGGGTCGAGGTCAACGAGGCCTTCGAGTACTCGGTCGGCGGACCGCTCGACAGCGTCGAGCCACCGGCGTCCCGCGATCGACGACACCGGGCGCTGCCGGTCGCAGATGGCCTGGATCACGTCCGGCCGCCCCCACGACGACCGCCGTGCCGACACCACGTCGACAACATCGTCGACCGTCATCACCGCGGTCGGCTGCCGGTCGCCGGCGGAGTGCTCGATGGCATGATCGAGCTGCTCGGCGGTCCAGCCGACCGCGGCGGCCTCGGCACGCCACCGTGTCGCCAGATCGGCGGCACCGTGCCCCGACTTGCGACTGCGGGTGTCCGCTGATGCTTCCCGTTCGAGCGCAGCCCGCTCGAACCGGGATGGCTCGCGGCCCTCCCGGTGGCGGAACTCGTCGAGCTTGGTGACCATGGCGACGCTGATGGCGGCGCTGCGCTTGGAGAACACGTCGAGCAGCTCGTCGGCGACACCGGAGATCTCGGCCTGCCCGGTGACGATCGGTCCCCACTCGACCCCGAAGCAGCGGGTCAGCTCGGCGCGCAGCACCGACTGATACAGGCCGCCGAGCATCCGCTGATGGCGCTTCAGGTAACGGGCGTCGAGCGCCAGCCAGCGGCCCTCGGCGGTCTGCACCTTCGCCGAGATCACGGCGTGTGTGTGGATCTGCGGGTCATCGGCCCGCGACGTCGTCTGGCGGAAGGCTGCGACGATCAAACCGTTCGAGTCGGGATGCAGCCGGCCGCCGTTGGAACGAGTCCTGGTCGTCGATCCGAAGTGCTCCAAGTGGTGCAGCGCCGCAGACACGGCAACGTCGTGGGCCTCAAGCAGCCGGCGGTCCCCGGTGAGCGCCCACCACACCGACAGAGACTTCGGCGCCGAGAATGTCGCGTCGAACCCCGAGACCGCCTTGATCAGCCGCCCGTCGGCAGTGAACCGGTCGAGAAGCTCGCCACCCAACCGTGACCCCGAAACAGGGTCGCGGCCCGACAACAACAACTCCAACGCCTCGACGCTGACCGTGCCCGTCAGCCCGAGGCCGTCTGCCTGACGGCCCGACCACTCACCGGGAATCTCCCCCGGCGCCGCCGTCAGGTACTGCGCGTAGTACCCGCGCAGTCGTCGCCGCCGCTGACGCGTGCAGGGTCGTCACCCGCAGCATCGACCCGGAACCCACTCCCGCCCGCTCGCGGGCACCTGTCTGAACTTCCCAGAACACGACCGGAGGGAGGCTTGACCGGAGGACACGGAGGTCAGCCCGGAAGGAGCAGCTTGAGCTGCTCGACGACTCTGGCGGGACCGGATGGGCGGGAAGGAACTTGCACGGGACGCGAAACCTTCGGCAAGCACGAGGAGGTGGCGCCGGCTGCGGACCGAACGCCGACGGCAAAGGAGGTCATCACACGATCGCCGGGTTCTCCATCGCGTCGGCCAAGCGCACGACCCGGCCCGTAGCGATCAACTCCGCCAGCGCCCAGCGCGGGACGCGCAAGCACGAGCCCATTCGCATTACCGGCAGCCCGGCCCGGCCGTCGGTTGCCTCGTACTGGCGGGCGAGGTCGTAGGCCAGCGACCGGCTGATGCGCAACACCCCCGCCGCCTCCTCGACCGTCAGCAGCAACGGGTACTCATCGAGCGACCCCAACACCACTTCGATGACGCTCATACCGCTACTTACATCGATGTCATCCTGGCTATCAACCCCCAAACGAGTGCCGATCGATCCGGTTGGCGGGACTCACGGACAACTACGGTCACTGGTGGACACCAGCGGACACTGGCGGACACTGGACAACACGACAGCCTTAACGAAAAGTAAAGGCAGACCTCAGGCCGTGCGCGGCTGCAGCAACCCTCGATGGAGCTCAGCGTGGCCAGGCAGAACCCGCAGGAGCACGACACCGTCGCTCCGCACCTCGATGATCTCAGCCACTCCTGGATCGGCGCCGTCATCGCCCACGACGATGAACCCACCTTGCTCCAGGTGCGCACCAGCCGTGGCGTCGTCGACATGGGCGTGCGTCAGGCCGGCCGAATCAACGCGGTGGAAGTCGACCCACAGATCCCACGCAGGCGCCTCGTGCCCGGCCATGAGCGCAGTCTACGACCGGCCGGGGTTCGGTCGAGGGCCGTCGAAGCACGCACGGAGCCGATCGAGCGTGTGATCGTCGAGGTCAGGCAGGACGATGTCGAAGTGCGGTCGCGCCTCGGTCGCCAGCAGGGCAAACCCCGCGGCACGGACGCGGCCTGCTCTCGACTCCTGGATCTGCGAGTAGCGGCGCAAGAAGTCCGTCGAGGCGCACAGCTCGGCGACCCCAAAGTCGAGCGCCAAGAAGACGGAGACTCCATAGAACCCGAACTCGCGCTGGGTCGCCGTCGCGGTTCGGCGCAGGGTCTCGGCCGTCAATCCCTTCTCGCCGCCACGGATGACGACGACCGTGTCGTCGGGCGGCTCTTCGCCGCGGAGGGCGATGAGCGTCACGGCGAGAAGGCGGCGTCGAGACGCTCCCCCGCCGTCCGGTGCTGCTCGTCGACGGTGTGCGTGTAGGTGTTCAAGGTGACGCCGATGTCGGCGTGACCGAGGCGTTCCTGCATGACCTTGTCGTCACCGACGACCACGCGACCGACGGACTGGGCCGTGTGGCGCAGCCCCTTGGGGGTGATGCGCGGCACGCCGGCACTGGCGATCAGTCGATCCATGACTCGGCCGAAGTTGCTCGGGTCGAGCCAGCCGCCGACCGGATTGGTGAACACCAGACCGGTGTTCTCCCAAGCGACCCGCAGGAGACGCCGCTCGGCCTCCTGCCGCTCGCGGTGTCCGGCGAGTATGCCGGCGGTTGCCGGCCCGAAGGTGACGACGCGATCGGCGTGTTCGGTCTTGAGCTGCTTGAGCACCGGGTGTCCACGCTCGATGGCGAGCTGCTGGTGCACGGTCAGGTTGTTGGCTACGAGGTCGACGTCGCTCCAGCGGAGGGCGAGTAGCTCGCCCCGGCGGAGACCGGTGACGAGCGACAGCTGGAAGGCTGGCGCCAGTCGGTGATCGCCCACCGCGGCGAGAAAGCGGCGAGCCTCGGCGAGGGTCCACCCGAGCTGCCGTCGCGTTCGATCGCGCCGCGGCGGCTGGGTGAGTCCAACTGGGTTGCGGCCCAATCGTCCGCGCTGCACGGCTTCCTCGAGCGCCATCGACAGCACCTTGCGCACGGTGCGCGCGGACGTTGCGCCGAGCCGCTGCTTGCCGTTGTCGTCGGACGCCACCAGCGCCGCCACCCAGCCATCGACCACCTCGGGCGTGAGGTCGCGCAGGCGGACCTTGCCGATCAGCGGGACGATGTGGTGGTTCACAGCCCAGCGGTATTGGTCGAACGTCGAGGTCTCGACCCGGCCGTCTTTCGAGCGCAGCCAGACGTGCTGGACGAACTCCCCGACCGTCTCGGTGTCGGTCCCGGCGCGGCCCTCGATGACGTCGCGGCGGTGGGCGGTCGCGGCTCGCTTGGTGTCGAATGTGCCGAGCTGGCTGACCTTGCGCTTGCCGGTGGCGGGGTCGTACCCACCCTGCCGCACCACCCACTTCCCCCGTTGACGATGCACCTCCGGCTCGCCGACCTGCACCCACTGCATGTGCTCGATCGTAGTGCTCGGCTGCATACCTCGTGCATACATGCCCTGACAGCGAAAGAGCCGGTGCTTTTCGCACCGGCTCTGACCTGGACTTTCCCGTCGGGCTGGGGAGATTTGAACTCCCGACCTCTTGACCCCCAGTCAAGCGCGCTAACCAAGCTGCGCCACAGCCCGTTCTGTCGTGCGCCGATGCTAGCGGTGCCGCGCCGTGTCGGCCCGGCCGAGAATGGTGACTCGGGCGCACGGGTACCCGCCCGCTCCGCTCACCGATCTCGGTGGGCGCCGCGCCGACGCTCGATCTGGGCGCCGATCGTCCCGGAAACCGCAACAATCTGCGCCCAGATGGCCGGGTGGAACAATCCGCGCCCAGATGGGCTCGGCAGCGGCCGGAAGGCACGTTCGCCACGCACGCCGACTCGTAACCGCACACGCCGCGGGATCAGCCGAAGAAGATCTGGAAGAAGCGCCAGCCGAGGTAGGCCACCGCGGCGACGATCAGCAGCTTGAAGTGCCACGGCGCCTTTTCGTCTCACCTCGCCGCTGGGGTCGGGCGCGTCAAGGGTCCGCCCACACGTCGGGCACGTGCCTTCCGGCGTCATCGCCGAGGGCGCCCAGTACTTCGAGCAGTCGTCACACCACGGCATCGCCGACTGCCTCAGCCGGTCCGGCGGCGGACGCGCAGCTTCAGCGGCGTCGACCCGAACCCGAAGGCCTCGCGGATCGAGCGCTCCAGGTATCGCACGTAGGTCGGTGCCAGCTGGCGGTTGGCGAACAACGTGAACGTCGGCGGATCGCTGGCTCCCTGCACGGCGTAGAGCACCCTCGCGCCGCCGGCGGCCGGCTGGCGCTGCTGCGCCTCGGCCAGCACCCGGTTCACGTCACGTGTCGGCACGCGGCGGTGATACTGCGTGATGGCGTCCTGCAGGACCGGTCGCAAGCGGTGAACGCCCTTGCCGGTGAGCGCCGAGATCCGCAGGACCGGCGCCTCGCCCACGAAGGCCAGCTTGCGTGACAGCTCCCCGAGCACGGCCCGCCGCACCTCGGGATCGCTGATCAGCTCCCACTTGTTGAGGAGGATGAGGATCGGGCAGCCGGCGGCGTCCACCCGCTCGGCCAGCCGCTGGTCCTGCCCGGTCACGCCCTCCGTGGCGTCGATCAGCGAGCAATGCGATGTCGGCGTCGTCGATGGCCCGCAGGGCGCGCACCAGCGAGTAGTACTCGGCCGAGTCGTCGATCCGCGAACGCCGCCGCATGCCGGCGGTGTCGACGAACACGATCGGCCCGTCCTCGGTCTCGACGAGCGTGTCGATGGCGTCGCGGGTCGTGCCGGGCAGGTCGTGGACGACCGACCGATCCTCACCCACCAAGCGGTTGAAGAGCGTGCTCTTGCCGACGTTCGGCCGACCGACGATGGCCACCCGCGGCGGGCGTGGCTCATCCGGCGTCCAGGGTGCGTCCTGCAGTGGGGTCGCCGGGGCGTCGGCTGACGCATCGGCCACGTCGGTGGCCGGCGGCGGGAGGAGCTCGACGACGACGTCGAGCAGGTCGCCGGCGCGGCGGCCGTGCAGGGCGCTGATCGGGTACGGCTCACCGAGGCCGAGCGCCAGGAACTCCCACCGCTCGTCCTCCCGGCGGTCGTTGTCGGCCTTGTTGGCGACGACGAGCACCGTGCGCGAGCCGCGCCGCAGCCAGTCGGCGATGGCCTCGTCCTCGTCGGTCATGCCGACCGACGCGTCGACGACGAACAGGACGACGTCGGCGTCCAGGACGGCGGCCTCGACCTGCCGGCTGACCTTCACGTCGAGGTCGCTGCCGCTCGGCTTCCACCCGCCGGTGTCGATGACCCGGAACGGCCGGCCGAGCCACTCGCCCTCCAGCTCCTTGCGATCGCGGGTGATGCCCGGCTGGTCCTCGACGATCGCCGCCTGCTCGCCCAGGATGCGGTTGAACAGCGTGCTTTTGCCGACGTTGGGCCGCCCGACGATGGCGACGACCGGGAGGTGATCACGTGAGCGTCACACTGTAGCCGACTTCGCTCGAAGACTCGCTCCCGCTCGCAGGGCCAGCCCGTCGGTGGCCACCACCTCGACCGGGCGCGGGAGGTCGGCGATCGTGCAGCCGTCGAGGAAGCGCCCGTCGTCGGACAGGCAGACGTCGGGCAGGAGGTAGCGGTGACCCTCCGGCTGCGTGGCCAGCACGCGCCCCAGGTCGGCCGCCGTCATCAGCCCGGTGACGCCGGTGTTGCCGCCGAAGAACTCGTTGGTCACGGGCACGATGCGCACGTCGTCGCGGCCGAGCGCGGCGACGAGCGGCCCGACGACGCGCGCCCCGAGCTCACCGGACAGGATGGCGACGGGCGCCCGCCGGCCGGGCCGCATTGTCACGGGGGCGGCGCCGCCACTCGCCCGCAGGCCGGTGTAGGCGGCGGGATTGGGCGGCAGGTGCTCCCCGGTCTGGCAGCCGCCGGCCGCCGGCCCGCCGTCGACGGCGGCGAAGAAGCCCCGCCGCGGCCCCGTGGCCGTGGCCGCGGCGCCGGTGAACTCGAGCTCGAAGGTGCGGGCCATGCCGATGCCGTCCTCGTGCATGGCGAACCCGTCGTAGCGCTCGGCGTCGGGGAACGGCCGGCCGGCCAACAGGTAGTACTCGTCCGCAGCGTGCACGAGCCGCCGTCCGAGGGCCGCCGAGTACACGTCCTGCCAGTCCTCGACGGTGTCGACCACGGCGGCCGCCTCGGCAGGCGTGTGCGGCCGCATGCCGGCCTCCGGGTTGAAGCGGGAGATGCCGAGCGGTACGACGGCGAGGGCGGACAGCTCGGGGTACTCGTCCAGGACTCCGGACAGCGTGTCGTCGAGCACGTCACCGTCGTTGACGCCGGGGCAGACGACGACCTGGCCCCTGACGTCGATGCCGTGGTCGAGCAGGGCGCGCAGCCAGCGCAGGCTCGTGGCGCCACGCGGGTTGCGCAGCATCTGCGCCCGCAGCTCCGGGCGGGTGGCGTGGATGCTGACGTGCAACGGCGACAGGCGCTCCGTGACGACGCGCTCGAGGTCGGCCTCGGTGAAGCGGGTCAGCGTGGTGAAGTTGCCGTACAGGAAGCTCAACCGGTAGTCGTCGTCCTTCAGGTAGAGGCTCCTGCGCATCCCCTTCGGCAGCTGGTAGATGAAGCAGAACTCGCAGTGGTTGTCGCACGTCCGCACACGGTCGAACACGGCGCTCGACACCTCGGCACCGAGCGGTTGGCCGGCGGACTTGCGCATGTCGAGCTCCAGCTCCAGCCCGCTGCGGTCGACCTCCAAGCCGACGTCGGCCTCGTCGGTCCACAGGCGCCACTCGATCACGTCGCGGGGGACGCGGCCGTTGATCCGCAGCACCGCGTCGCCGGCCCGGAGCCCGCCGAGGTCGGCTGGAGACCCGGGCGTGACGGCGACGACGCGAGGGGCGGTGGCTCGGGCGGACATGGCCGGCCCAGGCTATTGGCGTGGTGCCCCGACACCAGGGGGCTCGGCGCCCGGCCGGCGTCGTATGCCCACGGATAGCCTGACGCCGACATGGCGATCGAACGGGTGCTCCTGGCCGAGCCGCGGGGCTTCTGCGCTGGGGTGGAGATGGCCATCAAGGCGCTGGCGTGGATGGTCCGCAGCTTCCAACCGCCGATCTACTGCTACCACGAGATCGTCCACAACAAGCTGATCGTCGAGCGGTTCGAGCGCCAGGGTGTCGTCTTCGTCGACCGCATCGAGGACGTCCCGGAGGGCCGTCCGATCATGCTGTCGGCCCACGGCTCGGCACCGGAGGTGGTCGCCGCGGCCCGAGCCCGTGGCAGCTACGTCGTCGACTCGGTGTGCCCGCTCGTCACCAAGGTCCACCACGAGGTGCGCGTGCGGGTCGGCAAGGGCTACCGCATCGTCTACGTCGGCCACGAGGGCCACGAGGAGGCCGTCGGCACGATGGCCGTCGCCCCGGACGCCATCTCGCGGGTGGAGAGCGTCGCCGACGTCGACGCGCTGGCGCCGTTCGACGAGCCCGTCGCCCTGTTGGCCCAGACGACGCTGTCCCACCGTGACTGGGGTGCCGTCGCCGTGGCGGTGCGGGAGCGGTTCCCGGACGTCTGGATGCCCGGGCGCAGCGACCTGTGCTTCGCCACGACGAACCGCCAGTCGGCCCTGATGGAGCTGGCCACGCGGTGCGACGCGGTGATCGTGATCGGGTCGGCCAACTCGTCGAACACGCGGGCTCTCGAGAAGCTGGGGCGGGAGGCCGGCTGCGCGCACGTCGAGCGGGTCAACGCGGCGGGCGAGATCTCCGCCGCCCTGCTCGACGGCGCCCGCATCGTCGGCCTCACCGCCGGCGCCTCCGCCCCCAACGAGCTCGTCGAGGAGGTCATCGCACTGCTCGCCCCGCGTGACGGCGTGGAGGTGGTCCGGGTGACCGAGGAGGACGAGTACTTCCCGCCGCCGCGCAACCTCCGCGAGCTGCAGACGGCGATCGACGTGGCGGCGACGATCGCCCTCGGCGGCTCGCTCACCGGCCGCCCGCCCGCCGACGACCGCGCACTCAACGCCAGCGACGTCCTCGCCTCCCTGACCACGGCGCCCTGACTACCGAGGCTTGCGACAGGGCCTTTGCGCCCTCCGGGACGGAACGCCTCCGGTGCCTGAAGCGGTCGATGTCGGGCTAGTTGCGGGGGACCTCGCTCCACGGGATGTCGCGGTCGACGCGGACGTCACCGGGCAGGCCGAGGACACGCTCGCCGAGGATGTTCTTCATCACCTCAGTGGTCCCGCCCTCGATCGAGTTGGCCCGGCTGCGCAGGAACGCCTTCTGCGGGGTCTGGTCCCCCATCACGATCTCTGGGCGGACCATCTCGTAGCTGCCGTACAACATGCCCTCGGCTCCGAGCAGGTCCATGACCTTGTCGTGGACGTCCTTGTTGAGGTCCGCCGACGCCGCCTTGCCGATCGAGCCCTCGGGCCCCGGGTCGCCCATCTTCCGTGCGGCGTTGGCCCGGATGTTGGTCAACCGCAGCACCTCGGCTCGCGACCACAGCTTCATGACCGCGTCGCGCGTCGCCCCATCCTGGCGCTCGGCCGGCAGGTCCTTCCAGACCTTGAGCAGGGCGGCGATGACCCCCGAACCCTTCGGCGGGATCGTCCCCCCGATCGACACACGCTCGTTCATCAGCGTCGTCAAGGACACCCGCCAGCCGTCACCGGGCTTGCCGAGCATCGCCGAGTCCGGGATCCTGACGTCGTTGAAGAACACCTCGTTGAACTCGGCCTCGCCCGTGATCTGCCGCAACGGCTTGACCTCGACGCCCGGCGCCTCCATGTCGACGACGAACGCCGTGAGCCCGGCGTGCTTGACGGCCTCCGGGTCGGTGCGCACGACGAGCAGGCCCCATTTGGAGAGATGGGCCACCGTCGTCCAGACCTTCTGGCCGTTGGTGATCCACTCGTCGCCGTCCTTCACGCCGCGTGCCGACAAGCCGGCGAAGTCCGATCCGGAGCCGGGCTCGGAGAAGAGCTGGCACCAGATCTCCTCGCCGGTGAACATCGGGCGCAGGTAGCGCCGCTGCTGCTCCTCGGTCCCCCACACCGCCAGCGTCGGGCCGCACATCCCGTAGCCGATCGGGTTGCGGTAGGCGGAGTTCGGCCCGCCGGCGGCGGCGATCCGGTCGTTGACGACCTTTTGCAGCCTCGGGGCGATCCCCAACCCACCGTGGCCGACCGGGAAGTGGAGCCATGCCAGGCCCCGATCGAACTGCTGGCCGAGGAACACCTTGGGGTCGGTCGAGCGCGGCGGGTACGTCTCCAGGAGCTCGTCGAGCAGCGCGTCGACCTGCTGTTCGTCGGTCGCCGCTGCTTGATCGATGACGGTCATGCGTGCAAGGTACCGGCTCGCCGTTGTACCGCTGCCACTGGGGCCTGCCCGTCGCATCGAGGCATCCCGCCAACCTCGGATACCTTGCGCCGCATGTACCCCGGTGCCTACGTGACCACGACGCCCGACAAGCCGGCAGTGATCATGGCGTCGACGGGTGCCGTGCAGACGTTCGCCGAGCTCGACGCCGCCGCCAACCGGCTGTCCCGCCTGCTGCGGGCCGCCGGCGTGCACCCTGGCGACCACGTGGCCTTCTGCATGGAGAACCACCCGCGCTACCTCGAGGTGGCCTGGGGATGCCACTACGCCGGCGCCATCTACACGGCGGCGTCGTCGCGACTGACCAGCGGTGAGCTCTCGTACATCGTCCGCGACTGCGAGGCCAAGGTCTTCATCACGTCGTCGTACAAGGCCGAGCAGGCGGCCGACGTGCTCGCTGCAGCGCCGGGCGCGACGACCTGGCTGATGCTCGACGGGGTCATCGACGGCTACTCGTCGTACGAGGAGGCCGTCGCCGGCCAGACCGGGGAACCGCTGTCGGACCGTGTCGCCGGCCAGGACATGCTCTACTCGTCCGGTACGACCGGGCTGCCCAAGGGCGTGGCCCGCAGGTTCCTGCCCGAGCCGCTGGAGACCACGGGCGGCCCCGTGCTCGGCTTGCTGAAGCTGCTCTTCGGCGTCACCGAAGACGACGTCTACTTGTCGCCGGCGCCGCTCTACCACGCCGCGCCGTTGCGGTTCTGCATGAGCGCCAACGGCCTCGGCGCCACGGTGGTCGTGATGGAGCACTTCGACGCCGAGGAGTTCCTGCGGCTGATCGACCGTCGTCGGATCACCGTCACGCAGGTCGTCCCGACGATGTTCGTGCGCCTGCTCAAGCTGCCGGAGGACGTCCGATCGCGCTACGACGTGTCGTCGCTGCGGTGCGTCATCCACGCCGCGGCGCCGTGCCCGGTCCCGGTCAAGCAACAGATGATCGAGTGGTTCGGTCCGGTCATCCACGAGTACTACGCCGGCACCGAAGGCAACGGCTTCGTGTACTGCAACAGCGAGCAATGGTTGGCCCACCCCGGCACCGTCGGGTTCCCGTTGAACTGCACCGTGCACATCTGCGACGACGACGGTGCGGAGCTGCCGCAGGGCGAGAGTGGGACGATCTACTTCGAGGGTGGCCTCGAGTTCGAGTACCACAACGACCCGGACAAGACCCGCTCGTCACGTCATCCCAAGGGCTGGACCACGCTGGGCGACGTCGGCTACCTCGACAGCGACGGCTTCCTGTTCCTGACCGACCGCAAGGCGTACATGATCATCTCGGGCGGCGTGAACGTCTACCCGCAGGAGGCCGAGAACGTCCTCGTCACCCATCCCAAGGTGATCGACGTCGCCGTCTTCGGCGTGCCCAACGAGGAGTTCGGCGAGGAGGTCAAGGCAGTCGTCCAACCGGCCGAGATGCCGGTCGACGACGACGAGGCCGATGCGCTGGCCGCCGAGCTGATCCGCTTCTGCCGCACGCAGCTGGCCGACGTGAAGTGCCCCCGCTCCGTCGACTTCCGCCCCGTGCTCCCCCGGCACCCGACCGGCAAGCTGTACAAGCGCCTGCTCAAGGACGAGTACTGGATCTAGCGACGTCCGTCGGGGCCTCCAGCGGGCCGATCGCCGTCCCGAGCGTCGGCGTCGGTGAACCGCCAGAAGGCCACGCACCGCTCGCCGACGCTGGGGCCGACCGGAGTGCGGTCGGGGTCGAACAGGACGCGGACGAAGCCGCTCTTGGCGACGACGCGGCCACCGGCCGGCTCGCCGGGCTCCGCCCAGTGCCACTCGCCGTCGGTCGTAGCAGGCGTCGCGACCCGCCAGCTCGACGGGCGACGGGACGTGCAGCTGCCACGCACCACCGCTGCGGCGGGCGTCGGCTTCGGCGAGGATCTCCCGCTCCAGGTCGGCGGCGGCGATCCCGATGTCGCGACCGGCCACGACGCAGGTCGAGCACGAGCGTCAACGGCAGACCCTCGAGCCCGCGTGTGATGACACCGAGGCCGGCCCCGAAGCGCGGGTTCAGCTCGGTCGGCCGGAAGCCGTCGGCGGTCGCCACACCATCGAGCGTGAACGCCCCCCGGAAGCCGACCTCGTCGCGCAACCGCCCGCCGACTCGCCGCGCCGCCTCGCGCATCTCCTCGCGCACCGCCGCGGGCGGATCCCAGAACGTGGCGCATCCCGAGTAGCGCAGGGCGTGGCCCTGGCGCAGCGTCACGAGCTCGACCGGCCGCAGCGCGGCGATGCCGTCGGGCAGCACGATGCCGTGCACGGACGTGGCGACGCCGTCGAGGAACGGCATGATCCGCACGGTGTCGCACTGCGGCGCCGAACGCCGCCGTCACCGCGTCGGACTCGGCGTCGTCGGTGACCCAGCGCGTCAGCGTCCCGCCGCCGTGGTAGCCGTCGCGCGAGTCGCCGGCCCATACGGTCCCGTGACCCTCGTCGAGCGCCCGCCATTCGTCGGTGGCCCGCGGCGACGGGGACGACGACCGACGGCGCCCGCCGCACGCCGGCCCGGTCGAGCAGGGCGTCGACGACGGTCTTGTCCTCCAGCGCCACCCACTCGGGGCGGCGGTGGGCGACGATTGGACGGCCGACGAGCGTCGGGGTCTCGACGAGGAAGATGCCGAACACGATGGCCCGGCGGTCAGGGTCGAACTCTTCCACAGCGGCGACGATCGTCGAGGGTGGATCGGCGAGCGCGGCGAGGCCCGCCCGCAGCCGGGCCATCGTCCCGTCGTGGGCCTGTGGCACGTCGACGATCACCGTCCGCGCCTCCGGCTGCGGTCCCGCGCCCGTGCCCTCGGTGGCGACGACGAGCATGTCCTCGGCGCCGAGCTCGCCCACCACGGGGACGATCGGCGTCCACAGCGCCGCCGGACCACCGGCGAGGATCACCGGCCGCCCGTCGATCAGCGCGCGGAGCGGCCCGCGCCACCAGGCCTCTGCCACGCTGTGCGACCGTAGCGATCGCGTGTCGCGATTCTCAGGAGACGTTGACCGCGCTGACGCGGTCAACCGTCGTCAGAATCGGTGCTGGCCCGGTGGAGGCGGTCCGTGAGGTGGGCGAGGCGGATGGAGTCGGTCGGGGACCAGGCCGGGGGGACCTCGCCGGCCGCTTCCGCCGGGAACACGCTGACCATCCGCTCGTAGGCGTTGGCACCGGCGTGGGAGACATCCTCGCGGGTGCCGTCGGGGCGCAGGATGCTGATCACCCCCTGGCGTTCGGGTCCTGGGAAGTGGTTGTCGATGTCCACGATGCCCTCGGTGCCGACGACGACCTGCCGGCGGCACATCGGCGCCTCGAACGACACGGCGAACGACGCCCCGGTGCCGATGCCCAGCTCGACCCATCCGCTCATCGACACGTCGACGCCGGCCGCGCTGCGCACGGCCGTCGCGGCGACCGCGCCGACGTCCTGCTGGGACAGCGCCAGAGCGGGCCCCAGGCAGTAGATGCCGACGTCGAACAGGACCCCACCGCCGAGCGCCGTGAACCGGTGGTCGGCCGGGCGGTCGAGGACGAACGTGCACGTCGCGTCGTGGGCGATCAGGCGGCCGAGCTCACCGGCCGCCACGAGCTGGCGCAGCCGATGCGCCCGTGGGTGGTGCGGCCAGACGAAGGCCTCCGAGAGCCAGCGCTCGCACTGCGCAGCGAGGCCGTAGAGCTGCTCGGTGTCGGCGCCCGACATCGTCAACGGCTTCTCGCACAGCACGTGCTTGCCGCTCTCCAGGGCCCGCCGGACCCACACCGCGTGCAGACCGGTCGGCAGTGGGACGTAGACGGCATCGACGTTGGCGTCGCCGAGCACGTCCATGTACGGAGCGGGATCGTCGCCGCGGCGCGACGCCTCGGCGACGATGCGCTGGCCCGAGAGATCGAAGGCCGGGCGGAGTCGCTGGCGGTGGATCCGCGAGGTCGCCCCGATGACCCCCCAGCGCATCGTCAGCGACCTCGACCTCGACCCGTTCCGACGTGGTTCACGGCGAGAGGACGATCATCCGCAACTCGGTCATCTCCCGCACCGCGTAGTGCGGGCCCTCGCGGGTGTTCCCGCTGTCGCGAACGCCGCCATACGGCTGCTGGTCGGCGCGCCACGTCGGCACCTCGTTGACGAGCACGCCGCCGAAGTCGAGCGTCTGGAACGCCTGCATCGCATGGCCCACGTTGTTCGTGAAGATCGCCGCCTGCAGCCCGTAGCGGGTGTCGTTGGCCAGCCGCAACGCGTCATCCAGGCCGTCGTACGACGCCACGGCGACGACCGGTCCGAAGACCTCCTGCGAGCAGACCTTCATCTCCGGCGTGACGTCGGACAGGATCGTCGGTGCCAGCACGCCGGCGTCGTCGACGTCGCCGCCGACGACCACCTTCGCCCCCTGGGCCACCGCTTCGTCGATCCAGGACGAGACACGTTCACGCTCCTTGGCCGAGATCAGCGCCGACACGTCCGTGGCGTCGTCCATCGGGTCGCCGACGACCAGCGACGACACCTCCTTGACGAGCCGATCGAGGAACTCGTCGCGGATGTCGTGCTCGACGAGGACGCGTTGCGTCGAGATGCAGCTCTGACCGGCGTGGGCGTAGCCGCCGACCTTGATCTTCGCCGCCGCCGTCGGCCAGTCGCTGTCGCGTTCGATGATCACCGGCGCGTTGTTGCCGAGCTCGAGCCCGACCTTCTTGCGCGCCGCGCGACCGCGGATCCCCCATCCGACTTCGGGTGACCCGGTGAACGTGATCATCGCGATGTCCGGGTGATCGACGATGGCGTTGCCGACGGTCGAGCCCCCGCCGGTGACGACGTGCAACCACTCCGGCGGCAGCCCGCAGTCGTCGATCAGCAGCTCGGCCAGCGCGATCGCGCTGAACGGCGTCTGGCTGGCCGGCTTCAGCACGACCGGGCACCCGGCGGCGATCGCCGGCGCCACCTTGTGGGCGACGAGGTTGAGCGGGAAGTTGAACGGGCTGATCGCCCCGACGACCCCGATCGGCACGCGCATCGTGAAGCCGACCTTGCCGACCCCGCTCGGGATGGCATCGAGCGGGACGACGTCGCCGCCGAGCGTGCGCGCCTCGGCGGCGGCGAACTGGATCGTGCCGACGGCCCGCTCCGCCTCGACGCGTGCCGTCTTGATCGGCTTGGCCGCCTCAGCGGCGATGATCTCGGCGAAGTGGTCGCGGCGCTCGGCCAGCAGGCGGGCGGCGGTGTCGAGGACGGCCGCCCGCTGCCACGTCGGCAGCGGACCGCCGGCCAGTGCGGCCTTGGCCGACGCCACCGCCCGATCGACATCGTCAGGGCCGCAGACCGGCACACGACCGATCTCGCGACCGTCGTACGGCGAGGTGACGCCGCTCGACTCGCCGCCGGTGAAGCGCGTGCCGGCGAGCGGAAGGGTACGAACTGGAACTCACGGGGCGACCATACTGCGGGCCATGGGCGTGACGACACGGCCGCGACACCCGTACCTGGAATGGCCGGGACCGATCGCTCTGGCCCACCGCGGCGGTGCGGGCGACGCCCCCGAGAACACGCTGCCGGCATTCCAAGGCGCCGTCGACCTCGGCTTCCGGTACCTCGAGACGGACGCCCATGTCACGGCCGACGGGGTCGTCGTCGCCTTCCACGACGACGACCTCAGCTCGCACGTGTGGGCGGCCTGGGCGGATCTCCGAACTGCCGTGGCGCGAGGTGGCCACCGCCCGGGTCGCCGGGCTCGAGCCGATCCCCCGCCTGGACGAGCTGTTCGACGTCGTTCCCGGAGGCGCGCATCAACGTCGACTGCAAGCACGATGCGGCGCTCGAGCCGCTCGCCGAGTTCGTGGAGCGCAGCAACGCCATCGACCGGGTGCTCATCGGCTCGTTCCGTGACCGTCGCCTGCAACGGTTGCGCCGCCGCCTCGGCCCGCGCCTCTGCACGAACGCCGGCATCGCCGAGGTCGGCGCGCTGCGGTTCCTCGGGTGGACGCCGCGCGGACCGCTCGCCGCCCAGGTCCCGGTGCGCCAGCGCGGCGTGCAGATCGTCACCCGCCGGTTCATCCGCCGGGCGCATGCCCGCGGGCTGGCCGTCCATGTGTGGACCGTCGACGACCCCGCCGAGATGCGCCGGCTGCTCGACCTCGGCGTCGACGGGATCATGACCGACCGCCCCGCCGTCCTCCGAGAGGTCCTCCTCGACCGCGGTCAGTGGGTCTGACCGTCGCGCCGCGAACATCTGGGCGCGATCCTTCCCAGCGGACGATCTGGGCAGCGATTTTCGCGACAGCTGAAAACTTCTGCGCCCAGATCCTCAGCCCGCCGGCTCACTCGTCGGTCGTCGAGGCGAGCAGGCGCCTTGCCCGCCGCCCGAGGTCGCCGAGATCGACCCGCCCGGCGTCCGCCGCGGCCACGAGCCGTTCGGCCAGATCGAGCGCGTCGTCGACGATCGGTGTCTGGGCCGCTGCGCTCTGACCCATCTCGTGGAGGATCGTGCGCTCGGTACGCGAGGCGACGATGGGATCGGCGACACCCTCGACCCACACGCGCGTCCGCCGGCCGTCACCGCGCTCGTCGCCGCGCAGCGGCTCCAGGGCGAAGATGCGGTCGGCCCGGGCGAACTTGCCGAAGCCGAGGGACACCATCCGCGTTTCCGCCACGGCGTGATCATCCCAGATCCCGGCGCTTGCGAGGACCGGGTGGCGCGAGGATGCTGGGCCACACCGCCGCACGAGGAGATGCCATGCCGACGGACCTGGTGATCGAGATCGACAACGAGCCGGGCGCGCTGGCCCAGGTGGCCAGGGCGATCAGCGATGCCGGCGTCAACATCGCGGCGGCCACGTGCGTCGGGCCAGCGGAGCGGGCCGAGCTGCACATCCTCGTGCCCCATGCGGACGCCGCCAAGCACGCCCTGGCGATCGCCCAGCTGGCCGTCACGCGCGAGCGGGAGGTCGTCGTCGTCGAGGTCGACGACCGCCCCGGCGTGCTGGCCGACCTCGCTCGCGACGTCGCCGAGGCGGGCGTCGATCTCGACCTCGTCTACGTCGCCACGCGCAACCGCGTGGTCTTCGGGGCTGCCGACATCGACCGGCTCAAGGCAGCGCTGCGGGTCACCGCCTGACAGCCGCCCGCGCACCCTCGGCGATCGCCGCGATCGAGCCACCGAGCAACGCCAGCGCCCCCGCGATCGTCACGAACGGGCCGAGCTGGATGTCGACGAGGCGACCGGCAGGCGCCCGCGCCACCGCCACGGCCGTCCCGCCGGCGTACAGCGCGGCGACGACACCGAGCACGCCCCCTGCCCGGGGCCACCCCCACCACGCGGCCACGACGGCGCCGACCGCCAGTAGCGGCACGAGCGGCCACCAGCGCAGCGCCGCTGCGGCGATGCCGTCGGTGGCGAAGCCGAGGCGCTCGACGAGCGCCAACAGGTCATAGCTGTGGCGACGCCTTCCTCCGGTGCGCACCCATGGCAGCAGCGATCCGACCACGGTGAGGCCGGCGCCGACCGCCATCGCCACGACGGCCGGTCCGCGCTGGCCGATGCCTGTTCCGCGGTCATCGCCGGACCACGGCGCGGTTCGTCCGGGCTCCGATCACGACACGTTACGGTTCGGCGGCGATGACCGTCAGCGTGCCGTCCGGGTCGGTGCGGGCGCTGCGCGCCGTCGCCGCATCCGCCGACCAGCTGGCGACGCAAGCGGCGATGGCGGCGTTCACCATCGGCGGCAATGCCGCCGACGCCGCCGTCGCGGCCAACGCGGCGATCGCCGTCACGGCGCCCCACATGTGCGGCATGGGTGGCGATCTGCTGGCACTCGTCCGCTCGCCGAGCGGGGACATCGTCGGGCTCAACGCCAGCGGGCGATCTGGAACCGGAGCCGACCCCGACGCGCTCCGTGCGGAACGACTCCTCGTGATGCCGTTCAGACATGACATCCGCAGCGTGACGGTCCCCGGCTGCGTCGACGGCTGGCTGGCGCTGCACAGCCGGTTCGGTCGGCTCGAGCTGGCCAAGGTGCTGGCGCCGGCGATCCGCCTTGCCGCCAGCGGGTTCCCGGCCAGCCCGCTGCTCGTCGGCTCGCTGCACCTCGTCGACGACGACGCCCGCCGCAACCTCGTCGAGCTGACCGCCCAGGCCACCCGCCCCGGTGCCCCCGTCCGTCGGCCGGGCGTCGCGCTGACGCTGCAGGCCATCGTCCGCGGCGGCCGCGACGCGTTCTACCAGGGCGCGTTCGGTGAAGGTCTCCTGGAGCTCGGCGGCGGGATGTTCACCCCCGACGACCTGGCGACGATCCACGCCGACTGGGTGGCTCCGCTACGGACGGAGGCCCTCGGGGTCGAGCTGGCCACGACGGCACCCAACACGCAGGGCTACCTGACGCTCGGCGGGGCGCGGCTGGCCGACCAAGTGGAACTGCCCGACGACCCGGACGACCCGACGTGGCCGCACCTCCTCATCGAGGTCGCCGCCACCGCCGCCTTCGACCGACCCGACGTCCTCCACGAGGCCGCCGACGGCGACGCCCTCGTCGAAACGATCGCCACCCGCGTTCCCCTCGTCGACCGCCAGCGGGCCGGGCGGCGGCCCGTGTCGGCCGGCGCCGGCGACACCACCTATGTGTGCACCGCCGACGAGTCGGGGATGGCCGTCAGCCTCAGCCAGTCCAACGCGTCAGGCTTCGGCTCGTGGCTCGTCGAGCCGACGACGGGCATCAACCTGCACAACCGCGGCCTCGGCTTCAACCTGCGCAGCGGCCACCTCGCCGAGTACGGGCCGCGCCGCCGGCCGCCGCACACGCTGTGCCCGGCGATGGCCACCAAGGGCGGCGACCTGCTGGCGGCGTTCGGCACGATGGGCGGCGACGCCCAGCCGCAGATCATGCTGCAGCTGGCGAGCCGCCTGTTCGGGCATCGCCAGAGCGCGGCGACGACCGTGGCGTCCGGCCGCTGGGCGCTGCGCGGGCCGGCGACTGGGTTCGACACGTGGACGAGCGGCGAGCCGCCGACGGTCGTCGTCGAGGGTCACGCGCCGGCGGAATGGCGCACGGGGTTGATCGAGCGGGGCCACAACGTCGACGTCGCCCCGCCGTTCGACTCCGGGTTCGGGCACGCCAACGTGATCACCGTCGAGCGCGACGGGGTGTTCGCCGCCGCCGCGGACCCGCGGGCGAGGATCGGCAGCGCGGCAGGGATCTGATGCCGGAAGGGCACACGCTGCATCGTCTGGCGCGCGCCCAGCGACGCCAGTTCGCCGGGCTCCCGGTCCACGTCACGAGCCCGCAGGGGCGGTTCTCCGGCGCCGCGCTCGTCGACGGCCGAGTGCTCGACGACGTCACGGCGCACGGCAAGCACCTCTTCGCCGCCTTCGGCGACCGCATCGTCCACGTCCACCTCGGCCTGTTCGGCAAGTACGCCGCCGGCCCGGGTGACCCGCCCGAACCGCGCGGCGCGGTCAGGATGCGCTGGGTCGCCGACTCGGGCTGGAGCGACCTGCGTGGACCGACCGCCTGCGAGCTGCTCGGTCCTTCCGAGGTCGACGCCGTGCTGGCCCGCCTGGGTCCCGACCCGCTGCGCCGCGGCACGGACGGCCAGCCCGCCTTCGAGCGGATCCGGCGGAGCAAGGCACCGGTCGCCGGGTTGCTGATGGACCAGCGTGTCGTCGCCGGCGTCGGCAACGTCTATCGGGCCGAGGTCCTGTTCCGGCACCGCCTCGACCCGTACCTCCCGGGCCAGGCAGTGGACGCGGCCACGTGGGCCCTCCTGTGGTCCGACCTCGTGACGCTGATGCGCGCCGGGTTCCGTTCGGGTCGCATCATCACAACGGAGCCCGCCGATCGCGACCGCCGATCGGGACCGGTGCGCGGTGAGGACGCCCACTACGTGTACCGCCGCACCGGCCTGCCATGCCGGATCGACGGGACGCCGATCGTCATGAGCCACCTGGCGGCCCGCAAGCTCTACTGGTGCCCGACCTGCCAAGGATCGGCCGTCGGATGAAGAGACGTTCGGTGGACCGGCCATCGCCGCCAACCTCGTCTGGCTGCTGAGCATCGGTTCCTGCCGCTGCCGAGAGGCCCGCCGACGCAACTCGCTAGCTTCGACGCGATGGCAGACCTGGTGCTGCGTGAAGCGACGCTGCTCGACGGACAGGTCGCAGATGTGCGGCTGCGCGACGGGCACATCGAGGCCGTCGTCGACGTGGGCAGCGCGGCCGACGGCGACGAGATCGTCGACCTGCGTGGCCACATCCTCGGCCCGGCACCGGTGGAGGTCCACGCCCACCTCGACAAGGCGTTCCTGGCCGAGCGGTTGACCAACCAGACCGGTGACCTGTTCGGCGCCATCGACGCGATGGTCGCCGCCCGGCCGTCGCTCAGCGTGGAGGAAACGGCGGAGCGCGCCGAACGGGCGGCCCGCTTGATGGCGGCCAACGGCTTCACCGCGGTGCGCACGCACGCCGACACGACGAGCGACCACGGTCTGCGCAGCGTCGTGGCCCTCGACGACGTGCGGCGGCGGGTGGCGGAGCTGATCGACGTGCAGATCGTCGCCCTGTGCGGCTGGCCCGTGGCCGGCATCGACGGGGCCGGCCAGCGGGCCCTCCTCGTCGACGCGCTGGCCGCCGGAGCCGATCTCGTCGGCGGGTGCCCCCACCTCGAGCCGGCCGGTGCGCGGGCAGCGACGGAGGTCCTGCTGGAGATCGCCGCCGACCACGGGGTCGGTGTCGACCTGCACACGGACGAGACGCTCGATGCCTCGGTCGACGGCCTGTCCGAGCTGGCCGCCGTCGTCGCCGGCACGGGCTTCGAGCACGCCGTGACGGCGAGCCACTGCGTCAGCCTCGGGATGCAGTCGACGGCCCGCCAGCGGGAGGTGGCCGAGGCGGTGGCGGCGGCCGGCATCGCCGTCGTCGCGCTGCCGTCGACGAACCTCTACCTGCAGGGACGTGACCACCAGCAGGCGATGCCTCGAGGCCTGACCGCCGTCGGTGCGCTGCGGGCGGCTGGCGTCGTCGTCGCCGCCGGCGCCGACAACTTGCAGGATCCCTTCAACCCGCTCGGCAGGGCGTGCCCGTTCGAGACGGCGGCGTTGATGATCATGACCACGCACGCCTCCCCTGCCGAGGCGTGGGCCGCCGTCACCGACGATGCACGACGGGCCGTCGGCCTGCCAGCCGCCGTCGTCGCGCCAGGCGCCCCGGCCGACCTGCTGGCCGTTCCGGCGGGCTCGTTGCGCGAGGCGATCGCCATCGCGCCTGCCGACCGTGTCGTGATCCGTGGGGGTCGCCTGCTCAGCCGGCCAAGGTGAGGAGGGTCTGCAGGAGGATGTCGGCCCCAGCGGTGACGTCGGCGGGATGGGTGTGCTCGGCGATGTTGTGCGAGAGCCCGTTCACGCTGGGCGTGAAGATCATCCCCGCCGGGCAGATGCGGGCCAGCATCTGGGCATCGTGGCCAGCACCGCTCGGCATCCGCCGGGTCGAGTGACCCAGCCGCCGCGCCGTGTCCTCGACGAGGTCGACCATGGCGGGATCGAAGTCGACCGGCTCGAACCGGGCCAGCGAACGAGACGCCACCGTGACGCCTTCGGCGGCCGCCAACCGGTCGACTTCGGCGGCGAGGGCGGCCTCGGCGCGACGCAGGATGTCGTCGTCCGTGTTGCGCAGATCGATGGACAGGGTGGCCCCGTTGGGGATGACGTTGACGAGATCGGGCCGCACTTCGAGACGTCCGACGGTGGCGACCTGGGCGGCGCCGAGCTCGAGGGCCAGGCGGCGCACGAACGTGGTGATCTCGGCGGCGACGTACCCGGCGTCGCGCCGCAAGTGCATCGGGGTCGTGCCGGCATGCGCCGACCAACCGGAGATCACCAGCTCCGTCCACGAGATGCCCTGCACGCCCTCGACAACGCCGATCGTGATCCCCTCGTCCTCGAGGATCGGACCCTGCTCGATGTGCAGCTCGATGTAGGCGTGCGGTGCGACGGCCGCCGGGCACGGCCACGGGCCGGCGTAGCCGATGCGGGCCAACTCGTCGCCGAGCCGGGCACCGTCGTCGACGGCGATCACGTCGAGCGCCTCTTCGAGCGCCAGGCCGCCGGCGTAGACGAGGCTGCCCAGCATGTCCGGGGCGAAGCGGGCGCCCTCCTCGTCCGTGAAGAAGGCGACGGCGATGGGGTGGGTCGTCGGCACGGCGTGCTGTTCGAGCGTCTCGAGGACCTCCAACCCGGCGAGGACGCCGAGGTTGCCGTCGAAGCGCCCGCCGGTGGCGACGGTGTCGATGTGCGATCCCGTCATGACGGGAGCTGCCGTCGGGTCCGTGCCGGCGCGGGTGGCGACGACGTTGCCGATGCCGTCGATAGTGATCTGCAGGCCGAGGTCGCCCATCCACCCGACGACGAGATCGCGCCCCTGGCGGTCGGCGTCCGTGAGGGCCAGCCGCGCACATCCCTCCTCACCGTCGGGTCCCTTGATGGCGCCGATCTCCCCGAGCTCGACGAGGCGATCCCACAGGCGCGCTCCGTCGACGCGCAGCTCGTCCCTAGCTGGCGGAAACGTCAAGGTGGGTAGTCCGGTACTGGAAGACAGCGATCTCTCGCAGCGCCGCGCAGAACGCGTCGACAGCTCCGTCGAACAGCTCGGCGCCCCGTTCCGCCGTGGCCGCCGTCGGGTCGCCGATGACGCCGTCGTCGTCGAAGTCGTTGGAGAGCCAGCCGAACGACACCGCCCCGCCGAAGCGCACGAAGCGGTTCGCCGTGAGGTGCTCGGGCACGCGCCGTGCCGCGGCGGTCATGTCGACGAGCTGCGGGGCGAGGTGGAGCATCAGCGACGTCTCGTCGGTGCCGCCGTGGACCCCCATCCCCAGCTCGCCGGGCGGCGACGAGCCGCCGTGGTCCGGTGGCAACCCGGGATGGGCGAGGAAGGTCGTCAGCCCGTGGCGCAGCCGGAGCTCGCGGTTGGCGACGTTGACCAGCGCCGTGTTGCCGCCGTGACCGTTGAGGAAGACGAGCCGCCGGGCGGGAGTCATGGCGACGCTCCGGCCGAGGTCGTCGAGCACCGCCAGCATCGTCGACGGTGACAGCCACACCGTCCCGGGGGCCCAGGCGTGCTCGTTCGACTTCGTGTAGGCCATCGCCGGCAGCAGCCAGGCATCGATCTCGGCCCCGATGCGCTCGACCGCGGCAGTGCCCACACGGTCGGCGATCAGCAGGTCGGTGTGCAACGGGAGGTGCGGCCCGTGCTGCTCGACGGCGCCCAGCGGCTGGACGATGATGCTGCGCGGTCCGAGCCGCTCGACGACCTCCGGCGCCCGCAGCTCGACGAGTGACCGCGACGACGTCACGACGACCGACGGTAGTCCCCCGCCGGTAGCCTGGATCCCGACCTCACGATGATCAGTGGATCCATCCCCATCGGCCGGCTCGCCGGCGCCGCGCTCAGGATCCACTGGAGCGCGATCGTCATCGCCGTGGTGCTGGCGCTCGGTCTCGCTGGGGATCTCGGTCCGACCGCGGCGACCGTCGGCGTGGTCTTGTTCTTCGCCTCGATCCTGGCGCACGAGCTGGCCCACGCCTTCGTCGCCCGCCATTACGGCGTCGGGACCACGTCGATCGACCTGTGGGCGCTCGGCGGTGTCGCTCGTCTCGAGCAGGAGCCGCGCACGCCCAGAGCGGAGGGCTGGATCGCCGCCGCCGGACCGCTGACCAGCTTGGCGATCGGCGTCGTCTCCTACGGTGTTGCCCTCCTGCTCCATTGGAACGACGGACCGGTGGGGGTCGTCGACGTGCTGGCTTGGCTCGGCGTCGTCAACGGCTTCCTGGCCGTGTTCAACATGCTGCCCGGGTCACCGCTCGACGGCGGTCGGGTCGTGCGGGCGATCCGCTGGGGCCGCCACGGCAACCGGTACCGGGCGATGCGCGAGGCCGGGCAGGCGGGGCGTGTGATCGGCTGGGGCCTCGCCGCCTTCGGCGTGTCACTGGCGTTCAACGGCGGTCCCGGACTGCTGCTGGCGATCACCGGCTTCTTCATCGCCGTGAACGCACGGGCCGAGATCTCGATGGCCGGCGTCGGCGAGCGTCTCGACGGTGTCAAGGTCGGCGACGTCACGTGGTTCGGGGTGGCCGAGACCAGCACCGACATGGACGCCGATTCGATGATCTGGCAGCGCTCCCGGCTGGGTGGGGCCGGCGCCGTCGCCGTGCGCGGGGTGGACGGCACGCTGGACGGGCTGGTGCTCGAGGATCACCTCTGGGCGGTGCCGGCGGAGCAGCGTCCATGGGTCATGCTGACGTCGCTGATGACCCCGTTCAGCCGGCTGGCCAAGGCCGATCCGGACGACGACCTCGTGTCCGTGCTGCCGAAGCTCAACCCGCTGCACCCGATCGTCACGGTCTGGCGCGAGGGGCGCCTGCTCGGCGTCGTCCCGCCCAAAGCCCTGCAAGCCAAGCTGCAACCCGCCGCCCCGACGCGCTGACCCGCCCCGCCGGAGGGAGCGGTCAGGCGTCCTTGACCGCCCAGGCCCGCTTGGCCACGGGGTCCTTGTCGCTCCACGGGAAGTTGATCCACAGGTCGGTGCGCTTCCACACGTAGTCGCAGCGCACCACCGACTGCGGCTTCTCGTAGAGCACGAGCGTGCGCACCTCGGCCACCTTGCCCTCCGAGAACTGCTGCACGCTGCGCAGCGTGTGCCCGGTATCGGCGACATCGTCGGCGATCAGGATGCGGGCATCGTGGAGGTCGACGAAGTCGGGCGCCGGCGGGAGGATGCGGGGCACCTCCAGCCGCTCGTCGACACCCGTGTAGAACTCGACGTTCATCGTGTACACGTTCTTCACCGAGAGCGCGTAGCCGAGCGCCCCACCGATCAGCAGCCCTCCGCGGGCGATGGCCAGGATCATGTCGGGCTCGTAGCCGTCGTCGGCGACCATCTGGGCGGTCTCCCGGGAGGCCACGCCGAAGTCGTCCCACGTCATGATCTCGCGCTCGGTCGCCATGCTCCGGAACCTACCGCGGTCGAAGCGTCGAGCGCCCGACCGCCCGAGCGCGGGATCACGCCGAACGACGAGTCTTCGGAGGAGTGAGGCAGGCGTTAGAGCACGATGTCGGACGGGCGCACCGGCACGCGGGCCAGGGGGCGCCGGTCGGTCCGGCCACGTTCCTCGTCGAACTGCCGCAGCGTGTCACGGATGGCGGCGACGATCGCCGGCGTCACCGAGATGCAGGGCGGCTCCCCCACGCCCTTGGCGCCGAGCGGCGCCTGCGGGTCGGGCTCCTCGACGAGCGTCGCCACGACGTCCGGCATGTCGAGGAACGTCGGCAGCAAGTAGTCGGTGAAGCTGGCGTTGCGCACGATGCCGTCGATCTGGACGATCTCCTCCATCACGGCCAGCCCGAGCCCCTGGGAGATGCCGCCCTCGATCTGGCCGAGCACGGCCAGCGGGTTGAGCGCCCGGCCGACGTCCTGCGCCGTCGCCACCTGGACGACCTTCACGAGGCCGAGCTCGGGATCCACGTCGACGACGGCGCGATGGGCGACGAAGGCGAACGCCGTGTGGCAGCTCCCCTGCCCGTCGGCGTCGAGCTCCTCGGTCGGGCGATGGTGGAACTCGACCGTCTCCTCGAACTGCACACCCGTCGTGACGTCGTCGACGGCGACGCGCAGGTCGCCGAGTGAATCGACGACCTCGCGGCCCTCGATGACGAGGCGCAGCGGGTCGATGCCGTGCATCGCCCCGACGTGCTCGAACAGTCGCTCGCGGACGGCCCGGCAGGCGGCGTCGACGGCGCCCCCGCTCATCCACGTCTGGCGCGACGCCGATGTCGACCCGGCCGAGCCGATCGTCGTGTCGATCGCCTCCAACACGACGCGCTCGACGCCGAGCACGGTCCGGGCGATCTGCTGGGCGATCGTCACGAAGCCCTGGCCGACCTCCGACGTGGCGAACTTGAGCGTCGCCACCCCGTCGGCGAGGCCGCAACGCGCCGTCGAGTAGTCGTCGAAGCCCTCCGAGTACATCAGGTTCTTGATCGCCACCCCCCAACCGACGCCACGGCGCACGTCGGCGACGTCGGCGGTCAGCCCGGCCCCGCCCGGCAGGCGCATCGCGTCGAACCGGTCGCCGGTGTCGGCGGCCGTGCCGATCGGCGTCGTCGGCATCGGCAGCGCGGCCGTCTCCCTGATGCACCTCGCCACCGGCGCCACGCTCTCGACGACCTGCCCGGTGATCAGGTTGTCGCCGGTGACCATCGCGTTGCGCAGGCGGATCTCGAGCGGGTCGAGGCCACACGCCGCGGCCAGCAGGTCCATCTGGCTCTCGTGGGCGAAGCACGCCTGGACCACCCCGAACCCGCGCATCGCCCCGCACGGCAGGTTGTTGGTCCTTGCGGCGTAGCCGTCGACCACCGCGTTCGGGCAGCGGTACGGGCCCTGTGTGTGGGTGAGGGCGTTGAGCAGCACGGCCGACGACGTCGACGAGTAGGCCCCGCCGTCGAGGACGAAGCGGGCCTCGATCTTGACCAGGGCGCCGTCGCGGGTGGCGTGGTGGCGCATCCAGATGCGGCCGGGGTGGCGGTGGACGTGGCCGAGGAAGCTCTCGGCCCGGCTGTAGGCCATGCGCACCGGGCGCCCCAGGCGCAAGCGCGAGGAGGCAGGTGTGGACCTGCAGGCTGATGTCCTCACGGGCGCCGAACGCTCCGCCGACGCCGCCGAGCACCAACCGCACCCGCTCCTCGGCCAGCCCGAGACAGGCGGCGATCTGCTTGCGGTCCTCGTGCAGCCACTGCGTGGCGACGTGCAGCTCGACGCCGTGCTCGTCGACGTCGGGCACCGCGACCGCCGCCTCGAGCCCGAGGAAGGCCTGGTCCTGCATGCCGATCTCGTACGTCCCTTCGACGACCACGTCGCCGACGGCGTCCGCATCGCCGGCCCGGATGCGCTGGTGCCGCAGCACGTTGCCGTCGGGGTGGATCAGCGGGTGCCGGCCGTCGATCGCCGCCTCGGGATCGAGCAACGGTTCGAGCACCTCGTAGGTCACCTCGATGGCGGCCAGCGCTCGGCGACACGTCTCGGGGTGGTCGGCGGCGACGGCGGCGATCGGCTCGCCCACGTACCGGACGTGGTCGCGGGCGAAGACCGGTTGGTCGGAGGCGATCAGCCCAAACGTCTCCTGGCCCGGTACGTCGGCGGCAGTGATGACCGCCTCCACGCCGTCGATCCGCCACGCCGGTGTCACGTCGATCGACACGATCCGGGCGTGCGGGTGCGGCGAGCGCAGCGTGGCGCCCCACACGGCGCCGTCGATCGGCAGGTCCGACGAGAAGGCGAACGACCCCTGGGCCTTGAGGATGCCGTCGGGACGGGGCGGGGAGTCGCCGATGCGGCCGGCCCCGGCTCGGCGGTGGATCAACAGGTCGGTGAGCGTCACGACGCGCCGGCCCGCTCGACCGCCACCTGCTGCACGGCCTCGATGATCCGTCCGTAGCCCGTGCAGCGGCAGATGTTGCCCGACAGCTCCTCGCGGATCTCGGTGACCGTCGGGGCGGGACGGCGCTCGAGCAGCGCGTGCGCGGCCATGATCAGTCCGGGGGTGCAGAAGCCGCACTGCACGGCGCCGGCGTCGACGAACGTCCGCTGGAGGTCCGTCGGCGCACCAGGCTCGGCCAGCCCCTCCACCGTGACGATCGGCTGGTCGACGGCGCTGGCGGCGAGCACGAGGCACGAGCAGACCAGTTCGCCGTCGACGAGCACGCTGCAGGAGCCGCACTCGCCCTGTTCGCACGCCCCCTTGGCGGCCATCAACCCGAGGCGCTCGCGCAGCACGTAGAGCAGGCTCTCGCCGACCCAGGCGTCGGTCACCTCCATCGTCACGCCGTTGACGTGCAGGCGGTAGTGCTCGCTCATCGCGGCTCCTCCGGGCCGGCCGCTCTGTGTGAGCACAAACATCGGCCGCCTGAAGTGTGCGCTCACACAGACGCCAACGCGACCCACCGTCGCGGATCTCTGTGAGGACAAACGTCGGGCGGACGACGTCTTCGCTCGCGCAGACACGGAGCGGCTGCCGCTCATGACGTGGCCCCGGGGAACGCCCGTCGCAAGAGGCGGCGGGCCAGCACGTCGACGGCCCGCCGACGGTAGGCCGCCGAGGACCGATGGTCGTCGATCGGGCGGCTGGCCTCGGCCGCCAGCTGGCCGAACCGCAGGGCGTCGCGCTCGGACACGGCGCCGCGCTCCCAGTCGACGGCTTGCGCGGCGTGGGCCTCGGCCTCCGAGGCGCGGACGATCGTCGGGCGCGACGGAACCCAGCGCCAGGCGCACCGATCGAGCCGGGCGGTCGACGGCGAGGCAGGCGCCGGCGATGGCGATGACCATCGCGTTGCGCACGCCGACCTTGGCGTAACCCTGCCAGCCGTCGAGCACGGGCAGCGTGATCGCCGTGACGAGCTCGGTCGGTCGCAGGGCCGTCCGCTTGACGCCGGTCATGAACTCGCCGACCGGCATCGTCCGCATGCCGTCGGCGCCGTGCAGCTCGACGGTGGCCTCCAACGCGGCGAGCACCGGGAGCCCGTCGCCGGCCGGCGAGCACGTGGCGAGGTTGCCGCCGATCGTGGCGGCGTTGCGGATCTGCGGCGAGCCGACGGTGCGGGCGGCCTGGGCCAGTGCCGGCACGAGGCCGGCGAGCGGCTGCCGCTCCAGCTCGGCGTAGGTGACGCCGGCGCCGAGTCGCAGGGTGCGGGCGCCCGGGTCGTGGATCCAACTGCGCAGCTCGGGGACACGACCGACGGCGACGATCGTCTCGTCATCACCGAGCCGCCGATGCGCCTCGTTGACCTCGACCATCAGGTCGGTCCCGCCCGCCAGGAGCAGGGCATCAGGATGGGCGGCCAGCGCGGCGAGGGCGTCGTCCAGCGACGTCGGAGTCAGCACGCCCACGGCAGAAGACTTTACAAACCGTCAAGCGACACCGCCGCAGTCCGATCCGAGGGTGCTGGCCGCGAAAATCCGGTACCTCCGAGCACTCGGGTGCGCGTGAAAGCACTCGGATGGAGCTACGTGACGACGAGGCCGGTGAGGTCGTCCTCGGGCTCGGGGTAGCGGGGGTCGAGGCGCTCGAGGGTGCGGCGCAGGATCCGGGCGACGGCAAGGTTGCGCACCCACTTGCGGTCGGCCGGGACCACGTACCACGGGGCGGCACGGGTCGACGTCCGCTCCAGCGCCTCGCGGTACGCCTGCATGTACTTCGGCCACAGCGCCCGGTCCTCCAGGTCACCGCGCCGGAACTTCCAGCGCTCGTCGGGGCTGTCGATGCGATCCTGCAGGCGTTGGCGCTGCTCCTCGAACGAGATGTGCAGGAACAGCTTGACGATCGTCGTGCCTTCGTCGCCGAGCTGGCGCTCGAAGTCCCGGATGTGGTCGAAGCGCGGGCGCCACCGCGCCGGCGGGACGAGGCGCTTGACGCGCACGACGAGGACGTCCTCGTAGTGGCTGCGGTTGAACACGCCGATGACGCCGCGGCGCGGGCAGGCCTGGTGGAGCCGCCACAGGTAGTCGTGCTCGGCCTCCTCCTCGGTGGGCACCCCGAAGCTGCGCACCGACACGCCGGCCGGGTTGATGCCCGTCATCACCGACCGGATCACGCCGTCCTTGCCGGCGGCGTCCATGGCCTGCAGCACCACGAGGACGGCCCGCTGCCGCTCGGCGTAGAGGCGCTTCTGCAGCTCGGCGAGCGCTTCCTTCTCGGTACCCAGCTCGAGCTTGGCGGCCTCCTTCTCCCAGCCGAACGTCGTGTCCGTCGCGGTGATCAGAAAGGTCGAGCGGGCCAGCGACCCGCATCCGCGTGAGGAGCTCAGACGCCCGGGCCATGGCGCTGGACGGTACCTGCCGAGACCGTTGCGATTTCCTGACCCGCCGGTCGAGATGGCTAACGTCCGAGCGGGCTCGTGACCCGCGTCACGCAACGAAGGGACGTAACGTACGGCTCTGGCGGAGCTCGTGAGCACGATTGGACAAGGGGGACAGGTGCGTCAAGCACGATCATCGAACCGGAACAGGTGGACCAGGGTCGCCGCGGTGGCACTCAGCCTCGGGCTGATCGCCGCCGCCTGCTCGGACCGCAAGAGCGAGGACGACTCGGTCAGCGGTGGAGGCGACACGACCACGCCGTCCGACGGCACCACCGCGGCGACGGACGCGACCACACCTCCGGACGACGCAGGTGAAACGGCCTCGACCGAGGGCGCTGAGACAACGGAGCCCACCGAGACCACCGAGCCCGCCCTCGAGCCGGTGATGGGCGGCACGCTGATCGTGTCCGGCGAGGCCGAGGTGGCCAACCCATGGTCGCCCGTCAACATGCAGTGCGACTCCGTACTGCTATCAGCGGGCCCGCACGTTCTACGATTCGATCGCGGCCTACGGCGAGGACCTCGAGATCCATCCGTTCCTCGCCGAGTCGATCACGCCCAACGACGACTTCACCGAGTGGACGATCAAGATGCGGGAAGGCATCTCGTTCCACGACGGCACACCGCTCAACGCCGACGCCGTGATCTACAACCTCCAGGCGATCGGCACCGGCCTCCTGGTCGCCGCCGCGCTGACCGACGTCGCGAAGGTGCCGAACCCCGAGGACCCATCGAAGATGGACCTCAAGATCGAGAAGGTCGACGACATGACCCTCAAGATCTACACCGGGAAGGGCGGCGACCCGAACCAGCCCGTGTCGTGGCCAGACTTCGACGCTTACCTCGCCGGCGCAATGGGGCCTGGTCGCGTCGCCGACGTGGTTGGAGGCGGTGAAGGCTGACCCCGCACTCGCCGCGCAGCCAGTGGGAACCGGCCCGTTCATCTTCGAGAGCTATGCGCCACGCGATCGCCTGGTCGTCAACCGGAACCCCGACTATTGGATGACCGACGCCGCCGGCAACCAGCTGCCGTACCTCGACCGCATGGAGTTCCGGGTCATCGAGGACTCCGAGACGGCCGGCGAGGCGTTGCAGAGCGGGGAACTCGACATCTTCTCCACGTCGTCCGGCCGGGTGATCGCCGACTTCCAGGAGCTCGGCGACGAGTACGACATCAGCCTGCAGGACGAGCTCACGGAGACGAACTTCATCAGTCATCGACCAGTCCAAGGACAACGCCCTGGCCGACGTCCGCGAGTGCGCTGCGCGATGTCGATGGCGATCGACCGCCAGGAGCTCGTCGACGCCACCCAGGGCGGCCTCCCCCGGCCCGCCAACGGAGTGTTCTCGCCTGGCCAGCAGGGCTACCTCGAGGACAACGGGCTCGTGATGGAGCAGGACCTGGACGCGGCCACGGGCGCTCATCGAGGAGTACGAGGCCGAGACCGGACGAGCGGCGGTGATCAACCTCGGCCACACCACGAGCCGCGTCAACGACGAGCGCGCCGAGCTGCTCCTCGGCTGGTGGAACGAGATCGGCATCGAGGCCAGTGACCAAGCGGTCCCGCAAGACCAGTTCATCACGCTTGCCCTCTTCGGCGATCCGACGTACGAGGCCTTCCTCTGGCGCCAGCACGCCGGGGTCGGCGTCGACCAGCAGTACTACTGGTGGCACTCGTCGGGGTCGCACCCGGACGGCGAGCTCTCGCTGAACTTCGGCCGGATCAACAATCCGGCGATCGACGCCGCCCTCGACACCGCCCGTTCCGCCCTCGACCCAGACGAGGCCACGGCAGCCGCCGAGGAGGTCAATCGCCAGTTCGCCGAGAACTGCATCTACATCCCGTTGGAGTGGACGCTGTGGGGCACCATCAGCGAGCCGTCCGTCAAGGGCCTCGGCACGTTCGTCATGCCCGACGGCGCCAAGGCCCGTGACGGCGCCGGCTTCTCGGGCTCCTTCTGGGTGCAATCCTTGTTCATCGACGAGAGCTGATCGGCCTGTTCTGGCGGGTGCTCGTCACTCGCCGGGGCGGCTCATCGGAGGGAGGAGCAACACATGCGCTACTTCGTCCAACGATTCATCCAGTTCCTCATCGTCTTCTTCCTCGTCACGTTCGGGGTGATGGTGCTGCTGCGGCTCGGCCTGAACAAGCCTGGCGACCCGGCCCGCACGTTGCTCGGCGGCGCGCCGTCGCAGGAGCAGATCGACACCACCACGGAGCGTTACCACCTCGACAGCAACTACCTGGTCCAATACTGGTACTGGCTGACCTCCATGCTGCGTGGTGACTTCGGCTTCTCGGTCCAGAACAGCCTTCCCGTCCGCGAGCTGATCGCGGTCGCGGATCATGACGACGGTGCTGCTCGGGACATACGCCGTCGTGTTCGGGGTGCTGATCGCCGTGCCGTTCGCCGTGTACGGCGCGTATCGGCGTGACCAGATGTTCGACAAGGCCTCGACGGGGGCCACGTTCCTCGTCGTGTCTGTCCCGACGATCGTCATCGCCGTCTTCGTGAGCTACCTGTTCGTGACGAAGCTGGGTTGGTTCCCCCGGATCGGCGACAAGATCTACCCGTGGGACGATCTCGGAGAGCACTTCCGGAACTTCTTCCTCCCGACGCTGGTCCTGACGCTCCCGATCGCCGCAGTGCTCACCAGGATCCTGCGGTCCGACATGGTTCTCACCCTGCAGAGCGACTTCATCAGCCTCGCCCGCGCCAAAGGGATGTCGCCGCGGCGCATCTTGTGGCGCCACGCGCTGCGCAACTCGCTGTTCTCGGTCCTCACCGTGATCGGCTTCCAGGTCGGCGTCCTCATCGGTGGCGCAGTGGTCGCCGAGTCGTTCTTCGACCTGGACGGCATGGGCTCGATGCTGGTCGTCGCGGTGCTCTCGAGCGACCTCTTCACGGTCCAAGCGGTCGTCGCCATCCTCGTCATCACGGTGGTGCTGATCAACCTCGTGATCGACCTGATGTATTCGGTCATCGATCCCCGGATCCGAGTCGCCAGGCAGCTCGGATGAGCGAGCGAAGCCAATGAGCGAGCGAGTCTTCGAGCGAGCGAATCGGCGGCACGGTCTTTTCGCTCATGGCCGAGTACCTGCTGCGTTCCTGCTCGGCGTCGCCATCCACGGTGAGGTTCTTACATGAGCGAACTCGCGGTCACCACCGAGGCCGTCGACCCCCGGCTGCTCGATCCAACGGCCAGGGCGGCGACCCGTTCGCGGCGGCGGGGGTGGCCGTCACTCGGGGCGGTGGTCGGGATGTTCTGGCTGTTCGCACTGCTGTTCCTCGCCGTGTTCGCCGACCAGCTGCCGTTCATCTACGGCTACGAGCAGACCGTCCAGGTCAACGGCGAGCCGGCCAACCGGTACGCCCTCGGCCCGAGTTGGGACGCCTGGTTCGGCACCGACGGCCTCGGCAAGGACGTGTTCGCGAAGTGCATCTACGGCGCGCGGACGACGCTGTTCGTCGGGTTGATCGCAACGCTGATCGGGCTCGTCTTCGGCGGCGCGGTCGGCCTCATCGCCGGCTACCGCAGGGGTGCGACCGACCGCATCGCCGGCATCTTGACCGACGCGCTGCTGGCGATGCCGGCGATCGTGCTGGCGGTGGTCATGATCACCAAGCTGGGCACGCTGAAGGAGGACCAGCGCTGGCTCGACTGGCTGGACCGCCGCTGGCAGATCACGCTCGACGCTCGGGATCCTGGCCATCGCCCCGCTCGCCCGGATCGTGCGGGCCCAGACGCTCAGCCTGCGCGAGCGAGAGTTCGTGTTGGCGGCGCGCAGCATCGGCGCTCGCACCGGGCGCATCCTGTGGCGGGAGATCCTCCCCAACCTCGTGCCGACGATGCTCACGGTGGCCTTCACCGGGCTCGGGATCCTGATCGCCGCCGAGGGCGGACTGGCGTTCCTCGGTCTCAGCGTCGAGACGCCGACGCCGACATGGGGCAAGCTCATCGACCTCAATCGGGACGACATCGACCGGGCGTGGTGGGCCACCGTGTTCCCATGCCTGATGTTGTTCATGACGGTGCTGTCGTTCAACCTCATCGGTGACTGGTTCGCCCGTCGCTTCGACATCCGGGAGGCGACGATCTGATGCCGCACTCGATGAGTGAGTCGCAGACCACCCACCGGCCCGAGAGCGGCAGGTTGCTCGAGGTCACCGATCTGCGCACCCACTTCCGGACTCCTCGCGGGCTCGTCAAAGCGGTCGACGGGGTGTCCTTCTCCGTCGATCGCGGCCGCACGCTCGGTGTCGTCGGCGAATCCGGTTCGGGCAAGACCGTGCTGTCGCGTTCCGTGATGGGGTTGCTCGGCGGCAAGAGCCTCGTGCAGACCGGCTCCGTGCGGTTCGAGGGGCAGGAGCTCGTCGGCCGGCCGGCCAAGCAGATGCGCCACATCTGGGGCCAAGAGATGGCGATGATCTTCCAGGACCCGATGAGCTCGCTCAACCCCTTGATGAAGATCGGTGACCAGATCATCGAGCCGCTCAAGGTCCACCTCGAGATGAGCTCCAAGTTGGCGAAGGAGACTGCCGAGAGCCTGCTCCGCGACGTCCGCATCCCGGAGGCGGCTCGTCGGCTGGACCAGTACCCGCACGAGCTCTCCGGCGGCATGCGCCAACGGGTGATGATCGCGATCGCCCTGGCCTGCGGACCCACGTTGCTGTTCGCCGACGAGCCGACCACAGCCCTCGACGTCACGGTGCAGGCGCAGATCCTCGATCTGATCGGTGAGCAACAGCGCGAACGCAACATGTCGGTGATCCTCGTCACGCATGACCTCGGCGTCGTCGCCGGCCACACCGACGAGATCGCCGTCATGTACGGCGGGCGGCTCGTCGAGACGGCGCCGACAAAACGACTCTTCGCCAACATGAAGATGCCGTACACCGAGGCGCTGATGGAGAGCATCCCCAAGCTCGAGGACCCGTCGCATTCGCTCCTCCGCACGATCCCCGGACGACCGCCGGACCTCGTGAACCCGCCGAAGGGGTGCCCGTTCTCGCCGCGCTGCGCGTACGCCAGGGCCCGCTGCCACACGGAGCTTCCACCGCTGGTGCCGGCCGAGTCGCCGGACCACCTGTTTGCCTGCTGGTACCCGGTGGGATCACCCGAGTACACGGAGCGGAAAGCCGAGCTCGGGACGGCGCTGGTGTCGGTCGGCGTCGAGGACGTGTCCTGATGGCGGGGACGGGCAAGGCCCACCTCCACGACACCGACGACGTGCTGCTGCGCGTCGAGGACCTCATCGTCGAGTTCCCGGTCGGCCGCACCGGGCTCGTCGTCAACGCCGTGTCGGGGATCAGCCTCGACGTGCGGCGGGGGGAGACGCTCGGCCTCGTCGGTGAGTCGGGCTGCGGCAAGAGCACGACCGGCCGGGCGATCATGCAGCTCCCGCGGCCGACGAGCGGCACCGTGCAATTCGAGGGCAAGGAGCTCACGTCGATGGCGAAGGGTGACATGCGCGAGGCGCGGACCCGGATGCAGATGATCTTCCAGGACCCGATCTCATCGCTCAACCCCCGGCGCAAGGTGCGCGACATCGTCATGGAGCCCTTGACGATCTGGAAACGGGGCTCCAGCCAGGAGCGCGGCGAGCTCGTCGACAAGACGCTCGAGGAGGTCGGCATCGATCCGACACGGGCGGCGGAGAGCCAGGCGCACCAGTTCTCAGGTGGTCAGTGCCAGCGCATCTCCATCGCCCGGTCGCTGGTGCTCGATCCCAGCTTGATCATCTGCGACGAGCCCGTCTCGGCGCTCGATGTCAGCGTGCAGGCGCAGGTGCTCAACCTCCTCGAGGACCTCAAGGGCCGCCACGGCCTGACGATGATCTTCATCGCCCACGACTTGGCAGTGGTCAAGAACATCAGCGACCGGGTCGCCGTGATGTACCTCGGCAAGCTGTGCGAGGTCGCCCCGAGCGACACCTTGTACGCCGATCCGGCGCACCCCTACACGAACGTGCTGCTGGCGTCGATCCCGGTGCCCGACCCCGAGGCCGCCACGTCGAGCATCGAGGTGGTCGGCGAACCGCCGTCGCCGGTGCTGCCACCGTCGGGCTGCCGGTTCCATCCCCGCTGCCCGGCGGCCACGGACGTCTGCACGACGACGGAGCCGCAGCTGCGCGAGCTGGCGCCCGCCCACTTCGTCGCCTGCCACCACCCCGTGTCGAACTCCCCGGTGGCCGTGGAGATCACGACGACCACGCCGCTCGGCGGCCCGTCGGCGAACTGACCGTCGGCGCCAATCACGGGTACGGTCGGCGACATGCTCCCCACCGCACCGTTCGGACGTACCGGGCACGAATCGACCCGCGTCATCTTCGGCGCCGCCGCGCTCGGTGGCATGAGCCAAGAGCGCGCCGACGGCACGCTGGCGGACGTCTCGGCCAGTGGCATCAACCACATCGACACGGCGGCCTCCTACGGGGGCTCCGAGGACCGTCTGCGGCCGTGGTTGGCGACCAACCGGGAGGCCGTGTTCCTGGCCACCAAGACCGGCGAGCGGGAGGGCGACGCGGCGAGGGCCGAACTGGAGCGGTCGCTGCGGCGCATGGACGTCGACCATGTCGACCTCATCCAGCTGCACAACCTCGTCGAGCCGGAGGAGTGGGAGGTCGCCCACGGACCCGGCGGCGCCGTCGAGGCGCTGGCCCGGGCGAGGGACGAGGGGCTGGCCCGCCACATCGGGGTGACCGGGCACGGGACCCGCATCGCCCGCATGCACCTGGCGTCGCTCGAGCGGTTCCCGTTCGACTCGGTGCTGCTGCACTACAACTGGTCGTCATTGCAAGACCCGGGTTACGAGGCCGACCTGCGGGCCCTGCTCGAGCGCTGCGCCGAGCAGCTGGTCGCCGTGCAGACGATCAAGTCGCTGGCCCGCCGGCGCTGGGCCGAGGACGCAGCCGGCCCACGACACAGCTGGTACGAGCCACTACGTGATGCACGCGCCATCGAGCGGGCGGTGCGCTTCGTGTTGGCCGACCCGCAGCTGTTCCTCAACACCAGCAGTGATGCCACGCTCCTCGCCGCAACCGTCGAAGCCGCCAGCGGTCCGCTCGACCCGCCGAGCGACACCGAGCTCGCCGCCGACGCCGCCCGCTTCGACATCACTCCCCTGTTCGACGGCGAGGCACTGGAACGCATCTGACGTGTCGTTCGTGCCAGCCCCGGTCTGTGTCACCGGAATCGACACCGGCCTGCGGTTGCGGTGACACAAACACGGGTCGGGCCGACCGGCGTGCCTCCGCTGCTCGATGTGCGTCGTTCGCTGCTGTGGTACCGGCACGGATCGGGCGACCCCACGACCCAGCTGACGCCGACCTCGATGCGCCGGGCGTGCTGGACCCCCGATGGCCCGGCCACCGTCGTGCTCGACTGGTCCGGCTCGACCACGCAGGTGGCGGCGTGGGGACCCGGGGGCGACCACGCCGCCGCCGCGGCCCTGGCGATGACAGGCGCCGATCGGTTGCCGGCCGAGCTGCCAGACCAGCACCCCGTTGTGACCAGGGCGGCGCGGCAGTTCCAGGGTGTGCGGACGGGTGCCAGTGGCGACCTGTACCACGCGCTGCTGCCGACGATCCTCGCCCAACGGATCACCTCCGGCGAGGCGCGGCGGCAATGGGCCCGCCTGTGCTGGGAGCTCGGCCCGACCCCGCCGGGGCCTGACCTCGGGCTCCTCCTCCCTCCCGCGCCGCACCTCCTGGCCGGCCGCCCGGCCTGGTGGTTCCACCCGCTGGGCATCGAAGCCAAGCGGGCCCGCGCCCTCGCCGAGGTCGGCCGGATCTCCGAGCGGCTGTGGAACTGGGTCGGCTTGCCCGTCCACGAGCTGGCCGCCAAGCTGGCCCTGGTCCGCGGCATCGGGCCCTGGACGGTCGGGTCCGTGATGGGACCGGTGTGCGGGGACGACGACGCCGTCGCCGTCGGCGACCTCCACCTGCCGAGCCTCGTGGCGTGGAACCTCGCTGGCGAGGCCAGAGCCGACGATGCCCGCATGCTGGAGCTGCTGGCGCCGTTCGCCGGCCAGCGCGGCCGGGTGCTGCGGCTGCTCACGCTCGGCGGGCACGGTCCTCCGGCCTTCGGACCGCGCCGGCGCATCCTGCCGATGCACCGCTGGTGAGCGGCGACGCTCGACCGCCTCCACCTCGCCGCCCGCCGGCGGCTGGTACGTTGCGGCGAATGGCCGCCCAAGTCGAGCGGGACGTCGGGGCGGCCGTCCGTACGACCATGACCTGCCCGACGCCTCGACCGTGACCATCTCGACGCCGCCCCGCACGACGTCGCCGGCCGACGAACCGATCCCCCGCCCGCAACCCGCCGAGGTGCGGACGGACGTGCCGCTCGAATCGCCCGAGGTCGCCGCCGAGCGCGCCGCGTGGCGCCGGGCCGTGATCGTCGGCCTGTGCGCTTTCGTCGTCTCCCGCCTCTGCGTGCTGGCCGGCGCCGGCGTGCGGGCCAGCCAAGTCACGGTGGACGCCAACATCGATGGCGAGCCGTCGCCGGGGTCGCCCCTCGGCCTGATGGCCGGCGTGTTCACCCAATGGGACGGGCTGTGGTACCTGGAGATCGTCCGCAACGGGTACCCGCGCGTGATCCCAACGGACGTCACGTACTTCGACCTCGAGGCCCGCGCCGCGTTCTTCCCGCTGTACCCCACGGTGGCCCGCTGGCTCGACGTCATCCTGCCGGGCGGCGACACGGTGGCCGCGCTGACGCTCAACCTGCTGCTGGCCATCATCGCCCTCCTCCTCGTGGGCGTCCTCGCCCGGCGGCTGTTCGATGCCGAGGTCGCCGAGCGGGCGATGGTGCTGTTTGCCGTGTTCCCCGGCTCGTTCGTGCTGTCCTTCGCCTACGCCGAGGCCCTGCTGATCGTGCTCGCCGCGGCGTGCCTGTGGTTCCTCCTCGACGAGCGGTGGCTCCTGGCGGGGATCGCCGCAGCGCTGGCCACGGCCACGCGGCCGAACGGCGTGGCGCTGGTCGCCGCCTGCGCCGTGGCCGCCTTCATCGCCATCTACCGGCGCCGTGACTGGTGGTCGCTGGTCGCGCCGCTGCTCGCTCCCGTGGGGTTCATCGTGTTCCAGCTCTGGCTGGCTGCCCACACGGGCGAGTCGGCGCCGTGGTGGCGCGTCCAGCGCGAGGCGTGGCGCGAGGGCACGAGCTTCGGCGCCACGGCCGTCAGCAACTCGCTCAGCTTCCTCCAGCACCCGCTGGCCTCGCCGACGGACGCGCTGACAGCCGTCTCGCTCGGTGCGCTCGGCCTCGGTCTCTGGTGCCTGTGGCGCAAGCGGCTGCCATGGCCGATGATCGCCTACTGCGCCGTCGTCATCGGCCTGATGCTGCTGCCGGCGACGGTCACCGCCCGCCCTCGCTTCCTCTTCGCCGCCTTCCCGTTGCTGATCAGCGCCGCCGCCTGGTGGCCGCGCAAGGATCGCGCCGGTTGGGACCTCATGCTCGTGGCCAGCGGCGCCGGCCTCACGGCGCTGACGGTGCTCTACGGCGTCTTCGGCGCGATCCCGTGATGCCGGCCCTGCTGCTGTGACCGCTCCGCGACCTTGCCTGTCGGTCGTCGTCCCGTGCTTCGACGAGGTCGACACGGTGGGGGTCGCGGTCGATCGAGTGCTGGCATCCCCTTGGGTCGCCGAGGTGATCGTCGTCGACGACGGGTCGACGGACGGCACGCGGGATGTCCTGGCACAGCTGCAGGACCCCCGTTTGCGCGTCCTCGTGCACGAGCGCAACGCAGGCAAGGGCGCCGCGCTGCGGACCGGGTTCGCCGCCGCCGGCGCGGACTACGTCATCGTCCAGGACGCCGACCTCGAGTACGACCCGCAGGAGTACGCGGCGATGCTCGAACCGCTCGAAGCGGGGCTGGCCGACGTCGTGTTCGGCTCGCGCTTCCTGTCGGGTCGGCCGCACCGGGTCCTGTACTTCTGGCACTCACTGGGCAATCGCACCCTGACGCTGCTGTCCAACATGTTCACCGACCTCAACCTGACCGACATGGAGACGTGCTACAAGGCGTTCCGCCGGGAGGTGCTCGACCAGCTGCACATCGAGGAGGACCGCTTCGGCGTCGAGCCGGAGATCACCGCCAAGGTGGCCCGTGGCGGCTGGCGCATCTACGAGGTCGGCGTGGCCTACGCCGGCCGCACCTACGACGAGGGCAAGAAGATCGGGTGGCGTGACGGGATGCGGGCGCTCGTCTGCATCGTGCGCTACTCCAAGGTCGGTGAGCGCTTCCGCTGGTCGACCGCCGGCCGGCTGGTCAAGCCGATCGACGCCGTGCGGCCCGCCGCGCCGGAGTCGTCACGGCGTCGCGCAGTCCCCAGCGCGTCACGAGGATCATCGACTCGACGACGATCCGACTCGACATCTTCGACTGCCCGTAGCGCCGGTCGATGAACACGATCGGCGTCTCCATCACGCGCTCGCCGCGGCGCACGAGGCGGCGCACCAGCTCGGTCAGGAAGGCGTAACCCTCGGCCGTCGTGGTCACTGGCGCGATGGCCCGCAGCGACTCGGCCCGGTAGGCGCGATAGCCCGACGTGCAGTCGCGAACCTGCAGGCCGAGCACGAACGACGTGTAGCGATTGCCCCAGCGCGACAGCAACCGGCGGTGCAGGGGCCAGTCGACCGTCGCCCCGCCCGGCACGTACCGCGATCCGATGACCGCGCCGGCGCCGGCTTCGATCAGGCTCAGGAGGTCCGGCAGCACGGTCGGCTGGTGCGAGCCGTCCGCATCCATTGACACGATGGTGTCGTAGCCCTCGTCGAGGGCCACCGAGAACCCCGCACGGTAGGCACTGCCCAGCCCCTGCTTGCCCGGGCGACGGAGCAGCTTGATCTGGCCGAGGTCGGCGGCCACCTCCTCCACCACACTCGCCGTCCCGTCGGGGCTGTTGTCGTCGACGACCAGCACGTCGGCATCGGGCACGGCGGCGCGGACAGCCGCCAGGATGCTGGCCACGTTCTCCCGCTCGTTGAACGTGGGGAGCACCACGACCGTGCGCATCCGGCGCAGGCTACCGAGCACCCCTCGCCCGCCCGTGGCTCATCGTCGCCCGATGGAACACCTGGAGGACGCCGAGCGCCGACGCGTCCCACGTCAACGTGCGGGCGCGAGCCAACGCCGCCGTCGCCAGCCGATCCCGCTCGGCGTGGTTCGACAGCACGTCGGCCAAGGCCCGGCCGAGGTCGGCCGGCGCAGCGAGCACGCCGGTGACGCCGTCGACGACCGAGCAACGGTGACCACGGATGTCCGTGGCGACGGCCGGCGTGCCGCACGCCGCGCCTTCCGTCAACGACAGCCCCCAACCCTCGGCCAAGGACGCGCTGGCCACCACCCACGCACGGCGGTACTCCTCACGCAGCGCGTCGCCGCTCAGGTGGCCTGGCAGCTCGACCCACGCTGCTGCGTCATGGGCGGAGATCCAGCGCTCGAGCTCCGGCCGCAGCGGGCCCTCGCCCACGATGCGGATCCGCAGCTCGGGCACGGCACGGCGAGCCTCGAACGCCGCATCGAGCAGCAGCCCGAACCGCTTGACCGGCGCCATGCGGGCGACGGCGACGATCGACGGGTAAGGCGTCTTCTGGCCGCCCGGGCTGAAGAAGGGGTCGACGCCGTTGTCCACCGCCGTGACGCGGTCGGCACGGAATCCCAGCTCGAGCAGCTCCTGGCGCGTCGCCTCGGACGGCGTGACGGTCTCGGAACGTCGGTAGAACGGCGGCGCCAACCGAGCCTCGAGCAAGCGTCCGGCGCCGGCCAGCGGGCGGGGCATGATCTGGTCCCACATCGGCCCGTGCACGTGGTGGAGGATCGTCATGTGCGGCCTTCTCCGGTACCACACCGGCGAGAACCACGGCACGCCGTTCCACACCTCGACGAGACCGTCGGAGCGGCCCATCCGACCGGCCAGCTCGGCGGCGATCGTGCGGGGGAACACGGAGTAGCGGCTGCCACGGCGGACCACGCCGTAGCCGTGGCGGCGCGTCTCTGCCGGGAGCCCGGCAGCGGCCGAAGTCCGGTGCACGATCTGCAGTCCCGCCGCCGACCAGCGGCGCATGAACTCGTCGGCATGCAGCTCCGAGCCACCGGCGTCGGGATCGTCGAGGTCCCGCCACGCCAGCACGTGGACCCGGTGCACGCCCCGCGCCAGCACGTCGGCGACCAGCCCCTCGATCGTCGGCGCCTCGTCGACGGCCGGCTCGGACATCCGCAGCAGGGTAGAGCGGCGGGGCGTCCGAGTGCTGGACGTCGAAAAACGCCACCTCCAGCACTCCGATGCCCTCCAACACTCGGATCGGTGGACTCACTACCATCGCGCCTTCCGATGCCGACGTTCCCGCCGCCAGGCCCGATCGCCCAGTTCAGCGACCATCTCGTCGCCCACGATCTGCCCGGGTTGCCGGATTGCCAGCGCCGTGAGGTCGTCGCCTTCACCGGTCGGCGGATCAGCGCCCTGCCGTCGCCGATGCGCCTCGGCGTCGGCCTCGTCGCCGTCGCCACCCACGGCCTCGGGCTGCTCGTCGGGCCCGTCCGGCTGACCACCGTCGTGGCGCGACGGCCACTCCCGGTGCTCGGCGAGTACGTGCGACTCGTCCGCTCGCTGGCGTACGCCTACGTGTGGGAGACGTGGCCGGACACGGCGCCGGACGGATCGGCGGGGTGACGGCGCTGCAGGCCGACGTGCTGATCGTCGGCTCCGGCGCCGGTGGTGCCCCGACGGCCGCCCTGCTGGCCGAGGCCGGCCACGACGTCCTGGTGCTGGAGGAAGGACCGACCGTCCGCCAGGGCGACGTCGTGCCGTTCTCCCTCGAGCAGATGGACCGCCAGTACCGCGCCGGCGGCGTCACGGCGGCGCTCGGCTTCCCCACCATCGCCTACACGGAGGGCTGCTGCGCCGGCGGCGGCACGGAGATCAACAGCGGGCTCTACCGCCGTCCCCCAGAGGAGGTCATCGACCGGTGGCGACGGGTCCACGGGGTCGCCGACCTGGACCCGGCCGAGCTGTACGCCATCTGCGACGAGGTGGAGAAGGAGCTGTCGGTGCAGACCGTGCCCGGCGCCCAGCTCCCGGCCAGCGAGGCGCTCAGGCGTGGCGCCGCCACGCTCGGCTGGCGCCACGACGAGAGCCCGCGGTGGATGGACTACGCGGACGGACCAGACGCCCGCGACGGCCGCCGCCAGAGCATGACCGAGACCTACCTGCCGCGCGCCGCCCGCGCCGGTGCCCGCCTCCTGACCGGTCATCGCGTCGACCGTCTCGTGCTCGACGGCGGCCGGGCGGTGCGGGCGGAGATCACCGACTCCGACGGTCGACCGGGCACCGTCGACGCCGGCGACGTGTTCGTCTGCGGCGGCGCCATCCAGACGCCCGCCCTCCTCCAGCGCTCGGGACTGCGCCGATCGATCGGCCGCACGCTGGCCGTGCACCCCACGGTCAAGCTGGCGGCCCGCTTCGACGACGCCGGTCAACGTCCCGGACGACGTGCCCGTGCACCAGGTCAAGGAGTTCGCCCCCGACCTCTCGTTCGGCGGGTCGGCCTCCAACCCCGGCCTCGTCGCGCTGGCGCTGAGCGACTCGTGGGACCGCTTCGGCGAGGGCGATCGAGGACTGGCGGCACATCGCCGTGTACTACGCGGCGATCACCAGCGAGGGCCGCGGACGGGTCCGTGCCGTGCCGGGCTGGCGCGACCCGCTGGTCACCTATCGGCTGACCCGCCGCGATCGGACGCTGCTCGGCCAAGGGCTGGCGCGGCTGGCGTTGCTGCTGCTCGAGGCCGGCGCCACGGAGGTCTACCCGTCATACCGCGGGGCACCCGTCGTGCGCCGTGCCGCCGACCTGGCGACCATGCGGGCGACGTTCTCCGCCGGCCGGGCCAGCGTCATGACGGTGCACCTGTGCTCCACCGTGCCGTTCGGCGAGCGCGGCGACGCGCCGGCCGACAGCCACGGCCTCGTCCGCGGCACGACGAACGTGCGCGTCAACGACGCCTCGCTGCTGCCCGACGCGCCGGGCGTCAACCCGCAGGCGTCCGTGATGGCCGTGGCCATCCGCAACGCCCGGCGGTTCCTGGACTCGAAGAAGCCGGTTTGACGGTGGTGACGGCACGGGTGGCACCGCCCGACACGACGATCGTCACCGGCGCCGCCGGATGGCTCGGGCGGGCCCTTGTCGCACCAGCTGCGCGACGGGCCGCACGCCCGGACCGGCGCGATCAGAGCGCTCGTCACCAACGCCGACGACGACGCGACGCTGGGCAGCATCGACGGTGTCCAGCCCGTGATCGGCGATGTCCGCCGACCGGACGGTCTGGTCGAGCTCTTCGACGGCCTCACGGGCGACGTCGACGTGATCCACGCCGCCGGCGTGATCCACCCCGCCCGGGTCGACGACTTCGAGGAGGTCAACGCCCGCGGCACGGCCAACGTCGGCGCGCGCCGCGCTGGCCCACGGCATCCGCCGGCTCGTCCACGTGTCGTCGAACAGCCCGTTCGGCACGAACTCCCACCGCCTCGACACGTTCCGCAACGACGAGCCGTACCACCCCTACGCCGGCTACGGACGGTCCAAGATGCGGGCCGAGCTGCGCCGTGCGCGAGGCCGTGGCCGACGGGCTCGATGCCGTCATCGTGCGACCCCCGTGGTTCTACGGCCCGCACCAGCCGCCTCGCCAGACGACGTTCTTCCGGCTCGTGCGGACCGGCCGGTTCCCGGTGGTCGGCGACGGCCGCCAGCGCCGCTCGATGGTCTACGTCGACAACCTCGTCCAGGGCATCGTCGCCGCCGAGCTGACGCCGACGCCCGCCGGGCGGGCGTGGTGGATCGCCGACGCCGAGCCGTACGAGGTGGGCGACATCGTCGCCACGGTCGGTCGGGCGCTGGCCGCGGAGGGCTTCGACGTCGCGCCGAACCGGGTGCGTGCTACCGGCGATCGCCGGCCGCCTCGCCGAGCGTGCCGACACGCTCGTCCAACGCACGGGACGCTACGTCCAAGGGCTGCACGTCCTCGGCGAGATGGGCACGACGATCGCCTGCGACATCTCCGTCGCCCGGGACGAGCTCGGCTACCAGCCCGACGTCGCCCTGGAGGAAGGGATGCGCCGCAGCATCCGCTGGTGCGTCGAGCAGGGGATGACCTGTGACGGCGAGCCTCGTCACGGGTGGCAACGGCTACTTCGGGCAGGTCCTCGTGCATCGACTCGTCGAGCGCGGCGACGAGGTGCGGCTCTACGACATCGACACCACCGACGCCGGGCGGCCCGGCGTCGACGTCCTGCAGGGCGACATCCGCGACCGCCGCAGCGTGCACGAGGCGGTCGCCGGCGTCGACGTCGTGTACCACAACGTGGCCCAGGTGCCGCTGGCCAGGGATCCCAGGCTGCTGCGGACCGTCAACGTCGACGGCACGCAGAACCTGCTCGAGGCCAGCCGCGCCGCCGGCGTCGGCAAGGTCGTCCACACGTCGTCCAGCGCCGTGTTCGGCATCCCGGAGTCCAACCCCGTGCTGCCGACGACCGTGCCGAAGCCGCAGGAGGCCTACGGCCACGCCAAGCTGGCCGCCGAATGGGCCTGCCTGCGGGCGGCCGCCGACGGCCTGGACGTCACGATCGTCCGGCCGCGGACGATCCTCGGTCACGGACGGCTCGGCATCTTCGGCATGCTGTTCGACTGGATCGCCGACGGCGCCGATCCGTTCGTGCTCGGCGACGGCGCCAACCGCTACCAGTTCGTCCATGCCGACGACCTGGCTTCCGTCTGCCTGCTGTCGGCCGAGCGGCCGGGGCCGGCCGTGTTCAACGCCGGCACCGACCGCTTCGGGACGATGGGCGAGGCGCTCGGCCAACCTGTGCGAGCACGCCGGGACGGGAGCCGCGCGTCCGGACCCTCCCGTCGCGCCCGGCGGAGGTGGCGATGCGGGCCAGCGCGTCGGTCGGCTTGACCCCGTTCGCCCCGTACCACTGGCTGATGTACGCCCACTCGATGTGGTTCGACATCGACCACGTGCGCGACGCCCTCGGCTGGACACCGCAGTGGTCGACGGACGAGATGCTGGCCCAGAGCTACGACTGGTACGTCGCCAATCGCAACGTGGCCGACCAGGCCACCAACGGCTCCCCGCACCGACGCGTGGCACGCGGCGGCGCCCTGGCCGTGCTCAAGTGGGCGACCCGCGTGCTGCCGTGACCACGGACCCGCTCACGCGGCGCACCGCCAGCGCCATCTCCCGCTACGGCGCCTGGTGGGCGGCCGGCGTGCTGGCCGTGCTGGCCTACGTGCCGGCGCTGGCGTCCTCGCCGGGCCGGATGCCCGCCGACACCAAGCTCTACCTGTACCTCGACCCGGACCGCCTCATCGCCGACGCCCCGTGGACGTTCGACGGGCGGCAGTTCGCCGGGTGGGTGCCGCACCAGATCATCGCCTACCTGTGGCCGCAAGGGCCCTGGTACTCGCTCGGCAACGCCGCCGGCCTCCCGGACTGGATCGTCCACCGGCTGTGGATCGGCAGCCTGTTCCTCGCCGCCGGGGCCGGCGTGCTGTGGTTCGCCCGCCGCTGCGGGCTCGGCGTCCTCGCCGCGTTCGCCGCCGCTGCCGTCTACCAGCTGGCGCCCTACATGCTGCCGTACGTGTCACGGACGTCGGCGATGCTGCTGCCGTGGGCCGCACTCGGTTGGATCGTCGGCCTGACCGCGCTCGCCGCGACCCGCTCCCGATGGCGCCCGGCGGCGCTGTGCGCGCTCGTCATCGCCACCGTCGGCGCCGTCAACGCGACCGCCCTGCTGATGATCGCGCCGGCACCGATCCTCTGGCTGCTCGTCGCCGCACTCGAGCGGAGGATCGGGTGGGGGCGGGCCGCCGCCACCGCCGCCCGCATCGGCGTGCTGTCGATCGGCGTGTCGCTGTGGTGGATCGTCGCCGTCGTCATCCAGGGCCGGCGCGGTGCCGACGTACTGGCCTACTCGGAGTCGCTCGAATCGGTCAGCTACACGTCGACCTCGCCCGAGGTGTGGCGCGGCCTCGGGTACTGGCTGACCTATGTCAGGGACCCGTATGCGGCGACAACCACGGCGGCCCGGGACTACATGGTCTCCGGTCGACTGATCGCCGCCGGGTTCACGCTGCTCGTCGTCGCCCTGCTCGGGCTCGTCCTGACACGCTGGCGGCACCGGGCGTTCGCCATCTCGCTGGTCGTCACCGGTGTCGTTCTCGGCGTCGGCGTCCACCACATCGACGATCCGTCTCCGCTGATGGACGTGCTGTCGGGCGACGGCGAGTCCGGCCTGGCGCTGGCGCTGCGCTCGAGCACCCGGGCCGTGCCGGTGCTGATGCTCGGGCTGGCGCTCGGCGTCGGCGCGCTGGTCGACGCCCTCGGGCCGGTTCGGCTCGGCGGCCGCTGGTCGATCCGCCCGCTGGCCGCTGCCGGGATCGCCCTGCTGGCGGTCGCCAACCTGCCGTCGCTGACCGGTCACCGCCTCGTCGACCCGGCGATCGACCGCCAAGAGGACGTCCCGCCAGCCTGGACCGAGGCCGCCGCCGCCCTCGACGCCGCCCCGCCGGGTTTCCGCGTGCTGCAGGTGCCAGGAGCGGAGTTCGGTGCGTTCCGCTGGGGCTACACGGTCGACCCGCCGCTGCCCGGTCTGACCGAGCGCCCGCTCGTCACCCGCGACCTGCTCCCGCTCGGCAGCGCCGCAGCGATGGACCTGCTGTACGCCCTCGACGACCGGTTCCAGGCGGGCGTGGCCGACCCTGCGGCGGTGGTGCCGGTCGCCAGGCTGCTCGGCGCCGACCGCATCTGGCTGACCGGTGACAGCGCCTTCGACCGCTTCCGGACGCCGCGGCCCGAGCTCGTCCACGACCTGTTCGCCGACGTGCCCGGCGTCGGGCGGGCCACCGCCTACGGCGAAGCCGTCACGAACGTACCGGTCATCCCGATGGTCGACGAGCAGTCGGTGTCCGATGGGCGGATCGGGCAGCCGGTGCCACCGGTCGAGCTCGTGCCCGTCGACGACCCGATCGGTGTGATCCGAGTGAAGGACCGCGAGGTGCTCGTCGCCGGCAGCGGTGACGGGCTGGTCGACGCCGCGGCTGCTGGATTGATCGACGGCTCGGAGCTCGTCCGCTACACCGGCTCGCTCGGCGACGCCGAGATGCTGCGGGCCGTCGAGGACGCCAGCCTCGTGGTCGTCACCGACGCCAATCGTCAGCGGGCCCACCACTGGCGCAGCTCGCAGGACGTCGTCGGCTTCACGGAGGACGACGACGTGCAGGCGCCGGACGTGTTGCGGCGCGACGTGGCCGACGAGCGGCTGCCGGTCTTCGACGGCGCCAGCGGACGGGCGGCGACCGTCGCCGTCCAGGAAGGGCCGGTGCGGGCACGAGCCAGCGGCTACGGCGAGCCGTTCGCCTACCGGCCCGAGGACCGTGCGTTCCACGCCGTCGACGGTGACCCGACGACGGCGTGGGTCGTCGGCGATCGGGCCGACCCGATCGGCGAGTACCTGCAGCTGGAGCTCGACGAGCCGGTCGACCACCTCACGCTGCGCCAGCCCGGTGGAGCGGCCGCCGTCCGCCACATCGGCGACATCAGCGTCCGGGCCGACGGTGGGCCGTCGCAGCAGGTGGCGCTCGACGAGCGTTCGCTCGGAGCCGCCGGTCAGCGGGTCGAGCTCCCAGCGGACGCCGAGGTCGTGACGATCACCATCGAGTCGGTGGTCGTTCCCGATCCGACGCTCGGCCCGGCGCTGGCCGCGGTGGGGTTCGCCGACGTCGACGCCGGCCTGGGTCCGACGATCGAGGTCGTCCGCGTCCCCTCGGACCCCGTCTCGGCGTTGCGCGAGGAGCCCGCCACGCCGCTGTCGTACGTGTTCACCCGGTTGCGCACCCGGCCGACCGATCGCTGGCGCTCCGATCCGGAACCGGCGATGGTCCGCGAGTTCGAGGTGCCCTCCGACCGGTCCTTCGCCCCGGCGGTCACGGTGCGCCTCGACCAGCGAGCGACCGACGCCGTGCTGGCCGACCTGCTCGGCATCCACGGGCGCCGTGGCGTCGTCCCGGCTGACCGGCGTGGCCACGGCCGCCGGCTGGCGGGCGACGGACGGCGATCCGTCGACGGCGTGGATCACACCGTTCGGCGGAGGCCGCCGGCGCCCGCCTCGACGTCCCGCTGGCCGGGCCGCTCGACGAGCTCACGATCACCCAGCCGGCCGGCGACTACTCCCCGATCACCGGTCTGCGCGTCACGGCCGGCGCGACATCCGTCGACGTCGCCGTCCCGCCAGCTGATGCGGCGGGGGTCAGCTCGATGCGCGCTGCCGCGGACGATCCCGACACCGAGGCGGAGGTCGAGATCACTGCCGTCGATCCCCGCTTCACGCTCGACCGGCGATACGCCGAGCCTGTCGTCCTGCCGGCGGCGATCAGCGAGCTGTCGATCGGCGCACCGACGGTCGTCCCCGAACAGCTCGACACGGGGTGCCGGGACGACCTGGTGGAGATCGACGGCGAGCCGGTCCCGATCCGGGTCGATCGCACCGGTCGCCGACGCTCCTCGCCGGCGACCCGATCGACGGCGATCATGTGCGAGACCACCGATGTCACGCTCGAGGCCGGCACGCACCGGTTGGCAACCGCATCGGGCGACGGGCCTGCAGGTCGACCGCGTCGTGCTCGTTCGATGGTGCGGTCGGGACGGCGCCGACCGAGGAGCTGATGATCGACGTGACGTCGACGGAGTCGCACGAGCCGCACGGTCGACCGTCGAGGGATGTCCCGCACGGCTGCTGGCTGGTCCTCGGCGAGGGCTACACCACGACGGCGTGGTCGGCCACGATCGACGAGCGCGACCTCGGCCCGCCGCAACTCGTCGACGGCGGCTTCAACGGCTGGTGGATCCCGCCGAGTGAGGGGCCGGTGACGGTCACGATGAGCTGGACGGCGCAGCGGCCGCTGACCATCGCCCTGGCGCTCTCCGCCATCGCCGTGCTCGCGTGCATCGCGCTCGGCGCTGTTCGACCGCCGCAGCGCGCCGACGTCGGAGCTCGCCCCGGCCCGACTGGCCACGGCGGAGCAGCCCGTCCCGATGCGCACTCGCTGGATCGCCAGCGTCGTGTGGGTCGTGGCCGCCGCGCTCCTCGTCGGGTCCGGATGGGCGCTGGTGGCCGCCGTGGCCGCTGGCGTGCTCGTCATCCACCTCGGCCGGCCGCGCCTCGTCGGGCTGCTGACGCTCGGCATCCTCGTGGTCATCGGCACGGTCATGGTGCCGCGTCGTGCAGCGGGAGCGGCCGTGGCCCGACGCCGGGTGGCCGGTCCGCTTCGAGTGGCTGCACGGCCTCGGGCTGTTCGCCGCCGTGTCGCTGCTCGTTGCGGCGTTCGTCGGCCGACCGACGGGACACTCGCCCGTGAGGCGGACCGTCGCCGGCGCGACGCCACGGCGGTCGCTGCCTCGGGCCGGTCCTCGTCGCCGTCGCCATCGTCCCGCTCGTCGTCGCCACCGTCGCGCACGCTGTGCGCGCGGTTGGGTCGCCGTCGGCGACAACGGGCTCATCCTGCTGCGGGCCCAGGATGTCGGCACGAGCAACCACCCGCTGCTCGGCACCTGGACCTCGGCCGTCGCTGACGGCCGGGCGCCAGATCAACAACCCGGGCCCGCTGTGGTTCGACGTGCTGGCCCCGTTCGTCCGGGTCGGCGGACCGACCGTCGGCCTGGCCGTCGGCGTGATGGTCGCCAACGTCGCCGCCATCGTGCATCGCCGCCTGGGCCGCCCACCGAGCCGGCGGCCAGACGGCCATGGTCCTGGTCACCGCGCTGTCGGCCGGCCTGGCCTGGTCGATGGGCAGCGAGCTGCTGTTCGACGCCTGGCAGCCGCACGCCATGATCCTGCCCTGCTGGGCGTTCCTGGTGACGGTGTGGGCGCTCGCTGCTGGCGACGTCGCCATGGCCTGCCGTGGGCCGTCGGGCTGGCCAGCCTGATCGTCCAGACCCACCTCAGCTTCGTCTACCTGGTCGCCATCGTCGGCGCTGGCCGGCGTGATCGCCTGCGTGATCCTCGTCCGCCGGGACGCCGCGCTCGGCGGCCGGTCCCCGCGTGGCGTCGAGCGGGCGGTGCTGGCGTCCGTGATCGTCGCCGTCGTGGCGTGGGTGCAGCCGGTGCGTCGACCAGTTCTTCGGCGAAGGCAACCTCGGCGGCGCTGCTGCGCAGCGGCGGCGGGGACAGCGAGCGCATCGGCCTCGGCCTCGGGACGCGGCTGGTGGCCTCGGTCGTCGCCCTGCCGCCGTGGTGGGCGCGGTCCGGGTTCAGCGACACGATCATGTCGACGGGCGTCGTCGACGACCGGGGGCGCGCGCGACCTGGCCGAGGGGAATGTCGCTGGCCTGCCGGCGGCGCGTCGTCGGGCTGCTCGTCGTCGCTCGTCGTGCTCGGTGCCGTCGATCGCTTTCGGGCTGGCGGCGGCGGGACCGCTCGGTCGTGGCCGTCGGTGCCGCTGGCCGCCGTCGCCGTCGTCGCCTGCGCTCGCGTCGATGGTGCTGTCGCCGGTCAACGTCATCGGGCTCAGCCCGCACCAGATGCGCTGGCTGTGGCCGGTCGTCGCGCTCGTCCTGCTGGCCCCGCTGGTCGCCGCCGGCCGACTGGGCACCGGCCCGCCGACCGGTGACGTCGCCGTGGGCGGCGGCGGTCGTCGTCCTCGCCGTGCCGCGACCTGCCGACGTACGCCGCGCCCGAGGGCCCGACCGCCGATCGCGCCTACGGCCCGTCGATCAGCGCGCTCGTCGACCAGCTCGACGACTACCGGCCGGCCGACCCCGTCGTCTTCGACATGTCGGTGCTGCGCTTCGCCGAGCCCTACAGCGGTCCGGTGCTCGCCGCGCTCGGCGCGCAACGACGTCGACGTCGTGCGTCACCGACGAGGGCATGGTGCGCCAGGTCGGCGAGCGGCCGCCGGGCCGACGGCGACGAGACGCGCCCGCCTCGTGCTCCTGGAGGGCGACGCCGGCGACGTCGCCGCCCGAGGGTGCCCGCACGCGTCGCCTTCGTCGACGGGCTGTCGACGCGGCACGAGCGGGCCGAGCTCGACGAGCTGCGCCGGCCGAGGTGGTCGCCGAGGCGTCGCGGCACCGGCCTGCAGCTGAACGAGGCTGGCCGGGCCGCCGCGGCGGCCGGCCGCATCGACTTCCCGACGACGGTGCTCGCCGCCCGGCGACGACGCCACCGAGTTGGAGGCCGGCGCGGTTGGCCGGTGCTGGTCGCGCGACGGCTAGGATCGAGCTCGACCCGGCGACGGCCGAGCGCTTCGCGCGCTACGCCGAGCTCGACGAGCGGCAGGCCCGTTACACCGTCGGTCTGTTCGAGCTGCCGATCGAGGCCCCGACGCTCGACCGTCAGCCGGGCCACGGCGCAGCGCCCGGGCGATCCGGACCAGGTCCGACCGCCCCGGCCACGGCGGCGACGGGCCGCAGCTTGCTGCCGTCACGTCGCGCCACTCGACGAGCGGGACCTCGAGGAACGCCGTCGCGGCCGAGTCCGCCGCCGGGCCTCGGGCCCCTGGAGCAGGCGGCCGAGCAGCTCGACGTCGAAGACCCACCGGCTGCGTGAACGGCTCGGTCGAGCGCGGCCCGCGAGCGCCGGGCCGTCCCGGAAGCACCTTGGCGCCGCACTGGGTGTCGTACACGTCGAGGCGGAGCACGAGGCTGCTGGCGGTGGCGAACAGCCGGCCGAGGTAGTGGCGGACCATCGAGCGCTGGATGTCGTGGCCGAGCAGCCCGACGCGGGCCCCGAGCACGACCGCCGAGCTCGGGCCGTCGCGCAGCATCGTCGACCAGCCGGGCCATCTCGGCGGGCGGCGTGGCCAGGTCGGCGTCGTAGTAGCCGACGACGTCGGCGCCGGCGGCGAGGGCGGCCCGCAGCCCGCGGCCGCACGGCCTCGCCCTTGCCGCGGTTGGTCGGCGAGCGTGACGACGTCGAAGCGTCCGGGATCGGTCGTCGACGAGGGCGGTCCAGCACGGCCGGCGTGCCGTCGGTCGAGCCGTCGTCGACGAGCACGACGCGGGCGTCGGCCAGCTGCGGCCAGCTCGGCCAGCGCCGTCGGCGTCGAGGCGGTCCGCCTCGTCGAAGCACGGGCACGACGATCGCCGTCGGCGGCTCGCGTCGCCGACGTCCATCGCCGGACGGCGACCGCCCAGGTCGACAGCCCGGGCAGCGGCACGCCCATGCGCGGCCGCAGCCAGCGGCCGAGCGGCGGCGTCGGCGTCGAGGACGGCCGTCATCGCCGCGGTGACGACCGGGCCGCCCGACCACGCCGCCGACGCCGCGTGCGCGTCCGGTGGCGGCCGAGCCGCTCGAGGCCGACGGTCGACGAGCCCGCGGCGACCAGCAGCGAGGTGAACAGCGAGCCGGCTGGACCACGTCGAGGTGGCGGGCGAGCGAGGGCGCGGAAGCTCGCCCGGTCGGTAGCGGCGGTGGTGCTCGAGCATGCGGTCGTGGTCGGAGAACAGGCCGCGGGTGGGCGGGCACGCTGACGACGGCCGACCCGCCGGTCGCCGAGCGAGCGGGACGACCTGGTCGGCGAGGAACGCCTCGTCGTCGTCGACGTGCTCGAGGACGTCGAGCGCGCAGCACGAGGTCGAACGGGCCGTCGGGCGTGACGGCGGTGCGGCACGATGCGCTCGGCCGGCTCGGCGTGGCGAGGTCCTCGGAGCGGTAGTTGACGTCCCAGCAGACGATCTGCGCGTCCGCCGGCGCAGGTCGCGGCGGAGCTCGTCGGCGAACCAGCCGTCGCCGGCGCCGACGTCGAGCGACCCGCCGCGACCGCGGCGAGGTCGACGTGCTCGGCGATGAGCCGGCGGAAGAAGCGCGCCCGGGCGACCTCCCACGGGTGGCGCCGGTGCGTCCTCGGCGACCGCGCTCACGCAGGTCCATCAGGCCGCACCGGTCGCATCACAGCGCGTCGGGTCGTCGTCGGCGGGCGGCGGGGCGATGAACACGACCATCGGCTGGCCGAGCTCGATGAGCGCGGCTGAGGTCGGCCTGGTCGGCGGCCGACAGCCGGGTGTCGACGGACATGCCGAACAGGTTGGTGTCGACGAGCGGCGACCAGCTCGTCGAGGCCCTCGTCGGCCAGCCGCTCGACGAACGCGCGCCGCGCACCGTCGGCGTACTCGGCCCGCTGCGCGTCGGCTGCGCGGGTCGTACGTCGGCCACCTCGACGGCGTCGGGCACGGCCCGCCAGCGCGTCGACGTACCCGCCGGTGGCGAGGTGGATCTGGGCGTCGGCCTCGGCCCGCGGGCGCGTCCGGTGGTCGGTCGACCGGGACGTGGAAGTACTCGTCGGCGGCGACGTCGAGGCCCGCGCCGCTCCAGCTCGTCGAGCAGGCCGAAGCCCGGGGCTGCCGATGTCGGCGGCGTCGCTCCAGCGCACCAGGTAGCGGCCGTCGGCGCCGGTGGCCGCGCCGACGCCGTCGACGACCGCGTCGTACGTCGGGCCGGCCAGCGCGCCGACGGCCGTCGCTGAGGCGCTCCTCGGGGTGGTCGGCGTCGGCGAACGACGACGGTCGAGGCGACCGAGACGACGACGGCCACGGCGCCGCGCCGCCACGGCGACGCCGGTCGGCCGCGGCGCTCGACCGCCGCGGCCGCCGGCGCTGCCACCAGCGCCACGCGCCGTCCAGAGCGACGGCGCCGGCCGAGCAGCGTCGTGACGCCCCACGCCCACAGCGTCAGGTAGAACCACGGGCGCCCGAAGATGCGGGCCATCGAGATCGTGCCGAGCAGCAGCGCCACGCCGACGACGACGTGCAGCGCGCGCAGCGCCGGCGAGCCGATCGCGCCACGGCCACGACGGCGGCGACGGCCCACACGACGAGCACGACGCGCGCCGCGCCCGGCCGAGGCGGCGTCGACGAACCGGCCGGTGCCGACGAGCTGGCCGACCGAGCCCGGACCAGACGTCGAGGTGGCGCAGGGCGATGCGCGATGCCCTCGCCGACGCCGATGGCCGCCTCGGGCGGCGAGCCGAAGTGGTCGAGCGAGCTGGCGGATGTTGCCGGGCCGGTTCGTGAGCTGGTCGGCCACCGGCGGCAGCCACAGCACGACGCCGATGCCGACGGCCCACGCACACGCTGCGCCAGACGGCCGCGGCGCTCCGGCGGCCGGCGCGCGCCGACCAGCGGACGACGACGGCGCCGAGGCCGAGCACGACCATGCCCGACGCCGAGCGGCAGGTACGGCACGTGGGTCTGGGCGCAGAACGTGGCGGCGGCGACGAGCGGGACGAGCATCCGGTGGTCGCCGCACAGCACCGCCCACGCCGCCAGCAGGACGACGATCCACGCCACGAGCGGGCAGGTACGGGTTCCACGGCTGGGTCAGCGGTGACCTGGCCGTAGCCCCGCACGACGAGCGGCCAGCAGCGCGGCGACGACGGCCACGCCCGTCCAGCCGAGCCGGCGCTGACCGATCCACAGCGCGGTGGCGATGGCGGCGAGGTGGATGACGACCGTGCCGGCCTCCAGCGCCCACGACGACGAGCCGAGCAGGCGGTACGTCGGGGCCAGCAGGTAGAAGCTCAGCGGCCCGGGGTGGCTGCCCTGGTCCGGGTACGTCGCCGATGCGTCCGGGCAGCCCGATCAGCGGCGTGTCGGACGGTGACCGACGTCGCGGACCCGGAACTCGGTCATCGCCAGGTCGAGCACCGGGTACCACTGGTCGGCGCGCAGCGCGACGACGGCCACGAGCAGCGGGAGGCCGACGACCACGCGCCGCCGCCGACCAGCACCAGCCGGCCCGGCGCCGCACCCACGGCGCGAGCCGGCGCCGGCGCGTCGGCCGCGGTCGCCGGCGCTCCGGGTCCGATCACGAGGTGCGAGAGCGTACCCGGGCGTCGCCGCACCGATGCCCCGCCGGCGCCGCGCCGCTCACCGTTGTCGCCCTCGTGGACGCCCTCGTCGGACGCGCACTGGTCGACGGCCGACCGTGCCGACCGCGGCCGCGGCGCACGCCCGGGCGACGCGCCGATCGGTCGACGACGACCCACGGCCTTCGTGCTCGGCGGCTCGGGCGGGCTGCGCCGGCGCGGCCGGGGCGCGCTCGGCACGTGGCTCGGCATCGCCGTCGTCGCCGTGCTCGTGGCCATCCCGCTGCGCGGCCTGTACCGCTTCACCGGCGGGACGATGGAAGAGGGCTTCATGCTCTACTTCCCCGAGCGCATGCGCCAGCGGCGACGTGCCCAACGTCGACTTCCTCCACCTCTACGGACCCGGGCTCGCTGCAGGTCCTGATCGGCTGGTACGAGCGTGTTCGGCCACTCGCTGCCGCCGAGCGCACGTTCGGGCTGCTGCAGCACCTCGGCATCATCCTCGGCCTGTTCGCGCTGGCCCGGGCGTGGGGCCGGCTCGCCGCGACGGCCGTCGCCGCGCTCGTCGGTGTTCTACGTGCTGACGCCGATCGCCCTGACGGCGATGGCCTGGAACGGCGGCCTGGCCCTGACGCTGTGGAGCGCCGTGTTCGCCGTGCGCGGGCGTGCACCTCGCGACGACCGCCGGCGCACGCCGGCTGGGCGTGGCTGGTCGGCCGGCGTGCTGGCCGGGCTGGCGCTCACGCTTCCGGCCCGACCTCGTCATCGCCGTCGGCCTCGTGCTCGGCTGGCTGCTGCTGGCGGCACGCGGCGAGCCGCCGCCCGGTCGCTGATCGGCGCCGTCGTCGGGCTGATGCCGATGTGGGTGCACCTCGTGATGGCCGGCCCGGTCGACGCCGTTCGAGGGCATGGTCCTCGACCCGGTGTTCCACCTCCGCGCCGGGCGCGAGCTGCCCCGGCCGCCGTCGTGGAGCCGGCTCGACGGCGGCGCTGCAGGCGGTGGCCGAGGAGATCCCGCCGTGGTGGCGGTTCCCCCACCTGTCGGCGTCGCACACGCTGTTCCTCTGGTTCTTCCTGATGCTGCTCGGCACCGTCGGCGCTGGTCGGCCGTTCGCCATCTGGCAGCGCCGGCGCGGGCGTCGCACGGGCCGCTCGACCGTGCTGCTCGCCGTCGCGCTCGTCAGCGTCGGCATCCTGCCCCAGGCGCTGCAGCGGCCCGGACTCGGCCCACCTGCAACTGGGTCACGTGCGTGTCGTTCCCGTTCGCGGTCGTCGGCCGTCGTCGAGGTCGTCGCGGCGCTGGCGGCCGCGGCTCGACCGCCGCGGCCGCGGTCACGGCCGGCGGCGCCGTCGCCCTCGCTCGTGACGTTCACGTTCACGGCGCTGTTCACGTTCCGCTACTACCTGCTGCACACCCGGGTCGGCCTCGGCCAGGTGCCGAGCGCGTTCCCGGTCGAGCGCGACGGCCGCTACTTCTACCTCGGCGACTACGAGGCCTACGTCGCCGTGCAGGCCGCCGTCGACGAGCTGGACCGGCTCGGCCGAGCCCGGCGACCGGCTGCTCGTCGGGCCGCGCGACCTGCGCCGCACCTGGTACAGCGACGTCTTCATCTACTGGCTGTTCCCCGAGCTCGAGCCGGCCACGTACTTCATCGAGATGGATCCCGGCCTGGCCAACGCCGAGGGCTCGAGCCTCGCCGCCGACGTCGCCTCGGCCGACTGGGTGATCCTCACCGGGCTGTGGGACGGCTGGATGGAGCCCAACTCCTCGATGGACTTCGGCTCCGACGCGCCGAACCAGGTGCTCCGCGACCAGTTCTGCGTGGTCGGCAGCTACGAGGACGGCCAGGCCACCCGCTGCTACCGCAAGCTGTCGCGCCTGACGACATCTCGTCAGCCCAGCGGCAGGCGGCGCCAGACGGGGCCGGGGAGGTGGCGGAGGACGCTGAACACCGGGCGCAGGTGGCGGGGACCCACACCGTCCGGCGGCCCTTGCGCAGGGCGTCGACGGTGGCCTCGGCGACGGCCGCCGGCGTGGTGGCCAGCGGCGCCGCCTTCATGCCCGGCGGTCATCCGGGAGTGGCACGAAGCCCGGGCGCACGACGAGCACGCTGGCGCCCGAGCCGGCCAGTGCGTCGCCCAGACCCTGGGCGAACCCGTCGAGGCCGGCCTTCGACGACGCCGTAGACGAAGTTGGCCTTGCGCACCCGCTCCCCGGCCACGCTCGACAGCACGACCAGTCGCCCGTGGCCCTGCCGCCGGAACTGGTCGGCGACGGCCAGCGAACGCTGACCGCGCCGGTGTAGTTGACGGTGACCAGCTCGGCGGCGCGGGCCGGGTCGTCGTCCAGCTCCGCCTGGTCGCCGAGCTGGCCGAAGGCGACGATGACGACGTCGAGATCGCCGTAGGTCGGCGGCTAGCCCACGCACGAACGCCGTCGTGGCTGGCGGTGTCGGTGGCGTCGAAGGCCACCGTCTCGACATCGAGCCCAGGGCGAGCGAGGTCGCCGGGCGCCATCTCGCCCGGGTGGCGGCCGGCCAGCACGACGGTGCGCGTCGACGGAGACACGAGGGCGCCGACGATCGCCCGACCGATGTCGCTGGTGCCGCCGAGCAGCACGATGGTCTGCGGTTCGCCGAGTGCGTTCTCCATCGTGCCTCCAGCTCGTCGATCAGGCCGCAGACGGCGGCTCTGGTCGCTGGCCCAGACACGCCCCGGATCGGCTCGGTCGCGGACCTGCCCGCCACTCGGCCAGCCGTGGGTACCCGCGGCGGATGGCCGCCCGGCGTGGTGTGGGCGTCCTTGGCCAGGTAGTGGCGGCCGCCGGCGTCGAGCACGAGGTCGTCGAGGCCGTGCAGCAGCGCGCGCCAGTCCCTCCGCCGCCGCCGGGATGTCGAGCGCCAGCGTCCAGCCGGGGCGCGGGAAGCTGAGCGGCGCCGGGTTGGCCGCGCCGAAGCGCTTCAGCACGGCGAGGAAGCTGGCCGTCCCCGAGGCGGCGAGCCGCTCGACGACCGCGCCGCAGGGCGCCTCCTCGCCGAACGGCACGACGAACTGGTACTGCAGGAACCCGTGGCGGCCGTAGAGGCGGTTCCACGAGCCGACGAAGTCGAGCGGGTGGAAGTAGCCGGGGATCGACACGATCTGGCCGACCCGGCGGCCGGGCGCCTTGCGGAACCACACCTCGTTGAAGGCGGCCATCGGTGAGGTGATTGACCAGGCCCTTGGGCGGGACGAGCGGCGGCACGGCGAGGCGCTGGCGGGGCTCGTACGCCAGCGGATCGACGGCATCGCGAGGCCGCAGCTGGTCGGCCGTGGCGTGGTCACCGCGGGTCAGCACGCTGCGCCCGAGGTTGGCGCCCTTGGCCATCAGATCGATCCAGGCCACGGAGTAGCGGTAGTACCGATCGCCCTCGTCCATCAGGGTCAGCAGGGCGTCGAGGTCGGGCGCCCGCTCCGTGTCGACGGCGCACCGGCTCGTCTCGATCGGCAGCAGCGAGATCGTCGCATCGAGGATCACGCCGGTCAGGCCCATGCCCCCGATCGTCGCCCAGAACAGGTCGGGGCGGCGGTCCGGGCCCAGGTCGACGACGGTGCCGTCGGCGAGCAGCAGCGACAGCCGCCGGACGTGGTTGCCGAACGAGCCCTCGACGTGGTGGTTCTTGCCGTGGATGTCGCTGGCGATGGCGCCGCCGACGGTGACGAACCGGGTCCCGGGTGACACCGGCACGAAGAACCCGCGGGGCACGATGACCCGGAGCAGGTCGTCGAGGCTGACCCCGGCGGGGACCGTGGCGGTCATCGCCGCCTCGTCGATCGTGGCGTCGTGGGCGTGGTCGAGCAGCCGGATGGCGACGCCGCCGCCGTTCTGGCCGGAGTCGCCGTAGGACCGGCCGAGCCCACGGGCGATGCCGCCGCGCGCCGGCAGGTCCTTGACCGCCGCTGGCCAGCGCCTCGACGGTCCCGGCGCCGAGCGACGATGACCTCGGCGACCGACGGCGCCGTGCGGCCCCATCCCGTCAGCGACGTCGCGCTCGATCCGCAGCCACAGCCCGGCGAGCCATCGAGGGTTCAGTACGGCCACTCGGGGGCGGGGCGGCCGAGGTGGCGCAGCAGGCGTGCCCCAGCCGAGCGTCAGGAGGACCTTCAGCGCCAGGTTGCGGACGAACCACGGGAGTTGCGCCAGCTGCCGGGCGGCGTTGGCGAGCCGGCCACGGCCGGACAGGTCGGCCCGGTACTCGACCAGCGATCGCGACCGCCCGACGTAGCGGAACCGCCGCCCGGCGACCAGCTGGCGCCCGATCGCCAGGGTCACGCCGACCGACGAGAACGCATCGTGGATCAGCAACGTGCCGCCGTCGGCGACACCGGCGCCCCAGTCCCGGATGTCGGCCCGCGCCGGCCGGTAGCGGTGGGCGCCGTCGACGTACAGCACGTCGATCGGGTCCTCGACGGCGTCATGGGCGTCGGCGGAGAACGCCGCCACGTGACGGACCCGGTCGGCGACGCCAGCTCGCTCGCAGGTTGGACTCGAACACCACCCGGTCGGTCGCCGCCGCCGCGTCGTAACCCTCGAGCTCCTGCGGCCCCCGGTCGTTCCCGGCGTGCGGGTCGATGGCCACCACCTCGACGCCGCGGCCGCGCGGCCGAGCGCCAGCACGATCGTCGAGCGACCGCGGAAGCTGCCGATCTCCACGATCCGTCCGCCGGCCGGGCACCGCGCTGCGGCGGCGAACAGCCGGCGACCCTGGTCGTCGGACATCCAGCCGTCGACCGGGACGCGACGCCTCCAACGCCGCCTCGACGGAGACGAGCGTCATCGCAGGTACACGCCCAGCCCGTAGACGATGACCCAGGCCAACCCGAGCAGCTGGAGCACCCGATCGCTGGCGAACACCTCCTCCGGCGCGGCGCCCCGACCCTGCTCGAGCACGAGCCCGTAACGCAGCAGCCCGGTCAGCATCGGGACGATCGACAGCTCGTAGAACGGCAGATCGGCATCGGCCGTCTCCGACGTCTCGAAGGCCCACTGGCAGTAGCTGACGAGCGCCGCGCCGATCGACACGGTCAGCACGATGCGCAGGTAGCCGAGGCTGTACTGGGCCAGCGTGGCGCGCACGGCGGGTGCCTCCTCGCCCATCTCGCGCAGCTCGGCGTAGCGCTTGCCGGTGACGATGAACAGCGAGCCGAACACGGTGCACAGCACGAACCAGCTCGACATCGGGACGTCGACGGCCACCGCCCCAGCCGCCGCCCGCAACACGAACCCGGAGGCGACGGCGACGATGTCGATCACGGCAACGTGCTTGAGCCACGCGCTGTAGAGGATCGTCAGCCGCGACGTACACGGCCACCACGGCGACGGTCTTCCACTGCCCGGTCAGCGCGGCGACGACGAGGGCGACGACCGTGCAGATCGTGCCGGCGACCTGGGCCTGCCCGACGCCGATGACGCCGGCAGCGACCGGGCGGAAGCGCTTCGTCGGGTGCAGGCGATCGGCGTCGACGTCCAACGCGTCGTTCCAGAAGTACATCCCGCTGGCGGCGAAGCAGAAGGCGACGAACGCCAGCATGGCGTTGCCCAACTGCGGCCAGTCGTCGAGCACACCGGCCGCACCCGGCGCGGCGAACACGAGGATGTTCTTGACCCACTGCTTCGGCCGGGCGCTGCGCACCAGGCCGTGCCAGCGACGTCACAGGGCCCGCCTCGGCATCTCGGGCAGCGTCGTGCCGACCCACATCGCCCGGTCGGCATCGGCCAGCAGCTCTCGATCGCCGGGCGAGTCGCCGTAGGCCCACAACTCGACGGCCTCACGCCCGCCGCGGTGCTCCTCCAGCCACGCGTGCAGGCGGCGCACCTTCTCCGGCCCGCGGCAATTGGCGCCGACGAGGCCGCCCGTGCAGCGGCCGTCATCGTCGACGGCCAGCTCGGTGGACACGACGTCCGTGACCACGCCGAGGCGGTGGCCGAGGGGTCGCAGGTAGGTGCCGAACGAGGCCGACACGAACACGACGTCGTCGCCCGCGTCGTGATGCCAGTGCATGCGGGCCAACGTGTCGGGTCGGATCCAGGCGCCGGCGACCATGCCGGCGAACTCGTCGCCCGCCCGGTCGACGTCGCTGATCAGGCGGCCGGTGAACACGACCTTGGCGGCCAACGCCTTCAGCCGATCGCGGTCCCGCCGGGCCAGGGCCGGGACGTCGCGCAGCGCCGACAGGCCGAAACGGGCGGCCATCGGGACCGTGCCGCCGACGCGCCGCAGGAACGGCACCACACAGTCCCGGGTCGTCACGGTCCCGTCCACGTCGAACGCGGCGACGACCGGGCGTCGGTCGGCGGGGTCGACGGACACGGCCGACCATCGTGGCAGGTTGTCCGTCACGGGGAGAGGACCTGGTCCCGGACCGCCCAGTAGTCGGGCCAGCTCTTCGAGACGACGTCCGGGTCGAGGACCTCGATGCCCTCGACGACCGTCGCCAGCACGCCGAAGGCCATCGCCAGGCGGTGGTCGTGGTGGGTGTCGAGGACGGCGCCGTGCAGTCGGGGAGTCGGATCGATGCGCAGGCCGTCCGGCCGCACGGAGACCCGGGCACCGGCCTTGTTCAGCTCGTCGGCGAGGTCGGCGAGCCGGTCGCTCTCCTTGGAGCGGATGAACCCGACGCCGGTGATCGTCGTCGGCGTGGACGCAGTGGCCGCCACGGCGGCCAGCGTCGGGACGAGATCCGAGATGTCGCTCATGTCGACGTCGATCCCCCGCAGCGGTTCGTCACGTTCACGGGCGACCGACAGGCCGACATCGGTCTCGACGACGCGGCAGCCCATCGACCCCAGCAGGTCGGCGAACACGCTGTCGCCCTGGGCCGACGCACGTCGCAGGCCGCTGCACGCCGACGCGGCCGCCGGCGACGGCCGCCATCGCCAGCGGATAGCTGGCCGACGAGGCGTCCGGCTCGATGGCGTAGGTCGTGCCCCGATAGCGGCCGGCCGGCACGACCACCGAGCTGCGCGTCGACGACGATCCCGCCGACGCCGAACGTCCCCATCACCGCGGCCGTCAGCTCGACATACGGTCGTGAGACGAGGCGAGTCGTGAGCTCGATGTGCAGGCCGCCGCGCAGCACGGGCGCGATGAGCATCAGCGCGGTCAGGTACTGGCTCGACACGTCGCCACGCAGCGCGAGGCGACCGCCCTCGACGAGCGGCCCAGTGACGGTCACCGGCAGGTGGCCTGGCACCTCGGCGCTGACGACGGCGCCGAGCGCCACCAGCGCGTCGAGCAGCGGGCCCATCGGGCGGCGGCGGAGGGCCGGCTCTCCGTCGACGGTCACCGGTCCCGGCGCGAGTGCGGCGACCGCCGTGATGAAGCGGGAGGTCGTCCCGGCCAGGCGGGCGTCGAGCCGCACCTCACCACTGCGCAGCGCGCCACCAGAGCCGGCGACGGCGGCGAGCACACCGTCGACCGTCACCTCGACGCCGAGCCGGGCCAGGCAGTCGACCATGGCGACGGTGTCGTCGCCGGGCGGGATGCCGATCAGCTCGCTGTCGCCATCAGCCAGCGCGGCGCAGACGAGCGCCCGGTTGGCGATGCTCTTCGACCCGGGCACCGTGACGATCGCATCCAACGGCCCGGACGCCGTGGGCAGCGCGCTCACGAGGAGGGCGCCAGGTCCGCGACGGGTTCGGGCATCGGCTCAGCTGAGGCGGGTGACGGCGGGGCGGAAGCCGCGGGCCATCAGGCCGCCGCGGTAGAGATCGGCGAGGTCGGCGGCGACGAGGACCACGGCCACGCCGGCGTTGCTCTCGGCGAGGTGGACCACCTCGAAGCTGGCGATGTTGACGCCCAGCTCGGCGGCCAAGCGTGAACACCTCGGCGGCCGCCCCCGTGCGGTCGGGGATCGGGATGCGCACCTCGGCCAGCTCCTCGGGGTGCGTGGCGTGGATCGGCAGGTTGGTGCGGGCGTCGCGGGCCCGCTGCAGGCGCCCGTGCAGCTCGGTCCGGGCGTCCGTCCGCACGATCTCGCGCATCTCGTCGAGCCGTCCGATGAGGGCCTCGAGCGCCGACAGGATGGCTGGGCGGTTCTCGGCGCAGATGTCGAGCCAGATGTCCGGGTGTCCGCTGGCCACCCTCGTCATGTCACGGAAGCCACCAGCGGCCAGTCGCAGCAGCGCGGCGTGCTCCTCGGCGCGGTCGGCGGCGACCCCCATCAGGCTGGCGGCCGTCAGGTGGGGCACGTGGCTGACGACGGCGACCATGTCGTCGTGGCGCTCGGGGGCCATCGCCACGACCTCGGCGCCGAGCTGGGCGACGACACCGGCGACCGTGGAGAACGTCGTGTCGGCCGTGTTCGGCGTGGGTGTGAGGACCCACACGGCGCCACTGAACATCGCTCCGTCGGCCCCGTCGAGACCGTCCAGCTCGCTGCCGGCCATCGGGTGGCCGCCGACGAAACGGGCGTCCGTGACGGCGGCGGCGATGACGCCCTTGACGCCGCCGACGTCGCTGACCACCCCGCTGGTCTCGGCCAGCGCCCGCTTGGCCTGGTCGGCGACGGCGAGCACCGGGACGGCGACGAACGTCACCGCGGCTCCGGGGTCGAGGCCGCTGGCGTCGACGCAGCCTTTGGTCAGTGCCTCCTCGACCCGCTCGGGGTCGATGTCGTCTCCGGTCACCCGCCAGCCGGCGTCGCGCAGCGCGAGGCCGATCGATCCACCGATCAACCCGAGGCCGATCACGTTGGCGCGGCGTCGGCTCGTCCACGGGGCCGCATCGTACCGGCGGGCACTGCGCCGATCAGGGGCGGTTGGCCGAGCCGGAGGACGCTGCAACGGCGAGGGCGAGGCGGCGCACCTCGTCGGCGTCGAGGTGCCGCCAGGTGCCGGGGGCGAGGCGGGAGTCGCGCAGCGGGCCGATGCGGGTGCGCACGAGGCGGGTCACCGGATGGCCGACGGCCTCGCACATCCGGCGCACCTGGCGGTTGCGACCCTCGTGGATCGTGATCCGCAGCACACCCGGGCTGGGCTGGGACACCTTGGCCGGGGCCGTCGGTCCGTCGTCCAGCTCGACGCCGTCGCGCAGCTGGCGGATCGCCCCGGCACTGACCGGTCCACCGTGCAGCTCGACGGTGGCCAGGTACTCCTTCTCGACCCCGTGGCGGGGGTGGGCGACGCGATTGGCCAGCTCGCCGTCGTTGGTCAGCGACGAGCAGGCCCTCCGTGTCGGCGTCGAGCCGCCCGACCGGGAACACCCGCGGCGTGTCCGGCACGAGCTCGACCACGGTGGGCCGCCCGTGCGGGTCCTTGGCCGTGGTCACTACGCCGGCGGGCTTGTTGAGCAGGTAGTGCACGAGCCCGGGTCGCGTCCCGACCGGAGCACCGTCGACCTCGACGAGGTCCTGATCGGGCTCGACGCGCCGGCCGAGCACGGCGACCTCACCGTTGACCGTCACCCGGCCGGCGGCGATCAGCTCCTCGCAGACCCGGCGGCTCCCCCAACCCCGGCTGGCCAGCACCTTCTGCAGCCGTTCACCCCGCGGAGGGTCAGGGCGGTCCGCCATCGGTGACCCGCAGCCCGGCCTCGAGGGCTTCGACCACGTCGGCACCGGGGATGAAGTCGGCGATCGGCGGCAACTGGTCCAGGGTGTCCAGACCGAGCTTCTCGAGGAACGCCGCCGTGGTGCCGTACAGCACGGCCTGGCCAGGGCCGCCGTCGCGCCCGACGGCATCGATCAGGCCCCGACCCTGCAGCGTGCGCAGCACGCCGTCGGGATCGACGCCGCGGATCGAGCGATCTGGGCCCGCGAGATCGGCTGCTTGTAGGCGACGATGGCCAGCGTCTCCAGTGCCGCCCCCGACAGTCGGGCCCGCTGATCGTGGAGCAGGAACCGCTCGACGTACGGGGTCAGGTCGGGGGTCGTCTGGTAGCGGTACCCGCCGGCGACGCGCACGAGCTGGAAGCCGCGGTCCTCGGCCTCGTAGCCGGCGGCCAGCTGGTGGCACCACCGTTCGATGTCCGTGATCGACCGCTCGAGCAGCTGGGCCAGCAGCTCGGGCGGCACCGGCTCCTGGGCCACCAGCACGACGGCCTCGATGGCCCGCACGTACTCGGCCGAGTCGTGGGATGTGCCGTCGCCGAACAGGTGCTGGTCATCGCCCATGGTTCAGCCTTCGTACGCGTCGACGGTCAGCGCCGCCACGTCGGGATGGGGGTCGCCGCACCACTCGATGCCGATCTCACCGAAGCGGTCGGCCTGCTCGAGCTCGACCATCCCCTGCTTGTAGAGCTCGAGCACGGCGAGGAAGTGCACGATCACGTCCAGCCGCTCGGTCAGCGGTTCGGTCAGCCGGGCGAACGTGGTCCGGCCGACCCGCGACAGCTCGGCGACGACGTCGACGAGGGCGTCCGCCACGCTGACGCGGATGGGAGCGACGTGGTGGAGGTCGATGCGGGGCACCGGTTTGGGTGCCAAGGCAACCGCTGCGGCGTCGCGGAGCTGCACCGCCGTCACGCCGAGCAGGACGTCGGGCGCCAGGTCGGCGAACCGTTCGTCCGGGCCGACCTGGCGGGCGACGCTGCGGCCGGCGGCATCGGCGAGCGTGGCGAACACGCCCGACACGTCCTTGAACGTCTTGCACTCGAGCAGGCGGCAGAGGAGGAGGTCGCGCTCCTCCCACAGGGCCAGCTCGTCGTCGAGGTCGACGTCTCGGCGACCGGGCAGCAGGCGGCGGGCCTTGAGCTCGACCAGCGTGGCGGCGATCAGCAGGAACTCGGTGGCTACGTCGAGATCGAGCCGCTGCAGGCGCTCGATCTCCGCCAGGTAGGCGTCCACGATGCGGGCCAGCTGGACCTCGTGGATGTCGACCTCCTCGGCCAGGATGAGGTGCAGGAGCAGGTCGAACGGCCCCTCGTACCTCCGATCGGGGAGCTCCGCCGCCACGTCGATGGCCATACCCCCGCGACGCTACTGGCGCCCGACGACCCGAGGGCGGATCCCATCCGAGTGCTTGGAGGTCATCCGAGCGCTGGACGTCGGAAGCCCGAACGACAACACTCCGATGCGGCCAAACACTCGGATCGGTAGCGTGCGGCCCGTGACGCGCGTGCTCTCCTGCATCCAGCCGACCGGAGACGCCCATCTGGGCAGCTACCTGGGGGCGCTGCGGGGCTGGGCCGCCAGCCAGCACGAGCACGACGCCTTCCACGGCATCGTCGACCTCCACGCGCTGACCGTGACCGAGGAGCCGGGCGTCATCGGCGAGCGCACGACGGAGCTGGCGGCGATCCTGTTCGCCGTCGGCCTCGACCCGGACGTCGCCACGGTGTTCGTCCAGAGCCACGTCCCCGAGCACTCCCAGCTGGCGTGGGTCATGGAGTGCACGGTGTCGTTCGGCGAGCTGTCGCGGATGACCCAGTTCAAGGACAAGTCGGCCAAGCGGGAGGGCGACTTCGTCTCGGCCGGATTGTTCACGTACCCCGCCCTGCAGGCCGCCGACATCCTGCTCTACGACACCGACGAGGTGCCCGTCGGCGACGACCAGCGCCAGCACGTCGAGATCACTCGCGACATCGCCACCCGCTTCAACCACCGCTTCGGCGACACGTTCGTGCTGCCGCTCGCGGTGACCCCCCGAGTCGGCGCCCGGGTGATGGACCTCCAGGACCCGACGTCCAAGATGTCCAAGAGCGAGTCGCAGCGCCGGGCTGGTCCAACTGCTGGACGACCCGGACATCATCGCCCGCAAGTTCAAGCGGGCCGTCACCGACTCGGGCACCGAGGTGCGTCTACGACCCGGCGCACAAGCCCGGCGTGAGCAACCTGCTGGAGATCCTCGCCGCGGCGACCGGCCAGGCGCCCGCCGACCTGGCCAAGGGCTACACCCAGTACGGCCCGCTGAAGGCCGATGCCGGCGACGCCGTGATCGAGCTGTTGACACCCGTCCAGGAGCGCTACCGCGAGCTGCTCGCCGACCGAGGCGAGCTGGCCCGCCTGCTGCGCTCCGGCTCGGACAAGGCTCGTCACGTCGCCTCAGCGACCCTGGCCCGGGCCTACGACGCCATCGGGTTCGTCAAGGCCTGAGGACCGACCGCCGACCAGACGCGCAATCGTGGACCAGCTCGATCGCCGGATCGTCGGCCTCGCCGTGCCGGCGCTCGGCAGCCTGGCCGTCGAGCCGCTGTACGTGCTCGTCGACACGGCGATCGTCGGCCGCCTCGGCACCGCGCAACTCGGCGGGCTGGCCCTCGCGGCCACCGTGCTGTCGTTCGTCGTCGCCGGGTGCAACTTCCTGACGTACGGCACGACGGAGCGGGTGGCCCGCCGGCTCGGCGCAGGCCGCCATGCCGACGCCGCCGACGTCGCCGTGCAAGCCGTGTGGCTCTCGGCGCTCGTCGGCGTCGTGCTGGCACCGGTCGTGGCGCTCCTCGCGCCGGTCGTCGGCCGGCTCCTCGGCGGGAAGGGTGAGGTCCTGGACTTCGCCGTCACGTACCTGCGCATCGGTGCCCTCGGCGTGCCGTTCATCGTGTTCGCGCTCGCCGCCCAGGGCATCCAGCGCGGCGCCGCCGACTACCGCACGCCGCTCGTCATCCTGTTCACCTCCAACTTCGTCAACGCCGTGCTCGAGGTGCTGTTCGTCTTCGGGTTCGAGTGGGGCGTGCCGGGCTCGGCGTGGTCGACGGTGATCGCCCAGGTCGGAGCCGCCGTTGCGTTCGCCGTCGTGCTCCGCCGCCACCTGCGCCCGGCCGGCCAGCGCAGCCCGAGCTGGACCGGCGTCTCTCCCCTGCTGACCGCCGGGCGACATCTCCTGCTGCGCGTCTGCTCGATGCTGGCCGTGTTCGCCGGCGCCACGGCGATTGCCGCCCGCGTCGACGAGCCGACGCTGGCGGCCCAGCAGATCGCCGCCAGCCTCCTGCTGTTCCTCGCCCTCGCCCTCGATGCGCTGGCCATCCCCGCCCAGACCCTCGTTGCCGAGGAGCTCGGACGGCGGTCGACGCTGGGAGCGGCACTCCTGTCGGGCCGCGTCGTGCGGCTGTCCATCATCACGGGCGCCGTCCTGGCGGTGATCATGGCGCTGCTCGCACCGGTGCTCCCGTACGCCTTCACGACTGACGAAGCAGTGGTCACGCGGGCGACGTCGGCGCTGTGGTGGCTGGCGCTGATGCTCGTGCCGGCGGCCATCGCCTTCGCCTACGACGGCGTGTTGATCGGCGCCGGCGACTACCGCTTCCTCGGGTACGCCGCGCTCGGGTACCTGGCGGCGGTGCTCCCACTCGCCGTCGTGGTCCTGCGCACCGACGCCGGCATCGGCGGCATCTGGGCCGTGCTGGCGGTGTGGATGGGCCTGCGCGCCGTCGTCAACGACCGCCGGGCACGCCACCTGCTGACTGCGCCACTGGTGGCCGAAACGCGTCGCTAGACGTCGTCGGCGGCCCGCAGGTCGGCGGCGGCGGCGCCGTGGCCCTCGATCAGGGCGACGGTGACCGCGTCGGCGCCGGCCTCGTCGGCCCACCGGGCACCGATCGCCTCGTGGTCGTGGTACTGGCGGAACCGCTCCGTGCGCGGGCCGACGACCGTCGCCACGACACGCCCGAGCGTGCCGAGACCGGCATCGACTTTGCCGACGTCGTGGAGCAGCGCGCCGGCCATCTCCGCCCGGGTCGTGCCGGGCCGCCGCGCGACGAACCGGCGGCCGACGGCGACGGCGTGACGTCGATCGCCGTTCGACATCCGCCGCCACAGCCCGATCTCCGTCGGCGACAGCCACGACGCCGCCCACGCCTCGTCGGCCGCCGTCGGCGGTTGCCGCGACAGGGACGTGGCGAACCGCCGGGCCAGGTGGGCCAGGTGGGTGACCGAGCTCACGGCGTCGAACGTCGCCCGTGGGTGGGCGGCGCGGTAGACGTCGAACAAACGCTCCTGGCTGACCTTCGTGTACACCTGCGTGGTCGAGATCGAGGCGTGGCCGAGCAGCTCCTGGACGACCCGCAGGTCGGCGCCGTGGTCGAGCAGGTGGGTGGCACACGAGTGGCGCAGCACGTGGGGTGACAGCTCGTCGCGCGAAGCCCGCCCGCCGCCCATGGTGGCGCACGACGGCCCACGCCGCCTGGCGCGTCAGCCGCCCGCCCCTCGTGTTGAGGAACACGGCCTCGGCGTCGCTGCGGCGCCGCCACCGATCCGGCACCATCGACATCCGACCGTGCGGCGAGAACCAGTCGTCCAGCGCCGCCGCGGCGGCCCGCCCGAACGGCACGATGCGCTCCTTGCCCCCCTTGCCGTACAGGCGCACGAGGCGGGCGTCGAAGTCGATGTCCCCCATCGACAGCCCGCAGGCCTCCGACACGCGGGCCCCGGTGGCGTACAGCAGCTCGAGCAGGGCACGATCCCGCCGGGCCACGGGATCTGATCCGGTCACCGCGTCGAGCAGCGACGTGACGTCGGCCTCGCTGAGCGGCTTGGGCAGCCCCGAGGGGACGCGGACGCCCTCGACGTCGATCGTGGGGTCATCCCCACGCACGCCCTCGGTGACGAGGTGCCGGTGCATCGTGCGCACAGCTGCGAGCTGGCGGGCCACACTCGACTCGGCCGCACCGCTGGCTCGGCGCTCGGCGACGAAGTCGACGAGCGTGGCCGCGTCGACGGTGTCGACGTCCGATCGACGGTTCGCCAGCCACTCGACGTAGGCGGCGAGATCGCGGCGGTAGGCGGCGATCGTGTTGGCCGCCCGCCCGCGTTCGTTGGACAGCCAGCCGAGGAACTCGACGACCTCCAGCGGGAGGTCGAGATCGGCGGCGGCATCGTCGGCGAGGGCCATCGGTCAGCGGTCGTCGTTGCGTTGCAGCCGGCGCTCCGTCAGGAGCAGCCCGGCCACCGTCTTGGCGTCGACGATCTCCTGCCGTTCGACCATGCCGAGCGCGTCGTCGAGCGGGACGTGGAGCACGTGCGAGTACTCCTCTTCGGGCCCCTGCAGGCTGCGCGGTGCCGGCGTGCAGTCGGTGGCCAGGAAGATAGTGGTCACCGAGTCGGTCAGCCCGGGTGACGGCAGCAGCTCGGTGAGCAGGTCCAGCGACCCCGGCAGCAGCCCGACCTCCTCGGTCAGCTCCCGCCGTGCCGTCTCCTCCGTCGCCTCGCCAGCGACATCCCGCATCCCGGCCGGGATCTCGAGGAGCTCGCGCTCGTGGGCCGGCCGGTACTGCTGGACGAGCACGACGGACGGGTTGCCCTCGGCGTCGAACACGAGGGGCACGGCGGCCACCGCTCCCGGCGAGCGGACGATGTCGCGCTCGGAACCGCTTGCCGTCGGGGGACTCGAACTCGGCGACGACGACCCGCAGGATCTGACCGGCGTGGACCTGCCGGTCGGCGACGCGGCGGAAGCCGCTCGTCACACCGGGACCCGGTGGGCACCCCGTTCGGCGCGCAGTTTGAGGGCCGCACCGATCAGGTCCCGGAACAGTGGGTGCGGGCGATCGGGTCGGCTCTTGAACTCCGGGTGGGCCTGCGTGCCCACCCAGTACGGGTGGTCGGCGAGCTCGATGAACTCGACCAGCCGACGGTCCGGCGAGGCGCCGCTGCAGACGAAGCCGTGGGCCTCGAGGCGGGCCCGGTAGTTGGAGTTGAACTCGTAGCGGTGGCGGTGGCGCTCGCTGACGACGGGCTCGCCGTAGGCCTCGGCGACCTTCGTCCCGGCCTCCAGGACGGCGTAGTACGTGCCGAGCCGCATCGTGCCGCCCTTGTCGGTGACGTCGCGCTGGTCGTGCATCAGGTCGATGACGGGATGCTGCGTCGTGGGGTCCATCTCCGTGGAGTTGGCGTCGGCCAGCCCGAGCACGTTGCGGCAGAACTCGATCGTCATGGCGTGCAGCCCGAGGCACAGCCCGAGGCACGGCACGCCGTGCTCGCGGGCGTAGCCGGCGGCGGCGATCTTGCCCTCGAAGCCGCGTGCGCCGAACCCGCCGGGGATGACCATGCCGTCCAGCTCGGCGAGCCGACCGGCGGCCAGCAGGCCCTCGACGTCCTCGGCCTGGATCCAGTCGACCTCGACCTTGGCGCCGTGGTGGAACCCGGCGTGCTTCAAGCTCTCGACGACGGACAGGTAGGCGTCGGGCAGCTGCACGTACTTGCCGATGAGGCCGATGCGCACCGGCTCGGTAGCCGCCTCGACGAGGTCGACGACACGCTCCCAGGGGCTCAGGTCGAGCTGCGTGCCCTCCAGCCGCAGTACCTCGCAGACCATCTCGTCGAGGCCCTCGGCGTGGAGGATCAGCGGCAGCTCGTAGATGTTGCGAGCGTCGGCGGCGTTGACCACGGCGTGTGCGTCGACGTCGCAGAGGTTCGAGATCTTGACCTTCAGGTCGTCGCTCAACGGCTCCTCGCTGCGACACACGATGAGGTCCGGCTGGATGCCGCGGCTGCGCAGCTCCGTGACCGAGTGCTGCGTCGGCTTCGTCTTCTGCTCGCCGGACGGCCCGATGAACGGCACCAACGTGACGTGCAGGTAGCAGACGTTGTCCCGCCCGGCCTCCTTGCGGAACTGACGGATGGCCTCGAGGAACGGCAGGATCTCGATGTCCCCGACGGTGCCGCCGACCTCCGTGATCACGACGTCGACGTCGTCGGTGGCCAGCCGGCTGATGCGCCGTTTGATCTCGTCGGTGATGTGCGGGATGACCTGGACGGTCTTGCCGAGGTAGTCGCCCCGGCGCTCGGCGGCCAGGACGAACTGGTAGATCGACCCGGTCGTCGCGTTGGAGTTGCGGGAGAGGTTCTCGTCGGTGAACCGCTCGTAGTGACCGAGGTCGAGGTCGGTCTCACCACCGTCGTCGGTGACGAAGACCTCGCCGTGCTCGAACGGGTTCATCGTGCCGGGGTCGACGTTGATGTACGGATCGAGCTTCTGCAGGGTGACCCGCAGGCCGCGCAGCTTGAGGAGTCGGCCGAGCGAGGAAGCGGTCAAGCCCTTGCCCAGCGAGCTGGCCACACCACCAGTCACGAAGATGTGCTTCGGCATCTGGGTGGTCCTCCGATCGTTCGCCCGTTGCGGGCTGCACCAACGTCGGGATCTCATCGTACCGCAGGTCGGGCGCGAGAGACTGGGATCATGGCGACCAGGGGTCCCAACCCTGTCAGCCGCTGGGTCTTCGAGCGGGACGGCAACGCCGTGGCCTCGGTGCTGCTGGGGGTCGCCGGCCTGCTGGCCTTCGGCTTGATCCTCGGCCCGATCGCCATCGGGCTGGGGCTGCTGGCCAAGCGGCGCATCCGCCTCAGCGGCGAACCGGGTACGGGAACGGCGACGGTCGGCATCGTGATCGGCGTCGTCGCCATCATCATCCCGCTCGTCCTGCTGGCCGTCGACTGACCCGTCGCGCCCCCGTCCATCTGGGCGCGCATCGTCTCACGGGCTCATCTGGGGCGGGTTCTTCCCGACAGTCGCGAGGAAACGCGCCCAGTCGGCATGGTCTGGTGACCGCACGGGGTGCATGAAATGCTGGTGGTGGCTCGTTCGGGCGTGGTCGCCGAACCCATCTTGAGGCCGTGAGCTCGTGCCCAGTCTGGTGCTGGGACGTGGGGACACGGATTGTTGCTGTGAGCACGTACCCCAGATTCCGTCTGTCGTGTCCCTCCCCGAACGGGTCGTCATTGACAAGGAGGAAGGGATGGAACGGATTCGACAACACGTCGCTGGTCTCGATGTGCATCGGGACTCGGTGATGGCCGCGGTGTGGACGCTCGATGTGTTGAGCGGGGAGATCGTGCGGGAACAGCAGCGGTTCTCGACGACGGTCGCCGGGCTCGGTCGGCTCGGGTCGTGGCTGCGCGACCACGGGGTGGTGACGGTGGCGATGGAAGCCACCGGGGTCTATTGGAAGCCGGTGTTCTACGCCTTGGAGGGCCGCTTCGAGGAGGTGTGGGTGTGCAACGCGGCGCACGTCAAGAACGTGCCGGGCCGCAAGACCGATCTGTCCGACGCGATGTGGCTGGCTGACGTGGTGGCCCACGGGATGGTCAAGGCGAGCTTTGTGCCGCCGCCGTCGAGCCGGGCGGCTGCGCGACCTGTCCCGCTACCGCAAGGCGCAGGCCGATGCCCGGACCCGGGAGATCCAACGCTTGGACAAGGTGCTGCAGGACGCCTGCGTCAAGTTGACGTCGGTGGCTTCGACGGTGTGGTCGAAGTCGTCGCGGGCGATGATCGAAGCGTTGATCGGCGGTGAACGCGACCCGGCCGTGCTGGCCGGGTTGGCGTTGGGACGGATGCGCTCCAAGACCAACGAGCTGATCGAGGCGTTGGCGTCGAACTGGCGGCCGCATCACAGCACGATGGCCCGCCAGATCATCGCCCACATCGACTTCTTGGACGCCGCCATCGACGAGCTGAGCGCCGAGATCGCCGAGCGTGTCCACCCTTTCGAGGACCTGATCAGCCGCTGGTGTGAGATCCCCGGGGTCGGCCTCGACCGTCGCCGAGATCGTGGTCGCCGAAACCGGTGGCGACATGGCCGCCTTCCCGACCCCCGGCCAATTGTGCGCCTGGGCCGGTGTTGCCCCGGGCAACCGGGAGTCGGCCGGCAAACGACGACCCGCCGGCACCCGTCACGGCACCCGCTGGCTGCGCCGCGCCCTCGTCGAGGCCGCCCGCGCCGCCGCCCGCAGCAACAACACCTACCTCGCCGCCCAATATCAGCGGATCAGCCGGCGCCGCGGCCCGAACAAAGCCGCCGTCGCCGTCGCCCACAGCATCCTCACCATCATGTGGCACATGGCCGTCACCGGCGACACCTACCGAGAAGCCGGCGGCGACTACTTCCAACGACGCAAAGACCCGGCCAGAGAAGCCAGTCGGCTCGTCACCAAACTCGCCGCCCTCGGCTACCGAGCCACCCTCGAACCAGCCGCCTGAGCGACCCACCAACCGCTGCCCCCTCGGGGCTCCGCCCCGACCACCAACCGCGCGCGCCACGGCACGCGACGCGACCAAACGCATTTCACCCCAGATCGGATCCGCCCTGTGGGGCGTGCGCGTGCCGCCGGCCGTGCCGCCTCGCGGCGCCGACGGCACGAGCACGTCACGCCTTCTCCTGACAAGCACCGTGAGGCCACCCCTGACCTCACGCCGACGTCAGGAGACATCATGAAGACAACGACATCCGTGAGCCGGCGGAGCGCAAGGCTGGCGCTCATCGCGACCTCGGCCATCGCTCCCGTGCTGGCCGTCGCCCCGATGGTCGGCCACGCGCAAGCGGCAGCGACCTGCCAGGGCCTCGTGCCGACGATCGTCGTGCCACCCGGCAACACCGCCGAGGTGCACGGCACGCCGGGCGCCGACGTCATCCTCGGCTCGGAAGGAGCCGACCGCATCTTCAGCGGCGCCGGCGTCGACCGGGTGTGCGGACGAGGAGGGGACGACCAGCTCTACGGTGGAGCCAGCAGCGACTTCCTCGACGGTGACGCCGGCCACGACCTCATCCAGGGCGGCCCGCAGAACGACGCGTTGGGAGGCGGCCCGGGACGGGACGAGATCTACGGCGAGGACGGCAACGACGTGGTGGTCGGCCACGACGGGGACGATCTGCTGCTCGACGGCAACGGCCAGGACTTCGTGTCGGGGCTGGCCGGCGCCGACCGCATCGTCAGTCGAGGCGACGGTGGCCCGACGTTCGACCGCCTGTTCGGCGGCGACGGCGACGACAGGATCATCATCGAGGGCACCGGCCTCAAGATCACCCATGGCGATGCCGGCAACGATGTGCTCCTCGGAGGGCCGGTCGGCGATCACCTCCACGGCGACGCCGGCGACGACCGGCTTTCCGGCAACGCCGGCGACGACCGCCTCGACTGCGGGGCCGGAACCGACGTCGCCGATGGCGGTCCGGGAACCGACTCGTCCAACCTCGGCCAGTGCGAGACGTTGATCAACGTGCCGTGACGTCACGCGGTCCGATCTGGGCGCGGAGGTTCTCGAAAATCGGGACCCTGCACGCCCAGATGGCCGTGCTGAGACGCTCCGCGCCCAGATGTACGAGGGCGCGACGGGCGGTCCTATCCTCCGCGTGTGCGGCGGCGTCGAGAACGACGGTGGTGGCGCGTCGTCCGATGGCCGCTCGCCATCGTTGCCGTCGTCATGGTCGCCATCCAGTTCGTCCCGTACGGCTGGTGGCACGAGAACCCGCCCGTGATCGAGGACGCCCCGTGGCCGAACGCGGCGAGCGAGTCGATCGCCCGCACCTCCTGCTACGCATGTCACAGCAACAAGACGGATTGGCCGCTGTACTCGTACGTGGCGCCGATGTCGTGGCTCGTCCGCAACGACGTCGAAGCGGGGCGCGACCGCCTCAACTTCTCGAACTGGGGTGAGGATGCCGGCCGGGCGGACGACGCCATCGAGTCGATCGAGGACGGCGAGATGCCGCTCGGTCGCTACACGCTGATCCACCGGGACGCCACGCTGACGACCGAGGAGCGAGACGTCCTCGTGCAAGCGCTGCTGGCGATGGACGCAGACGACGGTGGAGGTGGCGACGACGGTGGAGGTGGTGGCGACGACTGACGTCGGGCGCCGACGGCGTCAGCGGAGTCGTTCACCCAGGAGCTCGGCGGCGTGCCGACGGGCGGCATCCCCACCTTCAGTCCCGGACAGCATGCGGGCCAGTTCGTCGACGCGCGACTCGCCGCTGACGACGGCGGCGGTCGCCGTCGTCACACCACCGGCGACGTCCTTGGTCACCACCACGTGCGACGTGGCCTGCGCCGCCACCTGCGCCAGGTGGGTGACGACCAGGACCTGATGCCGCTCGGCGACCTCGGCCAGCGCACGGGCCACGGCCCCCGCGGCCGCACCGCCGATGCCCGCATCGACCTCGTCGAAGACCAGCGTTCGGGCGTCGTCGCCGTCCAGTCGGGTCAGCACGAGTCGGAGGGCCAGCATGGTGCGGGCCAGCTCACCGCCTGAGGCCGCCTTGGCCAGGGGCAGCAACGGGGAGCCGGGGTTGGCCGAGAGCAGGAACTGCACGCGGTCTCCGGGGTGGTCGTCGTCGTGCTCGCCGACCGTGATGGCGATCTCGGCGTGGGGCAGCGCCAGCTCGCGCGAGGCGCGACGTGACCGCCGTCGCCAGGCGCGGGGCGACCGTTCGGCGTGCCCGTCCGACGGCCTGCGCGGCGGCCCGTTCGGCGAGCACCGCCTCACGACGGGCGGCGTCCAGTTCGGCGGCCCGTTGGTCGAAGCGCTGCAACTCGTCGAGCCGGCGAGCGGCGTCGTCGCGATAGGCCTGGACCTCGACGAGATCGTCGCCGTACTTGCGGCACAGGTCGCGCAGCAGCTGGCGACGGGCACGCACCTCCGCCAGCCGCGCCGGGTCCTCATCGATGTCATCGACGACCCTGCGCAGGTCCCCGACGATGTCGTCCAACTCGGCGAGCACGCGACGACGCCCGTGCGGTGACGTCGGCGAACGGGAGCCGCCCACCGAGCGCGGTGACGGCCGCCGCCAGCGAGTCACGGCTGCCGCCGTCGTCGGCCAACGCGGCGTGGGCCCGCGCCCCTGCGTCCCGGTGACCCACGGCGTCGGCCAACTCGTCCTCGACGCGCTCGAGGACGGTGTCTTCGTCCGGGTCGGCCAGGTCGGCGGCGAGCAGCTCGGCGACCTGGAATCGCAGCAGGTCCACTTCTCGTGCCCGCGTCCGTGTGTCGCCACCGAGGGTGGCCAGTTCGGCGTCGAGCTCCGTGAGCCGGGCCCTGGCCGCCCGCAGCGGCTCGAGGTCGATCCCGCCGTAGCGGTCCAGGGCGGCCCGTTGGGTCGCCGCGCTCAGCAGGCTCTGGTGGTCGTGCTGGCCGTGCAAGTCGACGATGCCGGTGGCCACCTCGCCGAGCGCGGCGACCGTCGACGGCCGTCCATCGAGGTAGGCCCGGGATCGCCCGCCGGCCGGCACGACGCGGGTGAGCACGACCTCCTGGTCATCGCCGACGACGAACCGACCGTCGACGCGCACCTCCTGCGATCCCGGACGCACGATCGAGGCGTCGGCGCGGCCCCCGACGAGCAGCTCCAGGGCCTCTACGAGCATCGTCTTGCCCGCACCGGTCTCCCCGGTGACCGCCGTCAACCCCGGCCCGACGACCAGGTCCAGCCGCTCGATGACGCCGAGGTGCTCGACGTGCAACTCGGTGAGCATCTCAGCGATCGGCGAGGCCGAACTTGGCCTTCAAGTCCCTGATATGGCGCATCATCCCTGGTCAGCGAGCCTTCCGAGCGTCCTGGGTCCGCCCCAGGTCCGCCCCACGATCCCAGGTCCGCCCCGACGCGGCGCGGATGCGGTCGGTGTCGCTCGGCATCAGGTGCCCGTACAGGTCCAGCGTCGTGCTCGGCTTCGTGTGTCCGAGCGCCCTCTGCACGGCGACGATCGAGCAGCCGGCCGACAGCAGCGAGCTGGCGTAGTGGTGGCGCAGCGCATGCGGCGTGTGATCGCTGCCGAGCCGCACGCGCGGTGCGCTCCCAGCGCCAGTCCATCCGGTTCGAGTTCAGCGGACGGCCGCTGGCGTGCAGCAGGATGCCGTGGTCCCCGGCGTCGTGGCGCTCGAGGTGCAGAGCGAGCTGGGCGAGGACCTCGTCGCTGGCTGGGATCGTCCGGTTCGACGTGTCGTACTTCACGGGCGCGAAGGCATCGAGCTTGCCGTGCCAGGTCCTGTCGATCGTCACGGCGCGACCGATCCAGTCGATCCGGTCGACGGTGAGCCCTGCTGCTTCCGAGACGCGGAGGCCGAGGCCGGCGCCGAGCACGACCATCACGGCGAAGTCATCGGGCGCGCTCTCGAAGAGCGCGAGCACGTCCTCATCGGTCGGCACGACGACCTCGCCGCCCGTGTACCGGGGCAGCCGGACGCGCGTGCACGGATCGCGTCGGATCTTGCCATCGAGGTGCGCGTCGCGCAGCGTCTGGCGGACGAAGCGCCAGATCGTCGCGACGGACCTCGGTTCGAGTGGAGTGCGCCCGAGCTCGGTCACGAACGCCTGTAGCTCGCTCGTCGTCAGCTGGCCGATGGTGCGACTCGGCCGAAGTGCGCTTCGACCTTGCCGAGCGCCCAGGCCGCATTCCGCTCAGTGTTGTAAACGCCCGGATCACGCGCCATGCGCGCTCGCATCTCGTCGACGAGCGGGACCCTGGCGAGCGCCGGATCGACGAACACACCGCCGTCACGATCGGACTCGGCATCGCGCGCCGCTCGCTCGGCGTCCACCTTCAGCCGGAACGCGCCGATCGAGCGCTCCGCGCGCCTCGCGGCCCGTAGCCCTCGCGAACGAGGACCTGCCAGCGACCCTTGTGCTTGCGGACGCGCGCCATCAGACGGTTCCCTTCTTGGCTGGCCGGATCAGGCCCATCTTGCGAGCCATCAGAAGTCGTTGATTGGCCGTCGACACCTTGATCCCCTGCACCTCGGCGATGTACTCGGCCGGCGACTGCCCCATCGCCGTGGCGGCGTAGGCGAGTCGGGCCGCCCACTGCTCGAGGTTCTCGCCGTCCTGCCGGCGCTCGTCGAACGGGACCGTGCCCTTCGGGTCGGCCCACAACTTGACGCCACGACGCCCCCTTGCCCGCCTCGTCAACGTCAAGGGCGGCATCGAGGAGGGCGGGCAGCGAGAGGTTCGCGCAGCATCGTGGCGTAGATCTCGCTGTCGGGAGCCCTGGTGATCGTCAACTCGGTCGATGACCGGACGTCCATCGAGCCAGCCGACCTCGACGTGGACTGTCGACGTCGGTGATGACCTCCCGGAGTTCGAACGGGGTCGTCTCGACGTAGACGCCGGGCGTCAGCTCGTATAGCGCGCCCTCTGATCTTTGCGGACGTTTGCGGTTGTGCATGAACCTCACGTTACCGGTTGACACGACAACGACCGCAAGAGTATAGCACCGCTATCCACTGAAGATTACGACAGCGCCTTCAGTGAGGAGGATGCCATGTCCATCGAGATCCTCGACACCGAGGGCCTCGCCGAGCGGCTCAAGACGAGCCCGTGGACCGTCCGCCACTGGCGGTACAAGAAGATCGGTCCGCGCGGCGCCAAGGTCGGCAAGCGAGTCCTCTACCGCTGGGACGACGTCGAGACCTGGCTCACCGAGAAGGCGAACGACGATCCCCGCTCCGGCGGGAAGCACACAGGCCGCAAATAGCGGAAACCCGGCGCCCCCCAGACGTAGGACACCGGGCTCCAGCAGAAAGGTCTCACCGACCAGCTCGAGTCCGACTCTACCGAAGGGGTGCTCCCAGAGACAGGAGGAGCAATCCCTTTGACGATCATCACCAACCCTGACGACCTCACCGTCACGGTCACCACCAACGGCGGTCCGACACCGGGCACCGTCCGCCGCCGCCAACGGCAGCTCTCCGAGCTGGCCTGGGTCGATCTTCACCTACGGCGGACGCCACGTCACCCCGGCCAGCGCGCTGGCCCGAGCAGCGCGCCTCTACGACGCTGAGCACGGCGTTCACGCCCGCATCTGCGCCGACTGTCGCTGGGCGTTCCTGACCCGCCGCGTCGACGCCGTCTACTGCTCGTCGACCTGCCGTGTCCGTGCCTGGCGACGTCGGGGCCGCGCGTCGCTGATGACCTACGTGCCACCTCATCCGGCTGGAATTCAGCGCCCGAGGTGATCGACGTGCTCGCCGAGCTCATCCGGCCCGGCGAGCACGTGCACGATCCCTACGGCGGTCGCGGGCTGCGTCTCGGCGCTCTCTGCGACGGCCTGGGCGCAATCTTCACCGCCACCGACATCGAGGAGTGGCCAGGAGCCGACCCGCGTGTCGCGCTCGGCAACTCCAAGTATCCGCTGACCTATCCGGCGCGGCCGTTCACGGTCGTCACGTCACCGACGTACGTGAACAAGCGTCTGAGCGACTACGCCAAGGTCGGACCGCTTCCGACGACGCAGCTGCGCGGTCGGCGCGACTACGCCATCTCGCTCGGGCGGCCGACGCACGTGGAGAACACGGCGCGGCTCACCGGTCGCCATGCCAAGCGCGATGGCGGAGCCGCCTACTACGAGGCCCACTCGCGGGCCATCGTCAACTGGAGCGAGCGGGCCATCGTCAACGTCGACGAGCCGATCTGCGTCCCGTGGTGCCAGCTCCTCGTTCGGCACGGATACGTGATCGTCGCTGTGCACAAGGCGTACACGAAGCGCTACGGCGGTCTCGACAACGCCGAGAAGCGTGCTGATCACGAGCTCGTGCATCGAAGCCAGGAGGTCGGACAATGCCGAGTGAGCAGCAGCTCTTCTCCTGGCCACCACCACGGCGTCGTCGGCGTCGACCAGGGCGCCCGCGCTGGTCCTCGCCGGTCGACACCGATCCTCGCTGGCGTGCCTTCGCCGGTGTGAAAGGCGTCGACCGCTTCGCCCACCTGATCGACGAGAAGCGCCGCGCGTTCCAGCTCGCCGATCGTGCTCTGTGCGGCCTGATCGGCCGAGCCCTGTCCCTGCTCGGCACGAGGCCGAGCGCCTGCCCGAAGTGCCTCGCGCTTCGAGCTCTCGAAGAGGAGGAGAACCCTCATGCCAGCTGATCCACCGCTCTATGCCGTCGACGATCCGCCGCCCGAGCATGTTGACCCGTTCGATCTTGCCGCCCTGCGAGCGCTGGCGCCCGACGTCGGTCTCACCGAGCAGGTGCTGCATCTCCATTGCCGGCCCGCAAACCAGACGCGCACGGAGTTCTTCAGGGTCCATCCAGATCCCGAGTTCACCGTCGACTGGCGCGGTACTCGAGCGGGAAGGGGACAGCGGCGCGGAGGTCTACTGGGTGGCGCCGGCAGCTGGCTTCCGCTGCTCGCCAACCGAGATCCGCGCAGTGCGCTTGTTCACGTGCATGTCCAAGCGCGGCACAACTGTTCCTGTGGCCGGCGCGCCTGCCCGACTCCGCGATAGCTCGATCGGCGCGGCGCTGGCACGAGTCGGCGCTAGACGATCGCCGATCACGCCGAAGACGTCGTGGGTGAAGATGGTCGGCAACCGCGACGCCGGCGCCTACGAGATGCACCGTGGCCAAGGGCGACCTCGGCCAGCCGCAGTGGCTCGGAAACGACGCTCGGCGAGCTGCTGAAGCTGGCCTTCGGCAGACGGCCGGACGATCGATCGTGCCGACCATCCGCGTGCTCCAGGAGCTCAACGGCGACGATCTGACGTGCTCGGTCTCCCGTTCGATGGAGGTGTGGGCGGTGGACTTCGAGTTCATCGCCCCGCCGGGGGAGCGGCCCGCGACCGGTGTGCATGGTCGCGAGGGAGCTCGGCACGGACCAGCTGATCCGCTTGCTCGGGCCGGCGAGCTCGGCGCCGAGCCGCCCTTCCGCGCCGATGACGCGCGTGCTGTTCATCGCCTTCTGCGCCATCGGCCGAGTGGGGATGCTTCCTGGCAGCTCGGCTGGCCGCTCCCGGCGCGCGATCCTCGATCTCTCCGCTGAGTTCCGCGTGCGAGACCAACGGGCTCACCGCTGCCGGCCGGCAAGCGGGCTGCTCGGCGCGCTCTGCGTACCACGGGATCCGCGGGATCACGAAGGACGAGAAGCACGCCATGCGCGAGCTCGTCATGACGCGGCGGCCCGTGGACGCCGCGCGAGCACGGATGGAGATCCTCGACTACTGCCAGACCGATGTCGATCTGCCTCGGTGCCACTGCTCGAGCGGATGCTCCCGCTGATCCGCACGACCGCGCTCGGTCTCGGCCAGGCGCCTACTTCGTGGTCGCTACACGGCGGCTGCCGCGCAGGATGGAGCACACCGGCGTCCCGATGGATGTAGACACGCTCAGCCAGCTGCGTGCCGGTTGGGATCGGAATCAAGCTCGGAGTTCGATCGCGGCCGTCGACGCCGCGACTTCGGCTTCTACGAGGGGACGACGTTCAAGAGCGGGCGCTTCGCCGACTGCCTCGGCCGCACCGCGGATGCCGTGGCCGCTGCACTCGACGTCTGGCCGCCTCGAGCTCGACGGCGACACCTTCGCCGACATGGCCAAGGGCTACCCCGAGCTGCGGACCGCTGCACGAGCTGCGCCACGCACTCGACGATCTCCGCCTCGAAGCGCTGGCGGTCGGCTCCGATGGTCGCAACCGCACGCTGCTCGTCGCCGTTCGGCGACCGCCACCGGGCGCAACGCACCGTCGAACACGAAGTTCATCTTCGGCCCGGCGGTCTGGTTGCGCGGCCTGATCAAGCCAGGCCAGGACGAGCGCTCGCCTACGTCGACTGGTCCAGCCAGGAGGTCGCCATCGCGGCCGCCCTGTCGGGTGACCAGGCGCTGCTCGACGCGCTGCGAGTCGGGCGACCTGTACCTCGGGTTCGCCAGACGCGCCGGCCTGGCGCCGCCAGGCGCCACGAAGGCGACCCACGGCGACGCTCCGCGACCGGTGCAAGGTCGCTCGTGCTCGGCACGAACTACGGGATGCGAGCGCGGCTCGCTGGCGATGCGCACCGGACTGCACGAGATCGAAGCGGCCGAGCTCATGCGGCCGGCTCTGCCAGACGTTCCCTCGCTACGCGGCGTGGTGAGCCGCCAGTGTCGACCGAGCGCAGCTCACCGGCCGGCTGGAGACCGTGTACGGCTGGCAGGTGCACGTCACGAGCGTCGTCACGGCCGACGAGCCAGATGAACTGCCCGATGCAGAGTCAACGGCGCTGAGATGCTGCGGCTGGCGTGCTGCCTGGCCACCGAGCGCGGCGTCGACGTGTGTGCTCCCGTGCACGACGCACTGCTGATCGAAGCGCCGAACGACGAGCTCGAGCACGCCGTTGCCATCACGCGCGTGGCGATGGCCGAAGCATCACGCGCCGTGCTCGACGGACTGGAGATCGCCACCGACGTCTCAATGGTGCGCGCACCGCACCGCTATGCCGATCCACGCGGCCAGGTGATGTGGAACCGCGTCAACGAGCTTCTCGGCCGTCTCGCCGCGTAATCGCAGCTCAATCGACATACGAGAGATGCGAAAGGTACGGGTGATGCGAGAGGTCCAGTAGGTACGGACGATCTAAAGAACCTACGCGCCACCCCACCGCCCCCGATCTTAAGTACGCACGCGTCAAGAACAGAAGTCAATGAGAAACGCGCGGACATGGCTTACTACGCGAGCTCATCCAATCGCCTTGCAGTGTGCCGGCGGGCGGAGGTTGCCTCCCACCGGCACACGCCGAATCCATCGGGGCCCGGAACCAACCCGCACCCCGACACATCGTCGCACTCGGCGACACCCCGGTGGGATGATTGATCGACGAGGAGGAACCTGATGCAGAGGCACCGACACGACTCCACGACCGTCGATCTGCCGGACGGCTTCAGCGACCCGAAGAGCGCCCGCTATGTCGAGGTCGGGATGCGAGACGAGGTCAGGGCAGTCCCGCCGGCCGTCACCGAAGCGTTCACCGACGAGCTCCGCTTCTCCAAGGGTCCGATGATCCAGCAGCGAGGAAAACAGGTTCACGTCATCGAGCCGGGCCACGGTGGCGACGACCTGACGACAGGCGTGCTGTGGAAACAGATCAGCTGGGTCCGGACCGCTCGCATGGGACGGCAGGTCGAGGCCGAGATCGCCGCCAGCAACGCTCGCCATTTCACGTGCAGCTCCTGCGCCGCTGTGCAGCTTGCCGGCGGCCCCGACGCCACCCGGCAGCGGGCCTTCCCCGGCGGCGTCAGCCTGCCCCAGATCTCTGGCCGCTGCGCCCTCGTGATCGAGGGCTTGATCGCTCAACGAGTGGGCGCCGAGAAGATCAACGGCCGCACCCGGGCCGAGCTCGCCGCCGCCCTCCTCGAGCGGAGCGGACCGTGAGTCCCGACTTTGGCTGGGGCGCCATCGAGTACAGCGGCGGCTACGGGGGTGTCGGCGTCCGGCTCGACGAACGCCGCCCGGCCCCCATCGAGTGGACGACCATCGACCGCCGCCCACCCGGAAGCCGACCCCACCCCTACGAGGCCGAGCGCCGCCGCCACGAACTCGCCGCCGACCGTCAAGCCCGACCCGACGTCCGAGCGTTCGGCCGAGCCGTCCCCTACGACGTCGCTCTGCCCGGCGGCCGGGACGACTGGCTGCTGTTCAGCCGCCGCACCATCTGGGAGTCAGACCGGTTCCTGCCGGTCACGACGCGACCACGGCCCAAGCCCCCTCTCCGTCGCCAACTGGTGCGAACTCGACGACGGCCTCTACATCGACTGCATCATCCCCGCCCCACTACGACGCATGCTCGGCGACCGCCACCAGCTGTCCCCCAAGATCGACGCACTCGAGACCCGACAAGCCCGCCACGGGGTGCTCGAAGTCCTCGCCTGCCGCCTCATCGAAGTCAGCCTCGTCCGCCTCGCCGCCTGGCGGCCACACACCGACTGCACCCTACACCGAAGCCGCCTGATGGCCCGACTCCGGCCCCGCCAACTCTCCAGCACCGCCCGCGGCTACGGCCACCGCTGGCGGAAACTCCGCCTGACCATCCTCAACCGCGACGGATGGGTCTGCCACTACTGCGGCAACCCAGCCAACAGCGTCGACCACATCGTGCCGAAGAGTCAGGGCGGCACCGACGACCCACGAAATCTGGTCAGGCGCGTGCATCGCCGATAACTCCCGCCGATCGCCCGGCACGTTCAACCGGCGACGACGTGGCCCGCGCTGGCCACGAGGCCACGCGATCGCGACGCGAGGACCAAGCCAACCGACCGGCGCACTCGCGACCCGAGTTTCTTCCACGACCCCGATCCGCTAGACGCTCGTCAACCCGCTCACAGCCGAAGCAGACCCCGAGTTTTTTCTAGGCGTGAAATCGCTGGACGCTCGTCTCCCGTTCGGGGTTACACAGGTCGGGTCAGGTCCGAGCTCGGCGTGGGTGGTCGGTTCGTGGCGGCGTTCGGCGGCTGCGAGCGGATCCGCCCGACACCCTGATGCCATCGGGGGCTGTTTCGTCGCTCTCAGGGCGATGTAGAGGCCGTGCGCTCGGCCCGGGCGGCCAACAGCTCGCCTCGGGTCCACGTCGTCGACGGCGTCATAGCGGGGAGGTCCCAGGGCATCGCCGCCGTGACCCGTCGCCGCCGTGGCGGATCACTCTCGCGTGGCGCGAGGCCGGTTCGGTGCTCGCGGCGCAGGCGGACGCGTTCGTTGGCGGAGTACCCGGCGAGGATGCCGTCACGGGGCGAGTCGGCGCTCAGTGCGTAGTCGAGGCACGGTGACCAGACGGGGCAGGCGGCGCAGACCGCTCGGGCCGCTTCGATGGTGACGGTGTCGCCGCGTTCGGGGAAGAACATCGGCGTGAGCCCGGAGCAGGCGGCGTCGGCCATCCACGGCTCGCGCATCGGCTCCCATCTTGCTCCCGGGCGCGAGCCGGCTGCGCTAGGCGGCGGCCTGGTGCTCGATGCGGTCGACGAGCGCGCGGAGCGTGTCCCTCACCTGCTCGAGTTCCGCGCTCCGCCCGAAGCGGACGCGGTGCTGGACGTCGATCACGGCGTGCACGCAGGCGAGTGCGGCGTCGAGCGCTTCGTACTCGGCCAAGGTGACGGTGATGGTGGCTACGTTGCGGTCGGTCATCGATCCTCCTGTGATCGGTGATCGGGGCCGGCGTCGTTGCTAGCGGCGTCGGCCCACGTCGGTGGACGGGGCAGGGTAGCGGCAGCGCGCGGCAGGCGGTGGGTCCGCCCCAGGTCCGCCCCAGGTCCGCCCCGTAACCACAAACGGCCACAAACGACCCACCAGCGTCAACCAACGTTTGTCCTGCTAGAGGGCCAGAAATCGGCCGTCGTGCCTGCTAGCGATCGGCCAGCCCGAACTTGGCCTTCAAGATCTGGTGGAAGTGGTGCGGCGCGAGTCGCACGAACCGGGCCGTCTCCTGGGCCGGCCGGCAGGTCACCACGTCACCATCGACGAGGAGGGCGACGAGTCGACCGTCGACGGCGAGGCCGGCTGGGCGATGGGCGGCCACCTCGATCTCGACGGTCTCGCTCGGCTCCAACACGAGCGTGCGATCGAACAGCATGTGCGGCGACACGGGGGTCAGCAGCAGCGCCCGATGGCGGGGCGACACGACCGGGCCACGCGCCGACAGGGAGTACGCCGTCGACCCGGTCGGCGTCGCCACGATGAGTCCGTCAGCGGCGTAGCTGGTGAACGGCTCACCGGCGATGCGGGCCAGCAGGCGCACCGTGTGCCCCGACTCGTGCTTCTCGACGACGACCTCGTTGAGCGCCCGCCACGTGGCGTCGACGCTCCCGGACGCAGCGATCTCCAACATCATGCGCTCGTCGAGGTACCACCGTCCGGCCTCCGGACCGGCCACGAAGCGGGCCAACGCATCGTGCAGGTCTGGTGGATCGATCTCGGTGAGGTACCCGAGGACGCCGATGTTGACGCCGAGCAGCGGTACGGCGGCGCCGTCGAGGAGGCGCACGGCGCGCAACATCGTGCCGTCGCCTCCGAGGCTCACGACGAGGTCGGCCGACGCCAGCGGGCGCTCGCTGAGGAGGTCGGCGAGGCCGAGCACCCGGGCGTCCTCGGCGACGATCCAGCCGTCGTGGCCCCGTTCGTTGAGCCACTCGACGGTCGACCGGGCCCAGACGGCGGCGTCGACCCGCTCGTGGTGGGCGACGACGACGACGGCGGTCACGGCCCTACCTCGCCCGTGACGAGGTGGACCAGGAACTCGCGGTTGCCGCGGGTACCACGGATCGGTGACTCCATCCAGCCCACCACCAGGCAGCCCGCCGCCCGCGCCGCGGCCTCGACCTCCTCCTGCACGCGGTCGTGCACGGCGGGGTCGGACACGACGCCCTTGCCGCGCCCGACCTCCGCCCGGCCGGCTTCGAACTGCGGCTTGACGAGCAGGACCATCGGTGACCCAGGCTGGCACAGCCCGAGGAGCACCGGGATGACGACGGTCAGCGAGATGAACGAGACGTCGACGACGATCAGCTCGGCTGGGCCGCCGATCGTCGCCGCCGTCACCGAGCGCACGTTGGTCCGCTCGAGCACCGTGACCCGCGGATCGTCCCGCAGTCGGGGGTGCAACTGGCCATGACCGACGTCGAGAGCGACGACGTGGGCCGCGCCGCGGGCGAGGAGGCAGTCCGTGAACCCCCCGGTCGAGGCGCCGACGTCCAGCGCCCGGCGACCGGTGACATCGATTCCGAAGTGCTCGAGCGCCGCATCCAGCTTCTCCCCACCGCGGCCGACGAACGTGCCGGCGGCCCGGTCACGACGAGGGCATCACCGGCGGCGACGAGGCGGGCCGGCTTGTCGGCCAGCGTGCCGTTGACGAGGACGAGCCGGGCGCCGATCTGTGCCTGCGCCTCCGTGCGCGTGGCCGCCAGGCCGCGCCGCACCAGCTCGGCGTCGAGGCGCCGCCGGGCGCTCACGCCGCCGGCGCCTTACGTGGCGGAGGTACTCCCGGCGCTGGCGGCCTGCTCGGCCGGCGCCTTCTTCGCTGCCGCCTTGCGCTTGGCCGGAGCCTTCTTGGCCGTCGCCTTGCGCTTGGCCGGCGCCTTCTTCGCTGCCGCCCGCTTCTTGGCCGGCGCCTTCTTGGCCGTCGCCTTGGCAGCGGGGGCTTTGGAAGCGGTGGCGGTCGCCGTCCGCTTGCCCCCCTGGCTCGGACTCACGCGACTGACGAAGCTCTCCAACTGGTCCTCGAGGTCATCCACGCGGCTGGCTAGCCACCCGAGCTGCTTGGCGACCTCGGCCTGCACCGCCTCGGCGACCTGGGTCGCCGTGGCGCGGCCGCGCTCGAGCATCTCCTGCACCGTCGCCTCGGCCTCGGAGCGACGCACCTCGCCGGCCTTGACGAGGCCCTTGACCGTCGCCTCGGCCTGCTTGCGCGACATCTGCGTGAACTGCACGCCGCTCTCGAGCAGCTGCATCAACGTGTTCTTGGCCATCGGTGCATGCTAATCGGGGCCGTCGCCGGTCTCGATGATGTCGACGACGGCGGCCAGGTTCGGCGCATCGATGGCGACGGGGATGTCGACCGCCTCGCCCGGCAGCGTGACCCCCGATCGGACGAGGGCGAACGGGCAGCCGAGCGCCACGGCGAACGCGCCGTCAGTGCTCGGCCGGTCGCCGACCATCGTGATCTGCCCCGCCGGGATGCCACCGAGCAGTTGGTCGATGGCGGCGGCCATCGGCGCGTACGGCTTGCCGGCGATCGTCGGATCTCCCCCGCTGGCTGTCCGCACCGCGGCGAGGATCGCGCCACCGCCAGGGATCGGTCCGTCCGGTGTCGGATAGGTGGCGTCGTCGTTGGTGCCGATCAGCCGTGCGCCGTTGCGCACGGCGGTCGCCGCGATGCGCATGCGTTCGTAGTCGAACTCGCGGTGGAAGCCGACGACCACGACATCGGCATCGATACCGCGCGGATCGTCACCGGCGACGGGGATGGCGCCGATCGACGCCACCGCCTCGACCACGCCGGGGCCACCACACGCCAGGACCCGCTCGCCCGCCCGCACGAGCGCGGCGGCGGCGATGGCCGACGTCATGACGTCGCCATCGGCGGGGATGCCGATGGCCGCCAGCGCGGCCTCCTGATCGGCCAACCGGGCGCCGGAGTTGTTGGTCACGAAGACGACCCGCCGGCCGCTCCGACGCAGCCGGGCCACGGCGTCGACGGAACCGGCGACCGGCACCTGGGAGAGCCAGACAACGCCGTCGAGGTCGAGCAGCACGGCGGTCGGCCTCACGGGTCGGGCACCCTACAAGGACCCCGCGCGACCCGCTAGAACACCCGGATGCCCCGCTTCGTCCCGTTCCGCGCCGTCCGTTACGCGCCCGGCACCGATCTGGCGGCGGTGATCGCGCCGCCGTACGACGTGCTGTCGGATGCGGACGTCGACGCCCTCGCCGCTCGAGACGAGCACAACATCGTGCACGTCGACGTGCCCCGAGGTGGTCCCGACCGCTACGAGCTCGCCGGCCGACGATTCCGCCAGTGGCTCTCCGACGGAGTGCTCGTGGCCGACGACCGGCCGACGTTCACGCTGTACCGGATGCGCTTCACGGACGCCGCCGGCGACGCCCGTGACCTGGTCGGCGTGCTCGGTGGGCTGGAGGTCGTCGACGACGGCGCCGACGGCGTGCTGCCCCACGAGCGCACGACGCCCAAGGCGTCGACCGATCGCCTCGATCTGACGCGGGCCACCGATGCCAATTTGTCCCCGGTTTGGGGGTTGTCGCTGGCCCAGGGCTTGACGGCAGTGCTCGCCGAGCCGGCGGAGCCGGTGGGAGCCGTGATCGTCGAAGGTGTGGAGCACGTCGTCGAGCGGGTCACCGATGGCGACCGGATCGCCGCCATCACGGACCACCTGCGGCGCGACGACGTGTTGATCGCCGACGGCCACCATCGCTACGGGGTCAGCAGGATCCACCGAGACGACGTGCGGCGGGCGACGGGGCGGCGCGACACGCCGGCCGAGGAGACGCTGGCCTTCGTCGGTGAGCTCGTCAGCGAGCAGCTGAGCATCGAAGCGATCCACCGGCTGTATCACGATGTGCCGTTCGAGGACCTGCGCGCCGCGCTGGCCCCGTCGTTCACGTTCGAGCCCGCCGACCCGCCGTCGCCCGCCACGCTGGCGGCGATGGAGGCCACTGGGCGCCTCGTGCTGCTCGCTCCGGATGGGTCAGCGGAGTGGCTGCTCCCGCGTGCAGGGGGCGATGGCCGGTGTGCGCCCGCTGGACGGGGCGTGGTTGGAACGCGCACTGGCCGGCACGCCGGCCGCCGAGCGGGTCACCTACCAGCACGGCCTCGACGAGGTGCTCGCGGCGATCGCCGCCGGTGCGGCGACGGCGGCCGTCCTGATCCGCCCCGTGAGCATCGCCGAGATCGAGCGGACCGCCCGCGAGGGGCTGTTGATGCCGCCGAAATCCACGTTCTTCACGCCGAAGCTGCGCACCGGCTTCGTCGCTCGCGACCTGCAGGAGTGAGGCCGCGGGCCGAGCTCAGCCCAGCGTGTTGACGTTGTTGAGCTCCTCGAAGGCCTGCGTGAGGCGCTTGATGAACGATTCCTCGCCGGCCCGCAGCCAGACTCGCGGGTCGTACTGCTTCTTGTTCGGCTTCTCGGGTCCGTTCGGGTTGCCGATCTGGCCCTGCAGGTAGTCGTGGAACTCCGCCTCGTAGCCGCGGATGCCGTCCCAGAAGGCCCACTGCAGATCGGTGTCGATGTTCATCTTCACGACGCCGTAGGAGATCGCCTCGCGGATCTCCGCCGCCGACGACCCCGAGCCGCCGTGGAACACGAAGTCGACGGGCTTGGGACCGGTGCTGAACCTCTGCTGGATGTACTCCTGGCTGTCGCGCAGGATCGGTGGGCGGAGCTTGACGTTGCCGGGCTTGTACACGCCGTGCACGTTGCCGAAGGCGGCGGCGATGGTGAAGCGATCGCTGACCTCCATCAACTGCTCGTAGGCGAAGGCCACCTCCTCGGGCTTGGAGTACAGGTCGCGCTCGTCGGCACCGGTGTTGTCGACACCGTCCTCCTCCCCGCCAGTGATGCCGAGCTCCATCTCGAGCGTCATGCCGATGGCCGCCATCCGCTGGAAGTACCGCTTGCAGGTGGCCACGTTCTCTTCCAGCGGCTCCTCGGAGAGGTCGAGCATGTGCGAGCTGAACAACGGCCGCCCGTGCTCGGCGTAGTGCTGTTCGCCGACCTCGAGCAGGCCGTCGATCCACCCGAGCTTGTCCTTGGCGCAGTGGTCGGTGTGGAGGATGACCCGTGCGCCGTACTCGGCGGCCAGCCGGTTGACGTGGTCGGCTCCGGCCAGGGCGCCGAGGACCGACGCCCGATCACCTTTGCCGATGCCCTTGCCGGCGATGAACGCCGACCCGCTATAGGAGAACTGGATGATGATCGGCGCGTTGACGGAGGATGCCGTCTCCATCGCCGCGTTCATCGTGTTGGTGCCGGTGGTGTTGGAGGCTGGGATGGCGAACTCCCTGGCCTTGGCCAGCGCGAACAGATCCTTCACGTCGGGCCCGACGATCACGCCGGGGGCGAACTCGGTGCGGATGGCGCTCATGGCGCGAGCGTACTCACCGCCCGCCGAGCGTGAGACTGGCCGGCGGTCGGCGGCCTACCCTCCGGAGGCCCGTCGGCAGGCCGCCCCGACGGCCCGGCCGACATCGCGGGCGCGGGCGGCGGCGATGACCTTCTCGGCGACCACCTCCGTGCGGCTCTGCGTCGCCCCGCCGACGCGGAAGAAGCGGCGGTTGACACGGCCGATGATGACGACGCCCTCGCCCGGCTCGACCGGCAGCCCGTCGGCCGGCGGGTCGAGCCAGGCGACCGGGACGGTGCTCGTGCCGGCGTCGTCACGCGTCGTGACGTCGAACTGGCTGACGGTGCCACCGGCGGGTAGCTCGCGGACGACGGCATCGGCCGCCAACACGCCGCGCAACAGGACCAGGTTGTGCTCGCTCATGGACGAGCTCCCTTCCACCAGAGTGCCGGTCAGCGACCGGCGGTGTGATGGGGAGATGTCGGTGAGGGTGACCGTACGCCAGGGGTGCGCGCTCACGCCGGTGCCGCCGAACTGGGCGCGTTTCCTCGCGACTGTCGGAAAATTCTGCACCCAGATGAGCTGGTGGGAAGGATCGCGCCCAGATGGTCCGGGTCAGGACGGGGGAGGCACCACGCGGATGCCGAGCTGGGTCAGCTGGGAGTCGTCGACGGGCTGCGGGGAGCGGGTCATCGGGTCGGCGCCGGATTGCGTCTTGGGGAAGGCGATCACCTCGCGGATGTTCTCCTCGCCGGCCAGGATCGCCACCAGCCGGTCGAGGCCGACGGCGAAGCCGCCGTGCGGCGGGGCGCCGTACTCGAACGGGTTGAGGAAGAACCCGAACTTGCGCTCGGCCTCCTCGTCGGTGATGCCGAGGGCGGCGAACACCCTCCGCTGCAGCGCCGACTCGTGGATCCTGATCGAGCCCGAACCGAGCTCCCAGCCGTTGAGCACGAGGTCGTAGGCCTGCGACCGCACGGCCATCGGGTCGGTCTCCAGCAGATCGATGTCGTCGGGGTGCGGCAGCGTGAACGGGTGATGGGCCGGCTTCGGATGGCCGTCCTCGCTGACGCCGACGAACATCGGGAACTCGACGATCCAGACGAACTGGTAGGGCCCCTCGTGGACGGGCGGCCGGCCGATGTCGTTGCGCAGCTGGCCGAGGACCTCGACCGTGGTCGTCCAGTCGTCGGCGACGATCAGCAGGAGGTCTCCCGCCTCGGCGCCCATCCGCTGGCCCAGGGCCGCCGATTCGTCGGCGGAGATGAACTTGGCGACGGGCGAGTCGAACGAGCCGTCCGCCCCGACCTTCAGCCAGACCAGGCCCTTGGCGCCGAGCGACTTGGCCCGGTCGGTCAGCCGGTCGAGCTGGTTGCGGCCGTACTCGGCGGCGGCGCCGGGCACGCGGATCCCCTTGATCGCCGCGGCGCCGGCGAACGCCTTGAACGCCGTCGCCGAGAACACGTCGGTCAGCTCGTCCAATTGCATCCCGAAGCGGAGGTCCGGCTTGTCGACCCCGTAGCGGTCCATCGCCTCCCGCCACGTCATGCGCGGGATCGCTGGCGGTCGCTCACCCGTCGCGGCCTCGCTGGCCGCCAGCACGGCCTCGCTGATCGCCGCCAGCACGTCGTCCTGACCGACGAAGCTCATCTCGACGTCGAGTTGCATGAACTCGTACTGGCGGTCGGCGCGCAGGTCCTCGTCGCGCAGGCACCGGGCGATCTGGTAGTAGCGGTCGACGCCGGCCACCATCAGCAGTTGCTTGAACAGCTGCGGCGACTGCGGGAGGGCGTAGAACGACCCGGGCTCCTTGCGCGACGGCACGAGGAACTCCCTGGCGCCCTCGGGCGTGGACGGGACGAGCATCGGCGTCTCCACCTCGACGAAACCTTGCGTCTCCATCGAGGTACGGACGGCGGAGTTGATGGCCGCCCGCACACGCAGGTTGCGTTGCATCCGTTCGCGGCGCAGGTCGAGGTAGCGGTACTGCAGCCGGAGCACCTCGTCCACGTCGTCGGCCCGGGCGTCGATCGGGAACGGCGGTGATGCCGCCGTCCGCAGGACCTCCACATCGCAGTCGCCGACCTCGACCTGGCCGGTCGGCAGGTTCGGGTTGACCGTCCCCTCCGGCCGCCGGCGGACCACACCGGTGACCCGCACGACGTACTCGTTGCGCACGTCGATCGAGTTGTCGACGACGCACTGGACGACGCCGGCGTGGTCGCGCAGGTCGACGAAGGCGAGGTGCTCACCGTGCTCGCGGCGGCGGGCCACCCACCCGCACAGCTCCACTGTCTGGCCGACGTGCTCCTCGCCGAGCTCGCCGCACAGGTGGGTGCGCATCGACGTGGCGTTCGGGGAGGGCGCGCTCATGCCAGCAGCCGTTCCAAGTGGGTGAGGAGCTCGTCGCGGGCCACGACGGTCTGCTCGCCCTGTTCCTCCCGCAACGGGCGGACGACGGCGGTGCCGGCGGCCCGCTCGTCGTCGCCGACGATCACGGCGACGGCGGCGCGGCTGCGATCGGCGGCCTTCATCTGGGCCCGCATGCTGCGGCCGTCGTAGGCCCGGTCTGCGGAGTGGCCGGCACGGCGCACCTCGTCGGTGATGACCAGTGCCTCCCGGCCGCCGGTGGTGTCGACGACGAAGACGTCGACGGCAGGATCGCGGGGCGGGAACACCCCCTCGTCGTCGCAGGCCAGCAGCGTGCGATCGACGCCCAGGGCCAAGCCGATGCCCGGCGTGGGCGGGCCGCCGAGCGCTTCGACCAAGCCGTCGTAGCGCCCGCCACCCCCGAGCGCGTTCTGGGCGCTCTGCATGGTGCCGCCGGCGTACTCGAACGTCGTGCGCAGGTAGTAGTCGAGACCGCGCACGAGCAACGGGTCCACCGTGTACGGGACCCCGATGGCATCGAGCCCGACGCGCACGGCGTCGAAGTGACGCGCTGCGTCGTCGCCGAGGAATTCGGAGAGGCGCGGCGCGGCGTCGACCAGCGGTCGATCTGCGTCCCGCTTGGAGTCGAGCACGCGCAACGGGTTGCGGCCCAACGTCTCCCGGCTCTCGTCGGAGAGGGCGTCGCGGTGGGCCTCGAAGTGGGCCCGCAGCGCCTCGCACGTAGCGGGCCCGGTCGATCGGCTCACCGAGCGAGTTGAGGCGCAGCTCGACCTGCTGCAGCCCGAGGGCGGCGAAGAATCGCCAGCCGAGGGCGATGACCTCGACGTCGAGGCTCGGGTCGTCGACGCCGAGCACCTCGACGTTGACCTGGTCGAACTGCCGGTACCGCCCGCGCTGCGGCTTCTCGTAGCGCAAGTTGGAGCCATGGCACCACGTCTTCCACGGCGTCGGCGGGCGGTGCTGGACGTACGCCCGGCAGACACCGGCGGTCATCTCCGGACGCAGCGCGACGCGCCGCCCACCGAGGTCGGTGAACTCGTACATCTGCTTGGATACGACGTCGGTGGCCTCACCGAGGCGCCGGAACACGCCGACATCCTCCATCAGCGGCGGGATGATCAGCTCGTAGCCGGCCGGCTCGACCACGCCGGCGAAGACGTCGACCAACCGTCGCCGGCGGTCCCCCTCCGGAGCCAGGATGTCGCGCATCCCTGGGCTGGTCGTGAACTCGGGCACGGCCGGCCAGGCTACCCGTGGCCCCTCCTCCCCCGACCTGGCCGTTCTGCGCGAGCGAAGACGTCGGCCGCCCGACGTTTGTGCTCACACAGACGCCGATCGCCACGGCGCACCCCGGCCGCACTCAATCTGTGTGAGCGACGACATCGGCCGCCTGACGTTTGTGCTCACACAGAGGCGGGAGCGGACGACGAGCCGTGTCAGGCGGGGCGGTCGTTCTTGTTGCCGCCGGGGACGAGGCGGTAGGCGTCGTACACGGCGTCGATGCTCTTGATCGTGCGCAGCACGGCCGTCAGGTGGTTGGGGTCGGCGAGCTCGAACTCGAAGCGCATCTTGGCCACGCGGTCGCTGCCCGTCGACGGTGTCGCAGGCGACGATGTTGACGTGGTGGTCGGAGAGCGCGTTGGCGACGTCACGCAACAGCTTCGAGCGGTCCAGGGCGACGACCTCGACGCCGGCGCGGAACATCGACCCGGAGCGCTCACCGTCCCAGTCCACCTCGATCAGCCGGGTGGCGTGGTCGCTCATCAACGACACGGCGTTGGCGCAGTCGGCGCGGTGGACGCTGACGCCGCGCCCGCGTGACGAACCCGATGATGTCGTCGCCGGGCACCGGCGTGCAGCAGTTGGCGAGGCGCACGAGGACGTCGTCGAGGCCCTCGACGTGGACGCCGATCTTGTCGGCCTGGGTGCGCCGCCGGCGGGGCCGCAGCACGGTCGCCGGCAACTGCTCCTCGTCGTCACCGCCGCGGAACCCGCGGGCGACACGCTGGGCGACGCCGCGCGCCGAGACGTGGTGCTCGCCGATCGCCGCCAGGAGGGCGTCCAGGTCGACGTAGCTGAATCCGTCGATGACGCCCTTCAGCTGGTCGGAGGCCCACATCCGCTGGACGGGCAGGCCCTCGCGACGCAGCTCCTCGGCCAGCGCATCGCGTCCCGCCTCGATCATGTCGAGGCGCCGCTCCCGGCTGAACCACTGCTTGATCTTGTTGCGCGCCCGCGGCGAGGCGACGAAGCGCAACCAGTCCTGCGACGGGCCCGCCGTCTCGACCTTCGACGTGAAGATCTCGACGGTGTCGCCGCTGGTCACCTGGTGGTCGAGCGACACCAGCCGCCCGTTGACCTTGGCGCCGATGCAGGCATGGCCGACCTCGGTGTGCACGGAGTAGGCGAAGTCGACGGTCGTCGAGCCGACCGGCAGCGTGATGACGCGGCCCTTCGGCGTGAACACGAACACCTCGTCCTGCTCGAGGTCGGTCTTCAGGCTCTGCATGAACTGCGCCGGGTCACTGACCTCGGCCTGCCAGTCGATGATCCGGTTCAGCCAGTCGATGTCGCTGGAAGGTGAGCCGTCCTTGTAGGCCCAGTGCGCGGCGACACCCCACTCGGCCCGCTGGTGCATCTCCCGCGTCCGGATCTGCACCTCGATGGCCTTGCCGGTCGGCCCGATGACTGTGGTGTGCAGGCTCTGGTACAGGTTGAACTTGGGCATCGCGATGTAGTCCTTGAACCGGCCGACGACCGGCCGCCAACGCCCGTGGATGCATCCGAGCGCGGCGTAGCAGTCCTTCGTCGAGTCGACGATCACGCGAATGGCGACAAGGTCGAAGATGTCGTCGAACTCCCGACCCTTCATGACCATCTTCTCGTACAGGCTCCACAGGTGCTTGCCCCGGCCGGTCACCTCGGCCTCGATGCCGAGGTCGGCCAGGCGGTCGCGGACCTCGGCCAGGACGGAGGTGAGGAACACGTCGCGCTCGGGCGAGCGGCTGTTGACGAGGTGGTCGAGCTCGGCGAAGCGCTTCGGGTGCAGCGCGGCGAACGAGAGGTCCTCGAGCTGCTGCTTCATCTCCTGCATGCCGAGCCGGTGGGCCAGCGGGGCGTAGATGTCGAGCGTCTCCTGGGCGATGCGCTGCTGCTTCTCCCCCGGCATGGCGGCGATCGTGCGCATGTTGTGCAGCCGGTCGGCCAGCTTGATGACGAGGACCCGCAGATCACGGGCCATCGCCACCAGCATCTTGCGCATCGTGGCGGCCTGCTGGGCCTCCCGAGAGTCGAACTGGATGCGCTCCAGCTTCGTCACGCCGTCGACGATCGCCGCCACCTCGGCACCGAAGTCGGTGTCGACGTCGGCCAGCGTGATCTCGGTGTCCTCCACGGCGTCGTGCAGCAGTGCGGCGGCGACGGAGATCTCGTCGAGCCCGATGTCGGCGACGATGCGGGCCACGGCCAGCGGGTGGTTGATGTAGCTCTCACCGCTCGAGCGCAGCTGGCTGCGGTGGGCCTCGGCGGCGACCTGATAGGCGCGGTTGATCGTCGCCACCGGGGCCTTCGGGTGGCGGCGGCGGTAGCTGGCCAGCAGCGGGGTCAGCTCGGCCGGGGCGGCCGCCTCGTGATGGCGGCGCCACGGCAGGACGCGGTCGACGGTGCCCATCGCTAGTACCTCGCCAGCGACTCGACGCGCCGCTGACCGAGCGCGGCACGGCCGTTGAGGGCGGTCAGCTCGATGAGGACGCCGATGCCGACGATGTCGCCGCCGAGCGTCTCGACGAGGCGGGCGGTGGCCGCCGACGTGCCGCCGGTGGCCAGCACGTCGTCGATGATCAGGATGCGCTCGTCGGGGTGGATGGCATCGCGGTGCAGCTCCAGCTTGTCGGCGCCGTACTCCAGCAGGAACTCCTCGCGGACGACGGCCCACGGCAGCTTGCCGGCCTTGCGCACCGGGACGAACGACGCCCCCAAGTGGTAGGCGACGGGCGCGGCGATGATGAACCCGCGGGCCTCGATGCCGACGACGCGATCGACCTCGACGTCGATGAAACGGTCGGCCAGCTCGTCGATCGCCCGCCTGAACGCCTCGCCGTTGCCGAGCAGCGGCGTGATGTCACGGAACGTCACCCCGGCCTGCGGGAAGTCCGGGACGTCGCGGACGAGCGAGCGCAACCAGGTCGGCTCGAGTCCGTCCACGGACGTCCATCCTCATGGTCCAAGGATACCGGGCGGCCTCGGAGCGGCTATCGACGCTTCTTCTTGCGCGGGCGGGGCGGATGGCTGAGCAGCTGGGAGGCGGGAGCGGCCTGGTACACCGGCGCCGATTCCTGCTCCGCTCCGCCGTCGGCGGCCGGACCGGGGCCGGGGCCAGTGCCAGAGCGGCGACGGCGGGTCGGCGTCGCTCGTGCCGCGCCGGCACCGGCGATGACCACCGCCCGCAACGACTCGCCGACGAGGTGCCGGCTACCGGCCCGCCTGGCGGCGGCGAACTCCGGCGACCGCGCCTTGAGCAGGCCGAGCAGCGGCGCGGCGACGAACAGCGACGAGTAGGCCCCCGTGATCATGCCGACAAGCAGGGCGATGGCGAACTCGCGCAGCGTCGTCTGCCCGAAGATGCCGGCGCCGACGACGAGCAGCGAGATGACCGGTAGGGCGGCGGAGATCGTGGTGTTGATCGACCGCAGCAGCACCTGGTTGGTCGACACGTTGACGAGATCGCCGGCCGTCAACCCGGATGCGGCCAATCGCCGCTCGTTCTCCCTGATGCGGTCGAAGACGACGATGCTGTCGTAGAGCGAGTAGCCGAGCACGGTGAGGAAGGCGACCACGGTCGCCGGCGTGACCTCGAAGCCGAACACCGAGTAGATGCCGACGCTGATGGCGACGTCGTGGAGCATGGCGATGATCGCCGTCAGGGCCATGCGCCACTCGAAGCGGAGGGAGATGTACAACGCGATCAGCGCGAGGAAGACGACGAGCGCGATCACCGCCTTGCGGGTGATCTCCTCCCCCAGCTGGCGCTGACGGACTCGACGCTGACCTCACCGGGGTCGACGCCGGCGGCCTCGGCGAAGGCCTCCTGCAGCCGGACCCGCACGTCCGTCGGCTGGTCCTCGACCTGGATCTTGATGCAGGTCTCCGCTGTCGGAGCGGCGTTCCTGGATCTTGGCGCTGCTGGCGCTCAATCCGTTGTCCTCGAGGATGGCGGCCGCCTCGTCGACCGTGAGGTCCCCGGCCGGCACGTCCCACGCCACGCCGCCGGCGAAGTCGATGCCGAGGACCAGGCCGCGGGTGATGAGCGATGCGCCGGTGATCACCAGCAGCACCACGGAGATGGCCAGCCAGATCCGCCGGCGACCCCAGAAGTCGATCGCCGTCTGGCCCATGATCAGCCGCCGCCATCGGGTGGTGCCGACCCGGCCCGCAGTGGTCGGTGCCTCGCCGCCTGTGGTCGTCTCGGTCGTCATGTGCCGAGTCCGAGGCCGAACGTGTCGCGCTGGTCGAGGCGCCCCGTCAGGGCGAGGAGGATGACGGCCGGTCGGGTGAAGAAGTACAGCACGACGACGTCGCAGATGGTCGTGATCCCGAGGTAGAGGGCGAACCCGCGCACCGAGCCGACGCTGAGGACGAAGAGGACGGCGGCGGCGATGAAGGCGACGAAGTTGGCGGCGAGGATCGTGCGCCACGTCGCCCGGAAGCTGCGGGCGGCCGAGTTCTTCAGCGTGCGACCGTGGACCACCTCGTCCTTGAGGCGCTCGAAGTAGATGACATAGCTGTCGACCGTGATGCCGATGGCGACGATGATGCCGGTGACGCCAGCGAGCGTGAGGGCGAAGTTGGTGGTCTGGGAGATGACCGCCGAGATGCTGTAGATCAACATGCCCCAGACGATCAGCCCGAGGGCGATGAGCAGCGTCAGGCGGCGATAGAAGACGACGAGGACGGCGAGCAGGAGGACGACGCCGACGAGCCCGGCGAACACGGACGCCCGCAACGAGTCCTGACCGAGCGTCGGTGAAACGGTCTCGACGCGCTGCACCTCGACGTCCACCGGGAAGGCGCCGCGGTTCAGCACGCGGGCCAGCGACCTCGCCTCCTCCTCGGCGAACTGGCCGGTGATCGACACCTCGCCGGAGAACGACGGCGCCTGGACCACGGGCGCCGACTGCACGATCCCGTCGAGCACGATGGCCAGTTGGCGGCTCGGGCACGAGCCGAGCCCGTTGAAGCACTGCTGGGCGAGGGCGTTCCAGGCGCTCTCCCCCGCACCCGACAGCCCGACGACCACGGTCCAGCCCTCCTGCTGGCTCAGCTCCACGCCGGCGCTGTTGCGGGAGAAGACCTCACCCGTGCCACCCGGAGGACCGACGAGGCAGGTGCCGCCATCGAGCGTCGGCAGGGCCTCCGACTGCGGTGTCGTCGATGGCACGGATCGACGGCGTCGAGGTCGGCGTCGACGCCGGCGTCGCGGCGGACGTCGGAGGCGTCGTCGGAGGGACGGTCGAGGGCGGCGTCGACGGGCTGCCCACGGGCGCCCGCAATCCCGCAGGCGTGGCCGGTGTGCTGGTCGCCGGCGTGGTCGACGGCGTCGAAGCACCGGCCGGCGCGCTCGTCGGGGCGCTGCCGTCGGGTGTCGTCGAGCCCGGGACCGTACTGCTCGAGCCGTCCGTGGCTCCGGCGACGCACTGCAATACCGGTCGCAGCGTGACGATCCCGGCGACGTCGGCGGCGTCCAGGGCCTCGCGCTGGTCGCGCACGCCCGGCAGGTCGACGACGATGTTGGAGCCCTCGACGCGGACGTCGGGCTCGGCGATCCCGCGGTTCTCCAGCTCGCTGCGCACGAGGTCGCGGATGACGATGAGGTCGTCCTCGGTGGCACCTTCGGTGGGCGACATCACCACCGACACGCCACCTTGCAAGTCGAGCCCGAGGACGGGGGTGTTGCCGATGCCGAGGTTGAGGGCGACGCGCGACGACGGCCACCCCTACGATGCCGAGGAGCGACGCCCAGAGACGCCGGCGGATCATCCCTCGCGGGTCGTGGCGTCGGAGGCGGCGTCGTCGGTGGCGGCCGTCGCGCCGTTGGTGTTGTCCTCCGACGTCGCGGCCGGCTTCGTCAGCGACCGCCGGGCCTCGGGCTTGGTGGCCGTGATGTCGGCCTTGCCCTGGATGGCTGCCCTCGTGACGCGGATCTGCACGTCGTCGTCGATCTCCAGCCAGATGAAGGGCCGCCCGCCGTCGTCCTCGTCGAAGCCGGTGATGAACCCGTAGACACCGGAGGTCGTCATCACCTCGTCGCCGACCTCGAGCGCCGCCTGGAGGGCCTGCTGCTCGCGCATGCGGCGGCGCTGCGGCCTGATCATCAGGAAGTACAACGCCAGCGGGATCAGCAGCAGGATGCCGAGCTGGGCGATGGCGGCTCCGCCGCCGCCGCCCTCGTCGGCGGCGAGGATGGTGATGAGGTGCATGGTGTCCGTGTTTCCGATCGTTCCGCGGCCGAGTAGTCGCGTACCGAGCCAGCCGGAGATGATACTCAGGCCAGGTCCCACACGGACAGCACCTCGGCACGGCGGGCGGCGAACGCACCGTCGACGATGGCTTCCCGCAGACCGCTCATGAGCTGCAGCGTCCACGCCACGTTGTGCAAAGTGAGCAGCCGCGGACGCGCGTCGGCTCGGCGGTGGCGAAGAGGTGGCGCAGATACGCCCTGCTGTGCCGCCGGCACACGGCGCACCCGCACGTCGGGTCCACCGGGAGGTCCTCGTCGGCGTGGCGGGCCGCCTTGACGTGCACCTTGCCGGCGCTCGTCAGCGCCGTGCCGTGGCGGCCGAGGCGGGTCGGCAGGACGCAATCGAACTGGTCGACGCCGAGGGCGATCGCCTCGACCATCGACGCCGGGTCGCCGACGCCCATCAGGTAGCGCGGCCGGTTGGACGGCAGATGGGCGACCGCGGTCGCCAGGGCCTCCAGCATCTCGCCTCGCGTCTCGCCGACCGACAGGCCGCCGATGCCGTAGCCGTCGAAGTCGAGGTCGGCGGCGGCCCGGCGCTCGTCGGCGCGCAGCGACTCGGACGTCCCACCCTGGACGATGCCGAACAGCGACTGCCCGTCCCGGCGATGGGCCGCTCGGGCGTGGGCCGCCCACTGCGAGGTCCGTTTGGCCGCCAGTTCGACCACGTCTGGCGGGCTGGGCAGCGGCGGGCAGACGTCGAGGACCATCTGGATGTCGGCGCCGAGGAGCTCCTGGGTGGCGACGGCGCTCTCGGGCGTGAGGCGGTGGAGCGAGCCGTCGTAGACGCTGCGGAACGTCACGCCGTCGTCGTCGACAGCCGGTTGGAGCGAGAACACCTGGAACCCCCCGGAGTCCGTCAGCATGAGACCGTCCCACCCGCTGAACCGGCCGATGCCGCCGAGCCGGGCGACGAGCTCGGCGCCAGGGCGGAGCATCAGGTGGTACGTGTTGGCCAGCACGACCTCGGCTGCCAGCGCGTCGTAGTCGGCGGCGCTGAGGTACTTCACGGCACCACGCGTCCCGACCGGCATGAAGCACGGCGTGCGGTAGCTGCCACGCGCCGTCATGGCCACGCCGGCCCGCGCCGCACCGTGGCTGGCGACGACGTCGACGGTCACCGGGTGCAAGGCGGCGACGCTAGCGGTGAGCTCGACAGGGCAGGCTGTGCGAGTGCCAGACGTCCGCTCGTTGATCACCGCCGACGCCTCGCCGGGGATGTTGGCGGCGCTCCGCGGCCTGCTCGACGAGGCCTTCGATGGCGACTTCGGAGACGAGGACTGGGAGCACGCGCTGGGTGGGTGGCACGTCGTGGTCACCGACGGCGATGCCTGGCTGGCCCACGCGGCGGTCGTCCCGCGAGACCTCGACGTCGGGGATCGACGTTTCCACGCCGGCTACGTCGAGGGCGTGGCGACAACGCCCCGGCGACATCGAGCGGGCCTCGGATCCCTGGCGATGGGCGAGATCGCCGGGCTGCTCCGCCGCCACTTCGAGCTGGGCGCCCTCTCGACGGGCCGCCACTCGTTCTACGAGCGCCTCGGCTGGGAACGGTGGCGCGGTTCGACCTTCGCCAGGTGCGGCAGCGACCTCGTGCACACCCAGGAGGACGACGACACGGTGATGGTCCTGCGCTTCGGCCCGAGCGCCGACATCGACCTCACCGCGTCGCTGACGTGCGACGCCCGGTCGGGCGACGACTGGTAGCTCCGGCCACTACGTCGCGTGGCGGTCGAGCAGCATGGCGTCGCCGAAGGAGAGGAACCGGTAGCCCTCGGCCAGCGCGATCGCGTAGAGCGCCCGCCAGCGGGAGCCGACGAAGGCGTCGATCATCATCAGCAGCGTCGTGCGCGGGAGGTGGAAGTTGGTCAGCAGGACGTCGACGACCCTGATGCCGACGCCCCGGTGGAGGAACAGCTCCGTGCGGCCCTCGCATTGCCCCGACGCCGCCGCGGCTTCCAAGGCCCGCACCGTCGTCGTGCCCACGGCCACGACTCGCTGGGCCCGCGCACAGAGCTCGAGGGTCGCCGGCGGCACGCGGTAGCGCTCGCCGTGCATGCGATGGCGCCGTGGATCGGGATCGGTGATCGGCTGGAACGTGTCGAGCCCGACGTCCAGCTCGACGGCGGCGACGGTCACGCCGCCACGGGTGAGCTGACCGAGCAACCCGGTCGTCAGGTGCAGGCCGGCGGTCGGTGCGGCTGCCGATCCGGGGACCCGGGCGTAGACCGTCTGGTAGCGCTCGCGGTCGGCCAGTCGTTCCTGGATGTACGGCGGCAGCGGCATCTCGCCGATGTCGTCGAGTCGCCCGGTGTGCAGGAGCACAACCTCGAACGTGTCGCCGGCCGCCGTGCGGGCCTGGATCGTCACGACGTCCTGCCCGTGCTCGTCGACCAGCGTCTCGCCGATGCGCAGCCGGCGGGCCGGACGCACGAGCGCCTCCCACGACGTCCGGTCGGCGCTCCTGGCTTCCAGCAACAGCACCTCGACGGCGCCGCCCGTGACACGCCGCAGCCGGAGGCGGGCCGGCAGCACGCGGGTGTCGTTGACGACCAGGACGTCCCCCGGCTGCAGCAGGTTCGGGAGGTCGGCCACGTGGCGGTGCTCTGGCGGCGCACTCCCTCGGTCGACCAACAGACGCGCCGCGTCGCGCGGCTCGATCGGCACCTGGGCGATGCGCGCGGGCGGCAGGTCGTAGTCGAACTCCTCCAGCCGCATGCCCGCTGAGGCTACGGACGCCATCGCCGCGGGCCGTGTGCGACGATGCCCAGCCGTGACCACGACCGCGCACCGCCGAGAGACCGTTCCCATCGACGACGCCAGGATGACGATGGACGTCTGGATCCCCGACCGTGGGCGAGGCCCGGCGATCCTCCTGCTCCAGGAGATCTTCGGCGTCGGGTCCTACATCCGGGCGGTCGCCGAGCGGCTCGCCGGGGCGGGCTACGTCGTCGGCGCGCCCGACGTGTTCTGGCGCTTCGCTCCGGGTTGGGAGGCGGCCCACGACGAGCAAGGGCTGGCCGACTCGATGGGACAAGTCGCCAACCTCGACCTCAATCGGGCGGTCACCGACTGCGCCGCGGCGCTCGACCTGCTCGCCGCGCTCCCCGAGACCGACGGCGACCGGCGCCCCGGCGTGCTCGGGTTCTGCCTCGGCGGCTCGCTGGCCTTCGCCGTCGCCACCGCCGACGCGCCGTCGGTGTGCGTCAGCTACTACGGGTCCGCCGTCCCCGGCATGCTGGACGCGCTCGACGACGTCGACTGCCCGACGCTCTTCCACTTCGGCCGCACCGACGCGTACATCCCGTTCGAGGGTGTGGAGGCGCTGGCCGAGGCGATCGGCGACCGCCCGGGACTGATCCTCAACGTGGAGGCCGCCGGGCACGCCTTCGACAACCACGACGCTTCGATGTTCTATGAGGAGGCGGCGGCCCGGGCCGGTTGGTCCAAGACGATGGCCTTCCTCTCGGAGCACTTCCCCGCCGGGTGATGGCGGTCAGTCGAACAAGCCGGGCGGACTGCGCCGCTCGGGCGGCGGGACGAGACCGAGGTGCTCCCACGCCGCCGGCATGGCGACGCGGCCGCGAGGAGTGCGGGCCAGCAGGCCCTGCTGGATGAGGAACGGCTCGTAGACGTCCTCCACCGTCTCGGTCTGCTCGCCGACGGAGATGGCCAGCGTCGAGAGCCCGACCGGCCCACCGCGGAACTGCTGGCACAGCGCGGCGAGGATGGCCCGGTCGACCTTGTCCAGCCCGCGGTCGTCGACGCCGAACACGGCGAGGCCGTCGCGAGCCGTGGCGGCGTCGATCGACCCGTCGCCGCGCACCTCGGCGAAGTCGCGCACCCGGCGCAGCAGGCGGTTGGCGATGCGCGGCGTGCCGCGTGAACGGCGGGCGATCTCCCAGGCGCCCGCGTCGTCCACCGCCACGCCGAGGATGCCCGCCGCCCGGGTCACGATCGACTCCAGCTCTGGCGTGTCGTAGAAGTCGAGGCGGGCGACGAGCCCGAACCGGTCGCGCAGCGGGCCGGTGATCATCCCAGTGCGCGTCGTCGCGCCGACGAGCGTGAACGGGGGCAGGGACAGGCGGATGCTGGACGCCGCCGGTCCCTTGCCCACCACGATGTCGAGCTGGAAGTCCTCCATCGCCGGGTAGAGGATCTCCTCGACGGCTCGCGACAGCCGGTGGATCTCGTCGATGAACAGCACGTCGCGCTCGTCCAGCTTGGTCAGGATCGCCGCCAGATCGCCGGCCCGCTCGAGGGCCGGGCCGGACGTGATGTGCAGCGTCACGCCCATCTCGACGGCGGCGATGCCGGCCAGCGTCGTCTTGCCGAGCCCCGGTGGGCCGGCGAACAGCAGGTGGTCGACGGCCTGCCCACGTCGCCGGGCGGCCTCGATGACGATGCCGAGGTGCTCCTTCAGCTCGCGCTGCCCGACGAACTCGGCGAGGCGACGAGGGCGCAGCCCGGCTTCGACGACATCCTCGTGGTCGTCGGCGACGGCGGGATCGAGGAACTCATCCCGCACGGCGGGCCCCCAGCAGCTGGAGGGCGTCGCGCAGGAGCGTTGGCGCGTCCACCTCGGCGGGCAGCTCGCGCAGCGCCTCGCGGATCTCCTCCGGCCCGTACCCGAGGCCGGCCAGCGCCTCACGCACATCTCCCACGGCCGAGCCGCCTGGCGGCCCGCCGACGTGATCGAGCACCGGGACGGCCAGCCGGCTCTTGAGCTCGACGAGCAGCCGCTCGGCGGTCTTCCTGCCGACGCCGGGCACGAGCGTCAGCGCGGCGATGTCGGCCCCGGCGACGATGTCGACCAGCGCGCTCGGCGGGTGGGTGGCGAGGATCGCCATCGCCAGCGAGGGACCGACGCCGTGCGTGGCGATCAGGGTCTGGAACGTTGCGCGTTCATCACGAGTGGCGAAACCGTAGAGCGTCTGCTCCGTCTCGCGGATGTGATGGTGGATGTGTAGGTACACGGCGACGGTCGGCTCCAGCTCGGCCAGCGTGCGCGGCGTCACGGTGACGAGGTAGCCGACGCCGCCGACCTCCACCAGCACCGTGCCGTCGAGCCCCCGCTCGAGGACCACGCCGCGCAGCGACCCGATCACGGCTGCGCTCCGACGGCCACCAGGCGGGCGCGCAGCGGCGCCATCGCGAGGTGGCACAGGGCGAGCGCGGCCGCATCGGCGGCATCGGGCGGGCGGGGCGGCCGGCTCAGCCGCAGCCGCGCCTGGACCATCTTCTGGACCTGCTCCTTCGACGCACCGCCCCAGCCGGCTACGGCGTCCTTGACCTGGTTGGGCGTGTACTGCGCCACCTCGCACCCGGCGGCGAAGGCGGCCGCCAGGGCCAGCCCGCTGGCCTGGCCAACACTCATCGCCGTGCGCACGTTGACCTGGAAGAACACGTGCTCCACGGCGACGGCGGCGGGACGGAACTCGGCGATCAGCGCGGCCAGCTCGCGCTGCAGCGCGGCCAACCGCTGCGGCAGCACGTCGCCGGCCGCCGTCCGGATGACCCCGAGCGCCACGGCAGCCGCCCCCTTGGCGCCGTGCCCGTCGACGACGGCGTAGCCGCACCGAGTGAGGCCGGGGTCGATGCCGAGCACACGCGTCGTCGATCGCCCTGCGAACACGGGTTCGCACTGTACTCAACGACGCGCCAACCGTCGCGGACCCCCACATCTGGGCGCGGATCTTCTCAGCAGCCGATCTGGGCGCAGATTGATGCGGTTTCCGGGAACTTCTGGCCCCAGATCCGGCGGGCCGCGCATCGTCCAGCGGGCGCACGGACGCCGCCGATCAGCGCAGGGGCCGGCGTGTCGCGGGCCACGGCTCAGTGGGTCGGCAGGCGCTCCAGGACGCCGACCAGCTCGCTGACCGGGCGATACGTCAGGCCGGCGATGGCGCGATGGGCGTAGCGGATGATGCCGTCGCCGTCGACGATGAACACGCTGCGCCGCGGGAAGCCGATCGGCCCGAGCGTGCCATATGCCGCGGCGACGCTCTTGTCGGGGTCGGCGAGCAGCGGGAAGGCGAAGCCGTGCTTGGACGAGAACCGCTCGTGACTGCCGACGTCCTGGGCCGAGATGGCCAGCACCTGGGCGCCCAGCTCGGTGAACTGCTCGAGCCCGTTGTTGTACGTGTTGAGCTGCTTGGTGCACACCGGGGTGTCGTCACCGGGGTAGAAGACCAGCACGACCGGTCGGCCGGTGTAGTCGTCCAGCGAGTACTCCTGGCCGCCGGTTCCGGCGAGGGTGAAGGCGGGTGCCTTGTCCCCGACCCCGACGCTGGCGCTCACGAGCCGGACGATACTCCGGGGCTCGCCGACCCCACGGTCGTGGCGACTGGACGGTTTGTGTCACCGTTTCCGACGAGCGATGTCGGTTGCGGTGACACAAATGTGATCGGGCCGCTCAGGCCCTCCAGCTGCGGCGACGTCGCCGCCCACACCGTCGTCGACGCGCCCTGCTCAGGGGTCTTGAAGCCCCGCCCGACCGCATGGCCCGCTTCGTCGATCCAGCCGAGGGCCACCATCTCCTCGGTCGACAGGTGGCGCTGGAGGGGCGTGAAGATGCCGCCCGGGTGCACGGCGAAGGCGCCCACACCTTCCCGCTCCCCGAGCGTGTCGAGCTGCACGGCGAACAGCACGTTGGCCGTCTTGGACTGGCCGTAGGCGAGCCACTTGTCGTAGCCGTGCTCGAACTGCACGTCATCCCAACGGATGGCCGAACGGCGATGACCGAGCGACGAGACCGAGACGACGCGCCCACCTCCCTTCGTGATCGCCGGCCACAGGCGGTTGACGAGGGCGAAGTGACCGAGGTGGTTGGTGGCGAATTGCGCCTCCCAACCTGGGCCGACCCGCGTCTCGGGGCAGGCCATGATGCCGGCGCTGTCGATCACGAGGTCGAGCGGCCGACCGGAGCCGAGGAACCGTTCGGCGAACGTGGCGACGCTGGCCAGATCGGCAAGATCGAGCTCATCGACCTCCACGCCGCCGATCCCGGCGACGGCCTCCGCCGCGACATCCGGGCGCCGCGCTGGGACGACGACGCCGGCGCCAGCCTGGGCCAACGCACGCGTCGTCTCCAGCCCGATGCCGGAATAGCCGCCGGTCACGACGGCGACGCGGCCAGTGAGGTCGACGCCCCCGAGCACCTCGCCGGCAGTCGTCGCGGCGCCGAATCCGGATCCGATGGGGCGTTGCGGAGATGGCATGCCCGAACCGTAGGTGGCGTCGGCCGTCCCCGGCGGCGAGCGCCGTTGCGTACCATCCGCTGCCAAGGTCCGCGAAACAAGGCATGGAGGGTGTGCGATGGTCGTCGAGATGTCGTCGCACGCGGTGGCCGAGGCGATCGCCGCCAAGTTGCCCGGCCGGCTCGGCACTCCGCAGATGTCGCTGGCCTCCGATCCGCGCGCCGACCCGCGGATGGTCGCCGTGCTGAGGACATTCGGTCTCGACGGGCTCACCGAGCCGCCGCCCGTGACGGCGCGTTCGTCGCGTGAGGATCAACTGGCGTTCTGCGCCGAGGCCGAGATCGGGTTCGAAGCGATCTTCGCCGCCATGTACGAGGGGCTCCCGCCGGTCGCCGGGGTCGACTCCGAGACCGTCACGATCTCCGGCCCCGACGGCAACGAGATCGGCCTCTACGTGCACCGCCCGACCGGGGCAACCAGACCATCGTCATGCGTGTACCACATCCATGGCGGCGGCATGGTCATCCTCGAGGCCGCCGGACTGGCCTACGTCCGCTGGCGCGACGAGTTGGCGGCGACGGGCCTCGTCGTCGTCGGCGTCGAGTACCGCAACGGTGGCGGCAAGCTGGGTCCCCACCCGTTCCCCGCCGGGCTCGAGGACTGCGCCGCCGGCTTGCGCTGGGTGCTCGCCCACCGAGAGGAGCTCGGCGCGACGAACGTCGTCGTGTCCGGCGAGTCTGGTGGCGGCAACCTGACGCTCGCTTTGACGATCAAGGCCAAGCGCGAGGGATGGCTCGACGGCATCGCCGGTGTCTACGCCCAGTGTCCGTACATCTCCAATGCGTGGGCGGCGAAGCCCGCTGATCTCATCTCCCTCCACGAGAACGACGGCTACTTCATCGGGTGTGACCTGCTGGCGGTGTTGGCCGCGGTCTACGACCCAGGTGGAGCCCACGCCGACGACCCGATGTGCTGGCCCTACCAGTCGAGCCTCATCGACCTCGCCGGACTGCCGCCCCACGTGATCTCCGTCAACGAGCTCGACCCGCTCCGCGACGAGGGCCTCGCCTTCTACCGCCGGCTCCTCGCCGCCGGCGTCCCGGCGATCGGCCGGACCGTCAACGGGACGTGCCACGCCGGCGACCTCATCTTCCGCGGCGCGATGCCGGAGGTCTATGCCGCCAGCCTGCGCGACGTGAAGGGGTTCGTCGACTCCTTGGCGTGAGCATCGGCGACGTCCGCCGACCGTCGGGTCAGTGGGCGGCCAGCTCCGACCACACCTGGGAGGCCATCTCGTCGGGGATGTCGAAGTTGGCGAAGACGTCCTGGACGTCGTCGTTGTCCTCGATGGCCTCGATGACGCGCAGCACGCGCCGGGCCTCGTCGACCGAGGTGATCGGCACGACGTTGTCCGAGACCATCGGCGAGTCGGCCGATTCGACGGCGAACCCGGCCGCCTCCAGCGCGTCGCGCACGTCGTAGACCTGTGAGGCATCGGTCGTGATGCGCCACGTTCCACCGTCGTCGGCCACGTCGTCGGCGCCGGCATCCAGTGCCGCCAGCATCAGCTCGTCCTCCGACGCCCCGCCGTCGACCATGATCACGCCGCGCCGACCGAACTGCCAGCTGACGGAGCCCGGCTCGGCCAGCGATCCCCCGTGCCTCGTGAACACGCCACGGATCTCCGAGCCGGTGCGATTGCGGTTGTCGGTCAGCACGTCGATCAGCATCGCCACCCCGCCGGGTGCGTACGCCTCGTAGAGGATCGACTCGTACGTGCCGCTGTCGCCCTCGCCGGTGCCCCGCTTGATCGCCCGGTCGATGGCGTCGTTGGTCATCTGCGCCGCCTTGGCCTTCTGCACCGCCGTCCGCAGTGTCGGGTTGGCGTCGATGTCACCGCCGCCGGCCCGGGCGGCCACCTCGAGCTGGCGGGCCAGCTTGTTGAACAGCTTGCCCCTGGCCTTGTCGACGGCGCCCTTCTTGTGCTTGATCGTGGCCCACTTGGAGTGACCGGACATCTCAGCGCTCCTCGGTCTCGTGAACGAGCTCGACGAACCGGGCGTGGAGGCGCCGGTCCGGCGTCAGTTCGGGGTGGAAGGCGGCCGCCATGATGCGGCCCTGGCGGACGAGCACGGCATCATCTTGGTGCCTGGCCAACACGTCGACGGCCGGGCCGACGGACTCCACCCGCGGGGCCCGGATGAACACGCCGTGGAACGGCTCGTCGAGGCCGGCGACGTCGAGATCGGTCTCGAAGCTGTCGAGTTGGCGGCCGTAGCCGTTGCGCTGCACCGTGATGTCGAGGGCACCGAAACTGCGCTGGTCGGGCCGACCGTCGTGCACCTCCGTGGCCAGCAGGATCATCCCGGCGCACGTGCCGAACACCGGCATGCCGTCGGAGATCCTGGCCTTGACGTCGTCGAACAGCCCGCTCGACGTCAGCAGGTTGGACATCGTCGTGCTCTCGCCACCCGGCATCACGAGGGCGTCGACGGTCTCCAGATCGTGCGGTCGGCGGACGTCCCGCGTGGCGACGCCGAGCTCAGCGAGGCGGCCGCGGTGCGCGGCAAAGGCGCCCTGCAGGGCAAGCACCCCGACCAGCACCTGGAGGTTCGGGGCTCACCAGCCCCGCTCCGCGTAACGCTCGGCGACGTCGTCCATCCCGATGCCCGTCATCGGTGCACCCAGTCCGCGGCTGACCTTGGCGAGGATCGCCGGATCCTGGAAGTGCGTCGTGGCCTCGACGATCGCCTTGGCCCGCAGCGACGGGTCGTCGCTCTTGAAGATCCCCGAGCCGACGAACACGGCCTCGGCACCGAGCTGCATGGCCAGCGCCGCGTCGGCCGGCGTGGCGATGCCGCCGGCGCAGAACAGCGGCACCGGCAACCAGCCCGTCTCGGCGACCTCCTGGACGAGCGGGAGCGGCGCCTGCAAGCGCTTGGCCCAGTCGAACAGCTCGGCCGAGTCGGCGCGGGTGAGGGCGCGGATGTCGCCCGTGATCGAGCGCAGGTGGCGGACGGCCTCGACGATGTTGCCCGTGCCGGCCTCGCCCTTGGACCGGATCATCGCCGCCCCCTCCGAGATGCGCCGCAGCGCCTCGCCGAGGTTGGTGGCGCCGCAGACGAACGGCACATCGAAGGCGAACTTGTCGATGTGATGGGCCTCGTCGGCCGGCGTGAGCACCTCGCTCTCGTCGACGAAGTCGACCCCCAGTGCCTGCAGGATCTGGGCTTCGACGAAGTGCCCGATGCGGGCCTTGGCCATCACCGGGATCGAGACCGCCGCCTCGATGCCCTCGATCAGCTCCGGGTCGCTCATCCTGGCCACCCCGCCGTCACGGCGGATGTCGGCCGGCACGCGCTCGAGGGCCATCACGGCGCAGGCGCCGGCATCCTCGGCGATCCGGGCGTGCTCCGGCGTGACGACGTCCATGATGACGCCGCCCTTGAGCATCTCGGCGAGTCCCCGCTTGACCGGGAACGTGCCGGTGGCCCGCCTGTCGGAGGTCATCACACCAATCTACCGATCGAGGTCCGCAGGGCGGCAGAGGCGTTGCCGTACCGAGCAGGTGCCGGCAGCACCAGCTTGCCAACCCCGTGCCCAGCGTGGCCGGTGGATCACGGGGTCTCCCGGATGTGGTTACCGGCAGTATCCGTCATCGTAGGGGTGATAGCTACCGCCGGTAGCAAGACCAGCACGACAGCCGAGGGGACACCATGAGCGGAGCGACGGAGATGGGACGGCCGGCCCGACGTCATGCGGGCGGGCGACCGGGAACGGTCGGCAACTCGATCCACGAGACCACGCCGAGCCGCCTCCTCGCCCTCGGCGACCTGACGGCCATCCTCGTCGGATTCGTCGCCGCGCTGGGCACGCTCGGTGGCGCCAGCCTCGCCGGCACCGCGCTCGCCGTAATCGGTGCCGTGATGCTCGGCCTGGCGGCAATCCGCATGCAGCGCCTCTGGGATTCCACGGTCACCGCCGTCCGCTGGGTCGAACTGGCCAAGGTCACCCGAGTGGCCGCCGTGCTGGGCGCTGGCGTGCTCGTCGCCGACCGCATTCCCGGCTCGCCTGTCCACCTCTGGCCGGGGCTCGCCGCCGCGGCGGCGGTCTGGCTGCTGCTCGTGGCGTGGCGTTCGGCGTATCGCTCGTGGCTCACGCTGCAGCGGCGCAACGGTCGGTTCACCCAGCAGGTGCTCGTCGTCGGGACCGACCGCCGCACCCTGGAGCTGGTCAGGACGCTCGAGGTCCATCCCGAGGCCGGGATGCGCGTCGTCGGTCTCGTCGGATCGCGGCGGGCGGCCCGGGCCGCCGGCTACGGGGAGCTGTGGCTCGGCGACATGGCCGACGCCGCCGACGTGCTGACCTCCACTCCCTCCGAGTGCGTGATGGTCGGCTCGACCGACGATGTCAGCCCGGCGCTGCTGGACACGCTGGTGCGCGGGACAAGCGGCCGCCAGGTCTTCCTCGTGCCCAGCGTCGGGGCGGTCGATCCCGCCCGCATCACGAGCTCGGCCGTCGCCAACGAGACGCTGATGTGCGTCGAGCCGGCGGAGACGTCGACGATCGGACTGAGCCTCAAGCGGGCCTTCGACGTGCTCGTCGCGGCCGCCATGCTGGTCATCACGAGCCCGGTCCTGCTCGTCGCCGCCATCCTCATCAAGCGCACCGACGGTGGCCCCGTGTTCTTCCGCCAGCAGCGCGTCGGCAAGGACGACCAGGAGTTCGGCATGCTCAAGTTCCGCACGATGGTCGTCGACGCCGAGGCTCGGCTGGCCGAGATGCAGCGCGACAACCAGCGCAGCGGGCCGCTCTTCAAGCTGGCCAACGATCCCCGGGTGACCCGCATCGGCAACTTCCTGCGGCGGACGAGCCTCGACGAGCTGCCCCAGCTGATCAACGTGCTGAAGGGCGACATGAGCCTGGTCGGCCCGCGTCCTGCCCTGCGCCGCGAGGTCGAGGCCTTCCCGGCCGACCTGCGTGACCGCCACCGGGTGCGCCCGGGCATCACTGGTCTGTGGCAGGTCGAGGCCCGCGACAACCCGGCGTTCGACGCCTACCAGCGCCTGGACCTGTTCTACGTCAAGAACTGGTCGCTGATGCTCGACATCGGCATCCTCCTCGGCACGGCCGAGCAGCTGCTGATGCGACCGTTCGTCAGCCGCCGGCAGGGCGAGATGGCGACCGTCACGGCAATGCCGTCCATCGCAGCCGCCGCCTGAGCAGCCGCGCCGTCACCCCGTCGTCAACGTGTAGGTCTGCGGATCGGCCAGCTCGACCCAGGTGCGCCCTGGCGAGAGCTCGATGATGGCGCCCTGATCGTCGAACAGGAGGATGCCCTCCTCGCGGTAGCCGCGGATCCACGCGCCGGTGATCATCTTGCCGCCCGTGAACACCACGGCCTGCCCGCCGCCGAGCGTGATCGCCTCGGGGCTGGACGCGTCGACGTAGCTCGGCCGGTACGGCGTGGTGAGGACCACGACGTTGGACGCGCTGACTTGCTCGCCCGTGTTGCCGTCGTGGTGGCTGCGCCCGTTGGTCGATCGCAGGTAGCTCTGCAGCTCCGGGCTCCACTCCCACAGGACGGTGTCGGAGTCCATCTGGATCTGCGCCCGGGACACCTCGCTGCCACCGGGGAGCTCCCCTTCGCTGCGATACGAGAACAGCGGGGTCGGACGACCGGCCTCCGGGGTGGCCTGGGCGAAGAGGAGGTCGGTGTCGGAGTAGTAGTTGTGCGGCGCCCCGTTGTTGCCCTGGCGCCGGTACAGCCCGCGGTACAGGTTCGGGTTGAGGTCGATGAAGTCGGAGTCGGCGATCGCCCGGGTGACACCGGGGTTGCCGCCGCTCCAGGCGAACAACGGCTGGTGCAGGCCGCTCAGCAGGTCGATGTCTTGGGTGCGGCCGCTGCGGATGGGGCCGACCGGGTTGGAGTCGCCCGAGTGGAAGACCACCGCGAAGCGGGTGCCGAACTCGACGATCTCCTCGAACACGACGTCCGCCGCGTTGAGCCCACTCTGCGGGCGGGCGCGAGCGTTGTTGTCGATCTTGACGACCAGCGCCGGCCGATCCGGGACCACCTGCCCGAACCACAACGGCACGCCCGTCAGCGGCATGCGCTGGATGATGGCCTCGGTCGTGGTGGTCGGCGCGGCGGTCGTCGTCGGCGCCTCGGTCGTGCTGGTGGTCGTCGTGGCCGCCGTCGTCGTCACTCGTTCGGTCGTCGTCGTCCGGCGGGTCGTCGTCGGCGGCGCCTCCGTCGTCTCGGCGGCGTCGCTGGCGCCGGCGCACGCCGCGGCCAGGAGGCCGCCGCTCAACGTCAGCGCCACCACCCGGGCGCTGGTCGTCGTTCCGTATCGTCATCGCTCTCATCGGTTCGCCTCGCCGCCAATTTTTCCAGGGTTCGAGTCGATCGTGGTGGATACCTCCGCGCCTCAGAACACGGTGGTCGCATCTGGCCGGGGCAGCTCGATGAACGTGCGGCCGGGGGTCAGCTCGATCGGCGTGCCGTCGTCGGCCTGGAGGGTGAACGGCGAGAGCCGGTCGGGTCGGGTCCACACGCCGTGGACGACGTTGCCGCCCGTCAGGACGTACACCTCGCCGAACCCGATGCTCACGGCGTCCGGGCTGCCGCCGACGCCGGGGATGTAGTTCATCACGAGCACGACGACGTTGTTCGTCGAGACCTGGCCGCCGGAAGCGTCCTCGTGCGGACTGCCGTTCATCTCTCGCAGGTAGAGCCCGCTGGTGGGGTCCCACGTCCAGCGGGCCGTGATGCTGTCGAGCTCGACCTCGGCCCCCGCCGCCGGCGTGCCGATCGGTGTCTCACCGTCGTTGCGGTACAGGAACTGCTGCTGCGGGACAGCCTGGTGCGGCTGGCGCTGCGGCCACACCTCCGACACGTTGCTGTAGACCTGGTGCGGGCTCCGGCGTGACCGGTTGAGGAACTTGTCCGGTGAGCCGGCGTCGAGGGCGACGAAGTCGCTGCCGTTGATCGCCCGTTCGACCGTGTCGTTGCCGCCGCTCCACACGAAGAACGGCGAGTTGTAGGACCCGAACAGGTCGACGTCCTGGAGGCGGCCGGAGCGGATCGGCCCGACAGGATCGCTCGGCTGGCTGTGGAAGATCAACGCGAACCGGGTCAGGTTGTCGTTGACGATCTCCTCGAACACGATGTCGGCGGCGTTGAAGCCGTTCTGCGGCCGGGCCGCAGGCGCATTGTCGATCTTGACCACGACGGCCGGCCGGTCCGGCACCACCTCACCGGCACCCAACGGGATGCCGGTCAACGGCATGCGGGCCACGACGGCCTCGGTCGTCGGCGTCGGGGCGGCCGTCGTCGTCGGGGCGGCCGTCGTCGGCGGCGGCCGTCGTCGTCGGTCGTTGCGTGGTCGTCGCCCGGCGGGTCGTCGGCGGCGCCTCCGTCGTGTCGGCGGAGTCGCGGTCGCTGGAGCAGGCCGCCGCCACAAGGCCGCCGGCCACCGTCAGGGCCAGCAAGCGGCCCAATCTGGTCCGTGTCGTCATAGTTCTCTCAACAGGCTGATGCGCTCTTCGAGCGGGGGGTGGGTGTCGAACAGCTTGTGGATCGATCCGAGGCGACCATGGTCACCGACGCCACTCATCGGCTGCTCGATCCACAAGTGTGCCGTGGCCGTGGACGCGGAATGCGTCACCGTCGTGTCGTCGCGCAACTTTTCCAGCGCCGAGATCAGCCCGGGTGGATAGCGCGTGAGCTGGCAGGCGCTGACGTCGGCCAGCGTCTCGCGGCGCCGGGAGATCGTCGCCTGCATCGCTCTGGCGATGATCGGGGCCAGGATGAGCAGGACGAACCCGATGATGGCCAGCGGGTTGGCGTGGTCGCCACCGTCGCCGTCGCGCCGCTCCCGTCCTCCGTTCCACCACATCATGCGGATCGTGATGTCGGTCAGCAGGGCCACCGCTCCGACGAGCGTCACGGCGAGGGTCGAGACGAGGATGTCGTAGTTGCGGATGTGCGACAGCTCGTGGGCGATGACGCCTTCCAGCTCGACCCGGTTGAGCTTCTCCAGCAGGCCCGTCGTCACGGCGATGGCGGCGTGCTTGGGGTTGCGCCCGGTGGCGAAGGCGTTGGGCGCCGGGTCGTCGACGACGTAGACCCCCGGCTTCGGCAGCCCGCCGGCGATGCACAGGCCCTCGACGAGGTTGTGCAGGCGGCGGTACTGCTCCGGATCGGCCGGCTTGGCCCGGCTCACGGCGAGGGCGATGGCGTCGGCCTTCCAGTACGAGGCGAACGCCAGCGCGCCGGAGAAGACCAACGCGATCACCGCACCGGCCCACCCGAAGCCCGCGAAGTACCCGGCCGCCGCCCCGACGGCGACGGTGATCAGCACGAAGGCGAGGATGAGGAGGACGGATCGCCGCTTGTTGGAGCGGATCAGCTCGAACACGGGACGCGCCGCGCGAAGGACCTGGCGGGGACCACGGAGGTCAGAACTCGACCGTCGGGACGGTGCGGGCGGCTTCGTCGGCCTCGAAGTACTCGCGTCGCTCGAACTTCAGCCGCTGGGCGAAGAAGTTCGTCGGGAACTGCTGCAGCTTGTTGTTGTACTCCAGCACGCTGTCGTTGTAGAACTGCCGCGAGTAGGCGACCCGCCCCTCGGTGGCCGTCAGCTCCTCCTGCAGGGCGAGGAAGTTCTGGTTGGCCTTGAGGTCGGGGTAGGCCTCGCCGAGGGCGAAGACCTGGCGCAGCGCACCCGACAGCTGCGTGTCGGCCTCCGCCTGGGCGTGCGGCGTGGACGGCGCGGCGATCGCCGAGTTGCGGGCCTTGATCACGGCATCGAGCGTCTCGCGCTCGTGGGCGGCGTAGCCCTTGACGGTCTCGACGAGGTTGGGGATGAGGTCGAGGCGGCGCTTCAGCTGGACGTCGATCTGCGACCAGGCGTTCTCGATCTGGTTGCGCCGCCGGATCAAGCCGTTGTAGGCGAACACCAGGTACACGATCAGCAGCACCACCAGGATGGCGATGACGATGAAAAAGGTCATGACCTGGAGTGTACGAGCCGCATTCGGCGTCGACGGGGAGGGCTGCCGGCGACCACGTCGGCGTCGATGAGCTGGCGATAGATGCGCACGTACTCGGCGGCCAGTTTCGCCATCGAGAAGTCCTTGGCCCGTCGCAGCCCGGCCTGGCGCAGCGCGTCGGCGAGCTGCGGATCGTTCAGCACCGCCGTGAGCGCGGTGGTCAGCGCCCCGACGTCACCGGGCTCGACGAGCAGCGCATCGACGCCGTCGGTGGCCACGTTGCGATAGCCATCGAGGGCGCTGGCCACGACCGTGGTGCCGGCGGCCATCGCCTCGATCAGCACGACCCCGAACGACTCGCCGTGTAGGGACGGCGCGCAGAACACGGACGCGCCGCGTAGGCGGGCGAACTTCTCGGGGTCGCTGACGCGGCCGAGCCACGAGATCCGGGTGTCGGAGGCGTAGGCGGCCTGCAGCGGCGGCCCGTCAGGCCCGTCGCTGGCGATCCACAGCCGGGCGTTCGCGGGCAGCTCGGCGAACGCGGCGAGCAGCACGGCCAGCCCCTTGCGCTCCTCGTGGCGACCGCAGAAGAAGATCGTCGGGCCTTCGGTCGGCGTCGGCTCGGTCGCCGCGATCACCGATTCCTCCACGCCGTTGAACAGGATGTCGAACTCGCCGCCGAGGGTCGACTGGGCCAGCTCCAGCGCATCCTTCGACACCACGACCTTGCGGTCGATGCGGCTGGCCAGCCACAGCAGGATCGGCTGGAAGATCCGGTAGCTGACTGACTCCCCGGCGCGGTGGAACGTGCCGACGAGCGGTGCCGGGTGCATCGTGACCGTCGTCATCGGCGGTCCGGGCGCCAGCGGCTCGTGCACGTGGACGACGTCGAACTCCTCGTCGCGCAGCGCCCTGATCGTCCGCAGCGCCGCCGAGGCGTCCGGCGCCAGCGGGGCGATCGAGCCGTTGGCCGCCGTCGGCAGGCTGTTGCCGAGCGGCGTGACGAACGGCTCGGGCGGCGGGCCGTCGCATGGTCCGAGCACCCTGGCCTCGTGGCCCTGGCGGCGCAGCTCCCTGGCCAGCCCGAGCACCTGGGCCTGCACACCGCCGGGCACGGTCAGGCTGTACGGGCACACGAGGCCGATGCGCAGGGACCGGCCCGCCGACGTCATCGGACCACCGTAGACGGCGGCTCGTGTCAACCGTCAGCGTCGCGCCCCGTACATCTGGGCGCGATCCTTCCCAACTGGCGATCTGGGTGCAGTTCGTTGCGGATTCCGCGACGATCTGCACCCAGATCGAAGCGGCGCTGGTTGCAGGAACGCAGGTGTCACTGCTGCGGTGTCGGAAAGGCATGCAAGGGACGAGGGCCATGGCACGTCGATGCGCAACGTTGGTCGGGATCGTCGCCGGTGTAGCTGTCGCCACCTTCGGGGGCGCCTCGTCGGCGGCCGCCGGTGGCTGGGCGGTCACCACGGTGGACCGGTTCGACCCGCCGGCGGCGGGCGAGGACCTGGACATCGGGTTCACGATCCTGCAGCACGGCCGCACACCAGTCGACGTCGACGGCGTCGTGATCTTCGTCGTCGACGAGGATGGCGACAGCACGCAGTTCGCCGCCGAGCCCGAGGGCACCGTCGGGCGCTATCGAGCGACGATCGTGTTCCCGGAGCCGGGCACGTACCGCTGGAGCGTCGTGCAGGGCTGGTTCGGCGCCCAGGACCTCGGCACGCTCGAGATCGAGCCGGGCGGCTCGGCGAGCGCCGCGGTATGGCCGTTGGCGCTGGTGGCCGGTGCCGGCGTGGCCGGCACCATGGCGTGGCGGCAGGCGCGGTCCGACGGACCGTGCTGGCGACGAACAACGGAGGGTGACCCGCGGCCTACGTGCGGTCGTCGCCGTAGCCAGGGTCGCTGGGCCAGTTCGGTTGGAACATGTGCCATTGCGATGGAGCGCGGCGGATGAGGTCGGCCAACTCGTCGGCCAGCGATTGGGTGACGCGGGCGACGTCGTCGCGCAGGCGGCCCTGGCGGGCTGTCGGCACGGGCGGGCGCACCACCGCGACATGGCCGTTCATCTGGGTGGTGAAGTAGACGGCGACGGGCAGCAGCGGGGCGTCGGCCCGCAGGGCGACCATCGCCGGTCCGGCCGGCAACGTGGTCCGCTCGCCGAAGAAGTCGACCTCGATCCCTCCGCCTTGGATGTCTCGATCGCAGAGCAGGCAGACGATCTCGTTGTCGGCCAGCGCCTTGAGCACCGCCCGGCCGGCGTCAGGACCGAGTGGCACGACCGTCATGCCGAGGTCGCGGCGCAGGCGGACGAACCAGTCGAACAGCTCCGGCGGCTCGAGCTGCTCGACGATGACGGTCGTCCGGTGCCCCTGGTCGGCCAGCCATCGTCCGGCCCACTCCCAGCCGCCGACGTGGGGCAGCCCGAGGATCACCCCGCGGCCGTTGGCCAGGCCGTCCGTGACGTGTTCGAAGCCCTCGACGCGCAACCCCGCAGCGACGACACGGGCCGGCAACGTCGGGAGCCGGAAGCTCTCGATCCAGTAGCGGGAGTAGGAGTCGAAGGCCTCCTGCACGGCGCGGCGCAGGCGCCATCCGCGCAACGACGGGTCGACGCGGCGGAGGTGGCGTTCGATCATCGCCCGGCGCTCGGGCCGCATGACGTTGGCGCCGAACCCGATCGGGATGGCGAACCCGTCGGCGGCGAAGTTCGGCAGCGCCCGCGAGAACCCGGAGGCCGTGCGGAAGGCGCCGTACGTCACCGCATCCGTCAGACGCTGGAACGGTCGGCGGACTTCCTCGCCCGCTGGAATCGACACCGTCAGGAGCGACGCCGGGGCACGCGCGTGCGGCGGCGCTCGCTGCGCGCCACCCGACGGCTCTGGCGGCGGGACCGCCGCAGCTCGATGCGAGCCAGCGTCACCGGCGCCACCTGAGCCTGGCGCCAGACCTTCACGAACCGCTGACCCGCCGTGATCGCGGTGAGCGCCAGCATCAGCCACAGGACGGGCACGAGCAACGGCTCGAACAGCAGACCGATGCACAGGAGCACCACGCGCTCCGCCCGCTCCATCAGCCCGCCTTTGGCGTCGAGACCCAGCGACTCGGCCTTCGCTCGCTGGTAGGAGATCAACGAGGAGATGGCCATGATGGCGAACGGCAGCAGCGTCAGGTGGGCCGACTCGTTGCTGGCCAGGTACCAGGCGACGCCGCCGAGCAGCAGCGCATCGGTGATCCGATCGACGGTCGAGTCGAAGAACGCGCCGCGTTGGCTGGCCGCGCCGGAGGCCTTGGCCAACGCCCCGTCCAGGAGGTCCGGCAGGGCCGCCAGCACGACGAGGAGCAGGCCCAGTTGCAGGTAGCCGAGACCGATGGCGAAGGCTGCGCCGACACCGACGACCAGCCCGGCGATCGTCAGGTGGTCGGGCGTCAACCGGGTACGCCGCAGGCCGTCACCGATCGGCTTGACCGCCAAGTCGATCGGCTTGCGGAACTTGCCGTCGAACACCGCGATCAGGCTACCGCGCCGCGCCGCTCCGGTGCTGGAGTGCGCGCCGATCCCGGGCTCCGACGATCTGCCAGGCTGCGGCGATCTGGCAGGCTGCGCACATGGCCGAATACGTGTTGCGCTCCTTCCCGGCGTGACCGCCCACGGTGAGGTTCTGACATGAGTGCATCGACTCCCGCCGACCTGGCGGTCACGTTCCGCTCGTTGGACCGCCGCCGCCGCGAGGCCGTCGGCGACGTCGACCCGGCGGCCGTGTCCGGCCTCGTCGCCGAGTTGCAACGCCACATCGACGCCGCGGCGGCCGTGATCAGGTCGCCGGCCGACGCCAACGCGGTGGCCAAGGCGATCGAGGCCCGCCCACCCGACGACTGGGACGAGACGGTGCTCGACGAGCTTCGCCGCCACGCCCTCGACGCCGGCGCCGTGCTGCGGCGGATCGCCGCCGCGGCGGAAGCCGCGCAGGGCTGAGCCGACGCCGAACGAATGCCGTGAGCGACCCCCGAGCCCGCACCCCGTGGTGGCGCGACGCCGTCATCTACCAGATCTACGTCCGCAGCTTCGCCGACGCCGACGGCGACGGGATGGGCGATCTGCCCGGCATCCGCTCCCGCCTGCCGTACCTGCGCCAGCTCGGCATCGACGCCGTGTGGCTGACGCCGTTCTATCCGTCGCCACAAGCCGACGCCGGCTATGACGTCGCCGACTACCGCGACGTCGATCCACGGTTCGGCACGCTGGCCGACTTCGACGGCATCGTCGCCGATGCCCACGACCTCGGCATCCGAGTCATCGTCGACATCGTGCCGAACCACACGTCGAGCGATCACGCGTGGTTCCAGGCCGCGCTGGCCTCGGCGCCAGGCAGCCGGGAACGCGCCCGCTACCTGTTCCGCGACGGTCGCGGGCAAGACGGCTCCGATCCGCCGAACGACTGGACGAGCAGCTTCGGCGGCCCCGCCTGGACCCGCGTGCTCGAGGCCGACGGGCGGCCCGGTCAGTGGTACCTCCACCTTTTCGACCCCGGCCAGCCCGACCTCGACTGGATGAACCACGAGGTGCGCGACGAGTTCGAGTCGATCCTGCGCTTCTGGTTCGACCGTGGGGTCGACGGGTTCCGCATCGACGTCGCCCACGGCCTGGCCAAAGACCCGGAGATGCCCGACCTCGCCGGCCGGTTCCGGACCAGGCCGGCACCCGTGGGGCATCCCCACTGGGACCAGGACGAGGTCCACGAGGTGTACCGGGCGTGGCGGCTGATCAGCGACTCCTACCCCGGCGAGCGGGCGTTCGTCGGCGAGATCTGGCTGCACACGCCGGAACAGGTCGCCCGGTACGTGCGGCCGGACGAGCTGCACACGGCGTTCAACTTCCACTTCCTGCTCGCCCCGTGGGACGCCACGGCGATGCGGGCGGCGATCGACGCCAGCATGGGCGCCCTGCTCGACGTCGGCGCCCCGCCCACGTGGGTGCTGTCCAACCACGACGTCGTCCGCCACGTCACGCGCTACGGCGGCGGCGAGCTGGGCCGGCGACGCGCCCGGGCGGCGGCGCTCCTGATGTTCGCCCTGCCGGGCGGCGCCTACGTCTACCAGGGAGAAGAGCTCGGGCTGGACGAGGTCGAGGACCTGCCTGATGCGGTGCGCCAGGATCCGACGTTCCGGCGCACGGGCGGCGAGCGCAAGGGCCGTGACGGGTGCCGGGTGCCGATCCCGTGGGGCGGCGACGCTCCACCGTTCGACTTCGGGCCGGGCTCGTCGGCGTGGCTCCCCCAACCTCTGGAGTGGCGTGACCTGACCATGGACCGCGAGGACGGCGACCCGTCGTCGATGCTCGAGCTCTATCGGCGGGCCCTTGCCCTGCGCCGCCGGCTGCCCGCACTCGGTGACGGCGACATGACGTGGCTCGACGTGGCGCCCCGTGTCCTGGCGTTCCGCCGCCCGCCGGACTTCGCCTGCCTCGTCAACTTCGGTGACGAGCCGGTGGCCATCCCCGCCGAGATGCTGCGCGACGGCGAGGTGCAGCTGGCCAGCGCACCACTCGGCGAGGACGCCCTCCTCCCCCCAGACGCGGCCGCCTGGATCTCCACGCCGACTGATCCGAGGATCAGATCTCGGTGCGGAGGACGACGGGGCCGGTGGCGAGGGGGTTGCCGTCGCCGGGCTCGGCGGTGATCTCGACGATCGGATAGAGCTCGGGATTGACGGCGGCGGCGAACTGGACGTCGCTGCGACCGTCCGGGTCGGGGTGGAACGTACCGGCGGAGATGCGATTCGGTGCCTCGGGCGAGTCGCCGGGACCGACGAACCACACCTGGTAGTACTCGCCGACGGGGAGGATCGGCAGCACGTCGGTCTGCAAGTCGATGATCCGCCCGATGCCCGTCGCCGTCACCTTCAACTCGGCGTCGGCCGGCTCGTCGCCGGGCCCGTTCATCGAACCCTCGTACTCGACCTCGCCTGCTGTGCCCCCATCCGTGCCACTCTGGCCCTCGTCGACGACGCGAGCGACGGCGAAGCCGGCGGCCAGGGCGACGATCGCCGCGGCGGCGGCGAGCCATGGCGAGACTCCCCGGCCCCTTCGCCTGCGGGCGGACACGGCACGGGCCGCCTCGGCGCGGGCGCGGAGTCCGGCGATCCGATCGGGAGGCGGCGCGGCGGGCGCATCCTCGTCGAGGGCGCGGCCGAGCAGCTCGACGAGCTCGTCCTCAGTAGGCACCCTGCACCTCCTCCAAGATCGTACGCAGTCGCTGCAGCGCACGGGCCTGCGCCATGCGGATGGCACCTGGTTGCTTGCCGAGCAACCGCCCCACCTCGTCCGAGCTCAGCCCGCCATGCACGCGCAGCTCGAGCAGCTCCCGCTCGTCGGCGTCGAGCCGGTCGAACGCCCGGCGCATGGCGGCCGTCTCGTCGCCGGCGAGGGCGTGCTCCTCCGGACCTCGGTCGGTCGTCGGGCGCTCCTCGTCGACGAGAACGACGCTCCGCTGGCGCGTGCGGGAGAGCTCGTGCACGACGTTGCGGGCGATCCCGTACAGCCAGGCGTCGAAGCCTCCCCCCTGCCACGTGAAGCGGTCGATGTTGTCGAGCGCTCTGGTCATGGTCTCGCTGACGGCATCCTCGGCCGCCTCGTCGTCGAACAGGCGGCGACGGGCGAACCCGAAGAGGTTCCGGTAGGACCGGCGATAGAGCGCCTCCCACGCATCGGGGTGGCGCTCCACTGCTCGTCCGACGAGCGCCCGCAAGGCATCGCCATGATCCATCTGGAGGGCGTCGTTGGTCATCCTCGCACCCATGTCGTGTCGTTCGGCGCTGACCGTGCGAAAGGTTGGTCGGCTGCGCGGAATCCGTCGGCCGGGTCGCCTGCGGCGAGCGGACCCGGCCGACGGAACCGCCGGTCAGCTCTGGGCGGTCGGGACGGCGATGTCGACGACCGGGACCGAGAACGACCCGACCTTGGCCGCCCGCCCGGCCAGCAGGTCGAGGCGGTACAGGCTCGCTGCGCCGTCGGGCGTCGTGATCGACGCCAGGGCCCGCAGGCCGGTCGTCGTCCCGTTGCTCAGCTTGCTGTAGATGTCGAAGCCGACCGGTCCGGCGGCGTCGACGAGCAGCTTGCCGGTCGGGTTCAGCGCGCCGGCGTTCGGCGGCGCCTGGATGACGAGATTGTCGTTCGTCGTGTCGACGTCGAACAGCGTCGTCGCCGTGTTCGGATCAGCATCGTTGTTCGTGTAGCCGACGGCGGTCACGCCGAGGGCGGGGTTGACGGGCGTGGCACCTGGGATGTTCAGCGTCGAGTCGACGGTGGTCGTGCCGTCGTCGACGTTGGTGCGCAGGTTCTGCCCGGTGTTCGAGACGATGCGCAGGCGGTCGACGGTGGGGTTGAAGTCGACGCCGAAGTCCGTCCCCTGCAGTGGCTGGTTGAGCCGGCTGCGGAGGGTCGCCTGAGCGGTGTTGGCGTCGATCGTGTAGACGCCGCCGGCGTTGCCGAGCCCGTACAGCACGTTGTTGGCCGGTCGGTAGTCGATGCCGACGAGGGCGGTGTCCTGGACGAGCCCGGTCACCGCACCGATCGCCTTCGCCCGACCGGGCCGGTCGTCCTCGAAGCAGACGAGCGTGCCGTCGGCGACGAGCCCGACGACCTGAAGGTCGCGGCCGCGGCTGTTGCGTGCCGCGCAGTCGTTGCTCTGCGAGGTGCGGGAGGGTTGGTCGGCGCTGGCCGTGGTGCCCATGACACCGACGGCCAGAGCGGCGGCGATGGCAGGAAGGATGAACGTGCGTCGCATGATTGCGGGGAGCCCTTCTGTGAGTCGGCCGAATCGGCCGGACGATGTGTCACCGTCTCTATGAGCGGTGACGGGCTCGCGTCACACGATCTTGGCGATGTTCTCCGTCTCCGTTCCGTCGGGGTCGGCGCTGAGGAAGGCGTCGACGATCTCGATCGCCGTCGCCGGCCCCGTCTCGTCCTGGCCGCTCAGCCGGATGCCCAGGACGAGCACGTTGGCATCGTTCCACCGCCGCGCTCCGCGGGCGGTCTCGGCGTCGGTGCACAGCGCGGCACGCACACCCGGCACCTTGTTGGCGGCCATCGACACGCCCGTCCCCGTCCAGCACCAGACCAGACCGCGCTCGGCGGTGCCGAAGGCGACGGCCTCGCCAACGGTGCGCCCGACGTCCGGCCACGCCAGCCCGTTGGCCACCGCCACGACGTCGTGGCCGACGTCGGTCAGGTGTTGTTCGACGGCCGCCGTCACGGCCGTGACCTCGTCCGTGCCGACGGCGATGCGCACGTCAGCCGGTTCCAGGCGGCGCCGCCGACCAGCGTTCGGGGTTGTCCTCGACGAGGTGCTCGATGACCCGCCCGTCGACGGCGTCGACGAGCACCAGACCGCGCCGCAGCGGCGGATCCTCGACCGAGTAGCACAGCACCCGCCACGTCGGACGGCTGCGCACGCCGCGCCACACCTGCTGCGCCGACGCGTGTCCGACCGGGAACCCGACGGCCCGCTGGGCGGCGACGAGGGCATCGCGCTCGTCCACGTGCATCCGCCATCCGGACGTCAGGGACACCACGCCCACCGCGGCGAGCAAGGCCGCGGCCCACAGCCAGCCGTCGTTGACGATCGGCGACGAATCGTGGCCGATCTGCCACACGCCGACGCACGCCGCGGCAATGACCAGGTAGAGCACGCCGGGAATGCGCCGCCGCGAGTTGTCCGGGAACCGGTACGGACCGACGTATCCGGCCGCGTGCAGATCGTCCGGCAATTCGTCGCGGTGCTCCTCCGCGGTCATCACATCCCAGGCTACGGCCGCCCATCGGCCGACGTGTCGGATGACCAGGAACGGGTAGGAGACTCCGGCGGTGAGCGCCCTACCGTGGATCGCTGGGCGCTGTCCAACAAAGGGGTTGCGATGACGGAGCTGGCCGCTGACGAGCGGGAGACGACGGCTGAGGGCGGACGGGCCGAGGTCGAGGCGGCGCTGGGCAGCCATCGCGTGGAGCTGACCGGGTACTGCTACCGGATGCTCGGATCCGTCGGCGGAGGCAGAGGATGCCGTGCAGGACACCCTGCTGCGAGCGTGGCGGGCGTCCGACCGCTTCGAAGGCCGCGCCGCAGTGCGTTCCTGGTTGTACCGCATCGCGACCAACGTGTGCCTCGACATGCTGAAGGGCCGCCAACGGCGGGCACGCCCGGTCGACCTCCGCCCCGCGGCGACGGCGACGACGAACCTGCCGGCACCGCTGCCGGAGCAGAGGTGGATCGAGCCGGTGCCGGACGTCGAGGTGCTGCCGGCCGTCGACGACCCGGCCGAGGAGGCCGTGCTCCGGGAATCGATCCGGCTGGCGTTCATCGCCGCGCTGCAGCACCTCCCGGCTCGCCAGCGGGCCGTGCTGATCCTGCGCGAGGTGCTGCGATGGCAGGCCACGCGAGGTCGCCGAGCTGCTCGGCACGACGGTGCCCTCCGTCAACAGCGCGCTGCAGCGAGCCCGCGCCACCCTCGCCGCCAGCAACGTGCGCGCCGGCGACATCGCCGACCCGGTGGACGAGGACCAGCGGGCGCTGCTGGCGCGGTACGTCGACGCGTTCGAGCGCTACGACCTCGATTCGCTGGTCAGCCTCCTGCACGAGGACATGACGATGTCGATGCCGCCGTACGACCTGTGGCTGCGGGGTCCCGACCAGTTGCGCAAGTGGTTCCTCGGCAAGGGCATCGCCTGCCGCGGCTCGGCGCTGGTGCCGGTGCAGGCGAACGCGTCTCCGGCGTTCGCCCAGTACCGGCCGAGCGGTCCAGGCGGCAGCTTCCAGCCGTGGTCGCTCCAGGTCCTCGACATCGTCGACGGTCGGATCACCTCCCTCACGAGCTTCCTGGACACCAGCCTGTACCCGCGCTTCGGGCTGCCGCCGACCGTCGACCGCTGAACGGCGGCGGCCCCGCGGCGCGTCACACTTGTCTCATGACTTCCGTGGTCGTCGGGTTGGACGTCGGCGGGACGAAGACCAATGCCACCGTGCTCGACGACGCGGGACAGTTCCTCGTCGACCGGATGATCGAAGCGCCGAGCCGGGTCCACGAGGGGCCGGCGGCGGCCATCGCGTCGATCGAGGAGGCGATGGAGCTGGCCCTCGCGGCAGCCGCCACGCCACGCCACGCCGTCCAGGCCGTCGGCCTGGACACGCCGGGCCCGGCCAGCGCCGACGGCGTCATCTCAGCGCGTGGTGCGACGAACTTCTCCGAGCCGGCGTGGTGGGGGTACGACATCCGCGGCGGCGTCGAGGAGCACCTGCAGCTGCCGGTGATCTACAACAACGACGGCAACGCGGCGGCGCTCTACGCCCACCAGCGGCAGTTCGGCGACGATGCCGAGGACCGCTCGTCGATCGCGGCGATCGTCGGCACGGGGCTCGGCGGCGGGGTGATCGAGAGCGGCGCGATCATCCGCGGCGCCTCCGGCATGGCCGGGGAGCTCGGCCACGTCCACATCCCGATGCACGGCCTGCTGGTCGACGGCCAACCGCTGCCCCGCTGCAACTGCGGAGCGCTCGGCGATCTGGAGAGCGTGGCCTCGCTGAGCGGCATCGAGAACAACCTCCTGCCGTTCTGGCTGACCCGCTATCCGAACCATCCACTCGCCGCGCTCGACGTGGGCACGGGCGCCAAGCTCGTCCGTGACTACGGCGAGCGAGGCGACGAGATGGCCCGCCGCATCTTCGAGCAGCAGGCGGTGGCGATCGGGCGGATGTTCACGATCGCCGCCAACTTCACCGATCCGGACGCCTACTTCCTCGGCGGCGGTGTGACCGAGGCTTCGGCCGACTTCCGCGCCTGGTTCCTGGCCGGTGTGCGGGAGGCCACGCGGCTGCGGGACGAGCAGCGCGAGGCGTCCACGTTCGAACTCGTGCCGGACCTCGACATGGCCGGGGCCAGGGGTTCGGCGCTGTCCGCTCTGCGAGCCATCCGGGTGTAGCCGTCGGGCTCAGCGGGCGTCTGGGCGCGATCCTTGCCACCACCTCATCCGGGCGGACTCCACCGGTCCACCATGTGATATCGCATCCGACGTGAGAACTCATCGCCCGGCTGAGCGCGACGCCCGGCGCGATCCGCTGGGCCGGTCGTGCGCTCGACGCCGACGGCAACGCCATCCGTGACGAGCTCACGGTCGATTGAGAGGGGCCCCAGATGAACCAACAGGCGAAGAACCGGACGCTCGGTCAACGATTCGTCGACTGGCAGTGGGGGAAGCACACGAAGTTGCCCGCACCGAGGACCGACTACACGACGACCTACGACGTCCGGATCCCGATGCGAGATGGCGTCGAGCTGCTCGCCAACCTCTTGGAGCCGAAGGCAAAGGCGTCGGGGACGGTGCTCGTCACCTCCCCGTACGGCATCAACATGGTCGGACAGGCCATGACCGGCGGGTTCATGGCCCGGCGCGGCTACCGGGTCCTGCTGGTCAAGTGTCGCGGCACCTTCGGGTCAGGCGGAGCTTTCGTGCCGTTCGCGCAGGAGGCCGACGACGCCGCTGACATCGTCGCCTGGATCCGCGAGCGGCCGTGGTTCGACGGTCGCTTCGCCACCCAGGGGTACTCGTACCTCGGGTTCGTGCAGTGGGCGCTCCTGATGGATCCGCCGCCAGAGATGAAAGCTGCGGTGATCGCTTGCGGACCCTATGACTTCTCCGCGTTCGCTCTTGGCACTGGGGCCTTCCACCTGAGCGGGTTGTTCGAGTGGTCCTTCGTCATCACACACCAGGAGGACCCGATCCTGCGTCGCATGACGGCGATCCTCTTCTCCCGGAAGCAGATCAGGCAGGCGATGGACCGCTTGCCGCTGACTGCGGCAGACGATGAGCTGCTGCACGGCGCAGCGCCGTGGTACCGCGAGTGGATCAGCCGGCGCGACTTGGGCGACCCGCTCTGGAAGAACGCCAACTTCACGCCGGCGCTGGAGCAGGTGAAGATCCCGGTACTCCTCCAAGGCGGTTGGCAGGACGGCTTCCTCCGCCAGACCGTCGCGGCGTACGCACGGCTCGCCGATCGGGGCGCCGACGTCGCCCTCACCATGGGTCCATGGACACACGCCGAGGGAGGCGCCAAGGGCGGCCAGGTCCTCCTCCCCGAGGCCATCGAGTGGTTGGACGCGCATCTGGCCGGATCGGGCGGCTCGCGTCGCACCACGCCGGTCAACGTGTTCGTGAACGGACCGGGCGGAGGATGGCGGGAGCTTCCGGCGTGGCCGCCTGCGACGACTGAGCACGCTTTCTATCCGGGCGCCGGCAACGTCCTCGGCGCGCAGCCGGCCGACGCGGGAAGCATTGCCGAGTTCACCTATGACCCGGCCGACCCGACCCCGACGTACGGCGGGGCCTACGTCAGCATGGCCAACACCTTCGCTGCGGGCTGGAAGGACGACAGGGACCTGGCCAAGCGATCGGATCTGCTGACTTTCACGTCCGAGCCGTTGACCGCCGAGCTCGAGGTTGCCGGCACCCCTGTCGCGGAGGTGGGTCATCGCTCCGACAACCCGTTCGCCGACCTGTTCGTCCGGCTCTCGGAGGTCGACGCCAAAGGTCGCTCGCGGAACATCGCCGACGGGATGCTGCGGCTCGACCCTCGTCGCCCACCGATCTGGTCCGGTTGGAGCTCGACCCGATCGCGCACCGGTTCGCGCGGGGAAGCCGGATCCGGCTGACCGTCGCAGGGGGCTCGCATCCTCGTTGGGAGCGCAACCTGGGCACCGGTGACGATCCGGCCATGTCGACGCGAATGCTGCCGTCGCACCGGACGATCGACCTGTCGGCCTCTCGGGTGGTCCTTCCGGTCGTCACCTCACCGGGTTGACCGGCAGCCGAACCGGGCACCCGCCGCCCCCGGACCGCCCGCGGCGGCTGAACCGCCCGCACCTCTACCCCAACGGCATCGCGATCGCAGACTCTCCGGGGCGTGTTTGTTCCAGTGAGGCGCCGCTGATCTGCGGAACGTGAGCCTGCTCAGACCGAGGGGTGGCCCTGGCGCCACCACGCCGCGACGTACAGCGCCAGCGAGGCGACGAGAGCGACGACGACCCACAGCACGATCACGGCATCCACCCAGGCCCCCGCCGGTGGCGACCCGGGCAGGAAGTTGCGGATCGGGATGGTGGCGAACAGCATGGCCGCCATCCACGACATGAACGTGGGCTGCACTGGTCGACGCCCGGCGGCGGTCTGGCCGGCGACGAAGAGCGCCAACAGGGGCAGCGCCACGAGGGTGCCGAGGAGGATGCCGGCGAACACCAGCGTGTCCCCCGAACGCCGCAGGTGGACATGCCCGTAGGCGAACTGCGACTCCTGTGCCGACCCCGACGGATCGGTCAGCGACTCGGCGACGAGCCGCCAGCCGCGGACGTTCCCGTCGAAGGAGAACGAGGTCTCGAGGAGTTGGCCGTCCTCGGGTGTGCCGTCGTAGACGCCGACGACGAATCGGGTGTCGTAGGCGTCGAACGGCCAGCTCCGGATGTCGCCTTCCAGCAGCAGCTCGACCTCGGTGACCCCGGGGATCTGGCCTGCCGGGTACGAGACCTGCCGGCTGCCCGCGGACGGATCGATGACGACGGTCAGCGGCCGCGCCAGGGTGAACCGCCCCTCCTCGCCGAGCGAGTCGTCGAAATCCAGGTCGATGTCGACCAGGAACCGCTGACCCTGGGCGTCGACATCGTCGGCGGTGATGACGACGCGGACCCCGCCGTCGGGAGCCACCGCGCTGACACCTTGCACGCCGCCGCTGACGGCGTAGAGGACGATGAGCCCGGCGTAAAGGACGACGAAGACGATGAAGGCGACCACCGGCAGCCGGCGCCGCAGGGCGCGATGAGCAGTGGGCGGCCGATGGGCGCTCACCGCTCACCTCCCCCAATGGGTGGTCAGCCGGCGCGGCGGAGGCGGCGCAACGGCGGCTCGGTCTTCGGCGGTTGACGGCGCGGCGGCAGGCTGCGCAACAGGTCGGTCGTTGCCTCGGTGACCCGTCGCACGGCGAGCTCGAAGGCGGCCTCGGAGGCCGCCGACGTGGCCTGCACGCCGCTCACCTTGCGGACGTACTGCCTCGCCGCGGCCTCGATCTCCTGTGGCGTCGCCGCCGGCTGCAGCCCGCGCAGTGTGGTGATGTTCCTGCACATGGCGCCATCCTCGCAGGAGGATCGGCGGATCACATCAGGAGGGCGGTGATGGCGGCGTCGAGGCTGGCCACGGGCAACAGTCGCATCGAGCCCGCGGCGAACCCGTCGAGCACCCGTGACTGCTCGGCCGGGTACAGCAGCAGATCGGCGCCGACGTCCCGGGCCGCCGCCGCCTTGGCCCGCAACCCGCCGATCCGCTCGACCGATCCGTCGCCGCTGATGCCTCCGGTCCCGGCGATCGCGCGACCCCTGGCCAGGTCGCGGCCCGAAGCATGGGCGTAGGCGACGAGGGCGACCATCAGCCCGTGTGATTTCCCGACGGCCAGCCCGCGGAACCACCGGCCAGGCGCGGTATCGGCCCACCGGCCGCCGACCTTCACATCGAGCGACTGCGCCGGCTGCTCGAACACGTCGACCAGCTCGTACGGCAGCTCGCGCCCGGTGAACGCGTACGTGCGGCCATCGGTGGTCGTGAACGAGTTGCCCTCGCGCACGGTGTCCAGCGCCCGCGCCCAGCTCGGCGCGGATGTCAGTGCGATGCCGTTGAGGCTGGCCAGCAGCGCCGTCGACGGAAGCCCGCCGGCCCGCGCACCGCTGACCTGGACGACGAGGTGCACGTCGATGTCGAGGCCCGCCCGACGCAGACCGACCGCCGCGGCGGCCGGCTCGTTGAACACGGGACGGCTGGTCGCCGCGCCGGTGGCCAGGTTGCGCGGCCGGTGATCGTCGGCGACCCAGCTGCTGACGACTTCGGCGACTGTTGGTGGCCGACCGACCGTCAACCAGTACCAGGCCCCGGGTGGATCGATGCGCTCGCCGTCGATCGTCAGCCGGCCATCGAGCCGCCACGCCGTGCCCGGCGGCTCGCCGAGATCGGCCGTCATCCACGGCAGCGGGCAGAGGCCGATGACGATGGCCACGACGACGGCCATACTCGGCCAACGCAGCAGCGGAGGGCCGAGACGCCAGCGGACCAGCCGCCACGCGACGAACGGCAGCACCAGCAGCGCGACGAGGTACCAGGGCGGCACCCACGGCAGCTGGGCGTGGACTTCGCGGGCGACGAGGACAGCCGTCAGCCCGACGAGCGCGCGCCCGACCACAGCCGCGCGCGTCAGTAGGTTCCCGCCCCCGCCAGTCCGCCCCATTCCGGGGGACAGACTAGATCACCGCGCTCGATGCGGTCGGGTCGAGCGGGTGGTGGGTAGAACGAAGGCCGATGGCTCCCAAGCGGGGCGCCGCACGATCGCGCCAACCTGTGCCGACGCCGGCTGATCGCCTCGGCCCGTACCGCGCCAAGCGCGATTTCACGGTCACCTCGGAGCCGGCCGGCAGCGGAACGCCGCCGCCGCCAGGGCACCGTTTCGTCGTCCAACGCCATCGAGCCCGCCGCCTGCACTACGACCTGCGCCTGGAGGCCGCCGGGGTCCTGGTCAGCTGGGCGGTCCCCAAGGGACCGACGCTCGATCCGGCCGTCAAGCGGATGGCTGTCCACGTCGAGGACCACCCCCTCGACTACTTCGACTTCGAGGGCGTCATCCCGGAGGGCGAGTACGGCGGCGGCGATGTCATCGTCTGGGACTGGGGGACGTGGGAGCTGGCCGATGGCGATGACGCGCTCGGCGGCGATCGCCGAAGGGAACCTGCACTTCGACCTGCAGGGGGAGAAGCTGCGCGGACGCTTCGTGCTCGTCCGGCGCGGACGGGATGGGCGTGGCGGGAGTGGCGACCGGGAGCAGTGGCTGCTGCTGAAGAAACGTGACGAGGACGCCGGTGCCGGGTGGGACCCGGAGCAGTTCCCCCGTTCGGTCAAGTCGAGCCGCACCAACGACGAGGTACGGGCCTCCCCGTCGGCCACGTGGTCGAGCACCGCTAGCTGGGTGGCGCCCACCGCCGACGAGCTCGAGGCGCTCGCTGACCTGCCGAACGCGGGGACGTGGCGCCTGGGTGAGCACACGCTGAAGCTGACGAACCTGGACAGGGTGCTGTTCCCGGCGCGGGCCGGGCACGCCGCGCTGACGAAGCGCGACCTCATCCGGCATCACACGGAGATGGCCCCCGTCATGCTGCCCTACCTCGCCGATCGGCCGGTCAACATGCACCGGTACCCGAACGGGGTCGACAAGCCCGGCTTCTGGCACAAGGCCGTGCCGTCGCACGCGCCCGAGTGGCTCCGACGGTGGCGCAACGTCGACGCCGATCCGGGCGAGACCGGCGGAGTACCTCGTGCTCGACTCGCCGGCGGCGCTGGCGTGGGTCGCCAACTACGGGGCCATCGAGCTGCACCCGTGGACCTCGACCGTGCGCAACCCGCACCGGCCGACGTGGGCCCTGATGGACATCGATCCGGGCTCCGCCAGCACGTTCGACGACGTCCTCGTCCTCGCCCGGCTGCACCGAACGGCACTCGAGCACCTCGACGTGCAGGCCAACCGAAGGTCTCGGGCCAAGCCGGCATCCAGATCTGGATCCCGGTGGCCGAGCGCTACACGTTCGACCAGACGAGGAAGTGGGTCGAGACGCTGTCCCGGGCGATCGGCGCGACCGTGCCCGAGCTCGTCAGCTGGGAGTGGGAGGTCTCCAAGCGGGCCGGACGGGCCCGACTCGACTACACCCAGAACGCGCATCAACAAGACGCTCGTGGCGCCGTTCAGCGCCCGGCCGGCGCCCGGCGCGCCGGTCTCCGTGCCCATCGAGTGGGACGAGCTCGACGACCCCGAGCTGCGCGCCGATCGCTGGACGATCCGCAACGTCGGCGAGCGGATCCGCCGATCGGGCGACCCGCTGGCCCCCTTGATCGGGTTGCAACAGCGCCTCCCTGCGTTGTGACCCGAGGCTTCGCCGGCACTCGGGGCGGTGCGTCCCGGAGGGGGCGCAGGAAACCCTCGGGCGCGCCAAAGCCTCGGGTCAGGAAGGGGTTGGCCACGCCGTGCGCAGCTTGGCGGCGGTGTCGGGCAGCGCCTCGGGGATCGTGCGTGTGTTGGCCAGCGCGGTCATGAAGTTGGAGTCCCCCGTCCAGCGCGGCACGACGTGCACGTGGATGTGGTCGCTGACGCTCCCGCCGGCCGGCTTGCCGAGGTTGACGCCGACGTTGACGCCTTCCGGCGCATAGGCCCGCTTGACGGCGACGACCGCGTCGGTGACCGTCCCCCACAGCTCGGCGGCCTCCGCCGGTTCGAGGGCCTCGAGGTCGGCGACCTCCCGGTAGGGCACGATGAGCAGGTGGCCCGGCGCGTACGGGAAGGCGTTGAGGATGGCGAAGACGTGGTCGCCGCGATGGACGATGTGGGTCTCGTCGTCGGGCAGACCGGAGTGCAGGATGCGGGTGAACACGCTGCCACGCCCCAGTTCGACGTCATCGGCGGACGCCCCGCCGACGGCGCCACCGCTGGACACGTAGGCGTTGCGCCAGCCGTTCCAGAGTCGTTCGAGCATCAAGAACTCAGGGCGGTGGCCTCGGCCAGCGTGATCTCCTCGGCCAGGCGCTCGACGAACTCGGCGAGGTCGACGCCGCGATCGGGCCGCTCGCTCCCCCGCCGGTTGACGCCGACCGTACCGGCGGCCACATCCTCGTCGCCGACGACGAGGATGTACGGGAGCTTCTCCAGCTTGGCCGCGCGGATCCGCTTGCCGAGCTGCTCGCCGGCGCCGACGAGGTCAATCCGCCCACCGACGGCGCGCACCCGGTCGACGACCTTCTCGGCGTACTCCTCGTGCGCCGTGGCGACCGGCAGGACGCGCACCTGCACCGGCGCCAGCCATGTCGGGAAGTTGCCGGCGAAGTGCTCGAGGAGCACGCCGAAGAAGCGCTCGATGGAGCCGAACAGGGCCCGATGCAACATGATCGGGCGATGCCGGGCGTTGTCGGCGCCGACGTACTCGAGGTCGAAGCGCTCCGGGTGGTTGAAGTCGCACTGGATCGTCGAGAGCTGCCACGGCCGGCCGATGGCGTCGCGCACGTCGATGTCGATCTTCGGGCCGTAGAAGGCGGCGTCACCCTCCTTCAGCGTGTACTCGAGCCCGTGGCGCACGAGCGCCGCCCGAAGCGCCTCCGTGGCCTCGTCCCAGACGTCGGCGGACCCGATGTACTTCTCGGGATCCTTGGTCGACAGGTGGAACGTGAAGTCGTCGAAGCCGAAGGCGCGCAGCACGGAGAGCACGAAGTCGAGCAGCGAGGCGATCTCGTCCTGCAGCTGCTCGCGAGTGCAGAAGATGTGGCTGTCGTCCATCGTCAGTCCGCGTACCCGGAGCAGTCCGTGGAGCGTGCCGGCGCGTTCGTATCGGTAGACCGTGCCCAGCTCGAACAGCCGCAGCGGCAGCTCGCGGTAGCTGCGCTGCCGGGACCGGAAGATCAGGCAGTGCATCGGGCAGTTCATCGGCTTCATGTAGTACGTGCCGTTGTCCATCTCCATCGGCGGGTACATGCCGTCGGCGTACCAATCGAGGTGGCCGCTCGTCTGGAACAGCTCCGATCGGGAGACGTGCGGCGTGTACACGAACTCGTAGCCGCCCGACTCGTGGCGCTGGCGGCTGTAGTCCTCCATCAGCTTGCGGACGATGGCGCCCTTCGGATGCCAGACGGCGAGGCCGCCACCGAGCTCGCTCGGGAAGCTGAGCAGGTCGAGGTCGGTGGCCAGCCGGCGATGGTCGCGCTTGGCCGCTTCGGCGAGCTGCTCGAGGTGGGCCCGCAGTGCAGCGGCGGACTCCCAGGCCGTGCCGTAGATGCGCTGCAGCATCGGACCGTGCTCGTCGCCGCGCCAGTACGCCCCGGCGACCTTCTGCAGCTCGAAGTGCCCGAGCCGACCGGTCGACGGGACGTGCGGGCCTTTGCACAGGTCGACGAACTCGGGGCTGTTGCGATAAATGCTGATCGTGCCGCCGGCGGCGACCTCGCCGGCGTCGAGCTCGTCGACGCCATCTCCCGCCCGTTCGACCCGCTCGATGATCTCCAGCTTGTAGGGCTGGTCGGCGAAGATCTCGGTGGCCTCGCCAGGTGACACCTCGGAGCGCACGAACGGCTGGTCGGCGGCGATGATCTCGCGCATCCTGGCGTCGATCGCCGCCAGATCGTCCTCGCTGAACGTGCGCCCATCCGGCAGGTCGAAGTCGTAGTAGAAGCCGTTCTCGATCGCCGGGCCGATCGAGAACTTCGCACCGGGGAACAACTGCGTCACGGCCTGGGCCATCACGTGCGCCGTCGAGTGGCGGAGCACGTGGCGCCCGGCCTCGGAGTCGTCGGTGACGATGGCGACGCGGTCGCCGTCGTGCAGCGGCCGGCCGAGATCGATCTCCGTGTTGTCGCCGCCGTCAGCGGCGACGGTGGCGGCCACGGCGGCCTTCGCCAGCCGTGGACCGATCGACGCCGCCACGTCCGCGGCCGTGGTGCCCGCAGGGAACTCGCGGGCCGCACCGTCGGGGAGGGAGATCGTGATCACGTCGCTCATAGCCGGCCCGAGTCTACGAGCGGCCCCTACTCGCCCCGAGGTGCGTTCTCCTCAGCCGTCGAACACGTCGCGCATCGCGGCGACCCCTTGATCGACGAACGCCTCGACGGTCGGGGCGGCGTCGTGCGGGAGCAGGTCGGTGGTCCAGACGAGGCGGCTGCGTCCCTCACCGTCGGCGGCCACCTCCATCGAGGCGTGGTGGTGGGTGAACACGCCGTCGACGACGGCGTAGGCCAGCCGTTGTCGGTCGTCGTCGACGTCGACGATCACCTCGCGCACCTGCCAGCCATCGGCGAACGTGACGAGCCGGGCGTGGCCGTCGAACTCGGTCGCCGTGAGCACGCCGGGCGTCAACCGGACGTGGGCGGCACCGACGTCACGGACGGCGTCCCAGACGGTCGCCGGGTCGGATTGCAGGTGGATGTCACGATGGATGGTGGCCATGACGACAGCCTGCGGTCTCCCCCGAGGGGAGGGTCAAGCGTCAGCGTGTCACGGTGGGGTTCATCCGGAAGTTCGGGTCGTGGCGCAGGATCTCGCGGCGGGCGATGGTCATCTTGTGGACCTCGTCGGGGCCGTCGGCGATGCGCAGCGTCCGCATCTGGGCGTACATGTTGGCCAGCGGCGTGAACTGCGTGACGCCGGCCGCGCCGTGGACCTGGATGGCGCGGTCGATGACCTTCAGCGCCATCGTCGGGATGGCCACCTTGATGCCGGAGATCTCGGTCGCCGCCGCCTTGTTGCCGACGGTGTCCATCAGGTGGGCCGTGCGCAGGACGTACTCCCGGCACATGTCGATCTCGATGCGCGACTCGGCGATCCAGTCCTGGATCAGTCCCTTGTGGGCGACGGACGTGCCGAACGTCGTGCGCTGCAGCGCCCGCTCGACCATCAGACCGAGCGCTCGCTCGGCGACGCCGATCGAGCGCATGCAGTGGTGGATGCGGCCTGGCCCGAGGCGGGCCTGCGACATGGCGAAGCCGCCGCCCTGCTCGCCGAGGAGGTTGTCGGCCGGCACGCGGGCGTCCTCGAAGATGATCTCGGGATGCCCGCCGGCGTGGTCGTAGCCGAACACGTGCGGCGACCGGCCGAACGACACACCGGGGGTGGCCTTGGGAACGACGATCATCGACTGCTGGAGGTGGCGGGGCGCCTCGGGGTCGGTCTTGCCCATCACGATGAGCACCCGGCAACGGGCCCGCAGCGCACCCGACGAGAACCACTTGAGGCCGTTGAGCACGTACTCGTCACCGTCGCGGGTGATGCGCAGGCCGATGTTGGTGGCGTCCGACGAGGCAACGTCCGGTTCGGTCATCGAGAACGCCGACCGGATCTCGCCCTCCAGCAACGGTGCGAGCCACTCCCGCTTGACCGTCTCCGAGCCGTAGGCGTTGAGGATCTCCATGTTGCCGGTGTCGGGTGCCGCGCAGTTGAGGACCTCCGAGGCGAACCCGACCTTGCCCAGCTGCTCCGAGATCGGCGCGTAGTCGAGGTTCGACAGCTTCGTCCCGGGGGCGTCAGGAGCGAGGTGCGGGAGGAACAGGTTCCACAGGCCGCGCTCGCGGGCCGCCGCCTTCAGCTTGTCGAGCAGCGGCGGGTCGCCGTCGTGACCCAGCTCGTCGGCCTGCTCCTCGTACTCCGCCTCGTTCGGGTAGATGTGGTCGTCCATGAAGGCGACGACGTCGGCGAGCAAGGCCTCGCCCTGCGGGGTGAACTGATACGGCATCGCCGCATTGTCGCACCCGCTCCGGCGCCGCGCCGAAGCGACGAAACACCTCGTTCGCTCGCGCGTCGCTCACACTCAGAGTGCGGCGAGGAAGTCGAGCAGCGCCTCGTTGACCTCCTGCGGACGCTCCTGTTGCGTCCAGTGCCCGCAGCCCTCGAGGATCATCGAGCGGTGCAGGCGCGGCAGCGTGGTGGCGTAGCGGTCGATCGCCGGGCGGCCCCAGATCGTCGGCCCGTCGCGGTCGCCGCCGATGAACAGCGCCGGGACCTCGATCGGGTGGTGCTTGTAGACCGAGAGCTCCTCGAAGTCGCGGTCGATGTTGCGGTAGCGGTTGAGACCGCCCGTGAACCCAGTGCGCTCGAACTCGCCGGCGTAGAAGTCGAGGTCCTCCTCCGTCAGCCACGCCGGCATCACGTCTGGATATCGGAAGCGGTCGAGCAGCTGGCCGCCGGGCGCGATCGTCGCCATCGTCCGTCCGCGTTCGGGCCGGGCGGCGTCGCCGGAGGCGGTGAAGTAGAAGCCGAGCAACCAGGTGCGGACGTCGGCCTCGATCTCGGCCTCGGCGCGCCCCGGCTGTTGGAAGTACTCGATGTAGAACTCCTCGTCCCCGCCCATCGCCCGGAACGCGTCCGACGGTCGGGTGGCGCTCGGCGGTGAGTACGGCACCGACAGCCCGGCCACGGCCGGGAACATGTCGGGCCGCAGCAACGCCGAGCTCCAGGCGATCGGCGCTCCCCAGTCGTGGCCGACGATGACGGCCTGCGTCTCACCCAGCGCCTCGACGAGGGCCACGTTGTCGGCGACCATGCGGAGCATCCGGTACTCCTCGATCGTCTCCGGCTTGGACGAGCGCCCGTAGCCGCGGACGTCGATGGCGACGGCGCGGTAGCCGGCGTCGGCGAGCACCGGCAACTGCCGACGCCAGGAGTACCAACTCTCCGGGAAGCCGTGGATCAGCAGGACGAGCGGCCCCTCGCCCTCCTCGACGGTGTGGAGGCGGACGCCGTTGACGTGGTGGATCCGGTGCGTCGACACGCGCCGCAGCATGCCAGACGCCGTCCCGCCGTCGTGCTGAGGTGCGCGATGAGCGCGCTGGGAGCGCTCACCGCTCACCGCGCCCGGCCGGGCGGATCGGCTCAGACTGCGGCGCCGACCAGCTCTCGGCGCCCGACGTGCGACTCGACGGGATCGGCGACGCTGGCCGGACGGGCGGTGACGGGGGCTTCGACGACCTCGGCAGGCGTCCCGGCGTAGACGTTGCGGTACTCCTGGCCGGTCATCTCGCGGATCTCGAACATCACCTCGTCGATCATCGACCGCAAGGCCAGGTGGACGTCCGTGCGGTTCCGGTACCGCTCGGGCCGGATCGGGCGGCCGATCTCGATCGTGCACGACCGGAACGGCTTGGGCAGCTTGGCGTCCGGCGGCTGGATGTCGGCCGTGCCAGTGATGCCCACCGGGAAGATCGGGCACCCGATCTCCAAGGCCAGCCGGGCCGCTCCGGTGCGCCCCTTGTGCAGCACGCGGTCGCGGCTGCGGGTCCCCTCGGGGAAGATGCCGAACAGCTCCCCGCGGCGCAGCACGACCGCCGCGGCGTCGAGCGCCGACTGCGACTTCGACCCGCCCGACCGGTCGACGGGGATCATGCCCATGGCCGGGAACAGGTACTTCGTCTTCCACGAGTCCATGTACTCGGACTTGCCCACGAAGCTGATGTTGCGCGGCACCGTGAGCATCAGGAAGGCCGAGTCGAGGAACGAGATGTGGTTCGGGCACAGGATCGCCGGTCCCTCCGCCGGCAGGCGGTCGTACCCCTTGGCGTCGATCTTCCACAGCCGCCGGGTGACCGGCCCGACGATGCCGCGGAAGCGCTCCTGGGCCTTGCCGGCGCCGACAGCCGTCGTCATGGCCGGAGATGGTACGCCGCCCGTGTTACGGCAGTTCGCGCGTCACGTCATCGGAAGATGAACAGGACGCTCACAGCACGATCGCCAAGCAGCTCAGCAGCCTCGACCACGTCGTGGCCGCCGGCGACCGCGGCGTCGATGGCGGCGAACGCCGCCGGGGTGTCGAGGTCGTCGTCGAGGCAGGCGCGGACCTCCTCGATGACCGGGCACGGCGGGCCCCCGATCGTTGCCCGCCACGCCTCCAAGCGCGACTCCGATCGGGGCATCAGCTCCTCGTCCCACTCCCACTCGGTGCGGTAGTGGTGCTGGGTGATGGCGATGCGGATCGCCATCGGGTCCCATTCCTTGCGCAGCGCGTCGACGAACACGAGGTTGCCGAGGCTCTTGGACATCTTGGCGCCGTCCTTGCCGATCAGCGCCGTGTGCATCCAGTGGCGCACGAACGGCTCGCCCGTCGCCGCCTCCGACTGCGCCCGCTCCGATTCGTGGTGCGGGAAGATGAGATCGCTGCCGCCGCCGTGGAGGTCGATCGTCGTGCCGAGCTCGCGCAACGCCGAGCGCGCTGCACTCGATGTGCCAGCCGGGGCGGCCGGGCCCCCACATCGTCTCCCACGACGGCTCGTCCGGCGCCGACGGCTGCCAGAGCACGAAGTCCAGTGGGTGGCGCTTGGCCGGGTTGTCGACGTCACCGCCGCGGGCCCGCGCCAGCTGCAGCATGTGCTCCGGGCTGTAGTTGCTGACCGAGCCGAACGATCCGAATCGGCTGACGTCGAAGTACACCGCGCCCGCCGCCTCGTAGGCGTAGCCACGGTCGAGGACCATGCCGATGAACCCGCGGATGTCCGGGATCGCCGACGAGGCCCGCGGGGTGGAGGCCACGGGCAGCGCGTTGAGGGCCTCCATGTCGGCGTCGAACCGAGCCTCCTCCTCGGCCGCCAGGTCGAGGTAGTGGATGCCGAGCTGGCGGGCCTTGGCGAACAGCGGGTCGTCGATGTCCGTCACGTTGCGCACACAGGTGACCGTGTGCCCGCGGTCGATGAGACGGCGCTGCAGCACGTCGTAGGCGAGGTACGTGGCGGCGTGCCCGACGTGCGTCGCGTCGTAGGGCGTGATGCCGCACGTGTACATCAACACGTTGGGACGCGGCTCGAACCGCACGACGGCCCGTCGTGCGGTGTCGTGCAGGCGCATCGGGATCACTCAGGGTGCAACCGATCGGGGATCGTGCTTGATTCCGGTCAGCTTCGGCGCCACGCGCGTCTTGTAGCGCACGTTGAGCTGCAGCAGCACCGCCGTGAACGCCTCGATGGCCGTGGCGTTGGAGAGCTCGCCGGCGTCGAGCGGACGGCAGCCCGGGATCTTGGCCACGATCTCGCTGACGACGGCGACGGCCTCGGGGTCGTCACCGCAGATCAGCACGTCGGAGTCGATCGGCTCGCCGAGCATGCCGAGCTCCTTGGCCGGCAGGTGGTGCAGCGCGGCGACCACACGGCAGCCGGGCACGGCGGCCTGCACGTGGGCGGCGACGCTGCCGCGCGGCGGCACGAGCGGCTGGAACTCGTGACCCACCCGGACCAGCGCGTTGGCCATGCTGATGACGACCTTGGCGCGCGAACGCGGACGCGTGCTCCTGGGCCGTGGTGGCCGCCGAGTCCCAGGGGGTGGCGATGACGATGAGGTCGCAGTCGGCGGCCGCCGTGTTGTCCCCGTACTGCAGCAGCTCGGCCAGCTCGGGCCACCGCTCGACGAGGCTGTCGCGGGCCTCCATCGCCCGGTACTTCGATCGTGAGCCGAGGACGACCTCGTAGCCGATGCTGGCCAGCCGGGCCGCCAGGCCGCTGCCGGCGGGTCCGGTTGCCCCAAGGATGCCGATGCGCATGGGCCGAGAGCCTATGCAGCGCGATCTTCTGTCACCCCACGGGCGAGTACGGCTACCGTCCCCCGGATGGGTCTCCTCGCAGGCAAGAAGATCGTGATCACGGGTGTCCTCACCGACGCCTCGCTGGCCTTCGCCGTCGCCCGAGAGGCGCAGGCGCAAGGCGCCGACATCGTGCTGACCGGTGCGGGTCGCGCCCTCAGCCTGACGCAACGCACCGCTCGCAAGCTGACCGGTGACGTCAGCGTGTACGAGCTCGACGTCACGCAGCCGGAGCACCTCGTCAACGTGCGCGACGCCGTGGCCGAGCAGTGGGGTCACGTCGACGGCGTGCTGCACGCCATCGGGTTCGCCCCGGAGGTCTGCCTCGGCGACGACTTCATGGCCGCCCAGTGGGACGACGTGGCCGTCGCGCTGCACATCTCGACGTACTCCCTGAAGGCGTTGGCCGACGCCTTCGTGCCCCTGATGTCGCGAGGCGGGGCGTTCGTCGGCCTCGACTTCGACAACCGCCAGGCGTGGCCGGCGTACAACTGGATGGGGGTGGCCAAGTCGGCGCTGCAGTCGCGTCAGCCGCTACCTGGCCAAGGAGCTCGGACCGCTGGGCATCCGCAGCAACCTCGTCGCCGCCGGACCGATCAAGACGATGGCGGCCAAGAGCATCCCGGGGTTCCAGAAGTTCGAGGACATCTGGGACGAGCGGGCCCCGCTCGGATGGGCCGTCGACGACCCGACGGCGGTGGCCAAGGCGTGCGTCGTCCTGCTGTCCGACTGGTTCCCGGCGACGACCGGTGAGATCGTCCACGTCGACGGCGGCTTCCACGCCGTCGGCGCCTGAGACGCTCTCCGATCCGAGTGCTTTGCGACGCATCCGAGGGTTGCCGGACGTCGGAAAATCGCACCTCCGGCACTCGGATGTCCTCCAACACTCGGATCGATAGGGTCCGACCCGTGAACCGGCTCGCTGCGGAGACCTCGCCGTACCTCCGCCAGCACCGGGACAACCCGGTCGACTGGTTCGCCTGGGGGCCGGAGGCGTTCGCCGAGGCGCAGCGCCGCGATCAGCCCGTGCTCCTGTCCGTCGGCTACTCGGCCTGCCACTGGTGCCACGTGATGGCTCACGAGTCGTTCGAGGACGACGAGGTGGCCGCCGAGATGAACCGCCGCTTCGTCAACGTCAAGGTCGATCGCGAGGAGCGCCCCGACGTCGACGCCGTCTACATGGACGCCGTGCAGGCGATGACCGGTCGCGGGGGCTGGCCGATGACCGTGTTCCTGACCCCGACCGGCGAGCCGTTCTACGGCGGCACCTACTTCCCGAAGCCCAACTTCCTCCAGCTGCTGGCCGCGATCAGCGACGCCTGGACGACCCGCCGCGAGGACCTGGCCAAGAACACGACCGCCCTGCGGGAGGCCATCTCCCGCACGGCCCGGCTGCGGCCGACCGTCGAGCTGCCGGGCGAGGCCCAGCTGTCGCGGGCCGTCCAGGCGCTGGCCGCCAGCTTCGACCGCGAGTGGGGCGGGTTCGGCGCGGCCCCGAAGTTCCCCTCGACGATGAGCCTCGACCTCATGTTGAGGTCGTGGCTGCGCTCCGGCGACGACACCGCCCGGGAGATCGTCACCACGTCCCTCGACGCGATGGCCTCGGGCGGCATGTACGACCACATCGGCGGCGGCTTCGCCCGCTACTCCGTCGATCGCCAATGGCTCGTGCCGCACTTCGAGAAGATGCTCTACGACCAGGCGCTCCTCGTGCGCGTCTACACGCACGCCGCCGTCGCCCTCGGCGAGCCGCGCTGGCGGCAGGTCGTCACCGAGACGATCGAGCTACGTGCGGCGTGACCTCGCCCAGCGCGCCGGCGGGTTCTCCTCGGCCGAGGACGCCGACTCACCCGGCCCGGACGGCCACGGCCACGAGGGCCTGTTCCACACGTGGACCGTCGACGAGGTTCGCGCCGTGCTCGGTGCCGACGCCGACGCCGCGCTCGAGTTCTACGGCATCAGCGACGCAGGCAACTTCGAGGGGCGCTCGATCCCCAACCGCCTCCACGCCCGTGGCAGCTTCGAGCGGCCGCCGGCGATCGAGGATGCCCGCCGGCGACTGTTCGAGGCCCGTCAGCAGCGCCCCCGCCCCGGGCTCGACGACAAGGTGCTGACGGAGTGGAACGCGCTGATGATCTCGGCGCTCGCCGAGGCCGGCTCACTGCTCGGCCGCCCGGACTGGATCGACGCTGCCGCCGAGGCCGGCGACTTCCTCCGTCTCGAGCTGCGCCGCCCGGACGGTCGCTGGTTCCGCAGTTGGCACGCCGCCGGCGACCCGCCCGCCCGTCACGACGCGCTGGCCGCCGACCACGCCGCGCTCATCGACGCGTTCACCCGCCTCGGCGAGGCGACCGGCGAGGCACACTGGATCGCCGAAGCACGCTCCGTCGCCGACGTCATGCTCGACCACTTCTGGGACGTCGACCACGGTGGCCTGTTCACGACCCCCGATGACGGCGAAGCGCTCGTCGCTCGCCAGAAGGACCTGTTCGACAACGCCACGCCGTCGGCCAACTCGATGGCCGCCGTCGGCCTCTACCGGTTGGCCGCGTTGACCGGCGAGACCCGCTACGCCAACCACGCCGATCGCATCCTGCAGCTCGTCGGCGCCGTCGTCGACCAGGCGCCGGGCGCCTTCTCCGAGGCGTTGGCCGCCGCCGACCTGCGCCGTGAGGGGATCACCGAGGTCGCCGTCGTCGGCGAGCGACCCGACCTCGTGGCCGTCGTGTGGGAAGCGTGGCGCCCGGACGTGGTGCTGGCGTGGGGTGAGCCCTACGACTCACCACTCTGGGAGGGACGCCACGACGGCCTGGCCTATGTGTGCCGGCAGTACGCCTGCCAGGCTCCGCAGGACACCGCCGAGGGCCTGCGAACCCAGCTGCCGCGCTGAACTCATCCGCCGATTCTCACTCCTCCGCCGGGCGACATCGCGACAAACACGCTGCCGCCGGACGGTAGAACGGTCGCCATGGACGTCGCGCCGAACCAGCAACCCGAGGGACCGATCTCGCGACTGGTGGTCGACCGGCCGCCGTTCGGGCCGATGGAGCGGCTGGAACACGACGGCCTGGTGGCCGAGCAGCAGGCCACCCTGGACACGCCCCGGCGGCGCCCGGGCCTCAGCGCCAAGGTGCTGTTCGTGATCATGGACGTCGTGTACGGGGAGGCGCGCACGCTCGAGAAGTTCCGCGTCCTCGAGCTCGTCGCCCGAGTCCCGTACCAAGCGTGGGAGAACGTCGCCTACGTCGCCGTCACCCACACGGCCCGCCAGCACGGCTTCGCCCGGCGCGTCTTCGACCGGGTCCGTGTCAGCCGGTGGGAGCAGGACAACGAGCAATGGCACCTCTTGATCCTCGAGGAGCTGAGCGCCGACGGGCCGCGCACGTCGTGGCTCAAGGGCCGGGTGCTCCCGCAGGTGCTGGCCTTCGCCTACTACCAGCTGTCGTGGGTGATGTACGCCATCCGTCCGGCTTGGTCGTACCGGCTGAATGCCGACTTCGAGGACCACGCCGAACACGAGTACGCGCTGCTGGTGGCCGAGCACCCCGAATGGGAGACGGTCCCCTACGACGGCGGGTTCAGCGAGGACTTCGGTCGATACGAGAGCCTGGCCGACCTGTTCCGCCAGATCGGCTACGACGAGCGCCTGCACAAGTTGGAGAGCGAGACGCACATGGCCGCGCCCCGCTTCCGCTGAGCGTCGGTCTGCCAAGCTGCTGCGGTGAGACTGACGATCATGTGCACCGACGGTTCGGACTTGGCCGACCACGCCATCCGGACCGGCCTGGAGGTCCTCGCGCCGGCGGACCGCACGGTGGTGGCGACGGTGATGGAGGACGTCGACCCGTCCATGATGACCGGCGTCTCCGGGTTCGGCACGCCACCGCCGGTCTCGCCGAAGGACATCGTCGAGGTGCACAACGTCCGCCGCGAGGCCGCCGAAGCCCTCCTGCGGCGGACGGCGGCGACGGTCGGTGAGGCGGCTGGGGCCGGCGAGGTCGAGACCCGCGTCCTGGAGGGCGATCCGCCGCGGGCGCTGGTCGCCCTCGCCGCCGAGCTCGGCGCGACCACGCTGGTCATCGGCACGCGCGGGCGCGGCGGGCTGAAGCGGGCCGTGCTCGGTTCGGTCTCTGACCACGTGGTCCGCCACGCCCCCTGCGCCGTGCTGATCGTGACCGACGACGAGCGGTCCACGGGGAGCGGCTGAGGACGCGCCGGCTCCTCACGAACTGGGCGCGATCCGACTGTCGGAAATCTGCGCCCAGATGGGTCGCTTCGCTCGGCAGGGCTGGACGTTGCCCACAGCCGGAGGGCGGCCATCCCCAGGCAACCCACAGGCAATCGGCACTGTCGATCCACAGGGTCGATGGGCCAAGATCGTCCTATGTCGACGAGCCTGCGGCACTCGACCCCGCGTCCCCGCCGCCACGGCGTGCTCCTCGCGCCCGAGGACCGCCGGCAGCTCGAACGGGCGGGGTGGCGGACCACGCTGGACTACCGGGAGAACCACATCCGTGGTCGTGACGGGCGCTTGCTCGAGGTCGTCCCGACGTGGACGGCCGAGGCGGAGCGCTACGACGGCGATCTGGTCGTCGCTTCGGCCAACGGGGCGACCGTCGAAGAGGCCTGGGCCCAGCTGCGCTTCGAGATCGCTGCCGAGCGGGCCACGCCCGTGTCGCGCATCCGGCTGCTGCGCCCCTGACCGGACTCAGGTCACACGCCACCCACCGCGGTGGACGATCTCGTCGGGTGTGCGGCGCCGGTGACCGGCCGACTGGCCCGGGCCGCCGGGACCGGTCTCGTCGGCGCCAGCCGTCGGAGTGGGCGAGGGCGGAGTCGGCCACCCGAGGGCGATGGCGCCCAGCACCTGCATCACCGACGGGATGCCGAGCGCCTTGCGCAACTCCCGCTCGCCCTTGAACACGCCGAAGAACAGGGCCCCGAGGCCCAGGGACTCGGCGGCCAGGAGCATCGTCATGACCGACATCGAGGCGTCCACGGTCCAGTACGGCACCGGCCACGCTTCGGGCCCGCTGCCGAGCCCGGTGGCCTTCTTGTCCGGCTCGGAGTAGCGCTCGGTGTAGGCCCGCGGGTCGGCCAGCGGGATGGCGATGACCGGCGCGTCGAGCAGCCGCTTCCAGCGGAACGCCCCCCGCCGCATCGGCGGCAGCGTGATGTCCCAGAAGCGGCCGGTTTGCGGGCCCTCCAACAGCACGACGTGCCAGCCCTGCGTCTTGCCGGCGCTCGGCGCGCGAGACGCCAGATCGACGATCTCGCTGACGAGCTCGAGAGGCACCGGTCGGCCGTCGAAGGCCCGAGTCATGCGCCGCCGGCGAACGACGTCGGCGAACTCGGGCACGGCCGGCCCGTCGCTACGAGCGAGCGCCGAGCTTGACGAGGTCCTCCGCCATCGTCCAGCCGTAGACGATCAGCGACCCGCCGTCGGCCACCGGCACCTGTTCGAACAGCTCCCGCCGGGCGGGATCGACCAGCTCGGGCTTGAGCACCTCGTGGTCGATGAAGCCCTCCTGACCACCGGTCTTGACCGTGAACGCCTTCTCGTCGTAGGCACCCTCGACGTCGAACCGCTTGGCCAGTCGCCGACCCCAAGCCCGCTCCTCGCCGACCGCTCGCACGCCCGGCGTCGGCGTCACGTCGTCGAGCTCCTTGAAGGCGTCGATGGCGCCCGGAGCGACGAACCGCGCGCCCACCACGACGTCCTCGTCGGGGAAGGCCATCAGCGCTCGGTGGTAGGCCTCGGCCATCAGGCCGCGCAGCACCTGGTCACGCCGTGACGTGCGCTTGACGCTCATCAGGCCGAGCAACACGCACGGCGTGCCGCCGATCCGCTCGAGCGTCGAGAACGTGAAGCCGTGCAGCTTGCCGTCGATCCGCGCCAACGTCACGAGGACCCAGTCCTCTTTGGCCTTGGAGAGCTCCCCGATGTCGAACGCGCCACCCATCGACGCCAATTCGTCGAGGTCGGCGTCGGTGAGCGCAGCCGAATCGTTCGTTTGGACCTGGACTGGCATATCCCTCATTCTAGCTGGCTGGCTCGCTCAGCTGTCTCGCTGTGACGGGCGCGCGAGCGACGTCGGCGTTGGCTCAGAGGCAGACCGCGTCGTGACCGAACGCCATCCGCAACTCGCCGACGCAGCGGTCGACGTCGACGCGGAAGTCGTCGGACAGCCGCAACACCTGGGTGCCGAGATCCAGCGTGACGACGGAGTCGCCGGGGTGGTCGCGGAGGATGCGCTTGAGGCGGGCGATGCGCAACTCGTCGAGGGCGATCGACGGGATGCGCAGGCAGAGGCGAGCCGAGGGGGCCGCCTCGAGTGCCTGGAGCACCTCGACGGTCTGGCAGATGACACCGATGCGTGACTCGTCGCGGCGGTCGAGGCGGCCCTTCACGGCGACGACGAGGTCGTCGGCCAGCTTGTGGCCGTGCTCCTGCAACGTGCGGGGGAACAGCGTGACCTCGACGTTGGCGTCGAGGTCCTCCAGCACGAAGACCGCCATCTGGTCGCCCTTGCGAGTGAACTTGCGGGTCAGGCCGGTGATCACGCCGCCGACGTGGGCCGGGCTGCCGTCGCCCATCTCCGCCAGCTCGGCGACGGAGTGGTCGACCTTGCGCCGCAAGGCCGCCTCGACGCCGAACAACGGATGGTCGGACACGTACAGGCCGAGCATCTCCTTCTCGTGGCGCAGCTTGTCGCCCTTGTCGAACTCGATGTCGGGGATCGGCAGGCGCTCGTCGAAACCGACGCCGAGCTCGGCCCCGCCGACGGGATCGCCGTCCCAGTCGCCGAACAGGCTCATCACGCCCTGGTCCCGCTCGCGCCGGCGGGTCAACGTCGTGTCCGTGACATGCTCGAACACGCCCAGCAGTCCCTTGCGCGGGTGACCGAGGGAGTCGAAGGCCCCGGCCTTGATCAACGACTCGACCGCCCGCTTGTTGAGCACCGGTTCGGGGACCCGCTCGACGAAGTCGTGGAAGCTGGCGAAGGGACCGTTGGCGTCACGCTCCTGCAGCAGCAGGGCGACCAACCCGGCACCGACGTTGCGCACCGCCGACAGGCCGAACGTGATGGCGCCGGGGCTGCCGAGCGCCAGCGCAACGCCGTCCGGCACGTCCTCGGGGCGCAGGGCGGCGAAGTCGGTGACCGACCGGTTGATGTCGGGCGTCAGCACGCGGATGCCCATCGCCCGGCACTCGGAGATGTAGACCGCAGCCCGCTCGAGGCTGCTCTTGACGCTGGTCAACAGGCAGGCCAGGTATTCCACGGGGTGATGGGCCTTGAGGTAGGCGGTCTGGTAGGCGACCAGCCCGTAGCCGAAGGCGTGGCTCTTGTTGAAGGCGTAGTCGGCGAACGGCTCGATGATGTCGAACAGCCGCTTGCCGAGCGTGGCGCCATACCCCGTGCGCTCGGCGGCTTCGATGAACTTGGCCCGCTCGGTGGCGATGACCTCGCGCGACTTCTTGCCCATCGCCTTGCGCAGCAGGTCGGCCTCGGCCAAGGAGTAGCCGGCGATCTTCTGGGCCACCCGCATCACGGACTCCTGGTAGATCATCAGCCCGTAGGTGTCGCCGAGCAGCTCCTCGAGGTCGGGGTGGACATACGAGATCGGTTGGCGACCGTTCTTGCGATCGGCGTAGTCGTTGTGCATGTTGGCCGCCATCGGGCCCGGCCGGTACAGGGCGACGAGGGCGGCGACGTCGTCGAAGCTCGTCGGCCGCAGCGCCTTCATCAGGGCGCGCAGCGGGGCGCCCTCCAGCTGGAACACGCCGATCCCGGCACCGCGCTGCAACAGCTCCAGGGTCGGCCCGTCGTCGAGGGGGATGGCGTCGACGTCGAACTGCGGATCCCGGTCGGCGCGCACCATCTCCACCGTGTCGGTGATGACGTCGAGGTTGCGCAGGCCGAGGAAGTCCATCTTCAACAGGCCGAGGTCCTCGACACCGTGCATCTCGTACTGCGTGACGACCGGTGCCTGCTCGGGGTCCTGGCCGCTCTCCGGCTTGCGCTGCACCGGCAGGTACTCGGTCAGGGGCTGCTTGGTGATCACGACGGCGGCGGCGTGGATCCCGTCGGAGCGCTTCAGCCCCTCGAGGCCCTTGGCCACGTCGACGACCTTCTTGACGTCCGGGTCGGTGTCGTACATGGCCCGCAGCTCGGCCGCCGCCTTGTAGCCGTCGGCGAACCTCGGGTGCTGCTCGAAGCAGTGCTTGAGCGGCGTGTCCCGTCCCATCACCAGCGGCGGCATGGCCTTGGCGATGCGGTCGCCGGTGCCGTACGGGAAGCCGAGGACGCGGGCCGCGTCGCGCACCGCGTTGCGGGCCTTGATGGTGCCGAACGTGATGATCTGGGCGACGTGGTCGCGGCCGTACCGCTCGGCGGCGTAGCGGATCATCTCGTCCCGGTACCGGGAGTCGAAGTCCATGTCGATGTCGGGCATCGAGATGCGGCTCGGGTTGAGGAAGCGCTCGAAGAGCAGGTCGTAGTGGATCGGATCGAGGTCGGTGATGCGCAGGCAGTAGGCGACCGCGCAGCCGGCCGCCGACCCGCGGCCGGGGCCGACCCGGATCCCCCGTGAGCGGGCGTAGCGGATGAGGTCCCAGACGATCAGGAAGTAGGAGCTGAACCCCATCGTGGTGATCACGTCGAGCTCGAACTGGACGCGTTGCCTGGTCGGCTCCGATACTTCGTCGCCCCAGCGGTCCTTGACGCCCTGCCAGGTGAGGTGGGCGAGGTAGGCGGCGTCGTCGGTGAACCCAGCGGGCAGCGGGAAGGCCGGGAGCTGTGGCGCGCCGAACTCGATCTCCACCTCGGCCCGCTCGGCCACCCACAGCGTGTTGTCGCACGCCTCTGGGTGATCGCGGAACAGCGTGCGCATCTCGTCGGCCGTCTTCAGGTAGTGCTCGTTCCCCTCGAACTTGAAGCGCCTCGGGTCGGACAGGACGGCACCGGTCTGTACGCAGAGCAGGGCGTCGTGGGACTCGTGGTCCTCGCGGTGGGTGTAGTGCGAGTCGTTGGTCGCCAGCAGGGGGGCCTGCAGCCGGGCGGCGATCTCGAGCAGCTGCGGGTTGGTCTGGCGCTGCGCCGGCAGCCCGTGGTCCTGCAGCTCGACGAACAGGTGGTCGCGGCCGAAGATCTCCTGCAGGCGGGCGGCCTTGTCGAGGGCGCCGCGCTGGTCGCCCTGCAGCAGCGACTGCAGGACATGGCCGCCGAGGCATCCCGTGGTGGCGATCAGCCCGTCGTGGTGCTCGGCCAGCAGGTCCCAGTCGAGGCGTGGCTTGTAGTAGTAGCCCTCCAGGAAGGCTCTGCTGGCGAGCTGGATCAGGTTGCGGTAGCCGGTGTCGTTCTCGGCCAGCAACGTGAGGTGGTAGTAGAGCTTCTGGCCCGCCTCCGTGTCACCACCGGAGTCGTCGATGCGGCCGCGGCGGGTGGGCCGCTCGCTGCGGTGGTCGTGGGCCATGTACGCCTCGGTGCCGATGATCGGCTTGACGCCCTGGCGCCGGCACTCCTTGTAGAACTCCAGCGTCCCGTACATGTTGCCGTGGTCGGTGATCCCGAGCGCCGGCTGGCCGTCGGTCGCCGCCTTGGCCACCAGCTCGTCCAGCCGGGCCGCCCCGTCGAGCATCGAGAACTCGGTGTGGACATGGAGGTGGGTGAATGACGCCGCTGTGATTTGTCCGAACTTAGCTCGTTCGCGGCTGCCGCGGACGGCTCGCGTGCGGTGAGCGGTGAGCGCGCTGGGCCGCTCACCGCTCACCGCGCCCACCCCCTCGGGTCTACAGATACGTTCCCGGGCGATCTGGCTGGGGCTGTGGCATCCCGGGGACCATGCCGGGCTGCGGCACGCCGGGCGGGAGCTGGCGCATCTGCTCGAGCTGCTGGCGGGCGGCCAGCTGCTGGGCGAACAGCGTGGCCTGGATGCCGTGGAACAGGCCCTCCAGCCAGCCGACGAGCTGAGCTTTGGCGACGCGGATCTCGCCCTCGCTCGGCACCTCGCCGTCGCGGAACGGCAGCGCCAGCATCTTCAGCTCCTGCTGCAGGTCGGGCGAGAGGGCATCGGAGAGCTCGATGATGGAGCGCTCGTAGATCTCGGCCAGCCGTTCCCGGCTCGGCTCGTCGAGCGGGGCGGCGCGGACCTCCTCGAGCAGGGTCTTGACCATCGACCCGATGCGCATCACCTTGGCGGGGGAGGTGACGGCTTCGCCGGGCTCGGCTGGCGGCTGGGCGGCATCCTCGCCGCCAGCTGGCAGCACCTCGACCGTCGGGGCGGGCTCGGCGGGTCCGGCTCCAGCGTCGCTCATGGCGTTCCTTTCGTTGTCACTCGCGGTTCCCGCCGGCCAGCAATGGCACCAGCAGCTCGGCCGACGTCAGCGAGCCGTGACGGCAGATCAGCCGGAAGGGGCCCGAGTCGGCGGGGTCATGGAAGCTGACCGGCGCGTAGGTGACGAGGGCGACGTCGCCCAGCCGTGCGGCCATCGGCGGCGCCAGTGTCGGTCCGAACCAGTGGTCGTCGATCGTCTGCTCCTTGGTGACGACCCAGGCGACGTCCTCATAGCGTTCGACGGCGGCCTTGGCGAGGTCGTCGGCCGTGCCGGGACGGGCATGCAACCACCGAAAGCGGCCCTCACCCGACTGCTGGGCGACCATCGCCAGCAGGTCGGCCTCGGGCTCGATGATGCGATCCCCGACCTCGACCTGTCCATGGTCGGCGGTCACCAGCAGCACGGCGCCTGGCGGCAGCACGTCGAGCACGTCGCCGACGAGCCGGTCGGCGAAGCGCAGCTCGGCGTCGTAGAACTCCCCGAACCCGCGCTCGTGGGCCGTCTTGTCGATGCCGCCGTAGTAGGCGTAGACGAACCGCTCGCCGGCGGCCAGTTCCTGACGCACTTCGACGGGGATGGCCGACGGGGCCCGCCAGCCGACCGCTCGCGAGCCGCGCAGGTGGGCCTCGGTGAACGCCGAACCCTGCAGTTCGGCCGGCGACACGACCGGGACGTGCTGCCCGAGGAACGCGGCGAATGGCTGGACGTCACGGGGTGGCTGGGCCCGCCGGCGGTCGCTGCCGGAGACGGTCCAGCGCAGGACGTTGAGCACCTCGCCGCCGAGCAGCAAGCGGTAGCCGAGGAGGCCGTGCTCGGCCGGCGGCAAGCCGGTGGCGATCGACGCGAGGGCCGTCGCCGTGGTCGTCGGCACCACGGTCGTGATGGCCCTGCCCGTCATCGACGACAGCGCCGGCATCAGGTCGCGATGCTCCTCCAGCTGCTCCCAGCCGAGTCCGTCGAGGACCAGCAGCACGATCTGTTGGGCCGTCGCCACGGGCGGCGGGAACCAGGACGGCAGGTGCCCGGTCCACGACGTCGGTCCGAGGAGGGTCGGCACGATGCCCCGCACGTTGGGCCCGGCGTAGTCCGGGATCATCAGTTCGGGCATCGAGGCGCGGGGGGTCACCGCCGCAGAGTCCACCACCTGCACGCCCGCCACTCAAGCCGCTCGCCCTGCCGTCCGCCAACCACGTACGGCGAACCTACACGGAGGGTCACGCCGTCCCCGTACGATGGATGTCGTGCGCGTCTCCACCCGCGGTGACTACGCCTGTCGCGCGTTGCTGTCCCTGGCCCTCCACGCCGACACGGAGGGGCCGACCTCGGTGCGCGACATCGCCGAGCGCACGGCGCTGCCCCAGCCCTACCTGGAGCAGATCCTGCTCGCCCTCAAGGGGGCCGGACTGGTCCGATCCAAGCGGGGCGTCGGTGGCGGGTACGTGCTGGCCAGGGCGCCGGAGGACATCAAGCTGTCGGAGATCGTGTCGGCGGTCGACGGCCCGATCGTGCTCGGGGACTTCGGCCAGCCGCACCAGGACGGCGCCTGCGACCACGAGGGCCAGTGCGTGCTGATCGCCGTGTGGAACGAGGCCGGGGAGTACATGCGCCACCACCTCGAGAGCTACACGCTGGCGACGATCGCCGACATGGCCAAGGGCGCCGCCCCCTGGCCGGCGACGGCCAAGGTCTAATGGCGACGAGCGCAGCGAGTCGCGTGGAAGAACTGGGCGCGATTCGCGTCGACAGGTGGAAATTCCTGCACCCAGATCGGTGCGTGGGAAGGATCGCGCCCAGATGTTCACCCGCTCAGCGGGCGGTCGCGAGGAAGGCCGCGAGGTCCTCGGGGAGCGGGCTGGTGAACGTCAGGCGCTGGCCGGTCAGCGGGTGATCGAACGACAGCTCGGCGGCGTGGAGGAACGGTCGTTGGAGGCCGAACGTCGTCCGCCGCTCGCCGTACGTGGGATCGCCGAGCAGCGGATGGCCGACCGCCGCCAGGTGGACCCGGATCTGGTGGGTCCGCCCGGTCTGCAACCGGCATGTCAGGCGGGCCAGCGTCGCAGGAACGTCGTAGCGGCGGGTGACCTCGTACTCGGTGCGCGCCGGGCGGCCGTCGGCCACGACGGCCATCCGCAGCGGGTCGGACGGATGGCGAGCCGATCGGCGCATCGATGATGCCGTGCGGCGCGTCGGGGTGCCCCCACACGACGGCGTCATAGCGTCGGCCCGCCGTGTGGGCGGCGAACTGCGCCACGAGCGCTCCGGCCGCCTCCGTGGTCCTGGCGACGACGAGCAGGCCGGAGCTGCCCGCATCGAGGCGGTGGACGATGCCCGGTCGAGCCGGGTCCCCGACGCCCGCCACGTCGGGGAACCGGTGCACGAGCCCGTTGACGAGCGTGCCTTCCGGGTGGCCGGCGCCCGGGTGGACGACCAGCCCGGGCGGCTTGTCGACGACGATCACGGCGTCGTCGGCGTGAACGACGTCGAACTCGACAGACGCGTCGGCGGTGGGTGGCCCGGACCAGGGGATCGCCGCAGGATCGACCTCGACGCGGGCGCCCACCTCGAGGCGCACCTTGCCGGAGCGGGCCGGCGCCCCGTCGACGCGCACGCCTCCCGCCTCGATGACGGCGACCGCCGTCGCCCGGCTGACGTCGGCCAGCAGGGCGACGACACGATCGAGCCGTTCGCCGGCCAGTGCCGCCGGCACGTGCTCGGCGATCATCGATCGGGCGCGTCGACCGGATCTCCGTTGTCGGCCGCCGCCGGCACCGGCTCCGGTTCAGGTCGCGGCGGCCGCAAGCTGCTCAGCAGCAACAGCACGCCGCCGGCCGTGATGGCGATGTCGGCGACGTTGAAGATCGGCCACCACTGGAGGTCGATGAAGTCGACGACGCCACCGCGCAGCCAACCAGGCTCCCGGAACAACCGGTCGAGCAGGTTGCCAACCGCGCCGCCGACGATCAGCCCGACGGACAGCGGGTAGAGCCGGCTCGTCGAGCGGCCGATCGAGACGAGCAGGCCGACCACGACCAAGAGGGCAACCACGCCGATGAACGGCCCGAGCCCCGACCCCTGGGAGAAGGCCATGCCGCTGTTGAACGCCAGGTTGAACCGCAGCGAGCCGATGACGTCGATCGTCTCGCCGTCGGCGAGGGCGTTGAGCGCCCACTGTTTGGTCAGCTGGTCGACGAGCACGACGGCGACGGCGACGACGAGCGGCCCGCGCAGCGAGCGGGCCGGTGGCCTCATACGACCGCGGGGGCGCTCATCGCCGGCCGATCCCCCCGACCTTCTCCTCGACGAGCACGGTGGCCCACGGGATGGCCTCCAGCCGTTCGCGCGGGATCGGCCGGCCGGACACGATGGAGTACCCGTACGTGCCGTCGGCCAGCCGCCGCATGGCGGCGTCGATGTCGGCGATCGTCTGGCGCGCCTGCGCCGAGAGGGCCAGGTCACGCTCGCGCTCGACGACCATCGTGTCGCCTTCCCCGCTCTCGTCGTCGAACTGCACGTCGCCCATCTCGCCGTCCTCGATCAGCGAGTTGGCCTCGTCCTCGAGGCGGTTGGCCTGGCCGAGGAGGGCGTTGCGCTCGGCCACCAGGAGCTCGTGCTGAACCTTCAGGAACTTGACGTCGAAGTCCTTGGTGTAGGCGATGCCTTCCTTGGTCACACCACGGGGCGCCGGGATGCCATGGCCGTCGGCGTGCTCCGGGGCCTCCGCCGCCGCGGCGGTCTTCGTCGCCGGCGCCTTGCGGGCGGCCGACTTCTTCGCCGGAGCGTCGTTCTTGGCCGGCGTACGCCGTGCGGCCGTGGTCTTGGCCGCTGCCTTCTTGGCGGTCTGCTTCGCTGCAGGCTTCTTCGTCGCGGCCATGCCGTCAGGACCTCCCGGCGCGGTAATCGAACGTGGGACTCTATCGGCGGCGATGCTCGGCGCCGCGCCGTTTCGATCACCGTCGCGTGACGGTCACCGCCGGTGTGTCGGTGCCTGTGTCGTCCGTCTCGATGACCTCCGCCAACGTCTCCGTGGCGATCATGTCCTGGTGCGCCCGGACGGCGTCGATCCACACCGGGTCGGCGACCACACGGAGCGTGATCCGGTCGGTGACGGCGAGATCGGCGTCCCGGCGGGCCAGTTGGACGAGTCGGATCAGGTCGCGGGCCCGGCCCTCCTGTTCCAACTCCGGCGTCACGTCGACGTCGAGCACGAGCACACCGGTCCCGCCGCCGAGCGTCGTGCTGGCGGCATCGTCGTCGGCGACCAGCGTCAGCGTGTACTCGCCCGGTTCGAGGCGGTGGCCGCCGACGACGACCTCGTCCCCGTCCAGCGACCATTCGCCGGCCTTGACGGCGCGGATGACGTCCTGCGTGTGGCGACCAAGGCGCGGTCCCATGGTCGCCGGCACGACCTGCAGCACCTGCCCGGCCACGGCCGACACGTCGTCGGTCAGCGTCACCTCCCGCACGTTGACCTCGTCGGCGATGATCCCGGCGAACGGCCGCAAGGCATCGGCGTGCGGCGTTGCAACGGTCAGCGTGGCCAGCGGCTGGCGCACCCGCCGACCGTGGGCCTTGCGCACCGACAGCGTGGCCGAGCACACGTCGCGCACCTGGTCCATCGCCGCAACGAGGTCACTGTCCGCCGGCAGTTCGGCGGCCTGCGGCCAGTCGGTCAGGTGGACGCTGACGGCATGCCGGCCACCGCGGTCCGATTCGTCATGATGCAAGCCGGTGGAGATCTCCTCGCTGACGAACGGCAGCAACGGTGCGGCGACCCGGGTGAGGACATCGAGCACGGTGTGCAGGGTGTCGATGGCGTCGTGGTCGCCGTCCCAAAAACGCTGCCGACTCCGGCGGACGTACCAGTTGGTCAGGACTTCGACGAACGAGCGGATGCCGGCGCAGGCCGCGAAGAGGTCGTAGGCGTCCATCGCCACCGTGGTGTCTTCGACGAGGCGCCTGGTCTTGGCCAGGATGTACCGGTCGAGCACATGCTCCGAGGACTCGCCCGCGGGTTTCGCCCTCCCTCGGTAGCCGGCCACGTTGGCGTACAGCGAGAGGAACGACCACACGTTCCACAGCGGCAGCAGCACCTGGCGGGCCGTGTCGCGCAGCCCCGCAGCCGTCACGGAGAAGTCCGTGCCACGCAGGATCGGCGACGACAGCAGGTACCAGCGCATCGCGTCGGCTCCGTGGCTATCGAACATCTCCATCGGATCCGGGTAGTTGCGCAGGCTCTTGGACATCTTCTGCCCGTCCTCGCCGAGCACGACGCCGTGGCTGACGCACGTGCGGAAGGCCGGGCGGTCGAACAGCGCGGTGGCCAGCACGTGCAGCGTGTAGAACCAGCCCCTCGTCTGGCCCGTGTACTCGACGATGAAGTCGCCCGGGTAGTGGTCCTCGAACCATTGGCGGTTCTCGAACGGATAGTGGACCTGGGCATATGGCATCGAACCCGACTCGAACCAGCAGTCGAGCACCTCCGGTACGCGGCGCATCATCGACCGGCCCGTCGGGTCGTCGGGGTTGGGCCGGACGAGCTCGTCGACGGCCGGCCGATGGAGGTCGGTCACGCGCACGCCGAAATCGGCCTCCAGCTCGGCCAGCGAGCCGTAGACGTCCGCCCGCGGGTAGGCCGGGTCGTCGCTCCGCCACACCGGGATCGGTGACCCCCAGAAGCGGTTACGGCTGATCGACCAGTCGCGGGCGTTCTCCAGCCACTTGCCGAAGCTGCCGTGCTTGAGGTGCTCGGGCACCCAGGTGATCTCCTCGTTGAGCTCGACCATCCGATCCCGGAACTTGGTCACCTCCACGAACCACGACGAGATGGCCCGGTACACGAGCGGCTGCGCGCAGCGCCAGCAGTGCGGGTACGGGTGGTCGTAGGTCTCGTGGCGCAGCACCACGTCGCGGTCCTTGAGGGCGCGGATCACGTCGCGGTTGGCGTCGAAGACGTGGACGCCGGCCCACGGCGCAACGGCGGCCGTGTACCGAGCGTGCTCGTCCATCGGCACGATCGTCGGGATGCCGACGGCGTTGCAGGCGATCTGGTCGTCCTCGCCGAAGCCCGGCGCCAAGTGGACGATGCCCGTCCCCTCGTCGGTGGAGACGAACTCGGCGGCGAGGACCTGGAAGGCCCGCTCGGTGCCGTGGACGGCGGGGTCGGAGAAGAAGTCGAACAGTGGCACGTAACGGCGCCCGACGAGCTCGGCGCCGCGCATCGTCGCCACCACCTCAGCGGCCGCCAGCTCGGCGTGGTAGGCCTCGAGGCGGTCGGCGGCCAGCACGTACCGCCGGCCGGCCTGCTCGACGACGACGTAGTCGACGTCGGTTCCGACACCCAGCGCAAGGTTGGCCGGCAGCGTCCAGGGGGTCGTCGTCCAGGCCAGCAGGCGCAGCGGTCGAGGGTCATCGTCGGTCGGCAGCAGCTCGAACTCCACCGTCAGCGCAGGGTCCTGGCGATCCCGATAGACGTCGTCCATCCGGGTCTCGGTGTTGCTGAGCGGCGTCTCGCACCGCCAGCAGTAGGCCAACACCCGGAACCCCTCGTAGATCAGGCCCCGGTCCCACAGCGACCTGAAGGCCCACATGACGCTCTCCATGTAGTCGAGGTCGAGGGTCTTGTAGTCGTGCTCGAAGTCGACCCAGCGGGCCTGCCGCTCGACGTAGCGGCGCCACTCGTCGGTGTACCGCAGCACGCTGGTCCGGCACACGTCGTTGAAGTTGGCGATGCCGAAGGCGGTGATCTCCGGGTGCCCGGCGATGCCCAGCTCCCGCTCGGCCTCGACCTCCGCCGGCAGCCCGTGGCAGTCCCAGCCGAAGCGCCGGAAGACGACCTGCCCGCGCATCGTCCGGTAGCGGGGCACGGCGTCCTTGACGAAGCCGGTCAACAGGTGGCCGTAGTGCGGCAGCCCGTTGGCGAACGGCGGTCCGTCGTAGAAGACGAACTCGTCGGCACTACGCCCGTCAGAGGGTGCCTCCCGCCGGGCGATCGACTCGAGGAACGTCTGCTGGCTGGCCCAGCGCTCGAGGATCCGTTCCTCGATGCGCGGGAAGTTGGGCTGCGACGGGCACGTGCGGGTAGACGGCACGATCGCTGGGAGGTGGGTTCGTCACGTCCGGCATGCGTGGGCTCCTGCGGGTTCGTCGCTCCTGCAAGGACGACCCTCGCCTCTCGGCGCGGACCGCGGTCCCACCCTGCTTGCACCTCGCCTCGGCGGGGTGCCACTCGACTGCGCCGGCGCTGACGGGCCGGACCCGTTCGGTTCTACTGGGGGCCGCCCCGGGCGGCCCCGTTCTTCCGAAGGCTCGGAGGTGATCGCCTCGTCATCGCCGTTGCCACCCAGCGTACCGGGCACCCACGGGCCTCCCGGCACGCGTTGCGTCAGCTGCGCTCGGCGTCCCAGGGCCGCACCACGTCGACCCGCTCGGGACGCTCGTCGAACAGTGGCTGCGTGGCGCCGCTGGGCGTCCCGTCGCGGCGATCCGGGTCGACCGGCGGCAGCTCGTCCTCGTCGTCGACGGCCCCCTCGGCGACCCTCGTGATCTCGCTGATCTCCGACCGCTCCTGATCGAGCGCCTCGTCGTCCCCGTCCTCGACCGCACCGTCGGCATCGGCGGCCGCCGAGAGCAGCGGCCGGCGCATCTCGCCGAGCCCTGCGGGGATCCGCTCGACCAGGTTGTGCAGCTCGGCGACGGCCTCGGTGATCCGCTCCCGTTGGGCCAGGAGGTACTGCTCGAGGTGGTCGACGTCGGATTCCAGGAAGTCACGCCGGGCCAGCAGCGCCTGCACCTCGCCCTCGACCTGGACGCGCTCGGACTCGCCGGCCCGCCGGGCGTCGGCCTTGGCGTCGTCGATCAGCTGGGCCGCCTCCTCGCGGACGCCGTCGATGTGCGACGACGCCTCTTCGCGGGCGGTCGACAGCACCCGATCGGCCTCCGCCTGGGCGTCGGCCAGGGTCTGGTCGGCCGTGCGCTGGGCCAGCAGCAACGTGCGGCTGATCGTCTCGGACTCCTCCACGTGGGCCCGCACGTCGACCGTCGGCGCGGCCTCGGCGGGGCCCTCGCCGCCGGCTCCCTGCGACAGCTCCTGCAGTCGAGCCACGGCGGCGCGCGCCCGGGCCTCCATCGCCGTGGCGTCGTTCTGCGCCGACTCCAGGGCGGTCGCCACCTCCTGCACGAAGGCGTCGACGTCACCTTGGTCGTACCCCTTGCGGGCCGACCTGAAGTGGGTGTCTCGGATGCGTTGCGGGCTCAGTGCCATGGTGGCTCAACTCTCGTAGTCGTCGAAGCGGTGGACGCGCTGCGGCGCGGGCTTGAGCAGGTAGACCCCGGTGGCCACCTTCTCCATGGAGCCGTCCAGGGAGTAGCAGACCCCGCTGGCGAAGTCGATCAGGCGGCGGGCGACGTCGCGCTCGGTGGACTCGAGGTTGAGGATCACCGACTGGCCGTCCTTGAAGCGATCGGCCAGCTCTTGGGCCTGGTTGAAGCTGCGAGGGCGCACGGTCGCCGGCTCGGCGTTGGCCGGCGCCGGTGACACGCGAGGGGTCGAACGGGACGGCGCGCGGGCGACCGATCCGGAGTCGTCGGCCGACGGCTGGTTGCCCCGACGGGCGGGGGACTCGAAGTCGCGGGACGGGAAGCTGGGTCGGGCCGGGGGACGGCACGGATCGTCGTCTCATCGGACTCGGTTGGCCAGGTGCTCTTCGCCGACGACTTGCTGGTCCGTCCGTCGGGGTCGCGCGACGAGCGGCCGCGGCCCGCCGGCTGCTCCTGGTCCGCCTGGTCGTCGTAATCGTCGTAGGCGTCGTCGGGCCCGAGACCCAGGTAGTCCATGGTCTTCTTCCAGAATGACATCCGGGTTCCTCCTACGCCGCGCAGGCTATCTCAACAGGCCGAATGCTCCGCGGACAGGGTTCGTTCACTGCCGCGGCCCGAACAGTGCCGTGCCCAGCCGGACCTCGGTCGCCCCCTCTTCGACGGCCACCTCGAGGTCGGCGCTCATCCCCATCGAGCAGCCGCGGAGACCGAGTTCGTCGGCCAGCCGGCGCACGAGGCGGAAGGCCGGGCGGGCCGCCTCCGGCCCTCCCTCGGTCGGACCGACGGTCATCAGCCCGTCGACGCGCAACCCCGCCGCACCGGCCCGGGCGACCAGTGCCGCCACGTCTCCCGGCGGACAGCCACCCTTGCCGGGCTCCCGCGTCGCCGCCACCTGCACGAGAATGGTCGCACCCGGCGCCCGGCGGGCCAGCTCGTCGACGATCGACGGTCGGTCGACGCTCTCCCAGACGGCGACCACATCGTCGACGAGGCGAACCTTGTTCGACTGCAGGCGGCCGATGAAGTGCACGGCAACGCCGGCGTCCCGGGCGGCAACGGCCTTGGTCAGCAGCTCCTGGGCATAGTTCTCGCCGATGCTGGCGCACCCGGCGGCGGCGGCCGCCGCCACGGCATCGGGCCCGAAGCCCTTGGTCACCGCCAGCAGCACGACATCGTCACCGCCACCCGCGGCGGCGATGCGACGGCGCGCCGCGAGGACGTTGTCAGCGACGACTCGGAGGTCGGTCAGCGCAGGAACGACGGGACGTCGAAGTCGTCGTCGTCGTCGGGATCGAGGGGATCAGCGGTGTCCTCGGCGAACAGCTCCGAGATCGTGCTCGGCGACCTGGACCGATCCGCCGCCCCGTCGAAGCGGTCGAACCCGGCGGCGATGACCGTCACCTTGACCTCGTCACCCATCTCGTCGTCGATCACCGTGCCGAAGATGATGTTGGCGTCGGCGTGGGCGACGCCGTGGATGACCTCGGCGGCCGCCGTCATCTCCATCAGGCCCATGCTCGACGGGCCGGTGACGTTCAGCAGGACGCCGCGGGCGCCGTCGATGGCCGCCTCGAGCAACGGGCTGGAGATGGCCGACTTGGCCGCCGTGACCGCCCGCTCGTCGCCGCTGGCCTGGCCGATCCCCATCAGCGCCGAGCCGGCCTGCGACAGGACCATCTTGACGTCGGCGAAGTCGGTGTTGATCAGGCCCGGCGTCGTGATCAGGTTGGTGATGCCGGAGACGCCCTGCAGGAGGACCTCGTCGGCCATCTTGAAGGCGCTCAGCACGCTGGTCTTGTCGTTGCTGACGGTGAGCAGGCGATCGTTCGGGATGACGATCAGCGTGTCGACCTTCTCCTTGAGCTTCTGCACGCCGGTGTCGGCCTGCACGGCGCGGCGGCGACCCTCGAACGAGAACGGGCGGGTGACGACGCCGACCGTGAGCGGCGCCGATGTTGCGGGAGATCTCGGCGATGACCGGGGCGCCGCCGGTCCCCGTGCCACCGCCTTCCCCTGCGGTGATGAACACCATGTCGGCGCCCTTGACCATCTCCTCGATCTCTTCGTGGTGCCCTTCCGAGGCCGCCCGCCCGACCTCGGGGTCGCTGCCGGCGCCCAGCCCGCGGGTCAGGTCACGTCCGATGTCGAGCTTGAGGTCGGCGTCGCTCATCAGCAACGCCTGGGCGTCGGTGTTGACGGCGATGAACTCAACACCCTTGAGCCCGGCGTCGATCATGCGGTTGACCGCGTTGACACCGCCGCCGCCGACGCCGATGACCTTGATCACGGCGAGATAGTTCTGGGGCGCGCCAGCCATCAGCGGGACCTCCCTGTGGTCGGTCCCATCCGGGATCCGTGGTTGTGGGCTCGTGCCTTCATGTCGTCGTTCGACTTCGCGGCTGCTTCGGCGCGCTTGTCCACGACACATCCTCGCACGTCGCGGCCACAATGTGATGCATCCCTCGGTCTGCGGGGTCTTCGATCACCGTGGCGTCACGGCCTCGTCGTCACCTCGTCGGTCGACACGTCGACCGAACTGACGGCACCGTCCCGACCGATGTCGAGCCACGTCTGCAGCCGGACGAGCTTGGCGACGAGGTCGCGCCCGGCGCCGAAGTGCACCTCCGTACCGTCGGTCATCGTCAGCCGCAGGTCGCTCCCGTCGGCCTGGGTGGCCACGGCCGCGGTCACCGCCCGCATGTCGACGGTCAGCGCCTGGACGAGGCTGGCGGCGGCCCGGAACCCGGGTGGCGCGTACTCCGCCGGCGCCAATGCCGGGGCATCAGGCGACGTGACGAGGACGTAGTCGACCGGCTGGCTGTCGATGACGTCGAGCACGCGGCCGTCGGCGTCGATCACCCGGAACAGCCCGTCGACGCCCTGGAAGGTGGCCACGGGCGTCCGCTCGCGCAGCTCGATCGACGCGCGGCGCGGGAAGTGGGCGGTGACGCGGGCGTCGGCGACCCATGGAATCGCCTCCAGCGCCCGCTCGGCGGCCTCGGTGTCGGCCCGCAGGACCGGCGTGCCGCGCAGCTCTTCGACGACCGTCTCGAGGGCCACCGGGTCGGTGTACACGGCGCCCTGGACATCGACGTCCTCGATGGCGAACAGGCCAGAACCGAGCACCGTCAGGCCGGCGATGACGATGGCGACGAGGATGGCGACGACGAGCAACCACTTGAGCCGCTTGCGGCCGGCGGACCGCTTGACGGCGATCCTGCGCTCGCGCAGCCGCGGCTCGATGCGGGTCGCGGTGGTGGCGTCCTCCAAGCTGATGACCTCGGCGTCCCCTCCCGTCACGGCGTCATCGATGAACACCCGCTGGCTGCCCGCCTCGTCGACCGTCGTTCGATTCGACACCGCCGCGGGCGCCAGCAGCAGCGGGTCGCCGGCGGCGAGGTACACGGCGTCGGGCGGATCGTTCTCGCCCGAGATGACGATCGTCGTGGCCGGAGGACGTTCACCGTCAGCGGCAGGAGCAGGGTCGGTCGCAACGTCAGGCTGAGCATCAACCGCAGCCTGCCTCGGGTTCACCCTCAGCCTCAAGTGGAGGTTGAGACTCAGGTTCAGGTATGAGGCTTCGGGCCCGGCAGCCAGGAGCTCGTCGACCTCCGGGCTGGCCAGGTCGACCTGTTCCAGCCGGGCGCGGTCGTTGACATCGACGGAGAACGCTCGCAACAGCTCGTCGAGCACCTCGGCGGACGGCACGTCGGGCCCCGGGAGCTTGCCGCTCGGATCGACTCACGCTCGGCTCCCTCGGGCGGGAATCCGACCAGGCGCACCTCGCTGCGCAGCCGGAATCCGCGCTCGTCGGCGACCCGCCGACGCACCGCCTCCATGACGGCCCGCACGTCGGCGGCCCGTCCCCCTTCGCCGGCCTGGATGAAGTTGGCGTGCTTCTCGGAGACCCACGCCGTGCCGATCCGCAAGCCCCGCAACCCGAGATCGTCGATCAGCCGTCCGGCGCTGAGCTCGCCCGGGCACCGGGTTGACGAACACCGAGCCGGCGTTCTGACCACCCGGCTGGTGCTCCCGGCGCCACCGGACGATCTCGGCGATCTCCGCCTCGGCAGCGTGACGGTCGCCAGGATGGAGCCGGAGGCGGGCGGCGACGACGACCTGGGCGGCGGTCAGGTCGGACCCTCGGAACCGCAGCCCGAGCTGCGCCACGGATCGCGCCGCCGGTTCCGGGTTGGCCCGATCCAGGTCGACGATCTCGACGTCGACCAGGCACGACGCGATGTCGGAACCGTGCCCACCGGCGTTCATGCGGACGGCGCCGCCGATCGAGCCGGGCACCCCGACGGCCCATTCGAAACCCGTCAGCCCAGCCGCCGCGGTCCGCCGGGCGAGCGTCGGCAGGGCCACGGCGCCACCGGCGGTGACCACGACCGGACCTGGCGATCGGTCGCTCGGCAGGTCGATCGCCGTCGCCCAGTCGGCGACCGTGACGGCGATGCCGGCGAAGCCCTCGTCGGCCACGAGCAGGTTCGATCCCCGTCCGACGATCAGCACCGGGAGACGAGAGGCGGCGATGGCCTCGGCCACGAGTGCCAGGTCGGCGATCGATCGCGGTCGTGCCAGCAGCGCGGCGTGGCCACCGACCCGGTAGGTGGTCAGGGGGCCGAGCGGCTGGTCGGGGGTGGCGATGGGGCCGAGGATGGTCGCCGCCCGCGCCACGGCGTCCCGCGCGTCGTCGAGCACGGCGACCCTCATCGCAGCGATCCCGTCACGCCGGTCCATCAGGGGACCTCAGGATGGCCCGCCGAGCCAGGATCTCCTCCGGCAGCGTGGCGATGTCGCCGCAACCCATCGAGATGCACACGTCACCGGGGACGGTCTCGCCGGCCAGGAACGACACCATGTCCTCACGGCGTGGCAGCCAGAGCACGCGGGCCAGCGGGTGGGCGTCGAGCACGGCGTTGACGATCAGCTTGCCGGTGACGCCGGGGATCGGCGTCGTTCCCGAGGCGTACACGTCGGTGATCACGACGACGTCGGCGCCGACGAACGCATCCGCGTAGTCCCGCCACATCTCGACGATCCGGTTGAACCGGTTGGGTTGGAAGGCGACGATGACCCGCGACCAACCGTCCCCACTGTCGCGGGCGGCGGCGATGACGACGGCGATCTCCGTCGGGAGATGGGCGTAGTCGTCCACGAACGTGGCCCCGCCGTCGACACCGCGGATGTCGAACCGACGGGCGACGCCGCCGAAGCGGGCGAGGGCACCGGCGCAGGTCGTGAACGGCACCCCCAGCGTGATCGCCATCGTGATGGCACCGAGCGCGTTGACCACGTTGTGCACGCCGCGCAACGGCAGGGCGACATCGCCGAGCCGCTCGTATCCGCCACCGGCGGCGCGCTGCTCGACGGTGAAGTGGAACGCCCCGTGCTCGGAGCGAACGTCCACCGCCCGTACGTCGGCGTCGGCGGCCAACCCGTAGGTCGTGGCGCCGTGGCGGTCGGCCATGTCACGACAGATCGGATCGTCCACACAGAGCACCTTCGGACCACCGATCTGGGCGAGGTAGCGCTGGAAGCTCTCGATCAACGCGTCGAACGTGCCGTAGTGATCGAGATGGTCGACCTCGACGTTGGTGACGATCGTGGCCGCCAGGGGCAGCTCGATGTGCGTCCCGTCGCTCTCGTCGGCCTCGACGACGAGCCACTCGCCGCCCGTCCAGTGGGCTCCGGTCCCGGCATCGTTGACGTCTCCTCCGACCACGAAGCTCGGCGCCAAGCCACCGTCGGCCAGGATCAGCATCAGCATCGACGTCGTCGTCGTCTTGCCGTGCGTGCCGGCGACGGCGACCGAGCGGGCGCGGGCGCAGATGGCCGCCAGCATGCCGGCCCGCCGGACCGTCGGGATGCCGAGTCGCCCGGCCGCCAGCAGCTCGACGTTGGACGCCGGGACGGCCGACGAGCTGGTCACCGCATCGCAGCCCTCGATGACGGACGGGTCGTGGCCGACGTGCACGGTGACGCCGGCCGCCCGGACGCGATCGAGCGAGGTTTGTTCGCGCAGGTCGCTGCCGGAGACGTCGTGGCCCATCTCGGCGAGGGCGATGGCGATGGCGCTCATTCCGGGGCCGCCGACGCCGACGACGTGCAGCCGCAGCGGCCTGGACAGGTCCAGCGGCGGAGTGGGCGGGGCGATGGGCACGACGGCGGTCACGGTGTCCCCCAGGTTACGAGTGACGCCGGGGGCGGGACCGGTCATCGCCGGCGAGGTCCTCGCCGTCTGTGCGTCATCGCGCCTGGCGGGCCACGTTGAGGAGGAGTCCGGCGGCCGTCATCGACACGAACAGGGAGGAGCCGCCGGCGGAGAAGAAGGGCAGCGTCAGGCCGGTGACGGGCATCAAACCGGTGACCCCCCCGAGGTTGATGACGGCCTGCACGCCGAACCACGCCGAGATGCCGCCGGCCAGCAGCATGCCGAAGCGGTCCGGCGCCGCCAGCGCGGCTTGGATGCCGAACCAGACCAGCAGCATGAACCCACCGACGACGGCCACCGAGCCGACGAAGCCCAGCTCGTCGGCGATGACGGCGAAGATGAAGTCGCTGTGGGCCAGCGGCAGGTACCCGAGCTTGCCGTTCCCGCCGCCCGACGCCGGAGCCCGTCAGCCCGCCGTCGGCGATCGACAGGAACCCCTGGTACGTCTGGTACGAGAGCTCGTCGCGGTGTCCGGTGATGTCGAGGAACGCCGTGAAGCGCTCGTAGCGGAAGGCGGTGGAGAACACGAAGCCGAGGGCGGCGACGGCGGCCAACACCCCCGTGGCGATCATCGGCGACAGCGGCACGCCACCGATGAAGGCGACCGACAGCACGATGGCGCACATCACGATGGCCGAGCCGAGATCGCCCTGGGCCAGGCAGGCACCAGCAGCGGACATCGCCAGCACGGCGATCGGCCGGAGGCTGCGGCGGACGTCGGAGAGGTCCTCCTGGCGGCGGACGAGAAGGTCGGCGGCGAAGACGACGACGGCCAGCTTGAGGAACTCCGACGGCTGGATGCTGAACGACCCGAGGGCGATCCACGCTCTGGCGTCGTTGACCGTCGCGCCGACGCCGGGCACGAACGGCAGGGCCATCGCCACGCCGGCGGCGAACAGGCCCGGGATGGCCAGGCGGCGCACCCAGCCGAGGTGCAGGCGAACGCCGACCAGCAGGCCGGCCAGCCCGATCACGGCCCAGGTCAGCTGGCGGTTGAAGATGAAGTAGGGGCTGTTGCCCTTGGACGGACTCGACTGCCGCCGACGCCGACAGCACCATGACGAGACCGAGCATGACGAACATCGCGACGACGATGGCGATCACGTAGTAGCCGACCGGTGCCGGGCCGGGCGCCTTCTCCCAGACGCCGGGCCGCGGGTCCCGCTGGCGGCGGATCCGGGGCGCCGGCGCGGCGCACGGGCACGCCATCCGGACCGCCGTGCAGCCGTTCGAGGGCCCGCTGCCGCCGCTGAGACAAGCCGCTCCGAACCCGAGGCTTTCGGTGCACCCGAGGCCGTCGTGCGCCCCGTCCGGGACGCAACGCCTCGGATGCTCGTCCTCGGCATGGATTCACGACGGCGCTGTCGAGGTGTCGATGGTCATCGTGTCGCTCCCTCGAGGCGTTCGTGGACGAGCCGTCGGAAGTCGTCGCCGCGCGCCGGGTAGCCGCCGTCGGGGTACCAGTCGAAGCTGGCGCAGCCGGGTGACAGCAGGACGACGTCGCCGGGACGGGCGACCTCACCGGCGCGATCAACGGCTTCGGCCATCGACGTCGCCGAGGCCATCGGCGCGCCGGCGAAGGCGCGCTCGATGTCGGCGGCATCCCGGCCGATGGCGACGACGGCCCGGATGCGCTGCGGCTCGGCGGCCATCGGTGCGAGGTCGAGACCCTTGTTCAGCCCACCGGCGATCAGCACGACGTTGTCGAAGGCCCGGATCGCCGCCGATGCGGCGTGCGGCGTCGTCGCCTTGGAGTCGTTGAACCACCGCACGCCGTCGGCCTCGCCGACGAGCTCGATGCGGTGTGGTGGACCGCTGAACGACGCCAGGCCGGCGGCCACGGCCTCGCTCGCCGACGAGCCCGGACTCGAGGACGAGAGCGGCGGCGGCGCAGCCCGTTCGTGAGGTCGTGGGGCAGCGCCCGGCGGAGCTCGGAGACGGCACCCAACGGGCCCTGCGGGCCGCGCAGCTCGGTCCCGCCCGCCACGTGGTAGTCGGCATGGCGCCAGCCGAACGTGCGGTGCCGACCCGGCGCCGCCGCGAGGTGGCGCCATGACGACCGGGTCGGCGGCGGCACCGATGGCCACGTCCGTGGCCCGTTGCTGGGTGAAGAGCCGGGCCTTCGCCGCTTCGTAGGTCGCCATCGAGGCGTGCCAGTTGAGGTGGTCGGGGGCCAGGTTGAGCCACACCGCGACGTCACCGCGGAAGCGTTCGGTCGTCGCCAGCCGGAAGCTGGCGCACTCGACGACGAAGGCGTCGACGTCGAGGTCGAGCGCCTCGACCAGCGGCACATCGGTGTTGCCGGCGGCGACGGTGGCCACCCCGCCGGCGCGCAGCATCTCGACCGCCCACAGCGTCGTCGTCGTCTTGCCGTCGGTGCCCGTCACGGCGAGCATCGGGCGCGGGCCGCCCGGGCGTTCCTGCTCCCAGCCGTAGGCCAGCTCGATCTCGCTGCGCATCGGGCGTCCCGCGTGCCGGGCGGCGGCGAACAGGCGATGCGTCTCCGGCACTCCGGGCGCCGGCACCACGACGTCGCACGGCCTCCGCCAGCGCGTCAGCGCGTCGTCGTCCGGCGCGACGACGAGCTCGAGCCCGAGCGACTCGGCGGTCGCCAGCTTGTCCGCCGACCCGACGTCGTCGGCGACGACGACGTCGATCCCCCGTCGCGCCAGCGCCCGGGCGGTCGCCGCACCGGCGACGGCGAGCCCGTAGACGAGGACCGCTCGCTCATCGCGACCGCCCCCATCGGAGGCGTTGCGTACCGGAGGGGGCGCACAAAGCCCCGGGTGCGGTGAAAGCCTCGGGTGGTGTCTCAAGCCGGTCGAGATCCTGGTGAAGTCGCCGATGAACAGGCCGAGGGCGGCGGCGACGAAGGTGGCGGCGATCAGCCAGAAGCGGATGAGGACCGTCGTCTCCGGCCACCCGAGCAGCTCGAAGTGGTGGTGGATCGGGGACATCCGGAACAGGCGCTTGCGTTGCCCGCTGGCCTTGAAGACGAGCATCTGCAGGGCCACCGACCCGGCCTCCATCACGTTGAGGCCACAGATCAGCAGGAGCAGCAGATGCACGTCCATCGTCAGGGCCAGCAACGCCAGCGCCGACCCGAGCCCGAGCGCGCCGACGTCGCCCATGATGATCCGCGCCGGCGCGGCGTTGAACCACAGGAAGCCCATGCACGCACCGGCGAAGGCGGCAGCGAGGGCGGCCATGTCCAACGGGTTGACCACGGCGCCGTAGATCTCGGGGTTGCGGAAGGACCAGTAGCCGATGATCACGAACGCCCCGAAGCCCATCAACGCCGAGCCGCCGGCCAGTCCGTCCAGCCCGTCGGTGACGTTCACGGCGTTCGTCGTGGCCCAGATGATCAGGCCGGCCCAGATGACCCACACCGCGCTCGGCAGCTGCCACCCGGGTAGTCGGCGCGGGTCAGGGAGATCGTCTCGGCGATCCCGGTGCCGGCGACCAGCCACCAGGCGATGCCGAAGCTGAGCAGCATCGTGATGTAGTTCTTCTGCTTCCAGAAGATCCCCCGGTTGCGGTGCTGGCGAACCTTGATGAGGTCGTCGAGGAAGCCCATGAAGGCCATCGCCAGCGATCCCCGCCCACACGATCGCCGCCTGGTCGGAGAAGGGCAGGCCGCGGCGGACATGGGCCACGACCCACCCGCTGAACGCCGCGGCGAGGATGGCGATGCCGCCCATCGTCGGCGTGCCCTGCTTGGCCATGTGGTGCTCGGGGCCGTGGTCCTCCTTGCCCAGGATCGGCTGGCCGAGTCCGCGCCCACGGAACGCGGCGATCAACATCCTGGTGATGACCAGCGACAACACGCCAGCCGTGACGCCGGCGATCATCACGGCGATCACGACCGACGCTCCAGGAGGTCACGAACGACGGAGCGATCGTCGAAGTCGACGACCTCGTCACCGATGGTCTGGGTCGTCTCGTGGCCCTTGCCGGCGACGACGACGATGTCGCCGGTACCGGCGCCGTCGAGGGCGCGGGCGATGGCGGCCGCCCGATCGGGCTCGACGTCGACCTTCGGCCGATCGACGGCGGCGAACTTCCGGCGAACACGGCGTCGATGATGGCGATCGGGTCCTCGGATCGCGGGTTGTCAGATGTCACGACGACGTGATCGGCGAGCCGGGACGGCGACGTCGCCCATCTGCGGCCGCTTCCCCGTGTCGCGGTCGCCGCCGCAGCCGAACACGACGATGCACGCGGCCCTCGGCGATCCGCCGCGCGCGCGTCGATCACCTGCTCCAAGCCGTCAGGCGTGTGGGCGTAGTCGACGATCACCGTCGGCCCGCTGCCGGTCGTCCCGCACGCGCTCGAACCGGCCAGGCACCGCGATCGACCGCCGCCAGGCCAGCGGCGATGGCGTCGACGCCGATCGCCGAGCACGTCCGCCGTGGTGGCGGCGGCGAGCGAGTTCATCACGTTGAACGCGACCGCCGAGCGGGACGTGCATCCGCCGGCCCCGCCACGTGAACGCATGGTGGTCGGCGTCGACGTCGACATCGTCGGCATCGGCAATGCGAGAACGGGACGACTCGATCGTGTGCGGCGTCGAGCGAGCAGCCGGCCGTGCGGCATCGTCGACGTTGGTGATACGCCGATCGTCGGCCAGCTCCGGCTCGAACAGCCGGGCCTTGGCCCGGAAGTACTCCTCCATGGAGCCGTGCAGGTCGAGGTGATCGATGCCGAGGTTGGTGAAGACCGCTGCGGCGAACCGGGTGCCGTCGACTCGATGGAGCGCCAGGGCGTGGGAGGACACCTCCATCACGACGGCGGTCGTGCCCGTCGTCCGAACGGCGGCGAGGCGCGCCTGCAGCTCCGGCGCCTCCGGCGTGGTGTGGGTGCCGGGCAGCGTGCCGATCACGCCCGTCGGCCGGCCGTCGGCACGCAGGATCGACGGCCAGGAGATGCGACGTCGTGGTCTTGCCGTTCGTGCCGGTGATGCCGACCACCGCCAGGGCCTCGCTCGGACGGCCGTTGACGAGGGCGGCGACCGGCCCCATCGCCTGCCGGGTGTCGGTCGACCACGAGCTGCGGCACGTCGATGGCGATCTCGTGGTCGACGAGGAGGGCTGCCGCACCGGCCGCCACCGCCGCCGCGGCGTGGGTGTGGCCGTCTTCGTGCTCGCCGCGCACGCAGGCGAACAACATGCCGGAACGCGACCTGCCGGGAGTCGTGGGTCATGCCGACGACCGCGGTACCGGCGTCACCGCACGATGCGTCCAGCGGGTGCCGACCGCGTCGGCCAGCGCTCCGAGCGAAGTCGGGCACGGCGCCCGCGGGCGTCACTCCGGGCAGCCCGTCGAGCCGGGCGGGCGGTTGGATGCCGAGCTCGTCGAACGATCCTCGGTGCCAGCTCCCGGAAGACCGGGGCCGAGGCGGTGCCGCCGAAGCGGTCCTCGGCATCCGATCTGAGGTCGTCGATCGAGATCAGGATCGTGACCTGCGGGTCCTCGGCGGGCAGGAAGCCGACGAAGCTGGCGTAGTAGTCCTTCGTGCCGTCTTCCTTGACGTACCCGCCGCCGGGCTGGGCGATGTAGCCCGTGCCCGTCTTGCCGGCGATCGACAGGCCGTCGCACACGGGCCTGCTTGGCCGTTCCGCTGCAGACGACCTCCCGCATCATCGCCTGCATCTGCTCGGCGATCCGCGGCCGCACCACCTCGCGGACTGGGTGACGGCGGGGTCTCCGTGACCTCACCCGTGCGGTCGACGATGCCGGCGACGAGCTTCGGATCGACGTAGCGGCCGTCGTTGGCGATGGTGTTGACGGCGGCGATCAGCTGGATCGGGCTGCTGGCCACGTACTGCCCGTAGGCGACGGTGTACTTCTCGGTGCCCTCCCACTGCTCCCACGGGTGGAGGATGCCCTCGGATTCGTCGGGGAAGTCGAGCGCCGTCCGCTCGCCGAAGCCGAACGCCCGCATGTACTCGTACTGCTTGGCGAAGCCCATCGTCTCGGAGATGGTGATCGTCCCGATGTTCGACGACTTGACGAGGATGTCCTGCACGTTCATCCACTGCTCGTCGTGCGGTGCAGCGTCGGTCAGGTAGTCGCCGCGCAGCGTGTACTTCTTGCGCCACGGCACGAGGAACGTCGACTCCGGCGTCACGGTGCCCTCGTTGAGAGCGCCGGCGACAGTGATCACCTTGCCCACCGAGCCGGGCTCGTAGGCGTCGACGGCGGCGTAGTTGCCCGTGGTGATCTCGTACACACCCTCGTCGTTGATCCGCACGGAGGCCATGGCGATGACCTCGCCGGTCTTCGAGCCCATGACGATGGCCTGGCCGCCACGCGCTCCCGTCTCGGCGACGCGCTGCAGCAGCGCTTGCTCCGTGGCGAACTGAACCGACCGATCGATGGTCAGCATGATGTCGTTGCCGGGCACCGGTGCGGTGGTCACCTCCTCGCTCCCTGCGATCGAGCGTCCGCCAGGTGCCACCTCCAGCGTCGACTCGCCGGGCACGCCGCGCAGCACATGGTCGTATTGCAACTCGAGGCCGGCCGTGCCGTTCCCGTCGATGTCGGTGCGCCCGATCACGCTGCGCCCCGTGTTGCCGCCAGGCAGGATCCGGCGATCCTCGCGGTAGATCGTCACCCCGGCCAGCCCGAGGGCGGCCAGCAGACGGGCCTTGGCATCGTCGACCTGGCGGGCGACATAGACGAAGCCGCGGTCCTTCGCCGCCATGGCCGCCTCGAGCTCGATCTGTCGCGCCGCGCCGAGCCCGAGCGTGCGGGCGAACATCTCGGCGGTGCCCGCCGGATCCTCGACCTGGCGGGGGTTGACGGCCACGGTGCTGGCCGGCACCGACAGTGCCAGCTCGTCGCCGTTGCGGTCGAAGATGGCCCCCCGCTGGGCGACCAGCGTCCGGTCGCGCGTCCACTGCTGCGACGCCGCGTTGCGCAGCGTGTCGCCGTCGACCGTCTGCAACAGCGCCACCCGCACCAGAACGGCGGCGAGGATGATCAGCATCGCGATGAGCGTCGTGATCAGCCGCCGCCGAGGCTGCCCGGCGGTGAACAGCGTGGCCAGCCGAGACCGCCGTGCTCCGACGGTACGCCGGGCGCGGCGGTCGTTGATCGAGCGCGGCCGCCTCGGGCGGGTGGCGGGTGCGCGCGCGGGTGGCGTGCGACAGCGCGGGCGGGCGGTGCGTGACAGCGCGGGTGGGCGGGTGCGTGACAGCGCGGGTGGGCGGGTCCGAGCGCGGCGCCACCGGCCGCCGGCCGCCGCGGGCCGGTGGGCGGCTGCGGGACTGCGCGGGTGGGCGGGTCCGGGTCTGCGCGGGTGGGCGGGTCCGGGACTGCGGGCGAGGCGCGGCGGGCCGTCGGGACCGGGGCGGATCGGCCCGACGGCCCGCCATGGCGCCGACCTGCCGTGGCAGCTCGGCGGGTCGGCGCGTGCTGTCGGCGGCGCCGGACGCGGCCATCGTCGTGGTCGACGTCGTCGACCCGACGCGGGCGCCGTCGCCGCGGTTCGGTCATGGTTGTCCTTCGGCGGTCGCCTTGACGCGGCGGATCTGTTCGAGGGGATCCCCGATCTCGGCGGCGCCGGGTCCGTCGTCGATGGTGCCGGCGGCGGCCAGCACCTCGGCCATCGTGGCCGGATCGACGGGAAGGAACTGGGTCAGCGGGGCGTCGCGCATGCCGAGGTCGCTGCTGGCCAGCGACAGCCGAGTCGGGGAACGCAGCTCGGCGCGCTGCTGCCGCAGCACGTCGAAACGCTCGCGGGCCTCGGTGACGGCGGCTTCCAATCGGTCGATCTCCAGCTGCCGTTCGGCCAGCCGCGTGTGCAGCACGACGGCGGCGAGCATCAGCGCCACGATGATTCCCACGAGCACCGAGCGCGGCGTTGATCGCCAGCCGGGGCCGCGGCACCAGGCGCAGCTCGGGCCGTGTCGATGGCGCTGTGCTCGGCCGCTTCGGTGCGCCGTGCCTCGTCGAGCGGACGACGGCGCCTCCGGACGCGTCGCCGCCCGGGCGCCGCGTCGACGGTCTCGACGACCGGCCGGGCGGGCAGGGTGGCGGCCATCAGCTCGGTCCCTCGACTCGCTCGGCCACCCGCAGTCGAGCCGACGACGCCCGCGGGTTGGATGCGGACTCCTCGGCCGATGGGCGGCGCGGCGCCCGCACCAGCCGCACTGTCCGCACCGCGCCGCAGCTGCACGGGAGCCCTGGTGGGCACTCGCAGGCGCCGGTCGCCTGACGGAACCGCTCCTTGACGATGCGGTCTTCACCTGAGTGGTACGAGAGGACGGCGATGCGTCCACCCGGTGCCGTCAGCTCGATCGCTGCGTCGAGGGCCGCCGGCAGGACCTCGAGCTCGCCGTTGACCTCGACCCTGATCGCCTGGAACGTGCGCTTGGCCGGGTGCCCCCCGGTGCGCCGGGCGGCGGCGGGGATGGCTGCGGTCACGATCCCCGCCAGCTCGACCGTCGACTGCACGGGACGGGCGGCGACGATGGCCCTGGCGATGCGAGTGGCGAATCGCTCGTCGCCGTAGACCCGCAGGACGCGGGCCAGCTCCGCGGCGTCGTAGCCGTTGACCACGTCGGCCGCCGACCACGTCGCCGACGTGTCCATGCGCATGTCGAGGGGACCATCGTTGCGGTACGAGAACCCGCGCTCGGGCTCGTCGAGCTGCGGCGAGGACACGCCGAGGTCGAAGAGCGCTCCGCTGAGGCCGCCACCGGCGCAGCAGCTCGTCAGCCAGGTGCTGGCAGGTCGTCGAAGCGACCGCGGACGGCGCGGAAGCGGCGCCGAAGCGCTCGAGCCGCTCCATCGCGGCGGTGATCGCTTCGCCGTCGCGGTCGATGCCGAGCACCTCGAGATCGACCCGGCTGTCCAGGAGGGCCTCGGCATGACCGCCGCCGCCGAGCGTGGCGTCCACGACGACGCCGGGCGGCACGCTGGCGAACACCTCGACGATCGCGTCGCGCATCACCGGACGGTGGAGGAACACAGCGTTCATTCCTGCCCGCCAGCCAGTTCGCCGCGGCCCGTGGCGGCGACGCGTTCGTAGAGCTCCTCGCACCACACCTCGGCGCGATCGAGGTTGCCCGACACGACGACGCGGGAGCCCGGCTCCAGGCGGGCGTACGTGCGCAGCTTGTCGTCGATCGTCACGCGGCCCTGCTTGTCGAGCGTGACGAGCGTGGCCGAGTGGGCGAGGGCCCGCCGGGCGGCCCGGCTCATCTCACCGTGGCGGACCTGCTCGATGACGTCCTGGGCCATCCGCTCGAAGTCCTGCCGGGCGAAGACGTTGACGCACCGGTCGTCGCCGTACACGAGGTAGCAGCTGTCGTCGAGGAGGGCCCGGAAGGCGGACGGGAGAGCGAGGCGGCCCTTGTCGTCGAGTTGACGTTCGTGGACGCCGACGAACATCGCGACAGGCCGCACCTTTCTCGCTCAACGTCCCGGTCGGGCTGCCTCGTTGGGGACCCGGAACCATCCCCACCGCTCCCCACTTTGCCCCCCAATTCACCCCACTGTCAACCTTTCCTCCCCACTGGGCACCAAGGCATGGGCGGTTGTGGGCGCCACCCCCGCCAGGTCAAGCGCGGTCCCGAGGTGATCGGTGAGCGGAGCGGGCGGACGTCTGCCCGGAGGACTCACCGATCTCGGCTCGACAGGTCGTCGGTGGGAGGATGACGACATGGCTGTCTCGATGGCGCACCAGATGGGCACGTCATGAGCGACGATGACCTCATCCACCTTCACGGCGCCGGAGTCAGCCTCGTGGTCGACACCAGGACGGGCGCTCCCAGCATCGTCCACTGGGGGTCGTCGCTCGGGTCGGACGACGACCTGGCCGCATCAGTGCGCGCCCTCGAGCGACCGGTCACCGAGGGCGGGCTCGACGTCGTCGCCCCGCTCACCGCCGTCGCCGAACACGGCTCGGGGTACCGCGGCCGGCCCGGGCTGCGCGGTCGCCGCGTCGACGGCACGGCGTGGTCGCCCCGGTTCGGCACCGCGGACGTCCGGGCCGAGCGACAGCGCATCGTCGTGATCGGCCGCGACGACGTCGCCGACCTGCAGCTGACCACCGAGATCGAGCTCGACGAGCGCACGGGGATGCTGCGGATCAGGGCCACCCTCACCGAGACCGCCGGCCAGCCATACCTACTCGACGGACTCTCGCTGGCGGTGCCGCTCCCGCCTCGGGCGCGAGAGCTGATGACCTACAACGGGCGCTGGTGCCGCGAGTTCCACCCGCGGCGCCAGGCGTGGGGTGACGGCGCGGCCTGCGTGATCGCCGAGAACCGCAGCGGGCGCACGTCCCACGACTCGGTCCCGATCGTCTGGGCCGGAACACCCGGGTTCGGGGAGTGGTCGGGCGAGGTGTGGGGTCTGCACCTGGCGTGGAGCGGGAACGCCACCGTGCTCGCCGAGTCGCTGAGCGATGGACGTACGGCGGTGCAGCTGGGCGAGCTGCTGCACCCCGGGGAGGTGACGATCGAACCGGGCGGTTCGTACGTCACGCCCTGGGTGCACGGTGTCCACTCGCCGGCTGGGCTGACGGCGGCCACCCACGCGTGGCACCAATGGATGCGGGCCCGCCCGCAACACCCCCGCACGACGCGGCCGGTGGTCCTCAACTCGTGGGAAGCGGTGTACTTCGACCACGACCGCGACCGGCTGTTGCGGCTCGTCGACGTGGCCGCCGAGGTCGGGATCGAGCGCTTCGTGCTCGACGACGGCTGGTTCTCCAGCCGTCGTGACGACACGCGTGGGCTGGGCGACTGGTGGATCTCGCCCGACGTCCATCCAGGCGGTCTGGACGGGCTGATCCAACACGTCCGCGCGTCGGGAATGGACTTCGGCATCTGGGTCGAACCGGAGATGGTCAACCCCGACAGCGAGCTGTACCGCAAGCACCCCGAGTGGGCGCTCACCACGGCGGGGTACGAGCCCGTGCTCGGCCGTTCCCAGCTCGTGCTCGACTTGGCCCGGCCCGAGGCCTTCGCCCATGTCTTCGAGCAGCTCGACGCCCTGCTTGCAGATCATCCCATCTCCTACGTCAAGTGGGACATGAACCGCGACCTCGTGCAAGGTTCCGGTGCCGACGGTCGCGCCGGCACCCATGCCCAAGTGCTGGCCACGTACCGGCTTCTCGACGAGTTGCGCGCCGCCCATCCTGGCGTCGAGTTCGAGAGTTGCGCCTCGGGCGGCGGTCGCGTCGACCTCGCCATCCTCGAACGCACGGAGCGCGTCTGGACCAGCGACTGCAACGATGCCCTGGAGCGCCAAGTCATCCAAGCCGGCATGACGATGTTCGTCCCTCCCGAGATGATGGGTGCCCACATCGGTGCCACCCGTTCCCACACCACGGGTCGCACCCACGACCTCTCGTTCCGTGCGGTGACGGCGTTGTTCGGTCACTTCGGCGTCGAGTGGAACCTGCTCGAGCTCACCGGCGGCGAGCTCGACGACCTGCGGGAGGCGATCAACCTGCACAAGCGCCATCGCCCGCTCATCCACAGCGGCGACGTCGTTCGCTTCGATGAGCAGGGGGACCACGCGATGGCCTACGGCATCTACGCCCCCGACCGCTCCGAGGCACTCGTGACGTACGTGCAGCTGCGCACCGCGCCGGCGCTCACACCGTCACCGCTGCGGCTCCCCGGTCTCGACGCGGCGCGCCGGTACCGCGTCGAGGTCGTGCCGCTCCCGGGCCGGGCGCCGCGGTACCGCGGCGCGCCTGGCTGGCTCGACGAAGGCGTCGTGCTCAGCGGGCACCAGCTCGCCGCCCATGGCATCCAGCTGCCCGTGATGAACCCCGAGTCGGCGATCTTGCTCCACCTCGTGGAGACGTGACATGACAGTTGCGCGGGCCGTCCTCGAGCGCTGCGAGCTGCGCCACCCCGACGGCCGACGGTTCTACGTCTACGGCCAACTCGACGGGTCGCTCGAGCACCAGCCGGCCACGGGCGCCGGGGATCAATCCCTGCTGCACCGGCGGTTCGATCGGCTCACCGGTTCGTGGGTGCTGATCTCGCCGAGCCGCAACACACGGCCTGGCGGGAACGTCGGCGCGAGCGCGGACGGTCCGTGTCCACTGTGCCCAGGCGGACCCGAGCTGCCGTGGCCCTTCGAGGTGGCCGTGTTCGACAACCGATTCCCGTCACTCTCACCGACCGCGCCGCCGGTCGGTGGCCCCCTCACCGCCGCGTCGATCGGACGATGTCAGGTCGTCGTGTACACGTCCGACCACTCCCGCCGTTCGCTCACCGAGCTGTCAGAAGGGCAGCTGCTCGAGCTCGTCGCCGTGCTCCGGGAGCGCACCGGCGCGTTGTGGGACGACGGCTACGACTACGTCATGGCGTTCGAGAACCGCGGCGCGGCAGTCGGGGCCACGCTCGATCACCTGCACGGCCAGCTGTACGCCTTCGGGCACCTCCCGCCGACGATCCGGACCAAGCTCTCCCAGCACGCCGCGCATCGTGCGCGACGAGCAGCGCTGCCTCGGCTGCACGCTGGTCGCCGAGGAGGTGGACCGTCGGATCGTCGCCAACGACACGTTCTCGGTCGCCGTGCCGTACGCCCCGCGCTGGCCCTTCGAAGTGCACGTGCGGGCCCGTCCGCACGGCCTCGGACGCCTGACCGACCTGACCGACGCGCAGGCGATCGACCTCGCCGCCGCCCTCCACGACGTCGTCGCCCGCTACGACCGGCTGTACGGGATGGAGCTGCCCTACATGATGGGCGTGCAGGAGTCGCCGGCCGGCGGGACGGACGATTGGCACCTCCACGTCGAGTTCCTGCCGCCCCACCGCGGCGCCGACCGCCTCAAGGTCCGGGCCAGCGTGGAGACCGTGCTCGGCGTGTTCATCAACGACACCGTGCCCGAGGTCAGCGCCGCCCGCCTGGCCGGCATCGACGTGGCGCCACGGCACTGGCGCACCGCCACCGTCCCGCAGATCCAGCCCGCCCGATGACCACCGTCGTCGCCCGGGCGCCCGGCCGCGTCAATCTGATCGGCGACCACACCGACTACACGGGCGGGCTCTGCTTGCCAATGGCCATCGACCGCTGGGTCGAGGTTGCCGGGCAGCGCGACCCCAGCAGCCGGGTCATCACGCTGCGCAGCGACGCCGAAGCGGGCGTCGTCGAGGTCACCCCCGACGGCGGCGGCGCGGGCGCCGAGCACGAATGGGGGCGGTACGTCGCCGCAGTGTCCAAACGGCTCGACCTCCCCCACGGGTTCGCCGGCGTCGTCCACTCCGACCTACCGATCGGCGCCGGGCTGTCGTCGAGCGCCGCGCTGGAGGTCGCGACGGCACTGGCACTCGGGGCGGACGGCCTCGACCCGCTGGCGCTGGCGATGCTGTGCCGGGACGCCGAGCACGAGGCACGGGGCGTCCCGACCGGCCTGCTCGACCAACTGGCCTCGATCCTCGGCGTCGCCGGGCACGCCCTGCTCCTCGACTGTTCCACCAACCTCGTCACGCCGACACCGCTGCCGCCGCCCGAGGAGGCCGAGTTCGTCGTCGTCCCCGGCAGCCCACGCGATCTCGTCGCCACCGGCTACTCCGATCGGGTCGCCGAGTGCCGGCGTGCCGAGGCGGAGATCGGCCCGCTGCGGACGGCCTCCCTGGCCGACGTCGAGCGCATCGTCGACCCGACGGTGCGCCGCCGGGCACGACATGTCGTCAGCGAGAACGCACGAGTGGGCGAGTTCGCCGCAGCACTCGCCGCCGGTCACCTCGCTGACGGCGGACGGATCATGGACGCCAGCCACCGCAGCCTGCGCGACGACTACGAGTCGTCGACGCCGACCATCGACGTGCTGTGCGACGAGCTGCGGGCCGTGACCGGCGTGCTCGGGGCGCGGATCACCGGCGGCGGCTGGGGCGGGGCCGTCGTGGCACTGGCCCGTCCCGGCGTGCTCGCCGATCGCGGCTGGCCCGTGCGCGCCGTCGATGGCGCCACCGTCGAGGTGAGCGGCAACCCCTCGCCCTGACGAGCGAAGCGAGGCAGGGTCAACGATCTGGGTGCAGATCGTTGCGGAATCCGGGACGATCTGCGCCCAGATCCAAAGCGCGCACCCGGACGTCCTGCTATAGAGGTTGGCGCAGCCGACCGTGGGAGACGTGATGACCAGGCAGACAACCATTCGATGGGCGGCGATGGCGCTGCTGATCGCCAGCCCGCTCGTCGCCTGTTCCGACGACGATGACGACTCGTCAGCGACAACGGTGTCGGCGTCGAGCAATGTGCTGCCCCCAGTGATCGTCGACGTCGGTTCGCTCGATGGCACGACGGTCGAGGTGCCCGAGGGCGGCACGGTCGACATCACCGGCGACGAGGAGACGTTCACTGACTGGGAAGCCACGATCGCCGATCCGGCCGTCGTGTCGTTCACGCCCGGCCGCGAGGAGGGAGGCGCGCAGTTCAACCCCGGCCTCCAGGCGACGGCGGTCGGCAGCACCGAGGTCACGCTGACGAACTCCTCGAGCGGCACGACGTTGACGTTCACGGTCGACGTCACCGGCGCCTGACGGCCGTCAGCCGGCGCCGCGGTCCACAAGGCTGTTGGCCACCTCCGCTGGGAGTGCTGCCGCGATGTTGGCCGGCAGGGTGGCCACTGGCGGGAGGTCGGCCGGCCGGGCGAGGAGCAGCTCGCCGAGCCGTCCGGGCGACCAGCGAGCGTGGACGGCGCACTGGAACCGCGCGCCGGCACGCGTGCGGCGTTGACTGATGCCGACGAGCTTGTCGCCGTCGAGGACCACCTCGCCGGGGCCGAGCCCGGCGAAGCAGACCAGCGTCGACCACCGCGACGTCACCATGCGGCCGGCGTGCACGCTGACGCCCACGAGCCCAAGGGCGTCCAGCCCGGCGACGACGTGCGCCCCGAGCCACACCATCGAACGGGACACGTCGTCGCCGACCCCCTCGGCGCGCAGCCGAGCCGCCGGGACGATGACGTCGAACCACACGATCGCTCCAGGCTCGAGCAGTACCGCACCGCCGCCGCTGCGCCGGCGGACGACCTCCACGCCGGCGCGGCGACAGGCCACCACATCGACGACGTCGTCCGACTGCGCCGAACCCAGCACCACGGCCGGCTGCTCCACCTCGAACGACCACACCTCGAGGGCCACGGGATCCGGCAGCGGGAGGGCGTGGAACGAACCCGCCGACCCACGGCGGCCGACGACCGACCCTCGTGGCCCGCGTGCCTGGTCCACGTTTCGGCGACAGTCAGGAAGCGATCGCCAAGTACGGCTTCCACGCCTCGGGGACACGCGCCACGCTGACCACGACCCACGCGCTCGACCGGGGCGCCCGGCACGGACGGGCGAGGCGCATCCCCGCCTCGTCCGGCGTCCGGTCACGCTTGGCGAGGTTGCACGGGCGGCAGGCCGCCGCGACGTTCTCCCAGATGTGCTCACCGCCGCACGATCGCGGCAGGACGTGGTCGATCGAGTCGGCGACCCGCCCGCAGTACTGGCATCGATAGTCGTCACGGGCGAAGACGGCGCGCCGAGAGAGTGCCGTCCGTCGGTGGTACGGAACCTTGACCATGTACCGCAGCCGGATGACCAGTGGGTTCGGCAGCGAGATCGACGGCGACCGCAGCTGGGTACCGTCGGCTTCGATGACATCGGCCTTGTCGGCCAGCACCAGGCAGGCGGCCCGGCGCGCGGCGACCACGCTGAGCGGCTCGTAGCTGGCGTTGAGGACGAGCGCGCTCCGCATCGCTACCCCGTGCGTCTCCGCTTCACCGCCCGTCCCGACATGACCTGCACCACGCCAGGTAGTTCACCACATCGGCGGGCGACACGCTGGTCTCGGTATCGCCGTACTGCGTCAGCCGGCGAAACGCCAGGTACTCCGTCGGTCGGTACGGGGAGGAACGGCCACCGGCGCCACCAACTGGTCGGCACCATCCGCCGCCACTGCTGCAGCGCGACGGGCCACAGGCGCGGACGCCGGGCCACGGCGCCGACGATCGAGATCACCGTGGACTCACGCCGGTCGCGGCTCCTTGGGCAGCCCGAGGACCATCTCGCCGATGATGTTGCGCTGGATCTGCGACGAACCGGCGTAGATGGTGCCGGCCCGCGCGTTGAGGAACGTGTCGACCCACGACGCGGAGGAGTTCGGGGGCGCCGGCGTCGTCGGTCTGGAACGCACTGGACGGGCGGCGGCCGGACGGCGTGAGCGCGTCGGCGCCGAGGATGTCGACGGCCAGCTCGCTGACGACCCGGTGGTACTCGCTCCAGTACAGCTTCGTGATGGCGGCGTCAGGGCCAGGGTGATGGCCGGCCAGGAACCGGGTCAGCGTGCGCATCCCGAGGTAGCGCATGATCTGCACCTTGCTGTGACACCAGGCCAGCCGCTGGCGGATCAGCGGGTCGTCGTGGACGCCGCGCTCCTTGGCCAGCACCAGCAACCGATCGAGCTCCGCCTGGAAGCGGATCGGCATCGTCGCAGCCGATTCGCCGCGTTCGTACCCGAGCAGGCTCATCGCCACGGCCCACCCGTTGTTGACGCCGCCGACGACCTCGCCCTTGGGGCAGACGGCGTCGGTGTAGAACACCTCGTTGAACTCGCTGGCACCGGAGATCATGCGGATCGGCCGCACCTCGATGCCGGGCTGGCGCAGGTCGACGAGCAGGAAGGAGATCCCCTTGTGCTTCGGCGCGTCGGGATCGGTGCGGGCGAGCGTGAAGATGTGGTCGGCCAAGTGCCCGGCCGAGGTCCAGATCTTCTGGCCGTTGAGGACCCACTGGTCACCGTCCAGCGTGGCGCGCAGGGCCAGGCTGCCCAGATCGGAACCGGCGTTGGGCTCCGAGTAGCCCTGGCACCACGTGTCCTCGCCCGACAGGATCCGGGGGAGGAAGTGCGCCTTCTGCTCGTCGGTCCCCCACACGAGCAGTGTGTTGCCGAGCATCTGGATGCCGAACACGTCGTTCGGCCCACCGGTCGGGACGCCGGCCCTGGCGAACTCTTCGGCGATGATCACCTGCTCGAGCGAGGACAGGCCGGCGCCGCCGTACTCGATCGGCCACCCGGGAGCGAGGTACCCCGCCTCGTACAGCACACCACGCCACCACGAGACGAACTCCGTCAGCTCGTCACCATCGAGGCGGCCGATGCCACCCCAGTGGGCGGGCAGCTTCTCGGCGAGGAAGGCCTGAACCTTGTCGCGATAGGCGTCGGCGTCCTCGTCGTAGGTCGGGTGCATCGGCGCTCAAACTACTGGCGACACCTGTGCCAGCTGCCAGCGGGCCAGTCCGGCGGCACCGACCAGCGGGGCCTCCGATCCGAGCGCCGTGACATCGAGGTGGACGCGGTGCTCGGCGCGGTCGGCCCCGGCTCGCACGTGGGCGAGGCGGCTGCGCTGATCGAGCTCACGGCGGGCGGCATCGACCAGCGGCGCGCCGAAGGCCGCCGGCACGGCGCCCGTCAGCAGCACGAGGCGGAGGTCGAACACGGCCACCGTGGAGGCGACAGCCCGGCCGATCATCGCGCCGGTGCGATCGATGATCGACGCCGGTGCGCGCTGTAGCGGTCGGTTGGTCTCGTCTTCGATCGCTGACGACGAGGCGTAGGCGGTGAGGCAGCCGGACCCGCCACAGGGGCACGGGCGGCCGTCGGGCTCGACGACCACGTGTCCGATCTGACCGGCGTTGCCATGGCCGCCGCGCAGCAGGCGACCGCTGCAGATGATGCCGGCCTCCACGGCGTCCGACGCCAACAACACCATCACGTCCCGGACCTGCTGGGCGCCGCCGACCCAGTGCTCGGCGAGCACGCGACCGTGGGCCGCCGGCCCGAGCACCGTCGGCAGCCCGGTCAGATCGCTGACCCGCTCGCGCAGCTCGAACTGCTGCCAGATCGGGAGGTGCAGCGGCGTGACCGTACCGCTCTCCACATCGATCGGGCCCTCGCAACTGACGCCGCAGGCGATGGGCGCCTCGATGTCGTCCGGCCGGGCAGCGACGACGCGACGGACCAGACGATGGAGGGCCGGCCACACGTCTCGAGGCGGCGTCGTGACCCGATCGTGGACGATGACCTCGCCGAGCTCGTCGACGACGCCGGCGGCCAACCGGTCGTTGGCCACGTCGATGGCGAGGAACGTGGTCACGGTGACGACGCGTACCACGGGCCGTCGGCGGCGCCGGTCAGGTGTACGCCGGTGGCGACAGGGGAGCCGAGCCTTTGACCGTCTACCCTTCAGCGTCGTGACCGTCTCCCAGAGTCGCGCGTTGAGCAGCGACGTCCCCGCCACCGAGGGCGCCAGCTCGCGCTTCGCGTCGTTGTTCGACGCCGTGACGGCCAACATGGCGCAGGTCGTCCACGGCAAGATGGAGCCGATCGAGATGGCCGTCATGTGCCTCCTCGCCGAGGGTCACCTGCTGATCGAGGACGTGCCCGGCGTCGGCAAGACGAGTCTGGCCAAGGCCCTCGCGGCGTCCATCGACTGCAGTTGGAAGCGGGTTCAGTTCACTCCCGACCTGCTGCCCGCCGATCTCGTCGGCGTCAGCATCTACCAGCGCTCCAACGAGCAGTTCCGGTTCCAGCCCGGGCCGCTGTTCGCCAACATCGTCCTCGCCGACGAGATCAACCGGGCGTCACCGAAGACCCAGTCGGCGTTGCTGGAGGCGATGGAGGAGCGGCAGATCACCGTCGACGGCGCGACACGGCCCCTCGAGCCGCCGTTCATGGTCATCGCCACGCAGAACCCGGTCGACCAGGAGGGCACGTACCGGCTGCCCGAGAGCCAGCTCGACCGGTTCCTGCTGCGGATCGCCCTCGGCTACCCGGGACGGTCGGCCGAGATGTCGATCCTCGACGGGCGGGGCGCCATCGACTCCCTCCCCAAGCTGGCACCGGTCGTGTCGGCGGCCGAGATGATGTCGATGATCGAGGCCGTCCGCGCCGTGTTCATGGCCGACGCCCTCAAGGCCTACCTCGTCGATATCGCCGAAGCCAGTCGACGCCACCCCGCCATCGAGCTCGGACTCTCACCACGCGCCACGTTGCAGCTGGCCGCCGCGGCGCGGGCCCATGCCGCCGCCAGGGGGCGACGGTACGCCACGCCCGACGACGTGAAGACGATGGCCGTGCCGGCGCTGGCCCACCGCCTCCTGCTGCGCACGGACCGTGGAGCTCGACTCGATCCGATCGACGCCGTCGGGGAGATCCTCGCCGACGTGGTCGTCCCCACTTCGCGCTGATCCAGATGCGCGCCAGGCCGACCCGCCAGGGCTGGATGGTCATGGCCGGCGCGGTGATCGCCGTCGTCGTCGGCCGCCTGTTCGGCGTCATCGAGCTGTTCGTGATCGGCGCGGCAATGGCCGCCGCCGTCGTGCTCGCCTACCTCACCGTCGTCGTCCGGCGCCCCCGCGTCGAGGTGCACCGGTGGATCCGGCCGTCGGTCCTGACGGCCGGCGACGTCGGCCGTGTCGAGGTGCTCGTCCAGCAGGTTGGTTTCCCTGCCTCCCCCAGCTTCGAGCTCATCGAGCCCGTGGGCGTCGATCGAACGGCCCGCATGACCGTGGCCCCGCTGCCGCTCGATGCCGCCGTGAGCGCCGGCTACCGGATCCCGACGGAGCGGCGTGGTGTGCTGACGATCGGGCCGCTCACCGCCGTCCGCCACGACGTCATCGGCCTGGCTCGCTCGATCAGCGTCGTGGCCGGGACGGAGGAGCTGCTCGTCTCACCCCGCGCCCACCTGCTCGACATGCCGGCGCTCGGCCAGGGCGTGCTCGGACGTCACCTCCTGGCCCTGGCGCAACGGCTCGGCCCCGGCGATTTCCACAGCTTGCGCGACTACATCGACGGCGACGAGCCGCGATCGATCCACTGGCGAGCGTCGGCCCGCTCCGAGCAGCTCAAGGTCCGCCAGCACACCGTCGAGGGTCTGCGTCGCTGTCTCGTGCTGCTCGACCAGCATGTCCCGGCTGGCGCGGACGGCGAGGAAGCCTTCGAGCGGGCGGTCACCGCCGCCGCCAGCATCGTGCACAGCGCCGATCGAGCCGGTCTGACGACCCGCTTCGTGACGACCGACGGCGCCGATCTGCGTGGCCCTGACGTTGCCGCCCAAACGCTCCATCTGCTGGCCCGCGTCGCCACCAGTCGGGGCGAGACGGTGCCGGTGGAGCGTGATCCTGGCGAGGGTCTCGGGCTGGTCATCACGATCACCCCAGCGTCGTCGTCGGCGGCATGGGCGGCCCTCGAGCGGGTCGCCGATCCACGCTGACGTCCGTCGGCGTCTTCACCATGGACCGACCGGCGCGGGCCGGGCTGCTCGCCGTCGACGCGCGGACCGAGGCGGCCTTCCTCGCCGGGTGGGAGCTCCTCGCCGGCGTCGGCGTACGAGGCCGTGCGCCACCGCCGCAATGGCGACGCCACAACGAGGTCTTGGTCCCGGCCAATGACCGCTCCGACGCTCGTTCGTCCGGCCGGACCCGACGCCGGGCCAGCGTCGACGCGCCCCGGCGGCGCCGCCGCAGAGGGGCCGTCCCGCCGATACGCCAGCGTCAACGCCGGACTCGACGTGGCGGCGACGCTCGGCCTGGCCCTCTACTCGCTGATCGCCGCGCTCGGGTTCGCCCGGGTCTTCGGTGATTGGGAGTTCGTCGGCGACGCCGTGATCATCGTCGTCGTCGGCCACGGCGCCTCGCTCGTGCTACGCCGCCTGCCGGTACCGGGCGCCGTCGCCGTCATCGCCACCTTGCTGGCGCTGATCTGGACCGTCGGCTACCTCCACTACCCGGCGACGTTCAGTTCGTGGCTGCCGACGACGACCACGTGGGACGTCGCCTCGGCCGACCTGGCGCTCGTGCGCGACCAGTTCCGAGTCGCCGTGGCGCCGGTCGAGTACGTCGGTGGGTGGGCGTTGCTGGCCTCGATCGGTGCGGCGTTCGTCGTCTTCGCCAGCGACACGTTTGCGTTCCGCGCCCACGCCCGCGGCGAAGCGCTGGTCCCCGGTGCCGTGCTGTTCGTCTTCGTCGCCGCGCTCGGCGCCGACCGCTCTCGCATCCCGCTGACCCTGGCCCTCGTCGCCGCCGGTTTCCTGGCCGCCGCGCTGCTGCGGGCGCGGGGCACGACGGCCCCCCGAACGCTGCTCGGCCGCCCGCGCCACCCATTGACCACCATCCTGCCGGCGGCCGCCGTTGCCGGAGGACTCGTCGTGCTGGCGGCGTGGGTCATCGGTCCGCGCCTGCCGGGCGCGACCGCCGAAGCGCTCGTCGACACCCGCAACGAGGGTGGCGGGGTCACCGAAGTGCTCAGCCCGCTGGTCGACATCCGGTCGCGCCTCGTCAACCGCTCGGCGGCGGAGCTGTTCGTGGTCGGTGCGTCCGCACCGGCGTACTGGCGGGCGACGGCGCTGCCCGAGTTCGACGGTCGCACGTGGGGCTTGCCCGACCGCTCGCTGGAGGACGTCGAGGGCGGCCTCCAGGACGCTCGTCCCGGATCGACGGAGAACCGCCAGGAGCTCGTGATCAGCGCGCTGAGCGGGCCGCTCGTGCCGGCGGCGGCGGAACCCGTCGCCGCGTCCGGCGACGACCTGCGGTGGAACGCCGAGACGTCGACGCTGGTCAAGATCGACCAACCGCTGGCCGCCGGCGACCGCTTCCAGATCGTCTCGGCGATGCCCAGCTTCAGCCCGGAGGAGCTGCGCGGTTCGACGTCGTCGCAGCCGCCTGATCCGATCTACCTGGAGCTGCCGGACGACTTCCCCAGCTCTGTGCGGGAGCAGGCGCGGGTCGTCACCGCCGGGTCGACATCGGCCTATGACAGCGCGCTGACGCTGCAGAACTGGTTCCGTTCGGAGTTCGAATACAGCATCGACATCCCGCAGGGGCACGGGAACTCGGCCATCGAGGCGTTCCTCCGCCAGCGCATCGGCTACTGCGAGCAGTTCGCCGGGACCTTCGCCGCGATGGCCCGCTCGCTCGGCATCCCGGCTCGGGTCGCTGTCGGCTTCACGCCCGGGTTGCTGCAGCCCGACGGCACGCGGTCGGTGCTCGGCCGCAATGCCCACGCCTGGCCCGAGGTGTGGTTCGACCAGTTCGGTTGGGTGCCTTTCGAGCCGACACCGGGCCGTGGCGCACCGGGGGCCGAGTCGCACACCGGCGTCGCCCCGGCCCAGGACGAGTCGTTGCCGACCCCGGGTGAGCTGGCCACCGGCGAGGTGCAGGCTCCGGTGGTCGCACCGGAGACCACGCTGCCGCCTGCAGTCCCTCCGCAGCCTGGGGTGACCGAGGCGCAGCCGGCGATCCAGCCGTTCACCGTCACGGTGCCAGGCCGGCAACTCGCGTGGAACCTGGTCCTCGGCATCCTCGCCGCGGTGGCCGCCGCCGCAGCGGCGCCCGCGGTGGTCCGCCGGTGGCGCCGTCGCCACCCCCACACCGAAGCGGCGGCGGAGATCGAGGATCTCTGGGATCGCGCCATCGGTGCCGTCCAGGCGACGGGGTTCCACGTCGACCCGTCGCGCACGCCGATCGAGCAGGCCCATGCGGCGGCGCCCAAGCTGCCGGTCGCCGCTCGGCCCTTGCAGTCGCTCGCCGTGTTGGCCACCGAGGCCGCCTACGCCTCCGACGAGGAGGTGCAGCAGATCGTCGTGCCAGCGATCCCAGGCGAGTCCGGACCGCGGCGGTGGTGCCGCCAGGTCGAGCGGATCGCCGCCGACGCGATGACGGCGGGCGGTCGCCTGCGCCGGTACTTCACGGTCTGGAGGTAGGGCCGAGGTCAGTGCGCGGCTGACTCGGCCGGACCGCCCGGTTCGTCAGTCCGTCGACTCTTGACGCGGGCCGCGACGCCGGGCTCCGCCCAGCCACGCGCTGATCGGCAACGTGCCGAGACGCTCTCGAGCGAGCAGCCGGATCTCCCGCTCCAGCGCCACGGCGATGATCAGGACGACCAGGAAGCCGCCGAAGGCCACCCAGAAGCTGACCGACAGGCCGAGCACGGTGAGCACGATGGCGCCGAGGAGCCCGATGATCAGCAGGACGAGGCGGTGCCGAGCGACGCGGTAGCCACGCGTCGCGAACGTCGGGTCCTGCTCGAGGTGTTGCTCGATCTGGCGGAGGATCCGCTGTTCGTGCTCGGAGAGCGGCATCCGCACCATCATCACATGTTCGGGGCCATCTCTCAACGCAGGGCATCCCCCGATTCGCCCGGGTCGCCGGAATCTGCGGGCGGAGGGGCCACCGGGCCGTGGTCCGGCCCCCACTGCTGCGCTCCGGCGCGGACCAGCCGCACTGCCGGTTTCCCGTCAGGACCGGTGGCCACACTGCTGGCCGGGCCGATGGCGGCGTCGCCGAAGCGCTCCCGAACACCGTCAATGGCCAGGCTGGCGACGCGCCATTGACCCGGCACGTCGGGGGTCGTGTCGTCGCCCAGCTCGAGCGCCAGCTGCTCGGCGGGGGGTGCGAACTTCGAGGCCGCCAGGCCGAGCAGGCGAACCCCGGCGGCGAGGTCGACGGCACCCAGCAGCGGCACCGTCGCCGCGACGATGGCGGGCGCGGTGTCGATCGAGCCCGGCAACGTGACGGCGCGGGTCGTGGTCGTGAACCCGCCGTCGCGCACCTTGAGCGTGAACGTCCGGGCGCCGAGATCGTGGTGCCGCAGCCGTGCCGCCACGGCGTCGGCCAGGCGGACCAGCTCCCGGCGGAGATCGGCGAGCTCGTGGAGGTCGAAGGCGAACGTCTCCTCGTGGCTGATGGACTTCACGTCCCGGTCCGGTTCCACCGGCCGGTCGTCGCGGCCGGCGGCGAGGTCGAGCAGGTGCTGGCCGTGGGCCCGCCCGATGGCAGAGAGCACGGCGACCGGTTCCAGCGCGGCAAGATCCCCGACGGTGGTCACACCCATGCGGGCCAGCCGCTGCTGCGTCGCCGGGCCGACGCCCCACAGGCGGGTGACGGGCAGCGGGTGCAGGTAGCCCAGCTCCTCACCTGGACGTACCTCGAAGACGCCCCACCCCGGCTCGATCCCGTCAGGGGTCGCCCGGGGTTTGGCGTCGACGGACGCCAGCTTGGCCAGGAACTTGTTGCCGGCCACCCCCACGGAGCAGGCCAAGCCGAGCTGATCGCTGATGTCGCCGCGCAACTGGTGGGCGATGGCGGCGCCGTCACCGAGTCGCGCCCGGGCCCCGGTGACGTCGAGGAACGCCTCGTCCAGCGCCAGCGGCTCGATCAGCGGCGTGACGGTGGCGAAGATGGCGTGGACGTCACGGCTCGCCGCGGCATACGCCGCATGGTCACCTGGCAGGAACACGGCGTCGGGGCACAGTCGCCTGGCCGTCATCGACGGCATCGCCGAGAACACGCCGTAGCGACGGGCCTCGTACGAGGCGGCGGCGACGACGCCCCGGCGGCCGGTGCCGCCCACGACCACCGGACGGCCGCGCAGCTCCGGTCGCCGACGCAGCTCGACGGCGACGAAGAAGGCGTCCATGTCGACGTGCAGGATCGTGCGGATGCTGTGAGTCTGCCCGTCGCGCTGCCGTACATCTGGGCAGCGATCCTTCCGACGGGCCGGTTCTGGGTGCAGGAATTTCCGAGAGTCGCGAAGAACGCGCCCAGATCCCGCGGCGGTCGGCCCGGGTCCCGGCCGGTCACCCGGACAGGCGGCGGCGGGTGCGGCGACCGCGTCGGTCGGCGACCCAGAGGCGGGCGACGAGCCCGACGGCCTCCCCAACGATGCCCTGCGACAGCTTGGACGCCCCAGCCCGTCGCTCGCGGAAGGCGATCGGGAACTCGACGATGCGACCACCGGCGCGCACGAGGCGGTGGGTCATCTCGATCTGGAACCCGTAGCCCTCGGCCGTGACGGTCTCGAAGTCCATCGCCGTCAGTGCCGTCGCTCGGTAGGCCCGGTACCCCGCCGTGGCATCGTTGACGGCGAGTCCGAGCACCCCCGCGGCGTACCGGTTGCCCCACCGCGACAGCCAGCGCCGACTCCACGGCCAGTTCTCCGTGACGCCGCCGGGCACGTAGCGGCTGCCGATCGCCAGGTCGGCGCCGTGGGCGACGTTGGCCAGCAGCGCCGGCAGGTCGGCCGGGTCGTGGGAGAGATCGGCGTCGATCTGCACGCACACGTCGGCCCCGGCGTCGATGGCCGACCGGAAGCCAGCCCGGTACGCCGATCCGAGGCCCTGCTTCGACTCGCGACCGAGCACCTCGATGTCCCCCAGTTCGGCGGCCAGCTTGGCCGCCAGCTCGGCCGTGCCGTCGGGACTGTCGTCGTCGACCACGACGATGCCGACGTCCGGGACCGCCGCCCGCAGCCGCCCGACCAGCTCCTCGAGGTTCTCGACCTCGCAGTAGGTCGGCACCACGGCCACGACGCGCACGGCCCGGGACACTAGGCCTGGCCACTCGCCGCGATGCGGACGCCCGCACGCCCCCGGCCCGTAGCCTGCGGCCGTGGCCGCGCCGCCCGACGAACCACTCTCGGCGCTTCCCTCGCCGTTGGCCCGGGCCACCGCCTTCGCCGCCATCTGCCTCGCCGGGCTGGCCGGCGGGTTGATCGGCTACAGCCTCGTCGAGCTGCAATGCGACGGTGACTGCGGGCTCCCACTGGGGCTCGGCATCTTCGCCGGCGCCGTCGTTGCGGCCGGGGGGATGAGCATCGTCGCCGTGCTCGTACTGCGGGCGATCGGCGAGTGGCGCGAGCTGCAGGACCGGCAATGAGCACCGTCTCCCATGCACCAATCGACGATCTCCTGTCGCTGGCCTGCCGGCTCGCCGTCGAGGCCGGCGACCTGGCGCTGGCGGGACGCCGCGGCCAGCTGGGGCTCTCGACGTCGACGAAGTCCACTGCGACCGATCTCGTCACCGTCCACGACCGGGCCGCCGAGCAGGCCGTCGTCGCCGGCATCGTAGGAGGCCCGCCCGAACGACGGCATCGTCGGCGAGGAGGGTACCAACCGGCCCACCACGTCGGGCGTGTCCTGGTACGTCGACCCGATCGACGGCACGACGAACTTCGTCTACGACCTGCCGGCCTGGTCGACGTCGGTCGCCGCCGGCGACGCCGACGGCACGCTCGTCGGCGCCGTCTACGTTCCGGCGGTCGGCGAGCTGTATGCCGCGGCGCTGGGCCAGGGCGCCACGCTGGACGGTCGCCCGATCCGCTGCAGCGCGCAGCAGGACCTGGCGTTGGCGCTCGTCGCCACCGGTTTCGGCTACGACCCAACCCACCGTCGACGCCAGGCCGGCCGCCTCCAGCGCCTCATCGGCTCGGTCCGCGACATCCGGCGGTTCGGCTCGGCGGCGCTCGACCTGTGCTTCGTCGCGGCCGGACGCTGTGACGCCTACTACGAGGACGGGCTCAACGCGTGGGACATGGCCGCCGGAGAGCTGATCGCCCGCGAAGCCGGCTGCCGGACCGGGGACTTCGGCGGCGGCCCGGTCGACCCACAGCGGCTGCTCGTCGCCGCGCCCGCCATCTTCGACGGGATGACGGCGCTGCTGGCCGAGCCGCCGGGCGCCGGTGGCGAGCGATGAGCCGTCGGAGATGCCGCGTGCAGGTGGAATTCGGGCATCATGGGGACTGTGGGCACACGAATCCTTGCGGTGGAGGACGACGAGCGCATCCGCGAAGCCGTGAAGCTGGCCCTCGAGGACGAGGGCTGGACGGTCGAAGGTGCAGGATCAGGCGAGGAAGCGGTGCAGTCGTTCGCCCGCCAGCAGCCCGACGTGGTGCTCATCGACATCATGCTCCCGGGCATCGACGGCTTCGAGCTGTGCCGCACGCTGCGTCGCACCAGCGACGTGCCGATCGTGATGGTCACCGCCCGCAACGACACCCACGACGTCGTCGCCGGCCTGGAGGCGGGAGCGGACGACTACCTCACCAAGCCGTTCGCCCCGAAGGAGCTGTCGGCCCGCATCCGCGCCCTGTTGCGTCGCATCCGACCGGTGCAGCCGGGCCACGAGCGACTCGTCTTCGGTGACCTCGAGCTGATCCCCGAGGAAGGCAAGGTCCTCCTCGCCGGCGAAGAGGCCCACCTCACCAAGACCGAGTTCCGGCTGCTCTGCGAGCTGGCCGAGAACCGGGGCAAGGTCTTCAGCCGGGAGGAGCTGCTCGACAAGGTATGGGGCTACGACTACTTCGGCGACGGGCGCCTCGTCGACGTCCACATCCGCCGGCTGCGCACGAAGGTCGAGGCGGACCCGGCGGCGCCTCGGCACGTCGTCACCGTGCGGGGCCTCGGCTATCGGCTGGAGTGAACGGTGAGCGCGGCCGACACCGCGACGACTGACGATCTTGCCGCGGGCGTGCCGTCCGGCGGCACGCCCGGGCACGGTCCCGATGCCGGCCAGTCGACGACCGGCGACGACGAGCTGCGCCGCGTCGAGGCCAGCGAGCGCCGGTTCCGCCCCGCACGTGGCACGTTCGGGCTGCGCCGCCGCATCCTCCTCGTGTTCACGCTGGGCTCGCTCGGTCTCTCGGCGTTCCTCGCCGTCACCTCCTACGGGCTGGTGCGCTCCAACCTCATCGAGCAGCGGGAGTCGGCCAGCCGGCAGTCCGCCTACACCCACGCCCAGGTGGTGCAGACCGCGCTGCGCGGTGAACCCGAGAGCGCCGAGCCGGCCAAGGAACGACTCGTCGAGCTCGGCGTGCTGGCTCCGCTGATCCGCTACAACGACGAATGGTCGGCCGGCATCGGCCGCTACGGGCCGGAGGCCATCCCCGAGGCGCTCGAGACGGCCGTGCTCGTGGACGACGAGCCCTCGTGGATGATCACCGATGTCGGCGATCGCAACGTCATCGTGTTCGGCATCCCGCTGCCCGACGTCGGCGCCTACTTCGAGTTCTTCGAGATCGTCGACGACGAGCGCACGCTCTCCAACGTCGCGTTGTCGCTGCTCCTGGCCAGCGTCATCACGACGGCGCTGGGGGTGTTGCTCGGAGTGTTCGCCGCCCGCCGCGCCGTGCGGCCGGTCGCCGAGGCGGCCCAGGCTGCCAAGGCCATCGCCGGCGGGCACCTGGAGACTCGCCTGCCCCCCACCAACGACCCGGATCTCGGCGTGCTGGCCAGCTCGTTCAACGACATGGCATCGGCGCTCCAGCTGCGCATCGAGCGCGACGCCCGGTTCGCCTCTGATGTCAGCCACGAGCTGCGCTCCCCCCTGATGACGCTGTCGGCCTCGGTCGAGGTGATGGAGGCCCGGCGCTCCGAGCTGCCCGAACGGGCGCAGGCCGCGCTCGACCTGCTGACCAGCGACGTCAGCCGGTTCCAAGGCCTCGTCGAGGACCTCCTGGAGATCAGCCGTTTCGACGCTGGCGCCATCCGCCTGAACGTCGAGGATCTGCCGGTCGTCCAGTTCGTGCGCAACGCCGTCGCCGTCAGCGCCGCACCGATGACCCCGATCACGACCACCGAGCGGGCCGAGCGGGCCGTCATCCGCGGCGATCGCCGACGCCTCGCCCGCGTCATCGCCAACCTCATCGACAACGCCCGCGCCTACGGTGGTGGTGACCCCGAGATCGTGATCACCGACGCCGACGGGCCCGAGGAACCGCTGACCCACGTGCGGATCGCCGTGGAGGACCATGGCCCCGGCGTCCCGGTGGAGGAACGGGCGCTGATCTTCGAGCGCTTCTCACGCGGGGTGGCGGCCGGCCGGCGATCGGGCAGCGAGGGCGCCGGCCTCGGCCTGGCGCTCGTCGACGAGCACGTCCGGATGCACGGCGGACGGGTCTGGGTCGACGACCGCCGCGACGGGCAATCGGGAGCGTCGTTCATCATCGAGCTGGCCGCCTCGGAGGAGGACCCGGCGTGAGTCTGCGAGCGCCGGCGCGGCGGGCGAGCGCCGTGTTCGTGGCGGTGGTCGCGCTGGCCGCCGGCTGCGGCATCGACCCGGACAGCGCGCCGCGCGACATCCCGGCCGACCAACGCGGGCAACTCGAGCCAGTTGATGCGGGAGCCGGCGCCTCAGCCGGGGCCAGCCGGGTGTTCCTCCTCACCGATGGCCAGAGCGAAGGTCAGCGAGTGCTCCGCTCGGTGCTCCGCAACGTCGCGCCGACGCCGACCGACGTGCTGGAGGCGCTGTTCCAGGGACCGAACGTCGCGGAGCTCGAGGACGGCCTCCAGACGGCGTTGGGGCCGGACGTCGAGTTGCTGTCGGCCGGACCGGTGGCCCGCACGCTGAACGTCGACGTTTCGCCGGAGATCCTCGAGCTGCAGAGCTCGGCCTTGCGCTACGCCGTCGCCCAGATCGTGTTCACTGCCGACGAGCTGGAAGGGGTCGGGGCCGTCCGCCTCCGGGTGGACGGAGAGATGCGCGCCTGGCCGGCCGGCCGCGGCGAGCTGCAGACGGAGCCGCTGACCGTCTACGACTTCCCCGGGTTCGCCGAGTCGGCCCAGCCCCCCTATCCGGCGATCCCGACCGACAGCACGGCGTGACAGCGGGCGCCGATGCGGCCGCCAGGCAGCGAGCGGACGGGCGGGTCAGGGCGACTGCAGGCAGCTCGGCAGTTGGGCCAGCGCCTCCGCCTCCGAGAGCTCGCCCGCGGCGGTCTGAACGTCATCGGGCACCCAGTCGGGGAACGGTCGCTCCTCGACTCGATGGGCGCCCGTGGCCGTGTGCACCTCCTCGATCGCAGCGAGTCGCTGCGGGGCAAATCGATCGGCGACGCGCACGAGCGCCGGCCACAGCCGGCGGTGGACGAGCGTCACCTTGCCGTTGATCAACCGCAGCCGCACGACGTCGGGTGAGCTGGCGAGCGCGTTCACCGCGTCGAAGATGGCGTGGCTCCTCGGGTGCCCCCACCAGCTCCCCCTGATCGGTTCGCCGGCGACCAGCTCGGCGACGTTCGGGAGCGGACCACGAGCGGACTCGAGCAGCATGCCGTTCGCTCTCAGCTCGGCCATCGGATCCATGACGCGCTAGGCGAAGAAGATCTCGGCGACGTCGTGGTACACCGACATGTCCAACGGCCGGGTGCGGCCGACGGTCAGCTCGAGGGGCGCGGCCACGATGTCGGACCCGCGGGCGACGACCATCTGCCCCCAGGCGGAGTCGTGGACGAGATCGATGGCGGCGACACCGAACCGGGTCGAGAGCACACGATCGAACGCCGTCGGCGTGCCACCGCGCTGGACGTGGCCGAGCATGACCACCCGGGTCTCGAAGCCCGTCCGCTCCCCCACTTCACGGGCGATCACGTCCGCCACACCGCCGAGGCGCACGTGGCCGAACTTGTCGTAGATCTTCTCCTCGACCTCCAGCGTCCCGGGCACCGGTTCGGCACCCTCGGCGACGACGATGATCGACGCGTACCCGACCGCGCTCGTGCCGCTGGGTGATCCGCCCGCAGACCTCGTCGATGTCGAACGGGATCTCGGGGATCAGCACGGCCGCTGCGCCCCCGGCGATGCCGGCGTGCGCGGCGATCCACCCGCTGTGCCGGCCCATCACCTCGACCACCATCACACGGTCATGGCTCTCTGCGGTCGTGTGCAACCGGTCGATGGCATCGGTGGCGATCTGCACCGCCGTGTTGAACCCGAACGTCACGTCCGTCCCGACGATGTCGTTGTCGATCGTCTTCGGCACGCCGACGATCGGCAGTCCCTCCTCGGCATGCAGCTTGGCGGCGATCGTCAGCGACCCGTTGCCGCCGATCACGATCAGTGCGTCGACGCCAAGGTCGGACAGCGTCGCCTTGACCTCGTCCACGCCTGTCGGCGCGTCGAACGGACTGCCCCGTTTGGTGCCGAGCACGGTGCCGCCGCGGGGCAGCGTGCCGCGCATCGACTCGATCGTCAGCGGCATCGTGCGCCGCGCCCGCAGGCCGTCCCACGCGTCGAGGAACCCGATCAGCTCGTCGCCGTGGATGCGCTCACCCTTGCGGACGATGGCCCTGATCACCGCGTTCAGGCCGGGACAGTCGCCCCCGCCCGTCAGCACGCCGACTCGCACGGCCAGGAGCGTACGGGCTCCACCGACGACCTTGCAGGGCGTGCCCGCGGGCGCAGCGCCGGTCATCGAACCCGGCGTGCTATCAATCCCGACCGTGGGATGGGACGCCAGCCGGCCAGTGCCCTGGAAGCGGTTGCTCAAGGAGTGGGTGGTCTACGCGGCGATCATGGCCGTGGTCTTCGCCCTGTTCTTCCGTGGCAGTGGCAGCTTCATCGGGATCATCGCCGGGCTGCTCGTCAGCGCACCGCTGTACCTCGCCTTCGGCTACGGGTTGGCCAAGCTCGGCTACCAGCGCAAGACGCTGGCCGAGCTGCGCACGCCGCGCGCCGAGCCGGCGAGTCGAGGAACGGCGGCGGCCACCGATGCCGACCGCCGGCGGCCGGCACCCACGCGTCGCACCGCGGGTGGCGCCAACCGCCGACCGTCGTCGACCCGCAAGCGCGACGATGAGTGCACCGGAGTCGAGTCTGCATCATCGCCATCGATGCCGGCACGACCGGCATCCGCAGCCGGGCGGTGTTCACCGACGGCCGCCCGCCGGTGGCGTCGTACCAGGAGTTCACCCAGCACTTCCCGCGACCCGGATGGGTCGAGCACGATCCGGCCGACATCTGGCGGGCAGTCAGCGAGACGTTGCACGACGTCGTGGAGCGCGTCGGCGCCGGCGAGGTCGCGGCGATCGGCATCACCAACCAACGGGAGACGGCCGTCGCGTGGGACCGGTCGACCGGCCGACCATACGGCAACGCCATCGTGTGGCAGGACCGGCGCACGGCCGCCCGGTGCGACGAGCTCACCGCCGCCGGCGTGCTGCCACTCGTGCGCCAGCGGACGGGGCTCGTCCTCGACCCGTACTTCACCGGCACGAAGTGGGAGTGGCTGCTCGGTCCGGGCGGTGTTCCCAGCGGTGAGGACCTCGCCCTCGGGACGGTCGACTCCTGGGTCATCTGGAACCTGACCGGCGGTGAGGTCCACGCCACGGACGCCACGAACGCCAGCCGCACGATGCTGTTCGACATCCACCGGCTGGCCTGGGACGCCGAGCTCTGCGACCTGCTCCACGTGCCCGAGCGGGCGCTGCCCGCCATCGTGGCGTCGAGCGGCCGGGTGGGTCTCACCTCCGACCGCTGCGGCGCGCCGCCGGGCATCCCGATCAGCGGCATCGCGGGCGATCAGCAGGCGGCCCTCTTCGGGCAGGCCTGCCTCCATCCCGGCATGGCCAAGAACACGTACGGCACAGGGAGCTTCGTGCTGCTCAACATCGGCGCCGAGTGTCCAGCGCCGACGGAAGGCCTGCTGACGACGGTGGCCTGGACGTTGGCCGACGGATCCGTCGCCTACGCCCTGGAGGGTGCCATCTTCTCGACGGGCTCGGCAGTGCAGTGGCTGCGCGACGGCCTCGAGGTGATCTCCACCGCGGAGCAGACCGGGCCGTTGGCGGCCACCGTCGACGACAGTGGCGGGGTCTTCGTGGTTCCGGCGTTCACCGGTCTCGGTTCGCCGTGGTGGGACCCGTACGCGCGAGGGACGATCGTCGGCATCACACGGGGGACCACGGCCGCCCATCTGGCGAGGGCGGTCGTCGACTCGATGGCCTTGCAGACCCGCGACGTCGTGGAGGCCATGGTCCGCGCCAGCGGGACACCCCTCCGTCAGTTGCGCGTCGACGGCGGGGCATCGGCGATGGACTTGCTCTTGCAGATCCAGGCCGACCAACTCGGCGTCGAGGTGCTGCGTCCGAGGGATCAGGAGACGACCGCCGTCGGGGCGGCGTTCCTGGCCGGCCTCGCCGAGGGGGTGCTGCGCGACGTCGCCGACGTCGAAGCGCACTGGACCCTCCAGTCGTCGTTCACGCCGCTGTCCTGATCGCCAAGCGGCTGACGCCACCCACGTCACGTGGTTGCGGGCGGTTGAGCGCTCCCGCGGCTGGGCCAGAACCTGAACGCACTGCTCAGCCGAGGAGATCAGCCGAGCAGGCCGTCGACGATCTGGGCCAGCAGCGCGACGCGCTGCCGTTCCCGTTCGTGCACGGGGCGGGCGGAGCGACCAGCGGCGATGGCGATGCCAGCTCGCCGCAGGCGGGCCCACATGATGTCGCCGGGACCGTTGGCCGGGCGGGCGGCATCGAGGTGTTCGCTCCCATCGAGGAAGGCGACGACCCAGGCCAGCTCGGGCGGCTGGCCGAGCTGCAGGACGACCTCGCCGTGCCGCGTGGCGACGGCCCAGTCGGCGTCGGCCGACTCGAGCAGCCCGCGGCACAGCTCGCCACACCGTTCCTCGACCGGCACCGCGGCGACTCGCGCGGCGAGGGCGAGGAAAGCGGTGGCCGAGTCGGAACGGTCCCCGTCGACAGATCGGATGTGCTCGACGGCGACCCCGTCGACGGCCCGGATCTCCTTGGCCAGCAGGTCGACGGACGCCGACTCCGGGAGGGCAACGACGAGCTCGTCGATGACCCGCCCGGCGCCGCGCTCCAGGATGTCGATGGCGGTCACATCGCCGTGGACGGCGCCGATGCGGCTGGCCACCTGGCCGAGCGCGCCGGGACGGTCTGGGAGCCACACCCGCACGACGAGCGTGCGCGCACGCTCGAGTATCCCCGGGCACGCCGTCGAACGTAGTGCTGCGGCACGGCCGGAGTGTCTCCTTCGTGTGACGGCACGGTGAACTGCCGCCGACCAGCAGCGGATCTTGACACGGATCGTGTCGTACATGTCATTAATCGTGACATGTCTCATCCGGCCCAGACCCGCACCGACGGTTGGGCCGTGCACCGGGACGACGTGCGCAACCGCATCGTCGAGGCCTACATGGAGCTCCTCGACGGATCGAGCCCGATGAGCCTCTCGATGCCGGCGGTCGCCGAGCGGGCCGGCATCTCGGTGCGCACGCTGTACCGCTACTTCCCGACCAAGGACGACCTCCAGCGGGCGGCGCCGTTCTGGCTCGAGCGACGTTCGCGAGCGGTCCTCGAGGGACGGGCCCTCGATCGCGAGAACGCCCTCGTCTACCTGCAGACCTTGTGGGCTGAGTTCGCCGACAAGCTGCCGGCGGTGCTCGTTCAGCACAGCTCGCGCAGTGGGCGTGAGCTGCGCGTCGAACGGCTGCCCCGGTCACGCCAGCAGGTCGACGCCATCCTCCCCCGGCACATCGACGAGCCGCGCCGGAGCGAGGTCGTCGACCTCATCGTCGCCGTCGCCTCCTCCTCGATGTTCCTCGAGCTGGTCGACCGCATGGGGCACTCCGCGGAGCAGGGCGCCGAGCTGGCCGCCGAGCTCGTCGAACTGATCATCAACACCGAAGCCGCCCGATCGGCCGACGGAACGGAGGGACCATCATGAGTGTCAACGACGCCTTCAGCCCACCGGGGCCGGGCACGTGGGAGAGCGACGTGTCGCACTGCTCGCCGGCGGCGACGCCCCTGTACCAGCGGCTGGCCTCGACGACCATGACGTCGGCCTATCGCGGCGTCTTCGAGCGGTGGGGCGCGCCGCTCGACACGATGGAGGTGCGCTTCGTCCAGGGGAAGATGTACCGCCGCCTGGTCCCCCTCGTCGGCGCCGATCGCACGGCGCCCCCACCGCCGCGGCCCGTCCTGTGGGCGGCGACCCGCCTGCACCCGGCGTTCCGGCGTCGTGAGCGGCTCGCCCGCCGCACGCTCGCCGAGCGCCCGTACCTCGACGTCGTCGCCGGTTGGTGGGCGGGCGAGCGGGACGCCTGGATCGACCGCAACCTGGCCATGCAGGCCATCGACCCGGCGGGCCTCGACGATCCGCAACTCGCCCATCACCTCGAGGCGCTCGACGAGCACCTCGTGCAGGGCTGGCTGCGCCATCACGAGCTGCACGGCAGTGACCTCGGTCCGATCGGCGACCTGCTGGCACACGGCCAGTCGTGGGGCCTCGACACGGTGGCGCTGATGGGCCTGTTGCGGGGCGCATCACCCGCGACACTGGAGGGACAGACGTACGGCCGCCGGATGGCGAAGGCCCTGGCCGATGCCAGCACCAATCCGTCGACGATCGCCACGCTGGCGGAGGTCCGGGCCGTCCCCGCCGCCGCCGAGGCCCTTGACCAGTACCTCCAGCTCTTCGGATGGCGGGTCGTCACGTCCTACGACCTCGAGGGGCTGACGACCGGCGAGCTCCCGAGCGCCACCTGCGCGTTGATCCGAGCATGCGCCGATGACGAGATCTCCGTCCCCGACACCGATCCCGCCGCCCTGCGTCGGCTCGTTCCGGCCGAGGAGCAGGTCCGGTTCGACGAGCTGCTGGCCGACGCCCGCCAGGCCTACGGCATGCGCGACGACAACGGACCGCTCACCGCCGAGTGGCCGATGGGCCTGCTGCGGCGGGCCTTCCTCGAGGCCGGCAGGCGGCTGGCCGGCGCTGGCCAGTTGGCCGAGCCGGCACATGTCTTCGAGCTCGACACCCCCGAGGTCGCCGCCGCCCTGCGCGGTCAGCCGGCCCCTGGTCCCGACCAGGCGATCCAGCGGGCCGCCGAACGCGTGCGCCAGAGCGAGCTCGTGCCGCCGGCCGTACTCGGGCCGCCGCTCCCGCCGCCGGACACCTCGGCGTTCCCGCCGGGGATCCGCCGGGTCATGAACATCATCCTCGCCGCCGTGTCGAACCTCGAGGCCGATCGGGGCGCTGCCTCGGTCGACCTCCGCGGCCTCGGCGTCGGGAGCGGGATCCACCGCGGCGTCGCCCGCGTGGCCACGGAACCCGAACGGGTGCTCGAGGAGATGGAGCCCGGGGACGTCCTCGTCGCACCCTGGACGGCGCCCTCGTACAACGCCGTGCTGGCGATCGCCGGCGGCGTCGTGGTGCAGGAGGGCGGCCTGCTGTGCCATGCCGCGGTCATGGCCCGCGAGCTGCGGATCCCCGCCGTCATCGGGTGCCATGGCGCCATGCACCTGATCGGCGATGGCGACATCGTCGACGTCGACGCCGACGCCGGTGAGGTGCGCGTGGTCGAGCGGCGGTCGGCGGCGATGCTGACCCCAGTACAGCCCGGCTCGGCGCGGTGAGGCGGTGAGCGGTGAGCGCCCTCAGTGCGCCCATCGCTCACCTCAAGCCGCCGCCACGCGCTGGCGGTCGTCGAGTCCCGCCGGTTCGGTCGCGAGTACGCGGCGCGGGTGTCTGCCGATGGCCCATGATGTCGGGCCTATGAGCAACGAAGCGGCATCGCCCGACACGATCGTCCTCATCCACGGGTTCTGGGTGACTCCGAGGAGCTGGGAGAACTGGACCACCCACTACGAGGGCAAGGGCTTCAACGTACTGGCGCCGGCCTACCCCGGCTTTGAGGTCGAGGTCGAGGCGCTCAACGCCGACCCGACGCCGATCGCGCAGGTCACCGTGCCGCAGATCATCGAGCACCTGGAGACGGTCGTCGGCGGCCTCGACGCGCCGCCGATCATCATGGGCCACTCCGCCGGCGGAGTGTTCACGCAGATCCTCCTCGACCACGGCTTCGGGGCCGCCGGCGTAGCGATCAACTCGGCGCCGACCGAGGGCGTCAAGCGGGTGCCGCTGTCGCAAATCCGGGCCACCTTCCCGGTCCTGAAGAACCCGGCCAACCGCCACCGCGCCGTCGGGTTCACCCACGAACAGTGGCAGTACGCCTTTACCAACGGCTTCAGCGACGAGGAGTCCCACCGCCTGTACGAGCGCTATCACATCCCGGCGTCGGGGGCGATCTTCTGGGGCAGCGCGCTGGCCAACATCCACCCCGGCAAGGACGACAACTGGGTCAACTACGAGAACCCCGACCGCGCCCCGCTGTTGTTCATCTCCGGCACCGACGACCACCTGATGCCGCCGAGCCTCCAACGCTCCAACGCCAAGCACTACAAGGCGTCGGGTCTGATCACCGAGGTCAAGGAGTACCCGGGACCGCACCTGCTGCCGGCGTGGCCGGGGTGGGAGCAAGTCGCCGACGACGCGCTGGACTGGGCGCTCGCCAACGCCCGTCCGGCCACGGCATGACCGAGGTCCGGCTGACCCACATCGGCGGTCCCACGACGCTGCTCGAGGTCGCCGGCTGGCGCATCCTCACCGACCCGACCTTCGACGAGCCGGGCCGGACCTACCGCTTCGGCCTCGGCACATCGTCACGCAAGACGACCGGCCCGGCCGTCCCGGCAGCCGAGCTCGGGCCCATCGACGTCGTCCTCTTGACCCATGACCATCACGCCGACAACCTCGACGACACCGGGCGAGCGCTGCTGCCCACGGCGCCGGTCGTCGTGACCACGGCGGCGGGAGCCAAGCGGCTGGGCGGGACGACCCGCGGCCTCCGGCCGTGGAACACCACCCGCCTGGAGGCACCGGGCCGTCCGGCCATCGAAGTGCGGGCGACGCCGTGCCGCCATGGGCCTCCGCTGTCGCGGCCCTTGGTTGGCGACGTGATCGGGTTCACCCTCGCGTGGGAGGGCCAAGAGCACGGCGTGCTGTGGATCTCGGGTGACACCGTGCTCTACGACGGCGTGCGCAGCGTCACCGAGCAGCTCACCGTGAGCCTGGCCGTGCTGCACCTCGGCGAGGCCCGCTTTCCGGTCACCGGGCCGGTGCGCTACACGATGACGGCCGCCGACGGCGTCGAGTTGTGCCGGACGATCCGCCCACGCACGGTCGTCCCGGTGCACTACGAGGGCTGGTCGCACTTCCGGCAGGGGCGCCCGGCGATCGAGCAGGCTCTGGCCGACGCTCCCGACGTGCGCGACTCGTTCCAGATCCTCCCGATCGGTCTCGGCACGCACCTCACCATCTGACGCTCCAGCAGCGTCCTCGCCACCACTCGGAGCGACAGCCCAACCCGACCCCGGCCGTACCATGGAGCCGATAACGAAGCCGAATATCGCGGCGGCGCGCGCGATCTAATGCCCGAACTGCGCCGCTACCGAACGTCGGCGTACGTGGTTCGGTCGGCCGGCACTGCTGGGACCGCGGGCGCCGAGCGGCAGATCTGGCGCGACAACTCATCGGCCACGGCGAGACCTCGCCGGGTCGGCCGCGCACCCGAGCGCCGAGAAGGGCCGCGAACAACTGCTCGCGACCGCAAGGAGTTGGGCGGTCGCCGGTCGCCCACGTACTGGCGTGAGGGGGTGCTCCCGGACGCGATGATGAGTTATTCGGCGGGTCGCTCATCGACGATCACGGGGACGGAGGTGACGACGGTGTTCGGCCGGTACAGCAGCCTGGCCTTCAACGCGAAGGCCGACTGGTTGTGCAGCCATTGCTGGGTCCACGGCGTGACGAACTCGGGGATCACGACGGTGATGACGTCGTCGGGACTTTCGGCGTCGAGCTCGTCGAGGTAGTCGAGCACCGGTTGCGTGAGGTCGCGGTAGGGCGAGGCGATCGTGTGCAGCGGAATCGGGATGTCGTGCGCGGCCCAGTCGTCGGCAAGCCGTTGCTGCTCGTCGCCGTCGGTGACGACCGACACGGCGATCAGCCGCTCCGGGGCGAGCGATCGGGAGTACTGGACGGCATCGAGCACGCCACGGTGCACCGAGCCGACGAGCACGACGACGAGGTGTGTGCGGCGAGTTGGTCGGTAGTCGGTGGCGACGGCGACGGCGGCCCGGACCCGCCGGTAGTGGCGGGCGATGGCGCGGAACACGACGACGAGCGCCGGTATGAGCACGGCGGGGATCCAGGCTCCCTCGGTGAATTTGGAGACGACGACGACGGTGGCGACGACACCGGTGGCGACGCAGCCGACTCCGTTGACGACAGCAGAGGCGCGCCAGCGCGGTTCACGTCGACGCACGTGGTGCACGACCATGCCGGCCTGGCTGAGCGTGAACCCGGTGAACACCCCGAACGCATAGAGCGGGATGAGCGCCGAGATGCTGCCTTTGAACACGATGATCAGCACGCCGGCCAGCACGGCGAGAAAGACGATCCCGTTGGAGAACACGAGCCGGTCGCCGCGGTTGGCGAGTTGGCGTGGCAGGTAGCCGTCGCGGGCGATGATCGACGACAGTCGGGGGAAGTCGGCGTAGGCGGTGTTGGCGGCCAGGATGAGGATGGCGAACGTGGCCAGCTGAGTGATCCAGAACACGACGTTCTTGCCGCCGTAGATGTATTCCGCCATCAGCGCGATGCCGGTGGGGTCCTCGTCGCCGCGGTAGGGCTGCAAGTGGGAGGCCAGCACCGACACGCCGAGGAAGCAGATCCCGAGGATTGCGCCCATCACGGCGATCGTCGTCGCGGCGTTGCGGCTCTCGGGTTTGCGGAACGCTGGCACCCCGTTGGACACCGCCTCGACGCCCGAGAGGGCGACGGCGCCGGACGAGAACGCCCGTAGCAGCATCAGGATGCTCAGCGCAGCCGTACCCTCGGCCAGCTCGCGGGCCTCCTCGGACAGCTGGTCGAGAGGGATCGGTCCGAGGTCCTGCACGAAGATGCGGTAGCAGCCGACCACGATCAGCAGCACGAGCATCGCGACGTACAGGTAGGTGGGCGGCGCGAAGAGGGCGCCTGACTCCTTGAGCCCGCGCAGATTGGCGATCGTCATCACTGCGATGAGCGCCAGCGCCAGCGGGACGCGGTAACTGCTGTCGAAGTCGAACGCCGACTGGATCGCCAGCACCCCACCGGCGACTGAGACGGCGACGGTCAGGATGTAGTCGGTGAGCAGCGAGGCGCCGGCGACGAGGGAGGGACCCTCGCCGAGGTTCTCGCGGGACACGACGTAGGAGCCGCCGCCCGACGGGTAGGCGTAGATCGTCTGGCGGTAGGACACCACGACGATCACCAACAAGACGGCGACGACGATCGCCAGCGGGACCAGCTCGCCCCAGGCTGCGGCTCCGATGCCTGCTTGGGTCAGGAGGACGACGAGGATTTCGTCGGTGGCGTAGGCCGTCGAGGAGATGGCGTCGGAGGCGAAGACGGGCAGGGCGATCCGCTTTGGTAGGCGGTGGTGGCCCTCGTCGGAGGTTGCGATGGGTCGGCCGATGAGGACGCGCTTCGCCAACGAGGCCACGCCGCAGAGCCAACCCGTCCCGGCGGGTCGTTGGCAGGTCCTTGACGCGTTCTTGACGGTCGGCGGGCACTGGCCCGCGCTGCGGCGGCGAAGCCGAGGCCGATGACGAGGAGCAACGCGGCCGGCCAGAGGCGGGCGTCACCACCGAACTTCAAGAGACGGCTCGGTGGGACGAGCACGAAGTCGTAGGACAGGGCCGCCGTCACCGCCGCCACCACACCAGCGGCCGGCCCCCCGAGCACTGTCGCGTTCGCCATGACGACGATCAGGGCGACGACCACGATCGCCATCGTCCCTGGTGGCAGCGCGGGCGCCGCGAGCGGCGACAGCATCGCCGTCACGGCGAGCGGCCCGAAGCCGGCGACGGCGAAGCCCAGCGCCAACGACGTGTCCTGCGTCATCAGTGTCGAGTCGTAGCGGCGATGTCAAAGCGGACCCACTTCTTGATGGCGGCTTGACGTCGGCGGCACGGTTCTTGACGGGTTCTTCGCGACTGCGGCGGCAGACTGAACGACGTGCCGCTGGGATCGGACCCCTCCAGGCGACGAGCGCGGGGCGGCGTGATCGGCGCCGCGTCGGTCGCCCTCGTGACGGTCGCGTTGCTTCCGCTGCGCGACGATGTCACCTCGGCCACGCCGGGGTTGGCGCTGGTCGTGCCCTGTGTCCTCGCCGCCGTCATCGGCGGTCGCGGCGTCGGGCTGGCGGTCGCAGGCCTCGCCGCTGCCGTCTTCAACTTCGCCTTCCTCGAACCGCACGGCACGTTCAAGGTGCACACGGTCGACGACGCCATCGCCTTTGCCGTCTTCGGCATGGTCGCCCTGACCGTTGCCACACTGGTTGCACGCGAGGGGCAACGGCGACGAGCCGCCGTGCAGCATGCTGCCGAGGTCGAGGCGCTGTGCCGAGCCAACGAGGAGATGCGCACCGAGCAAGACCGGCTCGCCGCCGAGAAGCGGGCGCTCGAAGCCGCCGACGCCCAACGGGCGGCGCTGCTGCGGTCGGTGTCCCACGACCTCCGTACCCCACTGTCAGCGATACGGGCCGTCGCCTCCGACCTGCGCGACGGCGTGCCCTACGCCGCCCAGGCCCGTCAGGAGCTGCTCGACCTCGTCGCCGACGAAGCCGAGCGCCTTGACCGCCTCGTCCAAAACCTGCTGTCAATGAGCCGCATCGAGGCCGGTGCCCTGCGCCCGCAGTGCCAGGCCGTGCCGATCGACGAGCTGCTCGCCCACAGCGTGCAACGCCTGCGACGGCTGCTGCACGACGTCACCGTCACTGTCGACGCCGATCCCGACCTACCGCTGGCCGCCGCGGACTACACGATGGTTGAGCAGGTCGTGACCAACCTCCTCGAGAACGCCGCCCGCCACTCGCCGGCCGGCGGGCACATCGTCGTCGGTGCCCGCCCCAGCGGTGACGTCATCGAGGTATCGGTGACGGATGAGGGCCCGGGGCTGGCATCCGACGAGATCGAGCGGCTGTTCCGGCCATTCGAGCGGGGACCCGAGAGCCGATCGAGCGGCCTCGGGTTGGCCATCTGCCGCGCGTTCGTCGAGGCCCATGGGGGCGGCATCAACGTCAACGAAGCCAACGGCGCGGCGCGCCCCGGCGCGCGATTCACGTTCACACTGCCGAGGCAACGTGACTGAGCGCGAACTAGTCCTGGTCGTCGACGACGAGCCCGCGATCGCCCGGGTCCTCACCGCCGCCCTCGACGCCCGAGGCTACGGCGTCATATCCGCCGGCACCGGCCACGACGCCATCGACGCCGTCACACGCCGGACCCCGGCGGCGGTCATCCTCGACCTCGGACTGCCCGACCTCGACGGCGTCGAGGTGTGCCGTCGCATCCGGGCCTGGTCCGAAGTGCCGATCATCGTGCTCACCGCCGACGACACCGAGCACCGCAAGGTCGTCGCCCTGGACGACGGCGCCGACGACTATGTCACCAAGCCGTTCTCCACCCCCGAGCTCCTGGCCCGCTTGCGCGTCGCGCTGCGGCACCGCCGCGATCCGGCGCGTGACGTGGACGCCAGTAGCGAGATCGGCGACCTGCACATCGATCGGCTCCGCCACCGGGTCCTCGTAGCCGGTCGTGTCGTCACACTGACGCCCAAAGAGTTCGCCTTCCTCGCCCTCCTCGCGAGCCACCCGGGCCGTGTCTTCACCCACCGGACGATCCTGCAGAGCGTCTGGGGGTCGCAATACGCAACCGAGACCCACTACCTCCGCGTATACGCCAGCCAACTGCGCAAGAAGCTCGGCGACGACCCCGCCCGCCCCCGCCTGGTCACCGAACCGGGCGTCGGCTACCGGCTCCTCGACCCCGACGACATCGACGATGAGCCCACCCCGGCCCGTCGGCGGTGAGCCATCGCCCGGCCAGCAAACCGCCGCCCAACAGCCGCATCCGGACATGATATTCACATTCGCGCCTCGTCGAACGACGAAGTCAGCGACGGCCGAAGCAGCTACCCCTTGCCGGTACACCGCTTGCACGAGTTAGCTGCCACCGCCCTTTGCGCATCACCGGTGGCGCGAGATCGACGGATCGGTCGCAGTCGTGCCGAGGTCGCCAACCGCTCGGCAATCAGCGCCTAATGCCCGCTCGGGAGCGGCGACCGCGACTCGACGAGAGGCACCGAACACTCGGAGCGCAAGTGTCGGAGATGCGCGGGGAATACGTCGCGACCGCCCGATCCGGGAACGCCGGATCTGTTCCGCCTGTGGTGGGGCGGTCGATCGCTGCGGGCGATGGCCGCGGCTGTCGGGCGTTGGGCTGGGCCGGGTGGGCGCAGTGGCCGCGGAACAATGACGGATCCGGAGCTGCCGCCGGCCGGTGTGGTCAGGCGGCGTCGGGGATGATGGTGCCGTCTGGTCGTTGGATGTGCCAGGTGCCGTCGGGGTCGCGCCAGGTGCGGTAGCCGCGGGTCTTGTGGCGGTTGTGGCGGCCGCACAGCGGTCCGGCGTTGTCCACGTCGGTGGGGCCGTTGTGGTGCCATTCGTGGCGGTGATCGATTTGACAGTGACGGTGCCGGCATCCCGGCCACAGACATCGCCGCCCCCGATCCAACACCGCCTGGAGGACGGCGGCGTCACGGGCCGAGCCGGTGAACAGGCGGGAACGGCGACCGAGGTTGATGATCACCCCATCGGCGCCGATGACGACCCGCCGGACGTGACCGATGAAGGCGGCGGCGACCACGTCGGAGGGGTCGACGGGGGCGCCGTCGGCGCTGTGGCAACGGATCCTGGCGACGTCGGTGGTGTCGAAGCGGACTGAGCGGTCGGCGAGCATGGCGGCCAACTGCTCGTCGAAGGTTTGCTGGTCGATGACGTAGTTGACGATCGGGACCGGGGCCTGCGCCTCGGGTGGTGCTGACGCCGCCTGCTCGCACATCGCGGCCAAGGCGTCGGCGCGACGCTGGGCCGGAGTGCGGGGCAGCATCGACCAGTCGGCGTCGTCGCCGTGGGCGGCTTTCAGCTGCTCCCAGTCGGCGGCCAGTTCGGCCTCCACGAAACGGTCCAACACCTCGGCGATCGCGGCGCCTTGGGCGGCGGCGAAACGGGCGTCCAGGTACCACACGTCACCAACCCGCCGCCACGACGCCGAGCGGGTGTCGTGGACGTGGTCACCGTCCCGATGGGCGCCGTCAGCATCGGCGAGACGTTCCCACCCGCGGATGACCCGACAGAAGTCCTCGAAGCAGACCGACGTGGCGACGGTGATCATCGCCTCGGCCACCGAGTCGAGCTGGCCTCCGCAACGCCGATTGGCGCCAACCCGCCCCAACTCCCGGAACTGGGCGACGCCCAGACGACCCGACCCCATCGCCTGCTGCCACACGCGTGCAAGCGATTGACCAGGCGGGCGCAGCGCACCCGCTGCGTCACCTCCACATCCGACAAGCGCAGCGACGCCTTGACCCACCCGCGGACCGTGACGTGACCGTCCTCACGGAACAGGTCGCGGCGATCCGACCGAGGCGACGATCTTCACGGCGACACCCTCGAGGCGACGGATCGCCCGCTCCACATCAGCCAACCGAGAGGCCAAGGTTCGGCCGTCGAGCCCGTCGATCCCCTCGTCGAGCAGGCCGACCGCCAGATCCACCGCCCCGCCGTAGCAGCCGTCAGCATCCGGGTCCGCCTCCTCCCGGGGCTGTGGCGACCACTCAAGGCTCACGACACCATCATGACCAAGGGGTGTCACAGTCATTGGCCGGTTGATCCACCACGTCTCAGCGATGCGCCGGCGCCCCGTCGAAGGATGAGGATGGGCCGCAGCGCGGCAGCCGGCGTTGGTTGCGTCGAGCGTGGCCGGTCGGCCTCGCTCGCTCAGCCGAGCTTCGGGAGGCCCCGTTTGAGGTTGCGGATGCCCTGGGCGATGCGCTGCTCGTTCTCGATCAGCGCGAAGCGGGCGAAGCCCTCGCCGCCGGGGCCGAACCCGACGCCGGGTGACAGCGCGACGTCGGCGTCGCGCACGACCAGCGAGCAGAACTCGACGGAGCTCATCTCGGCATAGGCCTCCGGGATCGGGGCCCACACGAACATCGAGCCACCCGGCTTGGGGATGTGCCAGCCGATGCGGGCGAGTCCGTCGATCAAGGCGTCGCAGCGGCGCTCGTACGTGGCGCAGACCTGCCGCGGGAAGTCCGAGGCCTCGTTGATCGTCACCGTCGCGGCGATCTGCACGGGCTGGAACATCCCGTAGTCGAGGTAGCTCTTCAGCTTGACCAGCGCCTGGACGACGTCGGGCCGGCCGAGCAGGAAGGCGCACCGCCAGCCGGCCATCGAGAAGCTCTTCGTCATCGAGTAGAGCTCGACGGCGACCTCTTTGGCGCCTTCGGCCTGCAGGATGCTCGGCGGCCGGTATCCGTCGAAGCCGACGTCGGCGTAGGCGAAGTCGTGGACGACGACCATCTCCCGCTCCCGACAGAAGTCGACGACACGCTGCATGAACGACGAGATCGACGCAGGCGCCGGTCGGATTGTGCGGGAACGAGATGACGAGCACACGCGGCTTCGGCCAGCCGATGTCGTAGGCCGTGGTGAGCCGATCGAAGAACTCCTCGGCGAACCCGTCACGCTCGTCGGGATGGGCCAAGGAGCGCATCGGCACCTGGCGCAGATCGGCCCCGGCGAACAGCGGGCCGTAGATGTGGATCGGATAGCTGGGGCTCGGCACGATCGCCGCGTCGCCGCGGTCGAGGAGCACCCACATCAGGTGGCTGAAACCTTCCTTGGAGCCGATGACGTTGGTGATCTCGAGCTCGTAGTCGAGCGCCACGCCCCACGTCTTCTCGTAGTAGCCGGCGATCGCCTCGCGCAGCTTGGGCAGCCCACGCGACAGCGAGTAGCGGTGGTTGCGGGGCAGCTGGGCGGCCTCGGCCAGCTTGCGCACGGCGATGTCCGGCGACGGGATGTCGGGGTTGCCGAAGCCGAGGTCGATGACATCACGTCCAGCCCGCCGAGCCTCGATCTTGAGGTTGTTGATGATCGTGAAGACGTACGGCGGCAGGTTCTGGATGCGCCTGAACTCCATCGACGCGACGCTACTCGTCACGCCCTGTAAACATGGGTGTCGGATCGGGAGAGGGAGAACGTGCGCATGGCCAAACCCAACAAGCCCGGGTGCATCTGGGTGGTCATCGAGATCCCGCGCGGCAGTCGCAACAAGTACGAGATCGACCATGTCGACAACCGGGTCTACCTCGACCGCCGGTTGTTCACCGCGACCACGTATCCGGCCGACTACGGGTTCGTTCCGGACACCTTGGGCGGCGACGGTGACCCCCTCGACGCGTTGGTGCTCCTCGACGACCCCGTGTACCCGGGCGTCTGGGTCGAGGCCCGGCCGGTCGGCGTGCTGTACATGCAGGACGAAGCAGGCGAGGACGCCAAGCTGATCTGCGTCCCGCCGGGCGAGCCGCGCTGGGCCGATGTCGACGACGTCAGCCACCTGACTCCCCAGCTGATGGCCGAGATCCAGCACTTCTTCGAGGTCTACAAGGCGCTCGAGCCGAACAAGTACTCCTCGACCGAAGGCATCGGGGGCCGCGAGGACGCCTGGCGCGAGATCGAGGAGGCGCGCAAGAACTTCGTGCCCTTCGAGCACTGACGGGCCGAAGCCGTCGGGACCTGCGTCACCTCTCCAGCGTGGCGAACAGCGCCGCGCCGATGGCGCCCGCTCGCTCGCCCAGCTCGGCGAAGGCCAGCCCGGGATGGGGACGCAGCTCCGGGGCGTAGAGCAGCTCGCCGAACCAGTACTCGATCGGGCCGAGGTAGAGGTCGGCGCCCTCGGCGAGGCCGCCGCCGAGCACGAACCTGGCCGGATCGAGGGCGTTGGTCAGGTTGACCAGCCCGAGCGCCACCCAGCGGGCGAACTCCTCGATGACGACCAGCGCGCCGCGGTCGCCTTCCCGAGCAGCGGCCTGGACGTGTTCGCCGCGCACGAACGCCGGGTCGCCCCCGGCGACCTCCAGCACGCGTCGGAGGCGCCCGCCGACCGCAGCCGTCCTGGCCAGCTGCGCCAGCCCGGACCCGGAGGCGTAGCGCTCCCAACAGCCTCGCCGCCCGCACGGGCAGGGCGGACCGTCCGGATCGACGACCATGTGCCCGAACTCCCCCGTGAACCCGTTGGACCCGACGATCAGCCGGCCGCCGGCGACAACGCCGCCGCCGATGCCCGTCCCGAGCGTCACCATCACCATGTCGTTGACTCCCCGCCCGGCTCCGACGCGCCACTCGGCGAGCGCGGCGCCCGTGGCGTCGTTGCCGACAACCACCTGGCGGTCGAGTCGGGCGCCGAGCCGCCCCGCCACGTCGAGCTCGATCACGTCGGGGATGTTCGGCGAGGACCGCAAGACGCCGCTCGTCGTGATCAGGCCCGGCACGCCGACTCCGACGACGTCCAGGGCCCCGGCCTCCGACTCCAGTTCGCGAAAGATCTCGGCCAGCACGTCGATCAGCGCGTCGCCGCCGCGCGGCGTCGGCCGGCGGGTGTCGGTGACGAGGGCGCCGCTGCCGTCGACCACGACGCCGAGGCACTTGGTGCCGCCGACGTCGACGCCTGCGGCGGCGCTCACCCCTCGGCGCGGGTCTTCAACTCGCGGACCGAGTTGAGGATGCGCACCTCGGCCCGTCGCTTGACGAATCCGGGCAGCGGTGCGGCCAGCTCGATGGCCAGGTCGTAACGGACCTCGGTGCCGCCGTCGGCGGTCGGGATGAGGTGATAGGCGCCCTCGATCGAGCGTTGGATGTCGCCCTTGACCATCTTCCAGGCCAACACCTCAGGCGCCCGCGAGTAGTCGTAGGACAACGTGTAGTGCGTGCTGCGGCCAAGGGCCGAGGCACGGAACTCGACCTCGGCCGGGCGCTGAAGCTCGTCACGTGACCGCACCACGACGTCCTTCACGTCGCGCACCCAGTCCGGGTAGCGCTCCACGTCGGCGGCGATCTCCCAGACCCTCATCGGAGGGGCCGCGATGGTGATGGTCTCCGACGCCGTCTCGGCCATGCCAGTCATTCTGCCACGGCACCTTCGCGCAGCGGGAAGTCACCGTGGTACGCCGACCACAGACCGTTGAGCCCGAAACCGAACATCGGGACCAGAAAGCCGAGCGCCAAGGACGATCCGGGGTCGCCGTCGGGACCCTCGAGCCGAGCCCACGTCGTGGCGACGGCGATGACCGCTTGCAAGATCAACGCCCCGAGCATCAGCCGGCGGACGCGCCGAGGCGTCGGTCGGCCGACGAGCAGGTAGAGGCCGAGGACCGAGATCTCGTCGCGGCGGCTGCGTTGCACGGCGTTGTAGTAGGACCACAGGAAGGCGAACACGCCGATGGCGAACAGCACGAGCGCCGTGATGGCAGCGATCCACTGCAACACGGTGGTGAACACGACGGCGGCCAACGTGGCGGTCACGGCGAACAGCGCCGTGCCCGCCAGGTCGGCGAGAATCACGACCTCGCCGGCCCGGGTTTCCTCCCGCTGAGCGAGCTCGGTCACGTGCCGACCTCCAGCGCCCGACCGAGGCGTTGTGCCAGCACGTCGTAGGAGAAGTCGGCGACGGCTCGCTCCCGCGCCGCCTCACCCATCTTCCGCCGTCGCGGCTCGTCCTCCAGCAGGGCCTCCAACGCTTCGGCCACGGCTCTGGGGTCCTCCGGCCGGCGCACGACCAGCCCCGTCACGCCGTCGACGACCGCCTCGGCGGCGCCACCCGAGTCGCCGGCCACCTGCGCCACCCCGCAGGACGCGGCCTCGACGAACACGATGCCGAACCCCTCCTGCTCCAGGCCGCCCCAGCGCGTCCGGCACGGCATGGCGAACACGTCGGCGCATCCGTACAGCGCCGGCAGGTCCGTGTTGTCCACCCGCCCGAGGAACGTCACCGGCGCGCTGGTCTGGCCGACGAGCCGTCGCAGGCGGCGTTCGTCACGACCCTCGCCGGAGACGGCGAGCAGGAGGTCCGGCCACGTGCTCATCAGCTTCGCCGCGGCGGCGATCGCGACGTCGAAACCCTTGCGCGGGACGAGGCGGGAGATCATGACGACCAGCTGCGCGTCGACCGGCAGGCCGAATCGAGCCCGCGTGGCCCGCCGCTGGGCGTCGTCGAGCGGTACGAAGCGCTCGATGTCGACGCCCGGCGGCACGACCGTGACGGGCAGGCCGGTGCCGGCGGCGCGCTCCGCCTCGCGGGCGGCGTACTCCCCTGCCGACACGATGTGGCGAGCCCGCTGCAGCACGTTGGCGAGGACCTGGCGGGAGCCGGGCAAGCGCCCTGGCACCGTGACCTCGGCGCCGTGCAGCACGACGTCGTACGGCCGGCGCAGCGCCGGGCCGATCAGGCCGAGCGGCACCGCCGGGTCGATGACCACCAGCTCGGCGCCGACCTCTGCGGCGAGGTCGTCGATGCGCCGCACCATCCACGGGTGCGGCAGGAGCACGGGCTCCGCCGTGCGCACGACGCGGAACGGTTGCTCGGCGTCGAAGCGCCGGGAGCCGCGATGGGGGCTCGTCAGCACGGCGAACTGATCGGCCGGCAGCCGTCGCCACCACTCCCAGAGGACGGACTGGATCCCGCCGATCTTCGGCGGGAAGTCGTTCGTGACGAGGACGTGCTTCACGCCGGGGTCGCCACCTCGACATGTTCGTGATCCAGGTGCAGCCGGCGGCTGGCCCACCGGGCGTGCTCGGCGAGCTCCGGATCGTCCGCCTCGCGGTACCGGGCGAGGGTCGCGACGACCCGTTCGTCGGCCGGATCCGCCGTGTTGCCGAGCACGACGAGGGCGTTGCGGCGCAGCCACCGTGGGTCTCGACCGGCGAGGTACCAGCTCCCGTGCCGGGCGAGCAGCGGTCTGGTCGTCGGCGGCGAGCAGGTCGAGCACGTCGACCCACGGTCGGGCGTCGGAGGGGATCGGGGTGGCATGGCGCCGACCGAGCCGCACCGTCGGCGGGCAGACCTCCTGGCAATCGTCGCACCCGTAGATCCGATCGCCGACGGCGGGCCGCAGGTCCGGATCGATCGAGCCGGGCCGCTGCAACACCCACGCCAGACAACGGTTGGCGTCCACCACGCCAGGGGCGACGATGGCGCCGGTGGGGCAGGCGTCGATGCAGCGGTGGCACGATCCGCAGCCGTCGGGGACCGGCATGTCAGCGGGCCGGTAGTCGGCCGTCGTGATCACGCTGCCGAGGACGAACCAGCTGCCAGCCCCGGGCAGCAGGAGGTTGGCGTTCTTGCCGAACCAGCCGAGCCCAGCCCGGTGGGCGACCTCGCGATCGACGACGGCGTTGTCGTCGGCGTAGGCGACGGCCCGCTCGCCGGCCTCGCGCAGGCGGAGGGCGATCGCCCGCAACCCGGTGCGCAGCGGCGCGTAATGGTCGACCCACGCATAGCGGGCGACGCGGGCCTGCGGCCCGGGCGGTCGGACGGGGTCGGCGTCGGCGAGGTACGAGCGGGCGCCGACGATGATCGACCGCGCACCGGCAACTGCCCGGGAGGGATCAGTCGAGCGGTCGGGGTTGCGGTACGTGAACTGCATGTCGGCGGCCAGCCCGGCCGCACGGCGCTCGTGCAGCGCCTGGCGGGCCCGCTCCATCACGGTGGCCGGGGCCACCCCGACGTGCTCGATGCCGTTCTCCGACGCGAGGTCGCGCAGCTCGTCCATCGTCGGGAGCGGCTGGTGTCGACGCACCCCGATCAGCGTACGAGCGATCACCGTCCGCTCCGTCGGATCGGTGCTGACCGTGCACGGGCGATGTCACATCGCCCTGCGGTGGCGCAGCGCTGGCACGAGGCCGGCCTGCACCAGCATTCGGACGACCTGCTCGGCGCCGAGGTCCAGCTCGACTCCGTGCGCATCGGCTCCCAACACGTGCGTCACGACACACTCGGCGCATGCGTCGGTGTGTTGCATCACGCAGTCGTCACACGAGATCACCATGCCGCCCACTCTGAGCACGGGGTGTCACGCTCTCGATCAGCACTGCATCACGTCGTGCAGGGCCGCTCCTCCTTCGGCGGAGAGCTCGCCTTCGCCGCTGCGGGCATCGTCGGCGAGCATCAACACGTCGTCGAGGTCGCGCTCCGGCATCGAGCTGAGGGCCGCCTCGACGCACGCCTCGTCGAAGTCGTATCGAGCCGCCAGCGCATCGATGAGGGCCTGGCGGACATCCGGAGGAACGGGCGGGTTTGTCGGATCGAAGCCGTTCGAGCCCGATGCGCAGGCGCCGACCACGAGCGCGCCGAGCACCAACATCGTCAGTCGCATCCTGTGACCTCCTCGCTCGTGTGGTGGAAGCCCATCGAGTCGGCCTCCTCCTGGTCGAACACGTCGCCGTCGCAGAACGAGGCGTCGGCGCCTTCGTTGGTCAGCACGTCGGCGGCGACCTTCGTGCCGACCACGGCGGCGACACCGCACAACGGCGAGATCAGGGTCAGCCCCGGGATGACGCCGCACGCCGCCGCGCCGCCGGCGAACACGGCTTCATCGACGGCCGCTTCGACCACGGCGGGGATCGCCGCCGCTGCGCTCTCGATGAACCGCGCCGGGGTTGGCTCGCCCTCCGCGCGGGACCAGCCTTCGCCGAAGGCCGCCGCAACGGCGAGCCCGTCGAGGGCCGCACCGGCGCCTTCGAGTGCCCTGCCGAGCTCGCCGGCGAGATGCTTCAGATCGGTGGACACCTCGTCCGCGTAGACCAACGTGCCCGAGTTGCTCGTCGTGAACGCGCCGGTGGTTCGGCCGTCCGTCACGACGAAGACCTCCTCGGACTCGACCGTCACGACCACGACGTGGAGCTCCGCGTCGTCGAACTTCGTCAAGCGCCTCCTCCATGAAGTCGACGCCGAGGCCGGCGGCGTCGGCCGCCGACATCAGCTCATCCGGCGACGACACCCTGACGTGACGCTGGCTGTGGATGTCGGCCAGCTCGCCGAGGCGGCCGAGCACCGAGAAGTCCTCGCCCAGGTCGACGATCCTGGCCCGCAACTGCGGGTCCTGACGGCTGGCCGACGCCAAGGCGTTGGCGGCACCCCACCACACGTGCGACGGAGGCGCGACGAGGCCCGGCTGCACGTGCGTCTTGTCCATCGCCAGCACGAGGCGATCGAAGGCGTCGGCGCCGTGCTCCTCCCGCAACCACTCCACGAACGCGGGCTGGCGGGCGCGTAGCACCAGTGCGCCGAGCGCCGCGCCGAGCCGCTCCCACTCCGCCGCCGTGGCCCCGTCGTCGAGCACGGCATCGACTGCGGCGTCCAGCTCGGCGACGACCTCCTCGTCGGTCGGCGGTCGTCCGGCGGGTGCCGATCGCAGCCCGAGCGGCGTCGCGCCGGCCGCCGGTCCGGCGCTCGACCACGTCTGCATGGCGTCGGTGCGCAGCGCCCGATCGATCAACGGCATCCACTGCTCCTCCAGGTTCAGACGGACCGCCCGCACCACCTGCATCGCCGACCCCGCCGCCGGATCCTCGCTGGCGATGCCGCGCAGCTCCTCCAGCACCTCCACCGTCCGCGAGCGCAGCGTCCGCAGCCGCTGCGGGTCGTACCCGATCCACGATGCCGACACGACTCCTCCTCTCCGGCGCCATTGGCGCGACCTTCTCGACTCCCATGGGTGTGCCGACCGCCGAGAAAGGGAAAGGAACCCGCGCTGCTCGTGCTGGGCGAGGAGATCAGGGAGGTGGTCAGCGGCGGGCGAGGGCGAGGAACGCGTCGCTCGAGATGAGGTTGGCGCCGAGCGCCGCGACCGACCGCCGCACCGCCTGGTCGTTGGTGACGACGATGACTGGACGATGGGGCGGCGTGGCGGCGACCTCGGCGCGGATCACGTCGTCGGCGCTGACCCCCGCCGTCGAGTACACGACACGGGCCAGTCGCCGACTCGCGGAGTGGGCCCCGATCACGTCGGCACCATCGAAGACGACCGTCACGTCGCTGCCGAAGCGACGGGCGACGTCGTCGATCAGGTCGAGGCCGCGCTGCGCTGAGCCGGCAGCTCCAGCTCGGGCCAACCGAGCTTGGCGACGTTGTAGCCGTCGATCAGGACGAGCGACCCCGAGATCCGCAGCAGGTGCTCGGTCGCCCGCTGGGAGTCTCTGGCCACCCCGCCGGGCAGGGCCACCGGCTGCCTGGCTGGCGCTCCGACCTCGACGAGGCTGCTCAAGCGATCTGCCAAGCCGCGAGCCGACTCCGCCAGCGTGCGCAGCTCCATCACCTGTCTCGCGCTCACGGTGATGCCGGCCCGTTCGGCCCGCTCGGCCAGCAGCGCGTCGCGCTGCGCCGCCGCCGCCTCGGCCTGCTGCCGTGCCTGATCACGCTCGGCCTCCACGCCGGTGAGGCGAGCGAGCGCCGCCGCGGCCTTGTCCTTGGCGTGACGCTCGGCCCGTCGGGCCTCGGCCAGCTGCTCGTTCAAGGCCTTGCTCTCGGCAGCCGCGGCGTCGTACATCTCCCGCCGCCCGTCGACCTGCCTCGTCAGCTCCTCGAGCCGGGCCCGCAGCGCCACGAGCTCGGCCCTCGTGCGGACGGTGGCCTGCTCGGCGGCGTCTCGACGGCGCTCGGCCCGTCGCAGTGCGGCGACGCCGTCGGCCTGCCGCTCGTCCTCCTCTGCCAGCTCGACCAGCTCGGCGACCCGGTCCTCCCAGCCGTCCTCCCGCCGCAGCCACTCGATGCCGATCGGGTCGACCAGCTCGGGCAATGCGCCGGCGGCCAGGCGGCGGCGGAACTCGTCGTCGGACTCGATCGCCCGGCGCAGCTTCCCGAGCGCCGCCGAGGGCACCCGCGCATGGCGCAGGAAGGGCTTCAGCTCGGCAGGAGACGCCAACGGAGGACGGAGCCGCTGCCCCGCATCGGCGATGGCGACGGCGAACTCGATCGCCGACCGCAGCCGCCGATGTTCGATCGCCACCCGGTCACGTTAGAGCCGCACGGTTCCCGGCGGTATCTGGGCGCGGTGGCCCGCGCGATGGGCGTACACCTGTTCTTGACACGAACGAACGTTCGTGGTGTCATGGCGGGCGTGAGCTCGACCGGCAGCAGCACCGCCCGTCCGGTCCAGCGCAGCTTCGACGACCTGCTGACCGATGCCGGCACGCCGCTGTGCGACGTCACGTTCTGCGTGCTCGACCTCGAGACCACCGGCGGCCACCGGGAGGACGACACGATCACCGAGATCGGCGCCGTCAAGGTCCGTGGCGGCGAGTGCTGCGGCACGTTCCAGACGCTGGTCAACCCGGGACGGGCCATCCCGCCGCAGATCACGCTGCTCACGGGACTGACGGACGCCCTCGTCGCCCCGGCCCCGCGGATCGAGGCCGTCCTCCCGTCGCTGCTGGAGTTCGTCCGGGGGACCGTCATCGTCGGCCACAACATCGGGTTCGACCTCGCCTTCCTGCGGGCCGCCTGCCGGCGGGCCGGCCAACCCGAGCTGGCCACGCCGAAGGTCGACACCGTGGCGCTGGCCCGCCGCCTCGTGCGCGACGAGGTGCCCGACTGCCGGCTCGGCACGCTGGCCTCCCGCTTCCGCCTGGATCACCGCCCGACGCACCGCGCCCTCGACGACGCATTGGCCACCACTGACCTCCTCCATCTCCTCATCGAGCGGGCCACCGGGCTGGGCGTCATCGGCCTCGACGACCTGACCACCCTCGCCTCGATGGCCGGGCACCCGCAAGCGTCCAAGCTCAAGCTCACGTCCCACCTGCCGCGTTCGCCGGGCGTGTACCTCTTCTGCGGCTCTCGCGACGAGGTCCTCTACATCGGCAAGGCGAGCAACCTCCGCCAGCGCGTACGCAGCTACTTCGGGCAGGAGGATCGCCGGCGCATCGGCCCGATGTTGCGCGAGGCGCAGTCCGTCCGCTACCACTGCCTCCCCGACGCGCTGTCGGCGGAGGTCATCGAGGCCCGCCTGATCTCCCGGCTCCTCCCCCGGTACAACCGGGCGGGCACTCGAGCCGACCGCTACTGCTACGTCCGCCTCGACGTCGAGTCACCGTGGCCGCGCCTCGCCATCGTCAAGGACCCCGGCGCATCCGGGCTGCACCTCGGGCCGCTGCCGTCGCGCACGATGGCCGGCCTGGTCGTCGACGCGCTGCAGTCGGCGCTGCCGTTGCGCCGATGCTCCATCCGCCTCAGCCGTCGCCACGAACCGGCGCCAGGCGCCACGCCATGCGGGCCGGCCCAGCTCGGCGTCGCCGCCTGCCCCTGCGCCGGCCTGGCCGACCGGCGGCGGTACGACGACGCCGTCGGCGCGGCGGCCGACGCCTTCGACGGGCGAGCCGACGCCGTCGTCGAGCGGCTGACCGGACGGATGACCGCCCTCGCCGGTGGCCAACGGTACGAAGAAGCGGCGTCGACCCGCGACCGCCTGTCGGCACTGCAAGGGGCGATCAAGCGGACGCGGCTGATGAACGATCTCGCTCGCCGCGGACGGTTCGAAGTGACCCGGGGCGAGGTCACCTGGGTCATCGATCACGCCCGGTTGATCGACGTGCGCGTCGCCGGTTCGACCGCTGGTGCCCTCCCGGCGTCGCCCCCGGAACCGCCGCCGTCAGGGCGACCGCTGCCGCGGGCGTTGGCCGACGAAGCCCTCGTGCTGGCCCGGCGCTTGCTGGTGTAGCGCCGGCGGTCAGCGCTCCTCGACCGTGGCGCCCATGCGGTCCACCTGCAGCACCTTGGCGTGTCCATCCGTCAGTCGCCCAGCCAGGTCGGCCGCCAGTCGTGCGGCGTCGGACGGGTCGCACAGCAGCGCCACGGTCGGACCGCTGCCCGACAACCAGCCGGCCCACGCGCCGGCTTCGAGCCCGGCCGCCAAGGCCTCACGCGCCGGCACGGTCGCGGCGAAGCGGAGGTCCTGGTGCAAGCGGTCCTCGGTGGCTGTGCGCAGCGCCTCCACGTCACCCGCCGCCAACGCGGCGACGAGCAGCGCCGTGCGGCCGACGTTGAACACGGCGTCGCGGAACGCCACGTTGGCCGGCAGCGCCCCGCGCGACCGCTGGGTCGACGTCCCTGAGGCGGGCACCCACGTCACGACGGCCGGCTCGATGGCCAGCGGAACGGGCACGACGATGCCTCCCGCCGTGGCCACGACGCCGCCGAACAGCGAGGCTGCGGCGTTGTCGGCGTGGCCCTCCAGCTCCATCGCCGCGCTCAGGATGACGGCGCGGTCGACCGCCTGGGCGGCCGTCGCCACTTCTCGCTGGGCGCTGGCGGCGAGCAGCCCACCGACCCGCATCGCACCACTGAAACCGAGCCCCGCGACCGACCGGGATCGTCGAGCGGACCCAGAGCGGGCCCTGGCCGCCGCCGACCCGGAACGCCACGTCGGCCGGGTGGCGTTCGTCGACGACATGGCGGGCGTGGCTGGCCGCCGCCTCCCGGTCGAGCGGGCCGATCTCGGCGTACACCGAGAGCGCCATGCCCAGTGCATCGAACCCTGGTCCCAGGTTGGCCGTCGAGGCCGGCACACGAGCGACGATCACGTCGCCGCGGCCTGCTGCGACACGGCGACGAACCGGTCGAGCGTGGCGGCGGCCCGACCGTCGTCGATCGCCTCCTCGGCGGCGGCGACCCCCTCCGGGAGCGCCGCGCAGCGCCCGGCGACGACGAGCGCCGCGGCGGCGTTCAACACGACGATGTCTCGATGGGGTCCTCGATCGCCGGCCACGACCCGGCGCACCACGTCGGCGTTGTGCGCCGGGTCGCCGCCGACCAGTTGGTCGAGGGTGGCCGGAGCGAGGCCCAGCTCCACGGGATCGACGTCGAACGTCTCGGCGCCCCCGTCGTGATGCAGCGCGAGGACGGTGGACGGTCCCGTCGTCGTCAGCTCGTCCAGGCCGCCGCCGTGCACCACCCACGCGTCGGTCGAACCGTGGGCCCGCAGCGACGCCAGCATCCGCGAGGCGAAGCGGGCGTCGGCGACGCCGATCAGCTGGCGCCGTACTCGCCCAGGGTTGGCCATCGGCCCGAGCAGGTTGAACACGGTCGGGATGCCGATCTCGCGGCGGGCCGGCGCGGCGAAGCGGAACGCCGGGTGGAACCTCGGCGCGAAGCAGAAGCCGATGCCGGCCTCCTCGACGCAGCGGCGCACCCCGTCCGGCGACAGCTCGATGGCGACGCCCAGCGCTTCCAACACGTCGGCCGTGCCGGCCAGCGACGATGCCCCCCTGGCGCCGTGCTTGCAGACCGGCACCCCCGCACCGGCGACCACGATGGCGGCCATCGTCGAGACGTTGATCGAGTGGGAGCGGTCCCCGCCCGTGCCGACGACGTCGACGGCGCGCCCTCGGAGGTCGTCGCCGAGCGGGACGAGCTCGGCCGCGCCGAGGACAGCGTCGAGCAATCCCGACAGCTCGTCGGCCGTCTCGCCCTTGGCCCGCAGGGCGACGACGAAGGCGATCAGCTGGGCGGCCGTGGCTCGTCCAGCGAGGATCGTGGCCATCGCCGAGCGCGCCTGATCGGCGGAGAGATCGCGGCCAGCGAGCAGCTCCGTCAGCAGTCCCGGCCAGCCGCCGTGGCCGGCCAGCAGATCGTCAGGCGCGTCGGACACCCGACGAATCTACGCAACGGCCGCGCTGGCGACCTCTATGCGCTGCGGCGCCGTTGGCGGATGATGCGACGGCGCTCGCGTTCGGTGGCGCCCCCCCAGACGCCGGCCTTCTCACGTGACAGCAAGGCGTGCTCCAGGCAGGCGGCGCGGACGCCACAACCGCTGCAGACCGACTTGGCGACGGCCGCATCATCCTCGTCCTCCGGGTAGAAGATGCTGGCGTCGAGCCCCCTGCAAGCACCCAGCTTTCGCCATTCGATGTCGTAAAGCGACACGTACGACTCCCCCATCCAGGTAGTAGTGCGGAAGAAACGATAGAACGCCCGTCGGTCGAGCGCCAGAGGCAATCGCCACGCGCTCGTACACTCCACGCCGTGGCTGTGGACCCCCCGCACGACCCCCCGTTCGAGCGACAGCGGATGCTGGAACGCCTGGCCAGCGAGTCATTCGACGTGCTCGTCGTCGGTGGCGGGATCACCGGGGCGGGGGTCGCCCTGGACGCCGCGACCCGCGGCCTGCGGACGGCGCTGGTCGAGGCCGACGACTTCGCCAGCGGCACCTCGAGCAAGAGCTCCAAGCTGGTCCATGGCGGGCTGCGCTACCTCCAGCAGGGTGACGTGCGCCTCGTGTACGAGGCCCTCCACGAGCGCCAGCGGCTGCGCCGCAACGCACCGCACCTCGTCCGCCTGCTGCCCTTCATGATCCCGATCCTGACCAAGGACGGCTTGATCCCCCGGCGCGTCGCCCGGGCGCTCGGCTCGGCGATGTGGATGTACGACCTCACCGGCGGCTTCCGGATCGGCAAGCTGCACAAGCGGCTCGACGCCGAGGCCGCCTTCGGCCACCTGCCGACCATCCCGCGCCAGCGGCTGGCCGGCGGCTACCTCTACTACGACGCGACGACCGACGACGCCCGGCTCGTCCTGACCATCGCCCGGACCGCGGCGACCTACGGCGCGGTGATCGCCAACCGCAGCCGCGTCGTCGGCTTCACGAAGGACGCCGACAGCCAGGTCAACGGCGCCACCGTGGACACCGGAGCCGGCCACGTCGACGTGCGGGCCACCATCGTCGTCAATGCCGCCGGCGTGTGGGCCGACGAGATCCGCACGTTGGAGGACGGCCAGGTTGCCGACACCATCCGCCCCGCCAAGGGCATTCACATCACGGTGCCGTGGGAGAAGGTGCGCAACGACATCGCCGTCGTCATCCCGGTGCCCCGCGACAAGCGGAGCCTGTTCGTCGTGCCGTGGGGTGAGCGACCGGACGGCACCTTCGAGCACACCTACGTCGGCACGACCGACACCGACTACACCGGGCCGCTGGACGACCCGCCGTGCACGGCCGACGACATCGCCTACGTCCTCGGAGCGTTGAACCGCGCCGTCACGACCGACATCACGACCGAGGACGTCACCGGCGTGTGGGCCGGCCTCCGACCGCTGGTCAAGTCGGCACCGAGTGGTCGCACCGCCGACCTCTCGCGCCGCCACCGCGTGACGACGGGACCCGCCGGCGTCATCGCCATCACCGGCGGGAAGCTGACGACCTATCGCGAGATGGCCGAGGACACGGTCAATGTCATCATCCGCCGACTCGATCGGCGGGCCCGCTGCCGGACGAAGAAGCTCAAGTTGCTCGGGGCCGACGGTTTCGTCGAGCCGTCGGCGGAGTCGCCCGCCGCGGTCCACCTCGCCAGCCGCTACGGCACGCTGGCATCGACCCTCGAGGCGCTGATCGCCGCCGACCCGAGCCTGAGCCAGCCGCTCGTCGATGGGCTGCAGTACGTCCGAGCCGAGGCCGTGTACGCCGCACGACACGAGATGGCGACGACATTGGAGGACGTGCTGGTGCGCCGCACCCGAGCCCACCTGTTCGATCGGCCGGCCGCGCTGGCCGCCGCGCCGGCAGTGGCCGACCTGCTGGCCACCGAGCTCGGATGGGACGCCGCCGAGACGGCGCAGCAGGTCGACGCCTACCGCCAGCTCGCCGACACGGAGACCCGCGAGGCCAGGACGAGCGTTTCCGCCGATCGGACCGCGCCGGCGTGACCGCACCGACACCGCCGATCGAGTTGCTCGGGACGGCGGAGCGCTGGTCGGGCGGGGTGGCGGTTCCGGACCACCTGCTGGCCACGCTGCGCGACATCGCACCAGTGATCGAGGACGAGTCGGCGGTCGCCGACGCCAGCCGGGACTGGTGGCCGCTGGCGATGCACTGGGCGCTGGCTGGCCAGGTGCCGTCGAGGGCGGCAGTCATCGTGCGACCCGAGCGGCCCGACCAGGTGCCCCCGATCGTGCGGGCCTGTGCGGATGCGGGCGTCCCGATCACGACGGCGGCTGGCCGCAGCGGCGTGTGCGGTGCCTCCGTGCCCGTCCACGGTGGCGTCCTGCTCGACGTCACGGGCTTGGCCGGGGTCGTCAGCGTCGACGTCGAGTCGGGCATCGTGGAAGTGCTGGCCGGCACGTTCGGCCCCGATCTCGAGGACGAGCTGCAGTCGCACTACGGCCTCAGCGTCGGACACTTCCCGCAGAGCTTCGACATCGCCACGGTCGGCGGCTGGGTCGCTTGCCGCGGCGCCGGCCAGTACTCCACGCGGTACGGCAAGGTCGAGCAGCTCGTCGCCGGGCTCGAAGTCGTCCTCGCCGACGGCACGGTCGTGCGCACCGGCGGCTCGCCGGCGGCGTCGGTCGGGCCGGACCTCACGCAGTTGTTCCTCGGGTCCGAGGGCACGCTCGGCGTCCTCACGACGGTGTGGCTGCGGTCCCACCCGGTGGCGCCGTCGGAGCTCCGGACTGCTGTGTGGTTCTCGTCGTTCGCCGCCGGCATCGACGCCTGCCGGGCCATCCTGCGGCGCGGGGCGACACCCGCCGTCCTGCGGCTCTACGACGCCGCCGAGGCGGCCCGCTCCCACGACGGCGACGGGGCCCGCAGCGTTCTCCTCGTGCTCGACGAGGGTGACGCCGCCATCGTCGACGCCACGATGACGGTCGTCGAGACCTGCTGTCGCGAGGCCGGTGGTCAGCCGGCGCCGGTCGAGCTCGTCGATCGTTGGGTGGAGCACCGCAACGACACGAGCGCCCTGCAGGCGCTCACGAGCAAGGGGTTCGTCGTCGACACGATGGAGATCGCTGCTCCGTGGTCGCGGCTGGCCGGGCTGTTCGAAGCCGTGCCGGCGGCGCTGTTGGCCGTCCCGCACGCACGGATGGCCAGCTGCCATCTGTCGCACAGCTACCTCGACGGCGCCTGTCTCTACTTCACGTTCGCCGCGACACCACCGGCCGACTCCGTCGAGGAGACGTACGTCGCGCTGTGGGACGCCGGTCAGCAGACCGTGCTCGACCACGGGGGCAACCTGTCGCACCACCACGGCGTCGGGATCAACCGCGCCCGCTTCATGGGCGCTGCGCTCGGGAGCGGACTCGACGTGCTGTCTGCCGTCAAGACGGCGCTCGACCCCGGCGGCGTCCTCAACCCCGGCAAGCTCGGCCTCGCCTCGCCGTTCGGCGAGGTCCCGTGGCCGCCGCGCCGATGACGCTGCGCATCGACTGGGACGCCATCCGCGCCGGCGGCGCTGTCGCTCTGCTGTTCGCCGTGCCCCTGTCGGTCGGCGCCCGGTGGGCCGCCGACAACGACGACTCGGGGCTGGCCGTGGCGCTCAGCCTCGGCGCGGTCGTCGGGTTCCTGATCGGTGCTGGCTGCGCCGCCTGGGTGCAGCGCGTCGATGCGCCGCTGACCCACGGCGTGGTGACCGCCAGTGGCACGTACATCCTGGCGCAGGCGGTGTTCGCCGCCCTCCGGCTGCTGCGCGGGCTCGATGTGCAATGGTTCGCCGTGGTGTTCAACCTGACCGTCGTGACGTTCGCCGGGCTGATTGGTGGGTTGCTCGGTCAGCGCCTGCGGAGCCGCGGGTTCGTTCCGAGATCGCGCGGGCCACGCTGATGGCCGTCCTCGTCATCGACGTCGGCACGACGAGCGTGCGGACGGGCATCGTCGACGAGCAGCTCCAGATCGTGGCGCTCGTGCGTCGAGCGTTCCCGCCGTCGACGCCGATGCCGGGGCTCGTCGAGTTCGACGCCGCGGCGCTGGCGACGACCGTGATCGACGCCGCGACCGAGGCGCTGGCCGCGTTCGGCGAGCCGGTGGCGGCAGTCGGGATCGCGAACCAGCGGGCCAGCACCGTCGTGTGGGACCGGGCGACCGGCGAGCCGATCGCTCCGGCGCTCGGATGGCAGGACCTGCGGACCGTGATGGAGTGCATCATGGCCAAGGCCGAGCACGGGCTCGCGCTCGCGCCCAACCAGTCGGCGACGAAGGTGGCGTGGCTGCTCGACAACGTGGCCGGGGCGCGCGATCGCGACCTGTGCTTCGGCACGGTCGACACGTGGCTGGCATGGACGTTGTCGGCCGGCGAGCTCCACGTCTCCGACCACACGAACGCCGCCGTGACCGGCCTGCTCGAATCGGATGGGTCGGGATGGAGCCAACCGGTGCTCGACACGCTGCGCATCCCGGCGGCGATGCTGCCGGCGATCGTCGATTCGAGCGGCGTCGTCGGGGTGGCGACCGTCTTGCCCGGTCGGCCGCCGATCGCCGCGCTGGTCGGCGACCAGCAGGCCTCGCTCGTCGGCCAGGGCTGCGTCAGCGTCGGACGGGCGAAGATCACGTTCGGCACCGGCGGCATGCTCGACGTGTGCCGGGGGCTCGAGCCACCGGATTCCGCCCGCCGCGGTCCGCACGGCACGTTCCCGATCGTCGCCTGGTCGCAGGCTGGCCGCCTGACGTGGGGAGTCGAGGCGATCATGCTGTCGGCCGGCACCAACGTCGAATGGCTCCGTGACGATCTCGGGGTGCTGGCGACGAGCGCCGACAGCGAGGCGGTGGCCGCCGGCGTGGCATCGACCGACGGGGTGATCTACGTCCCCGCACTGCTCGGGCTCGGCACGCCGGCGTGGGACTACGGCGCCCGGGGCACGTTGCTCGGCGTCACCCGCGGGACGACGCGCGCCCACCTGGTGCGGGCGGTCCTCGAGGGCATCGCCCACCGCGGCGCCGATCTGGTCGAGGCCGCCGAGGCCGACACCGGGCTGTCGATCGACGGCCTGCGCATCGACGGGGGCATGAGCGCCAACCAGACGTTCACCCAGGCCGTCGCCGACGCGACCGGTCGGCGCGTCGAGGTGTCTCCGGTCGTCGAGGCGACGACGCTCGGCGCCGGCTTCCTCGCCGGCCTGGCAACAGGCGTCTGGAGCGACATCAGCGACGCCGACACTGCGTGGAAGCCGGCCCGGATCGACGAGCCCGGCACCCGCCTCGACCGCGACGCGTGGCACCGCGCCGTCGACCGATCCAAAGGCTGGATTCCCGAACTCTCCGCCCTCGACTTCTGACCCAACCCGTCGCGCCGTTGGCATCTGGGCGCGATCTTTCCCACGAGCTCATCTGGGCGCGATTTTTTCCGACTGTCGCGAACGATCGCGCCCAGTTCGCTTCACGACGGCGGTCGGGGCAGGCAACCGGATCCGGCCGCCGGCGTCTCCTAGAGTTGCCCGGCCGAGGTCCGGCCGTGAAGGCTGTGGCCGACCCGGGCCATCCCGACCGTGAAAGGACGTCCGCGTGGAGAACACATCCCGACGCCGAGCGCTGGTCGGGCTCGCCGGCAGCGCGCTCGGACTGGTCGGCTCGTCGGCCGTCAGTGCCGGCAGGGATCCGGGCACCGTGCCGCCATTGGGACCCACGGCGGCGGACGCCGAGCTGCTGGGTGCCGTGCAAGCGGTCGAGCTGGCGGCGCGCGACCTGTACCGGGCGGCCGTCGACGCAGGTGCCGACGACGACGACGTGTACGTGGGGATCGGCGAGAACCACCAGGCCTACGCCGACGTGCTGTCCGGGCTGCTCGGGCGCGCCGCCCCGGGGCGGCGCGACGAGCGCCTGTACGCGGAGGAGGTCGACGCCTTCGAGCAGGGCGGTGAGGAGCTGGCCACGGCGGCGTATGACCTCGAATCGACGCTGGTGGCCACCCACACCGCGCTGCTCGCCGAGCTGGAGGGTGTCGACGGGGCCAAGACGATCGCCTCGATCCTGATGATGGAGGCCCGCCACTGCACCGTGCTGGCTGATATGGCAGGCCAGGGTGACGACCTCGACGCGCTGCTCTTCAACACCGCCAACCCCCTCGAGCTGCAGGCCGGGGGCCAGGAATGAGCGTTCCGGCTGGTCGCCCGGTCCGCGCCTTCAGCCGGCGCCGGCTGCTCGAAGCCGGCGGCCTGGCGGCGACGTGCGGTGGCGTGCTGGCGGCCTGCGGCGGGGGGGATTCGGGCGGCAGTGAGCCGGGACGTGTCGGCTATGCGCCGCCCGCCACCCCGCTGCCGATCGTCGAGACGAACGACATCGTGTACGTGCGCACGGCCACCTCCATGGAGTACCTGATGCTGGACCTCTACGCCACGATCACCGAGAGCGGCGATCTCGACGAAGAAGCCCAAGCACTGATCGACCGCTTCGTCGAGGACCACACGGCCGCCGCCGAGGCGACCGCCGCGCTGACGGTCGCCGCCGGCGGCGAGCCGTACGAGTGCGCCAACAGCTGGTACTCGGAGCGGGTGGTGCCCGAGATCCTCGAGGCGGTGACTGGCAACCCCGAGCTCGACATCCCGCCGAGCGACGAGCCAGCAGCCGACATGCTGCGCATCAGCTACGGGTTCGAGACGATGATGTCGTCGATGTACCAGCAGATGATCGAGCTGGTCGTGGACCGCCTACTGCGTGCGGAGCTCGGCGGGCTCGGGGCGACCGACGCCCGTCATTCGGCTGCCGTGGCCCTCGTCCTGACTGGGGTGCCGGACGGTTACGTCAGCCCGGTCGTGCTGGGCGGAGAGGAGACACCCGACGAGAGTGGTCGCGCCGAGCTGTACGCCATCCCCGGCCGCTTCTCGTTGCTGAGCTCCACGGAGATCGTCATCGGTGCCCCCAACGCGGCCGGGACCAGATCGGGCTTCGCCCTCGAGACACCCGCCGACAACGCGTTCGTCTACGAGGGCATGACCTGCTCGGAGTAGCCCGGCGTAGCATGGATGGTCGACGGTGAGTCGGCCGGGTGGCCGCGGCATGCTCGCATGCCGAGGAAAGTCGGGACTCCACAGGGCAGGATGCTGGCGAGAGCCAGGTCGGGGCGACCTGACGGAACAGTGCAACAGAGAGAGACCGCCGATGGACCGGGCGACCGGTCACAGGTCAGGGTGAAACGGTGCGGTAAGAGCGCACCAGCGTCCGGGGTGACCCGGGCGGCTCGGCAAACCCCATCCGGAGCAAGGCCGAGCAGGAGGCGCGGATGGCCCGTCCGCACGACAGCGCGCCGAGAGGTGCACTGTCGGGCACCCTCCGGGTAGGCCGCACAGATGGATGGCCACCGGTCGCCGTGAGGCGACCACAGAATCCCGCTTACAGGCCGACTCACCGTCGCCACACCGGCAAAACTGGGGACGGAAATTCCCGGATGCCGGCAAATTCTGCACCCAGATCCGTTCGTGGGAAGGATGGCGCCCAGATGTGCTCGGCGCGACGGGCAGACTGCCGGGATGGACCTGCGGGGGTGGATCACCGGGGAGCACGCGGCGGTGGCGGCGCGGTTCGGGCAGTCGGTGGTGTCGGTCGTGCCGTTGGAGCGGTGGGGGGAGACGGGCGGGGTGGGCGGCTCGTCGATCGCCTTCCTCACGTTCCACGTCGCCTACCACGAGGACGTCGCCGTGCACGGCGTGCTGCGCGGCGAGCCGCCGGTCCTCAGCGCCTGGCGCGACGACCTCGGCCTCCGAGACCTCGACGGCCACCTCGGACTGGCGGAAGCCGAACCCCCGGAGCTCACTGCGGCCCTGGACGTGGAGCGCCTCCTGCCGTACGTCGACGCCGTCCACGCGGCCACGGCATCATGGCTCGCCGACGTCGACCTCGCCGCGCTCGACGACCAGCCGGACGCCGCCGTCGGCCTCGATGCGGCGGGGGTCGCCGAGCACGCCGTCCCGTGGCTCTACTCGATGTGGGACGGCAAGCCGGCGTCCTGGTTCGTGCAGTGGGAGGCCATCGGCCACCGTGTCAACCACGTCGGCGAGATGGTCTCCGTGCGCAACCGGATGGGCCTGTCGCCCCTTCTGAGCGACGACGAGACGAGATCCGTCAGCCGGCGATCTCGTTGAAGGAGTAGAGCACTGGACCGGTGGCGCGGATGTCGATCCGGCACACCGAGGCTTGCGCCAGGTGCGACCGCCAAGCGATCTGGATGCCGACGTCGAGCGCCCAGGCCACCGCCGTCTTGATCGGCGACACGTGGCTGACGACGGCCACGTTCTGGTCCCTCGCCCGCTCACCGATGTCGGCGCAGGCCGCCCGAACCCGCCGGTCGAGCGCCCGCAACGACTCCCCGCCCTCGGGCACGTACCCGGGGTCGACGCGCCAGTGGTTCCACACGTCCGACGGCACGTCGGAGAGAGGCACTCCCTCGTGGATGCCGTAGGCCAGCTCGATCCACCGCTCGTCGACCTCGAACGGCATGCCGAAGGCTCGCGCCGTCTGCTGGGCCCGCAGCAGCGGGCTGGAGATCAGCTCGTCGACGGGACCGACGTAGGCGGCGACGGCCGCCGCCTGCGCCTCCCCCACCTCGTCGAGCGGCTCGTCGATGCGCCCCTGCAGCTTCCCGGCGGCATTCAGCGCCGTGCGGCCGTGGCGCACCAGGATCAGCACGATCGAGAGTGTTCCACAGGGCCTCAGCGCCCGGCGAAGAGCTGTCCCGTACGCCAGAAGCGGTGCCGGCGCGACGGCTCGGACAGGCCGGACGCCCGCCACACCCAGACGAGCAGACCGAGTCCGATCACCTCCAGCACCACCGCCCACCACCCGCGAGCGACCTCGGGTAGGGCGGCGCCGCCGAAGCCGGTCCCACCGAGCGGCCACCAGAACAGGTCGGTGTCGGTCCAGGCGCCGTCGAACACGAGGTGCAACAGCGTGCCGATCGGCAGCCCGAGGAGCAGCCGCCGAGCGGGGCGTCGGCCGATCGTCACGAGCATCACGACGAGCAGCAGGAACAAGCTGAACGCCAGCGTGTGGAGCACCCCGGCGCCTCCGAACACACCGTCGGCCAACGGCAGGACCGATCCGACGATGAGCAGCCGATAGTCGAAGCGGGGGTCCTGGAAGACGAACCGCACGGTGGCGATCGCCGTGCCGACGAACCACAGGACCACGCGCCCGCCCGATCGTCAGGGAACCAGCAGCCGGCCGCACTGCGGGCAGTCGGCGAACTCGCCCGGCGGGGTGGCCCGGACCGCGTCGAGCTCGGCTCGCGACAGGTCGAGGTGACAGCCCGAGCAGCGTGACGCCTCCAGCCGGGCGACGGCGACCCCGCCGAAGCGGGCCCGCAACCGCTCGTACCGCTCGACGGCGCCCGGGTCCAGGCGGGTGACCAACTCGGCGCGGGCGGCGGCGAGGCCGACCAGGTCGGCCTCGATGATTCCTTCGGCCACACCCAGCGCGGCGGCCGCCTGCTCGGCGCCGTCGCTGAGTGCCGGGCGGTTGTCGTCTAACGCGGTCAGCTCGGTCTGCAGCGCGGCCTGCTCCTCCAGGTGGGCGAGCTCGCGATCGTCGCGCTCGTCGCGCTGCTGGCTGAGCGCCTCCAGCTCGTGCATCAGCGCGTCCACTTCGCGCTGCGCCGTCACGGTCCGCAGCTGGGCGTTGAGCCGCTCGCGCTGCTGCTGCGACCGCGCCCCCTCCTGCTCCAACACGGTGACGGCCCGTTCCAGCTCGTCGTTGCGCTGCACTGCGGCGGCGCGGCGACGGTCCGCGTCGCGCAGCGCATCGGCGGTCGCCGTCGCCTCCTCGCGCTCGGGAAGATGGGCGCGGCGGTAGGTCAGCTGGTCGACCGTCGTGTCGATGCGCTGCAGCTCGAGGAGGTCGTCGGTCAGCACGCCGTGATGGTGCTGGACCGCGGCGTCGACGGCAGCGGAGCGCGAGGGTCGAGGACGTCTGGCGGGACCGTCGTGCCGCTCTCGATCGGCACGAGCCTGGTGACCCGCGGGGAGGTGATCGCCGAACCGGGTGCGGCGGTCGTCTCGGTCGGCGGTTCCGGAGGTGCCGGCGGTGCCGGCGGGGGTACCGCCGGGCTGGCGAAGCCCGCTGGCGGCGCGGCGGCGGGGGCCGCCGGCACCGTGCCGACGACGTCGCCACCGACCTCCACGGCGCGGGCCAGGCACTCGTTCCCGGGCAGGTACAGCCGGGCCGCCTCGCGGGGTGGCGCGGGCGGCGGTTCCCAGTCGGTCGGCGGTAGCGCGGCGTGGGCCGGATCCATGTACGTCTTCCAGATCTGCGTCGGGTATCGGCCGCCCTGCACCCGCGAGGCGTTGCGGCCGCCGAACTCGGGGATGTTGACCATCGGCGTGTAGCCGTTCGGGTCGCCGACCCACACGGCGGTGGTGAGGTACGGCGTGAAGCCCACGAACCAGGCGTTCGTGTTGTCCTGCTGGGTGCCGGTCTTGCCGGATGCCGGACGACCGCCGTCGAGCGGGTACGAGCGGGCGGTGCCGTCGGTCAGCACGCCCTTCAGGATGTCCACCGTGGTCAGGGCTGCAGCCCGGTCGAAGACTTGCGTGCCGGCGCTGGCGTGGGTGTAGATGCGCCGGCCATCGGCAGCGTCGATGTGTTCGACGTAGTACGGCTCGTGGTGCAGACCACCGTTGGCCACCGTCTGGCCGCCCGCCGCCATGTCCAGCGGGCTCATCTCGTTGGCGCCGGTGGAGTAGCTGATGAAGGGCTCGATCGGCGTCCGCTGCTCCTCGGGCTGGCCGGGGTACAGGTACGGCGATTGGGCCATCCGGTAGGTCGTGTCGACGACGCGGTTGAGGCCGACGATCTGCGACAGCCGGACGAAGGCGCAGTTGATCGACGACCACGTCATCCGCGCCAGCGTGTCCGGCGCACGGCTGGTCGCCCTCCGGATCTCGAACGGCTCGTCGTCCGGCACGGCGAACGTGCAGTTGTTCTGACCATCGATGATGTCGTCGGCCTGGGCCCCGGCCTGTACGGCGGCAGGCCAGCACGAACAGCTTGATGCTCGACCCGGTCTGCCGCGGCGCCAAGGCCATGTTCGTCTCCCGCTCGTTCGGGACGAAGCCGCGGCCGCCGACCATCGCCCGGATCGCGGCGGTCGTCGTGTCGAGCGACACGATGGCGGCGTCGAACCCCTGCGGGGTGTCGGGCAGCACGTTGCGGGCCTGCTCGGCCAAGAGCTGCAGGTTGGGGTCGAACGTGGTGTGGATGCGCAGCCCGCCACGGAACAGCGTGGCGTACCGCTCGTCGTAGGTCTCCCCGAGCATGTTGGAGCGGTTCAGGAGGTAGTCACGCAATGCCTCGGTGTAGTAGGTCCGCTGGTTGATCCGGCCGGGCGTCGTGCGGGCCCGGTCGGGCAGCACGAAGTCGGTGCCGATCTGGGTCGCCTGGGCCTCGGTGATGTACCCGTCGTCGACGAGCCGCTCGAGCACCTGGACGAACCGCGAGCGGCTGCGCTCCGGGTTCAGCACCGGGTCGTAGCCGGACGGCGAGCGCACCAGGCCGGCCAGGAACGCCGCCTCGATGAACTGCAACTGGTCGACGGTCTTGCCGAAGTAGGTCTCGGCGGCGGCCTGGATGCCGTAGGCGTTGTTGCCGAAGAAGACGGTGTTCAGGTAGCGCTCGAGGATCTCGTCCTTCGTCCTCTCGCGGTCGAGCATCAGCGCGTAGTGGACCTGCAGGAGCTTGTAGCGACCGTCCCGCTCGAGTCCGGCGAGGAAGTCGTTCTTGACGACCTGCATGGTGATCGTCGAGGCACCTTGCTGGGCGGACACGGAGGAGAAGTTCGACAGGGTGGCGCGCACCATGCTGCGGATGTTGACGCCGTCGTGGGAGTAGAACTCCTTGTCCTCGACGGCGAGGAAGGCGGTGATCACGTGCGGCGGCACCTGGGCGAGGGAGACAGGCTGGCTGTTCTCCGCCTCGAAGACGGCGATCTCGTTGCCTTGGACGTCGTAGGCGTACGACCGCTGGGCCAGCGGCTGGAAGTCCGGCAGGTCGACCGGCATCTCCTCGTGGGCGTTGGCGATCTGCCACACGCGCGGCGCCACGGCGACCACCACGGCGGTCACCAGCAGGGCGCCGGCGGCGACCACGAGCCCGAGCCGGGCGAACCACGTCAGCGAGCGCACAGTACGCGCACGCTACCCGTCGACCACTCGTCAGCTGCGGCACCCGCCAGCTTGGCTAGCTTCGCCGCATGCCCGACCCGTCCGAGCGTCCGTTCCGCTTCGGCGTCCAGTTGTCCGGCCCGGCGGATGGTCCGGCGTGGACGGAGCAGGCCCGCAAGGTCGAGGACCTCGGCTACTCGACGATCACGATGCCGGACCACTTCACGGACCAGCTGGCGCCGATCACGGCGCTGACGATGGCCGCCGCCGCGACGTCGACGCTGCGCATCGGCGCCCTGGTGCTCGACAACGACTACCGCCACCCCGTCGTGCTGGCCAAGGAGCTGGCGACGCTGGACGTGCTCAGCGCCGGCCGTGTCGAGATCGGCATCGGCGCCGGGTGGATGGAGAGCGACTACAGGGCAGCCGGCATCCAGTACGACCGGCCGGGCGTCCGCATCGACCGGCTGGTCGAGGCCCTGGCCGTGATCAACGGGGCGATGGGCGACGGTCCGTTCTCCTTCGCCGGTCAGCACTACACGATCACCGAGTACGACGGGCTGCCGACCCCGGTCCAGCGCCCCCGCCCTCCGATCCTGATCGGCGGCGGCGGCCGGCGTGTGCTGTCGATCGCCGCCCAGGAGGCCGACATCGTCGGCATCAACGGCACGCTGGCGGCCGGCGTGATCGGCCCGGAGGCGATCGCCACGATGACGGGGGAGGCCGTCGCCGGTGGCGTCGCGCTGGTCCGCGAGGCGGCCGGCGCGCGGATCGCCGAGATCGAGCTGAACATCCGGGTCTTCTTCCTCACGCGTCACGGACGACCGGGCCGGCGTGCTGTCGCAGGTGTCCGGCTTCCTCGGCGTCGAGGAGACGATGGTCGCTGAGTCGCCGTTCGCCCTGATCGGCAGCACGGCGACGATCACCGACGACTTGGTCCGTCGCCGCGAGGAGCTCGGGTTCAGCTACGTGATCGTCGGCCCCGACGACATCGAACCGTTCGCCCCCGTGGTCGCCCAGCTCGCCGGCACCTGATCCCAACCCGAGGCTTTCGCGGTTCCGAGGGTTTCGTGCGCCCCGTCCGGTCCGCAAACCCTCCGGGGACGCCAAAGCCTCGGGTCGCGATCAGAGTGCGCTAGAGCTGGCGGTCCTTCTCGATGACCGCGATGCCTTCCGGGCTGACGGTGAAGCGCTCCTTGTCGTGGTCTTCGTCGAGCCCGATCTGGTACCGCTCCGGGACGATCACGTTCTTGTCGACGATGCAACGATGGAGCCGCGCGCCGGGCCCGACCCGCACGAACGGGAACAGGATCGACTCCGTGACGTGGGCGTCGTGGTCGACGTACACGCCCGGCGCCACGATGGAACGGTCGACGTGGGCGCCGGAGATGATCGACCCCTCGCACAGCAAGCTGCCGTCGACGTGGGGCCGCTCGCCGCCCGGACCGTTCGACACCTTCGCCGGCGGCTCGGGGCCGCGGTACGTGTAGACGGGCCAGCGGTTGTTGTACAGGTTGAACACCGGGTGCGGGGCGATCAGATCCATGTTCGCGTCGTAGTACGCGTCGATCGTCCCCACGTCGCGCCAGTAACCCCGCTCACGCTCGTCCTGCCCAGGAACGACGTTGGTCGAGAAGTCGTACACATGGGCCACCCGGTCGCGGGTCAACGCCGGGATCACATGCCCACCGAGGTCCATCAGCTGGTCCCCCCGGGGCGTCACGATGTCGATCAGCGTCTGCGTGTCGAAGACGTAGTTGCCCATCGACGCCAAGCACCGGGTGTCGTCACCGGGCATCGTCGGCGGGTCGTCCACCTTCTCGTGGAAGTCGAGGATCTGACCGAGGTCGTTGACCTCGATGACGCCGAACTGCGAGGCCTCGTGCCGCGCCACCGGGATCGCCGCCACGGTCACGCCGGCGCCGACGGCGACGTGGTGGTCGACCAGCTGGCGGGGGTCCATGCGGTAGATGTGGTCGGCGCCGAACACGCAGACCAGATCTGGACGTTCGTCGTGGATCAGGTTGAGGTTCTGGTAGATGGCGTCCGCCGAGCCCTGGAACCAGAACGGCCCCCGACGCATCTGCGCCGGCACCGGCGCCACGTACTGGTTGAGCAAGGTCGAGAACCGCCACGTCTGGCTGATGTGGCGGTCCAGGCTGTGGCTCTTGTACTGGGTGAGGACGACGATCTTGAGGTACCGGGCGTTGGCGAAGTTGGAGAGTGCGAAGTCGATCAGCCGGTAGCAACCGCCGAACGGTACGGCCGGCTTGGCCCGGTCGTTGGTCAGCGGGAGCAACCGCTTGCCCTCGCCTCCCGCCAGCACGATCACGAGGACGTTCGGATCTTCGGCCATCGGCCCGCAAGTTAGAGGCTGCTGCGCCCACGCGTGCTAGTCATCGGCGGATGCACCTCGGCGCCGTCCTCCCGCACCACGAGATCGGCAGGGATCCCGTGGCGATCAAGGCCTACGCCCAGGGGCTGGAGGAGCTCGGGGTCGCCAACCTCCTCGTCTACGACCACGTTGTCGGCGCCGATCGCGACAGGCCCGGCGGGTTCGAGGGTCCCTACGACAAGGACGTCGCGTTCCACGAGCCGTTCGTGGTGCTCAGCTTCATCGCCGCCGTCACGCAGCGACTCGAGCTCGTCACCGCCGTGCTCATCCTGCCGCAGCGCCAGACCGTGCTCGTGGCCAAGCAGGCGGCCGAGCTGGCCGTCCTCTCGGGGAACCGCTTGCGCCTCGGCATCGGCACGGGCTGGAACACCGTCGAGTACGTCGCCCTGAACGAGGCGTTCACCAACCGCGGGCGGCGTCAGGCGGAGCAGGTCGAACTGATGCGCCTGCTGTGGGCCGAGGATGCGATCAGGTTCGACGGCCGGTACCACACGGTGGAGCAGGCCGGCATCAACCCCCGCCCGTCGAAGCCGATCCCGATCTGGTTCGGCGGCTCGGCGCCGGCCACGCTGGAGCGCTGTGCCCGCCTCGGCGACGGCTGGGTGCCGCTCGGCCCGCCCAACGAGTCCTCACGGCTGCGCATCGACACCATCCGCGATCACCGCCAGGCGGCGGGGCTGTCGATGGACGGCTTCGTCATCCAGGCCCAGGCGCAGTACGCCGGCGGTGCTCCCGAGCGGTGGCGACGCCACGCCGAGCGGTGGCGCGAGCTCGGGGCCACCCACCTCGCCGTCGCCACGCACAACGCCGGCCCGACCGACGTCGACGGCCACTTGGCGCGGGTGGCCGAGGTCTTCGCCGCCGTGCGCGACGTCGCCGCCGGGTAGACAGGAGGTGATGGCACATTCGATGGACGACGCCGAGGTGCGCCGGTTCCTCGCCGAGGGCACGCGCACGGGCAAGCTGGCCTGGACGAGCGCCGACGGGCAGGCCCTCGTCACCCCGATCTGGTTCGTGGTCGACGAGGACGCCGAGGATCTGGAGGTGGTGTTCAACACCGGCGCCGAGACGGCCAAGGGTCGAGCCATGCGCCGAGATCCGCGCGTCTCGCTGCTCGTCGACCTGGAGGAGCCACCGTACGCCTACGTCAGGCTGACCGGCGCGGTGACACTCGACGAGGAGCTGGACGAGATGCGACGCTGGGCGACGAAGATCGGGGCGCGCTACATGGGGGCCGATCGGGCCGAGGAGTTCGGTCGCCGCAACGCGGTCCCGGGCGAGTTGCTCGTGCGGCTGCGGCCGACACGGGTCGTCTCGCGTGCCGACATGACGGGGTAGCGGTTACGGCGCGGGCGGCGGCAACGGCGAGGAGCCGCTCGTGGCCGACGGGTCCCCGAGGGCGTCGCGTACCGCCTGGATGGCGTCGAGCGGGAGGTTGCCGGCGACGTAGCGGCCCCCTTCGAAGCGGTGCAGCTCGGCCAGTACGGGCTCGGGGTCGACGTGGTCGGCGAGCAGGGCGACCGTCGTGGTGCCAGGGCGCACCATCTCCCGCAGCTGGTCGACGAACTCGTCGGTGACACCGACGTCGACGAGCTTGGCCGTCAAGGCACCGGCCCCCGCCCCGATGCCTCCCGCCACGAGCAGGCCGACGGGCCCGCCGAGCAGGAGGCCGAACAGGCCGCTCCACAACCCGGCGCCGATCGCCGTCGACCCCGGCTGCAGGTCCTTGGTCTCGCGGACGTACGTCTTGCCCTCGGCGTTCTTGACCACGAACACGGCGTCCCGCAGGGCCAGCCGGCCGTCGCGGGCCAGGCGCGTCATCGCCGTCATGAACTCGACGGCCTTCAGGTCGTTGTCGAAGGAGATCGCCGCCAGCTGCATCCGCGGGCCGGCGGCGTCATTGCTTTCGCTCACCGGCGCGACGCTAGCGGAGGGCTGTCGACGACGCCGCCGGCCGTCAGTCATCGCGCCCATCGCCACGGACGACGGCGTGCTCCCCGGGCCGGAGCGAGACACGGACCTCGCTGCCGAGCTCGAGCTGGATCGTGTGGGGCTGGGTGCACAGGAGCAGCGCGCCGCTCGGCAGTCGCAGCGTGTACGTCCGGGTCGCTCCGCGGAACTCGGCGGCGACCACGGTCGTCGGCACGCCGGGTGCGACCGGGTCGCTGACGATGGTCACCCCGTCAGGACGGACGACGAGCTGCGCGCCACTGTCGATGGGTTGATCGCCGTCCAGCGGCCCGAGCTCCGTACGCCGTCCGCCGTCGACGGGGAGGAAGACCGCCTCGCCCATGAACCCGGCGACGAAGCGGTTGGCGGGACGGTGGAACACGTCGTCCGGCCGGCCGAGCTGCTCGATGCGGCCGGCCCGCATCACGGCCACGCGGTCACCGATCGTCAACGCGTCGGCCTGGTCGTGGGTGACGAGCAGGGCGGGGGTCCCCGTGAGTCGCAGGACCTCGACGATCTCGGTGCGCAGCCGCCCGCGGAGGTTCGGGTCGAGGCTGGCGAACGGCTCGTCGAGCAGCATCAGCCGCGGCCGCGGGGCCAAGGCGCGGGCCAACGCGACGCGCTGGCGCTCGCCCCCCGACAGTTCGTGGGGGTAGCGATCGCCGTGCTCGGCGAGGCCGACGATGTCGAGCCATTCGGCGCACCGTCGGCGACGCTCCGGCCGTGACAGGTGACGCAGCCCGAACGTGACGTTGTCGGCGACACTCAGGTGGGGGAACAACGCGTGTTCCTGGAACACCAGGCCGGTGTGCCGGTCCTCGGGATCGACCCGGCGGACGCCGTCGTCGACGACGTCGTCGCCGATGCGGATGGTGCCCCGGTCGACGTGGGCGAGGCCGGCGACGAGGCGCAGCAGCGTCGACTTCCCGCAACCGCTCGGACCGACGACGGCCAGCAGCTCGTGGTCGGTGATCGCCAGGTCGAGGTCGTCGATGGCCGTGAGGCTGCCGAACGTCTTGCGGACGGCGCTCAGCTCCAGGACGTGGTCGGACATCGGTGGTCCGGTCAGCGCATCGCCGGCGGTCGCCGATCGAGACGGCGGCTGAGGATGGCGACCGGCACGAGCGCCACGGCGATGATCGTCAGCGCCGGCAGTGCGGCCTGTTCGAAGCGTGACTCGGAGGCGAGGTCGTAGACCCACACCGGCAGGGTGTCGAAGCCGACCGGCCGCAGCAGGTAGGCGATCGGCAGCTCCTTCAGCGCGTCGACCCCGACCAGGATGGCGGCAGCCAGCACGCTGGTTCGGGCCAGCGGGAGGTGGATGCGGCGGAGGACCGATCGCGGTCGAGCCCCGAGCGAGCGGGCCGACGCCGTGACCTCGGCCGGGATCTGGGTCAACCCGAACTCGACCGTCACGACGCCGGGGGCGAGGAAGCGGATGGAGTAGGCGTAGGCCAACGCGATGAACGAGCCGGTGGCGGCGAACCCGGGGAGGCCGAGGCCGCCGCCCTCCAGGAGGTCGTCGACCGCGACGAGCGCGAGGACGACGCCCATCGCCACAACGGGTCCTGGCACGGCGTAGCCGACGATGCTCACGCGGTTGGCGACGCCGACGAGGCGCGACTGGCTGAACCGCCGGGCGTTGGCGACGATCACGGAGGCGGTGACGCAGATGGCGACGGTCACGGTCGTGAGGACGAGGCTGTTGGTGAGGAAGTCGACGTAGCGAGACAGCATCGGTGTGCCCCGGGGGCTGCGCTGCTCGGCGACCGCCCAGGTGATCAGCCTCGCCGTCGGCGCGACGAACGCCAACGTGACGACGGCGGCAGCCGCGACGGTGGCCGCTGCGGCGCGCCAGCCGGTGAGCCGCAGCGGCTCCACGCCGGCGGCCTGACCTCCCGACTCCCCGAAGCGCGCCCGACCACGCAGGATGCGCTCGAGGCCGATCGCCAGCACGGCGAACAGCAGCACGATGGTGGCGATCTCGCTGGCCGCGTCGCGATCGTACGTGCCGCGCCAGATGCGGACGACGCCCACCGTCACCGTCTCGACGTTGAAGTACTGCACGGTGGCGAAGTCGGTGAGGGTCTCCATGGCGACGATCGCCGCGCCGGCGGCGATGGCCGGCCGCAACATCGGCACCACCACCCGGCGGGTCGCCGCAGCCCTCGACGCGCCGAGTGTCCGGGCCACGAAGTAGGCGGCCGAGGCCTGGTCGCGCAGGGCGGCCCGGGCGAGCAGGTACACGTACGGGTACAGCGTGAGGGAGAGTGCGGCGATGGCGCCGGGCATCGACCGGATCTCGGGGAACCAGGCGTCGCGACCGAGCTGCTCGCGCCACCACACCTGGATCGGGCCGGCGACGCCGAACACGGCCGTGACGACGAACCCGAGGATGTAGCTCGGCATGGCCAGGGGCAGCACGAGCGCCCAGCTGAGGATGCGCCGTCCTGGGAACTGGTGGGCGCTGACGAGCCAGGCGAGGCCCACGCCGAGGGCGATCGAGACGGCGACGACGCCGACGGTCAGGACGAGCGTCGAGACGATCTGGTCGGGCAGCCGGGTGCGCCATTGCTGCCGCCACACCTCGGCGTTCGGCTGCAGCACGCTGGTGGCCAGCATGGCGATCGGCGCGACGGCGAGGAACGCGATGACGACGGCGGCGACGATCCAGCTCGGGCGGTCGATCCGCCGCCGGCGAGCGGCGGACGCACCGGCGACCACCGCCGCTGGTGCGCCGTCGTCGATCACCGACTGGGAGGGGTCAGCCGAAGTTGGCAGTGTCCATCGCCTGCACGGCGTCCGCATTGAGCGAGCCGAGGACGTCGGCGCGCAGCGCGTCGCGGACGAAGTCGGTGCCGAACTGCTCCCGGATCAGCGGTTCGGCCTCGACGGCGGGGTTCGCCGGGTACTCGTGGTTGTCGGCGACGAGCGTGTCCTGCCCGTCGGTCGCCAGCCACTCGAGGAACTGCTGGCCGAGCTCGACGTCGTCGGCGTAGCGGGTGATCCCGCCGCCGGAGATGTTGATGTGCACGCCGCGGTCCTCCTGCTCGGCCCACACGAGGCCGAGCGGCACGTCGGGCTCCTCCTCGAGCAGGCGGGCCAAGTAGTAGTGGTTGACCACCCCGACCTCGCACGCCCCGGCGGCCATCGCGTCGAGCAGTTCGACATCGTTGGCGTAGATGTCGGCGTTGGCCGCCCACCCGCGCAGCGTCTCGACCGTCGCCTCCTCGCCGTCGGCGGCCACCATGCTGGCAACGAGCGACTGCTGGTAGTCGTTGTTGGCGTTGCGCATGCAGATGCGCCCGTCCCATTGCTCATCGGCCAGCTCTTCGTACGTCCTCGGGACGTCGGCCTCGTCGATGAGGTCGCGGTTGTAGACGATCGTGCGGGCCCGCACGGCGAGGCCGAACCAGCGGTTCTCGGCGTCGCGCAGTTCCTCCGGGATCGATTCCTCGAGGACCGCCGAGTCGAGCGGCTGGAAGAGCTCGTCCTCGGCCGCCGCCCACAGGTTGCCGGCATCGACGGTCAGGTAGACGTCGGCCTCGGTGTCCTCCCCCTCGGCGGCGATCCGCTCGCGCAGCTCGGCGTCGTTGCCGGTGAGGAACTCGACCTCGACGCCGGACTCGTCCGACCACTCCTCGAACGCCGTCTCGATGCCGTAGTGCCGCCCCGAGTAGACGGTCAGCTGCTCGCCATCGTCACCGCACCCGACGATGACGGCCATCGCGCCCAGCAGACCGATGGCGCCGCGCAGCGAACGGGGGGAGGAGCGCAAGCGGGTCATCAAGGGTGCCAACGTAGAGGCACGTGGTCCCTCCGACACCAGGCGGGGACCAAGGCTGGCGTCCGACGATAGGCATGCTTTACAGTAACCCGAGTGCCGATGGCTGACGTGCAAGATCGAGTGGCGGCCGCCCTGCTGCGCAACGGCGCACCGATGGCGGCCGCGCTGGTCGAGGGCGACGAGGTTGTCGACGTACCACGAGCTGGCCGCCCGCGTGCGCCGCCGGCTGGACGAGCTGGCGCTGCCGGATCGCTCGCTCGTCGTCGTGCAGGCGACGACGTCGATCGAGTTCGTGACCACCTATCTGGCGCTGCTGGAGGGGGCGCACGTCCCGCTGATCGTCGGTGAGCACGCCGACCGGCTGGCCGACACGTGGGCAGCCGACGCCGTCGTCCACGTCGACGGCACCGAGCTGCGTGTCGAGCGGGCGAGCAGCACCGCTGACCGAACGCTGCACCCCGACCTCGCTCTGCTGCTCAGCACGTCCGGGTCGACGGGCGCGCCGAAGCTCGTGCGTCTCTCGCACGACAACCTCGTCAGCAACGCCCGAGCCATCGTCAGCTACCTCGGCCTCACGCCGGCGGACCGGGGGATCACGTCCTTGCCGCTGCACTACTGCTACGGGCTCTCCGTCCTGCACTCGCACCTGCTCGCCGGGGCCAGCGTCGTGACCATCAAGGCATCGGTCGTCGACCCGTGCTTCGCCGCTGCGCTGCGCCGCCACCGGGTGACCAACGTGGCGGGCGTGCCCCACACCTACGAGCTGCTCGACCACGCCGGGCCAGACCTCCTCCACGTCCCGTCGCTCCGCTTCCTGACCCAGGCCGGTGGTCGCCTCCGCCCCGACCGCGTCGCAACGTGGCTCGAACGGAGCCAGCAGTGGGGCATCGACTTCTACGTCATGTACGGCCAGACCGAGGCGACGGCACGGATCGCCTACCTGCCGCCCGAGCTGGCCTCGCGTCACCCGCAGGCGATCGGCGTGCCGATTCCCGGCGGCGCACTCGAGGTGCGCCCGGTCGCCGGGATGCCCGACGGCGTCGGCGAGCTCGTGTACCGCGGACCAAACGTCATGCTCGGCTATGCGACGACGCACGCCGATCTCGCTCGCGGTGCGACGCTGGACGAGCTGGCGACCGGCGATCTCGCCCGGTTCGATCCTGCCGACGGCGTGTTCGAGCTCGTCGGGCGCAACTCACGCTTCGTCAAGCCGTTCGGGCTGCGCATCGACCTCGATGCCGTGGAAGCGGATCTGGCCACCGGCGGGATCGACGCTGTCGTCGCCGGCGACGACGAGCACATCGTCGTCTGCGCCCCGGACGCCTCACCCGACACCGTCCGCCGGCGCGTCGCCGCACTGACGGGGCTCCCGCTGAGCACCGTCGTGGTCGACACGCGCGCGATCCCGCGGACGGCGGCCGGCAAGGTCGACTACGAGGAGGTGCTGCACCGCCCGCGGACGTACGCCGACGAGCGGTCGGACGTCCCCGGGCGCGACGAGCAGGCGTCGGTGGCGGCCGTGTTCTCCAGCGTCCTCGGCCGGTCGGACATCGCCCCGCAGAGCACGTTCGTGTCGCTCGGTGGCGACTCCCTGAACTACGTCGAGTGCTCGGTGCGGCTCGAGCAGCTGCTCGGCCACCTCCCGCGCGACTGGCACCTGCAGAGTGTCGCCGACCTCGATGCGTCGGAGCGGCAGCGTGGGCTGCCCCGCCTCGACACGTCGGCCGTGCTGCGCACCGCCGGCATCCTCGCCATCGTCGCCACCCACATGTCGTTGTGGTACTTCCCGGGCGGAGCGCACCTGCTGCTCGCCGTCGTCGGCTACAACCTCAGCCGGTTCCACCTGTCGATCGACCACACGGGCGACCGGATCCGCGCCTCGCTGCGCACCCTCGGCCGGGTCGCCGTCCCCGTCGTCGCCTTCGTTGGCGTGTGCATGCTGTTCGTCGGCGGCTACAGCCTCGCGACACTGACCCTCGTCAACAACTACCTCGGCCCCGAGGCGCACAGGAAGGGCGCTGGCACTACTGGTTCATCGAGGCGCTGGTCCAGCTCGTCCTGCTGAGCACGGTGCTGCTGGCGATCGGTCCCGTGCGGCGCTTCGAGCGCCGGTTCACGTACCTGTTCCCGTTGCTCCTCTTCGCCGGCGCGCTCGTGTTCCGGTACCACTGGGTGATCATCGAGGGGCTCGGCAACCTGCGGTTCCGCACCCACGGGGTCGCCTGGTTCTTCTTCCTCGGTTGGCTGGCCCAGCGCTCGACGACGCCGGGCCGGCGACTGGTCACGACGATGCTGTGCCTCCTGACCATCCCCGGCTTCTTCGGCCGGCCGGAGCGGGAGTGGTTCATCGCCCTCGGCCTCGTGCTCTTGATCTGGTGCCCGCACGTGCCGCTGCCCCGGGCCGCCATCCGCCCGATCGCCGTCGTCGCCGCCGCCAGCATGTGGATCTTCATCAGCCACTTCCGGATCTGGCCGCCGCTGGAGCGCAACCTGCCGATCGGCGTCGCCTACGCCCTCACGATCCTCGCCGGCATCGCCATCTGGTGCACGATCACCTGGGCCGCCCGCCTCGCCCGCCGAGTCCCGCCGCCGGCCGAGCTCTGGGTGAGGGAAAAGACGCGGGTCCTGCCAGTTCCCTCACGCTGATCCCAGACCCGTGCCGCGCGACCGAACCCGACGACAGATGGCGGGTTGCCGTGGGCGCAGAGGGACTCGAACCCCCGACTTCTTCCTTGTAAGGGAAGCGCTCTCGCCAGCTGAGCTATGCGCCCGGGCCAGCGGGCGATTGTACCGTCGGTGACGTGCCCGACCTGGTGGACCACGCGGCGCCGGCGGCGCACGAGCTGGCGTCGTCGATCGCCGCCGGTGCGCTGTCGCCGGTCGAGGCCGTGGGCGCCGCCCTCGAACGGGCGTCGGCCGTGCAGCCGGCGCTCAACTGCTTCACGTCCATCTGGGCCGACGAGGCGATGGAAGCGGCCGAGCGGGCGGCCCTCGACGTGGCCCATCGTCGACCGCTCGGTCTGCTGCACGGCGTTCCCGTCGCCGTCAAGGACACGACGCCCGTCGCCGGCCACCGCACGACCCTGGGCTCGCACGCCTTCGCCGACTGGATCCCCGTCGAGGACGCCTTCGTCGTGACGGCCTTGCGCCGCGCCGGTGCGATCATCATCGGCCAGACGACGACGCCCGAGTTCGCCCACACACTGCAGACGGACAGCCCGTTGTGGGGCGTCACCCGGAACCCGCACGACGTCTCGCGCACACCAGGCGGCTCATCGGGCGGCAGCGGCGCGGCCGTGGCCTCCGGGTGCGTGCCACTGGCCGAAGGCTCCGACATGGGCGGCTCGGTCCGCATCCCCGCCGCCTGGTGCGGCGTCGTCGGGCCTCAAGCCGGCATTCGGGCGGATCCCGATGGACACCCTCCCGGCGCTCTTCGACCTGCTCTCGCATCACGGGCCGCTGGCCAGGTGCGCCGACGACGCCCGGTTGTTCCTGGCGGCCACGCAGGGGCCCGACGACGCCGACGTGCTCTCCGTCCCTGGCCCGCTCGACCTGTCGGCGCCGCTGGACCCGGACGTCCGCGGGATGCGCCTCGGGCTCTCCGTCGACCTCGGCTGCTGGGCCGTCGACCCGGAGATCGTCGCCGCCGTCACCGCCGCGGCGGAGCGCCTCGCCGATGCCGGTGCCGCGGTGGAGCTCGTCGAACCTGCCGTCACCGCCGACGACGAACGGACGTGGCTGCACCTGTGGTCGGTGTTCATGGCCGCCAACTACGGGCATCTCGTGGCCGAGCACGGCGAGCACATGGATCCCGACGTGCTGGCCCTCATCCGGCGCGGCGAGGCGATGACGGCGGTCGAGCACAAGCGCCTGGACCACGCCCGCACCTCGCTGTGGCGGCGGTTGGCGTCCGTGTTGGCCGGCCGCGATGCGCTGCTGTGCCCGACGATGGCGCAGGCGCCCTGGCCGGCGGCGAAAGCGGACGGCCGCCCCGAGCTGCCCGCGTGAGATCGTCGGCTACCGGTCCCCCGACATGACGGGGGTGTTCAACCTGGTGTCGCCGTGCCCTGTGATCTCCGTGCCGTGCGGCCACCACGAGCGGCCCGCCGATGCCGGCCTGCCCATCGGCTTGCAGGTCGTCGGTCGACGCTGGCGCGACGACACCGTGCTGCGCGTCGCCCGCGCCGTCGAGGTCCTGGACGTCACGCCTGCTCGAACTCGGCCAGCAGACGGGGCAATGCCACCAACGAGTCCGTGACGACGTCGGCGAGCGCCGCCTCGCGGCCGTTCGCGCGTGGAGGTGGCCCCACGGACCGCGGCGCAGCAGCACCGTGCGCATCCCGGCGCGGCGCGCCGGGAGCACGTCGTTGTCGAGACGGTCGCCGACATAGGCCAGCGCGTCCGGTTCCACGCCGGCGACGTCGGCAACGGCGCCGAAGAACTCGGCGGACGGCTTCTGCGCGCCGAGCTCGTCGGAGATCAGGATCGCGTCGACATCGAGCCCCATGGCCTCGAGCGCCGATCGCGCCTGGGGCGGCTGGTTGCCGGCGATGATCACCCCGCGCCCAGCCTGTCGCAGCGCGGCGAAGCACCCGCGAACATCGCCATACAGGTCGTCGGCGTCGAAGTTCTCGCGCAGGCCATCGGGGTCGTCGGCACGCCAGCGGGCCAGCTCGCGCTCGACGTCGAGACCGGGGCGAACGATGGCGAAGGCCTCCGCCTGGGGCCGATCGAGGGCCGCCATCCCACCGAGCACGCCGAGCATCGTCAGCCGTGTCACCCCGAGCCGGTCGGCCCATCGACACCAGATGCGGGTCTCGTCGATCAGCGTCTCCCCCACGTCGAACGCCACCGCCGCAATCCGGTCCACAGGCACCGGACGGTAGTGTCACGGCGTGCGCAGGGAAGCTGTCTGGCACGGAGAGGACGCCGGTGGCGGTCATTGACGTCGCCGGATTCGTCGCCGATCTGAAGAGCCAGGCGATCGACCACGGATTCCACGTCCACGACGAGCGGCACTTCGTCGAGACCTATTCCTTGCGCCAGCTGTGGGAGGTGGACCTGCACCCGGAGGAGGCGTGCAGTGGCCCGATCGACCTGCACCTGTCGCTCGACGTCGACCCCCGCGCGATGCTCGGCTTCGAGGACGAGGTGATGAAGCTCGACGACCTCGACGAGTCCCCGCCCGCCGGGTTCTCCTTCCCCCTCGTGTTCACGTGGACCCTGCCGCCGCTCCCCGACCCGCCGGACCTGCTCGTCCTGGCCACCGAGATCGCCGGCATCGGCGGCGTCGAACTGCCCGTCGAGGTGTCGGCCATCGACTCGTTCCACAGCGTCACCGACGCCCCGGAGCGTTCCCTGTCGATGGTCGCCCGCAGCACCGTCGACCTCTCCGACGTGTATCTCAACAACGACCACACCGTTGCTGCCAACCTGGAGCGGTGCAAACACGTCAGCCTCTTCCTGCTCGAGCGGGCCAAGGAATGGCTGGGCGAGCTGTGACGCTGGCTGCGACCGAGATGGAGGAGTCCCCCCGATGCACGTCCGCGAGCTGATCGACATCCTGAACGAGCAACCGCCCGAGGCCGAGGTCGAGCTGGCCGTCATCGCCCCGGTCGACGAGGAATCCGACGACATCACCGTCGATCGCTACCCGGTGGACGGCGTGCTGCCATGGAACGACGACGACGACGAAGGGCTGGTGATCTGGCTCATCGGCGGCGAGGATGCCGACGTCGACGCCTTCCTCGACGCGGTGGAACAGGACAGCACCAGCTGACCGCGCACCGTGGCCGTCACCCATCCGCTTGACACGGATCGGCCAGCCCCCGCTCGTAGCATGTTCCAAATGCGCGGGGCACAGGTCTCCACGGCAGCGACGCGTCCGAGCGCCGGCTACCTGCCCGGCCTCGACGGTCTCCGCGCCGTCTCGGTCACCGCCGTGCTGCTGTACCACGCCGACCTGCCGTGGATGCCCGGCGGGTTCCTGGGCGTCGAGGTGTTCTTCGTCATCAGCGGCTACCTGATCACGCTGCTGCTGACCGAGGAGCACGCCCGCAACTCGACGTTCTCGCTGCGCAACTTCTGGACCCGGCGGGCCCGCCGGCTGCTCCCGGCGCTCTACACGCTGCTGGCCGTCGTCTCGGTGATCGTGCTGCTCTTCTACCGCGAGGAGACGTTCAACCTGGCGGCGCAGGTGTGGTCGGCGCTCGGCTACGTCACCAACTGGTACTTCATCTTCTCCGACCAGTCGTACTTCGCCACCGTCGAGCGCCCGCCCGTCTTCCAGCACCTCTGGTCGCTGGCCATCGAGGAGCAGTTCTACCTCGTGTGGCCGCTGCTCCTGCTCGGTCTGTTGAAGCTGTTCGGCAACGCGCCGCACGGTGATGGCGCTGATCATCTTCGGCGGCGCCATCGCCTCGCTCGTGTGGATGGCCGTGCTGTTCGAGCCGGCGATGGATCCCAGCCGGGCCTACTACGGGACGGACACCCGCGCCTCAGGCTTGCTGATGGGCGCCGCCCTCGCGCTGCTGTGGCGGCCGAGCGCGACGTGGGCCACCGACAGCGAGGCACGGCGTGTGTCGCTGGACTGCATCGGCATCGGTGCGATCGTCGTCCTGGCGCTGTGCTTCCTGCGGATGGAGGAGTTCCACACGTTCCTCTACCGGGGCGGCTTCGGCGTCGTGTCGGCGGCCACGCTGCTGGCGATCATGGCGGCCGTCCATCCGCGCACGGTGCTCGGGCGGTTCGTCCTGTCGCATCCGATCCTCACGTGGATCGGCGTGCGCTCGTACTCGCTGTACCTGTGGCACTGGCCGATCTTCGTGTTCACGCGACCCGGACTCGACCAGCCGCTCGGCCTGTACCCGACGCTGATCCTGCGCCTCGCGTTGACCGTCGTGGCCGCCGAGCTGAGCTACCGGTACGTCGAGGTCCCGATCCGCAACGGCGCCTTCCGCCGCTGGCGCCAACGCCTCGCTCGCCGCGAGGGCGCCCGGCGACGCACGGGACCGATCGCGCTGGCGTCGGCTGCGGCGTTGCTGCTGTTGGCCGTCAGCACGGTCTCCGCCGGCGAATCGCGCAGCGCCGAGCAGCTCGTCGGCCAGGAAGTCGTGCCGCCGCCGGCAGAGGACGTGCCGGATCCGCCGGTTGTCGCCGCCGCAGCGGCTGCCGACGACCGTCCCGACCGTCGCCAGCACCCCGGTCGGCGAGCGCTCCGGCGTCGCTCGGCGGACCCGGCGGCGTCCGCCAGCGTCACCGTGGCGCCGACGACCGCCGCGCCGCCGGCGACGACGGTCCCACCTCTGCCGGCCGGTGGGCCGATCACCATCCTCGGCGACTCGGTGCTGATCGGCGTCGAGGACGCGTTGACGCAGGAGCTCTCCGCCGACGGCTACATCGTCGACTTCCGGGCCACACCGGCGTGGATGCTCGACGACGCTCGCGACGAGATCGAGGCCGACGGCCGGCCGGTCGGTCCGACCGTCGTGCTCGGTGTGGGCCACAACACGCTGTGGGAGCGCGACCGCACCGACTACGACCGCTGGGCGGCCCGCTTCGACCGCCAGGCCGACGAGCTGCTGGCCACGCTTCGCGGCCTCGGCGCCACCCGCTTCGTGTGGATCACACTGCGCGAGCCGACCGCTCCGTCATCCCGCAGATCGGGCCAGGAAGCAGTACGACCAGTACGTCTGGTACTTCCCCTACGTCAACGAACGGCTCGATCTGCTGATCCAACGCCATCCCGACGTCGTGCTGGCCGATTGGGCGGCGGTGTCCAACCAGCCGGGCCTGACCTACGACGCCATGCACCTCACGGGTGACGGCATCCGCCTGATGATCGACACCATCCGCAGCGCCGGCCAGATCTGACCACCCCCGCGACCCCGTACGTCTGGGCCCGGAGCGTCTCAATCGCCCTTCTGGGCGCGGGAGGTCTCATCTTCGAGATCGTCCGTGCCCAGATCCTGGGCCGGGAACGCCTCGGCGACGGCGGCGGCGATGAGCGCCGAGCGGTAGGCGTAGCCCGTCGAGGTGTAGTGGATGCCGTCGTCCGTGAACCACGAGTCCTGGGCGACCTCCGACCACTTGAACACCTCGAGCGCCGGGTGCCGGGCGCGGGCCTTCGTCAGGGCCTGGTTGAACAGCCGCATGTGCTCGCTGGCGTAGTAGCCGCGATCGGTCGTCGTCTTGACGTCGATCCACAGCACCGGGTCGTCGCCGATGACGTCCATCATCCGGTCGATCCGCTCGCTGGCGCCGTACCCCGAGCCGGCCGCGACGTTGGCCGCATCGTTCGTGCCGATGGCGATGACCCAGCAGCCCTCGAACCCCTCGTCGCGCAGGTTCTCGGCCGCATCGACGCCGTTCGGCAGACCGTCGCGGCGCTCGACGGCGGAGCGGGCCCCCGAGATCTCCAGGCGGATGTCGCGGGCCCCGATGCGCTCGTACTGGCCGTCGATGCGCTGGGCGGCGCGTGGCAGGTACGACTCGGAGACGAGGCCGACGGAGATCGAATCACCGATGTGGGCGATCGCCCGGCACGACGTGGCGGGCGCCGCAGCCGTCGCCGAACCGCCAGGCAGCGGCGTCGCGATCCCGACAGCCGCCACGGCGACCAGGCCCGCCGTCCAGCTCGTGAGTCGTCGTCCCGCCGGATGCACGACCCTGCAGGGTACCCAGCGAGGCTGGCGGCTACTCGTCAAACGGGGAACTCGGCGGCGAGCGCGTTGGCGATCAGGGCCGCCCGCAGCACGCTGCCGTCGGACGTGTAGTGGATGGCGTCGTCCTGGAACCAGGCGTCCTGGACGACCGCCGCCCAGTCGAAGACGCGCATGTTCGGGTACCGCGGGAGCATCTCCCGCAGGGCCTCGTTCCACAGCAGCATGTTCTCGTTGCCGTAGTAGCCCGACGAGCGTCGCGTCTTCACGTTGACCCACATCACCGGGTCGTCGCCGATCGCTGACATCATCCGTTCGATCCGCTGCGTGCGTGACCCACCACCCTTGGCCACGTTGGCGGTGTCGTTGCCGCCGAGGGCGAACACCCAGCATCCCTCGTAGCCGCCGGCCTTGATGTTCGTGACGCGGTCGAAGGCGTTCGTCTGCCCGTCCAGGGTCTCCGTCGTGGACAGGGCGCCGTCGATCTCCGTGCGGGCGTCGAGCGCCCCGACGCGGCGGTACTGAGCGTCGACACGTTGCTCGGGGTCGGCGATGAATGACGGGGAGATGAGGCTGACGGACGTCGAGTCACCGACGTGGATGACCTGCGTGCAGGACGTGCGCGGGACGGCCGGCAGCGTCGTCGGCGGGACGGTCGGGGCGGCGGTTGGCGGTGGGGTCGTCGCCGCGGTGGGTGCCGCGGATGCCTCGGCCGTCGTGGCCGGGGCCGTGTCGCCGCTCGGCGTCGCCGGCGCCTGCGGCGGTGTGGTGAGCACCTGACGGTCGTCCCCGAACGACAGCTCCACGGTGCCGCCCGTGGCCTCCGAGCTCGACCCGTCGCCGCGGCAGGCGGTGACGAGCAGCACGACCACCGCCAGCGCGGCGAGGCGGGCCGGGCTGCGCTTCATCCGGGGCGACTGTATGCGGCGAGACTGTCGGCATGGGGGCACGAACTCGGTCGTGGTGGGGTTGGGGTTACGAGGACCAAGCCGTGGGCGACGACGAGATGCGCGCCCTCGCCGGGCGGTTGGCCCAGCGCTTCGGTACCGAGGTGGTGACCATCGATCCGCCGCCGCTCGACGCCCTCGACCTGCGCCGGCCACGCGTCGACCCTCCACCGGCGTTGGCCGCGTGGTGCTCGACGGCCACCGTCGACCGGGCCGGTCACACGTATGGCAAGTCGTATCGCGACATCGTCCGCAACGTGCACGGCGACCTGCCGAACCCGCCGGACGTGGTCGCCTACCCACGCTCCGAGCCCGACGTCGTGGCCGTGCTCGACTGGTGCGCGTCGGAGGGCCTGGCGGCGATCCCGTACGGCGGCGGCTCGTCCGTGGTGGGCGGCATCGAGTGCGCCGTCGGCGAGGGGTTCGCCGGTGCGGTCACGATCGACACCGGCGCGTTGGGGAGCGTGCTCGACGTCGACCCGGTGTCGCGAGCGGCGAGGATCGAGGCCGGCGCTCTCGGCCCGGCGCTGGAGGAGCAGCTGCGCCCGCACGGCTTCACGTTGCGCCACTTCCCGCAGTCGTTCGAGCTCTCCACGCTGGGCGGGTGGCTGGCGACCCGCTCCGGCGGCCACTACGCCAGCGTGTACACCCACATCGACGATCTCGTCGAGTCGATGCGCGTCGTCACGCCAACCGGCATCAGCGAGTCCCGCCGCCTGCCCGGATCCGGCGCCGGGCCGTCGCCCGACCGGATGTTCCTCGGGTCGGAAGGCAGCCTGGGCATCATCACGGAGGCCTGGATGCGGGTCCAGGATCGGCCGCGGTGGCGGGCGTCCGCCGGGGTCGTGTTCGGGCGCTACGCCGATGGGGTCGCCGCCACCCGGGCGATCGCCCAGTCGGGGCTGTTCCCGACGAACTGCCGGCTGCTCGACGGCACCGAGGCGGCGATCTCCGCCGGGACGTCGGGCACCGACGGGCTGCTCGTGCTCGGGTTCGAGTCGGCCGATCACCCGGTCGGCGCATGGATGGACCGGGCGGTCGAGCTGTGTCGCGACCACGGCGGCGACGTCCCGGCCGGTGTCCGGATGACCGACGAGCACGACCGCCGGCGCGCGGCGGCGACGACGCGGTCGGCTCCTGGCGGTCGGCGTTCCTGCGGGCGCCGTACCAGCGCAACGCGCTCGTGCGCTGCGGGATGATCCTCGAGACGTTCGAGACGGCCTGCACGTGGTCGGCGTTCGACGAGCTCCATGCCGGCGTGACCACCGCCGTCGAGGATGCCATCGCCCGCATCTGCGGCGGCGGCTGGGTGACGTGCCGCTTCACCCACGTCTATCCCGATGGGCCGGCGCCGTACTTCAGCGTCACCGCACCGGGGCGTATCGGGTCCGAGCTGGCGATGTGGGACGAGGTCAAGGCGGCGGCCTCGGACGCCGTGCTGGCCCATGGCGGCACGATCACCCACCACCATGCCGTCGGCCGGGACCACGACCCGTGGTACCGCCGGCAGCGCCCCGAGCCGTTCGGGCGGGCACTCGCCGCGGCGAAGGCCGAGCTCGACCCCGCCGGCATCCTCAACCCGGGCGTGATCGCATGACGGTGACCTCGAGCCTCCGCCGCCGCTGATCTGGGTGCAGTTCGTCCCGGATTCCGCAACGATCTGCACCCAGAAAGCCCGGTGGGAAGGATCGCGCCCAGATGTACGGGGCGCGACGGGCTCAGTTGACGAAGCGGTAGCCCATGCCGGGCTCGGTGATCAGGTAGCGGGGGTGGGAGCGGTCGGGTTCGAGCTTGGCCCGCAGGTGGGCCATGTGGACGCGCAGGTAGTTGCTCTCGTCGCCGTAGGCCGGTCCCCAGACGTCGTGCAGCAGCTGACGCTGGCTGACGAGCTTGCCGGCGTTGCGCACCAGCACCTCGAGGAGGTGCCACTCGGTCGGCGTCAGCCGCACGGCCGCTCCCGCTCGGTCGACGACCCGCTTCTCGCTCAGGTCGATGGTGAAGTCGTCGGTCGTCACCGTCGGCTCCTCCACCGCCGCGCTGGCTCGGCGCACGGCGGCCCGCAGACGGGCCAGCAGCTCGTCCATGCCGAACGGCTTGGAGACGTAGTCGTCGGCGCCGGCGTCCAGCGCGGCGACCTTGTCCCGCTCCGAGCCCCGCGCCGAAAGGACGACGATCGGGACCTGCGACCACCCCCGCAGCCCGTCGATCACGTCGCGCCCGTCGGCGCCGGGCAGTCCCAAGTCGAGCAGGACGACGTCCGGGTGGTGACGGGCGGCCAGCTCGAGCGCCTCCTCCGCTGTCTCGGCCAGGTCGACCTCGTACCCGCGGCCGCGCAGGTTGGCGGCGAGTGCCCGGCGGATCGGCGCCTCGTCGTCGACGACCAGGACACGCGTCACGTGGCGTGTCCGTCGACGCGCGCCACGGCCGGCAGGCTGACGACCATCGTCGCTCCGCCGCCGGGCGTGTCGTCGATCGTCAGCTCCCCGTCCATCGCCTCGATGAACCCCCGCGCGATGGGCAAGCCGAGTCCGACGCCCGACCCGTTGGCCTGGTGGTCGACGACGCGCTGGAACGGTTGGAACACGAGCTCCCGGTCGGCTGGGCGGATCCCCGGACCGCGGTCGATGACGCGGATGTCGACGACGTCCTTGCCGTCGCGGCTGACATTTCCGGCGCTGACCCGCACCGGCGCCTGCGGCGTCGAGAACCGCACGGCGTTGCCGACGAGGTTGGCCAGCGATCGCTCCAAGAGGGCGGCGTCGGCGGCGACGGTCAGCGCCTCTGGGACCTCGACCTCCACGTCGCCGGCACTGGGGCCGAGGCTGGCGAGCGCGGCGACGACGGTCTCCTCGACGCCCGTCGGTCGCACGTCCACGATAGCGCCGACGCCTGGAGCCGGCTCATGTCGAGCAGGTTGGCGACCAGATCGGTCAGCCGGTCGGTCTCCGACTCGATCGTCTCCTGGAACTCGTCGACCGTCTCGGGCGGCCACACGATGTCGTCCTGGCGCAGGCTCGAGATCGACGCCTTGATCGACGCCAGCGGCGTCCGCAGATCGTGGGACACGGCCTGCAGCAGCGATGCCCGCAACGTGTTGGCGGCGGCCAGTTCGGCGGCCTTGCCGGCTTCTCCCTGCAGGCGTTCGGTCTCGGCGGCGACGCCGACCTGGGTGGCGAACGCATCGAGCACGCGCTGGTCCTCCGTCGACAATGAGCCGCCGTCGAGGATCAGCATGACCCCGTCGACCTCCCGGCTCCACACCGCCTGCTCGGGGTCGAGTGGCGCAGCCCCACCTGATGACGCCAACACCGTCCAGACCGAGCCGTCGCGTCGGACGAGGGCGGCGGTCTCGAAGCCGAACGTGGCCCGCAGCTGCCCGAGCATCTCCCCGACCGACCCTGGCCGGGTCAGCGCCCCGGCGAGCGAGGCGAGCGCCTCGGCTTCGGCCCGCGCCCGCGCCGCCCGTGTCCGGCTGCGTCCGGCGCGATCGACGAGCACGGCGACGATGCCTGCGGCGACGGCGTAGACGACAAGGGCGAGGAGGTTCTCGGCCTCGGCGATGGTGAACCGGTAGAGCGGCGGGGTGAAGTACCAGTTGGCCAGCAGGAAGCCGCCGATCACGGCGACGGCGGCCGGCAGCACGCCGCCAACGAGGGCGACGACCATCGCCAGCAGCAGGTAGAGCAGCAGCACGCTGGACAGCTCGAACGTCGTCCCGCATGTTGGCGAAGACGACGGTCAGCAGCGGCAGCCCGCAGAGCGCGAGCACCCAGCCCCACAGCTGGCGGCGCGGCGACAGCGGCGTGACCAACGATCGCACCGCCGGCAGGCGGCGACTGCTCTCGTCCTCGTCGGCCGGTCGCGAGATCACGTGCACGTCGATCGGACCCGACATGCGCACGACACGGTTGATGACAGAGCCGTTGAACAACAGCTGCCAGCGGGACCGGGCGCTGGCGCCGAGCACGATCTGGGTGGCGTTCTCCGATCTGGCCAACTCGACGAGAGCGGTGGCGATGTCGCTGCCGGCGATCTTGCGGTACTCGCCGCCGAGCTCGTCGAGGAGATGGCGCTGGGCGGTGATGTCGGCCGGAGCGTGACCGCCGGCCAGTCCGGAGTCGGAGACCACGTGGGCTCCGATCAGTTCACCCTTGGCCCGCTGCGCGATGCGGGCGGCGCGCCGGATCAGGTGATCGGCACCGGGCGCCCCGGAGAGCGCGACGATCACCCGCTCGCGAGTCTCCCACGGCTTGGTGATCCCATGGCGGGCCCGGTAGTCGCGAGCTCGTCGTCGACGCGGTCGGCGACCCACAGCAGAGCGAGCTCCCGAAGGGCGGAGAGGTTGCCGGGGCGGAAGTAGTTGCCGAGGGCGGCGTCGACCTTGTCGGCGGCGTAGATGTTGCCGTGGGCCATGCGCCGGCGCAGCGCGTCGGGGTCCATGTCGACGAGCTCGATCTGGTCGGCGGCCCTGACCATCTCGTCGGGCACGGTCTCCCGCTGGCGGATCCCGGTGATCTGCTCGACGACGTCGTTGAGCGACTCGAGGTGCTGGATGTTGACCGTCGAGATGACGTCGATCCCGGCGTCGAGCAGCGTGTCGACGTCCTCCCACCGCTTCTCGTGCCGGGAACCCGGGGCGTTCGTGTGGGCGAACTCGTCGACGAGCACGACGGCCGGGCGACGCCGCAGGACGGCGTCGAGGTCCATCTCGGTGAACTGCCGCGCCGCGATGTTCGACGACGCGGCGGGGGATGACCTCGAGCTCGCCGATCTGTTCGGCGGTCCGAGCCCGGCCGTGGGTCTCGACGAGCCCGACCACGACGTCGGTCCCCCGCTCGTGACGCCGGCGCCCTTCGTTGAGCATGGCGAAGGTCTTGCCGACGCCGGGTGCCGCCCCGAGGTAGATGCGCAGCGTGCCGCGCTTCGGAGCCGGACCGTTGTCCGTCGAGGTCGTGGTCACGATCCCATTCTCTCGTGCGGACGGCGGCTCACGACAGCTGCTCGCCGACACAGCGGTACACGAGTCGCTCGATCGGCCAGAACACGCGGTCGCCTGGCGCCTGGCCGCACGAATGGATGGCGGCGAGGTAGCGGCCGAGCAGCGGGACGGCGATCACGAGAACGGCGACCACGAGGGCGAGTTGGAACCAGAACGTCGCCGTCATCGATCGCTGCTTCAGCTGGCTGACGGGGTCACGAACCGGTACCCGATCCCTGGCTCGGTCAGCAGGTAGCGGGGCTGGGTGGGATCGGGTTCGAGCTTGCGTCGGAGGTGGGCCATGTGGACGCGCATGACGTTGCCGTGCTGTGCGTGGCTCGGTCCCCACACGTGCTCGAGGAGCTGTCGCTGGGTGACGAGACGCCCGGCGTTGCGAACGAGCACCTCGAGCACCGCCCACTCGGTCGGCGTCAGCCGGACCATGGCTCCGGCTCGATCGGTGACCCGCCGGTCGGCGAGGTCGATGCGGAAGTGGTCCGTTTCGACGACGGCAGAGACGTCCGTCGGCGCGCCTCGGCGCGCCGCCGCCCGCACGCGAGCGAGGAACTCGTCCATGCCGAACGGCTTGGCGACGAAATCGTCGGCGCCGGCGTCGAGCGCGGCGACCTTGTCCCCCTCGGTGCCGCGGGCGGAGAGGACGATGACCGGCACACTCGTCCACTCGCGCAGCCGGCGCACGACGTCGAGGCCATCCATCCCAGGGAGTCCGAGATCGAGGATGACGACGTCGGGGTCGTGGACGGTGGCCAGTTCGAGGGCCTGCTCACCGGTGCCGGTGAGCAACACGTCGTAGCCGCGGGCGGCGAGGTTGGCGTGCAGTGCGCGCTGGATGGGCGGCTCGTCGTCGACGATCAGCACGGTGGTCATCGGTGATCATCCAGCCCCAACGAATGATCCCGTCCACCTCAGCTCACGAGGCGGCGCGGTCGAGGTCGAGGTTCAATTCGAGCACGTGGACGCCCTTCTCACCGAGGAAGCCGAGCGATCGCCCGACGGTGTGATCGTCGATCAGCGCCAGCACGTCCTCCACAGGGAGACCACGCGCATCGGCGACGCGCTGGGCCTGCAGCTCGGCATTGGCGACGGAGATGTGGGGGTCGAGACCGGAGCCGGAGGCGGTGACGGCATCGACCGGCACCGGGGTGTCTGCCGGGAGGCCGTTCGTCCACGCGATACGCCTCGACACGCTCGGCCACGGTGGCCAGGAACTCCTCGTTGGTCGGTCCCAGGTTGGAGGCGCCTGACGCAACCAAGCTGAGGTCGGACGGATCGGCCGGCACGAGCTGACCCGTCGGCTCGTCGTTCTCGTCGAGCACCTCGACGAACGATCCCGACGCCGCGGCCCCCGCCGCCGACGGGCGGGAGTGGAAGTACTCGGCGCTGGTGAACTGCTGGCCGATCAACGACGATCCGACGACCACGCCGTCGCGCTCGATGAGCGAGCCGTTGGCCTTGTCGTTGAACGCCAGCAGCGCGACGCCGGTGACGAACAGGGGGTAGGCCAGCCCGCAGATCACCGTGAGGACGATGAAGGCGCGGAGGCCGGCGAGCAGTTGGGCGCGCATCAGTTCACTCCCAGCGCGGTGATGATGATGTCGATGAGCTTGATCCCGATGAACGGGATGATGATCCCGCCGACGCCGTAGATGAGGATGTTGCGGCGGAGGACGGCGGCCGCCCCGGCGGCGACGAACTTGACGCCCCGCAGGGCGAGCGGGATCAGCGCCACGATGATCAGCGCGTTGAAGATGACGGCCGACAGGATCGCCGAGCGCGGCGACTGGAGGTCCATCACGTTGAGCGTGTCGAGCTGCGGGAAGACGCCGACGAACATCGCCGGGATGATGGCGAAGTACTTGGCCACGTCGTTGGCGATGGAGAACGTCGTCAGCGATCCGCGTGTGATCAGGAGCTGCTTGCCGATCTCGACGATCTCGATGAGCTTCGTCGGGTTGGAGTCGAGGTCGACCATGTTCCCGGCCTCTTTGGCCGCCTGGGTGCCCGTGTTCATGGCCACGCCGACGTCGGCCTGGGCGAACGCCGGGGCGTCGTTGGTGCCGTCACCGGTCATCGCGACGAGCCGTCCGCCCTCCTGCTCGCTCTTGATCAACCGCATCTTGTCCTCGGGCGTGGCCTCGGCGAGGAAGTCGTCGACGCCCGCCTCGGTGGCGATGGCGCGGGCCGTGAGCGGGTTGTCGCCGGTGATCATCACCGTGCGGATGCCCATCCGGCGCAGCTCGTCGAAGCGTTCCGACATCCCTTGCTTGACGATGTCCTTGAGGTGGATGACGCCGAGCACGCGCACCGCCACATCGCCGTTCTGGGGATCCTCGACGGCGACGGCGAGCGGCGTGCCGCCTGCGGTGGCGATCCCCTCGACGAGCGCTGCGAGGTCCGCCGGCACGGTGCCGCCGCGCTCCTCGACCCACCGACGCACGGATTCGGCGGCGCCCTTGCGCACCTGCCTCCCGTCGAGGTCGACGCCGCTCATGCGCGTCTGGGCCGTGAACGGGACGAGCACGGCGCCATGGCAGCACGCGTTCGCGCAGGCCGTAGCGCTCCTTGGCGAGCACGACGATGGACCGGCCCTCCGGCGTCTCGTCGGTGAGGCTGGCCAGCTGGGCGGCCTCGGCGAGCTCGGACTCCTCGACCCCCGGCAGGGCCAGGAACTCGGCCGCCTGGCGGTTGCCGAGCGTGATCGTGCCCGTCTTGTCGAGCAGCAACGTGGCGCAGTCCCCTGCCGCCTCGACGGCCCGCCCGGACATCGCCAGCACGTTGCGCTGCACGAGGCGGTCCATGCCGGCGATCCCGATCGCCGACAGCAGGGCGCCGATCGTGGTCGGGATGAGGCACACGAGCAGGGCGACCAGGATGACCATGCTCTGCTCGTCGCCCGAGTAGATGGAGAACGGCTGCAGCGTCACGGTCGCCAGCAGGAAGATGATCGTCAGACCGGACAGCAGGATGTTCAGCGCGATCTCGTTCGGCGTCTTCTGCCGGCTGGCGCCTTCGACGAGGGCGATCATCCGGTCCAGGAACGTCTCACCGGCGCGGGCCGTGATCCGCACGACGATCTGGTCCGACAGCACCCGGGTGCCGCCCGTGACCGCCGAGCGGTCACCCCCTGATTCGCGGATCACCGGTGCCGACTCGCCGGTGATGGCCGATTCGTCGACGGACGCGATGCCCTCGATCACCTCGCCGTCGGACGGGATCATCTCGCCGGCCGACACGACACACACGTCGCCGACGCCGAGCTGCGACGACGCCACGTCCGTCGTGGTGCCATCGGCGTTGCGCCGATGGGCCATGGTCTCGCTGCGGGCCTGGCGCAGCGTCGCCGCCTGAGCCTTCCCTCGACCCTCGGCCATCGCTTCGGCGAAGTTGGCGAACAGGACCGTGAACCAGAGCCACGCGGCGACGAGTCCGGCGAACACGTTCTCGTCGCCGTCGGCGTCGCCGATGTCCCGGAGCCACAGGATGGTGACGAACACGCTGCCGATCTCGACGATGAACATCACCGGGTTGCGGGCCATGTGGCGCGGGTCGAGCTTGCGGAAGCTGTCGATGACCGCCTGACGGACGATCGTCGGGTCGAACAGCGACCGGCGGGTGGCAGTGGCTGGCCATGACGCTCCTAGAGACCCAGCTGCTCGACGATGGGTCCGAGCGCGAGGACGGGGAAGTACGTGAGTCCGACGACGATCAGCACGACACCGGTGAGCAGTCCGGCGAACAGCGGGGTGTCGGTGGGGAAGGTGCCTGCAGAGGCCGGCACCGTTTGCTTGCGGGCCAGCGCCCCGGCGATGGCCAGCGCCGGGACGATCAGCATGAACCGGCCGATCAGCATCGACAGGCCGAGCGTCGTGTTGTACCAGTCGGTGTTGCCGCCGAGACCGCCGAACGCCGAGCCGTTGTTGTTGGAGGCCGACGTGAAGGCGTAGGTCACCTCGCTCAGGCCGTGCGGGCCGGGGTTGAAGATCGACGCCTCCGCCGTGTCGAGCAGCACCGAGGCGGCCGTGAAGGCGAGCACGACCAGCGGGACGGCCAGGATGTACAGCACGATGAGCTTCATCTCGGCGGCCTGGATCTTCTTGCCGAGGTATTCCGGTGTTCGTCCGACCATCAGGCCGGCGATGAACACCGACAGGATGGCGAAGATCAACATGCCGTAGAGCCCGGCGCCCACGCCGCCCGGACTGACCTCGCTGAGCATCATGTTGACGAGCGGGACGGCGCCACCGCCCGGGGTCATGCTGTCGTGGAAGCAGTTGACCGACCCGGTGGACGTACCGGTGGTCGTCGCTGCGTACAGGCCACAGCCGGCGGAGCCGAAGCGGACCTCCTTGCCCTCCATGTTGCCGCCACCCTGGTCAGCGGTGACCTCCTGGGTGGCGCCGGCGTCGTCGAGCAGCGGGTTGCCTGCCGTCTCGAAGGCCTGGGCGATGGTCGCACTGGCGGCCCACAGCACGAACATGGCGGCGAAGATCGCCCACCCCTGCTTCTGGTTCTTGGCGAACCGCCCGAACGTGTACGTCAGCGAGAACGGGATGAGCAGGATGAGGAACAGCTCGAACATGTTCGAGAGGCCGTCGGGGTTCTCGAACGGGTGGGCGGCGTTGGCGTTGAGCGAGCCGCCACCGTTCGTGCCGAGCTCCTTGATCGCCTCCTGGCTGGCGAACGGGCCGCCGGCCACGGTCTGGGTGGCGCCTTCCAGCGTCGTGGCGTCGGTGAAGCCGTCGAAGTTCTGGATCATCCCCTGGGCGACGAAGATCAGCGCGAACACGACGGACAGCGGCAGCAGGATGCGGGTGACCGTGCGGGTCAGGTCGACCCAGAAGTTGCCGATCGTCGCCGAGCGGCGGCGGGTCAAGCCGCGCACGAGGGCGATGGCGACGGCGATGCCGACGGCCGCCGAGACGAAGTTCTGGACGGCCAGGCCGAGCATCTGGGTCAGGTGGGAGACCGTGTTCTCCGGCGCGTAGTTCTGCCAGTTGGTGTTGGTCGTGAAGCTGACGGCGGTGTTGAACCCGAGCGCCGGCGGGACGTTGGTCACGCCGGTCGGGTTGAACGGCAGCCATTCCTGGACGCGCTGCAGCAGGTAGAGGCCGAGTACCGAGAGCAGGCTGAAGCTCAGCAGGCCGAAGGCGTACGCCGGCCAGCGCTGTTCGCGATTCGGATCGACTCCGACGGCTCGGTACACCACCCGCTCGATGGGGCGGAAGAACCGGTCACCCGGCGCGCGGTCGCCCTCGGCGCCGAACACCTTGGCCATGTACCGGCCGAGGAACGGTGTGGCGATGACGACGAGCGCGATCAGGAGCGCGAACTGCAGCCAGTTGAAGCCAGTCATCTCACAGCTTCTCGGGGAACAGCAGCGCCACGACGAGGTAGGCGGTGATCAAGATCGAGATCACCAGCCCGACGATGTTGTCGGCGGTCATCGCGCCGGCACCCCGGCGTCGACGGTGTCGGCATCCTCGATGTCGTCGGCACTGACCAGCTCGTCAGGACCGATGATCCGTCCGCAGGCCCGCACGTACAGGGCGGCCAGCGCGAAGAACGCGAGTGTGACCACGACGAAGACGACGTCACGCATGAACGGCATGGATACTGCGCCGATCGGAACGCGTCGATGGGGTTAACGCGAACTCGATGGCCGGTCGTGCGTTCTTAACGCCGCCGTAACGGCGGGGCCGCCGCGGTGAGCGGTGAGCGCGCTGGCGCGCTCACCGCTCACCTCAGGGTGTCGGGAGCCAGACGGCGGCGACTTGGTCAGCGATGGCCACGGCGACCATCCGTTCCTCCAGCGTGGTCGGCGTCCCAGGCGTCGGGACCAGCACGAAGCGCCCGATCTGCTGGCCGCGGGCCAGGACCGGCAGCTCGACACCGTCGGTTGGGAGCTCGAAGCCGGTGCGCCCATCCGACTTGACGCCGAAGCGCATCTGCGGCTGCAGCTCGATGGCACCGTTGCGACCCATCCGCGGCAAGTGGGTGGCGGACGGGAACGGGAAGGCCTCGAAGCGGCTCTCGCGCAGCGTGAGCAACGTCCGCAGTTCGTCCTGGGCGACGTGGATGACGTCGGCGGCCTGGCGCCCGGACGCGGCGGCCTCGGCCACTCGGTGGATGCGTTGGATCTCCGACTGGGCCGCTCCGGCACGACGACGGGCCGACTTGCCAGCGGTGGCGATCGTGCCGACGAGGACGCCGGCGACGAGCAGGAGGATCGTCGTCTCGACGTCGTCGCGCGAATCGATGGTCAGCGACAGGTACGGCTCCGTGTGGAAGAAGTCGAACGAGACGACGGCGGCCAGCGCGGTGATCACGCCGGCCGTCCGGCCCCCGAGCGCGGCGACGGCGACGACGACGATCATGAACACCAATGCGGCATTGGTCGTGCCGAAGAACGAGCGCATCAACGCCATCACGGCACCGACGGCGACGGTTGCTGGCAACCCGACGGCCAGACCGATGACGAGCCCCGTGCCGTCGATGGTTGGCTGGGGAGTCGATTGCTCGGTCACGTCGTCGAGCGAACCACCGGAGCACGCCACGTACAAGTGTCTTCACGCATCGTTAGCGCGCAGGTGGTGGTAGACGACGCCGAACGTCCCCATCCCCGCGTGCGCGGCGACCGTGGGGCCCACGACGTAGCGGATCAGCTCGTCGTCTGGTCGCGCCGCACGTAGCCGGACGAACAGCTCGTCGACCACCGGGCCCGCATCGGCATCGCCGACACCGATGCGCAGCGGGCCACCGATGACGACCATGTGGTCGTACATGACGTCGGCGGCGGCCTCGGCTGACGTGACGGACTGCAGTGTCACGACCTCGGCGCCACGCATGAGCAGCACCGGTGTGCCGTCTGCGGGCGGTTCGGGCCCGACGTCGAGACGCCCGCCGGCGGCGACCCGATCGACCTCGGCGATCGTGAAGACGCTGGCCACGCGCGTTGCGGCGTCCTCCGCTTCCCATGCCACGTCGCCCGCGTCGCTCCCTGTTGCGGCAGCCTCGGCGGCGGCCAGCACGCAGCAGCCGGCCAGGAACGAGACGGTGCCGGTGTCGACGAGCCGGACGGCGAGTCCGGACAGCTGGGCGCCCAGTTGCGCGGCGTTCAGGGTGCCCGAGTACCCGGCGCCGATGTGCACCGACACGATCGGGTCCGGCGCGAGGGAGGCGTAGACGGCGGCGAACGCGCCAGGCGCAGGTGCGCTGGTCGTCGCCGGCTCGCCCGCCCGCAGGCGACGGTAGGCGTCGGCGATGTCGAGGTTGCCGTCCTCGACGAGCTCGTCGCCGCCGATGGTGACGGTCAGTGGCACGACCGTGATGCCCAGCGCGGCGGCAAGGTCGGGCGGGATCATCGTGTTCGAGTCGGTGACGACGCGAACCGTCATCGGCGGGCCGCCCGGAACTTGGCGAGGATCATCACCGCTCCGCCGGCGGCGAACAACGGCAGCCCGACGGTCGGTTGGGGGCCCCAGAGGTTCGGCCATCCACGCCGCCACCACAACACGGCGCACGCCACCCACATCACCGACGAGAGACGCACGGCGGTCTCCGGGTGGCGACCGCCGATCGCGCCGCCGGCCGCCACCGCTGCGTCGATCGGGAAGTAGGCCGGGAAGACCGCAAGGCAGGCGCCCGCCGACGTGGCGACACCCTTGCCTCCCCGGAAGCCGTTCCAGCACGGCGCGATGTGCCCCGCGATCGATGCCGTCGCCGCCAGGTAGGCGCCCGCCGGGCCGGCCAGCCGGCGCCCGACTGTGGCGCCGAGGGCGCCCTTGGCGGCGTCGGCGACGAGCACGCCGATGCCCCATCGCGAGCCCAGTTGCCGGGCGGCGTTCAAGGCGCCGGGGTTGGCGCTGCCGGCGGCGCGCAGATCGACGCGTCCACCGGTGGCCAGCCGACTTGCCAGATCGGCTGACGGGAACGTGCCGGCGAGGTAGCCCATCGCGCCGCCGGCGGCCAGCGCGGCGAGGCTCACGGGCGGACGAAGTCCTGCGTGGTCTCGTCGATGGAGGCGCCGGCGTCGACGGCCTGCGCCGCCGAGAGCACGACCAAGGTGGCAGCTGCCGAGGTGCGCACGCGACCCTGGTCGTCGACGATGCGCGAGGTGGCCTCCAGCCTGGTGTCCGAACGCTCCCCGATCGTCGCCTCCAACCGGTAGCGCTTGCCGACGCGGATCGGGTGGTGGAACTCGGACCGGAACGTGGCCGTCACGGCGAAGCGTTCGGCGACGGCGATCGCCGCCCACGCCATGGCCTCGTCGAGCAGGGCCAGCTGCACGCCGCCGTGCACGTACGTCGGTGCGCCCGAGTGCTCGGGGCCGAGCTCCAGGTCGGCGACCACCATGTCGGTGTCCGTGTCGTGGAAGAACGGCTGGCGCAGACCGGCACTGTTCGTCGGTTCGCACACGAAGCAGTTCGAGCTGAAGCCCCACCGCTCGTTGGACAACCGCTGCAACGTCATCGTGAGTACGTCATCGCCGGAGCAGGCTGCTGGCGCGCATCAGCCAACGGTAGCGAATCGCCGTCTCGGTGGCCGCCGCGCCTCCGAGCTGCTGGATGCTGGTCGAGATCGTCGGATAGACGTGCACGAGGCCGCCGAGCTGGCTGACGGACCGCTGGCGGTCGATGGCCAGGGCCAGCTCGCCGATCACCTCGCCGCCGCTCTCGGACAGCACGTGGGCACCGACGAGCCGGGCGCCCGCTCGGCGGCGGTGCTCGACGAGCACGATGGCGCCGTTCGATCCGTCCGTGTGGGCACGGTCGTTGTGCTCGAGCGACCAGCGATGAACACGCACGTGGTCTGACCCGAAGCGCTCGGCCGCCGCTTTGCTCGTCAGGCCGGCATGGGCCAGCTCTGGATCGGTGAACGTCGTCCACGGAACCATCGCGGTGGCCGGGCCGCGGCCGGGGAACCACGCGTCGCGCAGCGCCCGGACGGCCTGGTACGCCGCGGCGTGGGTGAAGCGCACTCGTCCGACGACATCGCCGGCGGCGTAGATCGACGGGACGGTCGAGCGCATGCGGTCGTCGACCACCACGCCGCGCTCGTCGGTGGCGACGCCGATGGCGTCAAGACCGAGGCCCTCGACGTTGGGTGTCCGCCCGGTGGCAACCACGATGGCATCAGTCGCCCAGCGTCGCTCCTGACCGTCCACGACCCCGACGACGACCGGCCCGTCATCGACCCGCGTCACCGACACACCATTGTGGACGGCGAGGCCTTCGTCACGCAGCATCTGGTGCAGCTGCGTGACGAGCTCCGGCTCGTCGCGGGGCAGGATCGTCGGCCCGCGCTGGAGGACCGTCACGACGATGCCCAGCCGGTGGCAGGCCTGGGCCAGCTCGACGCCGATCGGTCCGCCACCGATGAACACGAGCCGCCGGGGCACCTCGGTGAGCTCGAAGATCGTCTCGCTGGTCAGGAAGCCGGCGTCCTGCAGGCCGGCGATCTCGGGCACGGTCGGCCGACTGCCCGTGCACAGCAGGATCGTGCGTGCCGCGACGCGTCGCGTGGCGCCGTCGGTGGCCGTGATCGTCACCTCGTTCGGTGCGGACACGCACGCCTCGCCGATGACCACGTCGATGCCCATCGCCCGGAACCGCTCAGGGTCGTCGTCCCCGGCGGCGATCTCGTCGCGCACCGCGCGCATCCGCCGCCAGACGGCGGCGAGGTCGATCGGTGCGTCGCTGGGCGGCAGCCCGAACCGGTCGGCGTGGCGGAGGTGGTGGGCGACCTTGGCGGCGGCGATCAACGCCTTCGACGGCACGCAACCGGTCCACAGGCAGTCCCCGCCGACGCGACTCCGCTCGACGACGACGACGCGGCGACCGAGACGGGCGCCGAACTCGGCCGCGATCATGCCCCCGGAGCCCATGCCGACCACCACGAGATCGACGGTCGCGACCATCGGCCGAACAGTACGGCCCGTACCCTGGCGGCATGCGATGGATCGCCGCGACGGCCGCGCTCGGGGTGCTGCTCGTGTCCTCCCCGGCGTCGGCGCACACCGAACCCGACCTGGTGGCAGTCCCGGCGAACAGCCAGTCGACGATCACGCTCCAGCCGACGCACGGGTGCGGGGACTCACCGACCGTGCAGGTTCGCATCAGAGCGCCGATGGAGGGCGCCGTCGCCGAGCCGGTCGACGGCTGGACGGCGAGCAGCACGCCGGACGGTGCTGGCAACACGGTCCTCGAGTGGGCCGGCGGTCCGCTTCCGGCGGACACCGACGGCGCCTTCCCGGTCTCCTTCATCGCTCCCGACGCGCCTGGTCTGCTGCTGACATTCCCAGCCATCCAGGTCTGCGCGAGCGGCGAGGAGCTGGCCTGGATCGACGGCAACCCCCAGGGCGAGTACCCGGCCCCGCGGGTGCTCGTGCTGCCCGTCGGCTACGAGCCGGCGGAGACGATCGACGACGTGCCGTTGGACGCGCCGGGACGCCAGCAGCTCGTCGAGGTCGTCGACGTCGACAATCCGCAGGCCACGACCACGTCGGCGCCAGCTGCGCCGACGACGGCGGCACCGACGACCGTGCCGCCGGCACCGACGACGGTCGCCACGACGGCGGGCGCGCGCCGACGACGACAGCGTCGACGACATCCACCACCCCCAGAACAACTGCCGGCTCGACGACGACCCTCCCCGCCGACGACAGCGCCAGCGGGAGCACGGCGATCGTCGCCGCCGGCGTCGTGGGGGTGGTGGCCGCCGGCGGCGCCGGCGCCGTGCTGGTCACCCGCCGCCGCCGCCCCAACGGAAACTGACGACGAATCACGGCCAGATGTGGCCGCGGAATCCACGAAGAACCGGGTCGGCGGCGATACGCGGGTCAGACGTGGTTCAGCACGCCGTCGAGCGGCCTCGGCACCCGGTCCAGATCCAGCGCCTCGACCAGCAGGCGGGCGTACTGCATCTTGCGGCCGCCGCGGGTGCCCATGAAGCGGTGCAGGTGCTGTTCGATGCTCCGTCCTCGCTGCGCTGGTTGCTGTTGCAGCGTGCGGAACGACCCGAGCTCACCTTGCTCGTCGATGACGCGTTCCACGGAGACGACTCCGAGGGCACGGATCAGCTCATCCTCCAGGTCGGCGACGCAGACATAGAAGCCGAGCGCTTCCATGTCGGCGCGGGCGAGGCTGGAACCGATGCCGGCCCGCGCCAGCCCACGCCGGAAGGCGGCCTCCTCGGCGGCGTCGCAGAGTCCGGCCAACCGCACGTTGAACCCGTGCGGGCCGAAGCGCTCCAAGAAGCGGCCGATGCTCGTCGCGCCGCCCATCGGCACGATGGACGTGCCCTCGGCGGCAAGATCTCGATCACGGCGGGCGGCGAGCGTCTCGAGCGCCGCTTGGTCGCTGACCCCCTCGACGAGGACGACCGTCCGACCGGCACGCATCCACCGCAGTCTGACCGGTCGCCGGCGGTGCAGCGGCTCCGCTTCCCGGAAGACGCAGGAGGCAGGTCATGTCGGAAGCGCGTACCGCTCGACGTCGGCGGGCGCGGCACCGGCGCCGATCCGTTCGGCCAACGCGAGGGCCTCACCGACGAGCGGGCGCACCTCCTCCGCCGAGGCGCCTCCCCGCCGACGGGCCTCGGCGAGGAAGATGAGCTCGCGCGCAAGGAACACGGGCGTCGACCGCTGGCGGCTGGCGCTGACGGCCCGGCGGGCGTACCCCTCCGCGGCGGGGACATCCCCGACGGCCAGCGCAGCCTGGGCCAGCGCCTGGTCGAACGTCCGGTTCGGGCACGGACCGCTCACCGCGATCCGCCCGGAGAACGGTGCGGCGACCGCCAGCACGTGCGCGGCAACCTCCGGGACGCCGGCCACCTCTGCCGCCTCGGCGAGGTCGGTCACGGCGACCGACCAGGGGTAGATCGGCCGGATGGGAAACGCCTCCTCGCGGAGACGCTCCAGCGTGGTGCGGGCCTCGGCCAGGCGACCGGTGCGCGCTTGCACCGCGGCCAGCGAGCACCGATACCAGGCGTCGTTCGACCGGGAGGCGGCCCGCGCGAACCGGGCGTGCAGGTCCTCGTCACGCCCCTGCAGACGGCGATTGGCCACGATGATGCCCTCGGCGTAGACCCGGCCGGCACCGATCCCGACTGAGAGCGGCACGGTGAGCTCCGCCAGCTCCTCCGCTTGGACCAGGTCGCCGTCGAGGAAGGCCCGGACGGCCTGGTGGTTGATGGCCTGCAGCTGGAAGAAGCCGAGGCTGCGGTCGCCAAGGAGCGCGTGGAATCGAACGAAGCCCTTGACCCACGCGCCGAGCTCGCCGCGTTCGAGGTGGGCAGCCGTCTGCGTGGCCACGCCGGCCAGCGAAAAGGCCAGCCGGTCGAGTTGGCGGCCCAGGCGCTCGAGCTCGGCGCCGATGCGCACACGGTCGTCGATGCGACCGGGGTGACTGACGAGGTGCCGAGCGCTCAACAAGACCGCGCCCAGGACCTCCGGGTCGTCCAGGTCCCGGGCGATCGCCTCGGCCTCGGCCGCCAGCCGGAGCGCCTCGTCGACATCGACGAACAGCCAGTGCGCCGCGAGATCGACCAGCAGGCGGGCGCGCGCCGGCGTCGCCTCGTCGCCCAGGGCGGCCAGGGCGTCCTGTGTGACCGCCCGCCCTTCAGGCATCGGATCGACGAAGCCGACGGCGCCGAACTGCGGGATCGCGATGGCGGCGCGAACCAGCGCGGCGGTGTCGCCCTGGTCGCCGGCCCGCCGTGCCGCGTCGAGCAGCATCGGCAGCCCCGCTCGGTCGCCTCGGTGGTGGAGGGTGGCGGCAATGCGGATCGTCAGGTCGAGCTCGGTGGATGGGTCGGGGGGATCGAGGGAACGCGCCGCCTCGAGCCCCCGCCGGTAGTGGGCGACGGCTTCGTCGTAGGCATAGGCGTGCTCGTCGCGACGGGCCGCCTGCTGCGAGAGCGCGACGGCCACCCGGGCGTCGCCGACTGGCACGGCCAGGCAGGCGTGACGGGCGCGTTCCGAGACGAGCCGCTCGTCGTCAGGCCGCGTGGCCAGTGCGGCGGCCGCGTGAGCGTGCAGCTCGAGGCGGCGCCGCAGCGGCAGTGCCCGGTACCGATGTGAGCGGAACAGCGCGTGAACGAAGGCAAACCCCGCCGGCCGCGCGGGGTGGGGCTGCACGAGCCCGGCCGCCTCTGCGGCCTCCAGCGACTCGAGCACCGCGACGAGTGGCGCTCCGTGCGCCAGCGCCAGCAGGTCGGCGTCGAACTCGGCGCCGAAGATGGCCGCCTGGTTGAGCACGGCGCGCACCTCGTCGTCGAGGCGCTGGTCGCGCTGGTAGAGCCAGACCGGCAGGGTGCCGCGACGGACGTCGGAGGTCAGGTGGGTGACGAGCAGTGGGTTGCCGCGTGTTTCGGCGACGATCGTCTCCGCCTCACCGGCGCGGTCCGCGCCGACGAGCTGGGCGACCTCGTCACGGTCCAGCCCGTGCAGGGCGATCCTGCTCACGGTCGGAGCGCGTTCGAGGTCGGCGAGCATCGTCACCACGTCGGCGTCGAGGTCCGGCTTCGAATCACGGGCGGTGGCCAGGATCAACAACGGCACTCGGCTGGCCCGGCGAACGAGATGGCGAAGAACGTCCCGGGTGGTGGACGTCGACCAGTGCAGGTCCTCGACCACGACGAGCAGCGGCGCCGACGAGGCCGACGTGACGAGCCATTGCCGGATGCCGTCGAGCACTGCGTTGCGCTCCGACCCGTCGACATCGTCGGAGCTCGCGGCTCCCGCGGGAACCGGCAGCAGCCTGGCGAGCTCCGGCGAGAGGCTGGCCAGCGCGCCCGCGGTGTCGCCCGCTCGACGGAGCAGCTCGGCGGCATCGAGGTGGGAGGCGTCGTCGATGATGGCCTGGAGGAACGGACCGTACGGCTCGTCGACGTCTTCGTGGCACGCCCCCGGCGAACACGCGGCCACCCCCGGCGTGCACTTCGACGGCGAGCTCCGACACGAGCCGGCTCTTCCCCATCCCCGCCTCACCGGTGACGACGACCAGCAGGGTGTGTCCCGAGCCAGCCAGGGCCCACCGCTCCCGAATGCGCTCGCGCTCGACGGCCCGGCCGACGAAGGTTGCCGCGTCGGCGAGCAGCTCGAGGGCCGGCGGCAGCGGCGGCGGAACGTCGGCTGGCGGTGGCAGGGGGGCGTGGCGGCGGGCCAGCTCACGCCGGTTCGCCGCACCCAACTTGCGCATCAGCGCGGCGACGTGGACCTCCACCGTCCGCCGGGAGATGTACAGCTGGGCGGCGATCTCGGCGTTGGTCAGGTGCTCGCCGAGCAGTCGCAGGACCTCGCCTTCGCGAGGCGTGACACCGTCGATCGTCCGCCTCGGCACCCGCACAGCTTGGCACTGACCCGCCCGTGCGGTCCCGTTGCCATCGCGGGCTGACCGGGCCACCGCGCGCTCCACGTGCCGAGGATTTTGACCGGTCTACTCGACGGCGCGACAGTGAAGCGCGCCGCCCGTTCGGGCAGCGCAGGAGGGAGTCGACATGTTCATCGTTGGGCGTACTCGTCGCGTCAATCAGGCGAAGGGCCGTGCCGCGGTCGCCGCGGCGGTCGAGGCTGGCGTCCGCGGCGCCGACATCACGGGGCTGCCGATCTTCGTGTGGACGTCGATCTTCTCAGCGGACCCTCCTGCCGTCATGTGGAGTGCTCGCGTCGAGCATCTGGCCGACGCCGTCGCCGCCGACGACGCGCTGTTCGGCGACGAAGGTTTCGCCCAGTGGGCCGAGGACAACGACGGCCTCTTCGACGGTCCATCGTCGGACGTGATCTCGCAGGTCGTCTACGGCGCGCCGGACGGACCGCCCAAGCAGTACGTGCAGGTGACGCGTGCGGTCTGCGCCAACGGGAGCCTGGGCGAGGCCATGGGGCTCGGTGTCGAGCTCGCCGAGACGGCGGCGCGCATCACCGGCGTTCCCGCGATGTTCGTGACCCCGGTCATCGGTGAGTTCGGAGCGGTCGCCTGGCTCTCGAGCTGTCGACGATCTCGCCGATGTCGAAGCGGCCAACGCCGCGTTGATGGCCGATGACGGCTGGCTCAAGCTCGTCGATCGCGCCGGCCACGCATTCGCCCCCGGTGCCTCGTCGATGATGCTGCGCCGCATCGGCTGAGCGGCGGCGGGGTGGACGCACCACCCGGGACCCCTTTCGAGCAAGGGCGGCCGTGGCGAATGACAGCGTCGGCGTGGCAAGTGTCGGGCAGCTAGCGAGAGTGCACATGTCCGAGCCGCAGTCCAAGCCACGACTTCCTCCGCGCTGGTTCATCCGTCTCGCCTGGTTCACCCACCGCCGCCTGTACCGACTGACAGGCGGCCGTCTGGGTCTGTGGCGGCCGAAGCCCAACGGCTGGGGCGCCATGCGTCTCACCACTGTCGGGCGGCGGACCGGCCTCGAACGCAGCGTCATGGTCGGCTACTTCGAGGATGGGCCGAACCTCGTCACCATGGCGATGAACGGCTGGGGGAAGGCGAGCCGGCATGGTGGCTGAACCTGCAGGCCCACACCGAGGCGCGCGTCGACCTTCCCGACGGGCGGCGTCTGGTGACCGGCCGAGCCGCCCGCGGCGAGGAGCGGGAACGGCTGTGGTCACGGTGGCGAGAGATCGACCGCAACCTGGACGCCTACGCCGCACGCCGCTCCACGGAGACCGCCGTCGTGATCCTGGAACCACGGCCGTGAGGTGCCGCCGGCGGTCGTGCCGGCTCAGAACGGCCAGGTCGCGTTGCGCCCGTCCTCGAGCACCTTGATGACCGTGAAGGTGGCGTCCCGAAACACCCCGCGTACACAACGGGTCGATCGCTCTGCAGAGACATTGATGGCTGCGAGGCCACGGTTCGAACGCGGACCTCCTGGTTCAGAGCCAGGCGTGGTACCAATTCCACCACCTCGCATCGACTGTCGCCACGTCCAGGTGGTACTGACGGTCGGATTCGAACCGACACTGACGGCGGTCTGAGCGCCGTGCCTCTCCCAGTTGGGCTACGTCAGCGTGTGTGAGCCGAGCGAGTCCCCGAGCGAGCGAACGGTGTCGCTGGGGTGAGTGGACCAGGCGGGAGTCGAACCCGCAGCCGTCTCCTTGCGAGGGAGCCGTCGCTTCCGTTGGCAACTGGCCCGTGAGTCGCGGGAGCGGGAATCGAACCCGCGGGCAAGGCGTATGAGACCTCGCTGATCCCAGATCCCCGCAGTGCGTTTGGGGTGACCGGCCGGACTCGAACCGGCTTCCTCCGGGTTCACATCCCGGCGTGTCGTCCACTTCAACCTCGGCCACCGTCGACGAGGGAGGAGTCGAACCTCCGGCATCCTCCGTGTGAGAGAGGCGGTCTGCCGCTGACCTACTCGTCGTTGGTTGGTAGGGCGTCGTGGAGTCGAACCACGTCATCCCGCGTTATCGAGCGCGGTGCCGTCACCGTCTGGCTCACGCCCCGGGGAGTGGTCCCAGGAGCGCTCGAATCTCCTCCTGCCGGGTTTCAACCGGCCGCTCCACCGTCAGAGCTTCAGGACCATGGGTCTGCTCGTGAACCGAGCGATCGAAGGTGCGCGCCCTCGCGGGCATTCACGTGACAGGTGAAGGAACCCTCGTTCTTCGCATCGAGCAGACAGAGCCGGCGGCGGGAGTCGAACCCGCTGCTTCTCGGTTACGGGCCGAGCGTCCTGCCATCAGGACCTCGCCGGCATCGCCACCATGCCCTCGCCGGCGCCCCGCCCGGCGTGGTCCGGGCGGGGCCGACTTGTTGCCTCAGGTTCCCTTGTAGTTGAGGACCTGGCTCAGCGTGTGGCGGACCTCGACGAGGTCGGCCTGGTCGGCCATGACCTGATCGATGTCCTTGTAGGCCGAGGGGATCTCGTCCACCAGGGCGTCGGCTCGCGTGTCGAGCCACACCTTGCCGCGCATCTGCTCGGCAAGGTCTGCGGTGGTGAACAGCTTCTTCGCCCGGGTCCGGCTGTGCCGTCGGCCGGCGCCGTGGCTGCACGACCTCCAGCTCGCCTCGTTGCCCTTGCCGGCCACGATGTAGCTGCGGGTGCCCATCGAGCCGGGGATGACGCCGAGGTCGCCGACATCGGCCTTGATCGCACCCTTGCGGGTGATCCACAGCTCGGCGCCGTTGTGGACCTCGCGCTGGGTGAAGTTGTGGTGGCAGTTGATGCGCTGCGTCTCCCGGCCGAAACCGATGAACGCGAACACCTCGCCCATCGCGTTGTCCATCATCTGATCGCGGTTGGCCCGGGCGTAGTCCTGGGCCCACAGCATGTCGCCGATGTAGGCGACGAACTCCGGCGTGCCCTCGAGGAAGTACGCCAGGTCCGGGTCCTCCAGCCGCAGCTCGAGGCCCTTGGACAGACGTCGTGCCTTGGCGATGTGCATCTGGGCAAGCTGGTTGCCGATGCCTCGGCTGCCTGAGTGCAGCACCACCCACACCCGGCTGCGCTCGTCGATGCACAGCTCGAAGAAGTGGTTGCCCGAGCCGAGCGTGCCGAACTGCTTGGTCACCTTGACCGCCTGCTGGTCGGCGAGCTCGGTCGCCGGCTTGTGCTGGTCGAGCCACATGTTGGCGTTGCGTGCCGCCACGTCGTGGCCCCGGCCGACACCGGCAGGGATCGCCTTGGCGATGCGGCCGAGCAGCGGCTCGAGGTTGTCGGGCAGCTGGTCCTCGGTGACGTCGAGCTCGGCGGCGATCATGCCGCAGCCGATGTCCACACCCACCGCCGCGGGGATGACCGCGCCCTTGGTCGGGATCACCGAGCCGACCGTGGCGCCGATGCCGATGTGCGCATCGGGCATCAGGGCCACATGACCGGCCACGATCCTGAGCCGAGCCGTCTTCTCGGCCTGGCGGATGGTCCCCGGGTCGATGTCGCTCGCCCAGGAGATCAGCTTGTCGTTCACCTTGGTGGGCATGTCACCCCCTCCTCGCTGTTGATGGTGTGGTGTGGCCGGCGGGAGTCGAACCCGCATCACGAGCGTGGCGTGCTCGCATCCTCGCCGTTGAACGACGACCACCGGCGATCCGCTGCCAGAGGAGGACTCGAACCCCCAAGTGCCCGTTGGACGACCGCGGCAGGCCAGCGCAGGCGCTCGTTGGCGAGGAAGCGGTGGGACTCGCACCCACAAGGGCCTCACGACCCCCACCTGTTTTCGGGACAGGCCCCTCATCTGGCCGGATCGCTTCCCCGAGCGGAAGGGGCGGGACTCGCACCCGCACGGGCTGGCGGCCCGTACCCGCATAGCAAACGGGCTCCTCATCTGGCCGGTTCCCTTCCACGATTGTGGAGCCCTCGGTGGGAGTCGCACCCACGACCTCGTCCGTACCGAGGACGCGCTCTACCTCGCTGAGCTACGAGGGCCTGATCGCTGACATCACGCCTCGCCGGCACGACTCGAACGTGCGACCCCCGCCGTCGGAAGGCGGTGCTCTCGTCCACTGAGCTACGGCGAGCTGGGCGTCGACGGCAGGGCTCGAACCTGCACACTCCGGTTTCGTAGACCGGCGCCTTCTCCATTCGGCCACGTCGACAGTGAGCCCAAGGCGACTGAGCTACGGCGGCATCGCGCTCCGCGCTGTGCGGGGCAGTGCGCGCCCTGGGCCTCGAACCCAGTCGTGTCCGGGGTAAGAGCCCGGTGCCCTACCTGTCAGGCGTGACACACGTGGTGGGCCGGGAGGGAATCGAACCCCCTGTGTGAGCCTCGGAAGACGGCTGGTCGACAGCCAGCTGCGCCCCATGGCGCGACCGACCCACGTCGAAGCCAGGTGGCGCTGGCCTCGACGACGATGTCTCTGCAGTTGTCAAGGTGCTGATGGCCGGACTGGATGCCCGGCGCGTGAGCAGGCTCGGAAGGTGTCGAACCCCCGGCCGTCGGTGTTGGAGACCGCGGCGCCACCACTGGCTCGAGCCCAAAGGACACGGCGCGCATGACGTTGTGCGCGTGATGCGGAGAACGCGCTGACGATCAGACGGGAAGCGGCGGAGCTACCAGCGCACGACGGGACTGCCAGCTTTGGCAAGCTCCCGTCGTCCCGGCTGACCCTCATGATCGAGGTAGTGGCCGGGTGTGCACGCGAGCGCGCCGAAGCTCGACAGGGATCGACCCTGGAGCGTTCGTTCGGCGATGTGGATGCGTGCCATAGGAACACCGACTGTGCACTTCGCGACGCGACATGTCAACAGGGTTTCGCCCTTGGGATGGGCGCGGTCAGTCGGTTCGTCTCACGCCGGCTGACGGGTCAGCGTTGTGCCGGTGAGCAATGTGGGCTTGGGCGCAGATCGCTCACCTCATCAGGCCTTGGCCATTCCCAGGGTTCTTCCTCAACGAGCGCGACGCCGGACAACCAGGGACACGGAGGAGGACGGTTCCGAGCGCAATCGTTGTGCATGAACCGGCGCGCCGATGGCGCACGGTCAGGACTGACCAGCCGGCTTCATCGGGTGGGTCAGGCGCTGATGACGAGTTGGTCGTCGACGCTGACCACACCGGGCGCCAGCCACGCCGCCCGCTCCGCTTCGCGGCGTTCGGCGTAGGACCGGACGGTCCCGCTGAGCGTCACGGCGCCACCGGTGTCGGTGACCTTGATGCGGTCGGCGTCGATCGCCGCGTTGCGCACCAACGAATCGGCGATCTCCGCCGAGACCGCCTCGCCGGGGGTCCTGGGAGACAGTGACCATGTCGGTGAAGCCGGCGAGGCCGCGCAGGTGACGGACCACGTACTCACCGGCTTGACGCTCGTAGTGATGGTGGACGTTCCCGGTCATCGTGACCCAGCCGTCCGCGACGGCGACCTTGATCGCCCCGTCGGGCACCAGGCCGTTGGCGTCCAGTCCGGCCCGGGCCGATGCCGCGAGGTCCTCGTCGCGCACCGTTCGGGCGGCCGTATCGACGGAGATCACGTTGATGACGTCACGGGCGCCGAGGATTCGCCAGGCGTCCTCGCCCGCGTTGTCCTTCTCGTGGAAGTAGTCGACAGTGCCGCGCAGCACGACCGTGCCGTCATCGGCGGCGACGGTGATGTGTGAAGCATCGATGCTGTCATCCAACAACAGTTCGTCCAGGACATCCCGGGTGACTTGAGCGTTCGACATCTCTCTCTCCTTCTGCTCGCCGCCAACAGAGCGACGGGCTCGAACGGACGCCAAGATGCGCAGGCGACTCCTTCGGCGGCACGATCGCCCAGAAGCTGCTCGGGCAAGGAAGGGCTGCGGCCGCCGTGGCGATCGACGCCGCGCAGATCAAAGGCGTCCTGCGGCTGCCACTGTCGTCTCTCCGGGCGACGATGCCAGTGTTCAAGAACCCGGCCAACAAACACCGCGCCGTGACCCTGACCCCCAAGGAGTTCCGGTACGGCTTCGGCAACGCAGTGAGCGAGGAGGAGTCCAACGCGCTCTACGACACGTGGGTCGTTCCAGCTCCGGGAAGGCCGCTCTTCGAGGCGTCGTCGGTGAGGATCACGCCGACCGACAGGTCGGCGCTGATCGGCCCGACGTTGAAGCCGACGTCGGCCGTGCTCGACAGCCCGGTGAGGTGGGTGTCGGCGGCCAGCCCGTTGCCGGCGTCGACGCCGGCGGTGCGGGCAAACGAGGCCGACTGGAACGACAGGTCGAAGACGAGCGCCTCGAGGTTGGGGTCCCACATGACCGAGTTCGGCGGCAGAGCTCCGGCCGTCTCCAGCTCGGCGATCAGCTGCTGGATCGTCTGGGCGCGCTGCTGCACCGTCGTCTCGAGGCCGGTGTCGTCGGGTGTGAACGTCAGCGTCGTGGCGAAGTCACCCGGCGCGTCCATCTGGAAGATCACGCTCGTCGTCGGCTCGACGGCCACGCTCGTGAACGAGTTGGCCACCGACGTCATCCGGGTGGCGCCGGTCGGGTTCCACGTCACGTTGGTGGCGGCGCGCGGCGGCTCGCCAGCGAACGCCGCGACAGGCGACGTACTGGTCGTCCTCCAGATCAGTGGTTGGGAGCAACGGGACGTTGGCGGACTCCGTTGGCGCGGGGCTGGTGCCGGGCACGAAGGCGCCGCAGCTCAGCTGCACGCTGCGGCTCTGCACGTAGTCGTACAGCGGCTTGACGGCGTCGAAGACCTTGTCGAAGTCGTTGTTCTCGAGTCCGGCCGGGATGAACAGGCCACCGTCGAGGAACGGCAGCGGACGATCGCCGGCGATCATGCCGGCGCCAAAGGCGGAGAGGATCTGGTTGAGCCCGGCCAGCGCGCTGTCGGGACCGAGGTTCGTCAGCAGCGCGATCGGGTTCGCCCCGGCGAGCGAGATGTCGATCACGGGCTCGGCACCCTCGAACAGGGCGGCGTCGGTGACCGACACGGTGCCGGTGAAGGCGGTGCCGGCGACGTCCGCGGTCAGCGTGATCGCGGCCGCCAGCTCGTTGCTGCCGGCGTCCTCGTCCAACGACACGGCCATCACGTCGGCGATGGCGGCCGTCGTCAGCTCGGCGGTCGTGAGGCGGCCCGAGGCGTCCGGATCGGTGAGCTGCAGCGAGACCGTCGACGCGACGTGGAATGTTCCCGTGGCGTTGGCCTGGGCGAAACCGAACTGCAAGCTCTCGTTGAGCGTCTCGTCCATCGTCATGCTGACGTCGAACTCGGGGAGGTTCGTCAGGGCGAACTCGGCACCGCCGCCGACGCTGGTGTCGAACTCGGCCGTGATCGTCGTCGCCGGCATCGTGACGTGGACCATCACCTCGCCGCCCATCAGCTGGACGTCGCCGTCGATGATCCCGAGCTCGACCGGCACCTGGCGGTCGATCGGCCAACTTGAACGTCAGCGGTGTCCTTGGGAGGGCCGGCGATGGGCGTGACCTCGCTGAACGTGAAGCCGTCGCCGTTCAGCAACGGGATCGCCGTCTCGAGATCGGCAGCGGGCGTGAGCATGCTGAGCTTGGCGAAGACGGTGTGCAGGCCGAACAGCTGGGCCGGATTGGTCGCCAACCCGGGGACGAGCTGATTCAGCTCGGGCAGCATGCTCGTTTCGATGAGCTTCGTTGCGGCGTCCGTGAACGGATCGGTGAGCGCAGGCAACGCCGTCGCTTCGGCGGGCGACGCCCCCATCAGCGGCACCGACCCCGACGCCACGGCGGCGGCGACGAAAGCGGCAAGGACGGCTCGGCGAGCACTTCGACGCGTCCCCATCTCCCTCTACGTCTCGACGGTCGCCCGACCCGCTGTTCACGCTGTGTTCCTCGTCCCGGTGTCAAGGCGCCGAGACCCAAACGAGCGCGGAGATTTCTCCGCGCTTCGCTGTCGCCTGTCCGGCCACGCCGCCAGCGTGGACGGCACACCCCGAGATGTCACGATGTCCCGAAGCAGCACAGGCTGCACGTTCAGCCACTGCCGTGACCAAGGCGTCACGCCGAGTCGGTGCAACGAGACGGCACGGCAGCCCCCCGGCCATCGACGCTTCCCCGAGCCGCTACGGAGACGTTGCGTGCGGGCTACCGCCCGTTCACACGGGCTTCCTACGGTCTGAAGACGCCCAACGAAGGGAGAATCGCATGACCGACACCACTCGCTCCTCGTCCGTCTCGCGCCGATCGTTCCTCGCCGGCAGTGCGGCAGCGGCAGGCGCCGCAGCCGTGATCTCCAGCCCGTTCAGGGCCCTCGCCGCGTCAGGCCGCACCCCGACCCACAAACCGTTCAGCGACGACTACGGACCGCTGCGGCCCGTGCGGGATCAGACGACCGGCCTGGAGCTGATCGCGCTGCCCAAGGGCTTCGAGTACCTCAGCTTCGGTTGGACCGGCGACTCGTTGGACGACGGTGTGGCGACTCCAGCCCTCCACGACGGCATGGCGGCATACCGCATGCCAAGCGGCAAGATCCACCTGGTGCGCAACCACGAGGTGGGCGCAGGTGCAGGCGCCTTCGTCACCGGGGACCTCACGTACGATCCGCTGTCGGGCGGCGGTAACACGAACCTCGTCTTCGACGCCGACGCCGGGCAGTGGCTGGGGGCCACGCCGAGCTTGGCCGGCACCGTGCGGAACTGTGCCGGTGGGGCGACGCCGTGGAACACCTGGCTGTCATGCGAGGAGACGTTTCTGGTCGACCAGGAACGCCACGGCTACACGTTCGAGGTGCCCGCCGACGGTGTCTCGGACGCCGTACCTCTCATCGGGCTCGGGCGGTTCTCCCACGAGGCCAACGCGGTCGACCCAACGACCGGCTACGTCTACGAGACCGAGGATCGCGGCGACTCGTGCCTGTACCGGTTCGTCCCCAACACGTACGGTGACCTCGCCGGCGGGGGCACCCTCCAGGCGATGGTGCTCATCGGTGAAGGCGCCGGGCCCAACGGCGTCGTCAACACGGGACCCTTCGCATCGGGATCGTGGACGGTGTCGTGGGTCGACCTCGACGACCCCGATCCCGACACAGAGAACGCCACCACCGGCGCGGGCCTGCGATACGAAGCCCAGTCGAAGGGGGCTGCCATCATCCGGCGCGGCGAAGGGACCTGGTGGGGCAACGGCGTGCTCTACGTCATTTCCACCAACGGTGGACCGGTCGAGCGAAGGTCAGGTGTTCGCCCTCGATCCGGCGGCCGGCACGTTCGAGGTCGTGTTTGCCTCGCCGGATGAGTCGGTGCTCGACAACCCGGACAACATCGCCGTGAGTCCCCGCGGTGGCCTGGTGCTGTGCGAAGACGGCGACCGTGCCTTCCAGAAGTTGCGCGGCCTGACACCCGACGGCACGATCTTCACGTTCGCCGAGAACCGTGTCGTGTTGAACGGTGAGCGGAATGGGATCACGGGCAACTTCGTCGGGTCGGAATGGGCGGGTGCCACGTTCGAGCCGAAGAACGGCAACTGGCTCTTCGCCAACATCCAAACCCCTGGGATCACCTTCGCCATCACCGGCCCGTGGAAGCAGGGCGCCCTGTAACCGCCACGAGGGCTCAGCCCCGATCCCCGGTTGAACGAAGGACAGCATGCTCCGCGCCCGAACGGTCACCACCGCCTGACGGCCGTTCTCGATGTCGGCGAGGGCGTCGGCGGTGATGGCGCCGAAGCCGCGGTCGATGAGGGTGACGACCGGGTTGAAGGTGGGCGCCGGAAACCGCGCCGAGCACGCCGCGCCTCCTGCGGCGCGGTGACAACCTAGAGCCGTGGCGCACCAGGGGTGGTTCCGGTACATCAGGGGCTCGATCGACGAGCGCAGGGAGCACAACCGAGTCGTCGGCTGGATCGTGCACGCCAAGCGGTGGGAGGTCGTGGCGGCCGGGATCGGGCTGTACGCCGGCCTCGTCGTCGGGTTCGCGCTCCTCTACTGGGCGACGGACGGGCTCAGCCAGTCCGACATCGGGTCGGCCCTCTACTTCAGCGTCGTCACCCAGGCGACCGTCGGGTACGGCGATGTCGTGGCAACCGGATCCGGGCGCTTCCTCGTCGTCGGCCAGGTGCTGTCGGCGGTGGCGTTCATCGCCGTCGTGCCGGCAATCATCCTGCTGCGCGTGCTGGCGCCGCCGCGCCAAACGCTCGTGTTCAGCCGGTGGGCGATCTTCGACCCGAACGTCGGCCAGTTCCGCTTCCGGTTCACCAACGACAGCGCGCTGAGGGCCATCGCGACCGCGTCGGTGCGCCTGCCGCGGCACGTCGGGCATGTGCGCTCGCCGAACGAGGAGTACACGAAGTACTTCCACGTGGAGCTCGAGTACGACGACCTCCCGCCCGCCGACACCCACGTCCCGGTGGTGGTCCGCACCCGGGCGTGCTCGACCGATCCCGACCCGCTGGACTCGGCGCACCACAAGATCCGCCTCCACCCCGCCCACCTGGATCCCGGCTCTCACGTCAGTCTCCGCCTCGACGTCACCTACGCGACCTCGGCGATGCACGTCGTCGAGCGCGAGCTGGACCTGGACGACTTCCGATGCGGTCGCTTCGTCGACCTCTACAAGGACGGCCCCCGCCGGTTCCGCTACTTCGACGCGATCCACGGGACGCCGACCCTCGACGAACACGGCAACAGCCCGTGCGACACGACGTGCGAGTACCGCTACGGCTGCGCGCTCCCCAACAAGCTCAACAGCGCCACCCAGCCCACATCGTGACCGGCGAGGCCCTCACCGTCGTGGACGGCACCAGAAGTTGGACGGATCTTGGATGATCCTTCCGCCCGAGCCGCAGATCTGCGAAAATGCCTGCTAGATCGGTAGGGCGGGTGGGGATCGAACCCACGACCCAGGGATTATGAGTCCCCTGCTCTGACCACTGAGCTACCGCCCTGGGACCGGTTCGGCTGGCTCCGGGGGTGGGGCTCGAACCCACGACAAACGGATTAACAGTCCGTCGCTCTGCCAACTGAGCTACCCCGGAAGGGCAGCCTTGGACGATAGCGCTCGGGCACGCCCGAACAGACGGCGTTGCGTCGTGGGGAGCTTGGATCTGGGTGCAGATCGTTGCGGAATCCGCAAGAAAACGCGCCAGATCGGCCGGTGGGAAGGATCGCGCCCAGATGGGCCCGGCGCGACGGGTTATTCGGCTTCGAGGAACTCGCGCAGGCGTTGGCTGCGTTGGGGGTGGCGGAGCTTGGCCAATGTCTTGGCCTCGATCTGGCGGATGCGCTCGCGCGTCACGCCGAACTCCTTGCCGACCTCCTCCAGCGTCTTGGCCTGCCCACCATCGAGCCCGAAGCGCAGGCGGACGATCTCCTGTTCGCGCTCGGACAGCTCGCCCAGCACGGCGCCGACGGCCTGCGTCAGCATCACCCGCGTGGCCGCATCGGCGGGGCCGTCGGTCGAGGAGTCCTCGATGAAGTCGCCGAGGTTGGACTCGTCCTCCTCGCCGATCGGCGAGTCCAGCGACAAGGGGTCGAGGGAGATGCGCAGCAGCTCGCGCACCCGCTCCGGTTCCAGCTGCACCCGTGCCGCCAGCTCGTCGATCGTCGGCTCCCGCTCCAGCTCCTGGTGCAGCTGGCGCTTGGCCCGGATGACCCGGTTCATGTGCTCGACCATGTGCACCGGGATGCGGATCGTGCGGGCCTGGTCGGCGATCGAGCGGGTGATGGCCTGGCGGATCCACCATGTGGCGTACGTCGAGAACTTGAACCCCTTGGCGTGGTCGAACTTGTCGACGGCCCGCATCAACCCGAGGTTGCCCTCCTGGATGAGGTCGAGCAGCTGCATGCCGCGCCCCGAGTAGCGCTTGGCGATGCTGACGACCAGGCGCAGGTTGGCCTGCGTCAGCTCGCTCTTGGCCCGCTCGCCGCGCTGGACGACGCGCACCAGCCGGCGCATCTCGGCGTCGTCCAACGGAGGACCCTGCTCGGCGGCCTCGTCGATGCTGGCGGCGGCCAACTGACCGGCCTCGATCAACTGCGCCAGGCGCCGTTCGTCGTCCCCCGTCAGCAGGTCGACCTGGCCGATCTCGCGCAGGTACATGCGCACCCCGTCGGATGTCGTCCCCTCTGGCCGGGCGGCCGCCCGCCGCACGCGCCGGCGTCGCCGCCGGCTCAGCAGGTGCTCATCCTCCTCCGCCGAGTGGCCCTCGACGTCGGTCACCACCCGGGCGGCCGCCGCAGGCGTGTCGTCCGGGTCGGCCTCGGCATCGACGTCGACCGTCTCGTCGAGCGAGATGCCAGCCTCCTCCAGTTCCTCCTTGACGCCGTCGAGCACGTCACCGGTCAGCTCGATGGCCCGCAGGACGTGGGTCACCTGCTCGGCGTGGACGCTGCCCTGCTGGCGGCCGCGGAGGATGAGGGCGTCCCACTCCGCCGGATCGACACCCTCGATGGCCCGCGGCGACACCCCGTGGGTGCCGTTGGTCTCGGGGTGTTCAGTGCGACGGTCGTCCACTTCCCCCGATCGAGCGTTCCTCCATCCGTCGATGGAGCCAACCTAGCAACCACTCCGCGGCAACCGTGGACGCGATCGGCGGCCCCAGCTCTTCCAGGTGCAACCGGGCTTCAGCATCGTCGCGGATCAGGTCCGGGTCGCCGACCGGACCGCGGTGGCCGAGCTGCCGCCGCACCGCCGCGGCGATCAGGTTGCGGGCCTCGGCGTCGGGATCGACCTCCAGATCGGCGACGGCCGCTCGTTCGAGGACCTCGCGAGCCTCTGGATCGGCGGCGTCGAGGGCCGCGCCGAGCTCGCCCTCGGCGGCGGCGAGGGCGACGAAGGCCCTGCGGTGCGCCTCGTCGTGGAAGAGCTCCTCGACCAGCCAGCCGGCGATCGATTCCCAGTCCTGCGCCAGCAGCGTGATGGCGACGAACTCGGCGTTCTCCCGGAGCACGGTGCGGCGCTGCGGCGCGACGGCGACCATCGGCCGCCGGGTGCGCTGATCGGAGACCCGCACGAGGTCGGCCGCCGGCAGCCCGACTTCAGCCGCCACCTGATCCGGCGTAGAGGCGTCGCACGTTGGCGTCGGGATGCTCGTTGACGACGCCCATCGCCCGCTCGGCCAGCCGGGCCCGGTCCTCCGGCGTCCGCACGCGGCTGCCCGCCCATCACCCGCCGCAGCCGGAAGGCCAGGAAGGGCAGTGGCCCCGTCGACGGCGGCGACGAGGGCGGCGGGGTCGCGCTGCGCCAGGTCGCCTGGATCGAGGCCCTCCGGCAGCTTGGCGACCGAGACCTGGACCTGGTACCGCTGCTCCCACTCGTAGAACCGCTCCGCCGCCCCCTGGCCCGCGGCGTCGGCGTCGAAGGCCAGGACCACTCGGTTGGCGTAGCGCTTGAGCAGGCGGACGTGGTCCTCGGTGAACGCCGTGCCGCACGTCGCGACGGCTCTCGGCAGACCGGCGCGGTGGAACCCGATGACATCGGTGTAACCCTCGCAGACGACGACCTGACCCGAGGCGACGATGTCGGCCTTCGCCCAGTTCAGCCCGTACAGCGTCTTCGACTTGGCGTAGATCGGCGTCTCCGGCGAGTTCTTGTACTTCGCCGGGTCGTCCGATCCGGGGAGCACCCGGCCGCCGATGGCCACCGCCTCGCCGGTGTCGGAGAAGATCGGGAACAGCACGCGGGCGCGCTGGGCGTCCTGCAGGCGGTTGCGGCGGTTGGTGAACGCCAGGCCAGTGACCCGTAGCAGCTCCGCGTCGATGCCGGACTGCCGCGCGAGCGCGTCCCACTCGTCGGGCGCCCAGCCCAGCTTGAACGTCCGGGCCACGTCGCCGCTGAGGCCGCGCGAGCGCAGATAGTCGCGGGCCGGTCGCGCGTCGGCGTCGTCGAGGAGTCGCTCGTGGTACCAGTCGACGGCTGTCGTCATCGCCTCGACGAGGCGCTTGCGCCGGGCCCGGTCGCGCGACTGGCCGGTCGACGTGTACGTCAGCTGCATTCCGGCCCGCGCCGCGAGGTACTCGACGGCGCCGACGAAGTCGACGTGCTCATGCTCCTGGACGAACGTGAAGACGTCGCCGGCCTTGTCGCAGCCGAAGCACTTGAACCGCCCCGTCTCCTCCCGGACGTTGAACGACGGCGTCCGCTCGGCGTGGAACGGGCACAGCGCGACCCAGTTGCGGCCGACCTTGCGCAGGGCCACGAACTGGCCGACGACGTCGACGATCGAGACCGTCGAGCGCAGCCGCTCGATGTCGTCGTCGGCGATCGCCATGAAGGGAGGGTACGACCGCCCTGTTACTTCGTGTCGGAGCTGGCGCCGACGATCGCCTGGGCAGCCGCCAGGCGGGCGATCGGCACACGGAAGGGCGAGCAGCTCACGTAGTCGAGGCCGGCGTCGTAGAACAGGGCGATCGACTCGGGGTCGCCGCCGTGCTCGCCGCACACGCCGAGCTTCAGCTTCGGCTTGGTCTGGCGGCCGAGGCGGGCGGCGATGCGCACGAGCTCGCCGACGCCGTCCTGGTCGATCGTCTCGAACGGGTTGCGCTTGAGCAGCCCCTGGGCCAGGTAGGCCGGCATCATCCGGCTCTCCACGTCGTCGCGGCTGAACCCGAACGCCATCTGCGTGAGGTCGTTCGTGCCGAAGCTGAAGAAGTCGGCCTCCTCGGCGATCTGGTCGGCCCGGATGGCCGCCCGCGGCGTCTCGATCATCGTGCCGATCGTGATGTCGGGCTTCTTGCGCAGGCCCTTCGTCGCCGCCTCGATCTCCTCCTCGACCCAACCGCGGGCCAGCGCCAGCTCCTCGCGGGTGACGGTCAGCGGGATCATGATCTCGACGACCGGGTTCTTGCCCCGCTTGCGCAGTTCGGCGGCGGCGTCGAGGAGCGCCCGCACCTGCATGGCGTAGAGACCGGGCTTGATGACTCCGAGCCGCACACCCCTGGTACCGAGCATCGGGTTGTGCTCGGACCAGCTCTGCGCCGCCGCCAGCATCTCCTGCTCGTCCTCCGTGAGGCCTTCGACGGCCTGCTTGATGCGCAGCTCCTCGACGGACGGCAGGAACTCGTGCAGCGGAGGATCGAGCAAGCGCACGGTCACCGGGAGGCCGTCCATCGCCTCGAGGATCTCCGAGAAGTCGTCCTGTTGGACCTTGCGCAGGTCGTCGAGCGCGGCGTCCTCCTCGGCCGGCGTGGAGGCCAGGATCATGCGGCGGACGACCGGGAGCCGGTCGGGCGCCAAGAACATGTGCTCGGTGCGGCACAGTCCGATCCCCTCGGCACCGAGGCGGCGGGCGTTGGCGGCGTCCTCGCCGGTGTCGGCGTTGGCCCGGACGCCGAGCTTGCCGCGGCGCACGGCGTCGGCCCAGTGCAGGATCGTCTCGAACTCCGCCGGTGGCTCGGCCGCGGCCAGCGTCATGGCGCCGAGCACGACCTCGCCGGACGAACCGTCGATCGAGATCACGTCGCCCTCGGTGACCGTGACGTCGCCGACGGTGAACGACCGGCCGGTGATCTTGATCGTCTCCGCCCCGACGACAGCAGGCGTTCCCCAGCCGCGGGCGACCACGGCAGCGTGGCTGACCAGCCCGCCGCGGGCCGTCAGGATGCCCTCGGCGACCATCATGCCGTGGACGTCCTCGGGGCTCGTCTCGTTGCGGACGAGGATCACCTGCTCGCCCCGCTCGGCGGCGGCCTCGGCGTCGTCGGCCGTGAAGTACACCTTGCCGACGGCGGCACCGGGAGACGCGGCGAGGCCCTTGGCGACGACCGTGCCACTGCCGGAGAATTGCGGGTGGAGGACGGCGTCGAGGTGTTCGGCGGAGACCCTCGTCAGCGCCTCCCGCTTGGTGATCTTCCAACGGTTGGCGCCCTTGCCGGTGCCCTTCGTCATGTCGACGGCCATCCTCAGCGCCGCCGCGCCGGTGCGCTTGCCGACCCTGGTCTGGAGCATCCAGAGCTTGCCCTGCTCGATCGTGAACTCGGTGTCGCACATGTCGCGGTAATGCCGCTCGAGCCGGGCGAAGATGTCCAGCAGCTCGTCGTGGATGGCCGGGAAGTGGGTGTCGAGGGCGTCGAGGTCCTCGGTGTTGCGGATGCCCGCCACCACGTCCTCGCCCTGGGCGTTGACCAGGAAGTCGCCGTACGGCTTGTTCTCACCGGTCGCCGCGTTGCGGGTGAAGCCGACGCCGGTGCCCGAGGTGTCGTCACGGTTGCCGAACACCATGGTCTGCACGTTGACGGCCGTGCCGAGGTCGTGGCTGATGCGCTCACGCACTCGGTAGGCGATCGCCCGGGCCCCGTTCCAGCTGCGGAACACTGCCTCCACCGCACCGCGCAGCTGCTTGATCGGGTCCTGCGGGAAGGCCTTGCCGGTGGCCTCCTTGACGACTGCCTTGTAGGTCTCGCACAGCTCCTTCAGTGTCGACGCCGGCAGCTGGGCGTCGTTCGTGATCCCGGCCGCCGCCTTGGCCTCCTCCAACGGGTGCTCGAACCGCTCGCCGTCGACGTCGAGCACGATGCGCCCGTACATCGAGATGAACCGGCGATAAGAGTCGTAGGCGAAGCGCTCGTCATCGGTGCCCTTGGCCAGGCCCTTGACGCTGCGGTCGTTGAGACCGAGGTTGAGGACCGTGTCCATCATGCCCGGCATCGAGAACTTGGCGCCCGAACGCACGCTGACGAGCAGTGGGTCGGCGGCGTCGCCGAGTCGGCGACCCATCGTCGCTTCCAGCTGACTGACGTGGGCGGCGATCTCGTCGTCGAGGCCGGCCGGCCACCCGCCCGCCATGTAGGCCCGGCAGCCGTCGGTGGAGATCGTGAAGCCGGGCGGGACCGGGAGGCGCAGCACGCTCGTCATCTCGGCCAGGTTGGCCCCCTTGCCACCGAGGAGGTCCTTGTGCTCCATCGGAGGTCGGCGGTGCTTGTGGTCGAAGGAGTAGACGTATCGCGCCCGCCGGCGAGCGGGAGAGGGCGAAGGAGTTGAGGCGGCCACGGCGTGGGAGTCTACGGCCCGGCGTACGCTCGGATCCCGATGCGTGTGCTCGGCTTCCCGGTCCATGTGCGGCCCGGATTCCTGCTGTTCATGGTGCTCATCGTCGCCCTCAACGGCAACGAGTTCGGCGTCTGGCTGGCGCTCTCGATCGCCGGGTTCACGCTGCTCCACGAGCTCGGTCACGCCGTCGCCGCCCGTCGCGCGGGCGCGCAGGCGGAGATCTCCCTCGACTTCCTCGCCGGGTACGCGTCGTACCACGCCCCCCACCCGCTGTCGCGGGGAACGCAGGCGGCCATCGCCCTGGCCGGGCCGGTTACCCACATCGCCGCCGGGTTGGCCGTGCTCGCCCTGATGGGCGTCAACCCGCTCGAGCCGGCCAGTCGAGTCGGCTCGCCGGCCGCCGCCGCCGTGTGGTGGGCCGGCGTGGCGATCGGGGCCTTCAACCTGATCCCGGTGCTGCCGCTGGACGGCGGCAACGTCGTGGCGTCGCTGCTCGATCGCTTCTTGCCGGGTCGGGCCCGCCCGATCATGGTCTACGGCAGCGTCGTCGTCACGATCGCCACGGCCATCGTCTTTGCCCTCGACGTCCAGATGCGCGGGTTTGTCGTGTTCCTGGGGCTGCTGCTCGTGATGCAGTTGCAGACCCTGTTCGACGAGCGGGCCCGTCACGCCGCGTCGCCGTTCGACGTCGCCGCGGCGGCGCTCCGCGACGGCGACGAGGAGCGAGCCGGGCGGGTGGTCGCCAACGCCCTGCGCCGCCCAGGCTCGGCGCCCGTCCTTCCCCAATCCCTCGACGACACGACGATCCGCCAGTTGGTCGACGTGCTCCCCCGACCGCTGCCGTCCGGCGACCCGTGGAACGAGTACATCCTCGCCAACCTGCTGGTGCGTGCCGGGCGCTTCGAGGAGGCGGCGCGGTACGCCGCCGACAGCTACGGCCGACAGCCGCGCACGTTGATCGCGGCGACGGTGGCGCGAGCCGCCGCCGCGCTCGGCGACGAGACGACGGCGGTGGCGTGGCTGCGGGCCGCCGCCGACGTCGGCACGTCGACGGATGGGCTGGCGACGGTGATCGACCAGGCGCCCGAGCTCGCCGCCATCCGCCGCCGGCCGGACGTCATCGCGCTGCGCAGGTCGCTGGCTCCCTCGCCGGCGCCGTGACTCTCACCGCTGCGGCGGTGGCGAGCCGAGCTCGACGCCGCGCTTCACGTACGCGAGCGCGCGGGGGCCGGCGACGCTGGTCAGTACGCCGACCGCCTTGCCGTCCACCTCGATCGGGTCGCCTGCCTTCGCCCCGTCAGCGACGTCGACGATGCGCAGCCGGCGCGGCGCGTCGGCGCCCCGCGAGTCCATCCGCTCGACCAGTTCCTGACCCGGGTAGCACCCCTTCTTGAAGTCGACGGCGACGTCGGCGATCCCCGTCTCGGCGGGGATCGTCTCGCCCGGCACGATCTCGGCGCCCATCGCCGGCCACCCGGCCTCGATCCTGGCTGCCTCGTCGCGGGTCGGGCCAGGGTCGGCGTCGGTCGCCGGCGGCACCGGCTCGATCTCCGCCTTGACGCGGATCTTGAACCGCGCCAGCCGGGCGGCCAGCAGCTCGCCGTACCCGGCGTCGGTGTCGAGCACGAACTCGTTCTCCGCGGCACGAGTCACCCGGGCGAGGACCTCGACCCGACCGGCCGGCTGCAGCAGGAACGTCCACCGCTGGTCGCCGATCGCCATCGGCCACAGGTCCTGGCTGAGCTGGCTCTGGAGGTACGACAGCGCATCGGGACCGGCGACCCGCACCGCATCGCGCCGGCCGCCAAGGACATCGCTCGGTGTCATGTTGCAAGTGTGCCGTCGCATGCCACACTCGGGGCATGGCCGATCTGGATGCATTGGCCCGCCGCGCCGTCGCCGCGGTGATGGACCTTGCCCGCCGTGGCATCTCCCTGGCCATCGGGTTGGCGCTGATCACGGCCATCATCTCGTTGGCCGCCTTCGCCCTCGGGCTGGCGGCCCTGGAGGGCTCGACCCGACGGGCCTGGACGGTCATCGGCGGCACGATGCTCGTGATCGCCGTCGGCGCGCCGCTGCTGGCCGGCTGGCGGTTATGGCAGATCCGGCGCAGCGCCGACTCGCTCGTCGCTGATGTTCGCAAGCTGCTGACGAACAATGCGGAGGCGGAGCGCGTCGTCATCGAGACGATCGAGGTCGAGGAGGCTACGGGCGCAGCATCGCCAGCGGTGGTCGGGCAGAGCGCGCAGTTCACGCGGTTGCGCCGGGTCGCGCTGTCGACCGCCGATCTGCGCACCCTGCCGGCGGCACTGCGAGCCGTCACGCTGTTCCCCGCCCTGCTGGCGATCGCCATCCTGTTCTCGCTCGTCTTCGCCGTCCTCGGGTTTCTCTTCCTGGTCGCCTGGGCACTCTGAGCGACCGACGACCGCCGCGGTGAGCGGTGAGCGGTGAGCGCGCCCAGCGCGCTCACCTCTCACCGCGCCCTCGCTCAGGCCGGCGTGCCGGCCTCCCGGCGGGCGGCGGACATGCGGCGGGCGGCCGGGATCGCCGCCAACAGCGCGGCCGCCTTGTTCCGGCACTCCAGGTCCTCGTCGTCCGGCACCGAGTCGGCGACGATCCCTGCGCCGGCCTGCACGCTGGCGCCGTCCGCCGCGCAGAACATGGTGCGGATGGCGATCGCCGTGTCCAGGTTGCCGCTCCAGTCGACGTAGCCGACGACGCCGGCGTACGGGCCCCGCTTGACCGGTTCGAGCTCGTCGATGATCTCCATCGCCCGCACCTTCGGGGCGCCGCTCACCGTCCCAGCCGGCAACGTGGCCCGCAAGACGTCGATCGGGCCGAGACCGTGCACGAGGTCGGCCGACACCTGGGAGGTGAGGTGCATCACGTGGCTGTAGCGTTCGAGCGTCATCAGCTCGTCGACGTGCACGCTGCCGAAGCGGGCGACGCGCCCGACATCGTTGCGGGCGAGGTCGACCAGCATCACGTGCTCGGCACGTTCCTTCGGGTGCTCGATCAGCTCGGCGGCGAGGCGGCGATCGTGCTCGTCCGTCGTCCCACGCTTGCGGGTCCCGGCGATCGGCCTGGAGATCACGCGTGTCGATCCCGGCGAGGCCAGCACCTGGACCATCGGCTCGGGCGACGAGCCGACGATCGTCAGCTCCGGATGGCGGACGAAGTACATGTAGGGGCTGGGGTTGACCTGGCGCAAGACCCGGTACACGTCGAACGGGTCGGCGTCGAGCTGCACGTCGTAGCGCTGGGCCAGCACGACCTGGAAGATGTCCCCGGCAACGATGTGCTCCTTGGCCACCTCCACCGCGCGCTGGTACAGCCCGTCGGGCATCGAGCTCTTGACCTCGGGCAGCACGTCGTCGGGCGAGGGTGGATCGACGGCGACGTAGTGCAACGGGCGAGCGAGGTCGGCCACCGCCCGTCCGACGCTGGCGGTGGCGGCGTCGTAGGCGTCGTCGATGCCGGCCGCGTCGAGACCGAGCACGGGGACGCTCTCGATCAGCGTGACCCGCTGCCGCCAGTGGTCGAAGGCGGCCAGCGAGCCGATCATCGACATCACTGCGTCCGGGAGATGGCGGTCGTCGGGCGGCGGATTCGGCAGCCATTCGACCTCCCGGATCACGTCGTAGCCGAGGTAGCCGATCAGCCCGCCGTGCAGCGGGGGCAGCTCGTCGATCGCCGGCGCCCGGTACGTGGCCACCAGCTCCTCGAGCACGGCGAGGATCCCCCGGTCGGTCGACAGCGGCACCGGGAGCGAGCCGAGTACCTCGACGCGCCCGTCGCGCAGGACGAGCGTGGCGACGGGATCGCGCCCGACGAAGGAGAACCGGCTCCACCGTTCGCCGTGCTCGACCGACTCGAGGAGGAACCCCGGCGCGTCGCCGACCAGCTTGGCGTAGGCGGCCACCGGCGTTTCCAGGTCGGCCAGCAGCTCGGCCCACACGGGCACGACCGTGTAGTCGCGGGCGAGGGCGCGGAACTCGTCCCTAGACGGCCGCAGCTTCATCGTCGTCCTCGAACCGCCGGAAGAAGCACGAGTACTCGCCCGTGTGACAGGCGCCGCGCCCGTGCTGGACGACTTTGAACAGCAGCACGTCGGCGTCGCAGTCGTAGTACGCCTCGCGCAACTCCTGCACGTCGCCGCTGGTGTCGCCCTTGCGCCAGACCTCCTGGCGGCTGCGGCTCCAATACACCATGCGCCGTTCGTCGAAGGTCAGGCGCAACGTGTCGGCGTTCATCCAGGCCAGCATCAGCACCGTGCCGTCGAGGTCCTGGACGATGGCCGGGACGAGGCCGCGGTCGTCGTACCGGATCGCCGCCAGTTCATCCGCCCTCACAGATACAGCCCGGTCGACGCCTCGATGCGTTCGGCGGCGACGGCGTGCAGATCGCGCTCGCGCAGCATGATGTAGTCCGAGCCCTGCACCTCGACCTCGTAGCGGTCCTCCGGGCTGAACAGCACGAGGTCACCGACCTCCGCCGAGCGCACGTTGGCGCCGAGGGCGACGACCTCGGCCCACACCAGGCGCTTGGCCATCTGCGCCGTCGCCGGGATGAGGATGCCGCCCTGGGTGCGTCGCTCGCCGTCCTTGTCGGGGATGCGAACGAGCAGCCGGTCGTTGAGCATCTTGATCGGCAGCTTGTCGTCGGGCGTGCTGGGCACCCCGCCGAGAGTACCGTCCGACCTGGCGGACGGCACCGCCGCTTCGCTCCGCGGGGCGCCGGCCCGCCACACTCTGGACCCATGACCGTCAGCCGGCTGGTCGAGCGGTTCCCCGGTGTCCGTGGTGCGTGGGCCCGTTTCGATGGACCAGCCGGGACACAGATGGTCGACACGGCGATCGACGCGATGACCGAGTGGGCGGCGAGCGGCAACAACGCCAACTCCGGCGGTGCCTTCGAAGCCGCCGACGCCTGCGACGCGCTGCTCGAACAGGCCCGCCACACCGTCGCCCGTCTGCTCGGCGGGCGCCCCGCCGGCATCTGCTTCGGCGCCAACATGACGACGTTGACGCTGGCCTTCACGCGGGCTGTCGCCGCCACGCTCCAACCGGGCGACCGGGTCGTCGGGACACGGCTCGACCACGACGCCAACGTCACGCCGTGGCGCCTGGCCTGCGAATCGGCCGGGGCCGAGCTGGTGCTGGCGCCGTTCGACCCGACGACTGGCCGCTTGGACCCGGGCGCCGTCGTCGAGCTGATCGACGAGCGCACGCGGTGGGTCGCCGTGACCGGCGCCTCGAACCTGATCGGCACGATCCCCGACGTCCCGACGATCGTGACCGGCGCCCACGCCGCCGGCGCCCGTGTGTTCGTCGACGCCGTCCACCTCGCACCGCATCGTCGCATCGACGTCATGGCGATCGGCTGCGACGTGCTCGTCACGAGCCCGTACAAGTGGTACGGCCCGCACGCCGGTGTGCTCTGTGCCGACCCCGCGGTGCTCGCCGAGCTCCCCGTGGCCAAGGTCCGGCCGGCGCCCGACAAGGAACCGCGCCGCTGGGAGACGGGCACACCGAGCTTCGAGGCCATCGCCGCCGTTGATGCGGCCGCACGATTCCTGCTCGACGAGGGCCTCGACCGGCTGGCCGCCGACGAGGCGCTGGTCTTCGCCCCGCTGCTCGAGGGCCTCCTGGAGCTCCCGGCGGTACGCGTCTGGGGTCCGCCGACGCTGGACGATCGCACGCCGACGATCGCCTTCACGGTCGACGGGCTGACGCCCCAGCAGGTCGCCGAGGCGTTGGCCGTGCAGAACATCGCCACCTGGGCCGGTCATTCCTACGCCGTGGAGGTCGTCGAGCAACTCGGTCTCGCCGCTCGGGGCGGCGTCGTGCGGGCCGGCGTGGTGGCCTACATCCAGCCCGACGACGTCACGCGCTTGCTGACCATCGTCGAGCGGTTGTCCCGCCTGGGTCTGCCCTGATCTGGGGCGCGTTTGTTACGGATTCCGGGAAGAACTGCACCCAAGTGGCTCCGTGAGACGATCCGCGCCCAGATGGACACGGCGCGAAGCTAGGACCCCACGGCGGCGTCGATGCGGGCGAGGATCTCGGCGTCGAGGAGGGGGATGACCTCGACGGCGGCGAAGTTCTCGGTCACCTGGTCCGGGCGGCTGGCGCCGGTCAGGACGGACGACACATACGGGTTCTTCGTGCACCAGGCGAGAGCCAACTGGGCCAGCGTGCAGCCCAGCTCGTCGGCGATCGGCCGCAGCGCCTCGACGCGCCGCAGCGCCCGCTCGTCGGACAGCCCCTTGGCCAGCCAGCCGTAACCGGGCAGGGCGCCGCGGGAACCCTCGGGGATGCCGTCGCGGTACTTGCCCGTCAGGAGGCCGGACGCCAGCGGGCTGAAGATGGTGGCGCCGTAGCCCGTCTCGTCGAACAGCCGGGCGTACTCCCGCTCGACGCGCTTGCGTGACAGCAGGTTGTACTGCGGCTGCTCGGTGACCGGCTTGTGGAGGTGGTGCCGCTCGGCGATCTCGATGGCGCCGCGGATCTCGTCGGCGTCCCACTCACTGGTCCCCCAATACAGCGCCTTGCCGGCGTCGATGACGTCCGACATCGCCCACACCGTCTCCTCCAGGGTCGTGTCGGGGTCGGCGCGGTGGCAGTAGAGAATGTCGACGAAGTCCATCCCCAACCGCTCCAAGCGACCCGTCGATGGCCGTGAAGATGTACTTGCGGTTCAGCGTGTTGCGCATGTTCACTGCGTCGTGGATGCCCCAGAAGAACTTCGTAGAGAGCACGTACGACCAGCGCGGCCAGCCGAGCTCGGCGAGCACGCGGCCCATGATCGCCTCGCTCTCGCCGCCGGCGTAGACCTCGGCGTTGTCGAAGAAGTTGCACCCGGCGTCACGAGCCGCCTGCATGCACTCCAACGCCACGTCGTCCTTGAGCTGGGTGTCGAACGTGACCCAGGACCCGAACGAGAGCACCGACAGCTTGAGCCCCGTTCGGCCCAGCCGCCGGTACTCCATTGGTGCGTTTCCGCGATCGGTCATGTCCGCACCGTAACGCCGCGATCGGCGAGCAACGCCTTGGCCTCGGCGACCGTGTGCTCGCCGAAGTGGAAGATCGACGCCGCCAGCACGGCGTCGGCACCTCCGTCGAGGATGCCCTCGGCCAGGTGCTCCAGCGTGCCCACTCCCCCACTGGCGATCACCGGCACGCCGACGGCGTCGACCACCGCCCGCGTCAGCTCGAGGTCGAACCCCTCCCGTGTGCCGTCTCGATCCATCGAGGTGAGCAGGATCTCCCCCGCCCCGAGACCGGCGGCGTCGCTGGCCCAGCCGACGGCGTCGGTGCCCGTCGGCGTTCGCCCGCCGTGGACGTAGACCTCGAACCCGCCGACGCGCCGCTTGGCATCGACGGCGCAGACGACGCACTGGGCGCCGAACTCCGTGGCGATCTCGGCGATCAGCTGCGGGCGCTGCACGGCGGCGGTGTTGACACTGACCTTGTCGGCACCGGCCCGCAGCATCCGCCGGGCATCCTCCAGCGTGCGGATGCCACCACCGACGGTGAAGGGGATGAACACCTGCTCGGCGGTGCGGTAGACGACGTCCACCATCGTCTGGCGGTCGTCGCTCGACGCCGTGATGTCCAGGAACACGAGCTCGTCGGCGCCCTCGGCGTCGTACCGTGCGGCGAGCTCCACCGGATCGCCGGCGTCGCGCAGATCCACGAAGTTCGTCCCCTTGACGACACGGCCGTCGGTCACGTCGAGGCACGGGATCACGCGGGCGACGATCACGCCAGCGCTCCGACGGCGTCGGCGACGGTGAACCGGCCGTCGTACAGCGCCCGGCCGACGATGATCCCGTGCAGCCCGTCGACTGCCGCGAGGGCCCGCACGTCGTCGAGGGAGGCGACGCCGCCGCTGGCGATCACCGGCACGTCGGTCGCGTCGACGGCGGCCGCAAGTCCGGCGAGGTCGGGACCCCCCAGCAGACCGTCACGGCTGATGTCGGTGATGACGAACGCCGCGGCGCGGTCGAAGCGACGCAACGCGTCGTCGAGCGTCACGTCCGTCGTCTCCGTCCAGCCGTGGACGGCGAGGCGCCCGGCGCGGTGGTCGAGCCCCACCGCGACCGGAACGATCGCCCCGACGTGCTCGACGAGCGACGGATCGGCGACGGCTGCCGATCCCATCACGACCCGTGCCACGCCGGCGTCGGCCAGTGCGGCCGCGGCGTCGATCGTCCGCACTCCGCCGCCCGCCTGGACATGCGCCCGGCCGCCGACGGCATCGACGATCGCCGCAACGACGGCACGGTTGACGGCCTCACCGGTACGGGCGGCGTCGAGGTCGACGACGTGGATCCACGGCGCTCCCTGCGCGCAGAACGACGACGCCACGTCGATCGGGTCCTCGCCGTAGACCGTCTCCCGGTCGTAGTCGCCCTGGGCGAGACGGACGACCTTCCCGTCGCGCACGTCGATCGACGGGTAGAGGATCGTGGTCAGGCGACCACCGCCAAGGAGGTGACGAAGTTGCCGAGCAGGGCGAGGCCCGCGCTGGCCGACTTCTCGGGGTGGAACTGCGTGGCGAACACGTTGCCGGAGCGGAAGGCGGCGTTGACCGTCCCGCCGTAATCGCACGTGGCCGCCATCATCGAGGGATCGACTGGCACGCCGTGCAGGGAGTGTACGAAGTAGAACCACGGCCGCTCCCCCAACCCGGCGAACATCGGCTCCGCAGGGTCGACGACGTCGACGCGGTTCCACTGCATCTGTGGCCGCTTGACGCTGGCCGGCAGCCACCGGATGGTGCCGGGGATGACGCCGAGGCCGCGGGCGTCGGCGTCCTCCTCGCTGGACTCGAACAGCATCTGCATGCCGACGCAGATGCCGAGGAAGGGCCGTCCCGAGCCGACGGCATCGAGCACCGGCGCTTCGAGGTCACGGGCGCGCAAGGCGTCCATGCAGGCGCCGAACGCCCCGACCCCTGGGAGGACGACGGCCACGGCGTCGGCGATGAGGTCGGCGTCGGCGGTGAGTCGGGCATCGGCGCCGAGTCGGACGAGCGCCTTGTGCGCCGAGTGCAGGTTGCCGATTCCATAATCGACAACGGCCACCAGCGGCCCGGGTGTGGTCACAGCACGCCCTTGGTCGAGGGCACGCCGCCGTTCCCCTCGACGCGGACGGCGTCGCGCAGGGTGCGGGCGAGGCCCTTGAACGTGGCCTCGATGAGGTGGTGCACGTTGCGGCCGGCCCTCGACGTGACGTGGAGGGTGATGCCGGCGTTGGTGGCGAACGAGGACACGACGTGCTCGGCCAGCTGCGGGTCGAAGGCCGGGGTCCCGAGCGGCAGGGATTCCGGCAGCTCGACCTCCCAGGCCACGAACGGCCGGCCCGAGATGTCGAGGGCGACCTCGACGAGCGCCTCGTCGAGCGGGTAGAGCCCACTGGCGAAGCGGCGGATGCCAGCCTTGTCGCCGAGCGCCTCACGGAACGTCTCGCCGAGTGTGATGGCGACGTCCTCGACGGTGTGATGGGTGTCGATGTGGAGGTCGCCGGTCGCCCGCACGGTGAGATCGAAGCCACCGTGACGACCGAGCTGGTCGAGCATGTGGTCGTAGAACGGGATGCCCGTCGAGCAGTCGGTCGCCCCGGAGCCATCCAGGTCGAGGACGACCTCGACGTCGGTCTCCTTCGTCGTGCGGCGCCTCGTGGCCGTGCGGGTCATTGGTGCAGCCTGGAATCGTTCAGACGACTCGCCATCGTCAACTCGACCGGGCACCAATGACCGAAGACCGTAATGATGGTTCGCTCGCTGCGCTCGCTCACGACCGCACGGTACCCAGCGCGTTGCGCAGCGCCACGAGGAAGCGGTCGTCCTCCTCCGGCGTGCCGATCGTGACCCGCAGGCAGCCTGCCAACCGCGGCCAACGGGTGCAGTCGCGCACGAGCACCCCCTGGTCGACGAGCGACTGCCAGACCTCCTCGGCGGGCACCGTCAACGTGCGGAACAGGACGAAGTTGGCACCACTCGGGAACACCTCGAGCTCCAGCCGGGCCAGCTCCTCGACGACCCGTTCGCGCTCGGCGACGACGAGCTTGACTCTGGCGTCCATCTCGTCGACATGGTCGAGGGCCAGCCGGCCAGCGATCTGCTTGACGGCATCGAGGTGGTACGGCAGGGCCACCCGCTCCAGGGCGGCGACCAGCCACGTCGGTCCGACGAGATAGCCGAGCCGTGCCGCCGCCATGCTCCACGTCTTGGAGAACGTGCGCACGACGACGAGCGGCACCTCGTCGTCGACCAGGTCGAGCGCCGTCCACTCGGCGAACTGGGCGTACGCCTCGTCCACCACGACGAGACCACTCGCCGCGCCGACCAGTCGACGGACGGTCGCCGGCTCCTCGACGAGGCCCGTGGGGTTGTTCGGTGAGCACAGGAAGGTCACGGCCGGAGCGACGTCGGTGACGACGCGCACCGCCTCGTCCACGTCCAGCGTGAAGTCGGCTCGCCGCTCGGCCTCGACGACGTCGGCGCCAGTGATCCGGGCGATGTGGGCATGCAGCTGGTACGTCGGCTCGAACGTCACGATCCTGCGTCCCGGCCCGGCGTACGTCAGCAGCACGGTCTGCAGCACCTCGTTGGAGCCATTGGCGGCGAACACGTTGTCCGGCGACACGCCGTGCCAGGCGGCGATGGCGGCCCGCAGTTCACGTGCGAGGCGGTCGGGGTAGCGCCGCCACTCGACGTCCCGCAGTGCGGCGGCCAGGTCGGCTTGCCAGCGCTCGGGCGGCGGGTACGGCGACTCGTTGGTGTTCAGCCGCACGGCGACGTCGACCTGGGCGGAGTGGTAGCCCTCGAGCGCCCGCAGGTCGTCGCGGACCGGGATGGGGGGCGGCCCCTCCGACGACGGCCTCACGTTGGCGACGCTACCCGTGAGCTGCGATCGTTGGCGCATGGGGAGCGAGCGCACGAGCACGACGGCCGCCGAGCTGTCGGCGGCGGCGGAGGCGATCGGCAACTACCACGGCCGGATCGGCGACCTGGCGCGCCGTCATCTTGGTCAAGATCGTGACGATCTCGTGACAGCCATCTACGAGGCCGAACGGGCGCTCAAAGTGGCCGAGCGAGCGCTGCTGCGCGCCCTGCCGCGCCGCCGAGCGCTGACCGCGCCTCACGACCGGTACCGAAAAGCGGCGACGGCCCCTGGTGGGAGGGGCCGTCGCTCGGGCGACGCCAGGCGGCGGATCCCGGCTGTCGCTGCAAACCAGGTGGCGGGAACCTGGTTGAGGAGTCATCATACCACCGGGGCCGTCCGTGGCAAGCGACCTCGCCGCGGCGCGAGGTACCGTGCTCGAGGGACAGATGTCCTCCAACGAGCACTCCGCGCAGCGAGGTGTCCGCGCGAGACAGACCCGTCTCCCATGCAGGATCATTCGGAGGCTGAAGTCACCACGCTCGTCGGGCGGCAGATACGAGTTCAGCTCCAGCTCGATCTTCACCGGATCGTCATGTGCAGTGAGCGCCAGCCGGCGGGCAACACGTCGCACATGCGTGTCGACGGGGAGTCCCGGCAGTCGAAACGCGACGCTGCGCACGACGTTGGCGGTCTTGCGACCGACGCCCGGCAGGGTGACGAGGTCCTCGAGCGCGGTCGGGACCTCGCCGCCGAAGCGCTCCACGAGGCCGTTGGCCATGCCGAGCAGGCTCTTCGTCTTGTTCATGTAGAACCCTGTCGGCCGGATGATCTCCTCGACCTCGCGAGGATCGGCGGCAGCCAGATCGTCGGCTGTCGGGTACTCGGCGTACAGCCGCGGTGTCACGGTGTTGACCAGCGCATCGGTCGTCTGGGCCGAGAGGATGGTGGCGACGAGCAGCTGAAACGGGGTGCGGAAGTCGAGCTCGCAGAGCGCCTCCGGGTACGTCTCGGCGAGGCGACGGGCGACCTCGCGAGTGCGACCGCGCGGCGATCGTGGACGGCGCGGCGACACCATGACGCCGCCGAGCCTACGGACGCTACGTTCCACGCCGATGCCATCGATCGAGGTCAGCGCCGAGCGAACGCCCGTCGCCACCGTCGGCCTGCCACGGACGGTGTTGACGCTGCGCGACGGCGGCCGATCCGTCGGGCAGGCGCGCATCTCCAACGGCAACGACGCCTCGACCGTCGAGCTCTCCGTCGGAGGCGACGAACCGGATCGCTGATCGTGTGAGCTCGTGGACGCGTCTGCTCCTCGAGGCGGCGCTGGACGACGTCGCCGCCGACGGTGGAGGTCCCGTGCACTGGTGGGTTCCTGCGGCGACCGACGACGACACCGCACTGGCCAGCTCGCTCGGCCTGCAGCCAGGCCGGCGGCTGCTGCAGATGCGCCGGCCGCTGCCGACCGGCCTGGCGGTCCAGGTGGCGACGCGCCCGTTCCGACCTGGCGTCGACGAGGCGGCCTGGCTCGAGGTCAACAACCGCGCCTTCGCCGGGCACCCCGAGCAGGGCGGCTGGACGATCGACACCGTGCGTCGGCGCGAAGCCGAGCCGTGGTTCGATCCGGCGGGCTTCCGCCTCCACGAACGCGACGGCCGCCTGGCCGCCTTCTGCTGGACGAAGCTGCATCCGCCCGACGCCGCGGGCGAGACACTTGGCGAGATCTACGTGATCGGCGTCGATCCCGACTTCCAAGGCACTGGTCTGGGCCACCAGCTGACGCTCGCCGGCCTCGAGTCGATCTCGTCCCGCGGGGTGACCACCGGCATGCTGTACGTCGATGCCGCCAACACGGCGGCCGTCGCCATGTACGAGCGTCTCGACTTCGCCGTCCACCATGTCGATCGCGCCTTCACCGGACTGGTCGCCTCGAAGGTGGATTCGTGACGGAGTCGTTGACGCGGTACGGCGTCAGCCGGGCGGAGCTGGCCGACCTGCTGGACGGCGAGCCGCGGTACCGGGTCGACCAGCTGTGGCATGGGCTGTACGAGCAGTTGGCCAGCCCCTCGGAGATGACGAACCTGCCGGCCCGCCTCCGGGAGCGCTTGGAGACCGACCTCCCGACGGCCCTGCAGCTCGTGTCGGAGTCGGTCAGCGAACGAGGCGAGACCATCAAATTCCTGTGGGCCCTCGCCGGGGACGACCTGGTGGAGACGGTCCTGATGCTCTACCCCGACCGCGCCACCGTGTGCGTGTCCAGTCAAGCCGGGTGCGCCATGGGCTGTGGGTTCTGCGCCACGGGCCAGGCCGGCTTCGCTCGTCACCTGACGACCGGCGAGATCGTCGAGCAGGTCGTGCGGGCGGCGCGCCGCGCCGGGCCTCGCCGCATCAGCAACGTCGTGTTCATGGGCATGGGCGAGCCGCTGGCCAACGAGGCGGCGGTCTGGGCCGCCGTCGAGCGACTGCACGGCGATCTCGGGATGTCGGCGCGGCACGTCACCGTGTCGACGGTCGGCATTGTGCCCGGCATCCGCCGGCTGGCCGAGCGACGCCTGCCGGTGACGTTGGCCGTGAGCCTGCACGCCGCCAACGACGCCCTGCGCGACGAGCTGGTGCCGATCAACCGGCGCTATCCCCTCGACGCCGTGATCGCCGCCTGTCAGGACTTCGGCGCGGTCAACCGTCGGCGGATCAGCTTCGAGTGGGCGCTCATCGATGGGGTCAACGACCGCTCGTCGGACGCCGTCGAGCTCGCCGCGCTGACCCGTCGCCTCCGTCCGGTCGCCCACGTCAACCTCATCCCGCTCAACCCGACGCCGGGTTGGGCGACGACGGGCACTCCGGCGGCCCGCGTCGCAGCGTTCCGCGATGAGCTGGTGATGCTCGGCGCCAACGCCACAGTGCGTCGCAACCGCGGCACGGACATCGATGCGGCGTGTGGGCAGTTGGCCGCCCGGCGTTCGAGCAGCGGGGTGTCCTCGCCGGTCGAGATCAGCAGCCGGCGTTGCGCACCCACGGGTACGGGTTGACGGCCGATCCCCCACCCGGATGCACCTCGAAGTGGAGGTGCGGCACCGGAGCGTTGCCCGTCGAGCCGACGTAGCCGATCACCTCGCCCTGCGACACCCCACGGCTCTCGCCCTCGAAGCTGCTGAGGTGGGCGTAGTAGTAGCTGTTGCCGTCCGAACCGGAGAGCCACACGGAGTTGCCCCCCAGGCTGTTCTGCTTGAACTGCACGCTGCCCGAGACGACGGCGACCAGCGGGGTGCCGGTGGCGGCGATCAGGTCGACGCCCTGGTGCGTGCGGCCGCCCGAGCGCGGTGCTCCGTACGTGTCGACGTACGACATCGAGCCTTGGACGGGGCAGATGATGGCCGCCGCCGCCGCCGCCACCACCACCACCAGCCGCCGCCTGATGACTCGTCGGGCTCGTCGCCGTCGGGCGTCGGCGCCGCCGGCAGGGGATCGTCCGAAGACCGCTGCCCCGATGACGAGCTGGCGCTGGCGACCGCCTGCACCGCGGCGGCCTCGTCGCGCTGGCGCTGCTCGGCGGCTTGACGCTCCGCTTCGCGCTGGCGCTCTTCGGCTTGACGCTGGGCCATCAGCGCGATCTGCACCTGCTCGTCCTGCAACCGCTGCGCCTCGACCGCCTCCAGGTGGACGACCTCTTCCTCGGCCCGCCGCCGCAGCGCTTGGAACTCCTCCTGCTGGCGGGCCAGCTCGGCCTGGTTGGCGGCCACTGCCTCCTGGTTGGCCTCCAACTGGCTCCTCGCCTCGGCGTAGGCGTCCATGGCGTCAGCCGACGACTCGGTGACAACGTTGACGAGGACATCAGCTTGCAACTGGTCGCTCGGCTGGCGGTAGCCGGTGAGGATCGGGATACCCGCGCTGCCGCTGGCCACGAAGCGGTTGACGGCGATCTGCTCGACCTGCGCCCGCAGCGCGTCGACGGTCTGCTGGAGGGCGGCGTTCTCCGCTGCGAGCTGGGCGGCCTGGTCGGTCAGCACCTCGTACTCGGACTGCGCCGCGGCGAACGCGGCGGCGGCTTCGTTGGCCTGGTCGCGGGCGGCGCTGATCTCACGCGCCGCCTGCTCGGCGGCCTCTTGGTCGGGACCCGGCACGGCGACCGCTGTCGCGCCGCTGACGAACACCCCAGTGGTCACGAGCACGAGGACTGTGAGGAGACCCCGTCCGCGACGCACGGGGCAGCACTCTAACCCGAAGTCGCAACCCATGTTGCGTTTCGATGACGGTGTCGTGGCGGCGTTCAGCAGCCCGCGTTGACCACGTACGGGTATGGGTTGACGGCCGCCCCGCCGCCCGGATGGACCTCGAAGTGGAGGTGCGGGGCGCCGCGGGCGTTGCCGGTGTCGCCCACGTACCCGATGACCTCCCCCTGGGAGACGTCACGGCTGGAACCCTCGTACGCGCTGAGGTGGGCGTAGTAGTAGCTGTCACCGTTGGAGCCGTTCAGCCAGACGGCGTTGCCGCCGAGGCTGTTCTGCCTGAACGACACGTTGCCCGAGACGACGGCGACGAGCGGCGTGCCCGTGCTGGCCATCATGTCGACACCTTGGTGGCGTCGACCGCCGGAACGGGGATTGCCCCACCCGTCGGCATACGACGACGAACCCGCCATCGGGCAGATGATCCCACCGCCACCACCACCGCCACCGCCGCCGTCGCCCGTCGGATCGGGGGCGGCCGGCATGCGGGCCGCTGCGGCGGCGGCCGCGGCGGCTTGCTCGGCTGCGGCGCGGGCGGCCGCCTCCTCGCGCAGGCGTTGCTCCTCGCGCTGGCGGGCCAGCACGGCGAGGTAGATCCGCTCGTCCTCGAGCCGCTGCGCCTCGACCGCCTCGAGGTGCACGACCTCTTCCTCGGCGGCCTGCTGCAGCGCCTGGTACAAGGCTTGCTGTTCCTCGAGGGCGGCCTGGTTGTCGGCGAGGGCCTGGCGGTTGGCCTCCAGCTCGGAGCGCAACCGGTCGTAGTCGTCCATCACGTCGGCCGACGAGTCCGTCGCCACGTTGACCAGGACGTCGGTCTGCAGCTGCTCGTTGGGCTCACGGAAGTCGGTCAGCAACGGGATGCCCGAGCTGCCACTCGACACGAAGCGGTTGACGGCGACGGCTTCGACCTGCGTCCTCAGGGCATCGATCTGCTGTTGCAAGCGGACCTGCTCGGCCTCCAGCGCGATGGCCTCGTCGGTCAGCACCTCGAACTGCGACTGCGCCTCGAAGTACTCGGCGGCGGCCGCGTTGGCCTCGTCGCGGGCGGCTTGGATCTCTTCGGCCGCCCGCTCGGCGGCCTCTTGATCCGGTCCGGGGATGGCGCTCGCCGGCGAGCCGGGGCCCGGCACGACCGTCGCCATGACCATCACCACCGTCACGGCCGCGAAGACGGAGGTCCGGCGGCGAGTCACGGGCGGGCACCCTAGCGTCTATGACGAAAAGGTGACGAGCAGGTGACGGATTCCTGACGCGTGATAGCAGTAGCCGGTGCCGTCGCCCAGCCTCGAGCTCCGTCACGTCACGGTTCGGCGCGGAGACACGCTGGCCCTCGACGACGTGTCGTTGGTCGTCCGCCCCGACGAGCGGTGGCTCGTGCTCGGCGCCAACGGCTGCGGCAAGACGACGCTGTTGCGCGTCGCCGCCGCCTACGACCACCCGAGCATCGGGACGATCGACGTGCTCGGCGAACGGCTCGGGCGGGTCGATGTCCGTGTCCTGCGCCGGCGGATCGGGTACGCGTCGGCGGCCCTGGCCGACCAGCTGCGTCACGACCTGTCCGCCGCCGACGTCGTCCGAACGGCCCGCTATGCCGCGCTGGAGCCCTGGTGGCACCGGTACGAGGCCGACGACGACGCCCATGCCCTGCGATGTCTGGAGCGGATGGGGGTCGGCCGGTTCGCCGCCCGCCCGATCGGCTCGCTGTCGTCGGGCGAGCGCCAGCGCGTGCTGCTGGCTCGCACGTTGATGAACGATCCGGGCATCCTGCTGCTCGACGAGCCGACGGCCCGGCTCGACCTCGCCGGCCGCGAGCAGCTCGTCGGCGCCCTGAACGATCTCGCCGGCGACGCCGAGGCACCCCCGCTGGTCCTCGTGACCCACCACGTCGACGACATCCCGCCGCGGATGACCCATGCCGCGTCTGCTGCGAGCCGGCCGGCTGCTGCGGGCCGGTCCGATCGCCGACGTGCTCGACGGGCCGGCGCTCAGCGCCTGCTTCGGCCTCGACCTCACGCTCGAGCGCCGGGGCGACGGGCGCTTCAGCGCCTGGGCGTCGGGCTGAGGAGGTCCTGCAGCGCCCGCTTCCCGCGCCGCACCTCCTCGTCGAGGATGCGGCTCAGCACGGCGTCGCCCCACAGGTCGCCGGTGTACTCGAGGTCCATCGTCAGGTTCGTCCCGTCGGGCGCCTCGGCGAGCCTGGCCTCGAGGATCCACTGGGCGTGGTCCCGCTCGTCGTCCTGGATCCGCTCGAACCTGACCCGGCGGTCGGGCTCGAAGATCGTGCGCACCATGCGCAGCCGTTTCGAGCGGGCGAACGGACCGACACGCGCCCGCAGCTCCACGTGCCACGCCGGGCGACCGTCGTCGGGCACGTCGGGCTCGACGCGGTGGACCATCCGCATCCACGCCGGGTAGCGGTCGAGCGTGGCGACCTGCTCGAAGACGTCGGCGGGGCGGGCGCCCTCGATGAGCGTGCTGACCGTGGTCTTCATCGGCGATCAGCGGCGACGATCCGTGCCCAGGAACGCCCGCGCCAGGAGCGGGCTGTGCGCGGCGAGCACGCCGCCCAGGTCGTCGCGCTGGTCGAAGTCCGGCATCCATGGAATGGGGGCGGTGGCATCCGGGTCCTCGGCGGGGGACAGCCCCGGCCACGTCGGCCACCGTCTGCACCGCCTCCAGCACGAGCTGCTCCGTCTCCGCTCCCGCCTTCTCGGTGCGGCGCGTGCGGGGAGCGCTCGGCGCCGCCTCGGGTGGCGGGCGGAACAGGCGGGGCCTCGACTCCCGTCGGTCGTCGAGCGTCCAGCCCCGCGGCACGACCATCGCGTCGGCGTGGCGCCGGCACAGCGAACCGGCGCGCATCGGGTCGCCGTCGGGCTCACGGGCGGCCAGCCACACGAGCAGGCGGTCGGCATCGAACCCGAACGCGATGGACGCCACGTCGGAGCACCCGGGTCGCTCGCACAGCCTGCCCATCACCCTCCAAGATAGCCGTCTAGCAGGGGCGCAGCCGCACGCTCCCACATCGGTAGGAGAATCAGCGCGTCAGACCCGGACGAGCTCGATGTCGCCGCTGACGCTCTCCAGCTTCAGACGGGCCTGCTCGTCGTCGGCGCCGGGGGCGGCCGCCGACTCGAGTTGGCTCGAGACTCGACCGGTGATGGTGCGCACGTCGAGCCACGCAGCGGTGCCCGACCGCACGCCGGCATGGATGTCACCAGACGCCACCCGCACGGAGATCTCGCCGCGGCGCACCGCGCCGACGCGCACGTCCCCGGAGCCCGTAGTGGCGTGGAGCTGGTCCGGTGCCGAGTCGACCGACACGTCACCGCTGCCGGTCTTCACGCGCATCGAGGTCCCGCCGGTCCCGAGCCGGACGTCACCCGAACCGCTCTGCACGGAGAGCGATCCGCCGACCGACCCGACATCGATGGCGCCCGATCCGCTGCGTACGTCGAGATCGCCCTCGACCGAGTCGATCCGCAGGTCACCGCTCCCGGAGCGCACGCGAGCCGAGGAGGCGACGGTGCCGATCGTCACGGCGCCGCTGCCGGTCGTCACGACCGTGGTGCCGTACTCCCCACGCGCCGTGATCTGCGCCGAGCCCGACTCGATGTCGAGCGCGGTGCGCGAGGGCGCCGTCACGCGCAAAGCCAGATCGGTCGAACCCATGAACAGCTCGCCGAAGCGCTTGGGCACGACCACGACGATGTCGTTGCCGCGCTGCTCGATGACGGTGGCGGCGATGGCGCCATTCGAGGTGTCGCCGTGGAGATCGTGCAGCTCGACGATCGTCTCGCTGACGTCCTCGGTGTCGATCTCGACGATGCCGGCACGGAAGCGGATCGTCAGCCGCGGTGGTGTCGGGGTGGGGAATCGATGCATCGGGATGGCTCCTGTTCAGCGGACCCAGCCGGAGACGTGGCGACCCCGACCCCACCGTCCCGTCTCGGGGACGGCGATGGCGGTGCGGATCGCCTCGACCAGCCAGGTGTTGGTGGATTGGCGCGAGCGCGCCGCGGCATCGTCGACGCGCTGCTTGAGGCCCTCGGGCAGTCGCAGGGTGACGCGGGCGGTGGCCGCGGCGTCGTCGTCGAGCGGGTCGTCCGCCGCCGGGCGGTCGTCGACGTCGGCCGCCGACTCGGTCGGGCGCGTCACCACGAACTGCGGTTCCCGGCCTTTGAGCCGCAGCTCGACGGCACCACCGCCCAGCTCGCCGGTGATCTCGGCGGCGGCGTCGGACAACGCTTCCAGCAGCGCCATGCGCACGGCGGCGTCGAAAGCCACCGTCAGGCGCTCGGCGGCGTCGACCATCGCGTCGCCGCCAGTGGCGGCGGCCGCCACGAGGTCGCCGCGGAGCCGCTCGACGTAGACCGTGATGTCCATAGACGTCAGTATGACGTCAATACGACGTCATGTCAACATCAGATTGGCGCTACGACGGCAGCGCCCGCCCCGGCCGCCGCTCCGCCGTTTGTGTCAGCTGGATCGACCGAATCAGGTCGAATCCACGCGACACAAGCGTGCTGCCTTCGGCGTCGGTCGCCGGCACGTCCCGGGCGGTCGCCGGGATGGGCGGTGCGACCTCGACGCCGTTGACCTTGACGCGGCGAACGCCCTTCACCGAGCGCACGTGCTGGACCAGGCGGGGCAGCAGTGGCCACGACTCGTCGACGTCGAGGTCGACCTCATCGCCGACCATCGTGACCTTGCGCAGCTGCCGGGCATTGCGCAGCTGCTCGTCGGAGGCGATGGCGAACAGCACCAACCCGGTCCGCACCGCCCGAGCCGGCGACACACCGACGCGACCGACGAGCTGGTCGTACAGGCTGCGGCCCCAGCGAAGGATCTCGTGTCGATGCCCCCACGCGAACATCATCAGCGCGACGCGGCTGACCGGCTTCGACAGGGCACCTGGCCGCAGGATCGACATGTACCGTCGTCTCCCCGATGACAGCCGACCCGAAACGCTCCCCCGGCGGCGATCGAGTACAGCACCGTCCAGCTGGTTTGCAACCGGTCGGACGTTGGGGAGGGAACCCAATGACGGATTGGGCACCGCCGCGACTACCTCACGCGTCGCAGGTCCGTGGGCTCGGCGGCCACGAGGAGCGGGTGGATGAAAAGAGTTCCGCAAGGGGGCTGTGGGTCCTCTACGCCACGGCGCGGCGGATTCGGGCATCGGGTCGCGATTGGCGGATCATCTCGTGAAGTATTTCGCGGAGGGCGTCGAGGTTGCCGCGCACCCACTGGCAGGTGAGCACTCGTTGATACGACCCCAGAACGCGGGGCCGGTGTACTCGACTCGACGCCCCAATCGTTGTAACCGGAGCACCAACAGCGCGTCAGTGGCGGCAGCCGATGACCGCCCGAATCTGCGACGCGGCGGCGATCAGCGTGGTGGTGGTGGCTGGCGCGATCGATCGTCCGGATCGGGCGCGGACCTCGAGGACAAACGCCGCGAGCGCCCCACAGGCGATTGCCCGTTTGCCGTCGGAGAGCGCGAGGCGAACGAGTTGCAGCTTGGCAGCCAGGCTGGTACGCACCCCGACGGACCCGGGCAGTGCCCCGACCGCGTCCTCGAGGTCCGCTGTTGCCGGAGAAGTCGGTGGCGCCGCAACTCACGGTCGTGTCGCCGATGGCGAAGGAGGCGCCGGAAGGCGGGTCGCAGGTGATCGTAGGCGCAAGGTCGACGATGTCGGTGGCCGAGACGGTGTAGGTGACTGCCGCGCCGAAGGGGTGAGTGGCATCGACGCTCACGTTGGCCGGGACGGTGACGGAGGGTGCCGTCGTGTCGACGACGTGGACGACGAAGCTGCCGGTCGCAGTGTTCCCCGCATCGTCGGAGGCGGTGCAGGTGATGGTGGTGAGGCCGACGGGCAAGACGCTTCCCGAGGCAGGTGCGCAGTCGATGGGTGCGGGTGAACCGTCTGGCAACGAGGCGGAGACGACATAATCGACGGTGGCGCCGAATGGACCGGTGGCCTCGGCGGTCACGTCAGGCGGCAGCGAGATGTTGAGTAGCTCGGTGACGTCGAGGGTGAAGGTGTCGTGCTGAAGGGGAACAACCGACAGGTAGTAGGTCGTCCCCTTGGTCACGGGGACGGTGACGGATTGAGCACCGAACGTGCAGGTCACCTGTGAGAGCGACCCGGGCTGGCCTTCATAGATCGTCAAGAACGTGCTGAACCCTCCGGTCGTCCCCGCTTCGATGAGACCGTCGGTGGTCGTCGTGAACGAATACCACACGGTTGGGAGGACGCCGCCGATACACGCCGAGCTCGGGTCAGTGGAACTGCTGGTGGCGTCGGCGCTGTCCTGAGTGGCGGTGAACGGCAGGGTGGTGATCGGCGTGGCGTTCTCGATCAGATCGTTGGCCGGTGGCGCCGGCACGGTCACGTCCAAGGTGAACGTGCCGGGACAGCACCCCGGCAGCGACAACCTGAGGTAATAGGTGACCCCAGCCCTCACCGCCACGACATCACCGCGGCAGCCGACCTGGGTCAGCGAGCCCGGCGAGCCTTCGTAAATCGTCGCCATCGGCACGGAGAACCCGGACCCCGACGTCGTCGCCTTGATCAATCCGTCGGTCGGCGCCGTGACATCACCACCGGTGCCGGCACGGCGCCGCCGAAGACCATTGTCCCGATCCACTGGCCCTGCATCATTCGCTCCCTCAACAGTCGTTTCGGGAAGTATCACTGGTACCGAATCCCGAGTCATAGGGACCCGTGTCCCGATCGTGTCCTGGACCGTTGCGGGCCGACCATCACACGCCCGCCCGGGTGATGGGCATTCCCCCGAGATCTCGTGTCGCCCGCCAGCTTCATGGGACCACTTGGACCGCGGGCATTGCCGGTCCCGATCGACGGCATCAGTGAGGCGGCCATTGTCGTCCCAGTCGGGTCGCCTTGTTCTCCTCCAGCGTCTGGAGATCGTCCAGGCGCGCGATGAAGAGCAAGTAGGTGATCTGCTCCATCACCTCCAGCGGGTTCGAGATCCCGCCCGACCAGAACGAGTTCCAGATCGCGTCGATCTACGACTTCAACTCACCCGTGACCAACCTGGGCACCGTCCTCGCTGCGCGCCGCCAGCCACCGTGGCTGGTATCACTGCGAGGCTACGCGGCGAGCAGTGGACGCTCATGACCAGCGTCGTGGATGAGATCGCGCTGGAACGGCTTCGGCGCACTGACAACTCGGGCGAGTAGCTCACCCTCGAAGTGAGAGCGACTTGAACACATCTAGCAGGTCGGGGTTCGACTCCCTCCACGCCCACGCGAAGAGGCCCGCCCGAAGGCGGGCCTCTCGGTGTTCAGGGACTCAGGCGGGGACGGCGGTCACCCGGAAGTCGGCCACGAAGTGGCCGTCCGGGCTGGTGTCATCGACGTGCATGGTGCAGGTGATCGTCCCTGCCCCGGCACCGCCGCCCCACTGCTTGAACTCGTCCACCGGCTCCGGTGTCCCACCGGTCGGTGTGAACGTGCCGCTGAGGGAGAACTCCACCGCCTTGTACTTGACGCCGTCGATCCAGCCATTGCGACCAGCGGTGGTGATCATCGTCGTCCCACCGGGGCAGTTCCAGATCTCGGGCTCCCGCTTCGGAATCGCCCCTGCCGTGCTCGATGCTCCCACGGTGACAACCGCCACCACGGCGCCCGCCAGTGCCCATCGCTTCCGCATTGTGATACCCCGCTCTCGTGAACCGGACAGACCGCCCGTCCGGGCGCGGGAGAATAGCCGCGAATTTCGTACCGCCTGATACGGCTGGCGGCCGCCGCGCCCCGCAGCGTGCTAATCGCGACCCGAGGCCGAGTGTCAGTCCGCTCGATGTCCGTAGGCATCTCTCACCGTCGGGCACGGCCGGTGTGGTATCTCATCAGCACAGCACGCCATCGGTCGACGACCACGGCCCGGTCCGCGCCGTCGCGAAATGCCTGCTAGGTGGGCATTTCGGTGGGCGATGCCGGACTCGAACCGACGACCTCCACGATGTGAACGCGAAACGGTCGGTTCAATGTTCTGGCCTGACAGGGCAACCCATACGGTCGACGTGGACGTACTTGTCGGCCATTACCAGCGCCGTGGCGGGCACCTTCAGTCCCACGGCGCGCCCCGCAGCTTCTCCGAGCCAGCGCCCGCCGAGATGAGCCGTGCCTGCCGGCGAAGACCGCAAGCCGCACCGAGCTCGGCGTGATGAAATGAGTCAGGCTCCTCGCCGACGCCTACATCATCCTGGATGGCGACACAGACCCGATGTCATCGTCGCTGCGGCTGGCCATGACACCATGCGGACCGACAGACAAGCGGCTCGGCGGCCCGGACGTGAACTCGCCGCTCTCATGTCGTCCGCCCCGATTTCATGACACCTGCGGTCGGACGCCATCGGAGAACGACTCCGACAATCCCAAGGCGCCGTGTCCACGATCGCCGGTTCGAATGACACGGCGAAGCTCGTCGTCGATGACGCCACGCGAGCGGAGCGACTGGACAGTCCCGAGGCGGTAGTAGCGCGAGCTCGTCCAATCGTCGGCTGACAGTTCGGCAGAGATGAACGCCTCGTGGAGCTCTTCGATGCCTCGACGCAGCGTCCACTCGGAGCTGAATCCGGGGAGCTTGGTCTCGATCTTCGTGAAGTCGACGCGGTAGTTGCGGGTGTCGGGCGAGGCGCCGGGGGCGAAGACCACGTCGCAGCCCGGGACAACATCCTTGACGGTCTCGGCGACGTCGCGGATGCGGTAGTTCTCGCCGCTCTTGCCGACGTTGAACGCCTGGTCGTGGATCGCCTCGCGGGGCGCCTCGAGGCAGGCCACGAACGCGGCGATGATGTCGCCGATGTGGACGAGCGGGCGCCACGGCGATGCCGTCGCTCTGCAGCAGCACCTTGCCGGTCGTGACCGCGTGGCCGACGAGGTTGTTGACGACGATGTCGGCGCGCAGCCGGCGCGACACGCCGTAGGCGGTGGCGTTGCGCAGGTAGACGGGCGAGAAGTCGTCGTCGGCCAGCTTGCTCACCTCCTGCTCGACCCGCACCTTCGACTCGCCGTACGGCGTGACCGGGTTGAACTCGCGCTGCTCGTCGAGCAGGTCGCTCGCCGCCGGCGCCGTACAGGCTGCACGACGACGCGAACAGGAAGCGCTCGACGCCGGCGTCCTTGGCGGCCGCGGCAAGCCGCACCGACGCGTGCAGGTTGATGTCGTAGGTGAGATCGGGGTTGAGGTCGCCGAGCGGGTCGTTGGACAGCGCGGCGAGGTGGACCACCGCGTCGAAGCCGGCCAGATGCTCGGGACGCACGTCGCGCAGGTCGACGTCGAGATCTCGGCCTCGTCCGGGGGGCTGACGAAGTCGCACTCGTCGTAGAGGCCGATGTCGAGACCGACGACGTCGTGGCCCGCTGCGCGCAACGCCGGCACCATCTCGGCGCCGATGTAGCCGCGATGCCCCGTGACCAGCACTTTCATGCTTGACTCCCTCAGGTTCCGCCGACGCAATACCCGTGCCGCCGTCGCTCACGTCACCAACTTGCGCACGTGGAACGCCTCGGCGCAGTCCGCCCCGGCCTCGACGCCGCGCAGCGCCATGATGCCGGAGAACGTCTCGGGTCGAAACCAGTGTTTGCCGTGCTGGGAGGGAAAGTGCTCCTGCAGGAGGGCGACCTTGCGCTCGGCGATGGCCTGGTGAGGGGCACGAAGAGGTTCGGCTGGCCGAGATCGCCCTCGTACTTGGGGATCTCGTACTCGGCGATCAGGTGGTCGCGGAACGTGTTCCAGGTCAGCTCGGCGACCGTGCGGTGGTCCTGGTGTCGTCGTGGCGATGGGGGCAGAACACGAGGTCGGGCTCGACCGCTGCCTCGGAGCTCGTCGAAGAAGTCCTTGATTCGGCGCCGAGATACGGGAAGTAGCTCTCCCGGAAGTCGCTCCACGGCGACGGTGGCCTCGGCGGCATCGCTGCAGGAACGCCTGCGGCGCTCGCCCGCGCCTCCCGCTCGCGCTCGTCCGTGGCGGAGAAGACGACCCAGCGGACCGCGACCCGGGACGCTCGGCGAGCAGGCGCAGCATGCGTGCCGCCGCAGCCGATCTCGATGTCGTCGCTGTGCGCGCCGAGGCAGAGCACCTGCAGCGGGTTGCCGGTGCATCCCCGAGGACGACGCCGAGCACTGTCAGACGCACCGTGGGCTCCGGGATCGGGACGATGAACTGCGCGCCCCAGTCGCGGGCGTGGGCGAGCTGGGCGAGGATCTCGTCCTTGAAGTTCCAGGGCAGGATGAAGATGTAGTCGGGCCTGACCTCGTCGATGCGCTCGGGCGCGTGGATCGGGATGTGCGTGCCGGGCAGGAATCGGCCCTGCTTGTACGGGTTGCGGTCGACGGTGAAGTCGATGAAGTCGGTGCGGATGCCGCAGTAGTTGAGCAGCGTGTTGCCCTTGCCGGGGGCGCCGTAGCCGACGATCGTCTTGCCGTCGCTGCTTGATCTCGGAGAGCAGCTCGAGCAGCTCGCGCTTGGTCTCGCGGACCTGCTCCTCGAACCGCGTGTAGGTCGCGACGTCGCGGAAGCCGGCCGCCTCCTCGCCTGCGCGCAGCTCGATGACCCGGTCGGTGACCGGCCTGCTCGTGTCGGCGGCGTGGCGGGCGTAGATGCGCAGCGACCCGCCGTGCGTCCAGAGCTCCTCGACGTCGAAGATCGTCATGCCGTGGCCGGCGAAGATCGCCTCGGCGCTGATGAGCGAGAAGTAGCAGAAGTGCTCGTGGTAGATGGTGTCGAACTGGTTCTCCTCGAGCAGCCGCAGGACGTGCGGGAACTCGATCGTCACCGTTCCGGTGGGCTTGAGGATCGTCGGGATGCCGGCGACGAAGTCGTTGAGGTCGGGCACCTGGGCGAGCACGTTGTTGCCGAGCACGAGGTCGGCGAGGTGGCCTTCGGCGGCCATCTTTCGGCGTGCTCGGCGCCGAAGAACGACACGTCGGTCGGCACGCCGCGCTCGACCGCTGACTCGGCGACGTTCGCCGCCGGCTCGATGCCGAGGCACGGGATGCCGCGCTCGACGAAGTACTGCAGCAGGTAGCCGTCGTTGCTCGCCAGCTCGACGACGAAGCTGTCGGGCCCGAGACCGAGCGCTCGGTGATCATCGCGACGTAGTCCTTGGCGTGCTCGAGCCACGATGACGAGAACGACGAGAAGTAGGCGTACTCGGTGAAGATGTCCTCGGCCGCCACGTAGTCGTTGATCTGGACGAGGAAGCAGCGTGGCACACCCAGACGTGGAGCGGGTAGAACGGCTCCATCCGGTCGAGCTCTTCGCCGGCGACATAGCTCTCGCAGAGCGGCGACATGCCGAGGTCGACGACCCGATGCTCGAGCGGGGTGCCGCAGAACCGGCACGCGAACGGCTTCATCTGCCGGCACGGTACTAGCGATCCTCGGGGTCGTGATCTCAGGGGTTTGCTGATGTTCAGGCCGCTGGCGGTCCGAGGCTGGCCTCATGAGACCGCCCATCTGGGGCCAACCTGCTCACCGGTAGGTTCGCGGCGATGCGCTTCGAAGACGACACCGCTGGCCGGCGCGTGGATCATCGACTCGAGCCCCACGTCGACGAGCGCGGCTTCTTCGCCCGCACGTTCTGTGAGCGAGTTCGCCGAGCACGGACTGCCGACGACGTTCCCCCAGTCGAACCTGTCTCGAACACCCACGCCGGCACGCTGCGCGGCATGCACTTCAACACGACGCCGGCCGCCGAGGCGAAGCTCGTGCGGTGCGTGCGGGGAGCGATCCACGACGTGATCGTCGACCTCCGCGCGGATTCGCCGACGTACCGCCAGTGGTTCGGGGTCGAGCTCAACGCCGACAACGGCCGGGCGCTGTTCGTGCCCGAGGGCTTCGCCCACGGCTTCCTCACCCTCGCCGACGACACCGACGTCGACTACCAGATGGGGGCGTTCTACGCACCCGACGCCGCGCGCGGGGTTCGCTGGGACGACCCCGCGTTCGGCGTCGAGTGGCCACGGCAACCCGTCGTGATCTCGCCGCGCGACGCCGACGCTATCCCGACATCGATCCGGCGGTGCTCGATGAGTGATGACCGACCGCGTCAACAGGCGGTCGCCGACGAGATGATGGCGCTGGTCAAGGAGCTCTACCCGATCTGCCGCAGCATCACCGGCGACGGCGTGCGTGAGACGCTCGAGATGATCGGGCGGATCGTGCCGCTCGACGTCAGCGAGGTGCCGTCGGGCACGCAGGTGCTCGACTGGACGGTGCCCGACGAGTGGAACATCCGCGACGCCTACGTCGCCGACGCCAGCGGCCGACGCGTCGTCGACTTCCCGCATCGCAACCTCCACGTCGTCAGCTACGCGTGCCGGTCGCCTCGCGGATGACCCTCGACGAGCTGCGCCCGCACCTCCACACGCTGCCGGACCAGCCCGACTCGATCCCGTACCGCACGTCGTACTACGACCGAGACTGGGGCTTCTGCCTCACCCAGCACCAGCTCGACGCCCTGGCCGCCCGGCGAGTACGAGGTGTGCATCGACTCCCGCTCGAGCCGGGTCGCTGACGTACGGCGAGGTGGTCGTGCCCGGGACGTCGGCCGGACGAGATCCTGATCTCCAGCCCACGTCTGCCACCCGTCGCTCTGCGACGACAACCTCAGCGGGATCGCCGTGGCCGCCATGCTCGCCCGTCGACTGCTGGCCGGACCACCGCCGCGCCACACGTATCCGCTTCCTGTTCGCGCCCGGCACGATCGGCGCGATCACGTGGCTCGCGCGCAACCGCGACCGCGCCTCGCGGATCGGGCACGGGCTGACGCTGACGTGCCTCGGCGACGACCACCCGTTCACCTACAAGCGCACCGTCGGCGGGAGTCAGACGATCGACCGCGCCGCGGCCGCTCGTGCTCGGCGCAGCCGGGCTGCGAGCACGACGTCATCGACTTCTTCCCGTACGGCTACGACGAGCGGCAGTACAACTCGCCGGGCTTCCGGCTGCCCGTCGGCTCGCTGATGCGCGGCCGGCACGGCCAGTTTCCCGAGTACCACACGTCGGCCGACAACCTCGCGTTCGTCGTCGGGCGAGCGGATGGCCGAGTCGCTCGAGCTGCTGGCGTCGATCGTCGACGTCGTCGACCGCAACCGGATCGTCCGCAACCTCGAACCGTACGGCGAGCCGCAGCTCGGCCGCCGCGGGCTGTATCGGGCGCTCGGCGGCACGACGATCCCCGACCTCCAGCTCGCGATGCTCTGGGTGCTCAACCTCTCCGACGGCGAGCACGACCTGCTCGACATCGCCGAGCGCTCGGGCATCGACTTCGACGCGATCGCCGCCGGCGCCGACGTGCTCGAGGAGCACGGCTCTCGTCGACGAGGTGCCGGCCGGGCGGTGACGGAGTCCGTTACCCGTATGCCCGGCAGCGGCGGTCGAACACATGGCGTGACGGCGGCCCGACGAGGAAACGCTCGGGCCGTCGACCAGCGCCTTGGCGTACACACCGAGCGCGCCGTCGATCGCCTCGAGCGTGCGATCGATGTCGGCATCGCGTGCGAGTAGCTGACGACGAGCGACGGCATGAGCACGCCGCGGCGGATCGTCTCCTGCAGGAACAGCGTGCGAAACGCCTGCGACGGCTGCCGTCTGGTCCAGGGTCGAGAACAGCAGGTTGCAACCGGAAACCGACCGGTGCGACGTGGTCCTGCAGGCCGTGACCGCGGCGACCTCCCGAACCCGGCGGCGAGCCGCTCGCCCTGTCGGTACAGGTGCTCGATCACCGGCTCGCGCTCGTAGACTCGATCGTGGCGATGGCCGCGGCCAGCGCAGGCGTCTCGGCACCGTGGGTGGTCGACAGCAGGAACACGTCGTCGCCGGTCCCGCTCGCGGCTGCCGAGCCGCATGTAGCTCGCGCTTGCCGCACAGCGCCGAGAGCGAGAAGCCGTTGGCCATCGCCTTGCCGAACGTCGAAAGGTCGGGCACGACGCCGTAGAGATGCTGGGCACCGTCGAGCGTCGTACCGAAACCCGGTGATCATCTCGTCGAACACGAGCACGCCCCGTGCTCGGTGCACAGCGCGCGAACGCCCTCCAGGAATCCCGGCTCCGGCGGCTCGGTGCGGACGGGCTCGAGGAACACGGCGGCGATCCGGTCGGGATGCTCGGCGAACAGCCGCTCGAGGCTGGCGAGGTCGTTGTAGCGGAACGGCGACGTGGCATCGTCGCCTCGACGTCGGGGATGCCACCATCCATCGTCGTGGTGACCATGAACCAGTCGTCGTAGGAGAAGAACGGGTGCTCGGCGCAGATCGCGACCATGTCGCGACCGGTGCTCGCCTGGCGAGCTTGAGGGCGGCGCTCGTGGCGGTCGAGCCGTCCTTGGTGAACTTCACCATCTCGGCGTTGGGGATGATCGCCGCGAACCGCTCGGCGCACTCGAGCTCGATCAGCGCCGGACGGGTGAAGTTCGTGCCGAGCTCGAGCGACTCTCGCACGGCGTCGACGACCTCGGGATAGGCGTGACCGAGCGACCGGCGCGCAGACCCATGCCGTACTCGATGAACTCGTTGCCGTCGGCGTCCCAGACGTGGCACCCCGGCCGGGCACAGCACCGCCGGCGACTGCGCCGGGTACTGGTCGGCTCCTTTGGCGTAGTGTGCCCGCCTCCCGGGACGAGGGCACCCAGGCGTTCGCCCACCTCCGACGATCGAGAGAAATCAGAACCCATGCTCCGTCACCCACCCGTCCGTCACCGCAACATCCCCAAGGATAGAGGCCCAGAGCACGTGGCGCCGCAATGTCAGGGCGGACACGACCGTGGGCTGGCCGTTCGGACACATGGGCGGTACGCTTCGGCACGAGGCGAAGGGCGGCGCCGTCTCGTCCCGTAGCGCCGTGACGGCAGACGTGGAGGGGATCGGGATGAAGGTCGTCTTGTTCTGTGGGGGGATGGGTATGCGCCTCCGCGACTACTCCGATCAGATCCCCAAGCCATTGGTGGAGGTCGGCCAGCGACCCATTCTCTGGCACCTCATGAAGTACTACGCCCACTACGGCCACAAGGAGTTCATCCTCTGCCTCGGGCAGGCGGCCAAGAAGATCAAAGAGTTCTTCCTCAACTACGACGAATGCGAAAGCAACGATTTCGTCTTGAGCGAAGGCGGCCGCAACCTCGAG
>CAVRCY010000017.1:0-179776 GCA_963719775.1 uncultured Acidimicrobiia bacterium
ATTGACAGCAGAGTACTGTCACAAGTAGGGTCTGGTCTGAGCTGAGGGGGCACCATGATCGACGACATCGCCACCAGGACGACGGCACCGGTGATCTTCGATGCACCTGCACCGGGCCAATGGGAGCTCGAGACCACGCACCACGGTCTGCGCCCGCTGACCCCGATCCTCCGCGACGCCTACCGGCGGGCCTTCGAAGCAGGAACCGTCGAACTGGTCGAGCGCTACGGCCTGCCCCTGGCCCACGTGCAGGCGAAGTTCGTGCACGGCTGCTTGTACGTGCGGCCACTGGGAGTGGGCGAGCGTGACGGCTCGACGCCGAAAGCGCCGCCGCCGGCGCTCGTGATGAAGTTGCTCGCGGGGCTGCACCCGGTGCTGCGCCGGAGGGCCAAGACCGCCGCAGTCGCGTGGCAGGAGCGCCGCTGGCGTCACGAGGTGGACCAGTGGTTCGACCACGACCGTTCGGTTCAGGCAGCGAGGAACCTCGCTCCAGGGCGTCGAGCTCACCGATCTCGACGACGCCCGACTCGCCGGGCACGTCGCCGAGGCACTCGCACACTTCGAGGTCTCGGCACGCCGGAACCTCGCGACGCACGGCGGCGACCTCATGCCGGTGGGTGATCTGCTCGCTCACTGTGAAACGTGGGGGATCCCTGCGAGCGAGGTCGCCGGGCTGCTCACCGGCAGCTCGCCAGCAACCGTGGAGACGGCCGACCTCTTGCGTCCGGTCGCCCGCGCCGTGCTGGCGAGTGGGGCGACGGCAGCTTCGATCGGCTCGGTCGACGACATCCACGCGCTCAGCCCCGACGCTCGTGCCGCCGCCGACACGTGGCTCGAGCTCCACGCGTGGCGTACCGTCACGAGCGACGACGTCGATCGGCCCACCTTGGCGGAGGTGCCGGCGCTCCAGCTCGCCGCGCTCCTCTGGGCCGCCGATCATCCCGCCGTCGACGTGCCCGACGACGCCGCGGTGCGCGATCGCGTCCCCCCAACCAGCGAGCACTGTTCGACGACTTGCTCGCCGAGGCGCGCTGACGGGCACCGCCAGCGTGAGGACATCCGTGGCCTCTGCTGGAACTGGCCCGGCGGGCTGCTGCGAACGCGCCCTGCTGGAGGTGGGCCGCCGACTGGCTGACACAAGTCGCGTGCACGCGGTCGATGACGCGGTGGAGCTGTTCCCCGACGAGCTCGACCGCCTGCTTCGAGGCGGCCCGGGGCCGTCCGCTGACGAGCTCGCGGGGCGAGCGCGCAGCGCGATCTGGTGGAGGCCGCCCCACCGCCGCGTGCTCGGCGAGCCCGAAGCCCCTCCGCCGCTCGAGGCACTGCCGCCGGCGATGGCCCGGGCCACGGCCGCCATGATGGCCAACCTCGCCGCTGACCGACCCCGGCGCAGCCCCGGACCGATGGCATGGCACCGGCCGATACCGCGACGTCGGTGCCGCCATGGGATCGGATCGGTGAGGGGACGTACCGAGGTCGAGCCTGCGTCGTGCACGATCTGATGGACACCTTCGACCAGCTCGACCCGGGGGACGTGCTCGTCGCGCCGTTCACCGGGCCGTGGATCAACTCGTTACTACCTGTCCTCGGAGCGCTCGTGGTGGAAGAAGGCGGGGCAATGTGCCACGGGCCATCGTCGCACGCGAGTTCGGCGTCCTTGCGGTGATCGGTGCGCACGGCGCCACCGCCCGGATCCCGCACGGCGCCCACGTCGAAGTCGACGCCCACCTCGGCATCGTCCGGCTCGTATGAGTCGAGCGAACGAGCACCAGGCGTCAGAACCTGAAGCGAGTGAGGCCGCCGGGCTCTGTGCCCAACGCGACAGTCGCCGAGCGTGGCTGGATGCGATACACGTACCACGGTGGCGGTCCTTGAGATGGCGCGTCGAAGGCGCGGTGATGCCGGAACCGCTCTCGTCGGGCTCCGCTGGCCAACCGTTGTCCGCCCACGCCTTTGCAATCCCGCCACGATGCCCGGGTCGGTCACCCGTGCGGCGTCACCTTCGATGACGACGTCCGCGTCGCGGATCGACACGGCGATCGAGCGGCGCGGTCGCCGGCGACGTTGCGGCTCTTCCGGGTGCCTGGGCCTGTTTGGAACCAGAACGCGCCATCGAGCCAGAGGGCGCCGACCGCAGTCACATGCGGGCTGCCGTCCTCGTTCACGGTTGCGAGCCAGGTCGTGCGAGAGGTGTGCCCGTCCGGAGCCGGCGCTGATCCCGCATCGAGCTTCTCGGCGATTGCTGCCCAGTCCACTGGCGGGAGCCCGTCCCCTGCACCCAGGTTGATGATCTCCATGGCACCTTCCCTTTCGTCGCCGGGCGCCACGTGCGCAACGGCGTGTCGTTGATCAGACGTGTCGTGATCAGCGAAGTCATCGCGCCCGTGCCCAGCATCTCCTCGAACTCCCGGAACGTGTTGGCGCCGAAGACGATCCGCTGCTCGTGGCGAATACGGAGACAGGCGGCGCTAGAACCTCTCGGGGCTTTTCTCCCCCCAATCTCCCCCGTTGGCCTCGGGGGCCATACAAGCCGTAGCCGTCGAGGGTGGAAAGACGTCAAGGTGTGTCCCCAACACCGCGCCGCCGTGGTGTTCACTGCGGGGTGAGAGAGGAGGGGGCATGGTGGGACCGAACGATTCGCTGGTCGCCCAGCTGTGGCGATACCCGGTCAAGTCGATGCAGGGCGAGCGGCTTCCCGCCGTGGAGGTTCAGGCCGACGGGCTGCACGGCGATCGACGCTGGGGCGTTCGCGACGAGCGCACCGGACGTGTGCTGACCGGCCGCAAGGCGAGGCTGCTCGAGGCCACGGCCAGCCTCGGAGAGGGCGCCGAGCCTGTGATCAGACTCCCCGACGGGACCGGTCTCGTCGGGGCAGGCGAGGCGACCGACAGCGCCCTGAGCGACTGGCTGGGCGCCCCGTGCGCCTCGTCGGAGCTGCCGCGCACGGCGATCGCGCCGAGTTCTTCACCGATCCGACCAACGAGCGAGCGAGGCGATCGAGTGGACGATGCCACCCGAGCGGTTCGTCGACGCGATGCCTCTGCTGCTGATGACCACTGCCAGCCTCCGCGCCGGCGCCGCGCTGTATCCAGCCGGCGAGTGGGACGTGCGCCGGTTCCGACCGAACGTGCTGCTCGATGCGCCGGGTGACGGCTGGCTCGAGGATGAGTGGTGCGGACAGGTCGTGCGCATCGGCGACGTCGAACTGGTTCCGCACCAGCCGTGCGTCCGCTGCACGATGGTCACACGACCCCAGCCCGGCCTCAACCGCGACCTCGACGTCTACCGCACCTTGGCCCGCCACCACGGCGGCAACCTCGGCGTGTGGACAGCGGTCCTCAACGTCGGCACCATCGTCGAGACCGACATCGCCCACCTCGTCGCCGACGGCCAGAGCCTGACCACTGAACACGCCGACCCCTCAGTCGGCGTTCAGTCGCCGGTGCCGCAGTCCTCGGAGCCGGCGACGTCGCTGTCGTAGGCGTAGTAGCCCTGCTCACCAGGGGCCGGGGTCGGCGGCGCGATCGTCGCCGGGTCGATGTCGAACTCGCTCGTCAGCTCGATGGCCTCGGTCTCGTGGGAGCCGACGTAGAACTCGTAGTCGCCGCCCGGTGTACCAGCGGCCAGCCGCTGTCCCGGTACGTACACGACGTAGAACCGGCCGGTGCCCGTCAGATTCTCGATGGTGAAGACCGTGACGCCATCGTCGTAGACGCACGAGAACTCGAGGTCGAGGATCGACTCCAGCGGTGGGGTGCACCCGGACGGCGTACACGGACCGAGGAGCGCCGCCGGGACGGCGGCCAGGCTGAGCAATCGCAGGTTCATTTCAACATCCCTCCCGATTCAAGGATCGTTCAGTGGTCGGATGCCCACCGGCGGCGAGTTGATACGACCCAGCCGCTTCGTGTGTCACGTATCACCATCGTCTGCCCTTGCCTCGGCCCCGCTCGATCGTCGTCGGACCCGTCACCCGCGTGGCACGTAGGTTCGAGCGGCCGATGGAGGAGCTCGGCCGATCGACTCCGGGCTGACAGACGCCCGACGATCGTGCGATCATTGCGGACGTGGGGCCGACGGGTGAAGGTGAGGCGGTCATGTCGCATCGCGGAGGTGACGGACGGGGTCGAGGCGCCACCGCGCCGCATCCGCAGGCGGCTGCGCATGGCACCCGTCGTGGCGGTCGCCGCGGTCGTCGCCGTGGTCAGCGCGAGTTGCGGCTGCGTCCCGGCGGCCGGTCCGGTGCCGGCCCGGCGCCAGTCGACGGGCCCGCGCCGCGACCCGTGCCGCCGGCTCGGCCGGAGTCGCCGCCGGCGGCACCGGCGACGGCGTACCCGACGACCGTCACGCCGGCCGGTCACCTGGCCACCGATGTCGGGTGCGCCGACGAGCACCTCGGCCGCCGCCCTCGACGCCTTCTTCCGGGAGCGCATCGGCCCCGTCCTCGGCCACGACTACCAGCACGTGTACCCGCTCGGCGGTGACCGCCACCTGTGGTTGTTCCAGGACACGTTCATCGACCACACCGGCCGGGCGACCTCGTTCGACCAGACCTCGTTCGCCCACAACACGGCGATGGTGCAGCGAGGCCGGTGCTTCACGTCGCTCCATCGTGGGACGGTGAAGGCACCGACGTCGTTCGAGCCCGGCACCGGCGAGCGGATCCTGAGCCGCTGGTTCTGGCCCCTCGGCGGCGAGCTCGACGGCGGTCACCTGCAGGTGTTCTGGGCCGAGATGGCCAAGACCGCCGACCCGTCGCCGCCCGACGGCCTCGGCTGGGTGCCCGTGCGCACCTGGTTGGCGACGTATGACGCCGGCACGCTGGCGCGCGTGTCGTTCCAGCCGGCGCCGGCGTCCGGCGTCGAGCCGATCTACGGCTTCGCCGTGGCGAGCGATGCCGAGCACACGTACCTGTTCGGCAACTCGTTCGACCAGAACCTCGCCCGCCAGGGCGGCTACTACGCCTGCCCGTGCTCGGCCACCCGCATGTACCTGGCCGGGTGCCGAAGGGTGCGCTCGGCGCGCAGCCCGAGTTCCGCACGGCGGACGGCTGGTCGGCCGACCCGGCTGCCGCCGTGCCGATCGTCGAGCGCTATCACGCCGAGAACCCGATGCAGCCCCGCTTCCTCGACGGGCGCTGGGTGGCGGTCACCAAGGTCGACGGCTACTGGGGCGAGGAGCTGGCGATCGATGTCGCCCCGGCGCCGTGGGGCCCGTGGACGACCACGACCCGTCGTTGGCTGTCGCCGCGCGGCAACGATCCGCTGATGAACACGTACCACGCCCACCTGATGCCGTGGACCGCCGGCGGCCTCGTCGTCAGCATGTCGCAGAACGCCCGGGACATGCCGCGTGACGCCTGGAATCGGCCCGACCGCTACCGGCCGCAGCTCTTCGCCGAGCCGATGCCTCCGCCGCCGCCCGCCGAGCCCGCCGACGCGTCGCCGTCCAGGAGCTGACCGTGGCGACGAGCGCAGCGAAGCCCGAGGCCGTCGAGGAGACGGCGACGACCGCATCCACCGCCCGACGATCGGAACGCCGGCGACGACGACACGATGAGTCGGCCAGATCGACGACGCTGTCGTCGACCTCATCGAGCCGCAGATCCGACGAGCCCGGCAGCACAGCGTCGGTGACGATCGACCCGGCGCGGGAACGACTAGGGCGCTCGCGACGGAGCGCGGCGCGGGAAGCGCTCGGGTCGCCAAGTAGGCCCTCGGGAACCCAACGCGTCTGGGCGGGCGGGGACGTCGAGCCGTCGGTCGGGAGGTCGGGGCAGTGCGCGGTAGGGGGCGAGGGTGCCGATGTTGTCGGCCCACTCGGCGCGGGTGAGGTTGCGCCCGGCGACGCGGCAGGCGGCGGTCTCCCAATGGTCCGGGGTCGAGGTCCCAGAGCTGGAACGTTCGCGGGTGCGGACGTCGTCGTCGGGATTCTCACCGCCGACTGTGAGCCACTTGCCGTCGAGGGAGATGTTGATGTGGTTCCATTGGCCGTCGGGCACGCTGATCGGTGTGCCGATGCGGACGCCGGTGGCGACGTCGTAGAGGTAGACGCGTTGATCGCCGCCGCTGGTGGCGACGAGCGATCCGTCGGCGGTGCCGCACCGTGGAAGACGTGCCCGCGGCTGCCCCCGAAGGCGCGGATCGGTTCGAGTGTGTCCAGGTCGTACTGCACGAGCTCGCCGCCGAGGGAGCTGACGAAGAGCTGGTCGGTGACGGTGATGAACACGCCGCGCAGGTCGGCGCCCGGGATCGATCCGAACTCGTCGCCGGTCACGGCGTCGTACACGTGGACCCTGTGGTCGTGCCGGCGGCGATGCGGTGACCGGTGCGGCTGATCGTCCACGAGACGAGGCCTTCGACCGGGATCCGCGGCCCGGGTGAAGGGTGGCGGGTCGAACCTGGCGAGCCAGTTGTCGGCGTCGACACGGTAGCGGAAGAGGACGTCCTCCTTGCCGGTGTCGAGCTCGTTGGCCTGGGTGGTGAGCGCCTCGTTGAGCGGGGTCCCGTGCCCGTCGGAGACCACGGCGCCGCCGTCGAGGTCGAAATGGGCGATCTCGACCTCGTCGCCGGCGAACGAGCGCACCCGCGAGCGTGTCGGCGTCGAGCCAGCCGGGGACGAGCAACCCGTCGGGGCGGGCAACGACGTCGCCGGACTCGACGTCGATTACCCGGTTGGTGTAGTCGCCGTCGAGCACGTGGCCGTACTCGATGAGCAACCGGTCACCGGTGTGGTTGAACGCCCATGGCCTCCATCCCGGGGCGACGACGCGAGTGATCGGTCCGGAGCCGTCGAGGCGCCAGCGGGACACGACCGGCTCGAAGGTGCCGAAGCTGACCAGTTCGGTGCCGTCGCCGGCGGTCCACAGTGAGCCGGTGTTGCCGTTCTGGGAGTCGAGCCGCCGCAGGACGCGCTGCGGTTGCCAGGTCGCGTTCCTCGAGCCGGCCGTAGGGGTCGCCGCAGTAGAACACCCCGCGCTGCTCGGCGACGGTGATGTTGACGCAGGTCTCCTGCCCGAGACAACCGCCACACGTTCGCCCCGGTGCGCCAGGTCGACCCGTCCGAAGCCGTAGCGGCCGGTCGTGACGGCCGTGCCATCGCCGACCGGTCGGATGGTCGAGAGGGTGTTCGGGGTCACCGTGAGGGTTCGGCGCAGATCGATCGTCGCGGCGTCGAACACCCGCAACGATCCGTCGGGCGAGCCGACGCAGCAGCTCGTCGCCGGCGACCGCCACACCTGAGGGGCGGCGCAGCACTGACCGACCTCGCCGGCGTCGGGCTCCAGTGACCAGATGTACTTGCGTTCGTCGACCGGCAGGGCGACACCGTCGATCGACGTGAGCTCGTTCCGCTCGTCACATCGAGGACGAGCACGCGGGCTTCCTCGCCGATCGACAAGGCGAGGCGATCGCCGTCGGGGAGGAACGCTGCTGAAGTGACGGGACCGTCGACGACGACCGGGGCGAACAGCAGGGACCTGGTCGTCGTGTCGAACGATGCCGACGGTGGTCGGGCCGACGCTCGGGATCAGACCGCGATGCCTGCACGACACGGCGGCCGTCCGCCGACGCGGCGAGGATCGGGGAACCGGTCCACCGTGGTGCCGATTGCGGGAAGCGCCTCGCCGAGGGCGCCGGAGTCGAAGTCATAGGGTCGCAGCCGCCCGTCCTGGTCGGTGAGGTAGGCGGACTCGCCGTCGGGCAGGACGATGCCGCCGGCCGCGCTCGTCCGTCGAAGCGGTGAGCGTCGAGGAAGCGTTCGTCGTCGGTGAACGTGGCGAGCAGGCTGGACCGCGTACGCGCCGTGTCGGCGAGACGGTAGGCCTCGACGGCGAGCAGCGCCGCTGTGTCGCGTTGCGTGTGGCGGAGTGACTCGGCGCGGCCGACGAGTGCCTCGATCTGCGCGTCGCGCGGAGGCTTGCGCCGCCTCGGCGGCCCCGTCAGCGGCAGCCCGCTGCTCCTCGGCGACAGCAGCCGCGCCGTCAGCGGCAGCCCGCTGCTCCTCGGCGACAGCAGCCGCCTCGTCGGCCGCGGCCTCCGACTCGTTGGCGTCGTTGCGTTGCACGATGGCGACGGCGCCGGCCACCACGGCGACGACGAGCGCCGCGGCGACGGCGGAGAGCCGCCTACGGAGCCGCCGCGCGGTTCGCCGCGCTTCGACGACCTCGGCGTCGCGTGCCTGGCGCCCGGATTCGACGAACGCCCGCTCGAGGTCGGACATCATCCGGCCCTCCACGTCGAGCGCCTCGATCGCCAGCTCCAGGCGTACGCCGCGATAGAGCTCGGTGTCGCCGGCCCCGACTCGTCCCAGGAACGAGTGGCGCTCGAGAGGTGCTGCAGCTGGCCGAGCCATCGACGGTCCTCGTCGACCCAGCCGACGAGCCGCGACCATCGAGCCAGCAGCGCCTCGTGGGCGACCTCGATGGTCGGCTCACGGGTTACCGGGTCGCGGTCGGTGACCAGCAGCCGGGCGGCCACGAACTCGTCGGCGACGGCACGCATCCCCGACGACAGCTCGCCCAGCCGCGCCCGTCGGCGGGTGTCGGGCGAGCCCTGCCCGGAGCGACCAGACGGCCGAACAGCTCGCGGGCATCGCCCTGCGGGTCGTCGAGACCGGCGTAAACCTCCTCGGCGCGCCGGCCGATCGCGCCGGCCATGCCGCCGACCCCGTCCAGCACCTGGCGGCTGATGACCGCGTCGACGCGCCGTTCGTACAACTCGGTCAACGTGAACTGCAGCAGCGGCAGCGAGCCGGGATAGGTGACGGCTTCGGCGACCAGGTCAGCCACCACGCCGTCTTCGAACGTCACCCCCACGCGGGCGGCCGGCTGCACAATCGCCTCGTCGAGCTCGGCCGGCGACAGCGGCGACAGGACGTACGAGCCGGCGCCGACCCGCTGTCCGATCACCGGATGCTCCAACGGGCGGTCGAGGAGATCGGCGCGCACCGTAGCGACCACCCGCACGTCGAGCGACCGCTCGTCGATGGACGTCGCGACGACCCCGAGGAAGCGGTCCCGCCGGTCCGCCGGCGCCCTCGTCCAGCACTCCTCGAACTGGTCGACCACCAGCACCACGCGCCCGAAGCGGCGGGCGATATCGGCGAGCACCTCGACGGGGTCGTTCCGTCGTCGACGTCGGAGACCGTCGCCATCTCGTTCAGCGACGCTCCATCGCTCCGACAGGGTCGTCGCCCGGGATCATCGTCACGACGGCGTCGCCGCCCGAGCGCAGCCGAGGAACCAGGCCGGCGTGGACGACCGAGCTCTTCCCCGATCCTGAGGATCCGACAACAGTCACGAACCGGTGCGACGCCACGGTGGCCGACGTCGACAACACCGTTGCCGCTGGCGCGCTCGTCGATGTGGCCCGGCGGTCCGCGGGGATGGTCGTCGTCGTCGACCAGTTCGAGGAGTGCTGGACCACGCCGGAAGAGGGCGAGACGCGATCCTCTTCCTCGCCAGTCGTTGCCGACGTGCTCGGAGACGAGTCGGTCGACGTGCGGTTCGTCACGACCCGTGCACGCCGATCTGCTCGATCGACCGCTGGGGCATCCGACGATCGGCGCCCTCGTCGGTGGGGGGTCGTGCGTCCTCGCGCCGCTGTCGCCTGCCGAGGTGGAGGAGGCGATCGTGCAGCCAGCAGGACGCGAGTCGGGGTGACGTTCGACGACGGTGTTGTCGCCGACTTGGTCGCCGAGGCCGTCAGTTACCCGGGCTCCCTTCCGTTGCTGCAGTTCGCGTTCGTTGGGCTGCCCGGACGCCGGCGTCGACGGGGATCGTCGGCCTCCAGGCGCTGGAGGGAGTCGGCGGCATGGCGGGTGCCATCGGCCGCCGGGCCGAGGAGGTCTTCGAAGGGCTCGACGATCAGCGCCGCGGCGACACCGCGGGCGCTCTTGGCCCGTCTGGTGGCTCACCGGGGCAGAGCCGCGCCTGACACCCGCCGGCCGGGCGTTGTTCGGCGAGCTCTCGGCGGGCATGCGTGAGGTCGCCGACATGTTCGTCGCGGCCCGCTGGTACCGGGGCCGACCGCGACCCGGCGACTCGCGAACCGACCGTGGAGGTGGAGCACGAGGCGTTGCTCACTCGGTGGGTCGCGACTTCGTCGACTGGGTGGACGAGGACCGTCGCTGGCTGACCCAGCTGCAGCACCTCTCGGCGGCGGCCCGGGCCTGGGACGATAAGGTCATCCGAGACCCAAAGCTGTACCGGGGGTCACGGCTGGAAGCGGCGATGGGGGAGCACGACATCGACGGGCGGGCCGCGTCCGACCTGGAGAGCGTTTTCGTCGAGGCCGCTCGTGACGTCCGGGACAGCGAGGGTCCCGCGCCGCCCGCCGAACGGGGCGCCGGCTGCGCCGACCCTGGATCGCGGCCACCGCCGCGGCTCATCGTCGCGCTTGCTGCGTCGCCGGGGCGGTGGCCGTCGTGCAGCGCCGCCAGGCCGACGGAGCCGATCCCGCCGAGGCCGAGGTGCAGGCCGAGCAGGGCCGAGACGGCGGCGTGCCGAAGCGCAGATCGAGGCCCTCGTCGGTTGGCGCCGAGTCACTCCGCCAGACCCAGCAGGACACCGCCGCGCTGCTCGCCGTCGAGGCCTATCACCTCGCCGACACCCCCGCGCACCCGCTCGGCGTTGCTCGCCACGTTCACCGCCCAGCCGACGTTCTACGACGCCCACCACCTGGCGGGCGACGTCGGCGGGGCCGGCATCGTGATGCCAGATGGCGAGTCGGCCTACCTCGTCGACGACAAGGGGCGACTGCGCCCCTACGGGGTCGACACCGGATCGCTCGGCGACCCACTTCCCGGCCATGGGCGGGGAGCATGACCGCAGGAAGCTCGATCTTCGCCGCATCCGCCGACGGCCGGTGGCTCGCACAGGCGTGGCGATGAGGACCTCGCCGGCGGACGGTCCACCGTCGGTGTGTTCGACACGTCGACGGGATCGCTGAGGTTCCCGCCGCTCGCCGTCGACGGAGCCGCTGGTCCGGCGCTTCACCCCGGACGCAGCCGAACTCGCCGTGGCGACGACGAGGAAGCCAGGCTGCCTTGCGTCGTCGACTCCGCCACCGGAGGCGGAGCGAGCCTCGGCGCCCGGCATCACCGTGCCGGCACTCGGTGGCGAAACTGAGGCTGAAGTCTCCCGAACGGCAGCATGGACCCACCCAGCGACCGCCCGCCTGTCGCGCTGGCCGGTGACGAGCTGCTGCTTCGGCGCAGCGAACGGCTCGCTGCGGGCGTTCGACGCCGGTGACGTTCGAACTGCGCCGAACGATCGCACTGGCGCAGGACACACTTGCGTCGATCCGTCCGCTCGACGACGGGACGCTGCTCACCGCCGGCCGCCGTGGCGTCACCGCGTCGATCCCGACAACGGGCGAGTGCTCTGGCAGTTCGGCCAAGGGCTCTCCGACATCGGCGACGGCGCCTCGGGGGCGACGTGCGCCAACCTCGCCGTGGATCGAGCAGCAGGGGACGTTCTACTGCACCCACACGTAGGGAGGGCTCGCCCAGAGCACGACCTCGACAGTGGGTACGCGATCCGGGTCCTCGACGCCCAGAACGGCAACAGCGGCCCCCTTGGCCACTGGGGACGGCGCCGAACTGGTCAGTTTCGGAGACAACGAGGCCGTGGTCCCGCGCTGGCGCCTCGACGGCTCCGGGCCGATCACTTACCTCGTCGCCCCCGGATTCAGAGGATTCCTCGTTCAGCCCACGCGGTGACCGCCTGCTTGTCGAGCAGGGGGCACGCCGTTCGACGGCTACCCCAGTCACGTCATCGACGTGGCGTCGGGCGATGTCGTGGCTCACCCTCGACGGGCTGGTCAACACCGATTGGCTCGACGACGACACCGTGATCGGGGCGCTCATCAACGACGAAGGCCCAGGTCGGCGAGGCGGCGTTCACCGACCTCCCGGAGCGGCGACCTCGTCGCCGACGGGTTCGTCGTGGACCCGGATTCCGGACGGCGCCGGTCTGACCCCCGGCAAGGAACGAATGCTCGTCATCTTCCGGAACGGGACAGACGCAACACTGAACCAGTTCGACCCCCGGACCGAGCTTGTCGGGTGCCTCGATCTTTGTCGACGGCTGGTTCGGGCACTCGATCAGTCGCACCGGCCACCGCATCGCCGCCGGCACCGAACGCGGCATCGAGATCTACGACGGCTTCACCGGCGAACAGGTCGACGGGATCCCTGGAGACGACCTGCGCGGTGTGTTCATCACCGTCACCGACCAGCTCTTCGTCGACTCACTGGGCGGCGAGCTCACCTTCTACGATCTCGACAGCCTGCAACCGATCCGCACCTTCGGCGGGGGGGCCCGCGGCTTCATCACCCAAATGGCCGGCACCGCCGACGGGACGCTCATCGCCACCAACGGCGGCGACCACAACGTCATCCTCTACGACGTCGCCAGCGGCGTGCGCATCGGCACACCGATCGCCCATCCCCGACGACGAGTCCAACCGGATCACGCTGTCGCTCGACGGCCGCTGGCTGTGGGTCGGCGGCGAGGCCAACAACGGCGCGCGCGCCACGGGACATCTGGGACCTCAACCCGGAGCACTGGGCAGCCGCCGCCTGCCGCGTCGCCGGACGCAACCTGATTCGCGAAGAGTGGGCCTCCAACATCGGCACGCTGGCGCCGTACCGGGCGAAGTGCCCCGACCTACCAACCGACGTCTGATCGCCCCGCCCGCCCGGACGAGTTCGCGTTCCCGAGGGCCTACTTGGCGACCCGAGCGCTTCCCGCGCCGCTGCTGTCGCGAGCGCCCTAGTCGTTCCGCGCCGGTCGATCGTCAGCGACGCTGTGCTGCCTGGTCGTCTGATCCGCGCTCGACGAGGTCGACGACAGCGTCGTCGATGTGGCGACTCATCTTGTCGTCGTCGTCGGCTCTCCGATCGTCGAGGCCGTGGATGTGGTCGTGGTCTCCTCGACGGTCTCGGGCATCGCTGCGCTCGTCGCCACGGTCGGCTCCTCGACGGCGACGGCCAACGGGCTCGTGGGCGGCGGCGGCGGCGGAGGCATCGCCTCGGCGAAGAACTGCGGCCGGTAGCGGTCGGGCCGATTCCAGGCGTCACGCGGCATGTCCCGGGCGTTCTGCGACACGCTGACGACGAGGCCGCCGGCTGTCCACGGCATCAGGTGGGCGTGGTAGGTGTTCATCAGCGGATCACTGCCACGCGGCGACAGCCAACGACGGGTCGTGGTGGTCCACGGGCCCCACGGCGCCGGGGCGACGTCGATCGCCAGCTCCTCGCCCCAGTAGCCGTCGACCTTGGTGACCGACACCCAGCGCCCGTCGAGGAAGCGGGGCTGCATCGGGTTCTCGGCGTGATAGCGGTCGACGATCGGCACGGCGGCAGCCGGGTCGACCGACCAGCCGTTCGCCGTGCGGAACTCGGGCTGAGCGCCGAGCGCACCCTTCGGCACCCTCGCCAGGTACATGCGGGTGGCCGAGCACGGGCAGGCGTGGTAGCCGCCCTGGCGGGCCAGGTTCTGATCGAACGAGTTGCCGAACAGGTAGGTGTGCTCGGCGTCGCTCGCCACGGCGAAGCCGTAGATCGGCTCGACGCCGGACGCCGGCGCCGGCTCGAACGACAGGCGCGCCAGCGTGTCGGCGTCATAGGTCGCCAACCAGGTGCGCACCGGCACCCAGCCGAGGCCGTCGGGCGGCGACGGGTCGGCGGTCTTGGCCATCTCGGCCCAGAACACCTGCAGGCGACCGCCGACGAGCTCGCCGCCGAGGGGCCAGAACCAGCGGCTCAGGATCCGCTCGCCGGTGCCGGGCTCGAACGACGTCGGTGCCGTCGCGCGTACCGCGATGGAGCAACGTGAAGCACCGGCCTCGCTGCACCATCGCCGTGTTGTGGGCGAACGAGGTCTGGTCGAACGAGGTGGCCCGGCCGGTGTGGTCGATGAAGGTGTCCTGGAACAGCCACAGGTAGCGGTCACCGCCGAGCGGGTAGACGTGCTGGTAATCGTGGCCGAGGACGGGGCCGATGCGCTCCCGGAAGAAGGCGTCGAGCGCGGCGGCCGAGGTGCCTTCGGCGCACCCGACATCGGTGGCCAGGTGACCGGCCGACGTGACGGTCGTCGGGTAGGCCGTCGGCGGTGCCGCCGGCGGCGACTCCGGCTGAGCCGGCGGCACGGGTCGCGGCGCGGGCCCGTCGACTGGCGCTGGGCCGGCGCTGGGCCCGACCGGCGGGACGCAGCCGCAACTTGCGCTGACCACGGCGACGAGCGCGCCGACCGCCAGGACGGGTGCCATGCGCAGCCGCCTGCGGACGCGGCTCGGTGGCGCCCCGACCCTGTCCATCACATCCGCCGATGCGACATTGACCGCCTTCACCTTCACCTCGCTGGGCCCCACGGCCGCAAGGATCGCACGATCGTGGGGCGCCTGTCAGGCGGGGTCGATCGGGCGAGCTCCTCCGTCGGCGGCTCGAACCTACAAACCACGCGGGTGACGGGTCCGACGACAATCGAGCGAGGCCGAGGCATGGGCCGTGATGGTGATACGTGACACAGAAGCGGCTGGGCCGTATCAACTCGCCACCGGTGGGCATCCGACCAGTGAACGATCCTTGAATCGGGAGGGATGTTGAAATGAACTTGCGATTGCTCAGCCTGGCTGCTGTCCCGGCGGCGCTCCTCGGTCCGTGTACGCCGTCCGGGTGCACCCCACCGCTGGAGTCGATCCTCGACCTCGAGTTCTCGTGCGTCTACGACGATGGCGTCACGGTCTTCACCATCGAGAATCTGACGGGCACCGGCCGGTTCTACGTCGCGTACGACCGGGACAGCGGCTGGCCGCTCGGTACACCGGGCGGCGACTACGAGTTCTACGTCGGCTCCCACGAGACCGAGGCCATCGAGCTGACGAGCGAGTTCGACATCGACCTGGTGACGATCGCGCCGCCGACCCCGGCCCCTGGTGAGCAGGGCTACTACGCCTACGATAACGACGTCGCCGGCTCCGAGGACTGCGGCACCGGCGACTGAACGCCGACCGCGAGGGGTCGGCGTGTTCAGTGGTCAGGCTTGGCTGTCGGCGACGAGGTGGGCGATATCGGTCGCGGCGATGGTGCCGACGTTGAGGACCGCTGTCCACACGCCGAGGTTGCCGCCGTGGTGACGGGCCAAGGTGCGGTAGACATCGAGGTCGCGGTTGAGGCCGGGCTGGGGTCGCGTGACCATCGTGCAGCGGACGCACGGCTGGTGCGGAACCAGTTCGACGTCGCCGATGCGCACGACCTGTCCGCACCACTCATCCTCGAGCCAGCCGTCACCCGGCGCATCGAGCAGCACGTTCGGTCGGAACCGGCGCACGTCCCACTCGCCGGCTGGATACAGCGCGGCGCCGGCGCGCAGGCTGGCAGTGGTCATCAGCAGCAGAGCCATCGCGTCGACGAACCGCTCGGGTGGCATCGTCCACTCGATCGCCTCGCTCGCGTCGTCGGTCGGATCGGTGAAGAACTCGGCGCGATCGCCGTGCGCGGCAGCTTCGACGAGGCGCACGGGGCGCCCCAGCCAGTCGCTCAGGGCGCTGTCGGTCGCCTCGCCTGCCCCGACGAGACCGGACCCGTCGGGGAGCCTGATCACAGGCTCGGCGCCCTCTCCGAGGCTGGCCGTGGCCTCGAGCAGCCTCGCCTCGCGCCGGCCGGTCAGCACACGTCCGGTGCGCTCGTCGCGAACGCCCCAGCGTCGATCGCCGTGCAGGCCGTCGGCCTGAACCTTCACGGCGGGAAGCCGCTCGCCCTGCATCGACTTGACCGGGTATCGCCACAGCTGGGCGACCAGCGAATCGTTCGGTCCCACCATGCCCCCTCCTCTCTCACCCGCATTGAACACCACGGCAAGGGCGCGGTGTTGGGGACACACCGTTGACGACTTTCCACCCTCGACGGCTACGGCTCCCCAGCGGGCGCGATGACTTCGCTGATCACGACACGTCTGATCAACGACACGCCGTTGCGCACGTGACGCCCGGCAACGAAAGGGAAGGTGCCATGGAGATCATCAACCTGGGTGCAGGGGACGGGCTCCCGCCAGTGGACTGGGCAGCAATCACCGAGAAGCTCGATGCCGGATCAGCGCCGGCTCCGGACGCGCACAACTCTCGCACGACCTGGCTCGCGACCGTGAACGAGGACGGCAGCCCGCATGTGACTGCGGTCGGCGCCCTCTGGCTCGATGGCGCGTTCTGGTTCCAAACAGGCTCGGGCACACGGAAGAGCCGCAACGTCGCGGGCGATCCGCGCTGCTCGATCGCCGTGTGGATCCGCGACGCGGACGTCGTCATCGAAGGTGACGCCGCCCGGATGACCGACCCGGGCATCGTGGCGCGCGATTGCAAAGGCGTGGGCGGACAACGGCTGGCCAGCGGAGCCCGACGAGAGCGGTTCCGGCATCACCGCGCCGTTCAACGCGCCATCTCAAGGACCGCCACCGTGGTACGTGTATCGCATCCAGCCACGCTCGGCGACTGTCGCGTTGGGCACAGAGCCCGGCGGCCTCACTCGCTTCAGGTTCTGACGCCTGGTGCTCGTCGACGCAGACTCATACGAGCCGGACGATGCCGAGGTGGGCGTCGACTTCGACGCGGGCGCCGTGCGGGATCAGGGCAGTGGCGCAGTGCGCGCCGATCACCGCAGGGAGGCCGAATTCGCGTGCGACGATCGCCGCGTGGCACATTGCCCCGCCCTCCTCCACCACGAGCGCTCCGAGGACAGGTAGCAACGAGTTGATCGACGGCCCGGTGAACGGCGCGACGAGCACGTCCCCCGGGTCGAGCTGGTCGAAGGTGTCCATCAGATCGTGCACGACGCAGGCTCGCCCTCGGTACGTCCCCTCACCGATCCCGATCCCGACGGCGGCACCGACGTGAGCGGGATCGGCCGGCGCCATGCCATCGGCCCGGGGGTCCGCCGGGGTCACGTCAGCTGCGAGGTTGGCCATCAAGGCGGCCGTGGCCCGAGCCATCGCCGGCGGCAGTGCGTCGAGTGGCGGAGGGGCTTCGGGCTCGCCTCGCACCGCGGCGGTGGGGCGGCCTCCACCAGATCGCGCTGCGCGGCTCGCCCTGCGAGCTCGTCGGCGGACGGCCCCGGGCCGCCTCGAAGCAGGCGGTCGAGCTCCTCGGGGAACAGCTCCACCGCGTGATCGACCGCCTGCACGCGACTTGTGTCAGCCAGTCGGCGGCCGACCTCCAGCAGGGCGCGTCGCAGCAGCCCGCCGGGCCAGTTCCAGCAGAGGCCCCGGATGTCCTCACGCTGGCGGTGCCCGTAGCGCGCCTCGGCGAGCAAGGCGTCGAACAGTGCACGCTGGTCGGGCGGAACGCGATCGCGCACCGCGGCGTCGTCGGGCACTTCGACGGCGGGATGATCGGCGGCCCAGAGGAGCGCGGCGAGCTGGAGCGCCGGCACCTCCGCCAAGGTGGGCCGATCGACGTCGTCGCTCGTAACGGTACGCCACGCGTGGAGCTCGAGCCACGTGTCGGCCGCGGCACGAGCGTCGGCGCTGAGCGCGCGGATCTCGTCGACCGAGCCGATCGAAGCTGCCGTCGCCCCACTCGCCAGCACGGCGCGGGCGACCGGACGCAAGAGGTCGGCCGTCTCCACGGTTGCTGGCGAACTGCCGGTGAGCAGCCCTGCGACCTCGCTCGCAGGGATCCCCCACGTTTCACAGTGAGCGAGCAGATCACCCACCGGCATGAGGTCGCCGCCATGCGTCGCGAGGTTCCGGCATGCCGAGACCTCGAAGTGTGCGAGTGCCTCGGCGACGTGCCCGGCGAGTCGGGCGTTGTCGAGATCGGTGAGCTCGACGCCCTGGAGCACGAGGTTCCTCGCCGCCTGAACCGAACGGTCGTGGTCGAACCACTGGTCCACCTCGTGACGCCAGCGGCGCTCCTGCCACGCGACTGCGGCGGTCTTGGCCCTCCGGCGCAGCACCGGGTGCAGCCGAGCGAGCAACTTCATCACGAGCGCCGGCGGCGGCGCTTTCGGCGTGGAGCCGTCACGCTCGCCCACTCCCAGTGGCCGCACGTACAAGCAGCCGTGCACGAACTTCGCCTGCACGCGGGCCAGGGGCAGGCCGTAGCGCTCGACCAGTTCGACGGTTCCTGCTTCGAAGGCCCGCCGGTAGGCGTCGCGGAGGATCGGGGTGAGCGGGCGCAGGCCGTGGTGCGTGGTCTCGAGCTCCCATTGGCCCGGTGCAGGTGCATCGAAGATCACCGGCGCCGTGGTCCTGGTGGCGGTGTCGTCGATGATGGTGCCCCCTCAGCTCAGCACCAGACCCTACTTGTGACAGTACTCTGCTGTCAATACGTTGACTTGTAATCACGACGCCCATCTGTCACAGTGAGCGACGGAGGGTTGATGATCGAATCCGCGAGCCACCACAGCGCCAGGAGCGATCCGCGGACAGCGCGTTTACTCGTCCTCGCTACGCGACCGGCAGGCCGCGCAGACCCGCGAGCTGATCCTCGATGCCGTCACCGAGCTGCTCGCAGACCGCCGCGTCGACGAGGTCACCACCCACGACATCGCGGCCACCGCCGACGTGTCGGAGCGGACCGTGTACCGCCACTTCCCCGACCGCCGAGCCCTCCTCGAAGGCCTCTCCCGCCGGGTGCAGGATCTCGCCGATGTGAACCCGGCAGCCGGATCCGGGAGCATCGACGACCTCGCCCCCGTCTCCATTCGACTCATGGCAGCGCTCGACGAGCACTTCGCGGCAGCGCGCGCCGAGGCGGTCTTCAACGCCGACCCGCGTCGCTTCTCGGCTGAGACACAGGCCAACACCCGCCAGTTCCGCCAGGTCGTGTCGGACGGGTTCCCCGAACTCGACGAGCGCGCACAGCTGCGCATCGCCGCAGTGATCCGCTGCCTCGTCTCGTCACAGGCGTGGCTCCGGATGCGCGAGGAGTTCGGGATCCCCGGTGTCGAGTCTGGCCCGGTCGTGGCCTGGGTGATCGACACCATCATCCGCGAGCTACGCACTGGCAACCACCCCGGCTGATCATGCCGCCGGGATCGCCGTCCCGAGGTCCGGGCGGACGCGCCGCTTCGCCTCGGCTTCCTCAGGACCGCGTGATCGCGGCGACGCCGTCGAGCCGCCCTAGCTTGTGGGGGTTGCTGATGGCGTAGATGTGGGTGATCCGACCATGCTCGACGGCGAGGCTCACCGCGGCGGTGAATCTGACCGCCGATGTCGATCCGGGCGCCGGGTGACCCGTTGAGCCACACGGCCTCTATCTCGAAGTCCACTGAGCGGAGACCGATCAGCAAGCCGGCCACGCGTTCGGCACCCTGGATCGGACGACGAGCAGCGGGGGCCAAGCCGCCTCCGTCGGCGACGGCGACGACGTCGGGGGCGAGGACGTCGAGGAGGCCTTGCAGATCGCCGTGTCGGATGGCGGCGAGGAACCGGTCCACGGCCGCTTGCTGCTCGGTCGTGCTGACGGGCATCCGCGGGCGCCGAGCGGCGACGTGGTCGCGCGCCCGGTGGGCGATCTGGCGGACGGCGGCGGGTGACTTGCCGACCGCCTCCGCGATCTCCTCGTAGGGGATGTCGAACACCTCGCGGAGCACGAACACGGCGCGCTCGGCTGGGGCGAGGGTCTCGAGCACGGTGAGCATCGCGATCGAGATGCTCTCGGCGAGCTCCACGTCGGAGGCGACGTCAGGGCTCGTCAGGAGTGGCTCCGGGAGCCATTCGCCGACGTAGGTCTCGCGCCGGCGGGCCAGGGTTCGCAGTCGGTTCAGCGCCTGGCGGGTGACGATGCGGACCAGGTAGGCGCGGGAGTCGCGTACCCCGCTGTGGTCGACGTCGGCCCACCGCAGCCACGTCTCCTGGACGACGTCCTCCGCATCGGCGGCGGAGCCGAGCATCTCGTAGGCGACGGTGAACAGCAGGCTGCGGTGGAGCGCGAACGCGTCCTCACTCATGTCACTCATGTCGACGTCGCCAACCCGGCCGACGGTCGAGCCAGCGGCAGCACGCACACCTTGGAGAAACCTTGGGACTCGATCCCCAACGCCGTGCTGCATCTGGCGGCCATGTTCGCAGCCGCCACGATGGCCGTGAGCTCCACCATCGCGGGCGCCCCGAGCTGATCCAGCAGCCGGGCGGACAGCTCGTCGGTCACCCGCGGGGGTGTCTCGGTCATCGCCTCGGCGTACTCCATGACGTCGCGCTCGAGGGAGCTGAACACCGGCGACTCCCGCCACCGGGGCACCTCGCTGGCCTTGGCCTCGTCGAGTCCCTGGTTGTGGGCCTGGAAGTAGGCGAAGTCGAGACAGAACGAGCAGCCGACCATCGCGACAGCGGCCATGTGGGCGAAGGACTTGAGGTCGGCGTCGAGCTCATCCCACTTCTCGGCCTTGCGGCCGAACCCCATCATGGTGGTCAGGACCGGTCGGTTGTGCCACATCACCCCGACCCCGTCGGGCACGTCACCAAGCAGCTTTCGGCTGAATCGCTTCACGGCGTACCCGAAGGGACCGGTGATCGGGGCCTTGGGAATCCGGGGGGTGCTGGCCATGATGGTCCTCCTGTCGGTGGTGGTCGCCATACGACACCGGCCGCACTGCGTATGTGACAGCCACGGCCGCCCGGTGAGGCCGGCTGCGGATTGGCGCAGGAGAGCAGGAGGCTGCAATACGGCAGTCCACCGTTCCGTATCCGGGAAACCCCGTGTTCGTCCGCCGGCGGGAACAGCCCGTCAGCCGGCCGGTTGAACCATCCTGTAACACCCCACTCTCCGCACCGCAGGAGTGCAATGCGGAAAGCACGCAAGATTCGTAGGAGGATCAAGTGCAAACCGACCGTTCGACGATTGCGGAGACGTCCGAGTTCCACGCCGCATGCGCCGTGCTCGGACTGAGCACTGCGCCCTCGTCGAGCGAAGCCAAGACGGCATTCCGCGTCCGCGCTGCCCTTCTGCACCCCGACGTGCACCAAAGCGCGGGCGCCCACCGCATGAATGCCGCGACGACCGCAATGCAGCAGCTGAACGATGCCTATCAGCTGGTGCTCGAATCGCTCGCTGCTGGCGATCTGAACCCGACGCATGTCACGCAAGGACACAACGAAATGACGCGCCGCTGCACGAAATGCCGGACTGATTTCCAGTACACAGCCAACGACACACTGGTCGTGTGCCCGCGCTGTGGCCAAGGATTCCGAGTCGGGTGGCGCCAACGTCGTTCGCGCTCGCACGACGGTTCACGCGCGGGTCGTGTGGGGGACTCCTCGAGGCGTCCTCGGAAACAGCAACGCACCGAGCCGCTTGGAGGTCTCTCACACCTCAGGCTCTGGCGTGGCGAGAGTTGAAGGGCGCCCTCTGGGCGGGTTCTCTGCCAGCACCTGGCAGAGAACACACCCAGAACGAGCGGCAGCGCCGGCCAGCAAGGACGAAGCCCTGACGGGCTTCTGTGTCCATGGTGGCGCTTGGGGAGCGGTACGCTGCCCGCCCGACCGCCTGCGGTCGCCTGCCGGTCGTCGTCGCCGAATTCAGCCGCCGCCGTGCAGGATCGGCAGGAAGTCGTTCATCCGCGTGACCCGGTAGGTGAACGTGTACTCGGGTCCTGTCGGGCCGGGGCCGCACACGTCACCGCCACAGGCGCTCCCGAGGGTGACCGTCGACTCGAAGTAGTTGCCGACCTGCGGCAGGGCGAACAGCAGCTGCTCCGTCGTGAACGTCAAGTTGAACTCCCCGATGAGGTCGTCGGTGCAGCTGATTGGAGGTGTGCCGTTGCCGCGTCGGAAGCAGGCCCACTCCCAGAACTCGACGGCGCTGTCGTCCTCGAAGAGGCGCCCGGAGAATGACAGCGGTGCGGCGTGACCCTGCTGAACACAACGCCACGAGTCGCCGGATTCAGCACTCAGCTCACCGGCCGCGGCCGTCACTGTGATCGGCTCGATCGGCAGGATGCAGCGCTCCGTGTTCCCGAACGTGCCGGTGTCACCGGTGTCGATGTTCTCGAAGACGTGGGTGGCGGCCATCACGCCGTCCGCCTCCCACACCGCGAACACCTCGTCAGAGCCCGGCCAGTCGATCCCGGACTCGTCGTTGGCCCTGAAGCGCAGGGCCTGCACGACGAAGCGGGGGACCGGGGAGATTGACCGGCGGGTTTTGCGGGCCCGGTGTCGGCAGCGGGGGTGGTGCCGGTTCGGGCTCCGGGGCTGGCTCCGGCGTCGTCGGTTCCGTCGGCTCGGGCGGTGTCGGGGGGTCGTCACCGATCGGGGGTCTGGCGAACGCGATCGTCGCCGGCACCACGCCGGCGAGGACGAGCACGCCCGCGCCGATGAGCCGACGGGCTCGACTGCTGGTTGTCCTGGACACAGGCTTCTCCTTGATGTGTCACGCCCGAAGTGGCGCACCCCACTACGCGTGATGTCGCTGTGACATCCGATGGAACGTCACGATGGCGGTTGGGTGACGAGTCACCGGGTGTCCATCGAGTGTTCAAGTGATGGTCATGGAAGTTGCGGCCCGTGTTCGCATCGGGTTGCGACGGTTGAGCGACCCGAGCCGAAGGAGACACCCATGGTCCAGATCGACCGTCGTCGCTTCCTTCAACTTGCGGGCGGCGCCACAGCCGCCACCGCGATGGCCGGCGGCTTCGCCGACAGCATCGCCCGCGCCGCCAGCATCCCCGCCCACCGCACCCGGGGCACGATCGAGGACGTCGAGCACATCGTCGTGCTCATGCAGGAGAACCGCTCCTTCGACCACTACCACGGCAGCATGCGCGGCGTGCGCGGCTTCGGCGAGCCGCATCCGGTGGTGCTGCCGAGCGGCAAGCCGGTGTGGTACCAGCCGACCGGCGGAGCACCGGCGGAACTGCTGCCGTTCCACCCGACGGTCGACGACCTCGGCGCGGCGTACCTGACGGGAACCCCGCACTCGTGGACTGACGGGCACGCGGCGATCAACCTCGGCCACTACGACGGATGGGTGCCGGCGAAGGGCACGGCGACGATGGCCTACCTGCAGCGGCAGGACGCGCTCTTCCACTACGCGCATGGCCGACGCCTTCACCATCTGCGACGCCTACTACTGCTCGTTCATCGGCAACACCGACCCGAACCGCTATTACATGTGGACCGGCTGGACCGGCAACGACGGCAACGGCGGCGGGCCTGTGCTCTACAACGACGAGCTCGGCTACGACTGGATGACCTACCCCGAGCGGCTGGAGGCTGCCGGCATCTCGTGGAAGGTGTACCAGGACATCGGCTCGGGCTTGAACGCCGAGGGCTTCTGGGGCTGGGACATCGACCCGTACATCGGCAACTACGGCGACACGTCGCTGCTGTACTTCAACACGTACCGCAACGCCCTGCCCGGCAATCCGCTGTACGAGAAGGCACGGACCGGCACCAACAACAAGGCCGGGCAGGACTACTTCGAGATCCTCGCCGCCGACGTCGCCGCCGGCCAGCTGCCGGCGATCAGCTACGTCACCGCGCCCGAGACGTTCAGCGAGCACTCGAACTGGCCGACCAACTACGGCGCCTGGTACATCTCCAAGGTCCTCGACGCGCTGACCTCGAACCCGGACGTGTGGAGCAAGACCGTCCTGTTCATCACGTACGACGAGAACGACGGCTTCTTCGACCACCTCGTGCCGCCGCACCCCAACACACCGGAGATCCCGGGCGACTCGACGGTCTCGACCGAGCACGAGTTCTACGAGTCGAGCGACTACGAGCCGCTGGCCGGCCGCTACGGGTTCGGGCCTCGGGTGCCGATGTACGTCGTCTCACCATGGAGCACCGGGGGCTGGGTGTGCTCCGAGACGTTCGACCACACCTCGATCCTGCGGTTCATGGAGCACCGGTTCGGGGTGGAGGAGCCGCAGATCACGCCGTGGCGGCGTGCCGTGGCCGGCGACCTGACGTCGGCGTTCGACTTCGGCAAGCGCGTCCGTTCCGTCCCGCCGCTGCCGAGCACCGCCGGCTACGAGCCGCCGGACCGCGACCGTCACGACACCTACTTCCCCGACCCGCCAGCCATCGGGTCGCTGCCGGTGCAGGAGCCGGGCGTACGGCCGGCCCGCGCGATCGAGCTACGACCTCGCGGTGGAAGAGACGGCGGGCGACGGCACGATCGCCGTCGAATTCGTCAACCGCGGCTCGCTGGGTGCCCACTTCCATGCTCGGCTGCTGGCGCCCGCCGGTGCACCGCACAGCTACACCGTCGGCGCCGACGAGACGGTGCCCGCGTCTTGGCCAGTGACCGGCGACTACGACATCCACGTGCACGGCCCCAACGGGTTCTTCCGGCGCTTCGCTGGCACGGCTGGGGCCGATCAGGTGGAGGTCACCGTGCGGCGCGCCGGTCGCTCGAACAGCCTGCGGATCGACGTGGACGCACCGCGGGGGGTGACGGTGGACGTCGTCGACGCCTATTCGGGCCCCGTCCGCATCAACCGGGCAGGCAAGGCCACGCTTGGCACCCGTGGAAGCGCCGGCTGGTACGACCTCACCGTGTCAGTGCCCGGCACGTCTTGGCTCCGGGTCTTCGCCGGCCATCTGGAGAGCGGCCGCCCGTCCTACAGCGACCCGGCCCTCGGCCGCCAGTAACGCCACGCCCGTCCGGTCCACGAGCTCCGGCTCCGTGTCTCGGTCGAGGCCGGCGACGACCTGACCGGCCGACGGCCGCTCGTCGCCAGCGGGGACCGATCGTGTGCCGGCCGATCGTGGGTCGGGGTCGCTTGCCGTGTCAGACGCCAACGGGTGAAGATGCGCCTGTGGAGGGAGTTCCGCCGCTCGTCACCGAGGCGACGACAGCCTCGTCTCCGAATCCACCCCGCCCGAGGGTCGGCTGGATCGCCGACGCCGCGGCGTTGCTTGCGCGGATCGGTGCCGATGACCAGGACGACGAGGACCTGCGCCAGAAGAAGGCGCTCCTCGTCCTGCTGGCCATCCTGGTCCTGCCCGTTTCCGTCGTGTGGGGCAGTCTCTACCTCGGACTCGGCTCGCTGGTCGGCGTCGTCCCGTTCGTCTACTTCGCCGTCTCGCTCGGCTCGTTGGTGGTCTTCGCGCGAACCCGACGCTTCCAGGTTCTCCTGGTCATCCAACTGCTTGACATCCTGTTGACGACGACTGCTGGGCAGATGTTGGTCGGGGGATTCCTTCCTTCCGGAGGCGTCGGGTTGTGGGGCATCCTGGCTCCGCTCGGAGCCCTCGTCTTCCTGGAGGTGCGTCAGGCTGTCCACTGGTTCGTCGCGTTCCTCGTGGTCTTCGTGCTGACGGGCCTCGCTGGCGAGCTGTTGTTCCCGGATGCGGATCTCCCGGTGTGGTTCACCAGCACGATGCTGGCGTTGAACGTCATCGGTACGGCCGCCGTTGCCTTCACACTGCTCGCCTCCTTCGCCCACCAGCGCAACGCCGCGCTGACGGCACTCCGAGCGGAGCAGGAGAAGTCTGAGATGCTCCTCCTGAACATCCTGCCGCGCCCCATCGCCGAGCGACTGAAGGCCGACCCCCATGCGATCGCCGACCACTTCGCCGCGGCCTCCATCCTCTTCGCCGACGTCGTGGAGTTCACCCCGCTCGCGCAGCGCCTCCCGCCGGTCGAGACTGTCGGCATCCTTGATCGGCTGTTCTCCCGTTTCGACGTGCTCGTGGAGCGGCACGGGCTCGAGAAGATCAAGACGATCGGTGATTGCTACATGGCGGCTGCGGGCGTGCCGAATCCGCATCCGGACCACGCCCGCAAGGCAGCGCTCCTGGCGCTGGGAATGCGCGACGTGCTGGCGGCCTCGGCGGTGGCCGGCCAGCGCAGTCTCGAGCTGAGGATCGGGATCAACTCTGGGCCGGTCGTCGCCGGGGTGATCGGAACGAAACGCTTCCTTTACGATCTGTGGGGCGACGCCGTGAACACGGCGAGTCGGATGGAGTCCCATGGCACGCCCGGCGCGATCCAGATCACGCGGGCGACCTACGAGCTGCTGAAGGATGAGTTCGTCTGCGAGCCACGGGGAACGATCCTCGTCAAGGGCAAGGGCGAGATGGAGACCTGGTACCTCGTCGGGCCGCGGTCGGGTGACCGGCGAACGGAGAGCGGGATCGACTCGGAGACGCAGAACGCGTCGATCCGCGGACAATCTCGGATTGGAGAGCGTCCCACGGGATGACGGCCGCGGAGGCTTCTCGCAAGCTGTCGTCGTTGCTGAACGCCCAGAGCGGGGCTGCGGCGCAGCCAGATCACCAGGCTCTCGTGCGCGTTGGCGTGATGCGGACCGTGGTCGGATAGTCAGCGGCGAGCTGCTCTGGGGAAGTCTGCAGGGCAGTACGGATCGCTTCGGCGTACTTGGCGAGGTACGCCGCCAGCAGTTCGGGTGGCGCTTCCTCAAATGACGCGTTGCCTTCGATCGTGATGATGTTGCCGCCGTAGCCGTCGTCTGCGAGGTGCAACGCGACTCGAGGATTCGTCTTGATGTTGCCGACTTTGCCGGCCTTCGCCTGGCTGCGTATCCACATCGATGCGCCGTCCCAGATGAACCAGACCGGCGAGGACTGGGGCTGCCCATCTGCGCCGACAGTCGTCAGCCACGCCACACTCTCGTCCGCCAGCCGTCGCGCCGGTCCGTCCTGCTGGAGCACGTCCGTCATCGCATCTCCTCGTTCACTGGGGTGTCGACGACCTAGCGTACGGCGGCGACGGCGACGACGGGCCGGCGTCACACATCCGCTTCGGGATGTGTCGGCCGGGCGGTCGAGATTGGATCGCTACGTTGAGAGGGTGAGCGATGACACGCTCAAGCGCCGCTTCAAAGGTTGGTTTTGGCGCCCGCCGCGACCGCACGGGGAAGCGATCGCCGACCGAACCGTCAGCGTCCTCGAGCTCTTCTACGACCTCGTCTACGTGGCCGTCATCGGCCAGGCGGCCCATCACCTCGCCGAGCAGGTGTCGGCGCGCGGGTTCGTCGAGTTCGCCGTCATCTTCGCCTTGATCTGGATCGCGTGGGTCAACGGGTCGGTCTACCTCGAGCTGCACGGCCGCGAGGACGGGCGCACGCGCACCATCGTTTTCGTCCAGATGGGCGTGCTGGTGCTGTTGGCGGTGTTCACGGCTGACGCCGCAGACGGCAGCGGACGCTCCTTCGCGCTCGTGTACGCGACGTTCCTGGCGTTCGTGGCCGCGCTGTGGTACTCCGTCCGGCGCGAGGACCGTCGGGGTCATCCGGAGTTCGTGGGTGTCGCAGGGCGCTACGTCATCAGCTTGGTCGTGGCCGTCGTATTCGTCCTTGCCGAGCGCGTTCCTCCCTGCTGAGGCCCGCCTCGTCGTGTGGGCGGGGGTCGCCACCGGTTGGATCCTGACCTTCATGCTGTTGGCCCGGTCGGGTACTGCCATGAGCCGGGGCATGCCGCCGACGGATTCGCTCGTCGAACGCTTCGGGCTGTTCACCATCATCGTCCTCGGCGAGGTCATCTTCGGCGTCGTGGACGGCCTGTCGTCACCGGACCGCGACTGGCTCACGATCACCACTGGGATGATCGCTCTTGTGATCGGCTTCGGTTTCTGGTGGATCTACTTCGATTTGGTGGGCCGGCGTCTACCGCGGAACGAAGGCGGTGCAACGGTGAGGTGGCTGCTGAGTCATCTCCCGATCACCCTGTCCATCACGGCGGCGGGTGCGGCGACGGTGAGCCTGATCAGTCATGCCGGCGACAAACGCACGCCGGCGAGCACCGCATGGATGCTGTCAGGCGCCGTCACCATTGGCCTGCTCGCGCTGATCGTCACCGTGCGGGCGTTGGCCGACGCCGAGCAACTCGGGATCGTCTACGGGCCCCTCTGCCTCGCGCTGGCCGCGGGTGCCGGCGCGGCCCTGGTCGTCGGCTGGGTTCGACCAGCCCCGTGGCTGCTCGCGCTGCTGCTCGTCGGCATCCTCTCGGTGATCTGGTCCTTCGCCGTCAGCCGCTTTCTGCGGGCCGACGCCTGGGGTGACGAACCGTCCGTCCCGCATTGACGCGCCAACTGCCCTTCTCGGCGCATGCTCTGCCCACTGCAGTCCTCGGGCTCGAGGGATGATCGCGCCCAGTTCGGTCCTTCAGAGGCCGGCGGTGTCCGACGATGATGTGGTCATGGATGCTCATCGCCCAGTCGACATCGCCCACGGCGATCCCGAACTTGCCTTCCACGACTTCGTCGCCTTCAACAACGCCCACTTCGCTGTCTTTCGTGCGAGTGGCGCCGGAGCGGGGCCGTGGGAGATGCACCCCGACACCGATGAACTGCTCTTCGCTCTCGAGGGTTCGGTCACCGTCGAGCTCTTCGACGCCAGCGGAAACGAACTCGTGCCGCTCCAGGCTGGATCACTCGTCGTCATCCCACGCGGTCGCTGGCACCGCCATGTCGACGCCGATCACCTGGTGGAGCTGTACCACACGCCAGGGCAGAGCCTGTCGTGCGAAGATCCGGCAACGGCATCCGGGATCGACAGGCGATAATCACCGGCCGCCGGGGCCGCTCCCCGGCGTGACGGCGGTTCGTGCCGAGTTGATGCTCAGGTACCGGCCGACCAGGGAGACGGTTCAGGCAGTGTGATGTCGCCGTAGCCGTTCGCCCGCGCCGACCGAACAAGGAGCTCGAACAGTACGTAGCGCTCCGCCGGTTCGTATGACGCCGCAGCGACCACCCCGGCGCGTACGGCGTCATCGTCGACCGCCATCCCCTCACCGCTGAGGAAGAACTCGCCGCCCGACCCGGCGGTGTCGGGCACCCCGTTGTGCATCGCGAACCGGCGCCGTTCTCGCAGATCTCGGCCCTTCGGCGAGGTCGGTTCCATGAACACGTAGAGACCCGTCGAGGACACGATCGGCGTCACCGGGTGCACCCGCGCCCCGCCGTCGCCGGTCACCGTCGCCAGATACGCCGGCGGCAGCCGGAGCTGTGATCCCACGCAGCGGATGTCCGCCGTTTGCGCTCACACTTCGAGCCACCCGACGGTCGAGGCCGCGAAGTGTGCACACCTCGAGCGGCGGCGCGCCGCGGTCGTATCGGGCCATCGAGACGGGGCTGACCGACGTAACCAGTAGGGTTTCGCCCGTCCTGCGAGCAACGGGAGAACACCGCGATGCCCGAGCGAGATGGATACATCCCCGGCGTTCCCTGCTGGGTCGACACCAGCCAGCCCGACCCCGCGGCCGCCCTCCCCTTCTACAGCGGCCTCTTCGGATGGGAGTTCGAGAACGTGATGCCGCGCTGGGTCGGAGGGCGAGTACTTCATCGGCCGCATTCGCGGCGGCGATGTCGCGGCGGTTGGGTCGATCCCGGAGGGCGCGCCGCCGATGGCGTTGTGGAACACGTACGTCTGGGTCGTCAGCGCCGACGAGACGGCGTCGAAGGCCCGCGAGGCGGGCGGAGTGGTGGCGATGGAGCCCTTCGACGTCTTGGACTCCGGGCGGATGGCGGTGCTCATCGATCCCGAAGGGGCGGCGTTCTGCGTCTGGCAGGCGAGGAACCACAAGGGTGCGCAGGTCGTCAACGAGCACGGCTCGGTGAACTTCAACGGACTCGCCACCCGGGACCCCGAAGGCGCCAAGCAGTTCTACGGCGCCGTCTTCGGCTGGAAGACGCTGGAGCTGCCGGCCGGTGTCATGTGGACACTGCCCGGCTACGGCGATCACCTCGAGGAGGCCAGCCCAGGCCTTCGAGAGCAGATGGCGGGAATGGGCGCGCCCGAGGGCTTCATCGATGTCGTCGCTGCGCTCACTCCGATCGCCGGCGACGATTCCGAGACGCCGGCGCGCTGGAGCGTCACGTTCGCCGTCGACGACGCCGACGCCACGGCGGCGAAGGCGGGCGAACTCGGGGGCACGATCGTCGCCGGCCCGTTCGATGCTCCATGGACCAGAGTGGCCGTCATCAACGACCCGCAAGGGGCGACCTTCATCGCCAGCCAGTTCGTGCCCGAGAACCAGGCCCTGGAGGAGCCGCCAGCCTGAGCTTCTACTGCTGTGGCTGTCTGGACGGCTACTGGTGTCCGTTGGATTCGTTGAATTGACGCTCGACGTCGGCCGGGATGCGACCGCGAGCGGGCACCGGGATCCCCTGCTGCCTCGCCCACAATCGAATCTGCTTCGGATCGCGACGCGACGACTTCGCCCGAGACGATGCAACCGGTCGACGCCGGCGAGCCTTGCCACCGTTGGATGCTGGCCGGCCAGCGTTCCAGTACTTGGCCAACACACGATCCAAAGCAGCCAGATTGCGTTTGGAGAGATCAAGCTCGCGCCACTCTCCGTTCCACCCCAGCCGCACCGTCTCGGCAGCGTGCGTACCATCAAGGTCGTCCACCACGATCTGCACTGTCGTCTTCGCCATCGTTCCCCCCTTTGCAATTCACCGCGACGCTATCTACTTATGGCCGAAGAATGGAAACCAAGCCCTCCGACACGGCCGACTGGGCAGTCGCACCACACCTTTCACGACGCGCTGACGGGCGAGATCCGCAGGTGGCGGAGCGCGGAGTCGGCGGCGTTGTAGCCGCACATGCCGTGGGCGCCGGCGCCCGGCGGGCTCGCGGCGGAGCAAATGAACGTGCCTGGTATGCCGGTGCGGTACGGGTCGAGCGCGACTCGCGGCCGCATCAGGACCTGCCGCTCGGTATTGGCGCCGGTGATGATGTCGCCGCCGACGTAGTTGGGGTTGTAGGCGGCGAGCTGCATCGTGGGGCGCGAGACGCTGGCGACGATGCGATCACGGAAGCCGGGGGCGAAGCGCTCGATCTGGCCGAGGATCGCCTCGGTGGCGTCGCCGGTGTAGCCGTGCGGCACGTGGGCGTAGGTCCAGATCGGGTTGATGTCGCCTGCCGAACGGGTGGGGTCGGCGCGGTACTGCTGGCCGACGAGGACGAAGGGTCGTTCGGGCATGCGACCGTGTGCAATGGCGCGCTCGGTACCGGCGATCTCCTCGAACGTGCCGCCCAGGTGGACGGTGCCGGCGCGACCACACGCTTGGTTCGTCCACGGTACGTCGCCCTCGATGGCGAGGTCGAGCTTGAACGCGCCTGGTCCATGCCGATAGCGGCGGTACGCCCGAGCGACCCGGGAGGGCAGGCGGTCGCCCATGATCTGGGCGATCAGCCTGGGTGCCAAGTCGAGCAGGACGACGTCGGCGGGCGGGATGTCGCCGGCCGTGCGGACACGTACGCCGGTACGGATCTTGCCGCCGAGGTCGTCGAGCAACGAGGCCAGTGCGTCGGCGATCGACTGCGAGCCGCCCTCGGCGACCGGCCATCCGTGGCGGTGCCCGGCGGCGATGATGGTCGTCCCGATCGCCGAGCGTGGTCGGCCGGTGCAGCGGGTGGAACGCGTGGGCGGCGACGCCACCGAACAGCGCTCGGGCCTTCTCGGTGCGCCACAACCGGGCCGTCAGCGCGGCTGGGAGCAGCGCCGGCGGGCCGAACCGCAGCAGGCGCAGCGGATGACGAGGCACGTGCACGATGGGGCGCATCAGGTCCTCGGCCAGCTCATCGAACCCGGCGGCCAGACCGGCGAACATCTGCCGCCAGCGCCTCCCGTCGGACCCGAGGCCGACGGCGGTCTCGTCGACCGAACGCCACAGCAGCCCGGCCTCCCCGGAGTCGAGGGGGTGGGCGCAGTCGATCTCGGGCCAACGCCAGCGCAGGCCGTGACGCTCCAAGTCGAGCGTCGACAGGTACGGCGAGCCCACGCCCATGGGATGGAACGCCGAGCAGTGGTCGTGGAGCACGCCCGGAACAGTGAGCTCACTGCTCCTCGTACCACCGCCGATGTGGTCGGCGGCTTCGAGCACCTCGACGTCGATCCCATGCTGGGCGAGTCGCACGGCGGCGGCGAGGCCGTTGGGGCCCGCGCCGACGACCACGGCGGTGGTCATCACAGCCCTCCGGCCGCGACGGGTGGCTGCCCGAAGTGGGCGGTGGCGACCGTCACGCTGGTCACGGTAGACGGGATGAGGTCGACACGGTCGTCCACTGTCGGGCGGGTCCACGTGACGTGCAGTGGGATCGGGCCATTGGGGAGCCAGGGCAGGTCTTCGACGGAGTCGGCGACCTTGTAGCTGCCCCGCTCGATGACGCCGAGGGCGGCGTCGATCACCTTGTACTGCTGGCAGTCCTTGTGGATCGGCTGCGACTCGACCCACGCCACGAGGAACTCGCCGGGCTCGAAGTGGCAGCGCTTCTGGATCGCCACGATGAGCTGTTCGTCATGGAAGTGGCCGTCGCCGAAGTTGAAGCCGACGACCGTGTTGCAGCCGAACTCGGCCTCCCGCAGCGAGTAGGTGTCGATGTCCTCGCCGAGGTGCTTGACCATCATCGACAACAGTGCAGGACCCTGGCTGTGCAGCCCCCGCCAGGCCATCGGCATGGTCAGCAGCATCTCGGCGACCGGCCGGGGGTACATGGTGGCGACCTGGTCGACGGTGTTACCGGCGCCCCGCACGATCTTGTCGAGCTTGGCTTCTGCACCGGGCGCGAACGCCCACGTGGCCGACGCCCAGTTGCCGGCGTACTGGCGCATCGAGGGCAGAAACGACACCAGGTCGGGACGCAGGTTGCCGAGGACCGGGAAGACGAGCAACCCCGCAACGATGGCGAGGAGGAGCAGCGGCGAGGAGAAGTCGACGACGCTGTAACCCTCCCAGGCCGGGTGGCCCCAGAACAGGAACACCGTGGCGAAGGCGAACAGGACGTTCCACTCCAGAGGCACCGCCAACGGGAACGTCGAGATGATGAAGAGGTGGAACACGACCATGCCGATCACCGCCAGCAGCGTGATGGTCGGGTTCGTCGAGAACAGCAGCACGAGCGGCAGCACGATCTCGACCGTTGAACCACCGATGTGGGCCAGCAGGCCGCCGGCGTGCGACGGACGCAAGTCGTCGGGGAAGCTGCGGTAGTTCATCCGCTTGAACGCCCGTCGGCGCCCACGGCGTGTTGCTGACCATCGGTGCGACAACGCGTGAGAAGTGGCGGCCGAACTTCGACACGCCGGCGCCGATCCACACCGCGACGATGAGCAGCTTCAAGGCGATGATCAGATCGACCGGCCCGAGGACGGCGAAGAAGACCAGCGCCGGCACGTACTGCTCGCTGCGGGCGGCGAGGAACACGACCTTGTCGCGCAGGCCCATCACGATGAGCAGGCCGATCAGCGAGGCCACCAGCGCGGGGTTGACGAGGCTGACACCGCTCCGGGTGATGCTCGGCGCGACGAGCGCGGCGATGGACGTGGCGATGATCGCCAGGTAGAGGGCGACATCGGCGACTGCGCGCCGGTCGCCGCGGGTGAAGGGCACCTTGTCGGGCCACGGTGGGAGGCGGATGGTGTCGGGGCGAGCCCAGTACCGGAAGCCGCCGGTCATCGGCTTGAAGTGGCCGGCGAGCGGCCCCCACGAGCCGGCCAGCCCGAGCGTCTCGAGCAGCACCGTCCACAGGATCAGCTTCTCGTAGACGATCAGCTCCGGCCACCAGGCGCCGATGTCCCAGAACGGTCCGAGGCCGGAGGTGGCGGTGGCCACGAAGAGCCCGCCGATGACGTAGAGGACGAGAAGCTTCACGATGTAGATGACGTGCACCATCTTGGGCGTGCCGAAGCCGTACTCGGCCCACTGCGTGGCGAGGATGCGGATCCGCTCGAAGAACGGCCGCTCGTGGAAGGTTGCGGGATCGACAGGCGGCAGGTTTCCGGTCTTGAAGCCCATCGTGGCTCTCCTTGTGGTCGACAGATGGCTGTGACCGGTGACACTAAGGATGGGCCTCGCGGCCGCCCATGGCCGCCGAGCCCCAACCTTCTGGGTAGCCCTGTGCTTGGCGCACAAGGCGGGCGACGGTGTGGGGCTGCGCCGCACAACTCGACCGGCCAAGTCCGTTCGGTCGGCACGATGTCGCGGCGGGCCGAGGTCCGTGCACATGGGTGCCACCCCGCAGCTCGTCCACGGACGGGCCGCCCCGAGCACGGAGGAAGCCCACAATGCGCAAGCTCTGCATGGTCCTGGTGATCGCCGTCGGCGCCTTCTGGCTCGTCGGCGCCTTCGCGCTCGACTACCCGGGCAAGACCCAAGCCGTCGACGACCTCACGGGCGCGCTGCGCCCGGCGTTCTCCGACAGCGGGCTGGTCAAGGCCAAGGCCGACGTCGCGACGGCCACGACCTTCGCCGCCGATTTCCAGGCCGACGCGGTGCCGGCGCTGGCGCAGCAGCTCGACATGACACCGGACGACTTCGTCGCCAGCGTCGCCACGGACTACCCGGCTGTCGGCGCCGGGCTCCAACAGCTGCCCGAGATCCTCCGGTACTTCGACGGCGTGCAGCAGACAATGGCGGCCCAGCAGCCGAACTTCGAGCAGGCCGACGCCATCCCGACCGAGGACCTGCCGAACACCACGGTCCACTGGTTGTTCGTCGTCCTCGGCTTGAGCGCTATCGGGATCGGTGTCGCCGGCCTCGCCACGCAGGGACGTACGCTGCCGTCCGCCGCGGCGGTGCTCGGCGCCGTCGTCATCGCCACGACGCTGCTGCTGTCGGTCCCGGCCAAGACCACCGCCGTCGACGACCTGATGGCGGCGTTCCGACCCGTCTTCACCGAACAGGGCGCAGCCGAGGCGCGGGGCTACGTCGACACCCTGGAAGCCATGCAGCAGGAGCTCACCACCGAGGCGCTGCCTGGCGTGGCCACCATGTTGGGCGTGACGACCGAGGAGCTCGGCGCGACGCTGGCGACCGACGTCCCGACGGTCGCCGCCGGCCTCCAGCAGTTGCCCGCCATCCTCGCCCGCATCGACGCGCTCGTGACCACGGTCGAGGAGAACCTCCACAATTTCGAGCTCGCGGACTCGATTCCCACCGCTGGGCTACCGACCACCGCCGTGACCTGGCAGCTGGTTTTGCCGGCCGGCGTGCTGATCGGGGCCGGCGCTGCCGCCGCCATCGCCACGGGCCGTCGCCGGACCGTCGAGCACATCGAGGTCGCCCAATCCGAGCCTTCGCTCGTCGGCTGAGCCCAGGTCACCACGTCACCGGGTCGATACGTGCACCTCTCATGACGTCACGCGTCCTCACGTTCGTCCGTGTGGAAGGGCACCTCGTGCGGGTGTCCATCCGAGGCGAGGGCCCACCCCTCCTGCTCATCATGGGCCTCGGCGGCAACGTCGCGATGTGGGACCCGCTCGAGCGTGCCCTCACCAAGCGCGGGATCCAGACCATCGCCTACGACGCGTCGGGCGCCGGCGATTCGCCGCCACGGCTGATCCCGCAACGCATGCACGGGCTGGCGCGACAAGCCGCCCACGTCCTCGACGCGCTCGGCCACGCCGACGCCGACGTCCTCGGCGTGTCGTTCGGGGGTGCCGTGGCGCAGGAGCTGACGCTGACCAACCCGCATCGGGTCCGCCGCCTGGTGCTGGTGTCGACGATGTGCGGCTTCGGTGGCGTGCCCGGCAAGCCATCGGCGTTGGCGCTGCTGGCGACACCGTTGCGCTACTACTCGCCCGGCTTCCTCCGCTTGACCGCCAACGTTCTCTACGGCCCGGGGGCAGCAGAGGATGAGGACCTCTTGCGCCACCAGATCGACGCTCGCCGGGCACGGCCCCCGAGCATGTGGGGATACGTCGGCCAGCTGGCCGCAGGGATCGGTTGGACGAGCCTCCCGTGGCTGCACCGCATCCGACAGCCGACCCTGGTGCTCAACGGCGCGGCCGACCCGATCGTGCGCCCGATCAACGCCCGCATCCTCGCCCGGCGCATTCCGAACGCCGAGCTCGAGATCGTGCCCAACGCCGGGCACCTGCTGCTGATCGAGCACGCCGAGTCGGTGGCCGAGCGAATCGCCACGTTCCTCGGTCTGCCCGCACAAACGAGCACCGCAGGCTGGTAGCCACAGCCCGAAGTCACGAACGGCTCCCGTCCGTAGGTTCGTCCTCATGATCCTGACGACGACGCTGGCAACCCTCCCCGACGAGCGCGCCGCGCGCGACCCGATCGCGGCGTGCATCGACGACGATCGGCTCGCACTCACCAACGCCGAGTTCCTCGCCCGCGTCGGGGCCACGGCGGCGATGCTGCGGGCCGTCGGGGTCGGCCCTGGCGACGTGGTCGGCAACGATGCTGACGAACCGCGTCGAGCTCGTTGTCGTCATGTTCGCGGCGTGGCGGATCGGCGCCGCGCTCACGCCGATCAACCCGAGCCTGACGGCCGGCGAGGCCGCCTTCCAGCTCGAGGACTCCGGCGCCCGCCTGCTCGTGCACGAGGGAGTCGCGCTCGACGTCGCCGGTGTGACGATGGTCGACGTGGCGACGCTTCCCGCGACGCCGATCGGCGCCAACTCCGACATCGAGACCGCGCCGGACGCGCTGGCCCTGCTGATCTACACGAGCGGCTCGACCGGCAAGCCGAAGGGGGTGATGCTCGACCACGCCAACCTCACCGCGATGGTCGGCATGATCACGCAGGCGCTGGACGTGACCGCCGCCGACCGCTGCTTGCTCATCCTGCCGCTGTTCCATGTCAACGGCATCCTCGTCAGCGTGTTGTCGCCGCTCGCCGCCGGCGGCCGCACGACGGTCACGGGTCGCTTCTCACCCTCGACGTTCTTCGACACCATCGAAGCGGTCCGCCCGACGTACTTCTCCGCCGTGCCGGCGATCTACGCCATGCTCGAGCGCGCTCCCCGACGACGTCGACCCGGACACCTCGTCGGTGCGCTTTGCCGTCTGCGGCGCAGCTCCGATGCCCGCCGATCTCATCGCCCGGTTCGAGCAGCGCTACGGCACGACGATCGTCGAGGGGTACGGCCTCTCCGAGTGCACCTGCGCGGCGACCATCAACCCGATCGACCGGCCGCGCAAGGCCGGCACCGTGGGGCTCCCGTTGCCCGGCCAGGAGGTCGCCCTGCTCGACATCGACGGGAGGCCCACGACCGAAGGGCAGGGCGAGGTGATCGTCCGCGGCCCCAACGTCATGCGCGGCTACCTCAACAAGCCCGAAGAGACGGCCCGCACCCTCGAGGATGGCTGGCTGCACACCGGCGACGTCGGCTACTTCGACGCCGACGGCTACCTCGTCCTCGTCGACCGGGTCAAGGACATGATCATCCGCGGTGGTGAGAACATCTACCCGAAGGAGATCGAGAACGTCCTCTACACCCATCCGGCGGTCCTGGAAGCCGCAGTCGTCGGACGCCCGCACGCCATCCTCGGCGAGGAACCGGTGGCGTTCGTCGCGCTTCGCAACCCCGGATCGGTGACGCCGGAGGAGTTGGTCGAGCTGTGCTCGACGTCGCTCGCCCGGTTCAAGGTGCCCCGCGACGTGGTCGTCCTCGACGCCCTGCCGAAGAACGCCGTCGGCAAGATCGCCAAGCCCGAGCTCCGCGAGCTGGTGACGACACGCCTGACGTCGAGCCAGCGGGCCCCTCGTACCATGGGCGCCGTGGAGCGAGGCGATCCTCGTGTTCGTGCACTGATCGAGTCGGTGGCGGGCACCGTGGGACAGCGGCTCGCCGCGGTGACCGGCGACGTCCAAACGGTCATCGAAGAGAACATTCCCGGGCTCCAAGCCGTCGAGTCCGCCTCGTTGCTCCAAGCGAGCATCGGCGAGAACCTCGACAGGGCCCTCCGTGCGCTCACCGACGCGGGTGCGCCGGTCTCGATCGATGCGCCCGCCGCGGCCGTCGACTACGCCCGACGTCTCGCCCAACAGGATGTGCCGGCAGCCCTCCTCATCCGTGCCTACCGCGTCGGCCAGGCGCGGTTCCTGCGCCACTGCATCGAGGAGCTCCTACGCCAGTCGTCGGGCGATCACCTCGAAGGGTTGGCCACCCTGGAGATGATCGAGACCGTGTCCGACTACGTCGACCGCGTCGTCGAGCAGGTGCTCACCACGTACGCCCAGGCACGAGATGGCTGGCTGCGCGATCGCAGCGCAGTGCTGGCGATGCGGGTGCGCGAGCTGCTGCGGAGCGGGCCGGTCGACGTCGGTGCCACGGAGCACGCCCTCGGCTACCGCCTCGACCAGCACCACGTCGGCATCGTCGCCTGGGTCGACGAGCCTGCTGCGGCCGACGCGCTCGAACGCATCCGCAGGTTCATCGGCGCGCTCGGCAGGGACCTCGGCTGCGCCGCCGCGCCGCTCGTGGTCCCGGCCGACGAGAGCAGTGCCTGGGCGTGGATCCCCTCGAAGCCGAGCCTGGCCAAGGCCAAGGAGCTCGACGCCGCGACGCAGAGCGAACCAACCGTTTCCCTCGCTGTCGGCGAGCCCGCACGGGGGATCGAGGGGTTCCGCCGCAGCCATCGTCAAGCGATGAGCGCGCGCCGCGTGGCGCTCGCCGCCGGTGACCAGCGGGCACTCATCACACCCTTCGTCGACGTCGCACCGATCGCCATGCTGTGCGCCGATCTCGACTCGGCACGCGCCTGGATCCACGAAACGCTCGGTGCGCTGGCCGTCGACTCGAGCCGCAACGAGGGGCTGCGAGAGACGGCCCGCGTGTTCCTCCAGAACGGAGGCAGCTACACGGCGACCGCCGAGCAGCTGTTCCTTCACCGCAACACCGCGCAGTACCGGGTGCGCAAGGCCGAGGAGGTCGCGCGGCCGACCGCTGCGCGACGGGCGGCTCGACGTCGAGCTGGCGTTGCTGGCCTGCCACTGGATGAAGGCCGCCGTGCTACGAGCTGCCCCCTGACCCGACGCCGCCGACTGGCTTCGTGCCGTCACCGTTTCAAGGCGACGGCGAACCAGGCCTCCAACAGCTCGTCAGGTTTCGAACACGTAGGTGCCGGGCGCGTCGGCCAGGGGTTTGAGCGTGCGGCTGCCGAGCTTGGCGGGGGCTGGCTTGTCGGCGCCGCTACGTTCGGCGAGCCACCGGTCCCAATGCGGCCACCACGAGCCCGGCTCAGTCGTCGCTCCCTGCAGCCAGTCGGCGGCGTCCGGAACGTTGTCGGTATTGAGTTGGAAGTTTGCCTTCGGGTTCGTCGGCGGGTTCACGAGCGCGGCGATGTGCCCGCTGCGCGACAGGACGAACGTGCTGGCGCCGCCGAGCAGCGCGATGGTGCGGTAGCAGTTCTCCCACGGCGTGATGTGGTCGGAGATGCCGGCCACGAGGTAGGCGTCGACATCGATCTTGGACAGGTCGATCGGGACGTCGTCGATCACAATGGCACCGGGCTCCGTGAGCAGGTTGCCCATCGCAAGGTCGATGAAGTCGGCGTGGAGCTGCGCCGACATCCGGGTGGTGTCGGCGTTCCACACGAGGATGTCGAACGCGGGGGGCTTGTTGCCGCAGAGGTAGTTGTTGACCCAGTAGTTCCACACGAGATCGCGGGGCCGGAGCCAGGCGAAGACCTCGGCGAGCTTGCGGCCGTCCATGTATCCAGCGCGCCGTGACATCGCCTTGGCGGCCGCGGCCAGTGAGCTCTCGTACGGGCCTTCGGTGAGTGCGGCCACGTCGCCCGCCTGGGAGCTGTCGATGACGGTGACGAGCAGGGTCAGCCCGGCGATCCGCTCGAGGTCACCGCGCCCGGCGAGATAGCCGAGCGTGGTCGCCGCGATGATGCCGCCCGAGCACGCTCCCGCGACGAGTGTCCGATCGGCGCCGGTCACCTTCTCGACGGCGCCGATCGCATCGACCACCGCATGGACGTAGGTTGCGAGACCCCAGTCGGCGTGGCGTGCGTCCGGGTTCCGCCACGAGATCATGAACACCTGCTGGCCGCTGCGCACGAAGAACTCGACGAGGCTGCGCTCCGGCGCGAGGTCGATGGCGTAGAACTTGTTGATCGTCGGCGGCACGACGAGCAGCGGCACGCTGCGCACCTTCTCGGACTGCGGCGTGTACTGGATCACCTCGAGCACCTCGGAGCGGAACACCACCGCGCCGGGTGTCGCGGCGAGGTTCTCGCCGACCGTGAAGCCGGACGTGTCGACCATCTCGGGGATCCGCGGCGACTCGCGAAGGTCGTTGACGAAGTTCCGTGCCCCTCTGGCCAAGCTGAGACCGCCCTGGTCGACGGCCACCTTCAGCGAGGTGGGGTTGAGCAGCGGCACGTTGCTGGGCGCCAGCGCCTCGGTCCACTGCTCGGCGAAGAAGCGCACCTGCCGCCCGTCCCGCCAGTCGAGATCGGCGACGTCGATGAGCTCACCGACCGCGCCTGTCGTCGCGATGTACGACTGCATCACGCGGCGCAGGATCGGGTTCGACTGCCATGCCGGGTCGGCGAAGCGGCGGTCGCCCTTCTCCGCTGCGATGTCGGATCGGCCCCGCAGGATCTCCCCGATCTGGGTCGCCAGCGTGCCGACGCGAGGGAGCGATTGGCCCGGGCTGGCGGCGAGCTTGCCGACCCAGGTCGCCACCGAGCTGTTCGGCAGGAAGCGCCGCCACGGACCGAGTGCGGCGTCGACCAGCATCGCGTCGAGCGGTGCGGCCAGTTCGTCGGCGTCTGATGCCCGGGTCATGACTGGCCCTCCAGTTCCGATGTGAGGTGGATCTCCCGCTTGAGGATCTTGCCGGTCGGCCCCTTGGGCAGGGCGTCGAACAGCTCGACGTGGCGCGGGTACTTGTACGCCGCGACTTGACCCTTGACGAAGTCACGCAGCTCCTCGACCGTCGCCGTGGCGCCCGGTTTGAGTGTCACCGCCGCGCCGACCTCCTCGCCGAGCTCGACGTGGGGGACGCCGAGCACGGCGGCCTCGGCGACGGCGGGATGCTCGTAGAGCACCTCCTCGATCTCGCGCGGGTACACGTTGTACCCGCCGCGGATGATCATGTCCTTCTTGCGGTCGACGATGAAGTAGAAGCCGTCCTCATCCTGCCGGGCCATATCCCCCGTGTGGAACCAGCCGTTGCGGATCGCTTTGGCGGTCTCGTCCGGTTTGGCCCAGTAGCCCTTCATCACGTTGTGCCCGCGGATGGCGATCTCACCGATGTCGCCGCGGGCGACGTCGTTGCCAGCGTCATCGACCACACGGAACTCGACCCCGCTGACCGGGGTGCCGATCGAGCCGGCCTTGCGCCTGCCGGGCAGGTTGAACGACGCGACCGGGGACGTCTCGGACAAGCCGTAGCCCTCCAGCACGACGCAGCCGAATGCCTGCTCGAACGCCGTCATCACCTCCACCGGCATCGCCGCTCCGCCGGACACACAGACTCGCAGCGCCGAGAGGTCGTAGTTCTCGCGGTCCGGGTGGTTGACCAGGGCGGTGTACATCGTCGGGACCCCCTGGAAGACGGTGACCTTGTCGCGGACGAGCACCTCGAACGCCTTCGTCGGGTCGAAGCGCGGCAGCAATGTCAGTGTGGCACCGGACGCCACCGCCGCGTTGAGTCCACAGGTCTGCCCGAACACGTGGAACAGAGGAAGGCCACCGAACACGACATCGTGCGGCGTGACCGCGATGAGATCCTCGACACTGAGCTGCGTGTTGCGCGACAGGTTGTCGTGGGTCAGCTCGGCGCCTTTCGGCTGCCCGGTCGTGCCCGAGGTGTACAGGATCACCGCGGTGTCGGCACCGTCCCGGTCGACGACATCGGCGACAGGCGCCGAGCTGGCCAGCAGCGTGGTGAACCCGGCGGGCTCGATGACGATCGCTTCCGTTCCGGAGTGTTCGGCGCCGGCGATGGCCTCCTCGGCGAACCCCTCCCAGACGAACATCAGCCGAGCACCCGAATCGCCGAGGTAGTAGGCGACCTCGCGCGCCTTGAGCAGCGGGTTCATCGGCACCACGACGGCGCCGGCGCGCAGGATGCCGTAGTACAGCACGGCGAACGGCGGCACGTTCGGCAACATGATGGCGACCCGATCGCCGGGCTGCACACCCCGGTCACGCAGCAACCCGGCGACGCGTTGCGACGCCGCATCCAGCTGGCGGTACGTGATTGCGGTGTCGTCGAGGCGGATCGCCACGGCGTCCGGAAGGTCGACGGCGGTGCGCGTCAGGTTGCCGGCGAGGTTCACGATTCGTTCTCCGTTCGTGGTGGCGGACTCTGCGGTGCACCCGGACCGGGCGTGTTCAGGAACTCCTCGATGATCGGTGCAAGCAGATGCGGATTCCCGACCAGGTCGACGTGGCCCCCCGAGTAGACGTGGAGCCGGGAGTTGCGGATGAGCCCGGCGATGATGCGGCCGTTGAGCACCGGGACGATCGGGTCGTCGTCACCCGCCAGCACGAGCGTTGGCTGACGCAGGAACGGGAGGAAGCCGACGCTCGTCCAGCCGGCGCCGGCGAGCAGCTGGAACGCATAGCCCCGCCGGCTCGGCCCGCGCCCGAACGATCTGAGCAACGATGTCAGGCGCGCTGCGTCGGTGCGCACGCTGCCGCCGTAGATGTCGGGGGCGATGCGGGACATGTACCCGCGGTCGGTGTACCGCCGCGGCGTCACCAGCTTCGACAGCACTGCGGGAGAGCCGGGCACCATGATCGAACCGGTCCCGGTAGAAACCAGCACGAGACGCCGGCAACGCTGGCGTTCGGTGAACGCGAACTGCTGGGCCAGCGCGCCACCCCAGGAGATCCCGAGCACATCCACCGTGGCGTAGCCGAGCGCGTCGAGGAGTCGGGCGACGAGCCGCGCCAGCGACCGGAAGCGATACGGCTGCGACGGCGCCGGCGAACCACCGACCCCCGGCACGTCGAAGCTGATCACTTCGAGCCGGTGGTCGAGCGCGTCGATGAACGGCTCGAACGTGGTGAGTGGTGCACCGATCCCGTTCATCAGCAGCAGCGGCGTCCGGCCACTGCTGCCGCGGCGTACGGCCACGCTGAGCGGCCGCCCGACGACGTCGATCAGCGATGGCCACTCGCCGGTGCGGTCCTGCTGTGTCGTCACGCGTGTCCCCAGTGCGAGGGCTCCTCGTCGCAGCCCTGCCGATCGCCAACGTAGCAACGGTCTCACCTGGGGGCACATCGTCCTACGTGATCGCGCAATACTTGGCGAGCTGGCCGGTCGGTCCGCCGCCGCTGAGGAAGGGGGAACTGTGTTGCAGGCCGTCGACGAAATCCGCGGCGACATCGGCACGAGCCGGATGACCGACTACTTCCTGGTCAAGGAGCAGCTCACCGAGAGCGAGCTCGACTACCTCGACCGCACCCGTCGCTTCGTCCACGAGGAGGTGCTTCCGGTCATCAACCTCCTGTGGGAGGCCGCCGAGTTCCCGTTCGAGCTGATCGCGAAGATGGCAGGGCTCGGCATCATCGGCGACGGAATCGAGGGATACGGGTGTCCACCGATGAGCGCGACGGCGAGCGGCCTGATCAACATGGAGCTCAGCCGCGGGGACGGGAGCATCGCCACGTTCGTCGGGGTGCACTGCGGCCTGGCGATGCAATCGATCGCCCTGCTCGGCTCCGACGAGCAGAAGCAACGATGGCTGCCGGACATGGCCCGCCTCGACAAGATCGGGGCGTTCGCGCTGACCGAGCCCGACCATGGCTCGGACACCGTCATCCTCGAGACCACGGCGACGCGGGACGGGGACGACTGGATGCTCAACGGGGCGAAACGGTGGATCGGCAATGGCACCATCGCCGACCACGTCATCGTCTGGGCGCGCGACACCGCTGACGGCCAAGTGAAGGGGTTCGTCGTCGAGAAGGGTACGCCCGGCTACGACGCGCAGAAGATCGAGCGCAAGATGGCGCTGCGCTCGGTGTGGAACGCCGACATCGCGCTCACCAACTGCCGGGTGCCCGATGCCAACCGCCTGGCGCACGCGAACTCATTCAAGGACACCGGGCGGGTACTCACCGGGACACGCAACTCGGTCGCGTGGAGCGCGCTCGGGCATGCAGTGGCGGCATACGAGGTGGCGTTGACCTACGCCAAGGAACGCACGCAGTTCGGTCGCCCGCTGGCGAGGTTCCAGATGATCCAGGAGAAGCTCGTCGAGATGCTCAGCGAGGTCACGGCGATGCAGCTCTATTGCCTGCAACTCGGCCGACTGATCGAGCAGGGTCGCTTCACGGACACGATCGCCGCGCTGGCCAAGGTCAACAACACCGTCAAGGCCCGCCACGTGTGCCGTCTGGCGCGAGACGTGCTGGGCGGGAACGGAATCCTGCTCGATTACCACGTGATCCGCCACTCCCTGGACATGGAGGCGCTCGTGACCTACGAGGGCACGGCCGAGATCCAGACGCTCATCGTCGGCCGCGACATCACAGGCCACAGCGCGTTCACCTGAGCTTCCGATCGCGTTGCTGTTGCGCGGTCAGGCGGGGTAGGTGGTGACGTCGGTGGCTTTGACGGTGGCCCAGATGTGGTCGCCGGGTTGGAGGGTGAGGGCGTCGAGGGCGGCGGGAGTGATCTCGGCGACGAGGGGGACGTCGCCTTGCAGCCGGACGCGGACGCGTTCGGCTTGGCGGTCGACGTCGATGACGATGGAGGCCCACACGTTGCGGGGGCTGCCGTCGGGTGGTGTGGGGTACAGCGCGACGCTGTGGGGTTGGATGACGGCGAAGACGGGTCCGTCGACGTGGTCGGCGGGGATGATCGTGCCGCCGGTGGTGGTGGATGATGGTGCCGTCGCGGCCGGTGCCGGCGAGCAAGTTGACGCCGACGAGGTCGGCGATGTAGCGGGAGCGGGGGTGGGCAGTGACGTCGGCCAGGGTGCCGGTCTGGACGACGCCACCTCGTTCGAGGATGACGACGCGGTCGGCGAGGGCGTAGGCGTCGACCGGGTCGTGGGTGACGAGGAGGCGCACGCCGTCGAAGGTGGTGAGGTGGCGGCGCAGGTCCCGGCGGACGTCACCGCGGGTGCCGGCGTCGAGGGCGGCGAGCGGCTCGTCGAGGAGCAGCAGGCGCGGCTCGGTGGCCAGGGCGCGGGCCAGGGCGACGCGTTGGGCCTGGCCGCCGGAGAGGGCGCGGGGCCGGTGGGCGGCGTGGTCGGCGAGCCCGACACGCTCGAGCCAGGTGGCGGCGCTGGCTCGGGCGTCCGTCTTGGCGATGCCGCGGGCGCGGAGGCCGAAGGCGACGTTCTCCAGCGCGGTCAGGTTGGGGAACAGGAGATAGTCCTGGAAGACGACGGCGACGGGGCGGTGTTCGGGGCGGACGAACACGTCGGTGGCGGGGTCGTCGAGCGGTTCGCCGTCGAGGTCGATGCGGCCGCCGTCGATCGGCAGGAGCCCGGCGAGGCAGCGGAACAGGGTGGTCTTGCCGGAACCGTTGGGGCCGAGCACGGCGACGGTTTCGCCACTCTTGGCGGTGACGTCGATGTCGAGCCGGAACGTGCCGAGGGTGTGGACGATCCGGGCCTCGAGGGTCATGCGGCCGGTGGCCGCCCGCCGCCGAGGAACCGCTCGCGCAGGGCGACGAGCACCCCGAACGAGACGGCGATGAGCACGAGACTCAAGACGATCGCTTCGTCGGGGTCGATCTCGTTGGTCAGGTAGATGGCGAGGGGCATGGTCTGGGTGCGCCCGGGGAAGTTGCCGGCGAAGGTGATCGTCGCACCGAACTCACCGAGGGCGCGAGCCCAGGCGAGGACGGCGCCGGCGATCAGCCCGGGGCGGATGGCGGGGAGGGTGACGCGGCGGAACACGTACCAACGTGATCCGCCGAGGGTGCGGGCGGCGTCTTCGTAACGGGTGTCGAGCTGGCGGAAGGCGGCCTCGACGGTGATGACGAGGAACGGCATGGCGACGAAGGTCTGGGCGACGATCACGCCGACGGTGGTGAACGGCAGGGTGAACCCGAACCAGCGATCGAGGTACTGGCCCAACAAGCCGCGGCGGCCGAGTGAGTAGAACAGGGCCACGCCGGCGACCACGGGGGGCAGGACCATCGACAGGGTGCACAGGGCGCGCACCAGGCCGCGTCCGGGGAACGACACCCTGGCCAGCAGCCAGGCCAGCGGCACGCCGAACAGCAACGCGGCGAGGGTGGCCCACAGCGAGCACCACAGCGACAGCCGGAGGGCGGTGAGCGCGCTGTCGGAGGTGAGGATCGACCAGGCGTCGCCCCACGGCGCCTTCCACAACAGCCCCAGGAAGGGCAGGGCGAAGAAGGCGATGGCGATGCCGGCGAGGACGAGCGCCGGGACGGGCAGACGTTCCTGCCCGACCCGACGGTGGCGGACGGCGACCGGGGGGTCGGACGCCGCCACGCTCATGGTGCCTCGAAGCCGTAGTCGGCCAGGATGGCCTGGCCGTCGGGGCCGGTGAGGAAGTCGATGAACGCCTCACCGACCTCTTGGTTCTGGGAGGCGGCGACGGTGGCGATCGGGTACTCGGCGACGACATTGATGTCGTCGGGGATCTCGACCATGTCGGCGGTGTCACCGGCGGCGGTGACGTCGGTGACGTAGACGATGCCGGCGTCGGCCTCACCGGCGGTGACCTTGGTGACCACGCCGCGGACGTTCTGCTCGAGGCTGACCGGAGTCACGGTGACGGCGGCGGTGGTGAAGATCTGGTTGGCGTAGTTGCCGCAGGGCACCTCGGGCGCACAGACCACGGTCTTGATGTCGGCATTGGCCAGGTCGGCGACTCCGGTGATGCCCAGCGGGTTGCCCGGGGCGACGATGATCGTCAGCAGGTTGGTGGCGAAGATCACCGGTTCGCTGCCGTTGAGGCCGGCGTCGGTCAGCTTGGTCATGTTGGCGGCGTCGGCCGAGGCGAACACGTCGGCCGGGGCGCCCTCGATGATCTGCTGCACCAGAGCCGAAGAGGCGTCGAAGCTGAACGTCGCCGAGGCGTCCGGGTTCGCCGCCGTGAACGCTTCGCCGACCTCGGTGAACGACTCGGTCAGCGACGCCGCGGCGAACACCGTGATCTCGCCTTCGACCCCCGCCGGCGCCGTGCTGGCCGGTGCCTCGGTGGTAGCGACGGCGGTGGGGCCGGCGCGGCAGTCGACTCGGCGCGGCGGACGTGAGAGGTGCCGCCGGGGCGGCGCTGGTCGACGCTGCGCCATCGTCGTCATCGTCGTCTCCGCAGGCGGCGGCGAGCAGGGCCAAGGCGGCGACGGGGACGAGCAGCCGGCGGGACGTCTTGGTCATGACCTGGCACTGTAGTCAGGTCCTCAGCTCGACAATAAAGGATCTGACTACTCTGACAGGGTGCCAGCCACCGCGATCGTGCATCGCGTCCCGCCCCGATCGGCTACGCCTGATGCCATGCCGACCCAGTTGCCGTTTGCTGAATGGGTCTGTCTGACCCTGATCAGCCAGAAGGTGTCCCACGGCTGGGCCCTGGGCACGATCCTCGCACCCGACGGTGAGCTCGGGCGGATCTGGACGCTGACCAGGCCGCTGACGTATCGGGCGATCGACGGCCTGGTCGACGAGGGACTGATCACCCGGACCGGTCAGGCCGCCGGACGCGGACGCGACCGGGTCATCCTCGCCGCCACCCCGGCCGGGCGGCGTCTCGCCAAGAAGTGGCTGGACACCCCCGTCGAGCACCTGCGCGAGGTGCGCACCGAGCTGCTCGTCAAGCTGTTCCTGCGCGAGCGGGCGGGTCTCGACAACGAGGATCTGTTGGCGACGCAGCAGCAGTTGTTCGCCCCGACGATCGACGCGTTGACGTCGACCAGCGCCGAGGATGATCTCGTCGACGTGTGGCGACGAGAGAGCGCCCGCGCCGTGCGCCGGTTCCTCGACGAGGCCCTCCACCCGCCCGGCCGGCCCGACGCAGGCAAACCGGATCTGCGGCTCAGCGCCCGCAACCAGCTCCCCGGCACGGTGACCGACGTGCATCACGGTGAGGTCATGTCCACCGTCAGAGCCGTGCTCGGCGGCGGCCAACCGCTCACCGCGGCGATCACCAAGGACGCCGCTGCCGACTTCGACCTCGCCCCGGGTGACGCCGTCGTGGTGATCATCAAGTCGACCGAGGTGATCGTGGCCAAGCACTTCAACAACTGACTTTCTGGGCGCATTCTCTGCCAACTGCTGTCGTCGGAGATCGCGCCCAGTTCGGTCCTGGCGGGCTGGCTGTTGCGTGAGCGCGGTTCTCGGTGCGCTCCTTCAAGCGCGCCAAGAACGCCTTGCCGGCTCGACGCCCGTCGGGCGTCCTGGTGAAGAAGAGGAACTGCTTCGGGTCCTGCAAGGTGAGCAGCCCTCGAAGGGTGTCGAGGTGCGCGATCCGGGTCACGTTCGTGATGCCCTCACCGCCAGCGGGACCCGTGCCGGCGAGGATCAGCTTGCGGACGAGCTGCCGTTCGTCCGCGGCGATCACCTGAGCGATCATGCCGCCCATCGAGAAGCCGAAGAGGTCGACCTTCTCGAGACCCAGCGCCCGGATGAAGGCGACAGCGTCCTTCGCCATCGCCTCGATGGTGTTGGTCGTGGAACCGCTCGAAGCGCCAACGCCGCGGTTGTCGAACGTGATGACCCGGTGCCGCGCGGCGATGCCGTCGACGACTCGAGGGTCCCAGTTGTCCAACACGGCGGCCAGGTGGGTGAGGAAGATCACCGGCACGCCAGCCTTCGGGCCGAGCTCGCGATAGGCGAAGTCGACACCCCCAGCGGAGACCGTGCGGGTCGATGCGTTCGTGTACGACGTGACCACGTCGCCGCTCGCAGCTCGATCGATCCTTGTCGTGGTGGTCCGCTCCGTCGTGGGCAGCGCCACCGGCCGAGTTGCTGTCATCATCTGCTCCTGCCTATTGCATTATGATCATACTATAATCGGCTTCGAAGAGCGAAGGCGATGTGTCGTTCGACACGAGGAGGCGCGTGTGGCCCGGTACGGCAAGGAACACAAGGAAGCGACCAGGCGGAGGATCATCGAGGCCGCCGGTCACCGTTTGAAGCGTGATGGCATCGACGGCTCCGGCGTCTCCGCGCTGATGGCGGACGCGGGGCTGACCAACGGTGCCTTCTACGCCCACTTCGCATCGAAGGAGGACCTCGTCGCCAACGCGGTCGCCGACCAGCTGCGCCAACAGCTGGAGCGCTACAGCGCGCAGGCGGCCGACCGCGAGGGAGTCGAGCAGCTGGTGCGCGAGTACCTCTCGATCGAGCACCGCGACGACCCAGAGCACGGCTGCCCTTCCGCCGCCCTGCTCGACGAGATCGGGCGCTGTGGCGATGCCACCAAGCACGCCTACACCGACGGGTTCCTGGGACTGGTCGACGAGATCGCCTCCCGCCTGACGCCCGGCAATCCTCAGTCAGCGCGCGGGCAGACGCTCAGCCTGTTCGCGCTCCTGATCGGCACGCTGCAGCTCTCTCGCGCGCTCGCGGACCGACGGCTCGCCGACGAAGTACTCGAGCGGGGCATCGAGAACGCGCTGGCGCTTCTCCCCGGCGAGTAGCGCCCCGCTAGTGCCGCGGCAGGCAACGATTGCCTCGTTGGTGGCGTGACTTCGAGCCGGCGCTTGCCTCATCGGGTGCCGGTGACTGGTCGCCCACTGGTTCTGGCACTGGCGCCGCGTCAAACCCGGTCGCCGCTGCTCGTTGCCGTCGGCTCCATGTTGGTCGAACCCGCGTCGGTTGTCAGCGGTGCGGCGACGTGGCGAGTGACCGCGCGGTAACGATCCAGGCGCGTGGAGTCGAAGAGCACGCCTTCGCTGGTGTCGTGGGCTGCGAGGGTGGCTCGCAGCCGGTCGAGCGCCCTCTCAGCGGTGTCGACGTCAAGGGTGGCGAGGAGGTCGCTGGTGTGCCGCAAGCGAAGTACGGCGTCTAGGGCGGCATCGCAGTTCTCGCCGTAGTACACGGGTTCCTCTACGGCGATGAAGCCGATCTCGGCGAAGCCGGCGGACGTGAGGATGCGCCGAGTGACGGCGCGATCGGCCAGCGAGAACGCCTCCAGGTCGCTCGGAGACGGTGTGGGTGGGCTCGACCCGACGAGTGCCTGTCGGGGAGCGGTGAACCACTCGTTGCGGTCGGCGTCCTGCCAGACGAGCATGACCAGTCGCGCCACTGGTCGCAGCGCTCGTTCGATGTTGGTGAACGCGGCGACCGGGTCATTGAAGAACATCGTTCCGAAGCGGCTGATGCACAGGTCGAAGTGCGCAGACGGGAAGCGGTGCGATTGCCCGTCGCCATGCTCATAGGAGACGTTGCGCAGTCCCTCGGCGGCGGTCAGTCGACGAGCGCGCTCCAGCCCGGGGGCCAACGTGTCCACGCCGAGTGCACTGCCGTTGATGGCGGCGCGGCCGGCTTCGCGGGTGGTCTGCCCGGTGCCACACCCGATGTCGAGGACCCTGTCCTCAGGGCGCACCCCGGCGGCGGCGCGGAGATGGGCGTTGTGGCGGCGCAGTTCGGCGTCGTAGAAGTCGCCGTCGGGGAACGTCTGCATGCTCAGAGGGCCAACGGTCCGTCACGAGCCACGCCGCGTGCGCGCGCGTAGCTGTCGAGCAGGCGCCCCAACTCCTCGGGGCGGCTGAGCGCGACGCAGTGGCCCGCCGCGATCTCGTCGGGAACGATCCCGAGCCGCTCGTCCACCACCCGCCGCAGGAACCCGGCCGGGAAGAACCGATCCTCGGTGCACACCACGAACCTCGTCGAGACGGCGGGCCACGCGGCGAGCGGCCACGGGCTGTTGTACGCCACATCGGATTCGGAACGCTCCCTCCTCATGGCCTCCTCGGCGAGAGCACGAGGCACGTCGTGGTAGAAGGCGACGAACGGGTCGTCGCTGCCGGTCAGGCCGCCGTCACGCTGGGCCTGCTCCTCCACGGCCTGGCGGTAGCGAGTGTTCGTCCACCACTCCGCCGGACTCTCGCCAGGTGCCGGAACCATGCCGGCGACAAGGACCAGCCCGTCGACCGAACTCCATTCGGCAACGAGCGGCGCGGTGAACCCGCCGTACGACTGGCCTACCACGATGACGTTCCGGTGGTTGCCGATGGCTTCGACCACGGTTTCCGCGTAGTCCCGCAGGGTGGCGGTGTCGTCGTCGCAGGGGAGATCGGGCGCGACCACGTCGTGGCCCCGCTGGCGCAGCACGCGCTCCACCAGGTGCCAATACCAACCGACGTCGCCGCCACCGTGGATCAACGCGAACGTCGCCATCGCGAATCACCTCCATGTCCTGGGATGAACCAGCGGTGCAGGCCAGCGGCTGACGCCAGCCTCGCTGACATGCCACCCCGAGACAGACTCGCCCTGCCGGCAATACTCATCGGCAGACTCATCCGACGAGGTAGGTCTCGTAGATCACGCCTGTGGCCTGGCGGCCGGCGACGCTGATGAACACGCCCTTGTTCAACCAGTCGAGGTGGGGAGCGGCGGTCTCGATCTGGGTTGAGGTGCGGAATGTGTACTCGCTGGCGTCGACATCCTCACCGCGCCCGAGACGTGAGAGGACCTCGGCGCTCCCGTGGCGCACACCTCGTGATTGGACGTAGAGCAGGTCGCCGCTGTCGGTCTCCAGCGTGTAGCGGACATCTCCGAGGGCGGTGCCGTCTGGCAGGACGATCTGCCAGTCGGCGCTGGCGCCTGGCAGCAGCTTCCCGTTGAGTTCCGGACCGGTGAATGTTCCACCGGTCAGTGGCACGATGCGCCGGTGGCCTTGGGCGGTCTCGCCGAGGTCGAGCGGCTGCGCGAGGGTAGCTTCCAGCCGGTAGACCTGGGTGAGGCGAGGGTCAGGAAGCTGATTGCTCATGTAAGCACCTCACCGTGGACGGTGACGCCGAGCAGGAGCGCAGCAGGCACTCGGCCATGAGCGAAAAGACTGTGTCGCCGATTCGCTCGCTCGAAGACTCGCTCGCTCATGGGTGGCTCCGTGGCGGCGCCGGGTCGTTGGGATGGGGCTCGAGCGGAGTCATAGTCACACGCATCCACTCGTAGATCGGCAGAGCGCGGAGCAGCTTGTCGAGTTGCGCTCGGCTGTCGGCGTCGTACAGGCCAAGGACCTTGGCTTCGCCGGCTGCGGCGGTCAGCTTCCAGACGCGCACGAGATGCCCTTCCCGTGCCAGCTCGGCCGCCGCGGCTGCCTCGGCGTCCTCGCGATCCCGAACCTCAGATTCCGGCGTTCCGACCGGAACGTTGATCTCGAACTCGACCAGGAATTCCATTGTGTTCGTCTCCTCACCCCGCCTGCCCGACCGGCTGGTGCCTGGCCGCGACGGTAGAGGCAGTCGGACCCGCTCTCTGTCGTCAGGGTGCCGCTGACGGGCACGCCTGAAGGCGCCAGCCGAACGTACACCCGCAGCATTTGTGTCACCGTTTCCGCCATCGACCGCGGTTTCGGTGACGCAGATCGCCATCGGAGCCGGGCCGGCGGCTCCGGGTCGGGACCTTCTGGGTGATGTCCGCACAGCCACGGGTGCCCTGACCTGGGAGTTCTTCGGCTCGGGTACGTGGGGTCCGACAAGCGCTCGACTAGGAATCATCTTTTCGATCAGGCCACCAGGAGGCTTTCATGCAGAGGCAACGCCGCGAGCAACGATCACCGCCTCCGCCGTCATGACCGTGTGGTCGACGACCCAGTCAGCGACGACCACCCAGTCGCGGACTACGACGGGCGCACCGGGCATGACGACGTGGTCCCCGAGGACCGGATCGATCGTGACGATCGGTTCGCCTTGTTGGAGGACGAACCCATCGAGGTCGTGCGCGAGCGGTCGTTCTCCTTCGGGCAGGTACTCGCGATGGTCGCCGGTGTCGCGCTCGTTGCGCTCGGCATCGCCGCGCTCCTGGAGACCGGGATGGCCGCGCCGTTGAACGAGCCGGTCGAGTCGGTGCTCAGCTGGGACCACACCCCCCTCCTGGGGATCGTCGAGATCGTCGCCGGCGCGTTGTTGGTTCTGTTCTCGCTGCGACCCGGCGGTCGCTGGCTCGTCGCCCTGATCGGGCTCGCGCTGGTCGTCGGTGGTCTCGGCATCCTCGCCGAGGCGGACTGGATGGTCGATGAGCTCGGGACCGAGCAGGGGTTCGTGTGGGTGCCGATCGTCGTTGGCATCGTCGCCGTGCTGGCGGCACTCGTGACGCCCCGTCGCTTCCAGCGGATGACCGGCGTTCCCGTCGGCCGGATGACCGCGAATCATTGACGTGCGCTCCGAGCCGCACTCGCAATGCGGTCTGCGACGTGAGCCAGGGTCGACCACCTCCGACTTGAACGCTGGGGGTGAACGTCCGACGAGGGCGCTTCTGCCGAGCCATCGTCTCTACATGCCGCGCAGGGGTCGATAACGGGCGCTGTCCGGTGCGTGCGGTGTCGGGCTGTTCGGCACGGTCCGGTGTGGGCGGAGGGTCGGGCTGTGACTGTCGCGGGTGGCGAGAGGAGCGGTCGCCTTGACCCTGACGTTGCCCGGGCCGCCGGTGATTTCGTCAACGCGGCGACGAGGGTGCCGATGGATCGGCTTTGGTCACCAAGCGTCGCTACCCGGACCTCGTCCTGCGGTCTCGGCGAGTTCGTACTCTCTCGACCGCGGCGGAGATGCAGTCGGATCTGCTGCCACCGCTGTCCGGTCAAGCGTCCGGAGCGTCGATCGCTGGCGTGCTCGAACCGGCCTACTCGACAGGTGGCGATTCGTTCGACTACGCCGTGAATGGCGACTGGTTGGAGTTCATCGTGATTGATGCCGTGGGTCACGGGAATCGTGCCATCGCGCCCTCTGGGCGGGATCTCTGCCAGCACCTGGCAGAGAACACACCCAGAACGGGCGGCAGCGCCGGCCAGCAAGGACGAAGCCCTGACGGGCTTCACCCCAGATCCATCCACACAAACCCGAGGAGTGCCCGGACTTCCGGATGAGCAGGCGTGTTCCTCATGCGGATGTCTTGGACGCTTGGAGGAAGGAGTGCACGTCGGCAGCGAACCGGCTGTGGTGCTGGAAGAGAAAGCCGTGGGCCGAGTCCGGGTAGATCGTGACCCGTGCGTCCGGGAGGAGTCCCGCCAGCAGGTGCGAGTAGCGCGGCAGGATCATCGGGTCGCTGTCGCCGTTGGCGACGAACACCGGGAGGTCGATCGCGGCGACTCGCTGGAGCAGCGAATGGTTCGGGATGCCCCAGGCGCAGACGGCGTCATACTGCGCCTGACGGGTCTGCCACGTCGTCGGCTCGTCCCGGTCGGTTGTCCTTCCCCCGAAGATGCGCCCGGCGGCCTGCAGGCCCGCTCCGCGACTCGTGTCCGTCGGGGCGAAGAAGACAGAGACGTATCCCTCAGGGCTCGTCTCGGGCCGACCGACCGCGCCGATGACCTCCGGCGCCCAGCCGTGCATCCCCGCCGCACCCTGCGGCGCCGAGGACGCCAGCACGACCCGCCGCAGCAGGTCGGGGCGGATGAGGGCGATCTCCTGCGCAACGAAGCTCCCGAGCGAGAAGCCGAGCAGATCGACGGGCCGAATGTCCAGCGCCTCGAGGAAGGCGATCGCGTCGTGCGCCATCGCCTCGACGGTGCTCGGCGTCCTGCCGGTCGTGGCGCCAACGCCGACGTTGTCGAACGCCACCACGCGGCGATCCGCGGCGAGCGCGTCAACGAGGGCGGGGTCCCAGTTGTCGAGGTTGCCGCGGAAGTGCTGCAACAGGACCAATGGCACCTCCCCCTCACCGAGGTCGCGGTACGCGTACTCGATGGCGTTACTGGCCTCAACGCGCTGCATCGACACGGAGGCGTATCCGAGCCTGGTTGTCGGCGCCTGTTTGTCTGTGCCCGGCATCAGTCGCACCAGTCAAGCGAGTGCGAGAGCCGCTCTGAGCAGACGGGCGCGAATCGGGTGCGCGGGGTATTCGGTTTCATGGCGATGGGGCTCTCCTCCGAGTTCGACGAGGTCGTGTTCCAAAAGCTCGATCGAGCGGGAACGGGCCAGCCGCGCTGGCGTGAATCGCAGCGTCGTCAGACGTTTGCATAGCCACCCGCCCACCACGTCGTTGCCAGCGCGGCGTACTGATCGGCTTGTTCTTCCCAGACGAAGTGTCCGCTGTCGAGGATGTCGAGCCTGCTCCTTGGCAGCCGCTCGTGCAGAAACTCGGCGTTGGCGGGCGGCACCAGGTCGTCGTGAGTGCCGCTGACGATCTGCACAGGTGTCGTGATGCTCGACAGGAGCTCGGCGAGGACTGGGAGGTCTTGCGGGTAGCTGCGGACGTAGGCGGCGGACTCGACGAAGCGATCGCCGTCGTAGGAGGAGAGGTAGTCCTCGAGCACATCATCGGGAAGATCGACCTTCATGCCGGTCAGCGCCGGCCGCAGGATCTCGCGTGAGTCGATCGCGCGGAACGAGTCCATGTCCGGCGCCTCGATGATCGTCTTGAGCGAGCCCGTCACCTCGAGCGGGTACATCGCACCGCCGCTTCCGACGATCAGACTGCGGATCCTGCCCGGATGTCGCGCCGCGGCGAAAAGGGCGGCGCCGGTCCCGATGTCGGGGCAGACGAGATGAGGGTGCTCGAGCTCGAACTCGTCCAGCAGCCGAATCAGGAAGTCCGCCATCGTGCTCGGGGAGAGCAGCTCACGGCGTCGCTCCGAGTGGCCAAAGCCAGGCAAGTCGACCGCCAGCAGATGCGCACGCTGCGAGAACGCCGGCCAGACGGCGTGGAAGGCGTAGAGGCTCTCCGGCCAAGGGTTCGTCAGGAGAACGTCGACGTCGTGGTCGGACTCGCTCTCCGCGTAGCGAATCGAGAGGCCGTCGATCGTCCTGCTCCGAGCCGTGATGGTCGTGCTCATCCGCGCTGCCCTCTCTGTCTCCTCCCACGCCGTTGGGGGACGCTCGAGCGTCATGGTCGTCGTCGGACCGGATCGGGCACATCGCGCGGATGTGCCGTTTGATCGATCGGTGCTCCAGCGACGGCTGGGGAAGAGCATCTACGCCATGAGGGGGGACCGTTCGAGGCCGTGACGAAGCAGCCATGCCATTTCCACGGCGTACCGGCGAATCAGGTCAGAGGGTGACGCCGAGACGTCCTCTTCGGCTGGGGTGGAATCGAGTACGCCGAGCAGCTCGGCGACGCTCGCGGCGATGAGGCGATGTCCGGCCGCGCTGGGGTGGATGCGGTCGACGCTCCACATGGCGTGCCGGAGGATGCGCGGCTCGGCCCAGGCGTCGAGCAGCACGGTGTCGTAGCGATGCGTCGCCTGGCGGATGACCTCGTTGATGGTTTCGACGCGTCGGCGGAGCTGCCCGCGCAATGGTGGAGGCAGGAGGCTCACCGCGGCGAGGTCGGGCAGGGTGGAGAGCACGACGGTGACGGACGGGTCGGCGAACGGGGCAAGGAGCTGGTCGAGCTCGTCGGCGAACCGGGCGCCGTCGAGCCGGGGCGTGAGGAGCACGTCGTTGCCGCCGATGAACACTGTGATCAGGTCGGGCTGCAGAGCGATGGCCCCGGGCAGCTCTCGCTGGATGGCGTCGCGGGCGCGGTAGCCACGCACTGCGAGGTTGGTGAACGACATCTCGGGCCGGACCTGGCGGAGATGCTCCGCCAACAGCACCGCCCACCCGCCCAGGCCGCCGCCGGGCTGCGGATCACCGAGGCCCTCGCTCAGGGAGTCACCGAGGGCGACGTACCTGGTCCACGGACGCCGCTGCTGCGGGGCGAGCGGTACGCCGACCACATGCTGACTACTGTTTTCCATAGTCAGATACTAGACAGGCTGACTACGGCTGACGCAAGTGAGCTAGCCTGTGACAATGACCACGCCACCCGACCTCGACACCGACCCGACCGTGCGGGCCCTGCAGGTCCTCAGCGCCCGGGCGTCGTTCCTCGTCATGCGCGAGGTGTACTACGGGACCCGGCGGTTCGATGACTTCCAGCGACGACTCGGGCTCAGCGCCAGCAGCCTCGCCTCCCGACTTCGGGCCCTCGTCGCCGACGGACTCCTGACCAAGGTCGCCTACCAAGACCAGGGACAGCGGACTCGCCACGAGTACACGCTCACGGAGAAGGGCCGCGCCCTCCTTCCCGCCCTGGTCGGGCTGATGCAGTGGGGCAACGAGTACCTGACCCCCGGGCGCCAGCGATTGCGGTTGGAGCACGCCGGCTGCGGCGCCCCCGCCAGGGCCGAGGTTCGCTGCGAGCAAGGCCATCACGTGCCGCTCGAGCAGCTACGGGTCGGGCGCCGACCACGACCTTCTCGTCGCTGAGCCCACCAACGAAGGTCAGGTGGCGGCCGGAGCAGGCGTCGACTGCGGTCTGCACCAGCCGGGCCACCTCGATCGGGTGGGAGACCATCGCGACATGACTGGACGCCACCTCGAGCGTCGAGGCGCCCATGCGTTGGGCGAACAGGCGCTGCGCGTCGGGCGGGATGGCCTCGTCTTCGGTGGCCACCAGATACCAGGAAGGCAGTGACTTCCAGGCGGGGACGCCCATGACGTCGTTGAACGTGCTCGCCGCCAACGGCTGCTGGACGGCGAACATCACCCGTGACCTCGCCGCCTCGACGTCGGCGGCGAAGTGGTTCGTGAAGTCGTCCTCTGACAACCACACGAAGTCTTGCTCGTCGAGGACCTGGTGGACGAGGGCGGGCGGAACGGGACCCTGGGAGAGCAGGCCGCCGAGGGACTCGCCCTGGTCGAGCCCGAACGCGGCGATGTACACGAGGCCGGCGACGTTGGCGACGTCCTCACCGAGCGCGGTGACGATCTGGCCGCCATAGGAGTGACCGGCAACAACGGTCGGACCGTCCTGCCGAGCCAGGACCTGCCGGAGACGGGCAACGTCGTCGGCCAGCGAAGTCAGGGGGAACTGCGGCGCGGTGACCTTGTAGCCCTCGGCCTGGATGCGTTCGATGACCCCGCTCCAGCAGGAGCCGTCAGCCCACGCGCCGTGGACCAGAACAATGTTCGCTGGACCAGCCATGCGCGCTCCTTCGGCGGAGGCTTCGGAGGCACCGAAGCCGTGTCGGTTCGCTCACGACTACTCTCGAACAGGCCCGCCCACGCGCACATCGCGTGGGTGTGTCGTTTCTTTCCCGATGGCGGGGCGGGCGCCGGTCAGGCGGAGGATTCGGTCTGGGTCACGAGGCGGGCCAGCTCGACTCGTGAGGTGATCCCGAGCTTGGTGAAGACATGCCGAAGGTGGCCACTGACCGTGTGGGGTGACACGAACAGGTGGGCGGCGACCTCGCGGTTGGTGAGGCCTTGAGCCACCAATCGAGCGACTGCTGCTTCCGAGTCGGTCAGCGCGTTCCAACCGGTCTGCGGACGCTGGGGGGCGACGAGCCGGCGACGGACGCCGAGCGCTCGTAGGCGAGCCCGGACTCGGGCGGCGTCCCATGTAGCCGCGGTCTCGGCGTAGAGCGTCAGGGCCCGACCGAACGCGTCGACAGCTTGCGCGGTGTCGCCGTGCTCGGCGGTGACGTCGCCCATGTCCTCGAGCGCGGCGGCGTGCGCGAGCGGCCGCCCGCTTCGCGCGAAGAACCGCACCGCGTCGGAGAGCTGGTCCACGTCGCGATGCAGGACCCCGGCCGAGTGTGCCGCCGCCCCCACCACTGACGGCGAGTCCGGGTTTCGTCGCGCGCGACGGCCCGCCGCGTCGCATGCGGCCGCGGCAAGTTCGTGGTCGCCGACGCCGAGGGCGAGATGGATCAGCCTCGCGTCGTCGCCGATCTGCATTGGAAACACGGGAACGATCGACAGCCGCTCGTCTCGACCGTGCGAACAGAGCCAGTCGTGGGCGAGCGCCGGATTGTCCTCGGTCAAGGCTTGCAGCGCGAGTAGCCACGCGCCGTGGTGCCAGACGGCAGGCGCGCTGTCGTCGACCATGATGCGAGCGATCTGGGCCGATTGGCGAATCCAACCCTCATCGCCGACGTGGATGGCGACGCGACCGAGGGCTCCGAGCCCCGCCGCGTCGATGCTGTTGACGACCTGATTCGGCGTGTCCGCGGAGTACCGCTCGCGAAGGATCGCGGCGGCGTCGCCGAGCCGGCCGACCTGGAGGAAGAGTCGAGCCAGGCTGGTCTCGAAGTTGCGGAGCGCCCAGCCCTGCCGATTGCGCTGCGCAGACATGACGTTGTCAACCGCCAGCTGCAGCGACTCGTCGAGACGGTCGAGCATGGTGAGGATGTCGCAGCGCGTGAGACGAGCGAGATCGACGCGAGTCTCGTCGCCGGTGGCGAGCCCGGTGCGCTGCGCACGCTCGACGACCTCCAGCGCCAACCCGAAGTTGCCTTCCTGGTATTCGAGACCCGCCTCCGCGAGTTCGAGGATGAACCGGGCGCCGACGTCGCCCGACGCGTCCACTGCGACCATGACATCCCGCTGAAGCGCACGCGCCTCCGCGACGCGACCGGCGACAACAAGGTTGTGGAAGAGGATGGCGAGGTGCCGGACTCGCAGCTCCGCCGGAAGTCCCGGCAGCGCCAGCGCGGCGCGGCAGGTGTCAGCTCGCAGATCCGGCGAGATGGAGAACATGCGGGCGATACCCAGGCGCACTTCTGCTTCGTGTATCGGGGACAGCACATCTCGCAAGCGCAGTGTCGGCGAACGTCTTGGCCTCCCCGGAACGGGCTGCCGAGTGCAACCACACCGCCGTCCCGGCCACGAGCGGGCCACGCAGCGGGTGCTTGGGCGGCGCCAGCTCGAGCGCACAGCGCCCCAGGTCGGCGGCCGCTCCGGGGTCGGTCGCGGCCAACGCATCGGCGGCCTTGAGCAAGGTGGCGATGGCGAACTCATCTCCAGGTTCGGCACTGGCAGCGAGCTGGGATGCGACATCCACCGGCAGCGCACCGCCGGCAATCAACACGGCGGCCGCCTGACGGTCGAGTGCGCGTCGCACCGCCGCTGGCACGCTCGAACGAACCGCTTCCCGTGTCAGGTCGTGCTGGAATGACAGGCTGGCGTCACGGTCGATCAAGACACTGTTGTGGATCAGGTCCTCGACCGGCTCCAGCAGCGTCGACGGCGGCGAGTCGAGCATGGCGGCGACATGGTCGAGGGAGAACCTCCGTGCAAGTGATCCGGCGACGATGGCGACCCGGCGAGCCACATCAGACCCGCGTGCCAGCCGGTCCCGCATGCTCGCGCTGATCCGGTCCGGCACACGCTGCTCGACAAGCTCGGCCTTCCCGCCCTTGACGCGCACGAGGTTCTCGTCCCGCAGCCCGGCCAAGAGCTCCACGAGGAGGAACGGGCTGCCGCCGGCCTGCTCTGTCATCTCCAGCAGTGCCAGGTCCGGTTCGCCCAGCAACATGTCCGCCGTGACCTGCGCGACGGCGGCCTCGTCGAGCGGCCCGAGCATGGCCCGCCCGGCACCCTGTTGGCCGAGGTGGTCGAGCGTGGCCCGGACGTCCGCCGAGGCCGGGCCGCGACGCAGCGCCAGGAACCAACCGACCGGCACGGACTGGAGTCGAATCGGCAACGTTCGGATCGCCGCGACAGTTGCGCTGTCGGCCCAATGCAGGTCGTCGAGGCAGATGACGATGGGACGGGCCAGCGCGGCCTGCTCGAGCAACGCCTGAATGTCTTCGAGCAGCCAGTACCGCTGCTCCGGAGACGTCAAGGCGTCGCGCAATGCGTCCCGATGGAGGATCGGCGGAACTCCTTCGAGCAGCGCCTCGAGGAGCGGGGCGAGTAGCACGACGGTGTCACCAGGATCACCAGAGCCCCACCCGACAGTCAGCGACCGCCGCCGTGACATCTCTTCGACCTCAGCGAGGAGCCGGCTCTTGCCAATCCCGGCCTGACCCTCAATCACCACGACGATCCCCTCGCCGGAGACCAGCCGGTCGAGGTGGTTGCTCACCGACGTCAATTCCGCGTCTCGGCCACGGACTCGGTGCTCGAGGTCACTCCGGACGGACGTCGCGCCGCGTCGGGCGTCCCGCGCAGCGTGACCGCTGCGTCGGTCACCGCACTGTGCGGTGGTCACAGACCGCCCGGCCTCGTCGAGGTCGGTCTCGCTCATGGTTCTCCCGCTCTCGTCGCGGGTCTGCAGGTCATCAGTCGCAACGTCGCGCTGCGATCAGAGGGCTCGCATTCGGTTCAGGGGCGTCGGTGCGCTCCCGGCAGTCAGTTCTATCACACAACCCACTCGGCGTGCAGGGGCGAGCGTCATGACGCGAGCGGAGAGGGTGGGATGAGCGTCGAGCCCGACACTTCCGGGACCAAGAGGCCAATCTCGTCGAAGTAGCACCACGCCCACTCCTCCTCGGGCTCGAGGGAGCGAATGATCGGGTGCGCCGTCGCCGTGGCATGCGCTGTCGCATGCCTGTGGGGCGAGTCGTCACAGCATCCGACATGACCACATTCGAGACAGATCCGGAGATGGAGCCACTTGTCCCCCTCCCGCAGGCAGTCCTCGCACCCGTCAACTGTCTCTGGCAGCCGAGCCAGCTTGATGTGGTCGCGGTGCGTGCAGAGGTTCATGCAGACGAAAGCATGACGGTGTGCGGACGAATTCACATCGCGGCGAACGCGCGATGTGCGCGACCCCAGTCGCCAGCAGAGAGTACGAGTGGCCGACAGATCGTCCGCCCGCTGTACGCCCCGACGAGGACCACCATGAAGCTCACACATCTTGTTCGAAGAGGTGTCACCGCCGAAGCCGTCAGACCGGCCATCGACTTCCTGCGACAGACGTTCACGAGGGCAGCCTGATGCCCATGATCGACGTCTACGCCGCCGCAGGGACCTTCCGCGACCCTCACTCGCTCGCCCAACAGCTCGCCGCCGCGGTCATGCGCTGGGAGCAGGTCCCCGACCTGCCCCTGTTCACGAACAACACCGCCGCGTTCATCCACGAGATGGACCCAGCATCGATCTCGAACGTCGACGGCGACACCAACTACGTGCGCGTCCAGGTTCTCACCCCAATCGGCGTCCTCGACCGGGACAAGCAGCTCGGCGTGGTCAACGAACTCACCGCCATCGTTGCCGACGCAGCAGCACGATCCAACGCTCCGCGCACGGACATGGGTGCTGCTCAGCGAGTCCCCCGAGGGAGGCTGGGGCATCAACGGACACGCCAACACCAACGCCGACATCGCCCATGCCGCACGGGCCCAGATCGCCGAGCGAGCCGGCGAAACCCGCCGCTAGCGGGCCGTGCGGCCGCGGCGGGTCAGCGAGTCGATCGTGACGGCGGCAATGAGCACGAGGGCGGTGACGATGTACCGGACGTAGGCGCTGTAGCCCTGGAGGCCCATGCCGTTGTCGATGGCGGCGATCACCAGACCACCGAGCACCGCTTGGCCGGGCTTGCCGCGGCCGCCGAAGAGGCTGGTACCACCGATGACGGCTGCCGCCACTGCGTAGAGCACGAGGGTGCCGCCGTCGATCGATGTCGACACCGACCGGAGCCGAGAGGCGTAGACGATCCCGGCGATGCCGGCCGTGAACGAGGCCAGCGTGAAGCACAGGGTGCGGATCAGGACGAGGCTCACGCCGGCGCGCCTGGCCGCTTCGGGGTTGCCGCCGATGGCGTACACGTAGCGACCGAACCGGGTCCGGCCGAGCAGCACCGTGGAGAAGGCGAGGACGCCGAGCACGACCAGGATCACCCAAGGCAGGCCCCGGATCGGTGTGACGACCCCGCGGTCGGCGTTGCAGATGAACACCACGACCACGCCCGCGGCGAGCGTGGCGGCGATCTTCGCCACGGTGATGCCGACGGGTGGCGCCACGAGACCGCTCGCTCGCCGGCGTGTGTCCCGCAGCCACACCCGGGCGCCGTAGAGACCGGAGATGGCGAGCATGACGATCCAGCTGGCCGTGACGGTGAGCTGACCGCTGGTGAGGTCGTTGATGAAGCTGGTGTTGATGGTGACGACGCCGCCCTGGCCGAGGATGAGCAGCATGACGCCCTGCCAGCCCAGCAGTCCCGCCAAGGTGACCACGAACGAGGGCAGGCCGAGCCGCGTGATGAGCGTGCCATGGAACGCGCCGATCGCCGCTGTCGCCAGCAGCGCGGCGATGATGGCGACGGCCACCGGCCACCCGGTGGTCGGTGCGAGCAACTCGGCCATGATGACCCCGCCCATGCCGGCGACGAAGCCGATCGAGAGGTCGATCTCGCCCAGCAACAGCGCGTAGAGCTCCGCCAATGCCAGGAGCATGTAGACGGAGCCCTGGACGAGCAGGTTGACGAGGTTGCCAGCCGTGAGGAAGTTGGAGTTGAGCGACTGGAACAGGATCGTGATGACGAGGAGGCCGCCAATGACTGGCAGGGCGCCGGCGTCACCGGCGCGGACCCGTGCCAACCAGGCTCGGCTGTACTCGCCGAGGGTCTGGGCGGCGAGCTCGGCGTCGATCGCCGTTGTCGTCGCGTCGGTTTCCTCGTCGACGTCTTCGCCGGGCACCGGTGGCGCGTCAACGATGGGAGTCGTCATCATCGTCGCTCCAGCGTTCGCTGCGATGAACCAGTGGTCATCAGCTCGACGACGAGTTGGATGTCGAGCTCGGACGCGGGCCGCTGCGCCACCAGTCGGCCGAGGTACAGCACGGCGATGCGGTCTGCCACTTCGAAGACATCGTTCATGTTGTGGGAGACGAGCAGCACGGCCAGGCCCTGGTCGGCCAGCCGGCGGACGAGGTCGAGGACGGTGCGCGTCTGAGCGACGCCGAGGGCGGCCGTCGGCTCGTCCATGATGACGAGCCGCGAGTTCCACAAGACGGCCTTGGCGATGGCCACCGACTGGCGCTGGCCGCCCGAGAGGGTCGCGACCGGTTGGCGGATGGACCGCACCGTCGTCACCTTCAGACCGCTGAGGGTCGCCGCGAGCGGAGGTCTCCATGGCGTCCTCGTCGAGGGCGAAGTGCCGGCGGCGCTCCCGCCCGAGGAACATGTTCTGGACGATGTCGAGGTTGTCGCACAGGGCGAGGTCCTGGTACACGGTCTCGATGCCGAGGGCGGCGGCGTCGGCGGGCGTGCGGATGTCGACGCTGCGGCCGTCCCACCAGATCTCGCCGCGGTCCGGCCGGTGCGTGCCGGCGATGGTCTTGATGAGCACTGACTTGCCGGCTCCGTTGTCGCCCGTCAGTGCCGTCACCTGGCCGGCCGGCACCTCGAGGTTCACGTCGGAGAGCGCCCGGACGGCGCCGAAGCTCTTGCTGATGCCCACGAGGCGCAGGAGTGCCCCGGGCGAGTCGGCGGCGGGGGGCTCCGCCGACTGCCCGGGGGAGGTGGCACCGAGGTCCGTTGCCACTCTGTCTTCAGCGATCATTTGATGCTGGCCGTCGTGCAGGCGTTCGCGAGGTCGGCGACGCAGAGGGTGCTCGGCGACACCGCGCCGTCCTTGATCACCGTCGCCTCCATGTTCTCCGTCGTGACCCATGTCGGGGTCAGGTACACGGATTGGACCTGGGTGTTGGCCTGCGTGTCTTGCGTGGTGGCGTTGGTCAAGCTCGACGGTGGCGTCTGCCCGGCTCGCAGGTACAGCGCGACCGCGGCCGCCGCCTGCGCCTCCAGGTAGATCGGCTTGTAGACGGTGCCGCACTGGTAGCCGCGAAGGATGTTCTGCAGGCCGGCCGTCGATGCGTCCTGTCCGGTCGTCGGGAAGGTGTTGGGCGGGATCTGCTTGCTCTGCAGGTAGGCGATCACCGCGTTGGCGTTGTCGTCGTTCGGCGTCACGACGCGCGTTGATGTTCGGGTGGGCGGTGAACTGCTGGGCGAACGTGGTCTGCGCTACCGACGGGGTCCATGTCCCGCCGGCTCGCCGACCTTGGTGTACGTCCCGTCGGCGAACAGCGGGTTGAGCACGCCGTTGTAGCCCTGGGCGAAGAGCGTGGCGTTGTTGTCGGTCGGGATCGCCGTCCATGACGAGGACGTTGGGCTGGGCCACGTTCCAGGCCGCCACGCAGTCGACGAAGCCCTGTCCGATCAGCTGGCCGACCTTGACGTTGTCGAAGGTGACGTACGTGCGGCCAGGCGTGCCGCCCAACGTCAGGCGGTCGTAGTCGATCACCTCCACGCCGCGGGACGCGGCGAGGTTCTCGATGGCGGCGCCGCTGCCGGAGTCGAAGGCGTCGACGATCAGGACCGTGGCGCCCTGGGTGATGTCTGCTTCGGCCTGGGTCTGCATCGTCGTGGCGCTGCCCTGGGCGTTGTCGATCTTGAACTGTGTGAAGCCGGCTGCCTGGAACGCCTTCGTGAGATAGGGCGCGTCGAACGAGACGTAGCGGGCCGACGACGTGGTGTCGGGCAGCAGCACCCCGACGAGCCCTTGGCCCTGCGTCGCCAACGTCTTGAGTTGCGCCATCGCGGAGAAGTCCGACGTGAACGAGGAGGCCGACAGTGACGGGCCGCTTGCCGCGGTGCTCGTCGACGACGGGACGCTCGTGCTCGACGAAGAGTTCGACGTCGCATTGGACGACGAGCCACAGGCCGCCAGTGCTGCCGCGGTGATCGCGACGAGTGAGACGGCGCCCGCCCGCCTGATGGTCGATTTCCGGTCGGATCGCAGACGAGAAGGTCATACCGATGAATGTGCGGAGTCGGCGCGAGCGGAACATCACGCGAATCGCGCGAACCGCCGCGCCGGACGGTGATGCATGTCAGAGCCCTGCCGCGTGCGCGCCGGCGTAGGAGGCCAGCTTCCAATCGTGGCGCTCCACGACGAGGCAGCGTCATGTCGACTCGGGAGTTGACACCGAGCTTGCGGAAGATCGAACGCAGGTGGAAGCCGACGGTATGACGAGACAGGAACAGTCGCTCGGCAACCTGCTGGTTGGTGAAGCCGTCGGCGACGAGATCTGTGATGCTGTGCTCCGTCGGTGTCAGGCTTCTCCACCCGAAGGTCGCGCGGCCCTGGGAGCGGGGCCCGCTTCGGTGTTCCGACGACAGCTCCCGCAGACGCAGCACCGTCCCAACGGGTGATCCTCCGTCCAGCACGGCCTCGGCGTGGACCGTGACGGCCGTGCCACTGGTCAGCACCACGGTCGAAGGTCCGGGGGTCTGCGACAACGGGAAGTCGGCGTGCCCACTCGCGCAAGATGGCGTCGTCGCCGTCGCGCAGGAGGCGGTCGGCGGCGGCGTTGGTGATCAGCTTGCGGGGCGTGAGGACGACGATCGGACCCTTGGCCCGCTTGCGCTCTTGGAGGAAGCGCTGCAGGACGATGCGCTCGGCGATACCCGCCGTGTCGAGGAGGCGCTGCTCGACGTCGCGAGCGGCGCGCCGGGCGAACGGAAGCAGCAACGCGTTGCCTTCGGCGGCGATGCACGTGAGACCGATGCCGCCGACGGTCTGGCGGGAGATCGGGTCGACGATTGGCGAGGCGGCACTCACGAACCAGATCAGCTCGTCGGCGAAGTGCTCGCCGCCGTTCACGACGGCGCCGCCGCCGTCGACGAGTGCCGTGCCGATGCCGTTCGTCCCCACCGCTCGCTCGCCGTGGACGAATCCCTCGGACAGGAAGATCTCGTCGAGTCGGACCTCGAGGCTCCTGGCGGACACTCGACGGTTCAGCACCTGGCCGCGTTGATTGGTGAGGATGAACGCGAACCGGGCATCACCGACGTCGGTCACGAGCTGGTCGAGGACGGGATCGGCGACCTCCCGGAGCGGACCGTGATCCTCCCTGATCAGATCGAACGGGACGTCGAAGTGGCCGGGATCGAGACCAGCGGCGGCCGAGCGCCGCCACGACAGTCCGATTTCTGGGCGCACGGTGTCGGGCACATCCCGCCCGGCGAGTGTCTCGGCCAGCGCACGACGAAGCCCTTTGCCGGTCGCACTGTGGTCCACGCCGAAACGTGGCGGGTCCAACAGGGGTCCATCGACGCACGGTGCCATGGTCGCCACCATCGCGCCGTACCGGTCCGATGTCGTCGTGGCCACCCGGTATGCCGCGACCCGGCCAGCCAGACACGCGAGTTTCCCGCTAGCTGCAATGCGAGGTGGCCTGGGCCTTGCGATCCTGGATCGAGACCATGCCTGTACGCGCTTTGATCGTGGACGACAACGCCCAGTTCCTCGAGGCAGCGAGCGCGCTCCTGGAGCGGCAAGGCATCACGATCGTGGGGGTGGCGTCGACAGGCGTGGATGCTCGTCGTCGTCTCGACGAGACCCGACCCGATGTCGTGCTGGTCGACATCGATCTCGGTGAGGAGAGCGGATTGGACCTGGCTCACACGATCGTCGACGACGATCGGCCCGATCCACCGCACATCATTCTCATCTCCGCGTACCCCGAAGACGACATCGTGGACCTGCTCGACGCTTCCCCGGCAGCCGGCTTCTTGTCGAAGTCGTCGCTTTCGGCCGCCGCGATCGAAGCAATCCTGCGGGGCGATGCGGCGCGCTAGGCGAGTCCGTGGGCGGTCTGGCCCTCCCCAACCTTGGCTCGCGAGGACGGGGTCGGCGCCTGCTCCGGGCGGTTGGCCCAGCGATCATCATGGTCGCATGAGACCGACGATGCGACGCTCGGTCCGCGCCACGCTCGTCAGCGCCGCCCTCGTTGCGGCCGTCACAGCAGTGGTCGCTCTGCTGCAGCCGCACGTGCCCGTGCAGAGCCTGGCGGTGCTCTACCTCCCGCGGTGCTCTTCGTCGCTGTCGAGTGGGGTGTGGCGTTCGCCGTGCTGGTGTCGGTCGCCAGCGCCTTCGTGTTCGCCCTCTTCCTGCCGTCGCAAGGAGCGGTCTTCGTCACCGACTGGGCCGATCTGCTGGCGCTGGCCGTGTACCTCGTCACTGCCCTGGTTGTTGGCCAGCTGGCAGCCAGATTGCGACGGAACACGCGCGAGGCCACCCGACTGGCAGGCGAGCAGGCGGCGTTGCGCCGGGTGGCCACCCTTGTTGCGCAGAGTGCGCCATCGTCTGAGATCTTCGAGGCCGTCACCCGCGAGGTCGGCCTGCTCTGCGATGCGGACTTGGCCCGCATGGAGCGATACGAGACCGACGGCACGGTGAAGGGTGTGGCGGTGTGGAGTCGGACGGAGGGGGAGCTCGCCGTCGGCACTCGCTTCGCGCTCGTGGGCGTCAGCGTGGCCGCCTCGGTGCTCGACGCGGGTATCCCGGTGCGCATCGACACCTTCTCGAACGCCCTCGGTCCCATCGCCGAGGAAGCCCGCTCGGTTGGCATCCGGTCGTCGGTCGGCTGCCCGATCGTGGTGAGCGGGAGCCTGTGGGGGGTGATCGCCGCCTCATCGAAGGCTGAAGCGCCATTTCCTCCCGAGACCGAACTTCGAATCGGAGAGTTCACGAAGCTGGTCGCCATCGCCGTCGCCAACGCCGAGGCGCGGACGGAGATCGCCGCGTCACGCGCTCGCGTCATCGCGGCGGCCGACGAGAGTCGGCGCCGCATCGAGCGCGACCTGCACGACGGAGCCCAGCAGCGTCTCTCTCGCTCATGCTGCGGCTCCGAGGACTGCATGGCCGCGGTCCCGCCCGGCCTCGACGAGATCCAGGACGGTCTCGCCGAGATCGGTGCAGGGCTCGACAAGACGCTGGAAGATCTCCGCGAGATCTCCCGGGGCATCCATCCGGCGATCCTGTCGCGGGGGGGACTCGCGCCTGCCCTCAAGACGCTGGCCCGCCGCTCTGCCGTGCCGGTCGAACTGGACGTGTCCGTCAACAAACGCCTACCAGACCAGGTCGAGGTCGCTGCCTACTACATCGTCTCCGAGGCGCTCACCAATACCGTCAAGCACGCGGATGCCTCGGTCGCTCGAGTCGTCATCGGTACCAGCGCCGGCTCCCTCCGGCTCTCGATCCGCGACAACGGCATGGGCGGCGCCGACCCGGCACGAGGGTCGGGGCTGATCGGTCTGAAGGACCGAGTGGAGTCCGTCGGGGGAACGTTCCGCGTCGAGAGCCCGGCCGGCGCGGGGACGTCCCTGTTCGTCGACCTGCCTCTGTCCGGCGACTGAGCGGCCATGGTGCCTCCGCCGTTCCTGCTGGCACCCAGGCGGTCTGACCGCTGGCGGTGATGCGCTGTGGGCCTGCTCGTCGCGACGATGTCATCACCGCGTGCCCATCGCGCCGAGGAGGACACGGACCATGGAGAACCTGCGCAACCCCGACCCGGTGTTCCATCCGCCCATCGGGCGGCCGGTCCGCCGTTGCTGCGAGCCGGGAGATCGAGATCGACGCCGACCCAGCGGTCGTGTGGGAGATCCTCACCACCTTCGATCGCTGGCCGGACTGGAATCCGGAGATCAGCTCGGTCTCGATGAGCGGACCCCCCGCCGCTGGAGCGTCCTTCCGCTGGGGCGACGAGTTCACGGCGATCAGATCGACCATCGAGCGCTTCGAGCCGCCGCGACGGATCGCGTGGACGAGCAGGACGTTGGGCGTCACGGTGGTCAACGACTGGCTCGTGCAACCGCGCCAGGACTACACGGTCGTGTGGGAAGACGAGTCGATGGACGGGCTGGTCGCCCGGCTGCTCCGCAGGCCGCTCCAGAAGTCGCTCGACCGCTGGCTCCGCAACGGCCTCCACCACCTCAAAGCGGAGGCCGAGCGGCGCACCCTCGCCGCCACCGACGTCGAACCTGGTGTCCTGTCTTGACCACAGGACGGCCATCGCGATGGTCGATACTTGGGAAGTGTCGACGCGGGACGATCCGGGGCCCAGCCGGGTGGTGCTGGCCGACGACGACGTGCTGTTCCGCGAAGGCCTTGCCAGCTTGCTCGAACGGTCCGGGTTCGACGTGGTCGGCCAGGCCGGCGACGGCGTCGAACTGCTCTCCGTGGTCCGGTCGACCAAGCCGCACGTCGCGATCATCGACATCCGGATGCCGCCGTCGCATTCGACGGAGGGCCTCGACGCTGCCCGCGTGATTCGCGAAGAACTCCCGGACACGGCGATCATCGTGCTCTCTGCGCACGTCGAGGTCGATGAGGCAATGGATCTTCTCGCCGGCGGGTCACGCCTGGGCTACCTGTTGAAGACCCGCGTGACCGATGTCGACGAATTCCTCACCACGATCCAGCGGATCGCCGCGGGGGCCTCGGTGGTCGACCCCTCGCTGGTCCACGAGCTCGTCAGCGCTCGCCGACGGCGCGACCCGCTCGAGGTCCTTTCGCCGCGCGGAGCGCGAGGTGCTCGCGCTCATGGCCGAAGGGGCCTCCAACGCCGGGATCGCGACTCGCCTCTTCGTCTCGGAGGGCACGGTGGAGAAGCATGTTCGCAGCATCCTGACGAAACTCGACCTGCCCGAGAGCGCGACCGATCACCGACGGGTGCTGGCCGTCCTGAGGTTCCTCGAAGACCGCGATGAACGATGGGCCACGGCCGCGTGGCATCGCAACGCGAGCGCACACCGGGATCGGCGTCCGAGCGAGCCGTTCAGCGCAGCGCCCGGGCTCGGACAGGCGCCGAGACGTCGCTGAAGGCGAGGGCGATGGCCAGGAAGAGGACTGCGCCGACCTCGGAGATCACGGCGAGCTCGACCGGGGTGCGAAACCCCGATTCCTGCCAGCCGAACAGCCCATGCCCATAGCTCACGGCGAGGCTGCCGAGAGCAAACACCGCGATGACGATGCCGGCCAGCAGCGGCGAGCCGCCGCCATCGGCGAATGGTGAGCGCGGCGATGACCACGAGCGATGCGACCGCGTCGGCGAGGAACAACGGGCCGATCCAGCGCACCTCGTGGAAGAGCGAGGCGTATTGCTGGACGTGCACCGCGGCCTGGCCGGCGAGCAGCAGGGCGCCGAGCACGTACGGCACGAGGACGACCGCCTCGCGTTCGGCCGGCGACCAGGACTGCAGGGTCAGGGTCGGACTAGTAGCCATTGTCGCCCGAGCCCGATGAGCCGGTCGACGCACCACTGCCGCTCGACGTGCCGCTGGCCGCCGCTGGTCCGGTGACTTCGTTCCCGCTGGCTGACACCGCGTACCACTCGGCGCCGTACGCGTTCACGCCCTCACCGTTGGTGTCGCCGGCGTTCCCGTCGTCCACGTAGGTGTACAGCGGATGACCGTTGTAGGTGACCTGGGTCTTCCCGTCCCGCGCTTGGTGGTGCCGATCAACGAGCCCGTCGCGCCGGTGCCGGCCGAGGCTTGGCCAGTGGTGACGACCGGCGGCCAGGCGACTGCGCACGCGCCACTGCACTCGCTCGTCGTCCCCGAGTCCTTCTCGAACAGATACAGGGTACGTCCCTGCGAATCGACGAGGATCGTGCCAAGTTTGGGGTTCTTGACCACAGCCACCGTGGCCTGCTGGCCCGTCGCCGATGACGCCGACGACGAGGACGTCGCCGGAGTCGCCGATGTGGTCGGCGTCGCGGCGCTGCTCCCGCTGCTGCAGCCGGCGGCGGCGATTGCCAGGAGCGGGATGGCGGCCGCTCCAGCCACGACCTTGATGTACTTGCCGTGAGTCATTTCGATTCCTTTGGCTTTGGGGGGATGGGGACAGGTCCGCCTCCGAGCACGTCGGTGGAGGTCTGTCAACTCCGATTGTCGTGATCGAGCCGGCTCGTGCCTGCCCGACTAGCGACCATTGGCGGGTCCCGCCAGCCGTAAGCCGGCGTGCCTGCTAGCCGGAACAAGGCCCGCGGCAGGTCGCCCTCGCGACCCGACGATCGGATCGTCGTTAGGGTGGCTGCGGTGACGTCGCCATGGGTGCCACTGCCGTACGAGGCGTGGAGCGCAACGTGCGACACCGTGCACGCCCACACCCAGGTCCTCGGCAAGCTCGCCGCGACGTTGGCCTCGCCCGAGCCGCAGCTGCAGCACGCCGCCCTGCGACTCAGCGGGCGCGGGTGGGAGACCCTGCCGCTGCCGGCGCCCGACGGCTCCGGAGCGCTTGTCGTGGCGCTCGACCTGCGTCGCCACGACGCCGTGGCTGAGCACAGCGACGGTCGAACGGGCCGCGTTCCGCTCGTTCCCGACCGTCCCGTCGCCGATGTGACACGCGAGCTGTTGGCTGCTGTGGGTGATCTCGTCGGCCCGGTGCGGATCGACCCGACACCGCAGGAGACTCCCTGGACGACGCCGCTCGACGAGGACTTCGAGCACCACACGTACGATCCCGCGGAGGTGACCGCGTACTTCACGGCGGCGACCCAAGCGGCCCTCGTGCTCGCCGCATTGCGCGCTCCGTACCGCGGACGATCGACGCCCGTCAACGCGCTGGTGGGGGACGTTCGACCTCGCCGTCAGCCTCTTCTCGGGTCGCACCGTCGACCCGCCGTCCAATGACTTCATCATGCGCAACTCAGCGAACGCCGAGCAGGTCGAGGTGGGCTGGTGGCCCGGTGACCCCCGCTATCCGCATGCCGCGTTCTTCGCCTTCGCCTTCCCGGCGCCGCCCGGCTTCGAGGCGGCAACCCTGCCGCCGCCGGCGGCGCGCTCGGCATCCGGAACTCCGCGAGTTCATCTTGAACTGGGACGACGCTCGAGCGGAGCCGGATCCACACGGGGCCGCGCTGGAGTTCGCCCGTTCGGCTGTCCGGCACACGTGCACCGTCTGCGACTGGGATGCTGACCTTGCAGCCAGCGCCCAAGGCGTCCCGCCGCCCATCGTCTGATCCGCGCCTCAACCTCGACGGAGGCCACGCGTCATTGGGTCGGTCCGCCAGCTGTGGGCGCGGGAAGGTCGTCGTGTCGCAGCGCCCACGCCGGGGTCGCGGGCAGTGCGGGGATGTGTCCGACGTCGACGGCGGGGAAGCCGTCGATGTCGATGCCTGCTGCGAAGCGGGAGCGTTGCTTGACGACCGCTCCGGCACGCACGACGCAGCCGGCGCCGAGCACGCTGCCGTCACAGACGATGGCGCCGGGTTCGATGACGGAGCGGGTGCCGATGCGGCAGCCGTGGATCATCGCCCCGGGCCCGATGATCACGCCGTCGTCGATGATCAGGTCGTTGTCCGGGAGCAGGTGCAGCACGGTGTTCTCGAGGATCTGGACGTCGTTGCCGATGCGCACCGGGCCGTGGGAGTCACCGATGATCTTGACGCCGGCACCGATGATCGTGCGTTCACCGACGACGACATCACCGGTGACCTCGGCGGTCGGGAACAGGACGGCCGAGGCGGCGATCGCCGGCAGGATCCCTCGATACTCGTACAGCTGGCCCATGGCGATCATCCCCTCTCTGTCCTCGACGGTGATGGCGGTCGGCGGCGGGACGCGAGAGGTCCCCGTCGCGCAGGGCGAGGAGCCGGGCGAGGTCGTCGGGCGACGCCGCGCGGACGACCCGCGCCGGCCGGCCGACGGCGACGACGTCGCTCGGCAGGGTCATCCCGGCGGGCACGAGCGTGCCCTCGCCGAGGAAACCCGGTCGCCGAGCCGCGCGCCGGGCATCAGTTTGGAGGCGTTGCCGATCTCACACAGGTCGCCCACGTTTGCCCCGATCACCAGGCACCGGTGGCCGAAGGTGGTGCGGCGCCCGATCGTCGTCGGGATCCTGCGGTTGCCGACGACGACCGAGTTCTCCAGCACCGCCGATCCGGTCCCCACCTCCACGGCGGCGTCGTCGGAGCGGATGACGGCGCCCTCGGCGAGCAGCGATCCATCACCCAGCCGTGCCGCGCCGATCACGACCGCTGAGCGGGCGATCTGCGGCGAGCCGACCGGAGGGTCGCGCAGCGCTTTGGCGGGTCCCGCACTCATGGATGGGCGAACGACGGTGCGCCGTCGACGGCGAAGGCGAGGTCGTCCAGATAGCAGTACCACCAGTCCTCCCCCGGCTCGAAGGACTGGATGAGCGGGTGCTGCTGGGCGCGGAAATGGGCGGTGGCGTGTCGGTTCGGCGAGTTGTCGCAACAACCGACGTGGCCGCACGACATGCACATCCGCAGGTGCACCCACCGGCCGCCGATACGCAGACAGTCCTCGCAGCCTTCGCTGCTCGGCGTCACATCGCGAACCTGGTCGAGGTGACCACACGAGCTGTTCATGGTTGACCCGAGGCAATCATGTCAGACGACGTCGACAACCTGGATCATCCCTTTCACGTGGATCGCCGCACGGAGGAGCCCTTGAGCCTGGCTCATCTGACCGGAGGGAGCCGCACGAGGTTGTGCGACGGCAGCGGGCCGCCCAGCTGCTGCATGCGCCCGCCCGTCACCAGGTCACCGAGGTCGATCGACGAAGAAGCCGGCGGCGTCGAACAGCCCGCTGACGGCGGCCTTGGCCTCGGCATCGTCGCCGGAGAGGAAGATCACCCGCCGCCCGCCGGCCTCGTGGGGATCGGCGCCCAGGACGTTCGCCCCGAGCGTGTTGGCCGCCTTGACGAGCCGGGCGCCGGGGACGAGCTCGGCGACGATCTCGCTGGAGGTGCGGCCACCGAGATCAGCATTCCACGCGTTCGTCGCGTCGATGACGGTCTGACCGTCCCAGTGCAGCCCGGCGACCGCCGCCGGGACGTTGGTCCACGGCACTGCGATCGCCACGATGCCGGCGGCGGCCGTGTCGCGGACCGTGCCAGCCGACACTTCGGTGCCGAGCGCGGCCACCACCGGCGCCAACGATTCGGGGCCGCGGCTGTTCGCGATGACGACCTCCCTACCGGCCCGCTGCGCGATGCTGGCCAATGCCTGTCCGATGTTGCCGGCACCGATGATCCCAACCGTCCGGGTTCGATCTGTCTGCCGCTCTGATTCCATGTCCTCACTCTTCTCTGGCGGGCGCGGCGTCTACGGTCGTGGCGCGGCGACGGCTTGGACGTTGAGCTCGATGCGGGCCTTCTTGCCGACGAGTAGGCCGCCCGTCTCGAGGGCCACATTCCAGGTGAGACCCCAGTCCTCGCGATCGACGTCGGTGGCGGCGCTGAAGGCGATCCGCTCGTCGCCCATCGGTGAGGAGTTGGCGCCGTCGAAGTCGACTTGGAGCGTGACCGGACGGGTCACGTCGCGGACGGTCAAGTCGCCGGTCACCGCCCAGGTGCCTGAGTTCCCGGCTTCGACCTTGGTGGACCGGAAGGTGATGTTCGGGTATCTCTCGGCGTCGAAGAAGTCGGGGCTGCGGAGATGACCGTCGCGCTGAGCGTCGCCGGTCTCGACGCTGGCGACTTTGAGGTCGACGACGACGTGGGAGCGTTCGGGTTCCTCGTCCACGGTGATGGTCCCTGATACGTCGGGGAAGCGGCCCCTGACCTTGGTGATCATGAGGTGGCGGCCGATGAACTCGACGGAGGTGTGCGCTGGGTCGATCGTGTACTCGCCGGCCACGGGGATCTCGCGGTCGTCTTGGGTGCGCAGGATGCTCAGTAGTCGTTGTGTCATGGGGATGTTCTCCTTGTGTGCTGCGGGATTGGTCACGCGAAGTTTCGGGGGGCGAGCTGGTCGGCGGGAACGGTGCCGAGCCGGCCGGCTTGGTAGTCCTCGAGCGCCTGGATGATCTCTTGGCGGGTGTTCATCACGAACGGCCCGTAGTGGGCGATCGGTGCGCGGATCGGCAGCCCTCCCAGCAGGAGCACGTCGAGCGGGTCGGGTTGCCGGTCGGCGGCGGCGACGACGAGTTGGTCGCCGGGGCCGAAGACGACGAGTTGGCCGCCTTCGACGGGTCGTCGCTCGGACCCCGCGGTGCCGCGACCGGTGAGCACGTAGGTGAGAGCGGTGAACCCGGGGTTCCAGGGCACGGCGAGCTGCGCTCCAGGTGCGAGGGTTGCATGGGCGTACGTGATCGGGGTGTGGGTGACGCCCGGTCCGCTGAACCTGTCGATGTCACCGGCGATCAAGCGGATCAGCGGCGCCGCCGTCGTCGGAGGTGAGCAGCCGGAGCGCGTCCTTGGTGATCGACTGGTACCGCGGTGCCGTCATCTTGAGCGCCGGTGGGAGGTTGACCCACAGCTGCACGGCGTGGGCGGGACCGCCGCCGCGGTACATCTTCTCGGTCGGCAACTCGTCGTGGAGGATGCCGCCACCGGCGGTCATCCACTGGGTGTCACCCTCGCCGATCACGCCGCCGCCGCCGTTGGTGTCGTGGTGGGCGATCTCGCCGTCGAGGATGTAGCTCACCGTCTCGAAGCCGCGGTGCGGGTGCCACGGCGCGCCCTTGGCCTCATTGGGGCCGTTGACCTGCGGGCCGAGGTGGTCGAGCAGCAGGAACGGGTCGGCCTCGGTCAGCGACAACTCGCCTGGGAACGGACGGCGGATGCTGAACCCAGCGCCCTCGGTCGCGCGGTGGGCCGTGACGACCTTGGCGACCGGCCGCGGCTTGGAGGTGGCGGGATCGGGTCGGGAGATGCGAGGCAGGACCAGGGTGTCCTCGACGGTGATGGCTGGCATGGCGATCAACTCCTCTTTCGGAGGGGTACCCGAACTTTGATGACACGTCAACGATACCGGATATTTGATGATACGTCAACAGAGGTCTACACTGATCGCTCGTGTCGCAACCGAGATGGCTCGACGAACGCCAGCAGCACGTGTGGCAGGCGTACCTGCACCTGAACCAGCACCTGTACGCCTTTCTGGAACAGCAACTCGTGCGCGACGGGCTGTCGGGGCCGGACTACCAGGTGCTACATCCGCTTTCGGAGGCACCGGGCGGTCTGCTTCGGGCCCGTGAGCTCGGCACCGAGATCGGCTGGGACCGCAGTCGTCTGTCGCATCACCTCACCAGGATGGAAAAGCGCGGTCTGGTCGCCCGCGAGGAATGCGCCGAGGACGGCCGCGGCTTGATGGTGCGAGTGACCGACGCCGGCCGCAGGGCCATCGAAGCCGCCGCACCGGCGCACGTCGAGAACGTGCAGCGCTCCTTCTTCGACCTGCTCTCGAGCGACGAGCTCGAAACACTCGCTGCTGTCTTCGACCGGATGCTCGAGAACCTCACCCGGGACAGCACCCGCGCCCCTGCCGCACGCCCGACGCCTTGAAGGCCCTGGGCGTTCTTCGTCCCGAGACATTCTTCGGAAGATTCGGTGTCACATGTGACCACGAATCGTCCGGAGAACCGCCTCGGGACGCTAGTGCTGACGAGAGGGTCCGGCGGCCCGCTGCGTGACGTGGGCGATGGTCTCCTCGGCCTCGTTCTCGCGGGCGTCGACGATGGCCGCCGCCCGGCGGAGTGTGGCGAGCTCGCCTTCGTCGAGAGGCAGCTCGACGACCGCCCGCACCCCCTCCTGACCGAGCACGGCGGGGACCCCGAGGTAGAGGTCGCTGAGCCCGTACTCGCCCTGCAGCCAGGTGCACACCGGGAGCACGGCACCGGAGTCCTCCACGATGGCGCGCACCGTGGCTTCGCCGGCGGCGGCCGCGGCGTGGAAGCCCGACCCCGACTTGAGGTAGGCGATGATCTCTGCCGCACAGGCCCGCGTCTCCTCGACGATCGACTCGAGCTCAGCGTCGGTGACGAGGTCCCGCAGCGGTTTCCCGTCAACCTTCGTGAGCGAGGGCACCGGCACCATCGTCTCGCCGTGCGAGCCCAGCACGATTCCCTCGACGCGATCAGGCGTCACACCGAACCGCTCACTGATGACGTACTTCCAGCGCCCCGTGTTCAACACGCCGGCCTCGCCGATCACCCGGCGGTGCGGCAGCTCGGTCACCGCCTGGGCGAGGGCGAGCATCTCGTCGAGCGGATTCGTCGCCACGATCAGCACGGTGTCCGAGGATGACTCGACGAGCCGGCGGGTCGAGTGCTCGACGACCTTCGCGTTGGCCTCCAGCAGGTCGTGACGGCTCATCCCGGCCGACCGGCGTTCGCCGGCGGCGACGATGCACACGGCCGAGCCGGCGGTGTCCTCGTAGCGGTTGGTGCCGACGACCCTCGTCCGGAACCCGTCGATCGCCCGGCTCTGCATCATGTCGAGCGCCAGCCCCTGGGGCTTGCCCTCGACGACGTCGACCATCACCACCTCGTCGGCGAAGCCGGCCAAGGCGATCCGGAACGCCAGCGTCGAGCCGTGCCACCCTGCACCGGCGATGGAGATCTTCATGGCGCGCCCCTCTTCAACGGATCAGCGCTGCCAGTATCCCGCCGAACACGGCGACGCCCACGGTGAGCCAGGCGATGTAGTCCCCGACGTGGCCGGAGTGCAGCGTCCTCAGGGGGCTGAGGACGGTGCTGTTCACGGCGCGGGCTGCGGCCGCGAGGCGTGGCGGCAGCCGCCGCCGCCCGAGCTGCACCAAGAACACGCTGGCGGCGAGTGCGGTCGTCGCGACGCCCGCGACGATTGCGGCACCGGACACATGGAACGCGCGCTCCGGTTCCGGGTCGGGCAGTTCCGCCGCGCCATCGATGACTCGCGCCGCGTATGCGGGCGTGTCGACGAATCGCGCCGCCGCCCGCTCGGTGCCGTCCACGAGTCCTGGCGTCAGCGCCGCACCGAGCCCGACGACGACCAGGACGGCGATCGGCACCACCATCACGAGCGGTGCGCGGGCGCGCAGCGGTGCCGTCTCGAAGTGGGCAGCCGCCGGCGGCGCCGAGGGGTTCGGCTCGGGCGGATCCCACCCGAGGAACACCCGCGCCGCGGCCCGCCATCCGGCGGCAGCGGTCAGGCCCGAGGCGACCACGAACACGACGACCACCCAGCCGTATCCCACCTCGCCCGCCGACTCCTCGATCAGCGCTTTGCCCATGAACGTCCCGAACGGCGGGAGCCCGACGAGCCCGATGCCGGCAAGGACGAAGAGCGCGCCGATCAGCCGCTCGGCGCGGCCCAGACCGGTGAGGCCACCGATGTCAACCGTCCCCCAGCGGTGGAGGAGCACCCCGGCGCACATGAACAGCGCGCCCTTCAAGAAGGCGTGACTGAGCACGAACAGCGCGGTCCCGGCGAGCCCTCGGGCGTCGAGCATGGCGAACCCGAAGAGGAACAGCCCGGCGTAGGAGACCGTCGAGAACGCCAGCAGTCGCTTGAGGTGGTGCTGGAAGAGTGCCATCACGGCACCCACGAGGGCGGTCACGACGCCGACCACGACGAGCAGCGCCCGCACGTCGGACATGTGCAGATCGAAGGCGGGCGAGAAGACGGTCCAGTACGCACGCGCCGCGGCGTAGAGGCCGAGCTCGACCATCACGCCGGAGAACAACACGCACACCGGCGTCGGCGCGACGGCGTGGGCGTCGGCGAGCCAGAAGTGGAACGGGACGACGGCGCCCTTGACGAGAAATCCGAAGACGACGAACACGAACGCCACGACGACGAGGCCGTCGGGCTCGGCGGCGGCGATGCCTCGCCCGATCGCCGCCAGGTTCAGCGCCCCGGTGCGGGCGTACAGCAGAGCGATGCCGGACAGGATCATCAACGCGCCGACGCTGTTGGTGACGGCGAAGTTGAGGGCTCCCTGCAGGGGTCCCGGCTCCTCGGCCTTGTAGCCGGTGAGGCCGTAGGCGGCGACGCTCATCAGCTCGAAGTACACGAACATGTTGAACAGGTCCCCGCTCAGGCAGAACCCGCAGATCGCCGCGAGGAACACCAGCACGAGCGAGTGGAAGAGCACGCCGACGGCGTCGAAGTAGCGCCACGTGTAGACGAACGCCGCGGTCGACGAGGGCGGCGCAGACGGCCGCCATCCCGGCGCCGATCGGGTCGATGGCGAAGCCGACGCCGAGCACGACGGATCCGCGGGGTCGCCAGTCGCCGAACCAGTAGACGATGGTCTGTCCGAGCGACTCGGTGAGCAGCAGCAGGCAGATGACGGTGACGGCCGCCGAGACGGCGATGGCGAGCACGTCGGCCAGCCGGCGCCGAGCGACGGCATGGAGGGCGACCAGCGTGGCGGCGCCGAGCAGCGGGACGACGACGGGGTACGGCGCGAGCGCGTCGATGCCGCTCACCCCTGCAGTTCGATGAGCCGGGCCGGATCGAGCGTGTGGGACCGCTTGTGCACCTGCACGGCCAGCGCCAGCAGCAGTGCCGAGACCGTCGCGCCGACCACGATGTCCGTGAGGGCAAGGGCCTGGACCACGGGATCGACCGCCGGGGTACCGACCGGGACCTCGGCGAACACCGGAGGCACGGCGTCATCGCGGAACCCGATCCCCAAGAGGAGGACGTACGTCGACGCCTGCACCACCTGGAGGCACACGATGAGGTGGATCAGGTTGCGACTGGTGACGACCCCGTACAGCCCGACCAGCAGCAACCAGGCCGCCACGACGAACGGGTACGTACTCACTGGTGCTCTTTCAGGCGCACCATCAACGTCTGCTCGAGGAACTCCACCAGGATCAGCACGAACCCGCGCGGCGACCTCCAGGCCCACCGAGAGGTTGATGAGCGGCACCATGCCCGCCGAGGGCAGGGCGCCGATCTCGCCGAGCGGCAGCACGTTCTCGAGATAGGCCACTCCCGCGACGACCCCGGCGAAGCCGATCAGCGCGAAGCCAGCGCCACCGACGGCCTCGGCCACCTCGACGATCGAGATCGGCGCGGCGCGACGGACGAAGGCGTACTCCCCGGCCAGGTACACGAGCAACAGCGCCGTGGCCAGCACGACGCCGCCTTGGAAGCCACCGCCGGGGGTGAGGTGGCCGTGGGCGACGACGTACACGCCGGTGACGACGGTCGGCCCGACGAGGCCGAGGGCGAGGCCGCGCACGGCGTCGCTGGTACGCGGCGCGCTGCGACCGAAGGCAGACTCACGCGGCTCCCGCTCCTCCTCGTCCCGCTGGGCGCGCAGCAGGATGGCGACGCCGACGACGGCGGCGAACAGGATGAACTCCTCGCCGAGCGTGTCGAAGCCGCGGTAGTCGAAGTTGACCGCCGTGACGACGTCAGTGATGTGCCGCTCCGGCACCGCCACGGCGTTGAGCACGTCGCCGTAGGGACCGAGGTAGTCCCCGAAGTCGGGCAGGCCGCTGTATCCCCACAGCGTGAACACCGCGAGGCCGACGGCGCCGACGAGGAACAGCGTCGTCCGCCCCCGCCGGGTCATTCGGCGCCGCCCCGCACCTTCGCCAGCGCGAGCAGGATCATCAGGGGCGAGGCGACGGCGCCGACGACGATCTGCGACATCGCGACGTCGGGCGCCTGGAGGACGAAGAAGAGGATCCCGAGGAGCATCCCGAAGAAGCTCACGACCATCGCCTGGCGCAACGGATCCCGCGTCAGGACAACGCCGAGCCCGGCGAGCGCCACCATCGTCAGCAGGACGGCTTCGAGCACCCCGCTCACGGCGTCTCGTCCTCGACGCGCTCGGCGCGCAGGGCGACCCAGTGACCGAACTGGCGGATCCGCGCCGCCCTCGCCGTCGCATGGGTGAGCACGGGATTGGTGACGAACAGCAGGGCGAACACGAGCATCGCCTTGACGCTCGAGGCGTGCCACCCCTCCTCGACGACGATCGACAGGGAGATGGCGAACGCGCCGATCGTGGACGCCGGGGCGGTGTAGTGCAGGCGGTCGAACACGTTGGGCATGACGAGGACGCCGACACACGAGATCAAGGTGACGAGGACCCCGAACCCGAGCAGCACGTAGGCGATGACGTCAGACAGGGTCACAGCCATCGCTCCAGAAACCGGGTGAAGACCAGCCCACCGGCGAACGTGAGCACGGCGAGCACGACGGCAAGGTCGAAGAAGATGGCCTGGTCATAGGCCTCCGCCAAGACCAGCAGGATCAGCGTGTCCACGTTTCCCGCCAACTCCAGGCCGACGAGCCGCTCCATCGGGTTGCCCCGCAGGCACACGATGGCGCACGGCACCAGGCCGATCAACAGCACCAGCGCGGCAAGGAGCCACGCGTTCACAGCCGCCCGAGAATCCGCTCGCGGGTCGTTTCCCTCGGTCCGGGAACCAGCTCGTGCACGAGCATGTTGTTGTTCTCACGGTCGATGCCGATCACGTAGCTGTTCGGCGCGATGGAGATCACCGCCGTGTACACGGCGCGACGGGTGGCGGCCTCCGCGTCGTCGTCCGCCCCGGCGTCGAAGGCGATCCCACGGAAGGCGCCGACGTTGTCCTGCGGGTCGCGCAGTTGCCGGACGAGCGCCACCGTGACCAGCCACGTCTCGGAGACGATTTGGCGCGTGATCGCCACCGGGTGGAGCGGCACGAGCCCCCACGGGAGCAGTTCGACGAACCGCGAGCGGCGGACGACCTCGGCGGCGGTCGCTCCGATCGCCGCGACGACCACGCCGGCGACGACCTCCGCCGTCGCCTGCGTCAGCACCAGCAGCATCCACAGCCCGAAGAGGAACACCCACCAGCTCACCCAGATGACGACCGACCTGAGCATCACCCTCCTTGCCGCGGCAAGCTAGACCAGGCCCGTCAACGGGGCGCGGACCATCGGCCTGCTCGAGCCGCTTAGTTCGAAGCTGTCAGCGCACGGCGGTAATCCGCTGCTTCGACTCACACCTCGCGAGCGACCGCGGCGGCTCCGAATGCGAGCTACGTGCTCAGCACAATGGAGTGCGCGAAGCAGGCGCTTGCCGTTGGGAGCGTGGCTGTCCGGCGGTTGGTTGGGTGCGGCGCCACGCTGCCGGGGAGTGGTCGGTCCAGCGGCGGAATGCTCGTGTGAATGCGGCAGTTTCGCTGTAGCCGAGTCGGCGGCCGACGGCGGTGACGGAACGCTCGGGGTCGCGCGAGCAACGCCATCGCCAGGTCGCGACGGGTGTCGGCGAGCACGTCGCGGAACGTCGTGCCCTCGTCGCTGAGCCGGCGTTGCAGGGTACGACTGCTCATCGCCAACTCGGAGGCGACGGCGGCGACGTCAGGCTCGCCGGCGGCGATGGCGTCGGCCAGCACGTCGCGCACGAGCCGGGTCACGGCACCGCTTTCGTTGTCGCTGCGGAGCGTGTCGAGGTAGTCGAGCACGGCGGCGTCGGCGGCGGCGGCGAGCCGGTGATGGCCGCCGGGCACCGGCCGTTCGACGTCGGCGAGGCGGAAGGCAAGCTTGAACTCGGGCGCATCGAACCGCAGCGGGCACCGGAAGAAGCCCTCGAAGCGGGCCAGGTTCTGGGGGCGGCCGTGCTTCACCTCGGCGCGTGTCGGCGCCAGGTCGCGACCGTGCATCGCCCGCGCCGACGCGCACGACGGCCGCCATCGTGGCCACCATCGAGACGTCGGCGGGCGGTGTGGCGCCGGGACGCCACCCGTTGACGTAGACGAGCTCATCACCCTCGACGTGGGTCGACGTCATCGCCATGTCGGCCGTCACGCGGCTGAACCGGGCGACGCGTTCGAGTGCCGCGCGCAGCGTCGAGCTCGACATGAATGCCTGACCGAGACCGTGAAAGGACCCTGCTGTCGTGAACCGGGACACCTCGATGCCGAAGGCGTCGTCGCCGGTGATCCGTACGGCGGCGTCCCACAGCCGGGTCGACGCAGCCAACGGGATCCGCTGCTCGGGATCAGCCAGCACGGAGCCGTCGATGCCGACTTCGCTCAACAGTGCGGCGGTGTCGACGCCGTGATGGGCGAGCGCACGCAGCAGCGTGCCCGTCCACGCCGTCAACACCGACGACGGCTCGTCCCCCACGACCACCACGCCGACGGTACCCGTCGCACGTTGGCGCATTCGATCAACTGATTGGCACGCCCGGTCGCGGCACGCCGCCGCCGCGATGTGGATGATCGCACTCATGACCACTGCCCTCGCCCCACCCGCCCCTACCGCGCCACCACCCGTCCCCCTCGACGACGCCGAGCGCGCCAAGCGCATCCGCGTCGCCGTGCGCGCCCGAAGCCGCCAGCTGCGCGACCGGCACCCGATCCTGCGTCACCAGAACGCCCTCGGTGCCGGCATCCTCGCCGTCTCGGCGCTCGGCGTGGCCGGCACGGCCGCCGCCTACATCACCGGCATTCTCGCCTGGTGGATCGCCGTGCCGATCGCCGCGTTCTTCATGGGCATCGCCCACGAGATCGAACACGACGCCATCCACCGCCTGTACTTCACCCGCAACAAGCCGGCCCAGCACGTCATGTTCGCCGTGGTGTGGCTGCTGCGGCCTTACACGATCAGCCCATGGGCTCGCCGGCCGTTGCACCTGCAGCACCACGAGGAGTCGGGCACCGAGCGCGACCTCGAGGAGAAGGGGATCACCAACGGCGAACCGTGGAACCTCAAACGGCTGGTGACGATGATCGACCCACTCGCCAACGTCGTGCTGCGCCTGCCGAAGGACCCCGCCAAGCGGGTGAGCAAGCTGCGCTTCGTCGCCAAGGCCTGGTTCCCGCTCACCTACGTCGCCCTGGCCATCTGGTACGGGTTCTTGGCTCTCGGACTTGCCCACCTCCTCACCGGTGGGTCATTCGCCTCCGGCGGCATCCCGGCCACGGTGCTCGGTGTCCTGCAGGTGTTGACGGTCGTGTGGATCGCACCGAACGTGCTGCGCGTCGCCTGCCTGCACTTCATCTCGTCGAACATGCACTACTACGGCGACGTCGAAGCCGGCAACGTCATCCAACAGACCCAGGTGCTCAACCGGTGGTGGCTGTGGCCGGCCCAACTGTTCTGCGCCAACTTCGGCAGCACCCACGGCATCCACCACTTCGTGCCCAACGATCCGTTCTACGTCCGTCAGCTCACCGCCAAGGTGGGCCACCAGGTGATGCGCGAGCACGGTGTGCGGTTCAACGACCTCGGCACGTTCCGCCGGGCCAACCGATTCGCCACCGCCTCATGAACGACGACCAGACCTCCCCACGAGTGCGCATCCCGCGCGATCGCGACAACGGCTACCGCGACGAGATGGCCGCCTCGGTTCATCGCCGCCGATGGTTGGTCCCGGCCGCCCGATCGATAGCCGGGGGTAGCGGCCGCGCAGCTCAGCCGGGGAAGGGCTGCTGGTCGGCTTCGCACACGGTCCCGGGTGCTGGGGCGACGAGGTCGACGAGGTACTTCACCCGCGCTGCTTCGATGCAGGCGCTGGGGTCCTTGTCGCTGACGTGGCCGTAGCCGTCGTGGGTCAGCAGCACGGCGTTGGCGAACCGCTCGGCGACCCGCTCGGCGTTCTGGTAGCTGGTGTTGGGGTCGTAGCGGGTTCCGATCACCAGGATCGGCACGTCGGTCTCGGCGTCCCAGGGCCCGGCGTAGCGGTCGGTGCTGTGGGCCGGCCAGTTCGACGCGCACGGGGCCCACAGCCACCACCCCTGGATCGCCCCCTGCCACTTGCTGACCTCGGTGAGGTCGGGGATCACGGTCGGCCAATCGGTGGACGGGACCTCGGCCGGGCCGTCGAGGCAGGAGATGGCCGACGACTTCGTCGACTCGGCCCACGACTTCGGTGCCTGCCACTGCTGCGCCGCCTTCTTCAGCTCCGAGGCGTCACCTTCGGCGGCAGCGTTCAGCTGCTCGGCCCACGCCGGCCACAGGTTCGGGTTGCGCAGCGCCGAGAACGAGCTCAGCTGCAGATCGCTGTAGACGAGCTCGCCCGGCGGATCGGCATTGGGCGCCGGAATCGTCCCCGTGCGCAGCGTCTCGAACAGCTGATCCACCCGTTGCCCGGCGGTCTGCCCCGGGTGGCCGGCCAGCGCGCAACGGCTCGGCCCGGCTTCGTCGCACAGCTCGGCGAACTGGTCGAACACCGCATCGGGCGACGAGGCGCCGCTGGCCGCCCGCGCCTCGGCGCTGGCGGTGTACTCGACGGCATCGACGACGCCGTCGAGCATCATCGCCCGCACCCGCTGCGGGAACATGTTGGCGTAGGTCTGGCCGAGCATCGTGCCGTAGGAGAACCCGACGTAGGTGATCTGCTCCTCGCCCACCAGCGCCCGCAGGGCGTCGAGATCGCGGGCGGTGTCGGCCGTCGAGATGTGCGACAGCAGCTCGCCCATCACCTCGCCACAGCGCTGCGCCAGGTCTTCCATCTTCAGCTGGAACGCCGCCGACTGTGCGTCCGTGTAGGGGACGACGACGTCGTTCCAGAACGCCGCCTCCTCGGCGTCATCGGCGAAGCAGTGCACCGGCGAGCTGGCGTACGTGCCACGGGGATCCCACGAGACGATGTCGAACCGGCCGTCGCCCCACACGGAGAGGTCGGGGCCGCTCTCGCGGACCAATCCGACACCGGTGTCGCCGGGGCCTCCCGGGTTGAAGAACATCGAACCGATCCGCTCGTCGGGTTTGGTCGCCGGGTAGCGGATCACGGCCAGCTCGATCTGCTCACCCGACGGGTCACCCCAGTCCAGCGGCACCGGCACCTTGGCGCACTCGAACCCGGGATCACAGGGGGTCCAGTTGATGCCGCTGGCGGGAACGGTGCTCGCCGATGTCGTCGTCGCCGAACCGGCGGTGGTCGTCGCTGTCGAGCGCGTGTCGTCCGAGCCGCTGCCGCATGCCGCGCCGACGAGGGCGAGGACCGTCGCCGTGGCCGCGACGGCCGTGCCCGCCCGTCGGCGACCGGCGGCGCGACGAACATCGGGTGGGTGCGTTGTCATGGTCTCCGTCGTTCTCATGGGGTTCCTCCTGTGGATCGTGGGCGGTCGTGGTCGGCGTGGAGGGCGCGCTTGGTGCGCTCGACCCAGTTGGGGTCGATGATCTCGTCCTGGGCCCGTATCGCCGATGCGTCGAAGTGGGGGTTGAAGCAGTTGATCTCCCCCTCGAATCCGTCGGGATCGTGGTACCGAAGGGAGAGCAGCGGTCCCAGCGGGCGGATGTCGCCGCTCGAGGCACCGACGGCGAGCAGTCGGTCGCGAAGCTCGGTCAGCGCCGCCTCATCGGGCACGGTGAAGCCGAAGTGGTCGAGCCGGCCTCGTTCGAACATCATCGAGGCGACCCGTTGGACCGTCGGGTCGTACCCGGCGACCTCGAAGACGTGGAGCATGACGTCGCCGGCGAAGATGACGAGAGCGCGGCCGTGACCGGGACCGGCGCCCTGCACGATCGCCGTGTCGAGGCCGATGGTGTTCTCGTAAAAGGCGCGGAAGCCGTCGAGATCGGCCGTCACGACGGCGACGTGGTTGATGCCGCACGGCTTGCTCATCGACGATCCGTCGGTCGGGCGCTCATGCCCTGAAGGCGTTCATCGCGCTGGAACGATTTGTTCCACACCCTGCGCGCGGCGTCGAAGCCGAGACGCGCTACGTCGCAACGGGCTGCACGGTCCACGACAGCGCGGCTGCCGGATCTGTCAGGTAGATGCAGTGCCGGCCGGTACGCACCGATTGCTCGAGGTGGGCGCCGAGTGGCGGAGCCTGCTCGGTGATGGCGGCGATCGCCCTGCGCAGGCTGCGGACCACGTTGATCCGAGCCCGCTCGGCGTCCGATCCGGTGGGCCGGTCGCGGCCACCGATGCCGACCGCCCGCTTCAGCTCGCGCATCAGCGCGTCGATCTCGACGTGGGCGTGTTCGGCACGCGCAGGGTCGTTCGCCCCCGCGGCGTCGTCGATTTCGGCTTGCAGTTCGAGCAACCGCCGGCGGTAGGTGCGCTTGGCTTGTGCGTCGAGGGCCGGGCCAAGGTCGGCGGCGACCGGAGTGCCGCCTCGCCCGGTGAGGTCGACGGCGGTGATCTCCACCCCCGGCGCGGCGAGCAGCCGAGCGAGCTGCGCGAGGCCGGCGCTGTCGGGCAGTCGAGCGACGCCTAGCGGTGTCGCGAGAACCCACAGCGGTCCGTCCCGGCGCATTGTCGCCGTTCTGGCGGCGACGTCTAGCACCGCCGGTGGTCGTGCTCGACCGGCGCGATCGATGCCGAGAGTGGCGGCGCGCGTGGCCGCCTCGGTGCGCAGGCCCTCCGCGTCGTCGTCGCCGGCCTGGGCGACAACGTCGGCCAGGTGATCGAGGCAATGGACGAGCATCGGTGGGGACGGGATCGAGCGAGCCAGCGTCACCGCGTCCCGCCCGTGGCGGATGGCTGCCGGGATGTCACCGGTGAGCGCGGCGAGGCGACCGAGGACGTCGTCGACGGGCACGCCGGCGGACAGGCCACCGCCCACGTTGAGCAGGCCGGCGTAGGGAAGCAGAGCGCGGTAGACGGGTGCAACGAGTGAGGTCGCGCCGGCGCGCGCGACGGTGTCGCCGAGGATGCGGAGGAGGTGGTCGCCCGTCATCGACCGCTGGACCCGGTCGGGCTCGACCGCGTATCGCTGCAGCACGTCGTGGGCGCGCGTTTCGTCGCCCACGAGCTGCGCGGCGAAGCCTTTCTGCACCTGCAGGAGTGGGGAGGGCACGTCGTCGGTCATCTGCACGAGGATCCGGTAGACCTCTACCAACCGGGTGTCGGTGCCGCCGTAGAGCTCCACCAGCATCAAGCGATGCATCAACTCGCAGCCGAGCAGGATGAGCGGCTCGATGTGCCCGGAACCGACGTGCACCGCCTCCTCCATCGCCGCCGTGGCGGCCGATCGGCTGCCGGTCACGGCGAGGAGGGTCGTACGCTGGACCAGCGTGCGCTGGCGCCATCCCGGTGACGGCAGCAGTCCGGCCAGCAGTTCGGCGCGCGTCAGCGCGTGGTTGGCGGCGCCGACGTCGCCATGGTTGAGATGGTGGCAGAAGCGACGCTGGTGCCCGTAGAGGGCGAGGTCGGGACGACCGGCGTGCTCGGCCAGGCCAACCACCTCCTCGGCGGCCGCGATGCGGGCGTCGAGTTCGACCCGGCTCGGCGGCGACATGGTCCGGTTGATGAGGGCCTGCGCGATCAACACGGGATCGCCCAGCCGCCTGGCCACGTCGACGGCTTCGTCGGCCCAGGCACGAGCGCGGTCGGCACCGTCGAGGTCGGCACCCCCGACGACGGCGAGACGTCCGAGCAGCGCGGCGCGGAGACGCAGCTCTTCCGGCGGCAGCGTGGCGAGCGCCTCCTCGAGGCGGCGAACGCGCCTCGGGTCGGGGATGAAGGCGTCCGCCCAGAGGTTGGCGCCGACCTCGGCGCTCGCCCGCACCACGTGATCCGAGCACCGGCGGGCCAGCTCGGCGGCCTCCTGGTAGTGCCCGAGGGCGAGCTCGAGGTCCCCCAGCCCGCGCAGGACCTTGGCCAGATCCAGCGACACCCTGGCTCTCAGTTCGGGGCGATCGTCGCACGCCACCGCGGCATTGCGAGCCTCCCGCAGCAGACCTGCCGCCTGCTCCTGGTGCCCCGCGGCGACGAGCTCGCTGGCGAGGTCGCCAGCGGCGGCCACGGTGTCGGCGAGCTCGGGTGCGCCGGCCACCGCGCGCAAGCGGTGCGCGGCGGCGGCCGCCCGGCCATCGAGCCCGCCGGTGGCCTCCCACGCCGCCGCCAGCCGCGCATGCAGCGAGCCCGGGTCGGCCATCCGCCCGGCGGCGTCGGCCAGCAACGCGTGGTGGAAGCGCACGCCGCTCAGGCCCACCTCGTCGAGCACGCCCTCGCGAACCGCCGGCCTCAGGCGCTCGCCGGCAACCGCCGTCGTGACCGATGTCGTCGCCGCGAGCACGGCCAGCGGTGTGCCGGTGCCGGCCACGGCCGCCGCGGCAAGCAGCTCTCGAGTGTCGGCGTCGAAGCGCGCCAGCACTGCGTCGAGGACCTCACCGATCACCCCACCGTCCCCGGGGCGCGCAGCAGCTCCCGTACGAACAACGGGTTGCCACCCGTCCGCGCCCGCAGCTCGACGGCGTCGACCGCCCGTCGTGGACTGCGCCGCGGCCAGCTGGCGCACCGCCTCGACGTCGAGGCCGCCGAGCGGCACCAGCCGGGATACCCGCCGCAGCGCGTCGAGCCGAGGCATCTCCGGTTCGTGGTCGCGGCTCGTCGCCACGACGGCCACCGGCGCGTCGCCGAGCGCTCGCGGCAGATGCTCGAGCACCCAGACCGCCATCGCATCGGCCCAGTGCAGGTCGTCGAGGATCACGACGGCTGGCGCCGCCGAGCTGAGCGCCTCGGCCAGCGACTCGAGGTGCTCCCACCGACGTTCCTCGGCCGGGAGCGTCGGATCGTTCGTCGGCACGGCGCGCAGCGACCGGTACACGCCGCGCCACAGCTCCATCGGTTGGCGCATCGACGGGTCCGCCTCGCCGCTCACCGCCCGCATCCCCGCGGTCCTCGCCATCACCGCGGCCTCGTCGGCGAGGCGCGTCTTGCCGATGCCGGCCTCGCCCGTGATCAGGACCATCGTCGGTCGGCCGGCGCCGGCGGCGTCGAACGCGGCGCGCAACTCTGCCAGCTCGTGGTCGCGGCCGACGAACGCATCGGCGCTGCGCGCCCAGATCGCCACGTCCGGCTCGTCGCGATGACCGAGCCCCACTCCCCTCGCCTCCCAGACGACGATCGGGCGCTCCCGCCCGTCGACCGCTCGCGGTCGACGATCCAGGAAGTCGACACCGGCCGGGAGGCTGCCGCGCACCAGGTTTGCCGTTGCCTCCGACAACAGCACCTGACCACCACGGCCCGCCTCCATGACCCGCGCCGCGCCGGTTGGCCCCGGCCCGGCGTCGTCAGCGGTCGGCACTGCCGACGCCGTGTGCAACCCCATGCGGGCGCGTCCTGTCAGCCCCGCCGCGGCCAGCTGACGCTGGCCGTCGACAGCCGCGCCCACGGCCTGCGAGGCGTCGGCGAACACCGCCAGCAACCGGCCACCAGCGTGCGTCACGGCGCCGTCGACGGCGCCGACCGCGGCCCGCACGATTCGCTCGTACTCAGCCAGGTCGGCGCGTGTGGCTGCCGGCCCGTGCTCGCTCTGCAACGTCGCCCCGGCGAGGTCCGTCAGCAGGAAGGTGGCCGCCTCAGCAACCTTCATCTCCGGACAATACGGCGCAAGCTCGCGCCGGGGGGTTCCCCGATGCCGCCTGAGGGTTCTCAGGGGTCGAGGCGGGATGTGCCGGATGTGCCGGTCGGCTCGCTGGTCGTACGTTGACCACGTGACGGCGGTGATCGAGGTCGACTCGTTGCACAAGAGCTATCGCTCTCGCCGGGGTGGGCGGGTGCGGGCGTTGGACGGTCTCGAGCTGAGCGTGCGGGCGCGGCGGCGTGTTCGGGTTCCTGGGTCCCAACGGGTCCGGCAAGACGACGACGATTCGCTGTCTGCTCGGTCTCGCCCGCCCCAGTGCCGGCCACTGCCGGGTGCTCGGTGCCGAGTCGCCCGACGGCCTGCCCGGATGTCATCGCACGGGTGGGATCGTTGGTCGAGTCGCCCGGTGTCAACCCGGGCGTCTCGGGCCGTCAGACGCTGGCGGTACTGGCGACCACCGCAGGCATCGGCCGCCTGCGCGGTCGACACGACGCTGGAACGAGTCGGGCTGGCCGAGCCGCGCCGATGATCTCGTCCGGGGCTACTCGCTCGGCATGCGTCAGCGTCTCGGGATCGCCATCGCCCTGCTCAAGGATCCCGAGCTGCTGGTCCTCGACGAGCCGGCCAACGGGCTCGACCCGGCGGGGATCCGTGAGGTGCGCGAGCTGATCCGGCAACCTCGGAGCCGAGGGGCGCACCGTGTTCCTCTCGAGCCACCTGCTCAGCGAGGTCGAGCAGGTGTGTGACGAGGTGGCGATCGTCGCCGGCGGCCGCACGGTCGCGCAGGGCGCCGTGGCCGATGTCCTCGCCAGCACGCGACCGGCGGCGATGTGGGTCAAGGTCGCCGACATCGCCGGCGCCACGGCGGCGCTCGCCCGCGCCGGGTTCCACGTCGAGCCCGACGGTGACCGCATCCGCGTCGACGTCGCCGCCGAGCGGGCGGAGGGCGTGACACGCGCTCTCGTGGCGGAGGATCACTTCCCCAGCGAGTTGCGCCCGGTCGAGACCACCCTCGAGGACGCCTACTTCGCCCTCACCGACAGCAACGGCGAGGGCCGCTGATGATCCGGCTGGTGGTCGCGGAGTTGCGAGCGGATCGCGGCGCGCCGGATGGTCCGCGTGACCGTGCTCGTCGCCGCGATCGGCATCGTGTTGGGCGGCGTCGCGGCGTTCGCGTTCAGCGGTTCACTCTCCGAAGAGACGTACCAACAGCGAGTCGAGGAGGCCGAGGCCCGCCGAGGGGCCCAGGACGCCGAGATCGAGGCCTGCCTGCGGGCCCACGACGTGTCCCCCGCCGACGATCAGATCTCCGACGAGGTCGCTGAGCAATGCTTCCCCAAACAGGGACCTGCCGGCGTCGACGATCCTCGCTTCCACCGCGAGCGTCTCGAAGGTGTGCTCCACGGTGTGACCGGGACACTGGCCATCATCGGCTGGGCGCTGGGTGCGTCGCTCGTCGGTGCCGAATTCGCGGCGCGCAGCATGACGACGCTGTTGACATGGGAGCCTCGCCGCGGGCGGGTGTTCGTCGCCAAGACCATCGCTGCAGTGGCGACGATGTCGCTGTTCGCCTTCCTCGTGCTGGTGCTCGTGGCGCTGGCCATGTGGCCGGCCCTGGCCTTCCACGGGGCGCCACTCCAACCGAACGATCCGACGCTCGCCTCGCTCGCCGGCGACATCACCCGCGGTGTCGCGCTCACCGCGCTGGCGTCGGGAATCGGCTTCGCCATCGCCACGATCGGACGCAACACCGCCGTCGCCCTCGGTGTCGGGTTCGGCTACATCGTCATCCTCGAGAACATCCTCGGCAGCTCGCTCGAGAGATGGCGCCAGTGGCTCCTCTTGGGCAACGTCATCGTGTTGGTCTCCGGAAACGACGAGGGTGGGGGCGAGATCCCCGGCCGCACCGTCGTCGGGGCAGCGGTGTTCCTGACCGTGGTGACGGTCGCCATGCTGGCGGTGGCGGGAGGCACCTTCCGAACACGTGACCTAGCGTGACGTCCGCAGTCCACTCGCCCGACGCACCGCTGCGGCGGCCGGTGCACTTGCCGCGTGCCTGTCAACGGGTTCAGGAGGCGCTGGATGGCGTTCCGGGAGGTGCGTGGTACGAGGCTCGAGAAGTGCTCCGGTGGTTCTGATGGCAGGCTGCGGACCCTGCTCTGGTGGGCGCCCGCCCGACTGACGACACCGTCGATCTGCGCGTGGGCCGGCGCTGCGCAACCCGAACCTGTGGCCGGCGTGGGCCGAGCAGCTGAACGCTGCCGCCGAAGGTGACGCCTCGGAGCTGAAGAAGGCGGCGCAGCAGTGGCAGGCACCGAAGTCGTGGGCCGAGGTGACAAAGTCGTCGGCCATCTCCTGCCTCGACGGCCCGGCCGAGGTCCCGTCCACCGACTGGCCGACCGTGATCCCCGACCTCAACGAGGTCAGCAAGTGGCAGGGGGCGATCCAGGGGTGGTGGCTGTGGGCCCCGTGCGCGTCGAACTGGCCGGCCCACAGCACCGACCGCTACGCCGGGCCCTGGGACGCCACGACCGAGGCGCCGATCCTGGTGATCGGAACCCGCTACGACCCCAACACCAGCTACCAGAACGCCGAGCGGGTCGCCGAGCGGTTCGCCAACGCCGTGCTGCTGACCCACGACGGCTACGGCCACGTCAGCGACAAGGACCCCAGCGCCTGCATCGAAGCAGCGAGAGTGAAGTACCTCGTCGACCTCGTCGCCCCAGCACCCGGGACCGTGTGCCAAGCCGACCAGCAGCCCTTCCCCGGCTGAACCGATCCACCGACAGAGGGAACCTCATGAACACGACGAAGACACCGCCCGTCCGTCGCCCCGTCCGCCGCCGCGGCGCGTCGATCGTGGCCACGGCAACGGTCCTCGCACTAATCGGCGCGGCGTGCAGCGACGACCCGGACGACACGCCCGCGGCAGCGACCACGGCGGGCGCATCCGCCGGTTCGACGACGACGATGGGCGCGTCGAATGACCCGACGACGACCACCGAGTCTGCCGCCGCGACGACGTCCACCACGGCTGCTGCGACGACCACCTCGTCGGGAGCCGAGGCGGCGTCGTTCGAGGACGTGACGTGTCCGAGTCCGAACGTCGCCGGCGCTCCGTCCCTCGACTTCCCGCCGACGGTGGAGTGTGGCTACCTCACCGTGCCCGAGGACCGGAGCAAGCCTGACGGGCGGAAGATCCGCATCTTCGTGATGCGCCTGCCGGCCACATCGCCGAACCCCAAGCCCGACCCACTGGTGATCCTGTCGGGTGGGCCCGGCGGTGGCGGCTCGTTCCAGATCGCCTCCTCCATGCAGAAGGGTTGGAATGCCGAGCGGGAGGTCATCTTCGTCGATCAGCGCGGCACGCATCTCGCCGACCCGCTCCTCTCGTGCCCGGAGTACGACGAGGCCGTCAACGACGGCATCAGCATCTCGTTCTCGTCCGAGGAGCAGGTGGCGAACCAGGTCGCCGCCGCCAAGGTGTGCCGAGACCGGTTCACCGCCGCCGGCATCGACGTGGCCGCCTACAACACGGCCGAGAACGCCGCCGACATCGCCGACCTGCGGGTGGCGTTGGGCATCGAGGAGTGGAACGTCTACGGCGTCTCGTACGGCTCGAAGCTGGCGCTGGTCGAGCTGCGAGATCACCCGGAGGGCATCCGCAGCTTGGTCCTCGACTCGGTGTCGCCGCCGAACAACAACATCGCAGAGGACTGGTGGTCGGCGCCGGCCAGCTCGTTCAAGGCGATCTTCGCAGCCTGTGCCGCCGAACCAGCCTGCGCTGCGGCCTACCCGAACCTCGAAGCCGACTTCATCGCCACGGTCAACCGACTCGACGAGTCGCCGGTCGTCGTCCAGACCACCGATGACGCGGGTCAGCCGCTGACCGTCAACATCGACGCCTTCCCCTTCCTCTACGCGATCATCATGGCGACCGAGCGCGGCGACGCATCCGGCGTCCCGAAGATGATCGAGGACATCGCGCACGGCGATCCCGAATCGACCGTCGCCGCCATGCTCGCGCTGCAGACCCCGCCCCTGATCGTCGGACTCGCCGGGCTACGGCTTGGCCTTCACCGTCTTCTGCTCCGAGCACGGCAACCTGACGACCGAGCAGGCCGCCCTGGCCTTCGCCCAGTCGGTGCTCCCCGACTTCCCGGAGCGCGTGCTGAAGGTGCAGCCCAAGCAGGGCCACCTGTTCCAGGAGTGCCCGGTGTGGGACGTCCCCGACGCCGACGCCGCGATGAGCGCGGCGGTCGAGAGCGACGTCCCGGTGCTCATCATGGAAGGCGCCCTCGATGCCGCCACCGCCCCCGAGTGGGTCGACCTCATCACACCCGGCCTGCCGAGCTCGCAGTACGTGGAGGTCCCGTTGACCGGTCACTCGGTCGTGGACAAGACAACCTGTGCGTTGGGGATCATGAACGCCTTCCTCGACGACCCGACGCAGCCGGTCGACCAGACGTGCGTCGGCGAGATCCAGATCCCCTTCATCACGGAGTGAGCGCGATGACGTCGACGATGACGCGGGTACGCAGATCGACGATGGCGGTGCTGATGGCTGCGTCGCTCGCGGCGACCTCGGTGTCCTGCGGTGGTGAACGTTCGACGCCGGTGGCACCCACCACGCTCCCCGCCCCAGACGAGACGGGAGGGGATGTCGGCGGGTTGGTCGAGGTCAGCGGCCGCAACCTGTATCTGGAGTGCATCGGCACGGGAAGCCCGACCGTGATCCTGCAGTCCGGATTCGGCAACGCCGGCGACATCTGGAGCTTCGCCGAGGCGGACCCACCAGCGGTCCAACCCGGGCTCGCAGCGTCCAACCGGGTCTGCTCCTACGACCGCCCTGGATCGATGATCACGACCACGACCGCCGCCAACGGAACCGTCACCTTGGCGGACGCCCTGAAACCGGGGCGCAGCGAACCCGCGCCGATGCCCCGCGATCCCGCCGAAGTGGTCACCGAGCTGCACAACCTGCTCGCCGCCGCCGACGTGCCAGGCCCGTATGTGCTCGTCGGGCACTCCCTCGGCGGCGCACTCAACGTCCTGTACGCACACACCTACCCCGACGAGGTCAGCGCCTCGTCATCGTGGACTCCCCGCTGCCGCCCGAGAGGAGTCTGATCGCCCCGCAGCAGTGGGAGAAGGTGGCAATCCTGGCGATCCGTCCGGCGGCGATACCCGGCTACGAGCTCGAGTCCTACGACGTCGACACACTGTTCGACGAGATCGAAGCGGCCCCGCCGCTCCCCGACATCCCCGTCATCGTGATCACGCGCGGTGAGACCAGGATGAGCGACGACCCGATCCCTGAAGGCGCGGGGCTGACGGCGGCAGAGGTGGAAGCGCTCAACGAGGCGCAACGAGAAGGCCAAGCCGCGTTCGCCGCCAGCGTGCCCGGCGCCGAGCAGATCACCGTGCCCGGCACCACCCACTACGTCCAGACCCAACGACCCGACGCCGTCATCGAGGCGATCCGCCAGGTCATCGCCCGCACCTGAGTGACCGAGAACCTGGCGGCGCGCTCGCGATGATCAGGAGCCCGCCTCGACGCTCTCAGACTCCGTGGGGCGCCGCAGCATGAGGACCTTCCATTCGCTTTCCAGCACGACTGCGCCGTCCTGATTACGAGCATTTCGCCACAACGTCGCTTCGCCGAGCGAGGGGTCGTCCGAGGGCCTGGTGTCGGTGTACTTCAGCTCTGCGTACAACGTGTCGCCGATCCGGGTGGGCTGCGGCCAGGAGCAATTCACCGTTCGCAGGCCACGAACCGAGGTGCCGATTCGGGCATAGATGGGCAGCCTTGTCGACAGGCCGGTGGCGATGGCCAGGACCAGCAAGCCATGTGCCACTCGGCCACCCAACGGGGTACCGGCGGCATAGTGGGCGTCCACGTGGAGTGGGTTGTAGTCGGCAGAGAGGCCGGCGAATGAAACGACGTCGGCTTCGGTGATCGTCCGGCCCGTCGACGTGAACACACGTTCGAGCGGGATGTCCTCGAAGTACAACGGCGAATCGTCCACGAGCACAGCAGAACTCACTGCCTACCTCCTCGATATTTGGGTTTTGACGTCGTTACTAGGAGTCGGTCGCCGCTCCCCCGCGAGCGACAGCCAGGCTCTCGGCCGCGATCTGGCCCGCCCGCCGTCCGAAGATCACTGCACCGGCGACCATCGCACCGCCGCTGAAGATTGACGGCCCGACCACGTTTCCGACGATCTCTCCGGCGGCGAACAAGCCCGGAATCGGTAGGTCGTCGAAGGCACGCAGCACATGACCGTCGGCGTCGATGCGCAGCCCGAATCCGGTCACCGGCATGACGGTCGGCCGAAGGGCGACGCCGTAGAAGGGTGGGGTTTGGCACGGGACCATCGCCGCAGGATTCTTGAAGAACAGCGAATCGGTGCCGCGCTCGACGTCGTCGTTGTAGTGCGCCACCGTCGTACACAGAACGTCGCCAGGCAGCCCGAGGGCCTGCGCCAATTCGCGCAAGTCATCTGCAACCGGGATCTGGCCCGCCGCCACCGCGCTGCTCAGGGTGTCCTCGGTCCACAGACCCGAGCCGTACCGACTGCCAGAGCCACGCGCGGCGTGCAGTGCGACATCGTCGAAGATTGCCCAGCAGACACCACCGTGCCGCAATGTCAGCGGATTCATCACGTGGTAAAAGGCGGTCTCGTCCACGAAGCGCCGTGCAGACGAGTCGACGCAGATGAGCCAGCCGGGCAGCACCGGCTCGAGGTCGTGCACGATGCCTGAGCTGAGCAGCACCTGCGCGCGGTCCTCACCGGCCGTGGCCGCTCCGAGACGCTGCGCCATGACCAGGCCGTCGCCAAGGTTCGTCGACGCGGCCGGCGATCGGAGTTGGTGGAGGAATGGTCGGGCGAACGGAATGTGCTCCGCGACGAGTTCATGGTTGTTGGCGAAGCCTCCGCACGCAAGCACGACTGCACCCGCGGTTGCCTCCTGGTCCCCGGCACGCACGCCGGTCACCGCACCATCGCTGACCAGCAGTTCGTCCACTCGGGTCCCGAGCGCGATGTCGATGCCGTGCTGCGCGCACGAGCGGGTCAGCGCGGCAGTGAGACCGGCACCGAGGCCACCTGCCCGGTGCAATCGCGGCAACCGCTCGATCTCGCCCCGTACGACCTCCTCGGGAGCAAACGTGACGCCGTGTCCGATCAACCAGTCGATCGCTGCGCCGCCCTCCGTGGCGTATCGACGCACGATGGACGGCTCGACGTCCCAGCGGTTGACCGCCAGAAAGAAGTCATAGAACTCCTGCGCCGAGTCGCCCTCGATCCCCGCGGCGCGCTGAACCGACGTACCTGCGGCCAGGAAGGCCCCACCGGACAGCGCCGTTGAGCCTCCGGTCTGCGCCGCAGCCTCCACCAGCAACACGCCGGCGCCATGCTCCTGCGCGGAGAGTGCGGCCGAGAGCCCCGCAGCTCCGCCGCCGACCACGACGACGTCGAAGTCCTCGGAAGCAGCTGTCATCGGTTTCGTCCCCTTTGGTCGACCGCTGATGGACACATATCATACACTCTTGGATGCAAAATGTGGCTGCTCGGCGCGCGGAGCGAGCACGATCCAGTGACTCGAACGTCGAACGGGCTCCGGCTCCGTGTTGACGGCGCCCCGCCGCTGGCCTACCGTATGTGTGCAAAAGTTCATTCAGAAACGGCGACGAGCCCTGTGCCCGCCGCCGCCACTTGCCGTCGAGGAGACGTCGTGTCCGGCTCGAACACCCAACTGCTCAGGGATCACTTTGCCGCCAAGGAGCGGTTCGACAAGGACGCGATCCTCGACCAGCTCACGCCCGACGCCAAGTGGTGGGTTCCGCTGTCGGGCGCACAACGTGGTATCGCGACGCGCCCGATCGAGGGCGGCCAGACCATCGCGGACATCCTGACGAGCACGCTGTCGACCCAGCTGTACGCGAAGGAACGCACCTGGACGGTGCAGCATGTCGTGGCCGACGATGCGGTCGGCGCAGCCCAGGTGCAGCTGTCGACGACGTTGGCCGCGTCGGGCACGCCGTACGAGAACGTGTATGCATACTTCTTCCGGTTCGTGGACGGCAGGATCGCCGAGATCTGGGAACACCTCGACACGGCGTACGCCTTCGCGTTGTTCGACTTGGCGAAACAGAGCTGATCGCCCCGATGGGAGGGCACGGATCAGCGCGGCTGGCCGGACGCGTCGCCGTCGTGACCGGCGCGGGTGGCGGCATCGGCAGAGAACACGCCAAGCTGCTTGCCGCGCACGGGGCGAAGGTCGTGGTCAACGACATCGGCGTGCGCACGGGCGCCGACGCCAATGCCGTGGTGGCCGAGATCGAGGAGGCCGGCGGCGAGGCGGTTGTGTCCGCGGCCTCGGCAACGTGGGAGGACGCCGAAGACATCGTGGGACAGGCGTTGGAAGGCTTCGGCCGCCTGGACATCCTCGTGAACAACGCGATGGTCGGCCACTACTGCAACCTGTGGGACGAGCGCGAAGATCAGTACGACGCGACCATGGGCGTCAATCTCAAGGGCTACTTCGCCTTGATCCGGTCTGCCATCCGGCCGATGGCGAACAACGGCGGGGGCGTGATCGTCAACACCAGCTCCGCCTCGGGCTTCGGGCACCCAGCGCACTCGTCCTACGCGGCCGCGAAGGAGGGCGTCGTCGGTCTCACCCGCGCCGTTGCCGCGGAGGTGGGCCGCTTCGGTATCCGATGCAACGCGATCCGGCCCCAGGCAAGTGGCCAGTCTGGAAGCGACTACGCCGCGATCACGGCCAAGTGGACGGAACTGATCGGCCTCGGCATGCTGCCGCGGACAGTACGCGTCCTCGAGCGGATGCTGCGCGAACCCGACCTTGCGCCGCCGCGCAAGATCGCACCGCTCGTCGTCTGGTTGTGCACCGACGCCGCCGCCAACATCAACGGCCGCACGTTCGAGCTGTGGGGGAACACGATCTCCCTGCTCAGCGAGCCTGAGCCGCTGCGCACCATCCTCAACAGCGCCGGCTGGGACCTCGACAGCCTCGATGAGGTGGCGTCGACCGCGCTTGCCGCGGACCTCATCGACCGCTTCGCGCTCGCCGAATACCCGCACCTGCACACCGTCCCGAGCTGACGGAGTCCGCCATGGCGACGGAGACGAGATGCATCCTCCTCGACGTCCGTCGAGCTCTTCGACGGGGCCAGCGTCAGGAAGCCGGTCGGTTGAGGTGCGCGACCACGACCTGCTACTCGATCCAGCCGCATTGCGAAGGGACAGATGATGATCAACGCCGAGGACACGAGCAGCCAGACCGAACGGACCCGGTACCTCGTCAGCGAGTTCTACCGGATCGTGACCGCCCAAGAACCCACGCTCACGATGGCCGAGCTGATCCATCCCGACATCGTCATCGAAGAGCCGTCATTCTTCTTCCACCACGGCATCCATCGAGGTATTGAAGCCATGCAGGCCATCTCCCCGATCGTGGCTGAGCTGCTGGACCGGAACAGCATCGAGATGAAGAGCATCCTCGCCGACGGTGACAGAGCAGTTGCGATCTTCACCGTCGAGATCATCGACACCCGCGACGTCGCCTTGATCGCCGAGTACTGGGAGGTGCGAGACGGAAAGCTGGCGTTGCTGCGCATGTTTCCGCATGATCCCGCGCCGTACCAGGCGCGCCAGTACCGCATCGTTCGCGCCCAGGCCGAGCAGATGCCCACGATTCCGCTCTAGACCGAATCAAGCGGCCCTTCGATCACCGGTCTGCGAGGGACGAAGCGCGAACGCCCACCGCAGCGGGTGAGCGGAGTAGCAGGTCAGAAGATGGTTGCGCCGGCCAGCGGCTTGTGCACGTCGCCTCGCGGGAACAGGTCCTCCGTCGGCGGGACCAGGATGTCCTCGGGAGCCGGTCCGACGCGCTCGACGATCGGCGCGAGCGCGGCGACATCGAAGCCGAAGACCTCGGCCGCGGTCTCTCCGAGCATCTTGCGGGCCTCGTCCTCGGGGACATCGTTGGGTCCGAAGACGGCCTGCAGGTACTGGATCGTGCCACCATTCCAGGTGCCCTCGTGGTGTGGGTAATCGACGCCGACCATCATCTTGTCGACGCCGATCGAGTTGCGGTATCCCACCTCGGCGGCCGACAGCAGCGACGACCCGATGTGACACTGCCGCTGGAAGTACTCCGACGGCGAGCGCTTGATGACGTCGCGGATGTCGCGGCGCAAGAAGCTGCCATTGTAGGAGTAGTCCATCTCGATCATCTTGCCGGCGAGCCAGGCCGAACCCTGCTCGGTGAAGACGACATTCAGCCGCGGGTGCCGCTCCAACACGCCGCCCCAGATCAGGTGGTCGACGATCTGCTGGCAGTAGAAGACGACGACGCTACGGAACAGTGGCGCGAGGCAGGCCGGGTGCGGCGGTGGCGCGTTGGTGCCGACCCAGCGGTTGGACGTGGACGAGATGGCGACATGCGAGTTCAGCACGAGATCGAGGTCCTCGATCGTGCTCCAGATGGGGTCGAACTGGGCCGCGTAGAGCGGAAGCTTCTCGTCGAACATCGGGATCGTGACGCCCCTGAGCCCCGCCTCCTTCACCCAGTGCAGCTCTTTGATCGCCGCGTCGACGTCCACGAAGCTGATCGAGGCCATCCCGGCGAAGCGCTCCGGGGCAGTACTGCAGAAGTCCGCGAGCCAGCGGTTGTAGGCCCGGTCGCCGACGTCGATCTGCTCCTGCGTCCGTGCGCCGTAGCCCAGCTGTGCTGCGAGCGTGGGCGAGTACAGCTCGAACGGCAGCCCAAAGTCGGGGAAGAGCACCTCGGCGACGACGCCTTCGCGCTCGAGCTCGGTCAGCCGGCGTGCCGGATTCCAGTTGCCGTCGATCCGGCCGGGTTCGATCATGTGCTCGATCCATTCCTCGACGATGTACGGGTCGAGGCGTTGGCGCAGCGCGGGCTCTTCGAACGTGTGCGAGCCGCGCTCGCGGTACACGACGCAGAAGTCCTTGAACTCGTCGCGCAGCCTTGGATCGATGTAGTCGGTGTAGTCCTCCATGCGCGCCGTCGAATGGCCATCCGAAGAGATGACCATGATCTTGCGATTGGAAGCGGAGATGGTCATCGGGCCTCCTCAGGGGACTCGAACGTTGAGGCTGGACGTCTGGTGATTGGGTCTTGACGCTATCACCTGAGCGCCGCCGAATACAGTCTCGTCGGCGTTTTTGTCTTCATTCCTCAGAGGCGGGCGTCGCGGAGACCAGTAGCGGGGAGAATGGCACGTTGCGGAGGATGCGGGTGTCGATGCGGTGGATCAAGCCCTTGATCGACTCGCCGAATTCCTGATATTCGGCGTTGGTTCGAAGCCGTTGGAGCGCTTCGCTGCGGAGGTCGAGCCGTTCCCAGCGCGCCAGCCAGACGAACGTCGTCGCGCTGTTGGGCCCGATGTCCTGGATCCACGCGCCGACCATGTCGAAGCCACAGGCAGCCATGACGGGGTAGCCGGACTTCTCGAACCGCTCGAGGAACGTGCTCATGCCGGACAGTTCAAGTTGATACTCACGCAGTTCGTGGAACACAGGGTCCCTCCTGACTACACAGGTCTCGTAGGGCATCCAGTTTGGGTGCGACTAGACGGGGCTCGACCTCTTGATCAGGGCCATGCCTTTTCGGCGCAGGACACCGAGCAATCCGACGATGCCCTGTGGCGCGGCGATGATGAAGATCATGATCAGTGCGCCGTAGATGATCTGCGCATAGCCGGCAGCGTCGTTGCCTGCAGTGTTGGCCGAAACAAGCGCATCGAGCATGTCCGGAACGACGATTGGCAGCATTGTCACGATCAAGGCTCCGACGAGCGGCCCAGCTTGGCTGTCCAACCCCCAATGAGGATCATGGCGATGACCGCGATCGAAGCGCTCAGCGTGTAAGCGTCCGCTGACACCGAGCTGGTGAAATGTGCGAACAGCCCGCCTTGGATCCCGATCAGCACCGAGCTGATCATGAACAGGATGAGTTTGTACCGTGCGACTGGTATTCCCATCATCGACGCTGCGACCTCGTGGTCGCGGATCATCCGCCAGGCCCGACCGCTGCGGCCGGATCGCAACCACGCGGCGAGAACGATCGTCGCAGCGAGCACTGGGGTCAACAGCCAGGCCCAGCGCGCGTGCTGCTGCGACAGCGTTCCGGAGAACACCGGCTCCAGGAAGAAGCCACCGGCGCCCACGGTGTTGGTCTGGTACTCGGCCCCGATGAACGTCGCAATGTAGAACGCCGCGAGGGTCGCCAGTGCGAGGTACATACCCCTGATACGCAACGCGGGCAGGCCGACGATGAACCCGCCGATGGCGCAGGCGAACGCACCGACAACGACGTCGAACGGGAACGACACTCCAGCACGAGATGCCCAGACGGTGGTGAATGCCCCGGTAGCAAGAAAGGCTGAGTTGCCGATCGACACCTGGCCGCCGGTGCCCATCAACAAGTCCAGCGCGATCGCCCCGATCGAGACGAGCAGAATGGTGTCGACGAGATAGATCGAGTACGACGTGCCAGTGACCGTGTAGAACGCCACGACCAGCACGATGACGGCGATCAGGAAGGCGTTGAGAGGGAGAACTGAGCCGGTGCGCACCTTGCCGACGAATCCGGCATCGCCCCGTGACCGACCCCTGAGCAGTTCCAGCATGCCGCTACACCCGCCTCACCGTTCTGGTTCCGACGATGCCGTGCGGAAGCACCAGCATGACGGCGAGAAGTACGACGTAGGTCACAACGATCATGTACTCTCCACCCACATACCCGGCCACGAAGCCCTGCATCAGGCCGATGCCGAGTCCGCCGACCAGTGCTCCGGGGATGCTGTCGAGGCCACCGAGAAGGGCGGCAGGGAATGCAAGCAACGCTAGGTCGGCGATGCCCCGGTTGACCGAGTTCACAGCGCCGAAGGTGATTCCGGCGATCCCGGCCAGGACGCACGCCAACGCCCACGAGCCCAAGTACACCCGACGGATGTTGATCCCGCCCTGGCTGGCGAGCAACGAGTGCTGGCCGGCGGCGCGGATACGCACGCCGAAACTCGTGTAGCGGAAGGCCAAGACGATCCCGACCGTCAATACGACAGCGAACGCACTGACCTGCAAGCTTGCGGTCGAGAATGTCGCACCGAAGATCGTGGTCGATCCTGTCGAGAGCCACGGGAGCGAAATGCTGTACTGCGTGCTGCGGAAGACGATTCCGATGAACCCGTCTGCAATGGCGGCGAAGCCGAGCGTCGCGATGACCGCGACGAAATGTGGCCGGCCGATCGCGTAGCGCAGAACTGTTTGGAACAGCAGCGCGCCCAACGCTCCGATGCCGGCCAGGCTGATCAGACACAGCGAGCGCGATGTTGAGATCGGAGCTGGCCTGCAAACTGCCGACGACGAGCGCCGGCAAGAGCATGAAGACCCCTTGCGCGAAGTTGAACGTTTCGGTAGCACGGAAGATCAGCACGATGCCGAGCGTGACCAGCGAGTAGATCGCGCCGAGTGAGAGGCCACCGACGACTGCAGAGGTGAGTTCAGGCATCTGGCGATACCACCTTCCGCTCGAGGGGCGGGGCCATGTGCTGGCCGTGTGGCAGGCGCGGGCTCTTCGGGGTGCACGGTGTCGCCGCTCAGCGATCGCCCGGAACTCTTCCAAATCGAGCACCTCCTCGGTCCGGTCCCCGCATGGCGACGGCGCCCGAGACAAGCCCGAGCACTTGGTCAGCAATCGATCGAACGACGTCCATGTGGTGCTCCACGACGAGCATTGGCAAGGCGAACGATCGATGAATGGTCAACAGCATGTCCTCGACGCGGGCCCGCTCCACGCCATCAAGCCCGGAGGTCGGCTCGTCGAGAAGCAACACAGTCGGCTTCGACACCGCCGCTCGGACGATGTCGACCATCTTCCGGGCGCCGTAGGACAATTCCCGCGCCGGGATGTCTGCCACGTGCTCCAGGCCCGCCAGTCGAAGGAGTTCAATCGCTGCTGCGCGCGCCTCCCGCTCACGGCGCGCGACCTTCCTTCGACGAACGATCTGATCGGCCAGGGTGTAGCCGATCGTGGTGTGCGCGCCGCAAAGGATGTTCTCCATCACGGTCGACGAATCCAACAGCGGCGGGTCCTGAAAGCTGCGTCCGATGCCGCCTCGCGCGATGTTGGTCGACGAGGCAGCCGAGATGTCCTTGTCGAAAATGCCGAACAGTTCCGTGTGACTTGGGGACCAAGCCGCAGATCGCATTGAGGAGCGTGGTCTTGCCCGCGCCGTTCGGTCCGATGATCGCGACGATCTCGCGGGCGTTGACCGAAGAGGTGATGTCGATCAACGCCCGCACTCCACCGAACGTCACACCCAGGCCATTCACTTCGATCGCGTGCGCGTCCCGATCGCCCAACGTGGAGAACGTGGAGTCGGTTGCGACTTCGGCTTCGCTCACGTTGACGCCCATACACCTACGACCTGTTCGTCACTGATCACACGACGGCTCACACGCCAGCGACGTCGATCGGGTCGCTGTCGACGAACTCTCCGGTCGCCGGATCGTAGCTGTGGAACCTCACGACGCTAGCGGTGATGTGGTTCGTCGCGCTCAAGTCGATCGGCCCGTACGACACGCCACCCGGAACGGTGTAGCCCGTGATCTGCTCGATGGCGGCAGGCAACTTGGTGGAGTCGCAATCCTCGCCGCACTTCGAGAGTCCCTCGGCGACGAGGTAGCTCGCCACCCAGCCGGCGTTCGAGTACGTCGAGCCCAACACCTCGTCCTTCACGCCCGCGCTTTCGGCTGCGGTGAGGAACTCGGGGTTTTGGCTGGGGTAGACGTTCTCGGTCGGCGCCCAGAAATTGGGATTCTCCAATGCCTCCAATACCGCCTCGCCCGCGTTCGATCCGGTGCCGATCTGCAACGCGTGCACGCCCGCAGCGGTCAGCGCCTTCGACACGACAATGGTGTCGTCCGCCGCACCGAGCGTGAAGACGATCGTCGGGTTGTCCCGCGCAATGAGTCCCGGCCTGCGTCGCGAACGACGCGATGCCATAGTCGTATCGCTCCGTCCGCGTTACCGTGCCGCCTGCGGCCTCGATCTCCGCGGTCAGCGTAGCGATCACGGTGTCGATGTACGGCGAGTTGATCGCTGCGATGTCGATGACCGAGTCTTCGAAGGATCCCCCCGACCTTCGACTTCGCGAACTCAGCCATGGCGAACCCGGCCTGCTTGGCCGTGATACTCGGCATGAAGACGGTGGGCTTCGGCGGGTAGAGCGACTCGTCTGGCAACGCCGGACTGAGGAATGGCACGTTCGCAGCCTCCATCACCGGTGTGACCTTGGCGCCCTCGGCGGACGTTCCGAACATGATCACGGCGAGCGGGTTCTCCGAGACCGCTTCCTGCGCCGCCGTGAGAGCCGTATCCGGCCCCGACTGGAGGTCGATGATGTCGAGAGCCAGACTCTTACCGTGCACGCCGCCGTCGTCGTTGATCGTCTTGATCGCCGCCTGCACGCCCGATACGCTCGGCTTCGCGTTGGTCGCACCGACCCCTGAGAGGTCGGTGAGCAACGTGATGTTGAATGCACCGCCACCTTCGGCGGCCCTGCTTCCATCGCCGCCTGATTGCTACTTTCTGCGACGCCTGCGCTACTTCCTCGTCGCTGCTGCCGCAGGCTGCGAGGGCCAGCGCTGGGAGCACGGCCCCCAGCATCCACTGCGAGGCGTCGCGACCGGGTTCTGAGCATTGCTGCGAGTCCTTTCATGCTGAGGTTACGAGCGACTTCCTCGTTGGTTGGGTCCGAAGCGACATGATCAAGTGTTGAAGCGGTCTTCGCCCGATGAGTGGGCATCCGACAAAGCCGATCTCCAAAGATCCGACCCAGCGAATTCGGCAGCCGCGTGCGCCATGCGTTATGCGGCCGCCGTCGAGCAAGTAGCAGTACTGCGCAGTCGCAACCGTGTGGGCCATGCTCTCATCGATCACCAAGCAGCCCGTTCCTTGCTTGGCGATCTGCGTCAAGGCATCGAACAGCGGCTGCTGCACGCTCGGATGCAATCCGAGCGTCATCTCATCCACGATGAGTAGACGTGGTCGGCTGACCAGGGCGCGCATGATCGCGACCATCTGCTGTTGGCCGCCGCTGAGGGTTCCAGCGGGCTGCTTGAAACGGTCGCGAATCATCGGGAAGAGCTGCAATCCGAACTCGAGCGCCTCTTCACGCTCGGTCCGACTGCAGTGCATGCCGGCCGATGTGAAGTGCTCGCGCACGGTGAGGTTTCGAAAGATCTTGTTCCGCTCCGGGACTGCCGCGATGCCATCGCGCACAAGTCGGTGCGGTTCCCAACCCGTGACGTTGGTACCGTCGAACACGATCTGGCCACGGATGAGTTTCGTGCCTTCGGTCTTCAGGAATCCACTGAGCGCACGGCACGTCGTCGTCTTCCCGGCTCCGTTGACGCCGATGAGGGCAACGATCTGGCCGGCATCGACGTTCAGTGAGACGTCCTCGATGCCCAGCGCACCGTTCGGATATCGAACCGCGAGGCTCGAAGCGGTCATGAGCATCGAGAGCACCTCCTCCGCAGACTGATGGCTGGCTGGCGTGCAATGCGCTGCGAACTGTCTGGACACTGCTCAGTGTGTGTGACGGCCTGAACACGCTCGGAAACGATCTAGCAGCAGGCGCCCGCAGATGGACTTGCCGCGCCTGCCCCCCACAGGTGCGGGTTGACGTGTTCTCTGTGTTGCAGCGCTATGAACTTCGGTGCCTGAAGCCTAAGGCGCGCGTCGGACTGGATGCAATAGATACTGACGAGTTTGCATACATTTCTTCCCGCACGCATGCACCGAGCAAGTGGTCACAGCGAGCTCGTGAGTCGGCGTGGAGTCGTGGCGCGTTCGGGTGGCCTATGAGGCGGGCGTGGCGACCGGAGGCTCGGGCTGGAAGACCCGCAGCTCCGGGTGGTCGTCGAGCGTGAATTCGTTGCTCAGCCCGTCGACAAGGTGGTCCGGAGCCAGCGCGTCGAGCGCGTCGAGGTCCCATCCGCCGTCGCGGAAGACCGACCGCGCCGGCCGCGGCTCCTCGACCCGGTTGATGGCATCGCCGTGCACCTCGAACGTGTGCCCGTTGACGTTCTTCGCCGCATCGGTGCACAACCACACGACCAGCGGCGCGACCTTGTGCGCAGGCAGGAAGTCCGGGTCGGCGAGCATGCGCTGCTGCAGCGCGTAGATGCGCGGCGTCATGGTGAGCTCGACGAGCTTGAGCCACTTCGCCGCCCGGACCGCGAAGTCGGCGGCGGACTGCCCCGCCGCCAGCGGCCGGATCGCGTTGCAGCGCACGCCGAACCGGCCGTACTCACGCGCGACCGAGCGGGTGAGCCCGACAACACCCTCCTTGGCTGCTGCGTACGCGGCGTGCGAGGCGTGGCCGTAGCCCGACGCCGAAGCGGTGTTCACGATGACGCCGGAGCCCTGCGAGCACAGATGCGGTGCCGCGCATCTCGTCATCGCGAAGTAGCCCTTGAGGTTGACGTCGTGCGTCGAGTCCCAGTCGCTCTCGGCATAGTCGGTGATGTCACCGAGCCGTGTGAACGTCGCATTGTTGATCAGGATGTCGAGGCGGCCGTAGACGTCGACCGCCTTCGCGATCAGCGCCGGCGCGCCGTCCCAAGTGGCCGAGTCGGTGCTCGCGACGGCATCACCGCCCGCCGCGCGGATCTCAGCAACGACGCTCTCCGCGTCCACGCCCGAGCGAAAGCCGATGTCGTTCACAACGATCCGCGCGCCGTGCTGCGCGAGTAGTAGCGCGTGCTGACGTCCGATCCCGCCTCCCGCGCCGGTGACGAGTGCGACCTTGCCTTCGAGACGGCGGCCCTGTTCGGCATTACCCACGAATTCATCCTTCCCGTCGATGGCGTGCCGGCCGTCGTACGCGCGACCGGCCGCAGAACTACCAGTGCGAGATGCGCGTTGGGTTCACCGTGATGAGGCAGAGCCCATCGGGGTCGCCCTCCAGCCGCGAGAGTGCCTTCTCGGCGAAGACCTCGCCGTCGTAGAGGGAGGAGGGGGGGAGAGGGGGAGCGGAGCGAGCCGGCGGGCGAGATCGGCGCCGCCCGTCACGACCGTCGCGGTTCCCTCGATCGTCACCCACGCAGGCGGTTCGCCGACGCCGGACGCCACCGCGAGCGCGGCGCGGTTGTCGCGCAGCAGGCGCCGCACCTTGCCGGTCGCACGGCCGGAGAACATCCGCACGACGCCGTCGGCCCACTCGAACCACAGCGGCTGCGCGGTCGGCGAGCCGTCCGCCCGCATCGTCACGAGTTGCGCAGTCCGCGGCTCCCGGAGGAACGTCTCAACCTCTTCAGGCGTCATCTGTGCCACGTGAGATCCCTCACTCTGCGGACGGCGCGGGCTCAGTCCCACCAGCCGTTCTTCCGGAACGCGAAGCTGTTCACCCCCGGCGGCGCCTCGTACACCGGCTCACGCAGCGAGTCGACCGTGGGGGCATTGATCCGTCCCGCGACTGCGTACAGCGCCTCCCGATCGAGCCCGTACACGTCGACCGCGGTCTCGCCGAGCATCGCCCGGACCTCCTCCTCTGGGGTGTCCCAGTACGCGAAGCGCTGCGCGATGTGCGTCACCGGCGTCTCCTCCCAGCTGTCCGGGTACTGGAAGGTGCCCTCCGTGTGCGGGTAGTCCGAGCCCCACATGCAGTTGGTGTAGTAGCCCTCGCGCACCGCGGCCTGCGCCTCGGTGTGGCACATGAAGCTCGAGCCGATGAACAGGTTCGTCTTCAGGTATCCACTCGGCGCCTTCTTGCAGTACGCGCCGAGGCCCTCGTTCTTGCCGGTCGGCGCGTTGATCGTTGCCCGGTAGGTCGAGTCCAGTTGGGTCATGTACTGCGGCCACCACATCCCGGGTACCTCGGTAATGACAAGCTTCAGATTCGGGTGCCGCTCGAACGCGCCACCGAGCGCCATCCACGGGATCGCCCGCATGCCCCACATGGTCACCAGCTCGAACAGCGCCACCACCCGGCCCACCGGGCCGGAGTAGTCCGCGTCCGCGCCCGCCCCGATGTGCGTGGTCAGCGGCATGTTCAGGTCGGCCGACGCCGCCCAGACCGGTTCCCACACCGGCTTGTTGTACTCGGGCAGCCAGGGCTGGGCGGTCGGGAAGTTGACGCCGCCCAGGCCGACGCTGGCCGCCCACTCGACCTCCTTGACGGTCTCCTCGACGTCCCAGATGGGGATCTGCGCGAGGCCGGCGTGCCGCTCTGGCTGCACGGAGCATTGGTCGGCGAGCCACGCGTTGTAGATGTGCCGCCCGACCGCCGCGAGCTCGGGGTTCTCCGGCGGCAGGTTCTTGAACAGGAACGGGCTGTTCGGGTCCCCCAAGGTGGTGAACGGAACCGGCTCGTCGTTCTGGCTGCCGTGAAAGATGACCTCGGCCGCGATCCCGTCGAAGTCCATGTCCCGCAGCCGCGCGTGCACGTCGTGGTGGCCCTCGGTCAGCCGGTTCCGGGCGCGTCGCACGAGCTTGCCGGTGCCGTCGTCCTCGTACATCTCCGGATAGAGCCGGCGCTGCGCCTCGGCGTAGGCCTCGAACTCCCGGACGTAGTCGTCGTAGACCGGGAGGTGCTTCTGCGGGCAGTACGGACGCAGGTCGTCCTTCAGGAACGGGCCGATGTGCGTGTCGCTGGACACGACGATGATCGGTTTCGTTGCCGTCTCAGTGGTCGGCGTGCTCATTGTTGCTCCTACGGTCTGCAATCGCGGCGACAGAATTGTATGCATTCTATGCCGGGGGCGGCGGCGGGGCAAGGGTTACAGGTAAGCGTCCGCGATCTCGTCGACCCGGCCGCGCAGGTTCTCGGAGACGTCCTGCAGGACGACCTGCCCCAGACGCAGGACGACCGCGTGGTCGGAGAAGTTGAGGGCCGAGCCGACGTGCTGCTCGACGAGCAGGACGCCCAGATTCTGCTCTGCGGCGGCGTTCCGGACCAGGCTCAGCAGCCGGCGCACGATGATCGGGGCGAGTCCGAGGGAGATCTCGTCGATCATGAGCAACTTGAAGTCGCCGGCGAGCGCCCTGGCGAGTGTCAGCATCTGCTGCTCGCCCCCGGAGAGCAGTCCGGCCCGCCGGTTCTCCAGTACGCGCAACTCCGGCATCGCCTCGAGCGCGTTCTCGACCGACCCGCGCCCGAGCCGCAGGTTCTCGCGGACGGTGAGACCCATGAACAGCGAACGCTCCTCGGTGAGCAAGCCCAGTCCGGAGCGAGCTCGCCGGTGCAGCGGGCCGCGGGCCTGCGACCCACACCAGCGGACCTCGCCCGAGTACAGCGGCACCTCGCCGGCGAGCGTCAACAGCGCAGTCGTCTTTCCCGCACCGTTGGCGCCAAGAAGCGCGACGACCTCGCCGGCTCGCACGGACAAGGAGACGTCGCGTAGTGCGGGGATGCCGTCGTAACCCGAGCTGATCCCGACGGCTTCCAGCAGGGCGCCGTCCGAAGTGGGCTCGCGGTTGACGTGCGTCCGGAAGCCACCGCTCGGGCCACTGACGCTCTTCGTGGTCATACGCTTGCCCGATCTTCGAGTGCGGGCGCCGTAAGGTCGGAAGTCTCGTCCTCCCGCTCGTCGCCCAGCGTCTCCCCCATGTACGCCTGCAATACGCGCGTGTTGCGACGCACCTCGTGCGGCACGCCCCGCGCGATCTCCTTGCCGAAGTCCAGGACCATGACGCGATCGCAGACGTCGATGATCATGTCGATATTGTGCTCGATGAGGAGCACTGCCATGCCGTGCGCCCCGCCAGGCGCGTGACCAGCCGGCTCAGCTCGCTCACCTCGACGTTCCCGAGACCGGCCGCCGGCTCATCCAACAGCAGGACGGACGGATCGGCGGCCGCCCCACGTGCGATCGCGCAGAGCCGCCGTCGCCCGTAGGGCAGGTCGGAGACCTTGCGCGAGAGCTCCTTCTCGAGATCGAAGAGCTTCACGATCTCGTGTGCTCGAGGCGAAAGCTCGGACCGGCGCGGGAGCACGAGGTCGGTGAAGTAGCGCGAGAGGCCGTGCGGGTCGCACGCGACCTGAAGGTTCTCGCGCACCGTGAGCGGATCGAAGAGCTCGAGATTTTGGAACGAGCGGCCGATCCCTTCCTGGGAGCGGCGGGACACGCTCATGCCGCGCATCGAGACGCCGTCCAATTCGATCGTGCCGGCCGAGGTTGGGACGAATCCGGTGATCGCATCGATGAGAGTCGTCTTACCGGCCCCGTTCGGGCCGATGAGGCCCACGATCTCGCCGGGCGCGACGTCGATCGAGACGTCGTCGAGGGCCACGACACCGCCGAAGCGGACCGTGACGTTGCGGACACTGAGCGTCTTCGCGGGCACCCTGTCGGTGGGCTGGAGGTCATCGTCAATGACGGCAGGCGCGTCCGAGGCAACCTCGCGACGGTCCACGACCTCGAGCGCGATGACGTCAGCAGGCTGCGCGCCGCTCCTCGTGGGCCGCCTCGACACCCGTGCCGCGAGGCGATCCCATGCTCTCCCGACGGGTGCGAGCAGGTCGCTCATCTGCTTCGCCATGCCGTCCGGCGCGCTCCACAGGACGAGGATGAGGCCCAGCCCGCCGATGAACGTCAGCAGCTGATCATGGCCCTGCCGGACGAAGTCCAGACGCTCGTACATCAGGCCAGCGGGCACGACTGCAGCCGCCGCAACGAGCGGGCCCGCCAGGAACCCGACACCGCCGATCACGGTGTACACCAGCGTGTTGATCGACATGCCGTACTGATAGGACGTGCTGTACACCAGGCTCGGGGAACGGAAGGCGAGCACCATGCCGCCAATGGCCGCGATGCCAGCGCCGAACGAGAACGCGAACAGCTTCGCCCCACGGACGTTGATGCCCAGCGCGGCCGCAGCACGCTCGCTCCCTCGGACCGCCATCAGCCGGCGGCCCGGGATGCCTCGGCGCACCTTGGCGACGAGCAGCGCGAGCAGCACGAACACGATCGCAGCGAACGTGGCGTAGCGCTCGGGATAGGTCGTCGCGTCGAGGTTGAGACCGAAGATGTTCAGCGGACCGATGTTGTCGCCGAACACGCTCACCAGGTCGCTATTGGTGAAAACCGCCTCCTGCAGCGCGACCGCAAAGCCCAGCGTGAGAACGGCGAGGCTCACCCCCCGATTGCGCAGCGCGGGAACGCCGATGACGACGCCGGCCAGCAACGCGACCAAGATCGCGACAAGTACCGCCAGCGCCATCGGCAGGTGAGCGGCAACGACGAGGCGGCCTGCGACGAACGTCGCGAGGCCGGCGAGGGCGAACTGGCACAGCGAGATCTGGCCGGCGTAGCCCGTCACGACGACCACCGAGAGGAGCACGATCGCGGTCGCCGAAGTGGTGATCATGGCATTCGCGTAGTGGATACCGAAGGCCCACGTCATCACCATGAGAAGACCAAAGCCCAGGAGCACCGCAGGGAGCCGCACGCGTCCGGTTCCCACGAGCGGCAGCCGGTCGCGCACGTGGCCGCGATCCGGGATCCCCCGGCCGCGCAGCACCATCAGTGCGAGCACTGCGACGAACGGCACAACGACCGTCAGACCGGGTGTCGCGGGGTAGTAACCGGCGACGACCGCCTGGCCGATGCCGATCACGAGACCGCCCGCCAGCGCCGGAAGGAACCGGTTCATGTTCCCGACCAGCGCCGCCGCGAGAGATGGGAAGAGCAGGCTGGTCATCGCCGCGATCTGCAGCCCGAGGATGGGCGCGAGCAGGATCCCGGCGAGTCCCGCAAGTGCGCAGCCGATGAACCAGTTGAGCGTCGCCACGAGGTCTGGGGAGATGCCGAGCGCCGACGCCGACCTCTGGTTCTCCGCCACCGCACTCGTTTGCAGACCGAACTTCGTGCCACGCCACAGGAGAGTGAGCACGACCGCCATCACGACGCTGATCAAGAGGACGATGATCTGGTCGTAGCCGAGGACCAAGCCGTCGATGGGCTGCCAAGAGCCAGTGGGATAGAACGAGTCCACCAGCAGCAGATCCGACGGCGCCCACATCACCAGCGCCGCATTCGTGGCCACGAAAACGCCCAGCGTGGCAATCGTGCGGGTGAGCGTCGATGTCGTCCGCATCGGCTTCATGATCAGCAGATGGGTCGCCGCGCCGAGCAGGCCGGACGCGAGCGTGCCGACCGCCATCGCCACCGGCCACGGCAGTCCGTGCACATCGGCCAGGTCGTAGTAGACGAACGTCCCGACCGTGGCCATTGCGCCGCTCGCGAAATTGACGACGCCCGAGCCGCGGTAGACGAGGATCGTGCCGAACGCGGCGAGGGCATAGATCGCGCCGCTCGCAATGCCGAGCACGACGTAAGTGAAGAACGTCAGCATGTGTTCACCTCCGGAGCCGCTCCTCGCAGGGCGGGACGAGATCCTGCCGGCGAGGCGCCCCGCCTAACTGATCGGCACGTACGTCGAGGTGTCGATGAGGTCGCCCTCCTGGACCTGCTCGCCGTCGTCGGCACCGATCAAGAAGGCCTCATCCGTGAAGACCCGCGTCATGCCGCTGACGGGGATCGCCTTCGTGAAGTCGACGGGCGGGGTGATGCCCTTGGTGTCGATCGACGTCGTCTGGCCCAGCGCCTCCGTAAGGGTCTGCGCAGTGATGTCGCCCTCGATCGTGCTGGCGACCTCCGCGAAGGCGTAAAACGAGGCCCACGCGAGCTTCGAGAAGTCGCTGAGGGTGGCGCCCTCCGCCTTCGCCTCCATCTCCTTCAGGTAATCGGCGATGCCGGGAGCCGTTGACGTGTCCGGCGCGGGCCCGCCAATGCTGTGAACCGCGCTCGCTCCCGAGCCCATCTGCGCCGGCCAGTCCCCCGGCAGGGAGAGCTGATTGGTTGCGAACTTGAAGTCCGGGTTCTGCTGCAGGATCGCCTTCATCAACTGGACTCCGTTCGCGCCGAGAGAAACGTTCGCGCAGTCGGCGTCCTCGACGACCGAGCGAGCGACAGCGGGCAGATTGGCCAGTCCAGTCAGTCGCGGAGAGCAGGAACGGCCCGACGTACTCAGCGCCGGCCGCGGCGGCGGCGCTCTTGTTGAGCGCAACCGGCACGTCGCTGTTGGCCCCGGCGTTCGCCTGAACGTCTGCGATCCTCTCGCAGCCCTGCTCCCTCGCGAGGTAACCCGTCGCGGCACCGTTCTCGACCGGCGCGGGTGCCTTGAGCGGCCAAGCGTTCGGGGACGTCATGTCCGCCGAGGCGTACTGGACGAGGCCGATCACAGGAATGCCTGCGCTGTCCAGAATCGGCCAGATGCTGTCGGCGACCAGAGTGAACTGCCCGAGGACTGCGACTGCGTTCTCGGAGACCGCCTGCTGCGCGACTTCGCCCCGACGTTCGGGTCGCTCTGGTCGTCGCAGCCGATCACGACGACCTTGTGCCCGTTGATTCCGCCCTTCGCGTTCTGCAGGTCAGCCTGGATGCGGACGGCGTCATAGTTGGCCTTGGCCGGTGCGACCGCGAGGGTGAACGGCGCGATGACCATCACCTTGATGTCCCCGGCGTTCGTCGCGGCCGGGCTCGAGCGCCGCCGCCGGCGGCCGTGCCGCCCGAGGACGAGGTGGAGTTGTTCGACGAGCTGCAGGCGGCGAGCGCCAAAGTCGCTACAGCGAGCAACGCGGTCACAGCTTGGCGTCGTGAACCGACGCGGGGCCGTCGGTTGATCACGTCTACCATCACGGCTAGTTCCCTTCGTTCGAAGTGGCGGGTAGACCCGGTTGAGGCCGGACGGCGACATTGCCCGAGCCGAAGTGCCAAGGCGGGATCTCGCGTTGCCTCGTCCTTCCGACCGTCCGTCGTAGTTCACCCCCTTCCTACGGCTCGCGTTGGCACTACAGCATATGCATACATCTTCGCATTCGCAAGCGCATACATTTCTACAGCATATCTTGCGTACAGAGACGCCTTCGCGTAGCCTGGTGCGGACGAATTTCCAGCTGTCCGCCCGGGAGGATCCAGTCATGGCGAACACCGAAGTAGCCGACACTCCGGTCGAGGAGCTGTTGCCGCATCTCGACCTCTACGACCCGGAGCACCAGAAGCGCCTCTGGGAGTTGCTCGCGCACGCCCGAGACGTGCCCGGTCGTCAAGACCGACGCGGACAAGGGCTATTTCGTCATCACTCGCTACGACGACATCAAGGCCATCGCCAACGATCCTGACACCTTCAGCTCGGTGGAGCCGGCGTTCCGCGGGACGCCGGTCCGGATGCCTCCGGTGAGTGAGGATCCGCCGATCCACAAGGACTTCCGCACGATCCTGAACCCGTACTTCTCTCGTGCGTTCCTGTCGCGGTATTCAGACGACATGCGCGCTGCGGCCGCGAACTTCTCGCGCCGGTACTTCCGCCGCGGACGCATGGAGTTCATGCACGAGTTCGCACTGCCGTACACTGCGACCAATCTCGCCCGCGTCATCCTCGCCGAAGACAACAAGGAGCGGGTGAAGCGTGCCGGCGTCGCTGCACTGCGGATCAGCACGGAAGGCAGCCAGCAGGCATTCGTCGACCTCACGAACATCGCCGCAGAGTTCCTGGAGGACCGGACTCGATCCGGCCTCGACCGGGACGACGTCCTGTCCGCGATCGTCAACGGGTCCGTGCTCGGCCGGCCGCTCACGATGGAGGAGAAGGTCGGTACTGTCACGACCCTGTTCTCGGGCGGACTCGACACGGTTCGCGCCTCCCTCGGCAACATCGTCCGCCGTCTTGCCGACGATCCGACGATGGAGGCTCGGCTCCGGGATCCCGACTGGGTGCGGTCCGACCTCGACGAGCTCCTTCGTCTGGAGACGCCGATCACATTCCTCGCCAGGACTGTCACCCGGGACACCGAGTTCAACGGCTGCCCGATGAAGGCCGGCGACCGCCTGGCGCTGCACTTCGCGTCGGGCAATCGCGACGCCGAGCACTTCGATCACGCCGACGAGCTCGACTTCGGCCGGGAGAGCAACCGACACATGGCGTTCGGCATCGGCATCCACCGCTGCCTCGGGTTGCACTTCGCGCGCCTGCAGATCGAGCTGGGGCTCGAGGAGTTCCTGGTGGCGGTCAAGAACGTCCGTCTGCAGGACGGTGTCGAGGTGGAGCAGGCCCGGGGTGTGATCCTGACGCCGGAGAACCTGCCAATCGAGTTCGACGTCCGCACGGCGTAGTTCGGCAGCTGCGCCGCTTCGCCGGCCGGTGGCTCGAAGTGTGCGCGCAGACGGCGGTAATCCGCTGCGTGGACTCACAGTTCCGGGCGACCACCGCACGACGCCCGGCACACGCCCATTCAGGAGCGGTGACCCAGAGGTTCACCCGGCCAGACCATTGCCAGCCCTTGGAGTTTGTCCTCTAGGGCGGAGCTTCTGCCTTGCTGGGACGGTCAGGAGAACCACACCGGACTTCCACAGTCGATCATCCACGAAGACAGTGTGCAGTGACCGGGCCGCGGCGCGTCGTGAGCTAGAGCCTGATGAACACGGACTTCAGTTCGGTGAGGTTGTCGAGCGACTGTGCACCGAGCTCGCGTCCCAGCCCGGACTGCTTGAAACCTCCGAACGGGAAGCTCAGGTCGAGCTCGCCGTGCGTGTTCACCCAGACGACGCCAGCGCGCAGCCGTCGAGCCAGCGTATGAGCGTCGGAAACGTTGCGAGTCGCGATCGCCGCGGCCAAGCCGTAGTCGGTGTCGTTGGCGATCCGGATCGCCTCGTCGACCTCACGGAACGGCATGAGCGCAGCCACCGGGCCGAAGACCTCTTCACGGGCGAGGCGCATGTCGTTGTGCACGTCCTCGAAGAGCGTCGGCCCGACGAAGTAACCCGGGCCGCTGAATCCCTCGCCACCCAGCGTGATCCGGGCGCCCTCTTCCTTGCCCAGCGAGACGTAGGAGCTCACCCGGTCGAACTGCTCCTGCGAGACCACTGGGCCGAGCATCGTCTGCTCGTCGAAAGGGTCACCGATCGTGAACGTCGCGATCTTCTTCGCCAGCGCCTCGGCGAACTCGTCGTGGATCGACTCGTGCACCAGAATCCGCGTGCCCGCCACGCACACCTGACCGGTGAGTAAGCAGAAGCCGAGTGCGGCGTTGTGCGCGGCGAGCTCGATGTCGGCGTCGGCCATGATGATGTGCGGCGACTTGCCCCCGAGTTCGAGTGTCACCCGCTTGAGGTTTCCCACCGAAGCTTCGAGGATCTTCTTCCCCGTCTGCGTCGAGCCCGTGAACGACACCTTGTCGACGCCCGGGTGCCGCGCGATCGCGGCTCCCGCCGTCTCGCCGAATCCTGTGACGATGTTGAGCACGCCGTCCGGGATGTCGCACTCCTGCACGATCTGGCCGAAGCGCAGTGCGGTGAGGGGTGTCTGCTCGGCCGGCTTCAGGATCACGGTGTTGCCGCACGCAAGTGCCGGGGCTACCTTCCACGCCGCCATCGTCAGCGGGCCATTCCACGGAATGATGCCAGCGCAGACGCCGATTGGCTCCCGGACGCTGTAGCTGTGCACCGACGCGTCGACCGGATTGACCGTGCCGACCATCTTCGTCGGCCAACCGGCGTAGTACCGAAAGGTCTGCACTGCCCCCGCGATCAGGTTGCGCGTGATGGTGATCGGGATGCCGGCATCCAGCGACTCCATGCGCGCGAGCTCGTCGGCGTGTGCCTCGATCGCGTCCGCGATCCGCAGCAGCACCTTGGTGCGCTCATGCGGATTCATCGTCGGCCAGGCCGAGTCGTCGAACGCTCTGCGCGCCGCAGCGACGGCGCGGTCAACATCAGCATGATCCCCCGACGCGATTCGGGTGATCACCGTGCCATGAGCAGGGTTGACGGTCTCGAAGGTCTCCCCGGACGCGGCGTAGACCCATTCGCCGTTGATCAGCATCGGCAGCGTCGGCTCGGCGACGAAGTCGACAGTCGGGGGCGTGCCTACCTCGAAGACTCGTGTCATGTGCGTTCCAATCGTGAGGCGGTGGAGCTGGATCCGGGGCGGTCAGCGGGCCGGCTTGGCCGGCGGAGTCGCTCGAACGCGTCGGCCGTGTCGAGCACCTCCCAGACCTCGTGAGCGCGCTGCGCTGGCCACCAGACGAGGTCCTCGCTCAACTGCCCATGTAGCTCGGCGCGATCGCAACGAGCCTTGCCCGCGAAGTCGTCACACATGAACGCCTCGACGCTCGGGCGCGCCAAGCCGGCTCTGTCGGAGGCCACGCAGACTGCACCTCACCTCATATGACGAGATTGTTGCGTCGTACAGACTGCATGCTAAAACGTATACATGTCAAGGCCCACAGCCGAGAAGTTTCTCGCCAATTTCGTTGCCGCCGTCGCGACGCACGACGCAGATCGGGTTGTGGCGTGCTTCAGCGAGGACTGCGAGTTCGTCCTGCCACAACACCCGGCGCGCAGCTTCACCGGCCGAGATCAGGCTCGCCGCAACTGGCAGACAATCTTCGAGGCAGTCTCGGACCTGCAGGTCTCGTTGCTGAGCTCCTCGGCGGAGAACAACCGCTGTTGGGCGGAATGGGAGTACCGCGGGACGCGGCTGGACGCCAAGCCGCACCTCATGCGCGGCGTGACCATCATCGACGTCGACGAGTCGAGCCGGCTCAAGACCTCACGCTTCTATGTGGACTACGTCGACACGGATGAGACCTCGATGAGCGAGCACCTCGCCGGCTTGAAGGGACCGGACCGCGGATGATTCTCGGCACTGCAGCGCACCCCTACCGGCCCTTCGAGGACTGGATCCGGGTGGTGCACCTGGTCGAGGAACTCGGTTACGGGATGACCTGCCAGTCGCAGAATCCGATCAGTCGCGGCGATCCCTATGTCGAGCTTGGCGCGGCGGCACGCGAGACGACGCGCCTGCTGCTCGCTACGACAGTGGCGGTACCGGCACCGGCCAACCCAGCCGTTATGGCCGCGTCGATCGCAACCGTCGACCAGATCTCAGGCGGTCGTGCGGTGCTCGGACTCGGACGCGGCGCCGCAACCGCCAAGGCAATCGGCGTGCGCAGCCTGCCGACCGCGCAGTTGGGTGAGTACGTCGCGGTCCTTCGCGCCGTCATGCGCGGCGAGTCTGCGACGTGGGGCGGCACCGAGCTGCTCGTCGGCTGGATCGCCCGGCCCGTTCCGGTAGTTCTCTCGGCGTACGGTCCGCGGACCCTGCGGGTGGCCGGGCAGTTCGCGGACGGCGTGCTCATCGGTTCGGCGGTCTCGGGACCGCCACTGCACGATGCGATCGCGATCGCGCGAGAGGCCGCCGCGCAAGCCGGCCGCGATCCGGCGGCTCTCCGCATCTGGGTCATGGCGCGCGCCGCGGTCGGCAGCGATCGCGACGAGGCGCTCGCCGACCTCAAGGCGATCCTCGCCGCATCCGGGCGCCAACTGGACGAGACCGATCCGCAGCTACCCGAGGATGTCCGGGCCGGGATCGCCGAGCTGAAGCAGCGTTATGTGACCGCTGATCACGTGGTGCCGGGCGGCGCCAACGAGGCGCTGATCGAGGAGCTGGGCCTCGTCGACTATCTGGCCCGTCGCTTCGCCATCACCGGCACGCCCGACGAGTGCAAGATCCAGTTCCAGGCGCTCGCCGACCTCGGCGTCGAGTGCGTCTTCCTCAACGGCGCGATGCGCAACGAGGAGCGCATGATCACCGCCGTGGCCGAGCGCGTCGGTGTGGTGTTCCAAGCGCGCGTCGCCGGTCTTGCCGGGACCTCGGCGACCGTCTGAGATCTACGGCCGACATCTTGGGTTGAGCTCTTGCGACATCGGCTTGACGTCGTCGCCCTGGGCGACGAAATCGACGTTCGGTGGACTCCGACCTCGATCACTCGTGTCAACGTTGCCATCCCATCCCCGCATCGGGACTATGACGTGGGCATAAGTGTATGCTAAACTGTATCCATGACGCCACCATGTGCATGCGGCTCAGGGGTTCGTTGGCAGGGAGCAGGCGCTGAGGAACTGTGTCGATGGCCGAGCAGGTCGGCGTCACCTTCGAATCCCACGACCGCCCTTGGGCGGATGACTACGTCAAGGAGTTGGTTGGATTGACGGATCTCGCGAACGCGCCGGTGGACGTCCTCGCCGGTCACTTCGACCTCTACGACCCGGTCCACACTGCCCGCCTGTGGGAGGTGCTCGACTACGCCGCGAGCACTGCCCGGTGCTGCACACCGACGCCGACGGCGGGTACTTCATCGTCACCCGTTATGGGGACGTGCGGACCGTCGCCGAGGATCCAGCGACCTTCAGTTCGGTCGAGCCGGGCCTGCGCGGCACGCCGATCCGGATGCCGCCCGTCACCGAGGACCCGCCCACCCAGGGCGAGTACCGGCGCCAGCTCAACCCCTACTTCTCCCGCGCCGTACTCGCCGCCGTCGAGCCGGCGCTGCGTGACGTGGCCGACGCCATTGTCGACACGTTCGCTGCCCTCGGCCGCATGGAGTTCATGACCGACTTCGCGGAGCCGTACACGGCCCGAAACCTCGCACACGTCGTGCTGGACGCAAGCGACGAGGAACGCCTCACCCGCGGGTGCGGGCGGTGAGCCGGATCTCGAGCGAAGGAACGATGGACGCCTTCCTGGAGACTGCGGCAATTGCCGAGGAGTTCCTGAAGGAGCGCCAGGCGAAGGACCGCGACCGCGACGACGTGCTCAACGCGATCGTCAACGCGACCGTCGAGGGGCGCCCGCTCGCGACTGACGAGCAGGTCGGCGTCGTCGTCGTCCTACTCCTCGGCGGGCTCGACACCACCAAGGCGACGCTCGGCAACATGCTGCGCCACATGATGGCCAACCCGACGCTCGAGGAACGCTTTCGCGACCGCGAGTGGGTCAGCGCCAACGTGGACGAGTTCCTGCGGTTCGAGACGCCGGTCATGTTCCAGGCCCGTACCGTCACCCGCGACACGACGCTCAACGGCTGCCCTTTGAAGGCCGGGGACCGGATCGCGCTGCACTTCGCCTCGGCCAACCGCGACGAATCTCGATTCCCGGACGCTGCCTCGCTGCGCTTCGACCGTCAGCGGAACCCGCACGCCGCGTTCGGCCTCGGAGTGCATCGCTGCATCGGACTGCACTTCGCTCGCTTGCAGATCGAGATCGCCTTCGTGACGCTGCTGTCCCGGCTCACGAACTTCCGGGTAGCGGCAGGCGATCATGTCGAGATGGCGAAGGGCGTGGTGCTCACGCCGGAACGCTTGCCGGTCGAGTTCGACGTGCGAACCTGACGCTCGCGGGATCCGGCGACTCGTCGCTGGCTGAACGGGGCGGCGACGTCGAGCGCGATCGGCTCTGTCGATCGCGGACGCCCAAGCGTACAATGCCGAAAATTTACATACACAATTGCCGACAGGTTTTCGAAATAGGATGTCAGGAGGTCATGATGGGTGATCGGGTAGTCGGAAAGGTCGCCTTCATCACCGGCATTGCCCGGGGCCAGGGACGTGCCCACGCGCTGAAGCTGGCCAGCGAGGGAGCCGACATCGTCGGCCTGGATCTGTGCGACCAAGTCGACACAGTCGCTTACGCGATGAGCACGCCGGACGACCTGCAGGAGACCATCAAGCTCGTGGAGGAGACCGGCCGCCGCATCATCGCCCGGATCGGCGATGTGCGCGACATCGAGTCCGTCCGCTCGGTCTTCGAGGAGGGCCGCGAGGCGTTCGGCTACGTCGATCTCGTCGTCGCCAACGCCGGCATCATGCCGGTGTGGGGACGCGGTTCGGACACGATGCAGGCGTGGCAGGACAGCCTCGACGTGCTGCTGACCGGCGTGCTCAACACCGTCGAGGTCTCGTACCCGCGGATGCTCGAGCAGGGCCGGCCGGGCTCGATCGTGATCACGAGCTCCATGGCCGCCGTCATGCCCATGATGCGCACGCTCGGCGGCAAGACGCTCGGTCTGCTCGGCTACAGCGCGGCGAAGGCGGCGCTGGTCAACCTTGCGCAGAACTACGCGAGCATCCTTGCGTATCACAACATCCGGGTGAACACGGTGCACCCGACCGGCGTCAGCACGCCAATGGCGGAGAATGACATGGTCCGCGACCGGTTCGAGACCTGCAACCCCGAGGATGCGCTCGCACTCGTCAACGCGATCCCGGTCAACTTTGTCGAAGCCGAGGACGTCGCGAATGCGGTGCTCTTCCTCTGCTCCGACGAATCGCGTTACCTCACGGGCAGCGCGCTGCGGGTGGACGCCGGCTCGAGCCTGCGCTGAGGACCTCCGGCGCAAGCGGCAGCCGTCACTTCCCAGTGGAGCTTGTGTGAGCAGGCGAGACGCGGCAGCGCCGGGATGGTCAGAGGGGCGACGGCCGTGGACTGAGCCCGATCGCCCGCTCATGCCCGCCGACCCGGTGCACCTCGCACACGTTGACGAGGTTCTCGAGCTCGAAGGTGCGAAGCAGCCTGATGATCTCCGCGTGCTCGCTGCTCGATGCGAGTCCGCGCCTCTGGCATCCGCCACCACCACTGGGCGCTGTAGCCCTCCGACAGGTGCCAGAGGCGCTCGACCTCGCGTCGGAACTGGTTGAGCGGCGAGAGATCGAAGATCGAGAAATGGAACTGCCGGTTCAACCGGAGCACCTTGGCGAAGTCGCCGTGATCGATCGCTTCCACCATCTTCATGTTGACCAGGCTCAGTTCGGTGAGCATCGATTCGCCGGGGCGCTCGATGGTCAACAACAGCTCGCGTTCGAACAGGGCGCGCATGGCGTAGATCTGGGACAGGTCCCGTTCGTCGAGTCGCGCGACGACATATCCCCGGTTGATGTGATACCCGACGACGCCTTCGGACTCCAAGGTCCGCAGGGCCTCGCGGAGGGGGCTGCGGGACACTCCGATCCGCTGTGCAAGCTCGACTTGGCGGATCTTCTCCCCCGGGAGCAGGACGCGGTCGATGATCAGGCCACGGATGTGCGCAGCGGCCTGGAGCGTCAACTGGAGCGGCTCCGCACCGTTCTCGTCTAGGGCCATGTCCAGCTCCTCCACACAGAGAGATATTGTACGCATATCTTTACGCAGAACTGCGGTCAGATTGCAGTAGACTCGCGCGGGCAGGCACCCCGCCGTGTCACCGGAGGTCTTACGTGCCCAGGGAACTGAACGGTGGCACCGTTTCAGGCGCCGCGCCACTCAGCGGTGTGCGCGTCGTCGACTTGAGCATCTGGATGGCCGGCTCGGTCGCAGCCATGCTGCTCGCTGACCTGGGCGCCGACGTGGTGAAGATCGAGAGCCGGGCCGGCGATCCGGCTCGTGGCCATGTTGCGCCGACAGCCGGCACGGTGAGCGCGCCGGACGACGGGGTGAGCCTCACCTACACCGCCTGCAACCGAAACAAGCGATCGATGGTGCTCGACCTCTCCGGGCCCGACAGAGCGGTGTTCGACGAGCTGATCGCGAAGGCCGACGTCTTTGTGACGAATCTCAGCGGTCCGACCCTGCGCAAGCTCGGCGTCGACGAGGGATCACTCTGCGACGCCGACCCGAAACTCGTCTACGCGCGCGTTGCGGGCCTGGGCACGGTCGGCCCCCGTGCCGACGACTTGGCGCAGGACATGACAGGCATGGCCTACGGCGGAATGCTGTTCACCCTTTCCCCCGATCCTGAACAGCCGTTCGCACCGCCGGGCGCAATGAACGACGTCATGACCGGCACCCTCGTCGGCCTCGGAGTGCTGGCTGCGCTCGCCCAGCGTGAGCGCACAGGGCGGGGCTGCGTAGTGAGCGGCTCGCTGCTACAGACGTCGCTGTGGGCGCAGATGCTCCTGCTCGGCTCCGCGGCCAACACGCGGGACGTGTCGACGGCCGGTCGGCCCCGGACGGACCCGCGGAACGCACTGCTGAACCAGTACCGCGCCAGGCGACGGGAAATGGATCGCCATCGCCGCCATCAACGAACGTGCCTGGCCACAGTTCATCGCGTCGGCAGGACTGGACCGACTGCTCGACGACTCGCGATTTGCCACGTTTCAGGACGCGGTCCGCCATGCCACCCAACTGCGCGAGGTTCTCGATGCACACTTCGCGACGCAGTCCGCCTCCGTCTGGCTGGAGCGCTTCCGGGGCGGTGGCGTGTGGTGCGGACCGGTGAATCGCGTGGAGGATGTCCTGACCGACGAGCACGTGGCCGCCGAGAACTACCTCGCGACGCTCTCCGACGGTGTCCGGACCGTGACGATGCCCTTCCTGCTCAGCGACTACACGACACCGCAGGACGCCGGTCCCGCGTTGGATGCCGACCGCGACGCGGTACTGCGCGACTGGGGGCTCACCGCATCGCGAGAACCGGAGACGCCCCGCTGATGGTCCGCTCGAAGCCGCCGGTGCGGTGGGCGTCGCACAGCTCGACGAGGCGTTCCAGGTCGAACTTCCGCAACGCCCCGATGATCGCCTTGTGCTCGCCGTTGATGCGCGTGCGCGCCTCCGGCATCCGCCACCACCACTGTGCGCTGTAGCCCTCGGACAGCTGCCACAGCCGCTCGACCTCGCGGCGGAACTGGTTCAGCGGCGACAGCTCGAAGATCGTGAAGTGGAACTCGCGGTTGAACTGCAGCAACTTGGCGACGTCCCGGGCGTCAATCGCCGCCATCATCGAGTCGTTGAGATCCTTCAGCGTGGCCAGCACGCCCGAGTTGGGACGCTCGATGGTGCGCAGCAGCTCGCCTTCGAGAATCGCCCGCAGCCGGAAGATCTGCGCAAGGTCCTCGTCGTCGAGCCGGGCCACCACGTAGCCACGGTTAGCCTGGTAGGTGACGACGCCCTGGGACTCGAGCGTCCGCAGCGCTTCCCGCAGTGGACTGCGCGACACCCCGATTCGCTCGGCGAGCTCGATCTGGTGGATCTTCTCCCCCGGCAGCAGCACGCGGTCGATGATCAGCCCTCTGATCTGAGCGGCAGCCTGCAGCGTGAGCTGGAGTGGTGCAGAACCACGTTCGTCAGCCATGTCTCCTCATCCCGACGTCTCCTCATCCCGACGTTGACGGAAATGCACTCACATCTTCACACATCTGAGCATCTGCGGCACGAACCGCCGAACCGGTCGCCGGCGCGACTTCGTCGTCAGCGAAGCACAGGCGGGATACAGCAGTTGCTCTAGCACAGGATGCATGCAATTTTGCCTGCATATCGGGTAGGATAGCCCGAACACACCGTCGACGGACCGGCGCATGTCGCTGAGGAGGACACCGTGCGCGAGTGGAGCGAGATGAGCATGGCCGTGACCGGCGGCGGGTCGGGCATCGGATTGGGGGTGGCGCGTACCATGCTCGCCGCCGGCGCGCACGTCACGATCGTCGGGCGGAGCAAAGATCGCCTGGACGAGGCGCGTGCCGCCCTCGCGGCTGAGGGCGTACCGGTCGGCCGCCTCCACGCGTTCGCAGCTGACATCTCGGACGAGCCGGGGTGCGAGGCCGCGATCGCCGCGGCGACCGCGGTCACCGGCCAGTTGAATGCCGTCGTCGCCTGCGCTGGCGAGCCGCGCGGTCAGATGGCGCCGGTGACCCACCTCGACCTGGGTCAGTGGCGCAGCGTGTTCGACAACAACGTCGTCGGGTCGATGCTGACCATGAAGTACGGGACGCGCGAGCTCGTCCGCAGCGGGGGTGGCGCGTTCGTCGCGATCTCGTCGATCAGCGCGCTGCTCACGGCTCGGTTCGCCGGCCCGATATCGGCCGCCAAGGCGGCCATCGAGCAGCTGGTGCGCATCGCCGCGCACGAGCTCGGCCCCAGCAACGTCACGGTCAACGCGATCCGACCTGGCCTGGTCGAGGTCCCGCGCCAGAACCTCCCGGACGACATGAAGGACGAGTTCCTGTCGATCATCCCACTGCACCGACTCGGCGCTCCGCGCGACATCGCCGGCATCGTGAAGTTCCTCGTCGGACCCGACGCCGACTGGGTGACGGGGCAGGTCATCAGTGTGGACGGTGGTCAGACGCTCGTGCGTGCGTTCGACGCCACGCCGTGGGTGGAACCGGTGTTCGGCAAGGAAGGGATGCGCGGCGTCGTCTGAGGGCCGCGTTCGGATCACGCGGTCGGCCGCACCTGGTCAGCGGCGAAGGCCGTGTCGAAGGCTTCCCACGACTCGGCGATCTGGTTGTTCTCGAGGCGGTAGAAGAAGGTGTACGAGTTCTCGTAGGGCAGCCCGGTCGCGGCGATCGTGGCGCGCAGCGTGGCCCGCACGCTGACCTTCGAGCCGTCGGAGACGTAGTCCTCGACGATCCACTCGCGGCCGTCCCGCTGGTAGAAGTAGTCCGACGCGATGATGTCGATGAGCTTGTCAGCGCCTACGGTCGGGCGTTCGACGAAGCCGCGACTCGTGAGGGACAGCGGCGTCCAGACGACGACGTCAGCGGCGAACTGCTGTCTCAACGCGTCCCGATCGCACTCGGCCTTCGCCTTGAAGTGCTCGCGCACCAACTTCTCGATCTGTTCCGGGCTGGAGTTGCCCATCGGTGTTGCCTCCTCGATGCCCACGAGTGTGACGACGCTAGCAGATTCTGCATGCATAAATGAGGTCAGCCTTGCCTGCTGTACTCGAACGGCCGTTAACGTTGCTCGGGTGGTACCGCCACGTTCCGGGTGCCCGCCTGGCCGTGCTCCTACCCGTAGTGTCTGGTTGTCCTTGTCCCGTCTCGAGAGGTGGTCGTGGCCGTGGCCGTTCATTCCGAGGTGAGCGTGGTTGAGGCGGCGGATCGGCTGGCGATCCGCGAGCTCTTCGACGCGTACGCCCACTGCGCAGATCGGCGGGACGCGCAGGGACAGCAAGGCACTGTTCACGGTCGATTCCCGCTTCGCGGTGTACATGAGCGGCGAAGGAACCGAGCCGACCTACGTGCTCGAAGGTCGAGAAGCACTGAGTCCGGTCTTCGCCGATCTGAATCAGTACGAGGCGACCACGCACTTCAACGGTCAGAGCACGGTCATCCTCGACGGCGACCGGGCAACGGGCGAGAGCTACACCATCGCTCACCACCTCTACACGGCAGACGGCGAGCGCAAGATCATGATCGCCTCCCTCCGCTACCTCGACACGTTCGTCAAGATCGATGGCGCCTGGTACTTCGAGGAACGGAACCTGATCCTCGACTGGAGCGAGACCCGAGCCTCGGTACCGTAGCCGTGAGCGGCATCGCTACGGACGAAGCTCCAGGCGACCTCGACGACTCGTCGATGTGCTCCGACGCTCGCCCACAGTTGACGGCCAGACGCACGGTGGGTATCGTCTTGTGTATGCAAAAATGCACTCGGATTTGGTTGAAGCGGGTGGAGTAAGTCTGAGATGAGTCCCCTGACCGTCGAAGACGTCCGCCTCGAGGATCCGGAGTTCTACCAGCGCGACCGGGAGCGGATCTACGGGCGGTTGCATGCCGAGTGCCCGGTCTTCTACTACGAGCCGCTCGATTTGTTCGTGCTGACGAAGCACGAGGACATCCGCGAAGCAGCACGCCATCCGGGTGTCTTCTCGTCGTCCTACGGGCTGCATCTTCATCAGCTGCGATTGACTCCCGAGGAGGTCGAGGTGTACTCGACGCTCTACGGGGCCGGGGAGCAGTTCGCCTTCGCCGACCCGCCTCGCCACCGTGAGCTGCGCGGTGTGGTGTCCCGAAACTTCTCAGAACGAGCTCTCGAACGCATGCGCCTCCACCTGCAAGGGGAGGTGGCAGAGCTCGTCGCCGGCATCCGACGGAGCGTCTCATTCGACTTCGTGGACGCCATCGCTGCGACGCTTCCAGTCCGTACTGCTCAGGAACTGATGGGCCTTCCGCGCGGCCACGAGGCCGACATCCGGCGTTGGAGCGACGCCTTGGAATCGCTGAAACTGATCCACGGAGCCGACAACATCCGCACGGCGATTCAACAGTTCTCCGAGATGGACGACTTCTTCCGCGCCCAGTTCGTCCTGCGACGGCAGGCACCTGGCGAGGACTTGATCTCGACGCTGCTCGCGTCGGAACTCGATGGAGCGCCGCTCTCTGAGGACGACTTGCTGACCTACTGCAGCACGATCCTGGCCGCCGGCAGCGACACGACCCGATCACTGCTCGCCGGCATGGCGCTCGCCCTCGCTGAGAACCCGGACCAGCTGATGAAACTGAAGGCGAATCCCGAGCTGCTCAACGGCGCCATCGAAGAGTCGGTCCGCTGGACGACGCCTGCCCGCGGGTTCCTTCGCACAGTGAGCTGCGACACGCAGATTCGTGGCGTCGACATCAAGGCCGGCCAACGCGTCTACCTGCTCTACGACGCCGGCAACCGGGATCCCGAAGTGTTCGCCGATCCCTGGTCGTTCGACATCACGCGGTCGAACGCGGGTGTCCACCTCGGCTTCGGCTACGGCCCGCATCTCTGCATCGCCGCCAACCTGGCCCGAATCGAGGCGCGCGAGCTGTTCACGGCGATCCTCGAATCGTTCGACACGTTCGACGTCAGCGGCGAAGTGGTGGTGATTCGACAGCTCCTTCGCAGCGGTTGGGTCCACGTGCCGATGATCTTTCGCTGAGACCGGCGAAAGGTTCGGCTCAAACGTCGTCGACGATCGTCCTCGCCCCCGCCTCTACGACCATGCGGAGACCGGCCCGAGCAATTGACCACCGTCGACGACCAGCGCCGTCCCGGTCACGAACGACGACTCGTCGGACGCAAGGTACAGCAGCGCGTCGGCGATCTCATCGGGCCGACCGATGCGCGGGATCGCCATCCGACCGAACCATGACTCGCGATCGAGGGCAGCGAAGTCAGGCCCGGAATTCATCGGGGTCTCCACGCCGCCCGGGTGCAGCGAGTTGACGCGTATGCCGTATCTGCCCAGCTCCCGCGCGGCACACCGCGCATACGTCGCGTTGGCCGACTTGCTCGCCGCGTACGGGAGGAAATCCCCGCCTCCGGCGATCGAGGCGATCGACGACACAAAGACGATCGCGCCGCCGCCGGCGGCACGCATCCCGGGCACGCACACTGCGGTCCCCAACGCCGGCCCGAGCACGTTCACCTCGTACGCATCGCGCATGGCGTCCTCGTCGACGTGCTCCGCCGAGCCCTTCACCATCACTCCGGCGTTGTGGATCAGGATCGTGGGGTCCTGACCAAATCGTTGGCGTGCGCCCGCCACGACGGTGTGCCAGTCAGACCGGCGCCGAACGTCGAGGTGGGCGTAGTGGGCGCGCTCCCCGAGCTCGGACGCCAACACGGCCCCGTCATCGTCGAGCACGTCCGCCAGGACGACGTTGGCGCCTTCCGACACGAAGCGCCGGCCGGCAGCCGCTCCAATGCCGCGCGCGCCACCGGTGATGAGGGCGACACGCCGGGCCAAGCGCTGCGCCTCCGCCATCTCGTCAGCACTGCTTCTGTACGCGGATCATGGCATCTGCTCGTACGCCGGCAACGTCAGAAAGTCGATGAACTCGTCGGCGATCGCCACCGCCTCGAACGCCTGGCGCGCCACGGCGTAGCTGGCAGAGTCGCCCAACGCGGCCAGCTCCTCTTCGACAACTCGCTCCACCAGCTCGCGCGTGACGACGCGACCGTCATTGAGGGCCACCCCTGAATGAAGCCATTGCCACGTCTGGGACCGGCAGATCTCAGCCGTTGCGGCATCCTCCATGAGGTTGAAGATCGCCACCGCTCCGTTGCCGCGGAGCCAGGAGGCGATGTACTGCAGCGCCACGCTGACGTTGTTGCGCAGGCCGGCCTCCGTGATCTCGCCGGGAGTGGAACGCGCGTCCAGCAACTTGCCGGCGTCGCCGGGGATCAATTCGCGTCGACGGTCGAGCTGGTTGGGGCGCTCCCCCAGCACAGCGGAGAAGACTTCGTCACACAGCGGTACGAGATCGGGATGCGCAACCCAGGAACCGTCGAATCCGTCGTTCGCCTCGCGCTCCTTGTCGGCGCGCACCTTTGCCATCGCCGCGGCGTTGACCTCGGGATCCTTGCGGTTGGGTATGAACGCCGCCATCCCGCCGATCGCGTGTGCGCCCCGGCGGTGACAGGTCGTCACCAGCAAGTCCGTATACGCCCGCATCATCGGCGCCGTCATCGTCACCTGGTTCCGATCTGGCAGGAGGAACTCCTTCGCCCGGCTCCGGAACACCTTGATCATGCTGAACAGGTAGTCCCAGCGCCCGGCGTTCAGGCCGGCCGAGTGCTCGCGCAACTCGTACAGGATCTCCTCCATCTCGAACGCCGCAGGCACGGTCTCGATCAGCACCGTGGCACGGATCGTCCCGACAGGAAGGCCGAGCGTCGATTGGGCGCGGACGAAGACGTCGTTCCACAGGCGCGCTTCGAGGTGGCTCTCCATCTTCGGAAGATAGAAGTACGGGCCACGACCTGCGTTGATCGCTCGGTCGGCGCAGTGGAAGCAGTACAGGCCGAAGTCGAACAGGCTGCCGGACATCCGCTCACCGTCGATGACCACGTGCTTCTCGGGCAAGTGCCATCCGCGCGGCCGGACGACGACCGTCGCCCGCTCGGCTGCGGGTCGAAGCTCGTAGCGGCGGCCATCGAGGTTCTCGAACGTGAGGGCGTCGTCGAACGCGTCCTTCAGGTTCAGCTGGCCTTGGACCATGTTCTCCCACAGTGGCGTGTTGGCGTCCTCGAAGTCCGCAAGCCACACCCGGGCGCCTGAGTTGAGGGCGTTGATCGACATCTTGGCCTCGGTCGGACCCGTGATCTCCACACGACGGTCCTCGAGGCCGGGGGCCGGCGGCGCAACCTGCCAGTCACCCGCGCCGCGCCTCACTGGTCGGATCGAGGAAGTCCAGCAATCCGCCTTCGTTGATGCGCTCCTGGCGATCGGCTCGGGCTGCCAGCAGCTCGAGTCGCCTGGCGTTGAACGAGCGATGCAGATCGGCGAGGAACCCCATCGCCTCGGTCGTCAGGATCTCTTCGAAGCGGTCCTCGATCGGCCCGTTCAGGGCCATGCCGGGAGGCAGGTGATACTCGGTCATTGAACGTCCTTCTGATGTCGGTTTGGGATGCCCGACGGAGGGGCTAGCCGAACACTTCGGCGGATGGGATCCGATGTCTGATCGCCGAGGTGATGAACTCGAGCAGCACGACGCCTCCCGCTTCGACCTCGGCGATCCCCTTGTGGATGGCAGTCGCCGCGTCGGCAGGATCGCTGATGCGGTACGCCGAGGCGCCCAACGCGGCGCCAATCTCGGTGTAGCTGCCGGACAGCGCCTTGAGGCCGAATCGCTCCTCCGCAATTCGCTGATGGTCGCCGTAGCCGGTCATCTCCGAGTTGTTGGTCAGCACGCACAGCACCGGGATCTTGTTGCGGACCGCGGATTCGAGCTCGAGCCCGCACTGGCCGAAGGCGGCGTCGCCGAGAAAGCACACCGAGAGCTTGTCGGGAGCGGCCATCTTGGCGCCCAGGGCGAAGCCGAGCGACGAGCCGAGCGGCGTGCTGTTCCCCCACCCGAGGTACCCGCGCGGCGTCGTACAGACGTAGTGCGGGGCAAGGTGATCCCGTGGGTACCCCGAATCGTGGGTGACGATGGTGCGTGCCGGATCGAGTGCCCGCATCATCTCGCCGACCACGCGCAGCGGGCTGATCGGAACGTCATCCGATTCCAGGAGGGGCTTCCATTCCGCGGCGGACTTGGCCGCGACGGCGGCCACCTCGGCACGGGCGTCACGTCCGGCGCTCGCCCTGCGTGTGCTCTTGAGCCGATCACGGACGGCCTCGGTGAGCTGCTGCAGAACGAGCTCGGCATCGCCGACAAGGCCACAGTCGATCGGGTACTGGAGCGACAGGTCGTCAGGATCGTTGGTCGCCTGGATGATCGTTCGCCTTCCGGGCGGGAGCTTGAACGACCCGAGCGTCGTGATCAGGCTCGCCCCGACGCTGAAGATGAGGTCGGCGTCCGGAACGAAGGCGCGGATTCCCGGGCTGATCCCTGTTCCGCCGGAACCGATCGAGAGCGGGTGGTCCTCCGGGAACGCGCTCTTGCCGACGTACGTGGTCGCCACCGGTGCGTCGATCAGCTCGGCGAACGTCACGAGGGCGGCGGTCGCCCCGGCCCACAACACGCCCTGCCCGGCACGAATCAGCGGCCGCTGCGCCGCCAGGAGCAGGTCGACGGCCTGCTCGACGTCTCGGGGGTCGGCGGCGCTGCGGTGGCGACCCGGGGGTGTGTACTCGAAGAGCTCGTCGTCGAGCTGCTCCTCGGCGACATCGAGCGGTAACTCGAGCACGACGGGGCCGGGGCGCCCGGAGCGCATCAACTGGAAGGCTCGCCGCATCTGGTCGTGCACCGTCCGTGCCGTCTCGAACCGGGCCGACCACTTGGTGATCGGCCGGAACGCCTCGACGGCGTCGAACGTGGTTCGCAGACCGAGTTCGGCACGGGTATTGCCGTTCGGCAGGAACAGCAGCGGGACGGAGTCGCTGTACGCCTGGGCGATGCTGCCGAACGAGTGTTCGGCGCCGGGACCGTGCTGCACCATGGCGACACCGATCCGTTCGCCGTTGGAGATTCGGCTGTAGGCGTCGGCCATGTTGATGACGCTGCGCTCCTCGCGTCCCACGATCGGCCGGATCCCGACCGCAGCGGCGGTGTCGATCATCTTGTTCGCCGGAAAGCAGAACACCATCTGGACGCCCTCGCGCCGCAGCACCTCGGCAACCGCCTCGCTCGCCTTCATCGCACGATCTCCTTCGTCCAGCGCCGGGCCGCTCGACCCGGCGCGATCGCTCCCCGACCACGCATCAGCTCGGTCGGTCCTAGAATGCGTTCATTATTGCACACAACAACGCCGCCTCCAAGGTAGCCCACGTACAGAAATGTATGCATATAGGATCCAGATGGTCGCGTCGACCGTCGGCGCGTGCTTCGAAGGAGCGTCGATGCGAGACAACCACCTCAAGCGGCTGCTGGCGCAACGGCTGCCGGCGATGGGCATCGCCCTCACGATCAGCGACCCGTTCGTCGCCGAAATGATCGGCAGCGCCGGCCTCGACTTCGTCATGATCGACACCGAACACGCCCCGCTGCCGGTCGATGCGCAGCAGTCGTTGATCATTGCGATGCGTTCGTCGCCCTCGACGATTCTCGTGCGCACCATCGCCAATGATCCCGTGGCGATCGGTCAGGCGCTCGACATCGGCGCCGAGGGGGTGATCGTTCCCGGCGTGACCGACGGCGCCTCCTGCGGTGCGGCCGTCGCCGCCGCCCGCTACGCGCCCGCCGGCGTCCGCGGCTTCGGGCCGCGACGCGCGGCGCGACTCGACGGCGGCCGGGCTGCCTACCTCGCACGTGCCAACGACGAGATCACCGTCTTCGTGATGGTCGAACACATCAAGACGTTGCATCACATCGACGAAGTCCTGTCCACGCCCGGCCTCGACGGGATCCTGATCGGCTCCGCAGATCTGGCGGTGAGCATGGGCCACCTACAACAGCTGTCCCATCCAGAGGTCACGATCGCCATCGACGACATCGTCGCCGCGTGCCTTCGCCACGGCATCCCGTTCGGAGCCTTCAGTGCCGGGGACGCCGCGGCACGGACCTGGGTCGAGCGCGGGGCGGCGTTCGTGATCATCGGCTCCGACCTTCAATTCCTCGACCAAGGACTGACGAGGGCGACCGAGCTCGGGGACGAGCTGCGCGCCGGGCGCCGCCCGGTGCGGGAGCCGGCAGCAAACTAAGCGCCGATCAGAGGACCTGGTCGTCGCGCAAGGCGGCGATCTCGAGCGGCGAGTACCCGAGCTCGGCGAGCACCTCGTCGGTGTGCTCTCCGACGTCCGGTGGATAGCCCCAGGGCTGTGGCGGAGTTCGCTCGAGGTGGATCGGGTTGTTGACGGTCACCACTGCCCCGTGGCGAGGATGGTCGAGCCGCAGCACCATCTCGTTGTGCACGACCTGACGGTCCTCGAACACGTCCTCCAAGCGGTTCACGGGACTGCAAGGCACGTCGGCCTGCTCCAGTGCGGCGATCCAATCGGCTGTCGTCCTGGCTTCGAAGATCTGCTCGAGGATCGGCACGAGCACGCCGCGATTCCGGACGCGGTCGGCATTGGTCGCGAATCTCGGATCGGCGCGAAGTTCGTCCACATCGAGGGCGTGGCACAGGTTGACCCAGAACTTCTCAGTCAGACACGCGACGACGACCCAGCCGTCGGAGCTCGGGAAAACCTGGTACGGGACGATGTTGCCCTGTCCGCCTCCGAGCGGCCGGTACGGCGTACCGGTGCGGTGGTAGGCCACGCACAGGTTGGCGAAGAGCGCGACCTGACCGTCGAGCAGGTTGATGCTCACCTGCTGGCCAATGCCGTCGCGATCTCTGACGCGTAGCGCCAGCAGAACGCCGTTGCAGGCGAGGAACGATGCCGTGAAGTCGGCGATCGCCGGGGCCACCTTCACTGGGGTGCGACCCGGCTCCCCGGTCGTGCCCATGACACCGCCCCGGGCCTGTGCCAGGAGATCCATCCCTGGCCGGTCGACGAGCGGGCCGTCCTCTCCATAGCCGGTGATCGAGCAGTACACGAGGCGCGGGTAGCGACCTGACAGCGACTCGAACTCGAGCCCGAGCCGTCGAGCTGCGGCGGGACGCATCGAGATGACGAACACGTCGGCACGGGCGAGCAGGCGGTGCAGCACCTCGATGCCACGGTCGGACTTCAGGTCCAGCCGCACCGACCGCTTGCTGCGGTTGACACTGAACGCGTACGCGCTGTCGCCGTCGCCGAACAGGGCGTCGACCCGCCGCAACGGATCGCCGCCGGGCGGCTCGACCTTCACGACGTCGGCGCCGAAGTCGCCGAGCAAGGACGTCGCATACGGGCCCGCCGCGATCTGGGACAGGTCCACGACACGAACGCCGTCCAATGGAAGGGCTGCGCACACGGTCGTCGCACCCTCAGGCATGGAGGTGGTAGCCGCCCGAGACACACAGCACCTCGCCAGTGATGAAACTCGCCTTGTCGCTCGCCAGGAAGGCGACGGCGTTGGCGATGTCCTGCGGCGTCCCGGCGCGACCGAGGGGGGTCTGGCGCGCCATGTCCTCGACGTACTCGGGCGAGTAGACCTTGGCAAGGAACTCGTTCCACGCCAAGCCCGGCGCCACGGCATTGACCCGGATGCCGAACGGCGCGCCCTCGATCGCCGCAGCCCGCGTGAAGCCCATGATCCCCGCCTTCGCGGCCGCATAGTGCGATTCACCGACTGCGGGTCGCATCCAGCCGGCGATCGACGACATGTTGACGATGGCGCCGCGCTTTTGCTCCCGCATGATCGAGAGCGCCCGACGGGTGACCAGGAACGGACCGGTGAGAGAGACATCGATGACGTGACGCCACGTGTCGGTCGGCATCTCGTGCAACTCTGCGAGCTGATTGATGCCACTGTTGTTGACGACGACATCGAGCTTGCCGTATTTGTCGACGACTCCATTGATGACCTCGTCGATCCGGGTCTCGTCGCGGACGTCGCAGGCCAAGCCGGTGACCTCGCTGCCGGTGTCGGCGGTGATCGACGCAGCGACACTTTCCGTGCGCTCGGCATGGCGGTCGCTGATCACGACGGTGGCCCCTTCCGACGCGAAGGTACGGGCGCACGCTTGCCCGATGCCGGCACCTGCGGCCGCCGTGACGAAGACGATCTTTCCCTCGAAATCCACTGTTCGAGCCCTCCTCGATCTAGTTCAGTTCCTGTCCGCCCCGATCGGCGTCGTCGGTGGACGTGATCAGTCGCCACGCGCCGAGCTCCGACGCGCAGGCGCGCCGACCGAGTGCCCTCGCCCACTCGGCGGACGATCCGTCGCGCAGCGACCACTCCCAGAGCCGCCGCGTGAATCGCTGCAGCGGATACTCCATCGTGACGCCGATCGCACCGTGCACCTGGTGTGCGGTACGTGCGGCGACGATGCCGGCCTCGCCGGCCAAGGTCTTGGCGGCGGCGATCAGGCCGAATGCCGGACCGGCTTGGTCAGCGGTGCCGGCACGGGCGCAGTCGACCAACACCGCCACGCGCTGGGCCTCGGAAGCCAGCCGGGTCAAGTGCGTCTGGACCGCCTGGAATCGGGCGATCGGCTGGCCGAACTGTTGGCGTTGCTCGGCGTAGTCGATCGAGAGCTCTGCGACTCGCTGCAGCGCAGCGGCGATCGCCGTCGCCCTTCCCAGCGCGGCACGAGCACGGAGTGCGGCGTCGATGTCGGTCATGCCGATGCCGGTGTCGACCATCTCGAGCGGTACCACGCCGGCCAGCGGCACGCGCCACAGCAGCGGCTCGCCCGCGGTGTTGGCGTGCTCTTCGCTCGACTGGAGCTGATCCGTGCCGACCAGGGCGACATGGGCTCGGCTGTCGAGTTCGACGGGGATGACGAGGGCGTTCGCCCGTCCACCCCAGTAGCAGCTCTCGATCACCCCGTTGAGCTGCGTACGGCCGGTTGATCGCTCAACAGCGACGGCGCCTCGGCCGAGCACGGCGAGGCCCGTCCCCCACCCAAAGCTCACCTCGACCTCGTCGAGAAGGTGACCGGCCGTCAGCGGCCCCTCGATCAGCGGTGTGCTGACGCCTGCGTAGGCGGCGGCCGCGATCGCATCCAGCGCGTCGGCGAGCGTGCCACCGCCGCCCCCGACCGACTCCGAGATCGAGACGCCGTAGAAGCCACCTGCGCGGAGTTCGTCGGCCAGACGGATCGACACGGCATCGACGCCGCCGCGCGGCACCGAGCGGTCGGCCGTGGTGGTCGCCGCCTGGGCCATCTCGAGCACACCCTCGGCCACCGGGGACGTCTGCACCCATGTTCTGCGGCTGGCTGCCCAATTGTTGAGCTCTCGACCCACCAGCAGCCGCAGCACCTCGTTGGTTCCTCCGGCGGTCGTGAAGACCGCCGACCGCAGCCGGTTGATGTCGAGGAATTCGTGGAATCGCTGTGCGGCCGGTCCCGGCTCGAGTGGCTCGTCGCGAAATGCCCACAGCTCGTCGACGAGCAGCTGCTCCAGCTCCGTGCCGAGATCCTTCGTCATCGCCGCTTGGGCGACCGGAGACTTGCCGTCGTCGACGAGGCGGGCGACCGACAGCGACATCATGCGCAGGCCCATCTGCTTGGCGATGACCCGCCCGATCAGCTCGTGTGCCGCTTGCGGCGCCGGTGCGACGGCACGCGTCTCCACGAACGCCTCGAACAACGCGAACGTCGAGAGGTAGCGCTCAGGCCCTGCACGTTCGAGCGCGAGCTCGGCGGTGAGCTGCTGCCAGCCGCTTCCTTCCTCACCGATCAGCCAGTCGTCCGGGGCGAACACTTCGTCGAACACGACCTCGTTGAAGTGGCGCTCGCCATCCATCCCTTCGATCGGCTGAACCTCGATCCCCGGGGCGTCCATCGGCACGACGATCAAGCTCAATCCCTGGTGCTTGCGCTGCCCGTCAGATGTGCGACAGAGGACCTCGATGTAGTCGGCCCGGTCCGCATCGGTGGTCCAGATCTTGCGTCCGCTGATGACCCAGCCGCCCTCGGTGCGGCGGGCCCGCGTCCGCACGGCAGCGAGGTCGGATCCGGCGTCCGGTTCGCTGAAGCCACCAGCCATCAGGCATCGACCGGCGGCGATCTGCGGCAGGAGCGTCTGTCGCAGAGATTCGGGCCCGTTGATGAGGAGGCTGGGTGCGGTCTGGCGGTCGGCGGTCCAGTGGGCACCGAGAGGTGCGCCCGCTGCCAAGAGCTCCGAGATCACGAGACAGCGCTCGACGCTCGTCCGCTCGCTCCCGCCGTACCGCCGGGGGATGGTCATACCGACCCAACCCATCTCGGCCAGCTGCTCGCTGTACGCGCGGTCGAACCCGCCACGCGTCGGGCTCTCGGCGGACGGCGCGAACGGCTCTCGGCGGACGAACTCGCGCACCCGAAGAGCGAGCTCCTGCTCCTCGCAAGAGAGCTCGATCGGCGGGAATCCCAAGTGTTCTCGGCCACTCACTGCGCCCGATCGACCTCCGCGGGCCGCATGCGGAACGGGTTGAGCAGCGCCTCGCTGTCGATCTCGCGCAGGAGTCGGGTCTCCGACGGGGTTGCGACGAAGCGTTCCGGCCGGGTGTCCTGAACGGCCCAGCCCACCGCGTCGATTGCGTCCGACAACGATCCGTCGCCGATCACGTGCACCGGCTGCAGCACTCCGCCGGCGTCGGGCCGCATCACCAGCTGCGGCGTGAACAGGGCTGCCGGGCCGTCGTTCGGGAGATCGAGCTCGCGGCGTGAGCGTCCTCTGTATCGATGACCGATCACCGACGCGAAGTCGACATTGTCCACGAGCGTCCGCCGATCGTGGCGCTCGGTGAACAGCAGCGTTCGACGCGCCGTGTGCCCGAGCGTGGTGTTCGCCATGCCGGGGCCGCGTAGGCGCCCCCTCGGCGTTGCCACGTAGTGAACGTTCACGCAGCCGTGACGATCGATCTGCATGCCGCCGTAGAACATGACATCGATGCCCAGTTCCGTGATGGCGAACACATCGGCCATGTCACCGATGGCCACCGGCTCGCAGTCCCACCCGGCGCTGAACTCGGGGACGAGGCGGCGCGGGTTGACGTACACACCCGCGCCGAGGATCGTCAGGTTGGGCGCCGCCTGGGCCTGGGCGAGCAGGCATGCCGCCAGCGGGATCGCCGACGCAGCCCCGGTCAGCACGACCTCGCCGTCGCGCAGCTCCCTGGAGATGGCGATCGCCATCAGCTCGCGACGGTTGAGTTCCATGTCACTTCGCCGCCTGGACGAGCTCGTCGAGTCGCTCGTGGCCGACTTGCCTGACGTAGTCGTCGTGCCCGACGTCGCAGAACTCGGCGAGGTAGCCGCCCAGGTCTCCCCCCGCGACACGATCCCTGTAGTACGCGAGGTGTCCGAGATCAGACGTGTACGCACCGGCGCTGCCGAGCGGGTGAGCTCCGAACGGAAGCTCCACCACGTCGTCGACGAGGTAGGCAGGAATCGAGACGCCGACTCGACGAGCCTCGGCAGTCGAGACCAGCCGGTCGACCTGTGCAATCACGTGACTCGCCGACCGTGCGATCAGCAGGTCGGCCCATCGGCTGCCGAAGTGCACGAGGTTTCCTGCGGCGTCACCGATGGGCGCGTGCAGCAACGCCACGTCGACTCGCAGAGGCTGCACCCCGACCAACGCGCCGCGATGGACGACCAACGGGTTGTCGTCCATCACGTCGTTGACACCCAGATTGCCCAGGGCTTGTAGCTCCGAGTCATGGATCGCGGCGAGGTACCCGCCCAGCAGCAGCGCCTCGTCGCAGTCTTCGAAGGTGACGGTCCCCGCCTCGAATGCCAGTCGGCTCGCTGGTGCCAACCCGACGCAGGCGAGCGAGATGTGCGGAATTCGGACGACGTTGACGCGCCCCGCTCCGATCAGGACGTCGGCGTCCCACGACGCAGCGGGAGCGGAGCACAGGAACAGGTCCCGCGTCCCGGCACGCAGCAGGGCGCGGACCAGCGCGCTCGGGCGATTCTCGAGCAGCATGCCTCCCAGCGCAACGCGGCGTGCGCCGCAGAGGCGGTCACTCACCTGGTCGATGGTCGTCAGGGCCACACCGAACTCCGCTGGGACTGTCGGTCAGCGGGCCCGCGAGGTGAGCCGGTCATCTCCGTCGGCACGGACTCCATGGCGGCCACGATCGCCTTCGCGAGTGCTACCGCCGAGGCGGCCTCGAGCTCGACCGCGACTCGCTTCGACGGACCCAGCTCGGGGTTGATGAAGTCGATGTTGAGGGTGTGCTCCTCCATCGCATGCACCGGGTGATCGAAGTACACCGATGCCAGGCTCAGAGGAAACCATCCGTCGTGACCGCGACCGCTGCCCGACAGTTCCACGTTGACCGTCTGATACGTGCACACAACGTCCTCCTCAGGTCGAGAGCTGCTTCTCGAAGTAGTCGAAGATCACGCCCCATCCCTGGTTGGCGGCCTCGACTCGATAGTTGGGTCGATCCACCGAGAAGAACGCGTGCCCGGCGTTGTCGAACGAATGAAACTCGTAGGGCTTGCCGTACCGGTCGAGCTCGGCCGCCAGCGCGGCCACGTGTTGGGGATTGGGGTTGGCGTCCTCCTTGCCGAACAGCCCGAGCAGCGGTGCCGACAGGGAGGGAGTGAGGTCGATCAGGGGGCCCATGTCGAGGCCGAGCTGCGGGGGCGGTGATCCGACGATGAAGGCGCCGTAGCAATCGACGACGGCGTCGACATCGAGTCGGCATCCGGCGAGGAAGGCCTGTCGTCCGCCCGAGCAGTGCCCGATCACACCGACCTTGCCATTGTGGATGGGCGACGACTTGATGTAGTCGATAGCTCCGGCGACGTCTTCCACGAGGCGCTCGTCCGGCACTCCGCCTGCAGCACGCGAACGCGGCCGCGGCGTCGTCCGGAAGGGCGCCCGGAGCGTCGTGCCAGTGGAGGTTCGGCATGATCGCGATGTAGCCGTTTGCCGCCAGGCGTCGAACGATCTCCTTGGTCGACCAGTCGTAGCCGGGCAGGTGATGGATCACGACGACGCCGCCGACAGGAGACTCGGCGAGCGGCGCCGCCTGATACGCCTGCATCGCGGCGCCACCGGCGCTCTTGATCATCACGGTCTCGGCTCTGAGATCTTCGTTCATTCGCTCTGCAGCTCCTCACGGTGGGTCGACGGCTCGCGGTCCAGGATGACGGCCTTCGTCTCGAGGTACGGCGTCAGTCCCTCCCGACCACCCTCACGGCCGATGCCGGACTGCTTGAAGCCACCGAAGGCGAAGGCGTGCGAGTTGCGGTGGGCGTTGTGGCCGACGGTGCCGGAACGGATCCGGCGGGCGAACGCCCACGCTCGATCCTCGTCGTCGGTGAAGACGGCGGAGTTCAGCCCGTAGATCGAGTCGTTGGCTATCGCGATCTGGTCGGCTTCCGACTTGGCTGCGATCACGCTCAACACCGGTCCGAAGATCTCGTGGCGGGCAACGGTCGAGTGGTTGTCCACCCTGCCGAGCACGGTCGGCTCGATGAACCACCCGCGATCCAGACCAGCCGGCCGGTTGCCTCCGACAGCCACCTGGGCGCCTTCCTCGACTCCCTTCTCGAGCAGCCCGCAGATCTTGTCGAGCTGACGCTTCATTGCCACGGGGCCCATGCGGGTCTCGGCGTCGAACTGATCGCCGACGCGAACCGTGTTGAGCTCAGCGGCCAGGGCTTCGACCAATTGATCGTGACGGTTCTCGGTCACGATCACTCGGGTCAGTGCCGAACACACCTGCCCAGTCAGCTCGATGGTCGACGCCGCCAGCGACCTCGCCGCCGCCTCGAGGTCGTAGTCGTCGAGGATCAGCGCTGCCGACTTGCCGCCCAGTTCGAGATTGACGCGAGCGACGCGCTGGGCGCAGATCTCGGCGATCCTGCGTCCAGCGTCCGTCGATCCCGTGAAGCTGATCTTGTCGATGCCGGGATTGCGGACGAGCTGCTCGGACACGTCCCGGTCGGCCGTGATGACGTTGAGCACACCGGGCGGAAGCCCGGCCTGCTCAGCCACCTCGGCAAGCAGATAGCCAGCCACCGGCGCCTCGGGCGCCGACTTGAGCACCACGGTGCAGCCGGCCAAGAGCGCTGGTGCGATCTTCCAACTCATGGCGACGATCGCCGCGTTCCACGGGATGATCGCGCCGACCACGCCGACCGGCTCTCGGACCAGCCAGCCGAAGCCGCCGCCTGCCGGCTCGTGGCGTTCCACGAACTCGAAGCTGTCGGCGAGGCCTGCATAGAACTCGTAGATGCCGGGGATGCGGGCGCCGCGGGTCACGGCATCGACGTGGAGGATCCCCATCTCCGACGACCAGATGTAGCTGAGATCGTCGGCGCGCTCACGCAGCCCCTCGGCGATCGCCTGCAGGTATGCGGCGCGCTCGGCATGCGTCATGCGCGGCCACGGCCCCTCATCGAAGGCGCGCCGGGCGGCGTCGACGGCGTTGGCAACATCTGCTTCACGTGCAGCGGCGACTCGAACCCAGACCTCCTCGGTCGCCGGCTGGACGACGTCGATCAGGAGATCGCTGCTGGGCACCGCCCATCGGCCGTCGATGAAGAAGCGATCCGGGTGCTGGACGGGCACCACGTGGGGCTGTCTGGCCATGAGTCGTCTCCTAGCGTACACACATTTGCATACATTACGCCATCCCGTTCCGTCCGACAACCGCTAGGAGACGAGCCGCGGATCCGATCGGCACCGAACACCGACTCGACCCATGGGCTGGCATCGAAGGCTCGATGGAGCCATGCGGGGTTCTCGCCGGAACGCCTCGACCGCCTCAGGCCGCCACCCTGCTCACAGCGAGTGCCTCAACGCGCCGACCTCCCGCGAGCGAATGGGAAACTGGCGTCATAACTGCATACATTAGTCCTCGTGAGGTACGCCTTCAAGACCGCCAACCAGCACACGACATGGGCGGACCTGCTCGCGACCTGGCGCGAGGCCGACCAGATCGACGTGTTCGAATCGGGTTGGGTCTTCGACCATCTCTATCCGATCCAGACGCCCGACGAGCCGGCAAGGATCACTGGGCCGTGCCTGGAGGGATGGTCCCTGCTGGCGGCTCTGGCGCAGGCGACGCATCGCCTCCGGCTCGGTTGCCTGGTCACAGGTACACACTTCCGCCACCCTGCGCTGCTGGCGAAGATGGCGGCGACCGTCGACATCGTCTCCGACGGTCGCCTCGAGATCGGCCTCGGCGGCGGTTGGAACTCGACCGAGACCGACGCCTATGGCATCGAGCTGCTTCCCCTCCGCCAGCGCTTCGACCGCTTCGACGAGTACTGCCATGTACTCACCAGCCTGCTCGAGAACGAGTCCACCGACTTCCACGGCCGCTATTTCTCGGTGTCGCAGGGATTGCTCTGGCCGAAGGCGCTGCAACGCCCGCGACCACCGATCCTGATCGGCGGCAACGGAGAACGCCGAACGCTGCGGACGGTGGCACGGTTCGCTGACCACTGGAACTTCGTCCGTGGAGAGCCCGACGTGTTCGCTCGAAAGCTCGACGTCCTGCGCGAACACTGCGACGAGATCGGCCGCGACTTCGAGAGCATCCAGGTCTCCGCCCACGTCTGGCTCGACAGCAGAGGTGACCTCGGCAGGCTACGAGCTGAGGTCGGGTCTCTCGAGCAGCTTGGCCTCGATCTCGCCATCATCTACCTTCCGCCGCCGCACTCGCCCCCCCAACTGCTCCGGGTCGCCGAGGGTCTGCGATGAACACACAGCCGGCGCGCATTTGTTCATGCGATCTTGCATACGAATCGCCCCACGCGTATCCTCACGCCAGATGGCGACAACGAGGACCGCGATCTACCTCGCCCAGTACGTCGCCGGCCGGCCGCTGAGCCTCACGGACTTCAGCGTCCGCCAAGAATCCATCCGCAGTCTTCGCGAGGGACAGGTCCTGCTCGAGACGCTCGCGATTTCCGTCGATCCCTATCTTCGTGGCCGCATGAGTGGGCACACCAACTACTACGCACCTCGATTCGAGCTGTCCGAGCCGATCTTCTCGGTCGGCCTCGCCCGAGTCGTGGAGTCGTGTTCGCGGACGTATCTCGCCGACGACGTGGTGGTGGGAGCGATTGATTGGGCGGACTACTCGGTCTGGTCCCCGGACGCTGCGGCGCGCGTCCCTTCGGGAGAGCTGGAACCGATCGACTCACAACTGTCGAAGCCGTCGCATGCGCTGAGCGCGCTCGGGCTGCCAGGACTCACGGCGTACTTCGGCATCCTCGAAGTCGCGCGACCGAGGCGAGGCGAGACGCTCGTCATGTCGTCGGCTGCGGGCGCCGTCGGTTCACTCGCCGGGCAGATCGCCAGACGTCAGGGTGCCCGCGTGATCGGCCTAGCGAGCACAGAAGCGAAGCGCGAAGATCCTCGTCAACGAGTTGGGCTTCGATCATGCTCTCGACTACCGGTCGCCGAGCCTGGCCGACGAGCTGCTCGCAATCGCGCCCGCAGGCCCGGATGTCTACTTCGACAACGTCGGCGGTCCACTCGCCCAGACGGTCATGTCGCTCATGCGCTATCGGGCGCGCGTCGTCGAGTGCGGTCAGATCGCCACGTACGACGACAGCGACGGTGGCTGGACGGTCGACATTCGCCCGATTCACCGCAACGGTTTGAGTTTCCAAGGCTTCAGCCCTTCCATATTCCGCGAATGGAATCCGGCGGCGCGCGCGCAGCTCGCGCATTGGATCCAGACCGGAGACCTGGTCGTGCTCGAGAGCGAGTATCACGGCCTCGCCAGCGCTCCCACCGCCATGCTCGACCTGTTTCGCGGAGCCAACGTCGGCAAGACGATCGTCAGGGTGTCCGCCTCGTAACGCCGCCGATGAGCTCAGAGCTCGCCGGTGACGCGCCGGAACGCCACCCCGGCGAGCGTCTCCGGGTCCCACTTGCCGGAGTCTCCGAGCGACGACACGACGTTGAGCTTGCGTCGCTTGAGGCGCCAGCCGCCGGGGGTTCGTACGCAGTCATCCAGCCAGGTACAGAAGACGACGAACGTGGTGTCCGTCCTGCCAGGTACTCGCTCGCCGTCGACCACGCTCACGGAGATGGCGTGGGTCGAAGCGCTGGCAGAGTCGGCGCCGGTCGACCGAACTCGGGTCGTGAGCGCGGCATGGATGCTCGCCGGGTGGGGCGTGAGCGCGGCGCGCACCACGTCGATGACGGCTTCTACGCCCTGATGCGGTTCGCCGAACTCGTCGCTGTAGTCCCACACCACGTCGTCCGTCATCACGTTGCGCAGGTCGTCGAAGTTCTTCGTGTCGAGGGCGAAGCAGTAGCGAGCGAGGAGGTCTTCGATCTCGGCGCGGTCCTCGACGGAGCAGTCCATGCCCATCTCAGTTCGCCGTTCCCAAGCGTTTCCCGAACGCGTACAACGAGTCAAACTGCTCCCCCGCCTCGGCGATGCGACCCGCCTCGAGGCGAGGAGCCGATCGTCCTCGACGGGGAGTCAGCGTGGGGACAGTCACAGGCACGTGGCCTCCTTGGGTCGGTATCGCCACAAGTGTATGCATGATGCGCTGCACATGGATCAGGTATGAATGGCAAAATGTATGCAGTATCGTTGGGCAGGTCCACCGCAGGACAGGAGGGCCACGTGCACATCGTCGAGACCGACGCGATTCCGTACGAGATCGTCAGTAGGAGCAACCGTCGTTCGGGACGCGTCGCCCGCAAGACGGTCCGCGAGGGCGAAGCCTCGCCGGGTGTCGGCTTCACCGCTGACCTGGTCAGATACTCCGGCGGCAACGGAACGTTCTCGGCGCCCCGTCATCGCCACAATTTCGACCAGATCCGCTACGTCATCAGAGGACGGCCGGATTTCGGCAACGGTCAGATCGCCGGCGACGGGCAGATCTCGTTCTTTCCCGCCGGCACGTCGTACGGCCCCGAGGTGATCGAGGAAGCCGAGATGCTGCTCATCCAGTGGGGCCAGCACTGGATGACACGCGCGGAGCACGACGCCACGTATGCCCAGATGCAACGGACCGGCGAGTTTCGCGACGGTTACTACATCACGATTGACAGCGACGGCAACGAGCGCCGTGCCGATGGACGAAATGCGGTATGGGAGTCCTTCACCAAGCGGCAGATGACCTATCCGACACCGAAGTACCCGCAGCCGATCGTCGTGGAGCCGACCGGCTTCGACTGGCGCCCGCTGGGCAACGGCATGTCCATCAAGATGCTGGGTCGCTTCACCGAGGACGATGTCTACCTCGCGAGCTATCGTTGGACCGCGGGCGCGACGCTGACCTTGACGCCTGAGCGCACGCAGTTGCTCTGGATCTCGTCGGGCGCAGTCGACCTGAACGGCGCAACCCACGGGGCGCGTACGGCACTGTTCGCCGAGTACGGCGAGACGATCACCGTCGCCAGCAGTACCGGCGCAGAGGCCGTGTGCTTCGGCATGCCGGCACCGGCGCCGGCAAACATAGCGGCGCAGATCTATCCGCCCATGGTGTCCGAACTCGGAGCCGCCATGAACACCGAATGCGGTGGGTGGCGACCGATCAGGCAACCGGTCAACGACCGACGAATCGGGGTGGTCGCCCCTCGCGGCGTGCCGCTAGCGCTTCGCGGGCGTCCTCCGTTCGAGCCAGGCGAAGCGTGTACTCCTGCTCCACTGCGTAGCCCGAGCTGACGGCGAGGTGCTCCGAGGCGTTCAATGCCGCCTTCCCGAGACGCAGGGCGATCGGGCTCTTGTCGGCGATCCCGCGTGCGAGGTGCAGCGCCGCCTCCAATGCGTTCGTTTCGTCGTCAACCAGTTCCAGCAGGCCGTACCGCTCGGCCTGCGCGGCGGACAGCGATTCAGAGGTGAAGTACATCCTTCGAACGACTCCCTGTGGTAGGTGGCGCATCATGTGGCGCCCGCCACCACAGCGGGCCATGTCCAACTCGGGCAGGCGGAAACACCGCGGTGCGTCCCGATTCGGATGTCGCAGCACGAGGCGACCACCGCTCCAGCGCCGATCGCAGGTCCATCGATCACCGCGATCGTCGGCTGTGGGACGTTCAGCAGCTCGTCGTAGGTCTCGCGGGCGAGCCGCTGGCGACGCTCGTCGGCCTCACGCGCTTCTTCGCCGACGAGCTGTCCGAGCTCGTTGATGTCGGCGCCTGCGCAGAACGCGCGCCTGCAGGCCGAGGACAGCACGATCACAGAGATCGCCTCGGAATTGCCCAGCTCACGCAGCCGGTCACCCAGCTCCGTGTAGGTGGCACACGCCAGGGCATTGACCGGGGGTCGATCGAGGGTGAGCACGGCGATCTCGTCCAAGATCTCGATCTTGATGTCGCTCATCAGCTCTCCGTTCGGCGGGCGACCAACAGCGTCCACTGACTGTCGAGGACGGCGACCCCATCCTGTGTCCGTGCCAGTCGACGCTCGGTCACCACCCCGCGGCTCCCACCGGGCGTGAGCTTGGCGTCGACGAACGTGAGCTCCACGGTCAGCGTGTCGCCGATCCGCGTCGGAGCGGGCCACGTGCATCGCACCTCGGTCATCCCCAGCAGCGACGGCTGCAGCGCGGCGAGGATCGGAAGGCGAGTCGTCAGGCCGGACGCCACAGCCACCACAAGGAGACCGTGGGCGATGCGCGCCCCGAACGGGGTGGTACGAGCGAACTCCGCATCGACGTGGAGGGCGTTGTAATCGCCCGAGAGGCCCGCGAAGTTGACGACGTCGGCTTCGGTGATCGTTCGTCCAGCCGTGACGAACACCATGTCGAGGGGGATGTCCTCGAAGTAGAGCCGCCCCGGAGTGGTGGGCAGCTGCTGAGGCTCGCGGATCATCGCGCGGTGTGCTCGCGCCCCACGGACGACGGGAAGCGAGGCGGTCGCCTCTCACGCATCGACGTCAGTCCCTCCCGCGCGTCCGGACCGAAGAACCCGAGCATCTCGAGTGCCAACGACGATTCGAAGATCGGTGCCGCCGCCCGCACCCAGTGGTTGAGCGTTCGCTTCGTCGCGGCGATCGCGGACGCCGATCCGTTCGCCAAGCGCTCGGCGATCTGGAGGGTCGCCGTCATCAGCTGATCGTCAGGTACGCACTTGCTGACAAGTCCGATGCGCTCCGCTTCCGGTCCATCGATGAAGTCGCACGTCAGCAGGTAGTACCGCGCCTTGGCGAGCCCGCACAGCAGCGGCCAGATGATCGCCGCGTGATCGCCGGCCGCGACGCCCAGCTTCACGTGGCCATCGGTCAGGCGGGCGTTCTCGCCGATGATGCTGATGTCCGCCATCAGTGCGACCGCCAATCCGGCACCGACGGCGACACCGTTGATGGCCGAGATCACTGGCTTGGAGCAGTTGGTGATGTCGTAGACGATGTCGGCGGCCTCGCGGTAGAGCCGAGTCACGGTCTCGTAGTTGCCCAGCGTGTCTTCCACCATCTCGAAATCGCCGCCGGCGGAGAATGCCTTTCCCCTGCCGGTGACGACGACGACCCGGCTCGCTGCGTCCACCTCGACGTCACGAAACACACGGCTGAACTCCGTGTGGAGCCGCTCGTCCATGGCGTTGTTGCGATCGGGACGATCGATGTGGATCCGCAGCACCCCCTCACAGGGATAGTCGAACGCGAGACGCTCGTAGTTGGACCAGTTCATTGCGTTTCCCCCTCCTGGGTGGGCGTGCGATCGACGACGATGCCGGCGGCCACGAGCTCGTCGATCTCCGAGACGGGTACGCCCGCCTGCCGCAAGACCTCGCGGCTGTGTTCGCCGACGCCGGGCGCCGGCGTGAGCCGTGCGCGGTCAGCGAACGAGTTCAGCGCCACTGGCCATTCGGCGACCCGCACGGTCGGCGACGCCTCGCACTCCACCACCATTGCTCGCGACCGGAAGTGCTGGTCGTGTACCGGCTCCAGCAGGTCATTCAGCGGCGCAACGGGAACATCGTGCTCCCCAAGCAGTGCGACCAGCACGTCCCGCGTGAAGCTGGCGATCCGGGGACGCAACGTGCGGTCGATCAGCTGCGCCCGTTGGCGTCGCTCGGCGAAGGTGGCGTATCCCTCCGACGCCAGGGCGGGCAACTCCAGTGCGCTCACGAGCCTCCTCCAGAAGTGGTCCTCCAGGGCGCCGACCGTCACGAACCGCCCGTCGCCGGTCTGGTAGATCCCGTAGCCGGGCCGGGCCAGTGCCCCGTCGGTGGTGTGAATCGTGAGTGCCTCCGCGATCCGCGGCTCCATCATCGCCAAGACACAATCGGACATCGCCACGTCGATGTGACACCCAGACCACCCCACCGGATCCTGGAGCCGCTGGTAGAGAGCCATCAGCATTGCGATCGTCGAGTACACGGACGCGCCGAGGTCGGCGATCGGAAGCGTCGTGGGGATGTAGGTGTCGACCGTCTCCGGGGTTGGCGCGGGGATGGCCCCGACGGCCGACAAGAACTGGAAGTCGTGTCCGGGCAGGTCGCGATAGGGACCGTCGGCTCCGTATCCGGAGATCGACACGTAGATCAGCCTGGGATTGACGGCCTGAGCGTCGGTAAAGCCGAGCCCCAGCCTGTCCATCACGCCGGGCCGGTAGCCCTCCACCACGATGTCGGCACCGGCGACCAGTCGCAGTGCGGCGGCCCGCCCGCGGTCGGTCTTGAGGTCGACGGCGACACTGCGCTTGCCGCGGTTCTCGGCCTCGAACATCGCCGGTCTGTGGCGAAGCCGGTCGCCGTCGAGACGCTCGATCTTGATCACGTCGGCGCCAAGACCAGAGAGCACCCGCGTGGCGTTGGGACCCGGAACCTGCTCGGAGAAGTCGAGGACGGTGACGCCTTCCAGGAGTCCGGGTTGAGCGGCTGGCATCATCATCCTCAGCGTCTCGAGCGTTGCGCTCCGGCTCAGTGGGTCTTGACGACTGGATGGTCGGGGACACTGTGCAGAGTGTGTGCATTCTAGGATACACTTTCGACGACAGCAAGCCGGCTCGCTGTGTCGTCGAGCAAAGGACCCTCATGCCCGCTCACTACGTGTCGCCATGGATGACCGACGAGTTGCAGGCGCTGCGCGACATGGCTCGCCAGTTCTTCGTCCGTGAAGCCGTGCCGGCGATGCCCAAGTGGAGAGAGCAACACTTCGTCGACCGCGACTTCTGGCTGGCGGCGGGCGACTTGGGACTCCTCTGCCCCACCGTTCCCGAACGGTTCGGTGGTGCTGGCGGCAACATTCTGCATCAAGTGGCGATCACCGAGGAGCAGTCGCGCGCCCTCGACAAGGGTTGGGGCAACAACGTCCACAGCGGCGTCGTCACCGACTTCATCCTCGAGTACGGAACCGAGGAGCAATGCCGGCGCTGGTTACCCGAGATGGTCGCCGGACGTGTGATCGGCGCGATCGCCATGACGGAGCCCAACGCAGGCAGCGACGTACGGGCGATGGTCAGTCGCGCTCGGCGCGACGGCGACGAGTACGTGGTGAACGGCGCCAAGACGTTCATCACCAACGGGCTCACCGCGGATCTCGTCGTCGTCGCCGTGAAGCTCGAGCACTCGGCGGATCCGAAGGCGATCACTCTCATCGCGGTCGAGGCGGCGACCGAAGGTTTCCGGCGCGGTCAACCGCTCCGCAAGATCGGACAGCACGCGGCCGACACGACAGAGCTCTTCTTCGACGACTGTCGGGTACCCGTCACCAACCGGATCGGTGAGGAGGGGGCGGGTTTCCCGGCGCTGATGACCCAGATGCCTCAGGAACGCCTGCTGCTGGCGGTGAACGCCGTCGTCCAATCCGAGAAGGCGGTCGATCTCACCGTCGAGTACGTGAAGCAACGCACCGTGTTCGGAAAACCGCTGTTCGACCAGCAGAACACGCGGTTCGTGCTGGCCGAGTGCAGGACGCTGGCGACGGTCGGGCGCCAGCTTTCTCGATCAGTGCGTGCTCGCCCACTCGCAAGGCGCGCTCGACGATGCGACGGCGGCAATGGCGAAGTGGTGGCTCAGCGATGTCCAATGCCACGTTCTCGACGAGTGCGTTCAGCTGTGGGGCGGATACGGATACATGGAGGAGTACGAGATCGCTCGGATGTATGCCGATGCTCGCGTCCAGAAGGTCTACGGCGGCGCCAACGAGATCATGAAAGAGATCATCGCTCGCACGCTCTGACGGTTTCGAAGGGGAGATCCAATTGGTCAGCGCCACCTCGATCGACGCACCGGCCGCGTTCGCCGATGTCTCGCGACTGATACGCCCGCACCGGGTCGCTGTCGTCGGTGCCTCCGATCGGCCTGGCTCGCTCGGTCATTCCACCTACAACAACGTGCGCAACAACTCGGTCGTACCGGGCGGGGCGGTGCCCGTGAATCCGCGATACGGCACCGTGCTCGGCGACCGCTGCTACGCGCGAGTGTCCGACGCGCCGGGCGAACCGATCGACGTTGCCATCGTGCTCGTCAGTGCCGAGCACGTCGCCGAAGTCGTCGAGGATTGCGCAACCGCTGGGGTGCGCCATCTGGTCGTCCTCAGCTCCGGTTTCTCAGAGACAGGGGCCGAGGGTCGGGCAATGCAGGACGGAATGATCGCTTCCGCACGTGTCCATGGCATGCGCGTCTACGGACCCAACTCTCCGGGTCTCGCCAACATCGCCGATCGGGTGCTGCTGAGCATGTCGCCGGTGGCCGGCGAAGACGTGACCAGCGGTCCGGTCGGCCTCGTCACCCAGGGCGGAGGCATCGGCCGGGCGCTCATGCAATGGATGGATCGCGGGCTCGGAGTGGGCCTCTGGTGCTCGCCGGGCAACGAGGCAGACCTCGATATCGCCGACTTCATCAACCACATGCTCGACGACGATCGAATCAGAGTGATCGGTGCGGTAGTCGAGGGATTCAACGCCGGGCCCAAGTTCCTCGAGGTCGCCCGCCGGGCACGAGAGGCTCGCAAGCCCATCGTCGTTCTCAAGATCGGGCGCTCGGAGTACGGCCAGAAGAGCGCCGCTTCGCACACGGCGTCGATCGCGGGCAACGACGCCGTGGCGTCCGGCGTGTTCGAGCAGTACGGGGTCGTCAGAGTCGACGACGTCGATGAGCTCGGCGAGACCCTTTTGCTGTTTTCGAAGGCCGTCGACGCGTCCGATCGCGACCTTGGGAAGATCTGCGTCTACTCGTTCTCCGGCGGCGCCGCGTCGCTGGCCGCCGACCTGGTCGGCAACGCGGCGCTGCAACTGCCGAGCTTCTCGCCCACGACCACTGCAGCGATCGTGGCCCGCGCCCCAGCGTTCGGCTTCGTCGACAACCCGATCGACCTGACGACCAAGGTGTTCACGGATAGAGATCTCAACCGTGACGTCTTCGAGCACGTGTGCGCGGATCCGAACGTGGGCTCGGTGTTGTTCACGGTTCCGGCCGACTATGGCGACAGCACGGTCGCGGTGTCCATCGACGCCGTGGAGATCGCTCGAAGGACGGGGACACTTCTCGTTCCGGTGTGGATGTCGCCCCGTCGAGGTGGGGGTTACGAGGCACTTCGGGCGAACGGCATGGCGCCGTTCGACGGGGTCCACCGCGCGGTGCGGGCACTGCAACGCTTCGTCCGGTGGAACCGGGGAGCGTCGACGTCGTCGATGGCCGAGCCTGGTGGCGGCCAAGCAGCGCAGGCGGCGGTGAGGGCCGAGCATTCCCTGACGTACGACGAGGCGCGGCACCTGTTGTCCAGCGCCGGCGTGCGGACACCCTCCGAGGCGTTCGCCAGCACCGCTGTTGCGGCCGCCGAGGCCGCCAATCGGATCGGCGGTCCGGTCGTGATCAAGCTGAGCGCGCCGGGTCTGATCCACAAGACCGAAGTGGGCGGCGTGCGGCTGGGCGTGCGGGGCGGTGAGATGGCGGCCGCCGCGTTCGATGAGATGACGGACGTTGACCGCCTCGCCGTGTTCGGGGTGGTTGCCGACGGCGTGTACGTGGAGGAGATGATCGGCGACGGCACCGACCTGCTCGTCAGCGCCCACGAGGACGAGGTGTTCGGACCGATCTTGACCATCGGCGCCGGCGGGGTCGCCACCGAGCTCGAGCGCGATGTTGCCCACGCTGGCGATCCCCTTCACCGCCAACGAGCTGGTTGACGCCCTTCGCCCGTTGCGCATCTGGCCCCGCCTCGCAGGGTTCCGAGGGATGCGCGGCTGCGACCTCGACGTGCTGGTCCGCACCGCTCGTGCGATCGCCGACCTCTACCTTGCCGAAGCCAAGGCGGTCGCCGAGATAGAGATCAACCCGCTCCGTCTTCTCGTGGACGAGGCGACCGAATGCGTTGCCTTGGACGCCGTGGTGCTGCGCCGCACCGGGAACACCACGTGAGCTCCGAGACTGTGCGCGGAGAGTACCGGTACGTGCTCGAGCCGATCTCGATCGGTGGCCTCGACGTCCCGAATCGCATCGTTCGCACTGCGCACACGACCGGCCTCGCCATGCACGGCGCAGGCGACGACTTCGTCGCCTATCACTCGATTCCCGCCCGCAGCGGCGTCGGGCTGACCATCTTCGAGGCGGCTGCCGTGCACCCGAACTCGATCGGGCGGTTGCGATTCGAGGACGACTCGCACGTGCCGGAGTACGCCAGGGCCATTCGACGCTTGCGCAAGTACCCGATGAAGCTGTTCCAGCAGCTCAACCATGTCGGCCGGGCGTTCCCGACACCTGCCGGCGATCCACCGTGGTCGGCTTCGGCGATCCCCTCCCCTCGGATCGCGCACGGCGAGCTCTCACAGCTGCCGATCTCGATCACGCCCACTCAGATCGAGGAGGTCGTCGACCACTTCGCGAGCGCGGCCGCACGTGTGGCCTCGGCGGGAATCGACGGGATCGAGATCAACGCCGCCCATGGCTACCTGATCGCCCAGTTCCTGTCCCCCATGACCAACGCCCGTACCGACCAGTACGGAGGTACCCGCGCCAACCGTCTCCGCTTCCTCGTGGAGATCCTCGAGTCGCTCCGCGCCGCCACGGACGGAGCGGTGCCGGTCGGGATACGGATCAGTGCCGACGAGATGCATCCCGGCGGCATCACTCCCGAGGAGGCTTCGGCGATCGCAACCGCGATCGCCGCGACCGGCCTGATCGACTTCCTCAACGTGTCAGTGGGCTCACCGACGAACGTCACGAAGGTGATCGGCGGCATGGAGGAACCGGTCGGCTACGAGTTGCCATGGTCGAGCCAGGTCACCCGCGACGCGACGGTCCCCACGATCGTCGCTGGCCGAATCATGTCGCTGTCTCATGCCGACGAGCTGGTCCGCGACGGCGTCGCCGACATGGTGTCGCTGGTCCGGGCGCAGATCGCCGACCCGGACCTCGTCGCCAAGTCGCTGGCCGGTACTCCCGAACGCGTCCGACCCTGCATCGGCTGCAACCAGGGGTGCGTGGGTGCTGCCAGCTCACCGTTCGGTCGCTTCGGTTGCACGGTGAATCCGGATGCCGGTTTCGAGGCGCTCTCGGGTGGTCGCCGCCGGCGGCGCACGGCGGCGGACGTGCTCGTTGTGGGAGGCGGCCCGGCCGGCATGGAGGCGGCTCGCACCGCCGCCGTCCAGGGTGACCGGGTGGTGCTCTGCGAAGCCTCGGGTGCGTTGGGAGGTCAGCTCAAGGTGGCCCGGCTCGCTCCGTACCGGTCGCGGATCGGCGAGATCGCCGATTGGCTGGCGGGCGAGATCACCGAGCTCGGTGTGGAGGTTCGTCTCGAGAGACAGGTCGACGCCGCCTACGCCCTGGCGCAGAGCGTCGACCGCGTGATCGTGGCAACGGGGTCGGTCCCGCGCGCCGATGGCATCACGATCGCCGCTCCCGATACGCCGGTCGCCGGTGCCGATCGCCCGCACGTGGTGAGCAGCTGGGCCGCGATCGAAGATCCCACACTCGCCGACCTCGACGCCGTCGTGTACGACGACATCGGCCATCACGAGGCTGTCTCGGCCGCCGAGGCGCTGATCGCCCGCGGGTGCTCGGTGACGTTCGTCACGCGCCTGAACCGCCTGATGCCGTTGCTCGAGTCGGCACGGATGGACACCACGGTGAAGCGCCGCCTGTACGCCGGTCGGTTCGAACTCGTCGTCGACGCCCGACTGACCGAGATCAGCGACGACTGCGTGTCGGTCTCGTCGCTGTACGGGAACACAGCGACACGCATCCCCGCCCAGTGTGTCGTGCTCGTCGGATCGAACGTCCCCGAGCGGTCGGTCGCCGACGGTCTGATCGGCAAGATCGACTTGTCATTGATCGGCGATGCGCTCGGGCCGCGCTTCCTGCAGCTGGCGATCCTCGAAGGGCACCGTGCCGCCATCGATCCAACGCTGCTGCCGACCTCCAGCTGGCGGTTCTGAGATCGGCAGACTGCGTCCTTGATGCGTTGCTGCGTCTCGACCGAGACGCCGACGCGCCCCTGCTGAACCAGCGTGGCGGAGAGAGTATTGTATGCATTAGACTCGGTGTAAGTGAATGCAAAGATCGGGCGGCTCGGTTGCCCCCTGCGGGCCGCGCACGCCTGAGAGGTGACCGACCGGTTCAGGTGCACTGCGGTTGCCTCTGGCCGCTGTGTATGCAAATGTTCCGACACCGCTCGGCAGAGCGAACGTTCGGCTGTCAGGGGGGTTCAGTGGAGTGAGACTGGAAATCGACCCCGAGAGGTGTCAGGGACACGGGCGGTGCGCGCTGATGTGTCCGGATCTCTTCGACGTCAACGAGGAGGGCTTCGGCATCGTCCGGTCGGCCTCCCCCGACGTGGCGCATCGCGGCGAGGCACAGCGCGCCATCGACAACTGCCCCGAGCAAGCGATCACATGGATCGAATGATCGTCACCCGCGCGGCCCGCAACGAGGTCGGGCTGGACCGGACGGCCCACGAGAGGAGCACGCGATGAACGACTCAATCGACGCGGCCGCCGCTCCCGTCGGTGAGCTGGCCCCGCACTTCGATCTGTACGATCCGGAGCACAGCACCCGGCTGTGGGAGGTGCTGTCCTACGCGCGGAAGCACTGCCCGGTGTTGAAAACGGACGCGGATGACGGATACGTCATCATCACGAGGTACGACGACCTGCGGCAGATCACCGCGGATCCGGCGGTGTTCAGCTCGAGGGAGGCGGGACTGCGTGGCGTACCCATCGCAATGCCACCGCTCACCGTGGACCCGCCGCTCCAAACAGAGTATCGCCACCAGCTCAATCCGTATCTCTCGCGCTCGATCCTCTTGCGCTATGAGGCAGACATTCGGGAGATCGCGCGGACGCTGCTCGACAAGATCGTTCCGAACGGCCGTATGGAATTCATGGACGAGTTCGCCGTAGCTTTGACGTCAGCCAGTCTCGCCCGAGTGATCCTCCACGACGACAACCGTGAGCGCATCGACCGCGCCATCGCCGCAGCGACACGCATCAGTGCGGAAGGGTCGGCGGATGCGTTCTTCGAGCTGGCCGCGCTCGCCGAGGAGCTCCTGCTCGACCGAGCGGCGTCCGGCTCGACACGGGACGACGTGCTGTCCGCGATCGTCAACGGCACGGTTGAAGGTCGCCCGCTGACGCTCGAGGAGCAGGTTGGCGCCACGACCATCCTGTTCACGGGCGGCCTCGACACGACCAAGGCGGCGATGGGCAACATCGCTCGGCGGATTGCCGGTCGACCCGACCTCGAGGCCCGATTGCGGGATCCCAAGTGGATCACGTCTGACCTCGACGAGTTCCTCCGCGTCGACACGCCCATCATGTTCATGGCTCGAACTGTCATGCGTGAGACCGAAGTCAGCGGCTGCCCGCTGAAGCCGGGCGACCGCGTCGCGATCCACTTCGGTGCGGCGAACCGCGACCCGTCTCGCTTCGAGCACCCTGACGAGCTCGACTTCGACCGCGCCCGTAATGCAAACGCGGCGTTCGGGCTCGGCGTGCACCGCTGCATTGGTCTGCACTTCGCCAAGCTGCAGATCCAGATCGCGTTCGAGGAGCTCTTCACGCGCGTTCGCAATCTGCGCATTCCGGAGGGCGAACGCGTTCTCGTGTCACACGGCGTCGTGCTGAGCCCTGAGCGACTCATCCTCGAGTTCGACGTCGTCGACTGAGGGCGGTCGCCCATCGCGATCTCGCAGAGTTGAATGGCTCGGCGTGACGCTCTGCGGAAACGCACCTGAACAGGGGCCGTGAAGAATGCTCTCCGACGAGCTCTACGACGCTCCAAACCGACCCCACTACCGTGATTCCCCGTTGGTCATCGGATGCTGTCGGTATCGCTGAGGTGTTACGGCTGCACGGACTCTCCGCCCCACTCCTCGGGGGCTACGTCCCGCATCGTCTGAGTGAACTGCCAGCGATGGCCGGCGAGATCTTCCACAGTGCACTCGCGCTCGCCATATTCGTACTCAGTCGGCTCTTGCAGCACGCGCCCGCCGTTCGACCGCGCCCGGTCACAGGAGGCATCCACGTCGACCACCCGCACCTTGATCACGTGCGTCACGGCCCCGGTCTGCGGGGGCTGCTGCTCACCACGGACGTCCGCCACGATCACCGCCCCGTCGTCCCCGACACGCATCTGCGAACGATGGTCCTCACCGATCCGAACGCGCTCAACGAAGCCGAACGCCGTTGTGAGCCAGACCACGGCTGCACGCACGTCCGGATACACGAGCACGGGAATCACCGTGGCGGTCGGGATTGAACGATTCGTCAACACACAACGGACCCTACGACTCCCACGATCTGCGGCGGCTGCCTGTTCGCGCGAGTTCCGGAATCCCAGCGGGCGGCGCGCTACACGGGTGCGGCCGTGTGCTCGGCGACCGGGGGGCGGTCGCTGAGCAGGGCGTCGAACGCCGCCGCCCGCTGGGTGTCCTCGTAGTCCTCTTGGGTGCGCAGCTTTCCCCATCTCGAGGTGACGAACAGGACCGCGCGGTTGTTGTAGCGGTCTCCGACGTCGCCTGGGGACCAGTCGTTGACCCGGACGGCGGCCCGCAGGTTCCACGGCGGCCCGTTGACGAGGATGTCCTCGATCTCCATCTGGATACCGGCGGCGACGTAGCGCTGCAAGAACCGTTCCATTTCGGGCTTGCCCCGATGGGTCACGTGAACCTGGCGGCCGCGCTGCAGTGGCCGGAACTCGTCGGCCCACGAGTTGTCGCCGGGGAACGAGAACTCGAGGTCGTCGCTGAACATGGCGAGCGCCGGGCGGTAATCGCCGGCGTTGAGGCTGGCGATGTTGCGCCGGATCATCCAGCGCACGGCTGCCTTGTACATCTGGGTTGTCCGATCTGTAGTTAGATCGATCAATCTAGACCTATGATGATGCGATGTCCAGTGGCTCCTCGGTCCCGACCCGCCAGCGCCTGGTGACTGCGGCCGCCGAGCTGTTCCGCCGGCAGGGCTACGCGGCGACCGGGATCAAAGCCATCCTGACCGCGGCGGGGGCCCCGTACGGATCGATGTACCACTTCTTCCCCGGCGGCAAGGCCGAGCTCGGTCGAGCCGTGATCGAAGAGGGGGGCCTGGCTTACCAGGCACTCGTCGCGGCGTTCTTCCACGACGACGTCGATCCGGTCGACGCCACCGAGCAGTTCTTCGATGGCGGCGCCGACCTGCTCGAGTCGACCGCCTTCGCCGACGCCTGCCCGATCGCGACGATCGCCGGCGAGATCGCCGACACCCACGAGTCGATGCGCGTCGTCGCGGCCGCCGCGTTCGACTCCTGGATGTCCACCCTCGCCGCGCATCTCGTCGGCCACGGCGCCGAGCCCGAGCGCGCCGACGCCGCCGCCGTCGAGCTGTTCTGCCTCGTCGAAGGCGCATTCCTGCTTGGGCGCACGACCCGCTCGGCCGAGCCGGTGCGGGTGGCAGGGCGCCGGGCGGTGGCGATCGTGACCGAGACAATGGCGCGCCAGTTGCAACCCCAACCCAGCAATGAGGCCGCCGAGAATCATCGTGCCGCCCCCGCCTCCATTCGCGGGATCGGTTGACCAGTAGCGCCGATCGGTCGTTCTGGGCGCGATCCGTCTCGATGTGAGCGATGAGCGCTTGGGCTACGCCGCCGATCTCTCATCGCGCGCCGTCTGCCCGTCCGTTGCTCGATTTGTGTCGACCGTTTCCGCCATCGACCGCGACTGAGGGCGCCAAGTAGAGCGTGCGTTCTCCGTCGTGGGCTTGCGCGTGGCATTCTGGCGTTCTGGTCGGAGCGCTCGCCCAGGGATGAGGGGGAAAGCGTGGATGCCGCAACCGTCGATGTGCGAGGCCACCAGGAGACCGTTGCGTGGTGGTTCCTCGATGGCCTCGTGGTCGAGCATCGCGTGGCTTCGCAGATGGCAGCTGTCGTGCTCGAGATGACGCTGCCGGTCGGCCACTCGCCGGCGCTCCATGTCCACGAGACGATCGACGACACCTGGTATGCGATCGAAGGCCGCATGGCCGCCCGCTGTGGGGACGAGGAGTTCGTCATCGAGGCGGGCGACTGGGTGTCGATGCCCCGCGGCGTGGCCCACACGTTCCGTGTGGTTGGCGATCATCCGGCCCGGATCCTCACGGTCCACGACAATGGCTCGTTTCGTGACTTCGTGCGCCACCTGGGTTCCCCGGCTCAGGCGCGGACTGTCCCCGACACGCCACGCATGCCGGCGATCGATGAGCTCGCGGAGGTGGCTGCGAGGCATGACATCGCGGCGATCGGTCCGCCGATGACCGCCGCCGATGCCGACAAGATCGTCGAGGGTGTGGCTCATGGCGCCAGGCGGCAGCGGTCGGTCGACAGAACGTAGTTGGGCGCCGGCGCTGTCAGTCAGCGCCGAGTAGAGCGCTCGCGCCGACCAAGGGGTTCGCTGGCGGCGGACAGGGATGCATCCTGGACGGCAGTGATCGGCCTCAGGGCGGCGCGCGGTTGGCCCGTGGTCGAGCAGCGTCGAGTTGGCCGACGAGCTGGTGCAGGGCGTCGCGGAGTTGGGTGAATCGGGGCTCGCCGAGCATCGCAGCGATCCGTTCTTCGGCGCCAGCGGCTTGCGCTCGAACCTCCAGTTCCAGGCGTCTGCCGTTTTCGGTGAGCCGCACGACCCTCGCTCGCCGGTCGGTCGGGTCGGGCTCGCGTACCAGGTAACCGCGCTGCTCCATGTGGGTGAGGAGGTCGTGGACGGATTGCTTGGTGATCTGCATCCGCTCGGCGATCTCGATCGGCCGCAGTCCGCCGAGGGTCGGGTAGCGGAACAGCGCGACGTGGGCCGGATTGAGGTCGTCGTAACCGGCAGCGCGTACGCCGTCGAAGACCTGCTCGCGCACCCACTGCCATCCGGCGAGCATCAGGGCGCCGATGTACGGGGTTCGGGTGGAGACATCGCTTGACACGATGGTCAGTCTACCTTACTGTGCGTTCGGTCAGGCAACCTGACCATCTTCCGTTGGAAGGGAACACCCAATGTCCATCGACCGAGCGACCTCCCGCAAGATCAAGACCTTCAAACCCGCAGGCGTGTGGATCGCTGGCCTCGTCGCCGGGCTCCTCGCGATCACCAGCGCGTGCGAGTCGGGGTCCTCGTCCGGGTCCTCCAGCACGACCATCGGTGACGACACTGGCACCAGCACGACACCGGTCACGACGAAGGCGGACTTCGCCCGTACGTTCGACATCGGCGGGCGCAAGATGTACATGGAGTGCGCCGGCCAGGGCTCGCCGACGGTGATCCTGGTGTCGGGTGGCGGCATCGCCGGCGACGTGTGGGACAGCCCACTCGGCAAGCAGCCGACCGTCTTCCCGACGGTCGCCGAGCGGACCCGGACGTGCGTCTACGACCGGCCCGGCACGACCCGGGCGTTGGCCGAGGGCGGGATCAGCCGCAGCGACCCCGTGCCCCAGCCGGTCGTGCCCTCGGCGTCGGCGGCCGACCTCCACGCCCTGCTCGAGGTCTCGGGCGAGACCGACCCCGTCGTGCTCGCCGCGCACTCCTACGGCGGCCTCGTCGCCCGGTACTACGCGAACCGGTACCCCGACGACGTGGCCGGGATGGTGCTCATCGACAGCTTCTCGCCCGAGCTCCGTGACTCGATGGGAGACAACTGGCCAGCGTGGGTCCGCTGGAACGCGCCGAAGGATGCGATCATCGCCGACTACCCGGACTACGAGCGGGTCGACTTCGACAAGGCGCTCGACGAGGTCGACTCCAACACGGCGATCAAGCCGATGCCGACGGTGGTGCTCACCGCCGACGCGCCGTACCCGGCCGTGCAGGTCCCCGGCGTCCCCGCCGACATGAACATGATCACCCGCAACGCCCAGGACACGTCGCAGCGCGAGGTGGCCCAACTCGTCGCCGGCGCCAAGCACGTCACCGAGACCGACAGCGGCCACGACATCATGCTCGAGAACCCGGTGCTCGTCTCCGATTCGATCCTCCAGGTGGTCACCGCAGTCCGCGAAGGCCGCACAAGTATCGAGCTGGATGCAGCATCGCGGGCGTTGCTCGACCAGGCGCTCGACGAGGGGTTCGCCCGGTCCGGTGCCGCTGGGGCGACGGTCGGTGTCTGGATTCCTGGGCGCGGAGAGTGGGTGGCGACACGTGGAGTTGCCGATCGGGCCACGCGCGAGCCGATGAGCCGGGACGTGCAGGCGCCGATCGGCAGCGTGACGAAGACCCACACGGTGCTGGTCGCGCTGCAACTGGTCGGCGAAGGACTGCTCGATCTCGACGACACGATCGACCGCTGGTATCCGACCTATCCGGAGGGCAGCGCGATCACCATTCGAATGTTGATGAACCACTCGAGCGGGATCGCTGAGATCAGCCTGCCGCAACTCGACATCAAGTGTGCGGACCCGCAGGACAGCGTCGATCCCGACACGCTGATCGACATCAGCGCCGCCCTGCCGCGGGCCGCGTTCGCGCCCGGCGAGGGCTTCCAGTACTCCAGTGCGAACACGATCGTCCTCGGCCGGATCATGGAAGAGGTCACCGCGTCGAGCTACGAAGAGCTGCTCGCCCAACGACTCTTCGAGCCGCTCGGGCTGACCCGTACGCGTCTCGGTGCCAACGGGGCGCTCGAGCCGCCGTTCGCGCATGGCTACACCGACTTCTGCGACCCGGCGCTGCCGAAGGGAACTGACACCGCCACCTGGACCCTGATCGCCTTCTCGGGAGGAGCGCTCGTCTCGACGATCGACGATCTGCACGACTACGGCGTGGCCTTCGGCGAAGGGTATGGGGTGACCGAAGCGCTGAACCAGGCCCGCCTCGACGACTCGGCACCCGGAGACCCGACCAGCGGCCTCGGCCTCATCGCCCAGCGCGATCCCGCTTCCGACGCACTGATCTCCATCGGCCACGCCGGTTCGGAACCGGGCTACGGCACCAACCTCGCGTACTACCCATGTTCGGGGACCGTGTTCGCGGCCATGGGCAACGTGGACTTCGACCCTGCGATGACCGAGATCCTCACCGCCGTTCAACCGCTCGTCCAGGAACTAGCGACGGAGGACTGCCCGCCGGCCGCGCCCACCTCGACCGGGTGAAGGACACCCGGATGGACGATCCCGGCTGCGCCGGCGCCGCTCCAGCGGCACCGGCGTGCCGGACGACCAGCTCAGCTCGGTGCCAGTCACTGATCGGGGACGTCGTCGGCGGAGGGGATCCGGTTCCGGTCTCGGTCAGGGCCATGTGGCTGAGGAGGAACACCGACGTGCCGGTCGGTGTGGGCGACGACGAGGGCGAGTGAGCGGCGAGTTAGCGGCGCTCCCGGCGCGGCACGCGCCGTCCTCTACCCGAGCGCGAGCATTGCCTCGGCGACCTGGCGTGCCGCCGAATCGGGGATCGCAGTGGCGGCCTCCTCGAGGACGAGCAGCCGCGCCGCGGGGATCTCGCGTGCGATCGCCTCGCCGTTGCCGACGGGGAAGAACGGGTTGTGCCGGCCGTGGACGACGAGCGTGGGGACCTTGATCTCGGGCAGGCGCTCGCGCCAGCGGGGTTTGCAGTTGAGCTTGGAGAACACCATGCCCATCTGGTTGGCCATCTGGACCGGGGCTGCGGTGCTGGGCGTGCGGTTCCAGATGCGCGCGGCGATCGAGCGCGCGTCGACGGGGTCGTCGCCGAGGATTTCCGCCCGGTCGGCGGCGAACTCGGCCACCGCTGCGCGGTCGGTCCAGTCGGGCATCGAAAGCGCGAACAGCCGCTCCATCGTCGCCTTGTCGTGGTCGGGGAGGTCATCGTCGGGCCGGCCGGGCGCGACTGCGCGGGTGCCGGCCAGGGTGAGCGCCGAGAACGCGCCGGGATGGTCGAGCGCGGCGACCTGGGCGACCATCCCGCTGACGCCGATCCCCGCGAGGTGCGCGGGGCCGCCGCCGAGCGCGTCGGCAAGGGCCGCCGCGTCGGCGGCGAGGTCGCGCAGGGTGTAGGCGGGCGCCTTGCGGTCCGTCGTCGTGGACTCGCCGCTGTCGCGCAGGTCGTAGCGCACCACGCGGCGCCCGCCGGCGGCGAGGCGCTCGCACAGCGCGTCGGGCCAGGAGAGCATCGTCGTCCCGCCCGCGAGCAGGACGAGTGGTGCGTCGTCGTCACCGAAGGACTCGATGCCCAGGGCCACCTCATTGGCGTCGACGGTGGTCATCGTTCAGGGCCGCTTGCCGTACCCGAGGGCCTCGATGATCTTCCCGTCCCGGACGCGCATGAGGTTGACGCCCCGGTAGTTCTCGGTGCCAGTGATCCGCCAGCGGATGACGGCTCGGTCGCCGTCGACGTCGACGTGTTCGACGCTGAACTGGATGGCGGGGTCGGAGGCCAGCCCCTGCCAGCCGGCGAGGCATTCGTCGTAGCCCGCCCAGACGTTGCCGTCGGGTGCCGGGCCGGTGCCCTCCATCACGCAGTCGGGGGCGATGATGTCGTCGAGTTTGTCGGGTGCCCGTTCGAGGAAGGCGGCGTTGTACTGATCGATGACGGTCGCTGTGTGGGTCATGGCCGCATCGTGCGGGGTGGCGGGCTTCGCAGCAACTCCCGGGAGGGAATGGCGTCGCGGTGCGGAGTGGGCGAGGATCATCGCTGATGTCTCGATTCCCGACCGAGCTGCGGCGCTGGCGCACGGCCCGCCGGTTGAGCCAGCTGGAGCTGGCGATACGGGCCGAGACCACCCAGCGGCACGTGAGCTTCATCGAACAGGGCCGCTCCCGACCGGGCCGCAACGTGGTCGTGCGGCTGGCAGAGTCGATGGGGCTCACGCTGCGCGAGCGCAACGAACTGCTCCTCGCGGCCGGGTTCGCCCCGGCGTTCCCTGAGTCACCGCTCGACGACGATGCGCTCCGGCCGGTCCGCCAGGCGCTGGACACGATCCTCGACGGCCACCTGCCGTACCCGGCGATGGTCGTGAGGCCGCACGGCGTCCTCGTCACCGCCAACGAAGCGTTCGACCTGTTCTACGAAGGTGTCGACCCCGCGTTGCTGGTGCCGCCGGCCAACATGTTCCGCCACGCCCTGCACCCCAATGGTCTCGCGCCTCGGGTGCGCAACCTGCCGGAGTGGGGCCGGCACATCACCGAGCATCTGCGGGCCCAGCTCGCGCGCAGCCCGGACCCGTCGTTGGAGGAGCTGCTCGTCGAGCTCGAGGGCTACCTGCCGCCGCTGCCCCCGCAGGACGACGTGCTCGGCTTCGCCGTGCCCTTGGAGCTCGACTCGGTCGATGGCGACCTCCGGCTCATCACGACGATCACGTCGTTCGCCACGGCGGCCGACGTGACGCTCGCCGAACTCCAGCTCGAGGCGTTCCTGCCCGCCGACGATCGCACCGCCGAGGTGCTGCGCCGCCGATGGGGGTGACGGTCGACGACGCCCGGTCGATCGCCGCCACGCTCCCTCGTTCGTACGAGGCGCTCGTACGCGACGAGGTGCGTTTCCGGGTCGGTCGCATGGTCTACGCCGCGTTCTACGGCGACGAGACGATCATGGGCTTCGGCTTCCCCCGGGAGGAGCGGGAGGCGCTCGTCGCCTCCGAGCCCGACAAGTTCCTCCTGCCCGGCCCCTCTCACATGCGGTACCGGTGGGTCTGCGTCCGCCTCAACGCCATCGACGGCGACGAGCTGCGGGAGCTACTCGTCGACGCGTGGCGCATGTGCGTGCCGAAGAAGGTGGCTGCCGCCTACGAGGGTTGAGTGCGCCCGTCGTGGCGTTGAAATCATCTCACCAGCGGCACCCCACATCTGTGACTCTGCGCGTGAGTGATCGACTCCGCGGGAGTTTCGCTTGCGCGCGGCGAGGGTGGCGCGCAGCTGCACAGACAGGTGGCCAGCACCGAACGCGTCACCGGCAGCGCCGGCGTACAGCACCAACTCGTAGCCCGACCCGAGCCGACGGTGATGGCGTGCCGGTCCAGCGTGCCCAGCGACGCGGCGCGCGACCAGAGGGCCTGAGCGGACGAGAGGCTCGCGCCGGGAGACCCCGGCATCGCTGCCGACGGCGGACGAGATAGAGATGCTTCTATGCCGGCCCCCGACCAACCGCCTCGCGACCGGTGGTCGGCTGTGGTCGTGTGCAGGTGCTCTTTGATGACGATGCTGGCGACGTTCTGTCGAGGGAGCCGATCCGACGCCGAGGTGCGCGGCGATGGCCCGATTCGTGCGGCTGGGAGACGTGAGCGCAAGGACGTCGCGTTCGCGGCCGGAAGGTGTCTGGCCGGCCCGGACGCCGCCCAGTTGGTCGTGTGGCTCGGCGAGGGTGAACCGTCGTCACCGATTGGACCCGACCGGGTTCGCTCGGGTCGGAGAACAGCAGCATCGCCCTGCGGGAGGGCGGGGCGGTTCTGATTTGGGTTGACGCCAACGACGTTGACGGCCTGGCGCGCCGGGTGGGTCGGTCAGCCGTTGCCGATTCGGTGTCGGGAGGTACGCACGGCGAGTGCGACGGCGACGAGGGCGACGATCACCGGCCACAGCAGCAGGTGAGGGTCGTCGGTGGCGCCGAGCCAGGAGAGGCGGAGCCCGCCGACGAGGTGGCTGAGCGGGAGCACGTCGGAGAGGGTTTGCATCGGGCCGGTCATCACGTCTCGTGGTGGTCCACCACCGCCGAGCAGGAACATCGGCACGAACACGAGGTTGCCGAGGGCGTTGGCGGCCCTGCTGCTGGGCATGAGCATGCCGAGGGCGCCGCCGATGGCGATGAAGCAGGCCAGGCCGGCGACGAACCAGGCGATGGCGGCGGCCGGGTCGTGTGGGGCGGGGACGCCGTAGATGGCGGCGCCGACGGCCATCACGAGGGCACTGGCCGCCGTGCCGAGGATCGCGCCGAGGAGGATGTGGCTGGCGACGAGGGTGCCGGCGCCGACGCCGGAGGCGCGGTAGCGGCGGAGCACGCCTCGTTCGCGGTGTTGCGCCAAGGTGGCGGGGAGCGTGACGAGACCCATCGAGGCGAGGACGACGCCGACGTAGCCGACGATGTAGTGCTCGCTCGGCACGACGCCGCCGAACTCGGGGTCGGGAGCGGAGCCGAACACGCCGGCGAGTATCAGGACCGTGACGGCGGGGAAGGCGATCAGCCCGACGAGCACCCCGGGCTCGCGCCGCAACAGTCGCAGCTCGGTGCGGGTGAGCAGGGCGATGGTGCGGAGAGTGCCGGCGGGACGGACGGTGTGGAGCGGTGGGTGGGCGGTGATTGCGGTCATGACGCTGCCTCCTTGTTCAGGGCGACGAAGCGGTCTTCGAGCGATGGGCGCTGCATGCGCAGGTCGAGGGGTGGACGGGCGAGGGCGACGAGGTGGGCGCCGACGTAGGCGAGCAGTGGACCGGTGCCGTCGACTTGGATCTCCGGGCCGTGCCTGCGGACGGAGTCGACGCCGGGCAGGCCGCGGAGCGTGCGGGCGTCGAGGTCGGCGTCGGTGAAGCGCACGGTCGCCGTGCCGCCGAGTTCCTCGACGATGGCCGTCGGCGTGCCGTCGACGACCACCCGCCCGCGGTCCAGGACGACGATGCGGTCGCACAAGCGCTCGGCCTCCTCGACGTCGTGGGTGACGAGCACCACGGTGGTGCCGGCGTCGCGGACGTGGCGGATGACGTCCCAGGTGTGGCGGCGGGCCAGCGGGTCGAGGTTCTGGGTGAGCTCGTCGAGGAAGACGAGCTCGGGACGGCCGACGAGGGCGAGGGCGACGAACAGCCGTTGCCGCTCACCGCCGGAAAGGGCCCCGTATGGGCGCCGCAGGAGCGGTCCGAGCTGCCACTCGTCGATCAGCTCGCCGGTCGGGCGGGGGGTCGGGTGCAGGGCGGCGAACAGGCGCAGCGCCTCGCCGACCCGCATCCGCTCGGGGAGGGCGGCGTTCTGTAGTTGGGCACCGATGCGGCGGCGCAGCCGGTCCCCGGCCACGGCAGGGTCGAGGCCGAGGACGCGCACCATGCCGCCGTCGGCCCGGCGCAGGCCCTGGAGGATCTCCACCGTGGTCGTCTTGCCGGCGCCGTTGGTGCCGAGGAGGCCGAACAGCTCGCCTCGATGGACGCAGAACGAGACGCCGCGCACGACCTCGGTCGTCGCCGTAGCGCTTCACGAGCCCGTCGACCGACACGACCGGTTGGTCGGGGGCGGGCGGCGCCTCCATCCGGGTGGTTGTCATCGTGATCGTCATGGTCGCGATCGTGCACGTTCCGTCCCGCTGGCGCCTCGGTCCACGGTCGATTCCCCATCTCCACCCGGGGGTGGACGACGGCCCGCTCAGCCGGCCCGGGGGTCGACGATGCCGTGGTCGTAGGCGAACACGATCGCCGCCGCCCGGTCACGGACGGCAAGCTTGGAGAAGATCGAGCCGACGTGGCTCTTCACGGTCGGTTCGCTGACGTACAGGGCGGCGGCGATCTCGGCGTTCGTCGCCCCTCTCGCCATGTGGCGCAGGACCTCATGTTCACGATCGGTCAAGGCGTCGATCCGTGCCGCCTCGGCGATGCGTGGTCGGGCGTTCGACCGGAAGGCGTGCAGCACCCGCGGCGCGACCTTCGAGTCGAGCCAGGCGGCGCCGTTGGCGACCGCCCGCGCCGCGGCGATCAGGTCTTCCGCCGCGGCGTCCTTGAGCACGAAACCGGCGGCGCCGGCGTCGAGCGAGTCCCACAGCACGTCGTCGTCGTCGAACGTGGTCAGCACCAGCACCGGCGGCGGGTTCCCGGCCGCCGACAAGGCCCGGATGGCAGTAACCCCGTCGACACGGCGCATGCGGATGTCCATCAACACGACGTCGGGATGGTGCAAGTCGACGGCGGCAACGACCTCGTCGCCGTCCCCGCACTCGGCGACCACCTCGAACCCATCGCCTGGTCCGAGAATGCGAGCAACCCCCGCCCGCACGACGGGCTGGTCATCGACGATCAGGACACGGATCACGACGCGACGTACTGATCAGCGACGGCGGTCGGGAACCGCGCCTCGAGCCGCCACCCGTCAGCGGTTGGCCCAGCATCGAAGCGGCCCCCCAGCGAGCGGGCCCGCTCGGCCATCCCGACGAGACCGAAGTGCAGCGCCTGCGGGTCCGGCGGTGGGGCCGGACGCCCGTGATCGGCGACCAGCAGGCGCACACCGTCACCGTCACGGTCGACGCGGAGCTCGACACGGTTGCCAGCGGCGTGCCTGGCCACGTTTGCCAGTCCCTCCCGTGCGACGCGGTGGACGGCGACACCGACTGGCCCAGTGAGCGCAGCCGCCGACTCATCGACAGTCAGCTCGACGACGAGACCGGCACGGCGGTACTCGTCGACGAGGGCGACGATGTCGGCCACTCCGGCCAGCGCCGGGTCGGTGCCTCGTTCGTCGGCGCGCAGCGACGCGACCGTGGCCCGGATCTGGTCGAGGCTCGCCCGGCCAACGGTTTCGGCGTCGATCAACGCCCGCTCGGCCTCGGCGAGATCCCTGCGCAGCACGTGCCGGGCACCGGTGACGTGCAGCAGCATCGCCGCCAGCGTGTGCCCGGCCAGGTCGTGCAACTCGCGGGCGATGCGTCGCCGCTCCTCGGCCACCTCCTGGTCGGCGAGCGCGCGACGGGCCTGCTCCAGCTGCTCGATCAACCGTCCCTGGCCGTACACAGCCCGCCCGAGGGTGAAGATGAATACGTTGGCCAGCACCCACGGCTCCCAGGCGATCCCCGACTCCGGGGCGAACTGCTCCGCCACCAGCCACGGGACGGCGGCGGCGGCACCCGTGATCATCAGCGCCCGCGTCAACGATCCGAGATGGGACGCCGTGTTGAACACCATCATCACGATGAGGAAGAACGCTCCCTCCACGCCGCCGTCGCGCCCGACGGCCATCGCGACCGGCACGATGACCATCACGGCGAACACCTCCGCGGGCAGTCGCGGGACGAGGCCGCGGAGGACGAAGGCAAGCACCGCAGGTGCCAGCACGATCAGGTCGAGGGCGGTGCCCGGGTCGGTCACCTGCGCGGCGACGACGATCACCACGGCGGTGCCGACCAGGAAGCCGAGCGCGTCGCGGCTCGTCGGGACCTCCGGGCGGGCGAGGTCGGCGCGCCAGCGGCGCCACAGCGTCACGGGAGGAGTGTACGAGGATGGCTCATTCGACGGTCGGCGAGGAATGCGCGTGGAGGCACCGATCGACCTGCCGGCGCTCCCAGTTCGCGCCGAAAAGTCCACCGAAGCCGAGGAGCACAATGGCGGTGACGGCGACCACGACGCCGGTGCCCAGCATCGGCCAGTAGAACCAGACGTTCTCGGTGCCGTCGGCCATGTCGATGGCGAACCACATCAGGCTGAGCACGGCGTAGACACCGACAATCGTGTACAGGACGCGCTGCTCGCGGAGCCGCCGTTGAGCGGCGGCCCGAACCTCGTGCGGTGGGCGGTCCCACCGGCGGTTCGAAAGTGATCTCAGACATCGCTCACGTCGTTCCATCTGCTGCTTGCTCTGGGATTTCGACCGTACGAATCGCGGTCGCCTTGCTCAACCTCCCCCAGTAGGAATCTCCCCTTCCACCCCTCGACGGATGCCGCTGGCGGCGGGCCGACGAGTTCGAGCCGTGCCGACAGTTGTAGGTCGTGATGACCAGGAAAGACGATTGCGGAGCAACGAGCTGGCACATCGTGCCGACTCTCCGCCCGTCAGCGGAGCCGGGAGCATGCGGCGCCTCTACATCATCCGGACGAACCCCTGATGCCATCCGTCGGTCAACGCAGGACGAAGCGCTGTGAGGTCTTCCGGTCTCGTTCGGTGTGCGATCTCGCTGCGCCGAGCCGGTCGAGCGGCCCGCGTTATTCGGACCAGCGGCGAGGCGGTCCTCTTCACCATGGGGTCGCGGCCACCTTCGCCAGAAACCGGTGGTTCACTTCGCGATTTGCGTCACCGAAACCGCGGTCGACCGGCGGAAACGGTGACACAAATCGAGCAACGGACGGGGCTGAAGGGGACACCTCTGCACGGTGTGACAGCCGTTCTCGGGCGTCGGATCAGCAGTCGTGACAGCTCGCAAACTTCGGTGCGGAGGCTGACTCGCTGCCTCTCGTGATCGTCAGCGTCACCTTCCCTTGGACTGCGGCGGCGAGCTCTTGGTTTGACGGTCTGTGAGGCAAGCCAGCGCGTGGACGCGACCATCCCGAGGGTGCCGCGGAGCTCTGGGCGTGTCGTGAAGGTCAGGGACGCACCACGAAGTACGCGTTGAACGGGTCATGGTCGAGCAGGTGCACCTCGACCGACGAGAAGCCGGCCTCCGCGAGCAGCTGTCGCGCCTTCTGCTCGCCCCACATCGCGCCGAGCCCGTCGCCGCCCTGGGCAAGCGACACGGTCATGCAGTGCATCGTCGAGATCATGTACAGAAGCGGGCCGCCCGGGTGGTCGATGTTCTCGTGGTGGTGGCTCGACCCCTGGATGTCCTGCATGAGGTACGTCCCCCCAAGCTTCAACGTCCGACGTATCCCCGTGAGCAGTGCGAGTGGCTTCGCCTGGTCGTGCACCGCGTCGAACGTGGTGACGAAGTCGGATGCCTCGGGCTCGGCGTCCGTTTCGAACGTGCTCAGGTCGCGCTGCTCGAACGAGACGTTCTCGAGCCCGCCCTCGGCCGCCTGCACGCGCGCGAACTCGATCGCCTCGTTCGAGAGGTCGTAGCCGCGGAACGTGCTCGCAGGGAACCGCTCGGCGAGCTGGAGGAGTGCCCGACCGCGACCGCAACCGAGATCGAGCAGCGAAGCGCCTTCCTGGAGGCGTTCGGCCATGCCGGGGACGAGAGGGAGGATGTGCGAGTCGAGCACGGAGAGGACCGTCTGGGCGCTCTCCTCGGCCATGACCTCGTGGAAGCGCGCGTACCGCTCGTACGGCACACCCCCTCCGTTCCGGAAGCACTCGACGATCTCGTCCTCGACGCTGGACAGCGACGTGATCCATTGCGCCTCGACGGCGAGGTTGTCCGGCGACGCCGCGCGGGTGAGCCAGGCGGCATGCTCGGGTGGCAACGAGTAGCGGCCGCTCCCGGGGTCGAGCTCGACGATCCGTCCGGCGGTCATCGCTGCCAGCCACTCGCGTACGTAACGCTCGTCGAGCCCCGCCGCCTCGGCGAGCCCGCTGCTCGTCGCGCCGTCGAGCTCTGCGAGCGCGTCGAAGAGCCCGGTGCGGTGCCCGACCGACGCCATCACCATCAGGGCACCGCTGTTGAGCATGTCGAGCATGCGCCCGGCGAACGCCTCGGCCCGTTCCGCGTCGAAAGTCGTGGCCGTCATTGCCTCGCACCCCTCAGTCGCCTGCGGAGCGAAGGCTAACGAGCGAGAGCTCCAGCGACGTCCACGCGTCCGAAAGCGCTCATCCGCCGCGCTCGCAGCAAGTACTCGACTCATCACATTCCGGCCCCTGGCTGTTGGCCCCGACGGTGATGGCGTGCCGGTCCAGCGCGCCCAGCGCGCCCGAACGACCTGGCGCGCGACGAGAGGCGATGACCGAGCAGAGGCCCGAGCCGGGAGACCCCGGCAACCCGGCGACGCCGGATGAGATAGCGCCTCTCGAAGTGCCTCAATTCTGCGGAACTCCGGCCACGGTTGCCGCCGACAAGGCAGTCCAGCCAGTACGGCGGGTTCGTCCCGCTCGGCGAGCTTCACGACAGGTACCTTCCTCCTGAGAATCACGGTGGTGGTCCCCTTCCAGGTTCGGTGTTCTTGGCGGAACGCCCGACACCTACCATCCGGCAGACGTCAGGCGGGGACCACCACCTCAACTCCCACAACGCTCGGGGCAGCCTCTCGACGCGCAGATGTCGAACGGGTCGTTTCGACCCCGGCGCCGCGGCCCGCAGACGCTCGCAGCCGTCTGGGCGCAGGCGTCACGATCACGATCGAAGGGGATGTGGCCGCCGGTGTGGCCCACGGTTCCATGTGAACCAAGTCTCTGACGAAGCGCCCTGCCCGTCGCAATTGGCGACCACCGACCCCGCTCATCGCTCACCGCGTACGCCGCGACCGCAACCGCCTGTTCTCGAGCAGCACGTCGTCGGGCCACAGCTCAACTACTCGAAAGTCGGGCAGCATGCGCAGAAGGTCGTCGAGCGACACCTGGCCGTCGTACAGCTCGTCGTCGGAGTACTCGGTGTACAGGTAGCGCGTGCGCGCCAACGTCTCCATCCCGCCCCGCACGAGGTCACCTTCGGCGCCTTGGATGTCGGCCCAGATGAAGTCGACGATGTCGATCCTGTTGGTGGCCGTGAACGTGTCGAGCGTGGTCAGCTGGACCTGCACAGACCCGCCGAAGCTCACCGGGTAGCGCTCGAGGTGGTTCGTCGGCCGACGGATCGACGACGAACAGGTCCAGTCCCGTCCCTGGCGGCTGACGCTCAGGATCAGCTCGCCGGCGCCGTCGCGGTCGGCGATCGCCTCGCGGTGGATGACCACATTCGCCAGCGGCGGCGGGTGGTTCCGGGGATCGGGCTCGAATGCATGCACGGTGGCGCCGGGGAGCGCGGCGAGCCAGGCTGTGTCCCGGCCGTCGTGGGCACCCAGCTCGAGCACCACCCGCGACCCGGCGCCGGCGAGCCGAGTGCTGATCCAAGGTCGAATCAGGTACGGATTGCGGTCGATGATCACGGTTGCCTCGGCGATGCGGCGGCGGATCTCCGCCGATCCGGCGATGCCCGCCTCAAACGTCTGGTCGGGAAAGCTCCAACCGGTAACCCGTGCGAATTCGTGCGCGCAGCGCAACCACTCCTCCCAGTCCCAGGCCGTCGGATGGTCGCTGTGGTCGGCGGCGGCAAACTCGACGCAGTTCAGTCGGCGACCGCTCTCGGCGTAGGTGTGGGCGAGCCAGTGGCCCGAGAACGGCTGGCCCACGCTGAGGAACGAGTCGGAAAGCCCCGGCGTGTGGCGCCCGTCGAACAGAACGGCATTGATGCCGTGAGTTTCCCGTGTGGCATGCGACCCTCCGCCCTGATGAAGGTTGTGGAGGAGGAACGTCAGGCCATCGCCGGTGAGATGGCGCAGTCGGAACAGCTCGGCCGCGGAGAGCGCAAGCGTGACACCGGCATTCACCAGGAGTGCCGGACAGCGGCCCGGCGCGCCCAGTCCACCATCGTGGAGACCGGTACATCGTGGCGGCCGAAGACTGCGCGGTCGGTGCCCTCCACCGCGACGAACTCGATGTCGAAGTCTTCCCGCAATACGGCATGCTCGTCCGGGTGGTTGAACGAGACCACCCGCATTCCCGCATCGCGCCACGACCGCAAGCACTCCCGGAGATGGGTGGCCTGCACCGGATCAACGGGAAGCGACGTCAGCGCCACCAGTTGGCGGCGCGGCGTCCGCAAGTGGGTGGCGACGAGACCCTGGCGCGGGCCTGCGACTCGCTCGCGCTTCGTGTAATGGCGAACGTTGGTCCCATGCAGGTGGCGGGCCCGGATCGACCGGCTCGGATTGGACACAGCCAACCCGGCGCGAGCGGCCTCCCAAACCAGACGGTTGTCGCAGCCCGGCAAGCCGAGCCGGAACGCACATGGGAACGCCGGTAGTGGCGGGTCGAAGATCCACGTGTCTTGACTCCCGCTGTAGTCAAAGAACGCCGGGCTGCGGCCTGGGACTTCGTCCCACCGCGACAGACAGAGCAGCTGTCCGGCCAGGTCGACATCCTCGAGCAAGCTCAGGGTGCTGTCGAAGAAGATGTCGGCGTTGGCAATGATCACCCGGCGTCGCGGCGCCAGGCGCTCGGCATGGGCGAACAAGTCCTCGAAGGTGAGCCGCTCGCCGCGCTCGATCACTCGCAGCTTCGGCATCACCGCCGGCCCGACGAGGGCGGGCAACTCGCCAGGAGACGTGTCGTCCTCGACGAAGACGTGCAACTCACCGATCCCGTCGTGCGCGGCGTTCCGCCGGAGGCACTCAATCAGCTCAGCCCGCCGATCGGGGTCGGCATCCCAGTAGAAACCTGTGAGCAGGACGCATGAAGCGGCCGCCGTTGGCGCCATCGTGTGAGTGTCGAGCACGGCCGCTCACTCCATGTTCGACGAGGATGCCTCGGAGCCGTCGGCCTCGATGCGAGCTGTCGCCGCGAGCGCCGCCGGGAGTGCTGTCAGGTCGAGGCGCTTGGTCGATGCGAGGCTGGTGAACACGGGGCTGGCCAGGCTGGGTAACCGTCGCCATGCCAGCGCAGCGTCGAGCCAGCCAGCCGCCGACAGCGCGGCCCGTGCGCCGAGATAGGCAAGCAGTTCGAGGCGGTGGAGGAACGGCTGGCGCGAGACGTACGACCAGTCCACCCGGTTGCGAAACGTCCGATGGTTCCAGCGGCGCTGAGCCGCGAACGCAGCGTCGAGCGCCCGCTGATCGTGGTGGCGTCGCCGAAATCCGAGGAACGCGTCCCGGACCGTCAGGGGAGGCGTCACGTAGATGAGCGCACCGGCCTCCTTGTGCAGGGCCGACGTGCCGTAACGACGGACCACGGTGTGTGACAGAAGCGCATCGTCGCTGACCGGCGGGCGCGCCCGTTGCGGTGGAATCGTCGCACGAGTTCCACGCACACCGGGAATCAGACCCGCCAGTTCGGGGTCTCTGAGGCGACCCGCCCGGATCGCATACGTGGCGCCGCGGAAGAAGTGCCGCTCCGCGAAAACGCCACGATGGCGGAACGGCGTGCAGAGGATCCGCTGCTTGAACTGGAGGTGCTCCTGCAGCAACGGTCGGGCGCGTGCGTACACCACCTGGAGCGAGGGGTCCTCGTCGAGGCGACGATACATCCGCAGCGCGCAGTCGGGCATGACGAGGATGTCCGCGTCGAAGAACAGGAAGATGTCAGCGTCGCCGCCCTCCTCGACGATGCGGCCAAGGGCCGGGAGGAGGCCAGGATCCGACGACACCACCTGGGCCGGGAACTCTGGGTGAGACCGATCGAGCAGCTGGCCGGCGAGTTCTTCCGAGCCGTCGTGGCAGCCGTTGCAGCACACGACGAGCTTGACATCGAGTCCGGGAATGTCGCGGCGCAGGACGGCCACTGCCTCGAGGACGCTGGTCAACGTGATGGCAAGGGTCGCCGCCTCGTTGCGAACCGGCATGGCGACGACGACCCGGCCCGTCGGCCGGCGGGCGGAAGGGATGGCAGGGGTCACCGGCCTATCCGATGCCGCTCGCCTCGAGCCGGGCGATGCCGAGCCCGAGCAGGGCGTGCATCTCGAACGGGGCGTGGGCGTGGAGCGGCACCGCACTCAGGTAGAGCAGCGCTTCCCGAAGGGCGAGACCTTGCCACGACAACCCGAACCGATCGATCACGATCTCGTCGAACCGTGGCGCGAGCCCGTGGAGCACCTCGTGACCGTCGACGATCACATCGAAGCCACCCGGCGTCGAGGCACCAAGGACCCGCGCCCATCGATGACGTCGCAGAAGCCACGGAGGCTGTATGTGAGCCGAGCCGCGTCGTACATCGCGTCGCCATCGAGGACGCGCTTGTGGCCGAACGCCCCGCGAGGGTCGACGAAGATCACCGGTGCATCTGGGCCGCCCACGAGCAGGTTCGACAGGTTGGGGTCGCCGTGGACGGGTGTGGTCACTGCGTCCGCCAGGAGGATCTGCAGTATCTGCCTGCGATGGCGCCAGACGACGAGGTAGGGGTTCGGCACCGAGGTGCCGTTGACTCGAAACGCCGGCCGGCGAAGGCATTCGATGATCGGCGTTGCCAAGTCGAAGCGCGCCATCACCTTGCCGATGTAGTGATCGGCGTAGTCGGAGAAAGTGATGGTCGTGCTCGCCGTAGGCGCCGTGGCATGGATGTCGCGGACGGCGTCGAGCGCCCTCCTCAGGAGGTCGAGCGGGTCCTCCGCCGGCTCGAGGACGGCGTGGTGCAGCGGAGGCCCATCGACGTACTCGAGGACGAGCACCGCGGACTGGGAGTGGCGGCGCAGCTCGAGGACTTCGGGAACGCTGGGTTTGCCGCGGAAGTGCCGGAACCACCGGTACTGGTTCTCCATGTCCTCGTACGATGTGCTGAACTTCAGCACCCGATCGCCGCGGCGGACGACCCGCTGTCCGTGGCGCCACTTCAGTACCTGGCGTGTCGGCCCTCGACGGGCGGCCGTCGTCATGTCGCCCGCCGCAGGTCGTCCCAGACCCATGGAGGGACGAGTGGGCGGACGTCGCGCCCGCGGTCCCCGGTGCGCAACCCGGCGCGAGCCGGCGGCCGACGCCATCGCCCTGGCGGAGGCGAGCGTTGAGGCAGACGAGATCTCGCAGCGGCAATGTGCAGCTGTCGAGGACGGGGAGCTGGCGCGTCGACAGAACGCCGCAACCTCGTGGTTGCCCGACACGACCACGACGTTCGACGTCGGAAGACCGACGACGTAGCGGTGAAGTCGTTCGGCGTCAGAGCAGCCGTGCGCACCGCGGACGAACTCCACGCCGGCGAGCCGATGGACGTCTGCATCAATCGCCACCACGCGAGGCGCTGCTCGTACGAGTACGGATCGTCAATCGAACGCGGCTGGTTGCCGATGAGGACCCGGACGGCGCTGAAGCGTTCGACGAGGTTGGCGAGGAGGTTCACGTGGGCGAGGTGCAGGGGTTGGGTGCGCATCGGCACGACGGCGCTCCACTGGTCCCACTCACCCCAGGACCCGCTCACGCTGACCAATACCTCGAGGAACCGCGGCACCAATGCATCCCAGGAGAAGCTGTCTGGAACCCAGGCGGCGCACTCCGCTGGAACCGTGCCCGGCGGTCAGGATCATCTTCGAAGGCGCAGAGGCAATCGGCCATCGCGTCGGGATCGGAGGCAGTCAACACTCCCGTGTGTCCGTCCGAAACGGTGGCGGTCAAACCGCCAACCCGCGAGGCGATCGGGATGCACCCGCAGGCCTGTGCTTCGAGCGCCGTCAACCCGAACGGTTCGTAGACGCTCGGGAGGAGGATGTATGTCGCCGACTGCAGGACGTGGTGCAGCTCGTCGTGAGACACGGCCGGCAGAAGCGCGACCCGTTCAAGCCATGATCAGCGACGAAGTTCGTCGCCGCGCCGCGGCCGGCCTGCTCGTACGAGAAGCCCTCCCGCCCGCCGATGAGCACGAAGAAGAAGCGGTCGTCGCGTCGCAGCCGACGAGCCACCTCGAGGAACAGCATGAAGCCCTTGCGATGTTCGAGGCGCCCGACGAACACGACCAGCGAGCACTCCTCGGGCACGGCGAGGCGTCGTCGGAGGTAGTGGCTCTGCTCTGGGCAGAACTGCGACCGTCGATAGCCGCCAGGCACGACGGCGACTCGGCGTGGCGCGGCCTCGTGCAGGTCAGTGAGGTCGAGCCGCTCGGCCTCACTGTTGACGATCACGCAGTCGCACTCGTCGATGATCCGTTCCTCCCAAGCGACACGCTCGGTGACGTCGTCGTCGGAGGCATATCGGGCGCGGACGCGCCCGAACGAGTGGAACGAGTGGACCCATCGTGTGGCCCGAGCGATCTCGTGCTCCTCTCGCAGGCGGGACCACAGGCGGCCCGACAGCCAATAGTGCGTGTACACCACACGTGAGCGGGCGAGCTCGCCGACGGGCAGGAGGCTCGCTCGACGAGTCGATCCATGTGGCGACCGATCCAGACCTTGGTCATCTCCTCGACTCCGAGGTCGATCAGGTGCATGGGCAGGTCGACCCGAGCCGCCGCAGCTTCCGGATAGTGCGGCGAAAAGACATCGACACGATGCCCGGCGGAGGCGAGAGCGTCGGTCAAGCCCGACACGAACACGTTGATCCCCCCGCCTGGGGCGAGGAAGCCGCGCGGCGGATCGCCGTATGCGGTCACCATGCAGAGCGGTCGGTCGTCAAGCACGTCACACCACCTCGCGGCCGACGAGGTCGGGCAGTCGGGCCATCACCTTCTTGATCGCCGTCGCCAGCTTGTCGATCGTGCCCTCCGGGTTGCCTGGTTGCATGCCTTCGGTGATCCAGATCGAGCGATCGATCACGTCGCTCGCCACCGGATGGTGCGCGCCGGTGTACTGAACACGGCTCTGTGCGCACGTCCACGGGCAGCCTCGCCCGTACCCGACGCGACGCTGGAAGAGCGTTTGCTCGGGAACGACCATGCGCTGCCATTCGCCGACGGGCACCCCCTCGGCGGCGAGCGCCCTCATCAGCACGTGGCGAACCTGGCGTGCGGCCGCCGGGAGACCGAGCTCTTCGGGAACCACCTGGAACGTGTATCGCCAGGGGGCACGCGTTGTGCCGGCGACGACCTCGCCGACACGAACCCCTGGCACGTCGGAGACGAGGGCATCGAGCGCAGCTCTGTTCGCCGAGCGCTCCGCCGACCACGCATCGAGGCGCGTGAGTCGCGCTCGGGCGAGCGCTGCGGTGAGCGCGGTGGAGCGGCACATCTAACGAGCCGAACGCCTCGTAGCTGCGCGTGTTGTCGGAGTCGTAGATTCCCCCGAACTTCATGAGTCGCCGCGCCCGTCGACAGCTCCGTCATCGTTCGAGACGAAGATGCCACCTTCCCCTGCGGGAAGGTTCTTGCTCTTGTTGAGGCTGAACGCTGCAGCGTCACCCAGTGTCCCGACCTTGTCGTCGCCGTGGCACGCGCCATGGGATTGACAGGCGTCCTCGACGATCGCCAGGCCGGCCCGACGAGCCACCTCGCCGATCCGATCCATGGCGGCGGGCTGGCCGTTGAGGTGGACGACCACAACTGCCACGGTCCGGGACGTGATGCTCGCGATCATGGCGTCGGGATCGATGTCGGTCCGGTCGCGGCCCCCTATGTCCACGAACACTGGGATCGTGTTGTGGTGGAGCACCGCCGTCGCTGACGCCACGAACGTATAGGCGGGAACGATGACCTCGTCGCCCGGCTGCACACCGACTGCGGCGAGGGCCATGTGGAGGGCGGCAGTCCCGCTGTTCGTCAGGAGCGCGTGGCGAACGCCGAGGTACTGCGACCACGCATCCTGGAAGCGAATCGTCTCGGTGCTGTCGGATCCTGCGAGCATCCCAGAGTCCAGTACCAAGTTGACGGCCGCCCGGTCGAGCTCAGTCACGGGGCACCACGGCGTGATGTCGGCCGGCTGGAGGACGGGCGGACCACCGTCCACTGCCAGCTGATGGCGAGCCACGATCACAAGGGTGCTCCGGACGCCGTGACCGCGCCCGTCATTCCATGGGGCTCCGCAACCACGCCGCTCATCGTGATCTCCGCCGGACGGGGATCGTCCATCACGGCGGCCCACGCCGACCAGAGCTGGAGCGCCTCGGCAGGAAATGCCAACCTGCAGATCCCCGTGCACGCACCTGCGCGGAGGCAGCTCGCGAACCTTCCTCCAGCGTTACTGCCCCGTGGGCACGAGCCCGATGAGTCGTTCGAGCAGCGAACCGTCGGCCGCCGCCGCAACGTGTGTGGCGACATCGTTCGGATCGGCAGACGCCGCGTCGGCGCTCGTCCTTGAGTTGCCGGACGAACTGGAGCCCGTCGTCTTCGAGCTCCGTGAGCAGATCCTCGCGACGTCCGCCGGGCGCGCCCGTCGACTCGCACGGGGGCCACTCAACGAGCTCGGTTCGACGCCTTCGACGACGATCTCGAAGGCGATGAACCCGGCCGGCCGACTGTCTCCGACGGCGGCGAACGTCACCCGGTTGGCGATCCCCGGCCGCAGTCGCACGCTTCGGCGATCGAGTCCGAGCGGCG